>CAWDLY010000034.1:0-62972 GCA_963803315.1 uncultured Verrucomicrobiae bacterium | reverse complement strand
GTTTACTTGTCACGCCGTAGCGACGTGGGGGGGCGGATTCAGTCAAGTTCATCACGATTTTTTGAGTTTGAATTTGGGGCAATCTCGACCGGTGATCCAAGGCTTTGACCCTTCGCCGACCGACAGGTTTCAGTTGTAGCCACGGCGCTGCGTCGCCGTGTCCTTGCCGCGCCCGACAACTTCTCGGGCAGTACTTGCCCGCGCTGAACAACGAGCTCCAAACTGCCGGTCTCCCGCGCATCAACATCGCGCCATAGGTCTTTTTGATTTGGACGTTACGTTACGCGTTAAGCGTTCGACGTTCGGTTCCACCTAACGATGAAGCTTCTCCTCACCAACGATGATGGCATCGACGCGCCCGGGCTCGAAGCATTGGTCAGCGCGGCCCGCACCCTCGGCGACCCGATTATCGTTGCGCCGGCCGGCCCGCAATCCGGTGTCAGCCACGCTGTGACCTGGCGCGAAGGAGTGCGAATCGAGCCGCGCGGCGAAAAAGGCCCGTCCGGTCGGACCGCCAGTCTGGCTCGGACCGATTCGCGATTCACGGCACGCCGGCCGATTGCACTCGCCTCGGATTGCTCCGCCTGGTTCCCGACGCGAAATGGGTCTTGAGCGGGATCAACCATGGCGCAAATCTCGGCGCCGACATGTATTATTCCGGCACGGTCGCCGCGGTCCGCGAAGCCGTCCTGCACGGCTGGCCCGGTATCGCCGTGTCACACTATCGCAAATCCGGCGTCGACTACGATTGGGCGCGTGCGGTGAAATGGGTCACGCCAATCCTGCGCGAGATAATGGCGAGACCGATCGAGGCCGGCCTGTTCTACAATGTAAACCTCCCGATCCTTCCCGCCCGAAGCGGACGACCCGGAAGTTGTCTGGTGTTCGCTCGATCCAAACCCGTTGCCGCTTAACTATCGCCACGAAGAAGAGAGCGGCCTCTATTATGCCGGCGACTACCAACTACGGCATCGCACACCCGGAGCGGACGTAGACGTTTGCTTTGGCGGCCGCATCGCCGTGACGGCGGTTCGACTACTTTGATCCGCTTGGCGCGTGAGTCGTGTTCGCAATCATCGTCCCAAAGCCGAATGAGATAACGAACAAATTGCGCCGAAGCCGCGAAGAACTTGACTGGTTTAACCAGTCGAGTTTGGGGCAGGCGAGTTCGAGTTCGGCGAGCGATTCGAACCGATATACGTGAGTCACGTATATCATGACCGCGCTTTGAGAGAGGGTTCGCGGATTGGCATCTGTCACACTTTGCAAAGTATGACCCATTTGGTCAGCGACTTCGTGGCGCACAGTGGATGATTGATTCTGACACTCGACTGGATTAACCAGTCGAGTTCCTGAGCCGATTTCGTTTAGTCTGCAGACTTCTGCCGTTCCAGATGTCGAATGCTTTGAGCATTCGAGTTGGCGGAGTGCATTTTCAATATGAATCGCAACCGCATTTCGCGCGCTGATGGCGCACTGGCAATGCACTCTCGCTCGGTCCACTCGAAAACTTGACTGGTTTAACCAGTCGAGTTTCGGGGAGGCGAGTTCGAGTTCGCCGAGCGATTCCAATCGCTATACGTGAGTCACCTATAGCACGACCGCGCTTTGGGAGAGAGGGTTCGCGGACCTCTCTGTCACACTTTGCAAAGTATGACCAATTTGGTCAGCGCTATTTTCAGTGCGCGTGCGGTTCGGTGCATGATCTCGGATCAGCAAACGGGCGCGGCGGTTTTCCGGATCACTCGAGTATTAAAGGATTCGAGTTTGCGGAGGTGCATTTTCAGTATGAATCGCAAACGCATTTTGCGCGCTGATCGCGCACTGGTAAAACACTCTCGCCGCTAGATATGCCGGCGACTACCAACTACGGCATCGCACACCGGGAGCGGACGTAGACGTTTGCTTTGGCGGCCGCATCGCCGTTACGGCGGTTCGACTACTTTGATCTGTTTGGCGCGTGATCGTTTTCGCAATCCCGAAGGGTTATCTGAGATAGGCCGCGTGTTCGCCGGTGGACGGACTCGCCGTGGCGAGGCGCAGCTTTACGCGGTCCCGTCGTCGATCATTACCGTAAACACGAGAGCGAAGATTCTTGATCGAGCGCTACTGCGTCGCTCGCCACTGGTGACTGCCGCTCTTAACTTCTTTGCGTCAAACGAATCCGCCGTGGTGGGCAGTTACGCATGCACTGTCCGTCAACTCCGGTTTGTGTTCATGCTTGGTCTTGCAAGGCAAAATGGCTAACGTTGCCGATATGACCGATCACGAAATCAAGGAAGCACTTGTCGCGCAAACGAATCTATCAATTTTCATTCTTGAATCTCATCTGAGTTTACTCAACTTCGTATCGCGGAAAATTCCGGACCTTACGAAGGAAGAGAGAGAGAGCTGGATAAAGCAATGCGAAAGGATAAAGGAAGACTTCAAACCCTCAAGGAAGCTGCGGACAAAGCTCACCAGGCGAGATAGCGCTTTGGTTGCCTAGCGGGCTTGCTTTCTTCCTTCGCGACTGGCACCGAGTGATTAGGTCCTTGACGCGATGTCGTCTAGCGGTTGTCGACCCGGACTAACAACGGATTGATTCTGATGCATGGAATAGATTTATTTTGCGGCGCTGGAGGGATGAGCTTGGGCGCCGCTCAGGCGGGCATCAAGGTTGCCTTGGCTGTTGAGGCGGATCGCACGCCGCGCTGACGTATTCCCAGAATCATTCGCAAGTAAATCTCATCAACAAAGATATTCGAAAACTCAGCGGAAAGCACCTTAACGGACTGTTACCTCGCCGCGGTCGGAGAATTCTATTCGGGGGCGCTCCCTGCCAAGGGTTTTCATATTCGAATCTTCGAACCCGATCCGAGAAGAACGAAAATAACTGGTTATTTCTCGAGTTCACTCGCATTGCACGCGCTCTACGTCCGGACTGGATCATTTTTGAAAACGTGCGCGGATTCAAAAATACCGCCCGCGGCATCTTTGTTGAAGAGCTTGGAAATAGACTCGACACCAGCGGGTACGTTGTTACCCATGGCCTTTTGAACGCAAAAGATTTTCGGTTGCCACAAGATCGTGCGCGCTTCTTTCTTGTAGCGAGTCGCGATGGTGTAACGTTTCAGTTTCCAAAACCATTTTGCGTTACGCCGCCCACAGTTCGCGATGCAATTGTTGATCTCCCGATTCTATTCAACGGCGCGGCGCGGTCATGGATGTCGTATCGGACAACTGCGAGGAGTTCTTACGCAAAAAATCTTCGCAATGGACAGATTGGCTCAGCAAACCATTTAGTGAGCAGAAATGCCGAATTCGTTGTTGCTAGGTATCCTTACATCCCGCAAGGAGGTAATTGGGAGGATATCCCAGCGCGGATGATGCGGAATTACGCCAACCGCTTTCGCTGTCACACAGGCATTTATCACCGGCTCCGTTACGATGCACCATCAATTGTCATCGGAAATTTTCGTAAGAATATGCTTATCCATCCAGAGCAGCATCGCGGCCTGTCAGTTCGTGAAGCTGCGCGCATTCAATCGTTTCCGGACGACTACGAGTTTTGCGGATCGATCGGATTTCAGCAGCAGCAAGTGGGTGATGCTGTTCCACCGTTGTTAGCGAAAGTGGTATTCGATCGGATCCTTCAGACTTAGCCCCCAAAAAAGATGTGGAATACGCGGAAATTTGAAAAGCATCTTGAATCGAGATTACGAGAGGCTTTCGGCAAAGAGCGAGGCGAAGAGTTGATGGCCATATACACGGTTTCCCGTGGAAAACTGGTCGACGATGTTTATAAGGAGATTGCCGGAGCAAACCCCGATTTGTCTGACCACGGCGCAGACCATGTTGGTCACGTTCTCGATAACGCGCATTTCTTGCTGTCCGACCACGCTAAGGAACATGGCTTGTCTGCTAACAATCTTTATTTGCTAGGAACGGTTATTTTGTTTCACGACGTCGGCAACCTTTACGGACGGCAGGGTCACGAAAAAAAAATCGGCGAGATCTTTGATTGGGTGCGCGGGACGGATGCCAGCGTCCGCCATGAAAAGAGCCTCGTCTTGCGAGTCGTAAGGGCCCACACCGGCGAAGCATCCGGCGGTGGTCCCGATACGCTAAAAGATGTTTCGGAGGTTGATCAGCTTCATAGCGAGCGGGTCGATCTTCGAAATGTTGCCGCGATTTTGCGGTTCGCAGACGACTCGCAGAAGGCCCGCAACGGACATCCGAATTCCGTCGACGTCAGGGCCTTCATGCGATCGACAGCCAGCTTTTTCACGAGTATGCCAGTATTACGAACATCCGTGCTGACCGTGGTACCCAAAGGGTCCTCGTTACATACGAGGTTGAAATAAATGTCGACACGGGAATACCAGAAGAAGAACGCTTGAAGAGCTTGAGACCCTTCTCGACTTTGCATATGAAAGGGCGATAAAATTGGATCAGGAACGTCGGTATGCGCGTTTTTACTCAGCTACGCTCACCCCTTTTCGAGAGACGCACATCACATTCAATTTTCATTGTCGCGGGAATTTGCTCCTTATTGATCTCCCCCCGATTCGACTCGATGACAAAGTTATCCCGGGTGACACAGGTAGAACAATTTCGGACTACGAGCCGCGCTACGAGATCCAAACCCTTGTGACTTCACTGATGGCGGCCGCGGATCAGCAAATATCAACATGAGCGATAGCAAGAATCCTTTCGAATTCGTCGCCGCGAATGACCTGTCTGAGCACACGATACTCGACTATTACATCGAGGATTTTAACTACTCGCGATTCATTCAATCGAAACGAAATATCTTGCTCGTCGGAGCACGCGGTTGCGGAAAATCGATGACGCTTCTTTATAACAGTTGGCCGTTGCAGCAACTCAAAGCAAAACGCGATAAGCACCCAACGCCATTCGACCTAGTCGGCGTCTACATCCCCTGTAATACGCCCCTGACACACAAAAAAGAATATCAGTTACTCTCTGAATTTCCTGCCTCGGTCCTTTCGGAACATCATCTCGTCCTATCGATTGTTTATTACCTAGCCAAGACATTGTCCGACGTGCCGGATCTCATGGATGGAGCTGATGAAGCAGCATTGCGAGCACGCATTGAGTTCATTTTCGAGACCCGGCTGCCAGAACAAACACCGTTTTTTGCGGCAATAATGCAGTTCATGGACAAAGAAAATCTTCGGACCCAACGAACTGTTAATGACCACAAGACGGCGGAGGTCGTTTACGATCAGACGTTCACCTTTTCTTCAATCGTTGTCCCGATTTTGAATTGCACGCGAGACATTCCGAAACTGAAGAAATCACATTTCATGTTGCTTGTGGATGACGCACATGACCTCAACACGTACCAACGACGCGCTCTTAGCTCATGGATCGCCTATCGGGAGCACTCGGTCTTCAGCTTCAAGGTCGCTTTAGCCAGCGTTTCCAAATCCACATTGAAGACAGCATCCGGTGGATCGATTCTAGAGGGGCATGATTACACGCAACTTGATATGGTCCAACCGCTTCACAATGAAGCATCCGATTTCGGCCATTTGGCGAAACTGCTCGTTGAGCGTCGACTTGAAAAGTTTGCAATCAAAACATCAACAGATCAGTCTTTTGATCCAGTAAGTGAACAATTCCGAAAGGATACAGCAGAAGCCGAACAAGTAGTCAGACAAGAAGCTACGGAGAAATACGGCGCCGCTTCAGATAGGATTAGTGATTACGTCTAAAATATTGCGAGTCACTATTTTAGGGCCCGCTCCCCTAGGGCCAATGTCCTACGGTATCCGGTTTTGATACACTGGTTTTTTCGACAGGTGTAGTTCGAAATCTTCTTTCCCCTTGCTATTGGATTCCTGATAAGATGGTCTCGTTAGCTTCTGAGGAAGAAATAGCAACGCGCCATATCGACCAAATCCCACCCCGGGTTCAAAACGATACAACCTTAACGCGAAGCAAGTACCCTGTGGGATTACCTAACTAAATGGGTTGGATTCAATATATCTAGGGCTGTATCGGCAGGAGGATCATAACGGTTAGTTGCTATCAACTTTCGATCAGCTTCTGGCTTTACATTTTCGAGAGCGCCTTCTCCACCACAAGTCTGACCCAAGAGCCAATTCTTTCACCATTTCGGATCAAACCGATGATCTGAAAAAGAAGCTAGATGATTTGTTTCGGATTCTTTGCGAAGTTCAACTTTAGCCATCAGGAGCGGGTCCAAAAGGATAAAGGAAAACGCAGCTCATATTAGTTGACTACCGAATGAATGTCTGGCCGCAGCCATGTTCTGCTCCTATGGACAGCACGCTCGCGTTTCCTTAAGCGCAACGGAGTTATGGGCCGCCGCCCACCGACAATAAGCCGATTTCGGGCCTATTCGACAGGTGAAGAAACTCACCCGGTTTTGTTTGATGGCGAGCCATTTACTCTAGTATTTTCGCGAGCTGGGAAGATCGATTTGGCGAAGGCTTCAAAAGATTTGTGCCGGACATCCATCGCACAGTTACTATAATGCTCTACTATAACGGATACGCGCAGCAAAGCGACCTTCGAATGTCCACAGGTAAAAGAACTTTGTCGGAATTTGTGTGTTCCGATAATTGAAAAGAACTCACGTCGAGGCCGCTCCCGAAAACTGGAAACTCTTGACGGATACTCTCGCAACGTTCGACCTTAAAAACTCGGGCGATCGTGGACGTCTCGACAATGCCGCGAGATAATCTGGATGATCTTTTGGTTCTTAGATTTGTGGGAAATAACTACGGGCTATGTTTATCACCGCCCAGAGAAATACGGTGAATGGCAGAGCCATGACCCACTACGTTCCCGATTGCTTACAAAATGTCCGGGTTGTCCAAGTTTGGTGCCCGGACATTGATTGCCGTGGTAGCTCGTTTTTCAGTCGTCGATCGCACCGGTCAGTTGATCAGCTTTTACGAGCCCGCTGTCACGTTGTTGGGTCTAGAAACGCAATGAGATGAGTTCGGAAAACGCAAGACACGACGTTGAACGGTTTGGACGCCAGTCCGCCCTTACTACATTTGAGATTGACGCCTATTCATTAGACCATGGCCAGAAGGTTTTAGAAAAGCAGATGGAGCCTTTCTTCGGTCGCACAATATTATTATGGGTTCACTTGGACCAAAACTCTCTGCAGTGGCTATTACCGAATCCATGGAATAGGCCAGATGCGCTAACTTACACCCTATTTCGTCTAATTTAATCCGCTTTATTCGTCAGGACTTGGCGAGACGCTTCGTGGCGAATTGTGAATGGATAATCTTACTCGGCAGCAGCGCGCGCATAAATGTCGTGCATCCAGCAAAGCATACGCAACCAGAACTCACCGTGCGTAAGATCGTGCGTCAACTTGGCTACAAATACGCCAGAATCAACTGGGTGGCGCTGCCCGGAAAGCCCGAATCGTTTTGCCGGAATTGAAAAAAATTGTCTTAATACACGGGTGCTTTTGGCACCTCCATAGGTGCCGTTTTGGGCAGCGTTCTCCTAAGAACAATTCGCGATATTGGAAGAACAAACACGAGGGAAATCGTCGACGCGACCGAAGGATATGTCGTAGATCTTTCAATCTCTCTGGCTGGAGAGTGTTTGTGGTTTGGGAATGTTGGGATTAAGCAAGACCGGTTGGTGAATCGGATTGAAGAATTCTTGGCGGAGTAAAGGAATCGATCCGACGAACAAAATCTTGTTTGACGATTTCGTGAATCCCTCTCTGTTCTGCGTCCCGCGATTAGCGGACTTCGGAACTCGTCGCCGCCCGCCGCGGCGACCAGGCCTTCGCCGGTTAAGTGTTGAGAGTCAATTGAGTTGAGAGCCGGTTTTGCTTCGAGTTCATTCGAACTCGGTTCGTGGGAAACCAGCCCGGAGAAAAGCTGAGACGCTGAAAAGCTGAAAGCTGAAATGACCCGCTTTCGCTCCGAAGCTTCGGCGTGGCTGGCCGAGGGAGGGAAAGGGAAATTCGGAATTCGGAGTGCGGAATGCTGATTCCGAGAGTGCGTTCACGATTTTGCCGGGAACCTCTCAATGCGGGCGGAATTGGATCAACGGGCCACAGTCACAAGTGCTTGGGAAAAAGGCCTTTGCCAATGAATTTTAGCGACGTGGCCCCAAACAACGGCGTCTCGCGGTCAAACAACGGCATCTCGGGTCGTGCAACGCATCTCGGGTCAAACAACGCGTCTCGGACTAAACAATGGCGTCTCGGAGTCGTGCAACGGCCTCTCGGGGTCGAACAATGGCATCTCGGAGTCGTGCAACAGCCTCTCGGGGTCGAACAACGGCATCTCGGGATCAAACAACGGCGTCGCGAGATCGAGCATTGCCCTCTCGGATTGAAACAATGGCGGCTCGGAGTCAAACAATGCCGTCTCGGAATTGTGCAACGCCGTCTCCGAGTCGTGCAACGACCTCTTCAGATGATGCAGCGAGCGCTCTGAATTGCCGGGCAATATCCCGGCTGGAAACAGTGGCCGGTCGAGACCGCCGGGCGCAGGCGATGAATCGTCAGGCAGGGTGCCTAACGGCCGAGTCAGCCTCGCCACAGGGCGAGTCCGCCCGGTTATCACTGGCGGACTGGAAGGCTAACCTCCAAATAGCGGTGAATGGCGTCTTTTATGCTCTGTTTCGAGCGCAACTTGTTAGGCAAACCAGAACATTAACCAAGGAGATTTCGATTATGAATTCGGTGCAACAAAACAGGCTGGCGATGTTCCTCGCCGTGCTCGGTGTGATGAATAAGTATAACTCTGCCTGGTCGGCGATGACTGCCCTGGCCGATATGGTGACGAGGCTGACCGGGTATGCGGATGGCATTCAGGATAAGACCGGTGTGCAGGGCACTGCGCTGACCGGTATCGCGGGCGGGAAGCGGCGCAATCGCATGGATATGATTCAACAAGCGCTCGCGATGACGGGCGATCTGCATGCGCTGGCGATAAAGACTAACGATGCGACTTTGCAGGGGAAAACGAAGTTTGAGCTGAGCGATCTGGTGCGCTTGGGCGAAACAGTTGTCGGGCCGACTTGTCAGCAGATTTATGATCTGGCGAATACGAACCAGGCGGCGCTGGCCGATTATGGTGTGGAGAAGGCGGACATCACGGCGCTGAAAACGGCGATCGATGCCTACTCGCTGTTAATCTCGAAGCCACGCGAAGCGGTGGTGGGACGCAAGGAAGTGACGGGCAGCATCGCGCAGGATGAGGACTGCCGCGGATAAGCTGCTCAAGGATGAGCTGGATCCGGCGATGCGAAAATTCAGGACGAAGAATGCGCCGTTCTTCGGCGAATACACGAGCGCGCGTATGATCATCGATCTGGGTGAGCGCCATGAAAAAGCGGGCACGCCGACAGCGGCGGTGACGAAAGGCGCGACCAGTGCGACGACAGGAACGGGCTTCGCCGGCCAGGTGCAGCCTGCGCAGACCTAGCGAAATAGCGGTCCTATTTCGGTTGGCGCACCGGCGATCGAATCTTCGATCGAGGAGATGGGTTGCACACTTTCGCGGTTGCCGAGCGATCTTCAAAAAGCGATAATCGGGCATGCTTGAGGAATTGAAAAAGCTCGTCGGAGCAACGCCGTTTGTGCCGTTCACGGTCGAGCTGAGTAGCGGAAGAAAAGTTTTTGTCCGCAGCCGGGAGCATATCATTGTTGGCAGCAAAGGATTGATGGTGGTGGAAGATGACCAGGGATTGTTCGATATCATGCCCCTTCTCCACGTCACGGCGCTCAGCGCTGCGGGTGGCGCTGTTTCGGCGTGACGCCAGATTCTCCACAGATTGCGCAGATTTCACAGATTGAGCTGAGCGGAGGAAAGTTCGTTTCGGCGAGTGGTTAGGGCCGCGCTAAGAGACGTGCATCTTTTACTCGTTTCGATGCTCCGGCGATGTTCCTTTTATGCCATGAGTACGCTTGTTGAAATCGAGGCGGCGATGGAGGCCTCGTCCGTTGAGCAGAAACAGAATTACTTAGATTCCTTGCAGCTCGTGTGAAATGGCGGTGGAGGAGTAAAGAAGACCACTGATCTGACCGAAATTTGCCGGAGCGCTTCGTTTGTCTGAAGACCCGCTGGTGTGGCAGCGGCGGGTGCGCTAGAAACCAAGCGTGTGCTTGAGCGCTGCATCGATGGCGGAGATATCGGGCAGGCGCCCCAACAAGGAATCAATCTCGCGCTCTAGCACGGTGGCGAGATTGTCCGTCATCACAACCGAGTCAAGCCTGACTCCCGCTGCCTTGCCTTCGGCCGAAGCTGCCGCAACGAAAACGCGACTGGGATGACCGCGACGGGCGAGATTACTCGAAATCATCGCGACGATAGTTTGCTGTAAACCGCTGCCTAGATTGTCGCGTTGAAGAACAAGCGCGGGGCGACGCTTTGCCGTTCGCAAATCGGAATTAGGAAACAGAACCAAAACGACGTCACCGCGCCGGGTGTTCATCGTAGATGGAATCGTCGGGACGCTCCCAATCTTCGGCGAAGGTTTTCAGCCGTCCGCGCAGATCGGCCGCTTCGACCTCGCTGACGCCGCGCGATCGCAGGTCGACAAACCCATCGCCGTTTCGCGCAAGCTCGCGCAATTTATCGAGGATGGCTCGACGCTCCGCCTCGCTAAGATTCGGTAGCTGCTCGATAATTTCAGCTGCGCTCACGAAGCAAAATCTAGACTTCACGCGACGATTTGTCAGTGCGAAATTATTCGAATGCGCCAACCGCGATGGGCAAAGGCTGAAAAAGTCCGTTTGAGGGCGAAACCAGCGCTCGGGACGAACGCGCTACCCAACCGGAATCCGCGTGAGCCGGTAAGAAATTCAGAAATCCTGTGAAGATTTTTGTTGCGGGTTTATGAAACCCATTTACGTTCTGTGTCCCGCGGTAAGCGGTCCAGGCCCAATCATGGGGCTGGTGTTCTTCTTGGGCTCAGGGCTGAGCCGATCTCGGTTAGACAGTGATGTAACGGTTTGGGCGGGTTTTTGCCGTGTACCGAAGAATGAACGGATGATCTTTGATAGTTTGGTCGCGGATTTCGAAACAGCACACACGACGTGCGAAATTCGGCGATGCGATAAAGTCAGCGAAAATTGAATTGTGCGTTATTTCGTCAACTCCGAAGCAATTCGGAGTGAGTTTCTTTGATTAAAAATTTTCCCGAAACCCGCAAGGGCGGAGGGAATCTTAGTTTAAGATCGGACGAACCTGTGTCCGCTTACGAGCGGAGACAGATTATCGAATGGTCAGATTTTGTCGGTCCCGTAGCGGGATTCGACGCAAACTTTGAGGCTCTGCAAAGAGTTCTCACCGTTTTTTACGGAGAGTTTGATTCTGGCTCAGAACGAACGCTGGCGGCGTGGATAAGACATGCAAGTCGAACGGGACTTTTTCTGGTAGCAATACCGGGAAAAGTCTAGTGGCGAACGGGTGCGTAACACGTGGACAATCTGCCTTAAAGTGGGGGATAGCTCGGCGAAAGCCGAATTAATACCGCATGTGATGAGGGAAGACATCTTTCTGAAATCAAAGCCGGGGCAACCTGGCGCTTTTTGAGGAGTCCGCGGCCTATCAGCTTGTTGGTGAGGTAACGGCTCACCAAGGCTATGACGGGTAGCTGGTCTGAGAGGACGACCAGTCACACTGGAACTGAGACACGGTCCAGACACCTACGGGTGGCAGCAGTCGAGAATTTTTCTCAATGGGGGAAACCCTGAAGGAGCGACGCCGCGTGGAGGATGAAGGTCTTCGGGTTGTAAACTCCTGTCATTTGAGAACAAGGTGCACGCAGTTAACTGCGCGTGCATTGATAGTATCAGAAGAGGAAGGGACGGCTAACTCTGTGCCAGCAGCCGCGGTAATACAGAGGTCCCAAGCGTTGTTCGGATTCATTGGGCGTAAAGGGTGCGTAGGTGGCGCCGTAAGTCGGGTGTGAAATCTCGGGGCTTAACTCCGAAACTGCATTCGATACTGCGGTGCTTGAGGACTGGAGAGGAGACTGGAATTCATGGTGTAGCAGTGAAATGCGTAGAGATCATGAGGAAGACCAGTGGCGAAGGCGGGTCTCTGGACAGTTCCTGACACTGAGGCACGAAGGCCAGGGGAGCAAACGGGATTAGATACCCCGGTAGTCCTGGCAGTAAACGGTGCACGTTTGGTGTGGGAGGATTCGACCCCTTCTGCGCCGGAGCTAACGCGTTAAACGTGCCGCCTGGGGAGTACAGGTCGCAAGATTAAAACTCAAAGAAATTGACGGGGGCCCGCACAAGCGGTGGAGTATGTGGCTTAATTCGATGCAACGCGAAGAACCTTACCTGGCCTTGACATGCATCTCTAAGCGCGTGAAAGCGCGTGAGTGTCGAAAGACACAATTTGCACAGGTGCTGCATGGCTGTCGTCAGCTCGTGTCGTGAGATGTTGGGTTAAGTCCCGCAACGAGCGCAACCCCTGTGAACTGTTGCCACTCCCTTTATTGGGAAGCACTCTGTTCAGACTGCCCTGTGAAACGGGGAGGAAGGTGGGGACGACGTCAAGTCAGTATGGCCCTTACGGCCAGGGCTGCACACGTACTACAATGCCCAGTACAGAACGATCCGAGACCGCAAGGTGGAGGAAATCTATCAAAACTGGGCCCAGTTCGGATTGGAGTCTGCAACTCGACTCCATGAAGCCGGAATCGCTAGTAATGCCGTATCAGCTACGACGGCGTGAATACGTTCCCGGGCCTTGTACACACCGCCCGTCACATCATGGAAGTTGCTTGTAGCCGAAGCCGGCGCGCCAACCCGCAAGGGAGGCAGTCGATTACGCTATGAGCAGTAACTGGGATGAAGTCGTAACAAGGTAGCCGTAGGGGAACCTGCGGCTGGATCACCTCCTTTCTAAGGAGAAAGCGCGAAGCGCCCTATTCGTTAAATCGTCACATCGCGAATGGAAGCAATTCCGAATCTCGATTCTCGAATTACGATTCTCGGTGCATTTGCACTAGGTCGACGGCTAAATCCTTTGGGTTAATCAATTGATCATCCAATGGGACATGCCGTTAAGCCTCTGGAATCGAAAGAAACCGAGCTCAGAGAAACGACGGATAACGCACAATTCAGTCTTTGCTGGTAATTGCTGGTATCGACAAAATGCCGGATGGCCGAAATGCCATCCGGCATTTCTTTTTTGGTAGGGCGCGACCGCCGGTCGCGCCAAAGCCCGGGTAGTGCGGGCGTCTCGCCCGTGTATCGGAGCGTCTCGCTCCGATACTTTCTGATTTTCTAAAAACTCTTGGAAACGAGGCGAGACGCCTCGTTAGGCGCGCGAGACACGCGCCCTACCCCGTTGCAGAAACGGATCGAGACGATCCGTTAGGCGGTCCGGGCCGGACTGGCATTTGAGACGCGCGCCCTGCCCCTACTTCTTCACCCGCACGACGACAGCTGAGACATCGTCAATTGCCACGACCGCGTCATAAAACTCGGCGCCTGAAAGCTCCGATAAATGAACAAGTTTAGCGCCCAATTTCTCAACTTTCCCACCGATTTTCTCGCCCGATCGCAAACGCAGCTCGAGCGTTTGGCCGACATTCCTGTCCAGGATGTCGTGAATCGAGTCGCTCAATTGAAGATCAATCTTACCCTGCCCAAGAAGACTCGCGCACCCGAGCGTTAGCGCCGCCAAAACGATGAGAGATAATTTCATATCCGGGTTTCTGCCGAATATGCGGGGAAGTTTCCAGTCTTTTGTCTCTAGATTGCATTCCGCATTCCGCACTCTACATTCCGCATTCATCAATGTCGGGGGCATAGCTCAGTTGGTAGAGCGCCAGCTTTGCAAGCTGGATGTCAGGGGTTCGAATCCCCTTGCCTCCACTTTTTCCTAATTCGTTTCGAGATTGTACACTTCAACAAGCGCAACGCCGGCCGTGTTGTTCTTGCCGCGGACAATCGCTGTGTAAGCCCCGGGGTTGAGCGTAGCGACAATGGCCGCCTCATGAACATCTTCCGGCGGAATACCTGTGGCCACGATGTCGTCGTAGTTGGGTGCTGTGCCAATTGTCGTTTTGAAGGATGAGCGCGCCGTTACTGCCGTGTAATTCCAACATCGGATCCTGGAGAGCTCCCGGCACTCCAGCGTTCGTCAAAGAAGGACCAAGCGCTCGAATAATTACTTTCGTTGGCTGAGTGCCCCCAATAATGAAGCCGCCAATCATGACGTTATCGCCGGTTTCGACTCTGCCTCGCGTCGAAATGTTGGCGAGCTTCGAATCGCTATCGGAAGTCAAATCGTAAACCTCAACCAACGCCACACCTGTTCCGCCATCCACGCCGTTGAGTATGGCTGTGTAATTCCCGGGAGCCAAAGTGATGACAATGGCCGCTTCATGTTCATCCTGTGGAGCTAATCCAGAGAAAAGAATCTTCGATCGATTCGAATTCCAGTTGTCGCTAGAACCGATCAGTTTGCCGTCTTTGTCATACAAGCGAATAACAGGGTCCGCCAAACGGCTTGCCACAGGAAGGGATGGTCCGATACCGCGAACGGCTACTGTTTTCGGCTGTGTTCCGGAAATAATAAACCCACCGATTAAGACATTGTCCCCGGTTTGGCTCTGCAATCTTGTCGAGACATTAAGAAGGCTCCTCGGCTTCGCCGGATGCTCGGATGGAGTACTTCCTGTGGAGTAAATGCGCAACTGCGGAACGTACTCCTCATCACTTGATGGAGCGAACAGGTACCGCCCAACGCCGTCGACGACGAGTTCAGCCGGAATGAATGTCCCAGCAGAAATTTTTCGCCGAAACCTCGCGGTGGAGGTATCGAAAAGTTCGACTGCTGCCGTCGCAGGAGAGTTATAGGCAAGATAAGTGAAAGTCCCCACGAAAGTGATTGCATCGTCAGGCGAAAGAGTAACCGGTCCGAGCGCCAGCGGCCCGGAGAGTAGATTGGCATCGGGTAGGACATATTCGCCAAGCTTGAGGTGAAGATCATTCGCCGAAACTTTTGTCGCCCGATCCCGTGCGCCTTCGCCAATGCAAAGAAACGTTCCGTCCCGATTTATCTTAAAGCGGACGTTCCCATCGTAGCGAGCTTGCTGTAGCAACGATGGCGATTCACTACTGACATCGAACGAATAGAAATCTCCCCTGACCGGCATAAAGAGTCCTAAGGTCGGGACTAATCTCCATATGGTCCTGGTAGACCGACGTCGAAAAGGGCGTGAGCATCGCGCCGGTAATACTATCGATCGGCGCGATCAGCGAATCGACGGATTTAACAAACAAACGATTGTCAGTGCCAGCGGCGATATCATAACTGCGAAAGGGAACATGGAGGCTCGGCCGGGTGGAAAGCGCCTCCAGATCAATCACTCCGATGGTCGGATCGATGTCTCTGAGTCCCGCTACGAAGAGCTTCTTTCCATCAAGCGAGATTGCCATGCCATAAGGTTTACTATCCACCGGAATGGTCTTAATCAGTGATAATGAGGTCGTATCGATGACAGCTATGCTGTCGGACTCCGCAACTGATGCATAGATACGTTTGCGAGGTGGATCGACCAGCAAGCGATTAGCCGTGAAGTAGAATGTAGCACGGAGGTTTGGTGGCGGCGGATCCGGCGATACGTAGAACGTGATGAAGTCGGATCGCACCGATCTGCGTCCATGCACAATTACTTCGTCAAGATTGTCATAATTCCCGCTGAGGGCGACCGTACCGGTAATGAGACCCGTGTGTGAGTCCAACCTGAGTCCGGGAGGAAGGCTCGTGATGGCGTAGGATGTGGCTGGGACGTTTGTTGTGATCTGAAAGCTCACGGGTTGTCCTACGAAGCGCTTAACTATTTTCTCAGACGAGACGAAGATTCCGTAAAGCGCCGCGGCACCATCGATGTCATCAGCCGCGAGATGATCAAGATTACTGATGACTGAGTTCATGATGGCAACGACCGATTCACCTAATTCATCAGGATGATCCAAACCCAGAACGTGTCCGAATTCGTGGAGAAAAACCCGATGAATGTCGTAAACTCTGCTCGTCGCACTGCCAGGCTTAAGCGCGCCGCGATAAGAGTTGAAGCTGAAAGCCTCATTTACAACAACATCTGCTTCGCGACTCACCAGGTAAGTATCCTGGTCGTACAAGACTACGGTGACGGCCAGCGTGTCTCCTCCAAAACTATCGCCGAAGACGGAATTGGAAAAAAAGACGGAATTGATGCCATCGCCCGACGCTTTTGCAGTACTCGAATGAAGGACGTTGGCGAACTGCACAACTTCCAGGTGCGCATTCCACAACGCTAGTGCATTTGCGGCTGAGTCATCCCATGTGGCGAAACCGTCATCGAGATCTACTTGCGTCGCGCCCAGCTCCAATTGCATGACGATCGTGCTCTGCGGAGGCCATTGACTATGGCCGATATAGTAAGCGAAAAGAGAAACCGCCGAACTAAATAGAAAACTGCAAACGGCGCCGCAAAAGAGAATTCGTAGCGCTGTCCGGGAGAACATGGAACCGACGAGTCTAGTGTGAACTATGAAGAAAGGAAGGAAAAATACGGTTTACTCCGCCACAACTTCATCGATACGACGAAGCTCTTCCTCAGAAAAATTCAGGTTGTTCAACGCCAGAACATTCTCTTCGATTTGCTCGAGCTCGGAAGCACCGATAAGGGCGCTGGTAACTCCGGGCTGGCTCAATACCCAGGCGATCGCCATCTGCGGAAGCGTTTGTCCGCGAGTCTGGGCAATCTCGTTCAGTTTGCGGATCCGTTCTTTGAGCGCAGGCGTAACAGCAGCGCGCTGCTGCTCCGACCAGACTTTGGCGCCGCGCGATTCCTCTGCAAACCCATCGAGATATTTCGTGGTCAACAATCCTTGCGAAAGTGACGAACAAGCAACAACTCCGAGACCGGCATTTCGCGCGATAGCCGTCAAGTCTTCTTCAGACTCGCGATGGAAAAGATTGAAACTGGTTTGAAAAATATTGATCGGCGTCACAGACGATAGCCGGGTCGATTCAAGAGCTTCTTCAACAGTGGCGCGCGGATAATGGCTAAGACCGACATACAGTGCCTTCCCCTTCTGCACGATATGCTCAAGCGCAGCGAGCGTTTCTTCCAAGGGCGTTTCGGGATCGGGAAGATGCGCGAAAAAAATATCGACATGGTCCAGGCCGAGCCGCTGCAGCGATTGATCGATGCTCTGGAGCAAATGTTTTCGTGATCCCCCCTGACCGGACGGGCCGGGCCACATCTCCCCGCCCGCTTTTGTGGAGATGATTACTTCTTCGCGCGGCATCTCGCGAAGGACACGGCCGACAAATGTCTCGGCGCGACCTGGTGGCGTGCCGTAATTATTCGCGAGATCGAAATGCGTGATACCAAGATTAAAGGCGCCAAAGACGCACTCGCGCGTGGGTTCGGCGCCGCGATAACCACCGTAGGTTTCCCATGCGCCTAACGAAATCGAAGGAAGCTTAAGGCCCGACTTGCCGCAGCGCCGAAATTCCATGTGCTCCAGGCGTTTTGGCTCGGCGGAAAACTTGTGCCAGCTCAACCGATCACGTTGAACCGGGCGAATACCTGGGGGCGTGCGTTTTGTTATCTCCGCCACAGCCTAGACCGGAACCGGATTGCGTTGCTCGCCGGCGCGCTTGGAGCGCAAAGCGTGTTTCACGAAATTATTGCCCAACTCCCACATCGGGCCCGGAAATTTGCGGCACTCTGCGAGCGTGGCATCGAGCGCATCGACAAACATGTTCACCTCACGCTCCGTGATAATGAGAGGCGGCAGAATCTTGATCACGTCCATGGCGTGACCGGCGACCTGCGTGAGAATGCGATGTTTGGCGAGTAATTGCGACACGACCATTTGCGCGAAAAGGACCTTGTCGACCTTATGAAGAAGCTTCCATGCCATGCGCAGTTTAAACTCGTTAGGCTGATGAAACTCGATCGCGATCATCAGACCTTTGCCGCGCACTTCCTTGATGAACGAATGCTTCGAGCGCAAGGCGTCGACACGTTCCATTATCATCGCGCCCATCTTCGCCGAGTTCTCGACCAGTTTTTCGTTGTCGATGACGTCGAGTGCAGCCAGACCGCAGGCCATGGCGAGGTTATTGCGACCGAACGTGGTGGAGTGAACGACGCAACGATCCATGCGGCTAAAAGTTTTCTGGTAGATGTCGCGCCGGGTCACGATCGCGCCGCACGGGACATAGCCGCCGCTGAGCGTCTTCGCCAGGGTGATGATGTCGGGTTCGAGATTCCAATGCTGGAAGCCAAACATTTTTCCGGTGCGACCAAGACCAGTCTGCACTTCGTCGGAGATCAGGAGCGTCCCGTATTTGCGGCAAAGCTCCTGCGCGCGCACGAAGAAATCAGTGGCCGGTGACTTACAACCTTTGCCCTGCACCGGCTCGATGACGAAGGCGGCAACATCGCGCCTCGAAAGTTCGCGTTCGAGCGCCGGCAAATCGTCGAGCGCAATTCGCGTCTCAAAACCTTCCATTAATTTCCCGAAACCTTCGGTGAAACTTTCGCAGCCCATGAGCGAAAGCGATCCGAGGCTCAACCCGTGAAACGCGCTTTCGAGAGATATCATCCGCTGTTTACCGGTGGCGGCGCGCGCAAATTTCAGCGCACCTTCCATGGCTTCGGTGCCAGAGTTGCAAAGGAAAACCGCATCGAGATGCGGCGGCGTGCGTTTGGTGATCGCTTCTGCGAGCAAGCCACTCAGGAGCGAGCAATCCATCTGCACCATGTTGGGCAAATCGAGGTCGAGCACGTCGCGGATCGCTTTTTGGACCGCAGGATGGTTGCGGCCGATATTGAAGACGCTGTAGCCGCTCAGGAAATCGAGATACGGATTGTTGTCCATATCGTAGAGGTATGCGCCCTCGGCCCGCGCATAGACTTTGTCGAAACCGATCACGCGTTGGGCGGCCACAAGCGTGCGATTGAGATGGCGCTCGTGCAGCTCGTAGTTTTCTCCGAGCCGCGCCGCGACAACTTCTTTCAGGTCAAAAGCCATTGGCAATGTTCTGCGATTTGTTGCGGGAACGCAACTCGTGGAACTCTCCAACTTTTCTGTCATTCCGAGCGAAGCGAGGAACCTCACGAATAATTCCGCGCCAATGCAGCTCGCAGATCACACACTTATTTGCGAGGTCCTTCGCTTCGCTCAGGATGACAGAGGAAGGAAGGCTACGGTTTCCAATCTCGATACGCTTCCTGCGCACCGATCTGCAGATCAGTTTTCCCTGGCGAATGTTTCTCCAGTTGAATGGCGAGCCACTGAAACCATTCGAACGTCTTTTGGGAACCGCTCCGCCTGCGTTCTTCTTCGGCGTACGGGCGCAATTTGCGCCAGGCCAGACGGACGGTTCCGCCAACCAGATCGGCCACCACCTGCAACGGAACCACTCGCGCGTAAACCGAATAGCCAAGTCCCTCGAGAATGAGCGCGACCGCGTGGGCCGATTCAAGAACGCGCGCATCCGATTCAATCGCTTCAGCGGTTGAACCATCGGGAATGCTGTGCACGACGATCATCGATCGCATCCATTCGGGAACGAGAATGGCGCGTACGGCAGCAATCGCGGCACGTTCTCGCCGAGTGCGGCGCGCGCGTTGTGCTTCGATTACGCCAAAAATGACGCCTATGATGACAGTCAGCGCCGTGGCAACATTGGCGAGAGTCGAAAGCTCCACACTTGGAATTTGCGCCACCTGGTAAAGCCGGCCAACGAAAAAAAGCCGCTGACTCTCCTCGCCGATTTGAGTAGATGATCGCATCAGCTAACGTGCGCAATCGATGACCGCCGAACCTGAAGTCACGCCTGAGGTTGTGAGCAAGCACGGGCTCACGCCGGAGGAATACGAACGCATCAAAAAAATTCTCGGGCGCGAACCGAACTTCACTGAGCTGGGAATTTTTTCCGTGATGTGGAGCGAACACTGTTCCTACAAAAACTCGCGCAAAGAGCTGAAGAAATTCCCAACGACGGGACCGAACATACTAGTTAGGGCGGGTGAAGAAAACGCGGGTGTTGTCGACATCGGCGATGGTTGGGCGATTGCGTTTAAGATCGAAAGCCACAATCACCCGAGCGCGATCGAACCGTTCCAAGGCGCGGCCACCGGCGTCGGCGGAATCATTCGCGACATTTTTACGATGGGCGCGCGGCCGGAATTTTTGCTCAATTCGCTGCGTTTCGGTCCGATCGCTTGCGGAGACGACGAAGCGCAAATGAAAACGAATCGGCGACTTTTCGCGGGCGTCATCGCCGGAATTGCGCACTACGGAAATTGCATCGGCGTTCCCACGATCGGCGGCGAAATTTATTTCGACAAAAGTTTCGAGGGCAATCCGCTGGTGAATGTTTTTTGTCTGGGAGTGCTGCGCCACGAACAGCTCGCGCGCGGCGCGGCAAGAGGAATTGGCAATCCGGTCTTTTACGTCGGCGCGGAAACCGGACGCGATGGTCTCGCCGGGGCGGCATTTGCTTCGCGCGAATTGACCGAAGAGTCACGCGAAGATCGGCCGGCTGTTCAGGTCGGCGATCCATTCAAGGAAAAGCTTTTGCTCGAAGCGTGTCTCGAATTACTCGCGCGCGATGCGGTGGCTGGAATTCAAGATATGGGAGCGGCTGGTCTTACCTGCTCCACCTGCGAGACGGCAAGCCGCGGCGGCACCGGAATCGAGATCGATCTGGCCAAAGTTCCGAAACGCGAATCCGGAATGACGCCGTATGAGATCCTGTTAAGCGAATCGCAGGAACGTATGCTCATCATCGCAAAACGCGGACAGGAAAATGTTGTGCGTGAAGTTTTCGAGAAATGGGACGTGACTTGTGCCGAGATCGGACGTGTGACCGACGATGGGATGATGCGCGTGCGCAATAACGGCAGTATTGCGGCGGAAATTCCAGCAAAGCCACTGGCAGAAGAAGCGCCGCTTTATTCGCGCGAAGCGAAATCACCGACCACGATTCTGCCTCTGAATCTTTCGTCGGTGCCGGAAATAGACAACGCGCGTGCCCTGCGACGATTACTACGCTCTCCGTCGATCGCGTCCAAGAATTGGGTGTATCGACAATTCGATCACATGGTGCGAACCGGCACGGTGGTGTGGCCGGGATCGGATGCCGCCGTTTTCCGCGTGCGCAAAGCGAATAAAATTCTAGCCGCGACAACCGATTGCAATTCGCTTTACTGCGCGCTTGATCCGCGCGAAGGAGCGCGCATCGCGGTGGCGGAAGCGGCGCGAAATCTCACGTGCTCCGGCGCCAAGCCGCTGGCGGTGACCGACAATTTGAATTTCGGCAATCCGTACAAACCGGAAATTTTCTGGCAATTGCGCGAAGCAGTTGAAGGGGCAGCGGAAGCGTGTCGCGCATTCGGCACGCCTGTCGTCGGAGGCAACGTCTCTCTATATAATGAGAGTCCGACGGGCGCTGTCGATCCGACGCCGACGATTGCAATGGTCGGTTTGATCGAAAAAGAAGAGCACATCACGACGCAATTTTTCAAGGAATCGGGAGACGAAATTTTCCTGATAGGAGAACTGGGAAGCGAACTTGGCGCATCACATTTCTTGAAAGTGTGTCATGGACGCAAAGAAGGATTGCCGCCGAGATTGAATATCGAATTAGAACTCGCCGTGCAGAACATTGTGCGTGAGATGATTCGCGCGGGACTTGTCAAAAGCGCGCATGATTGTTCTGAGGGCGGACTGGCGGTTGCGCTGGCCGAGTGTTGTTTCAATCCTGATCATTTGTTAGGCGCGGAAATTGATTGTAGCCGTCGCCCTGTGGGCGACGCCGACGCGTCCCACAGGGACGCGGCTACAGCGCTGTTCAACGAAGCGCAATCGCGCGTCGTGATCTCGGTGGCACCAGAAAAAGTCGCGGACGTTTCTGATTTGCTCGGTAAACGCAAGATTCCGTTTCAAAGGCTTGGCTTGGTCCGAGGAGAAAATCTTTCCATTCGGACCAATGGCGAGGAATTCTCGTGGCCAATCGCCCAGTTATACGACGATTGGTTCAATTCCATTCGAAACATCATCGAAGATTCGCGGCGGGCGCCAGAACCAGTATAATATACCGTGAGCGAGTCCTCGCCCTACCCCACACACGAATGCGGCATCTTCGCGGTGTTTGGCCATCCGAATGCCGCGGTGCTGACGTATTACGGACTCTTTGCATTGCAGCATCGCGGCCAGGAAAGCGCCGGTATCGTGACGAGCAACGGGCCCGGTTCCACCTTCCAGCTTCATCGCGACATGGGCCTCGTCTCGCAGGTGTTTGGCGCGGATGAATTGGGGAAATTGAAAGGCACACGCGCGCTCGGCCACACGCGCTATTCGACGACCGGTTCGAGCACGATAAAAAATGCGCAACCGTTCGTGGTCGATTGCTTCCGCGGCCAGATGGCGATCGGACATAACGGTAATCTCATTAACGCCGATCTCTTGCGCGATGAGCTGGAACGCAAAGGTTCCATTTTCCAAACCACGGCCGATAGCGAAATTATTCTGCATTTGCTGGCGAAGCCGGCGGACAATGGCGCGAGCGTGCTGAGCGCATTGCGCCGGATCGAGGGAGCGTTCTCGCTTATTATTATGAGCGAACGCGAAATCATCGGTGTGCGCGATCCGTTTGGGTTCCGTCCCCTTTCGCTCGGGAAACTTGATGGCGCTTACGTGCTCGCTTCGGAGACATGCGCGTTCGACTTGATCCACGCCGAATTCATTCGCGAAATCGAACCGGGCGAAGTGCTCATCATCAGCGAGGATGGCATTCGATCGGAATGGCCGTTTCGCGAAGAGCAGCATGCCTTCTGCATGTTTGAGTATGTTTATTTCGCGCGACCGGACAGCATCATCGGCGGTGTTAACGTGGCAAAGGTGCGGACGGAAATGGGACGCGAGCTGGCGCGCCGGTTTCCGGTCGAAGCGGACATCGTTGTGCCGGTGCCGGATTCGGGGAACTACGCGGCGCTTGGTTTCGCACATGAGCTGAACATTCCCTTCGAACACGCATTTGTGCGTAATCACTATATTGGCCGCACGTTTCTGCAGCCGAGCCAGCTCATTCGCGATTTCGATGTGCGCGTGAAATTGAATTTGATCAAGGAAGCGGTGGAAGGGAAACGCGTGGTGGTGATCGATGACTCCATCGTGCGCGGCACTACTGCGCGCGCGCGTGTGGTGAACTTGCGCGAGGCTGGCGCCAAGGAAGTGCATATGCGTGTGAGCTGTCCGCCGCATCGGTTCGCGTGTCATTACGGGATCGATTTTCCCGATCCAGAGAAGTTGATCGCGAATCAGCTACCGATGGACGAAATCTGCGAATATCTCGGAGTCGATAGCCTGGGGTATCTGGATGTCGAAGGAATGATTCGCGCCACCGGAAAACCGGTGAATGAATTTTGCCTCGCTTGTTTTACTGGCAATTATCCCCTGCCCGTCGATCCGGCGCTGGACAAGTTCATTATGGAAAAACGCGAAGCCCGCGCCAAAGCGCTCGCGGCAGATGCAGCGCATCCGACGTTGTTCGCAGATCTAAAGTAATGACGCCGAAGGTAGGGGCGATTGACCCCAATCGCCCGGGCAGTTCGGTGAACCGCCCCTACCAGAGAAAGAAGACAAAAGCTTACGCGCGTGCAGGCGTTGACGTTGATTTGGGGAATCGCATCAAGAGCAAGATCCAACGACTCGTTAGGCAAACACACGGACCGGAAGTTTTGGGAAAAGTTGGTGGCTTCGGCGGCTTATTCGCGCCGAATTTCGACGGCATGCGCGAGCCAGTTTTGGTCGCGAGCGTCGATGGCGTCGGGACCAAGCTAAAGGTCGCATTCGCGACGGCTCGGCACGATACCGTCGGCGCCGATCTGGTAAACCATTGCGTTAACGACATTGCCGTTCTCGGCGCGCGTCCGCTTTTCTTTCTCGATTACATCGGCGCGGAGAAGTTGGAGCCGCGTGTTTTCGATCAAATTCTGCGGGGGTTCACGAAGGCATGCCGCGCTGCGGGCTGTGCATTAATTGGCGGCGAGACGGCACAGATGCCAGGGATGTATGGCAAGGGAGAATACGATTTGGCCGGTTGTATTGTCGGCGTGGTCGATCGCCCGAAAATAATCGATGGGAGCCGGATTCGACCCGGCGATGTCGTGCTCGGGCTTCCATCGAATGGCCTGCATACCAATGGCTACTCGCTGGCACGCAGAATTCTTTTCGAAAAGATGCGGTTAAAACCGAGCTCGCGAATTGCTGGCCTAACGAGCTCAATTGGCGAGGAACTGCTGCGCACCCACAAAAATTATCAGCCGTCGCTCGCCAGAGTTGCGGCCGGAGTGATTAAGGGGCTTGCACACATCACCGGCGGCGGCTTGATCGATAATCTTCCGCGGGTTCTGCCAAAAAATTGCGACGCTGTGATCGAGACGAAAAACTGGCGGGTTCCGAGGATCTTCCAGATTCTGCAAGAGTACGGAAAAGTCGATCGCAGCGAGATGTTTCAAGTTTTCAATATGGGAATCGGGATGGTGGTGATCGTTAGGGAACGCGATGCGAAATCGGTAGCCCACCAATTGAAAGCGAAAGTAATCGGACGAATCGAGAAAGGGAGCGGACCCACCCCGAATGTCATTCTGAGCGAAGCGAAGAACCTCACAAATGCAGATTCAGTTCCGCATTCTCGCAGCGAAAGAAATGAGCACTGATTCGCGAGGTCCCTCGCTTCGCTCGGGATGACAACTTAGAAACGCGGGCTAACTTGCGCCGATGGAAACGCGCCAGTTCGGCAAAACAGACATGCGCGTCTCTGTGCTTGGCTTCGGTGCGTCGGAGATTGGATACGAGGAAGCAGATCAGCAGACGGTGGATCGATTGCTCCGTAGTGCACTCGATGCCGGACTCAATGTCATCGATACCGGCGAGTGTTATCGCAACAGCGAAGAAATGATCGGACGCGCAGTGAGCAATCGGCGCGATGACTATTTTCTTTTCACCAAGTGCGGTCATCCGCATGGAGCGGAAAGCGGCGCGAATTGGTCGAAGGATTCTCTTCTGGAAAGTATCCAGCGCAGTTTGCGACGGCTTCAGACGGACCATCTCGACATCGTGCACTTACATAGTTGTGACGAGAGTGTTTTGCGAAAAGGAGAAGCAATTGCCGCATTGCAGACGGCGCGAGAGCGCGGTCATACACGTTACATTGGCTACAGCGGTGACGGGCATGCCGCGCATTATGCCGCCGAGTGCGGCGCCTTTGATTCGCTGCAAACTTCCATCAACATCGCCGACCAGGAGGCTATCGAGATGGCGCTCCCGTTGGCCCGGGAACGTGGAATGGGCGTGATGGCGAAACGTCCAATCGCCAATGTCGCATGGAAGACCAATCACACGCCCTCGAGTGGATATCATCACGAATACTGGGAACGCTTGCGCAAACTTGATTATCCTTTTTTGCGAACTTCGAAGCTGGATAAAGCTGTCTCGGTAGCTCTGCGTTTTGCGCTGAGCGTTGCCGGCGTTCATCTCGCCATCGTCGGCACAACAAAACCGGAACGTTGGAAACAAAATGCTGCTTTGTTGGAAGGCGGCCCGTTAGCGCACGAACAATTTCAGGAAATCCGCGACCGCTGGTGCGATGTAGCGCCGAGAACGTGGATCGGCCAGACTTGAAGAGTGGCGCAAGTTTATGACTTGCGAATCAATCAAATGCGCAAGTTGAAAACTTGCGCCACATTTCTTTTGCTATGCGACAACGTAAACTTGGACGCGGCGGGCCGGTCGTCTCGGCCCTGGGTCTCGGCTGCATGGGCATGTCGGATTTTTACAGTGGCCGCGACGACGAAGAATCGATCGCGACATTGCATCGCGCGCTCGACCTTGGAATCACCTTCTTCGACACGGCCGACATGTATGGGCCGTTTACGAATGAAGAACTTGTCGGTCGCGCTCTGAAAGGTCATCGCGGTAAAATTATCCTGGCGACGAAGTTCGGTATCGTGCGCGACCAGGACAGGCCTACATGGCGTTCTGTCAATGGAAAGTCGGACTATGTGCACCAAGCGTGTGAAGCAAGCTTGCGACGCCTCGATGTGGAAGTGATCGACATTTACTATCAACACCGTGTTGATCCCGAGACGCCGATTGAGGAGACGATCGGCGCGATGGCGGAGCTGGTGCGCGAAGGGAAGGTCCGATACCTTGGCCTGTCGGAAGCGAGTCCGGAAACAATCCGGCGCGCCCATGCCGTGCATCCCATCACGGCGCTGCAATCGGAATATTCCCTGTGGTCGCGCGATCCAGAGGAAGGGTGTCTCGGGCTATGTCGCCAGCTCGGCATAGGTATCGTGCCTTACAGTCCGCTGGGCCGCGGATTTCTGACGGGGCAGATCAAACAGGTTGAGGATTTGGCGACGGACGACTACCGCCGCACATCGCCGCGTTTCCAGGGAGAAAACTTCAAGCGCAATCTGGAACTGGTGGAGCGCGTTTCCGAAATCGCGCGCGAGAAAAAGTGCACCGCCGCGCAACTCGCGCTCGCATGGGTGCTGGCACAGGGTGAAGACATTGTTCCGATCCCCGGAACCAAGCACCGCAAGTATCTTTGGGAAAATATCGGTGCGCTCGATGTTGTCCTAACGAGTGAAGATCTTGCGCGGATTGATGAGGTGACGCCACGCGGCGCCGCTGCCGGAATGCGTTATTCCGAAGGAGCCATGCAGATGGTCAACCGCTGAGCGCGATACCAATCTCTGTCATGTCGAGCCTGGTCGAGACATCTCCTGCTGGCTCACTGCTGGCGCAAACAATATGAGATTCCTCGACTTCGCTCGGAATGACAAAGGAGCGCAAGCGGCGCAGTCCAATTCCTGTTGCTTCGAGGCAGTCCGGAGAACTTTGTATGTCCGACAATGTCGAGATATTTCTCGACTAGCTGCGGTGCGCTCCGAGCGAGAGAAAAACTGAAGGAGGTAACCTACTCGATTAGCATTTAACTAATCGAGCAGGTCAGAGATCCTAACGCAGAGCGAAAGGCTACTTCCTGCCTTGCGCTCGCCTGCGCGCGGCCCATCGCGCCTTCATCAATTGGGAAAGCTTGCGACGACCTTCGGGAGTCAAACCGCCTTTCTTGCTTGATTTGGTAGCGCCACTAGCAGCGCTGCGACCACCGCGGCGTTTTGCCCAACGTGCCTTGGCTGCTGCAGAAAGCTTTGCACGAGTAGCCGCAGACATCGAACGTCGGCGTCCAGCGCCTGGCGAAGAAGGGCGCGGACTCGAGGCTCCGCCAGATCCGAAGATACCAGCGAGACGTCTCTCCAGCGTTTCAATTTGTGTACGAATTGCTATTGCTTCTTTTAGTTTGTTAAGGGACAAGTCCATGCGGCAGTTAATAGACCATCTTGTCCTAACTGCAAATTAAATAAGCTTAGTTATCAAACTTTAAGTGGTTCCTATTTTTCCTCTAAAAAAATAGGAATTGCCTTAAGTATACATCCGGTCTTTCGTGCCTCCCCGAATGTTTTAACATTGTATGCGAGTAATAAAATTATTGGCCACTTATCTATTTGTAATCGGTCTGGCAGTGTTTCTGCCTGATTCTCATCGCGCTTTTGGCGCAACTGCGATCGGCGAAATTCTGCCCTTCGGTGACTCGATCACAGACGGAATGGCAGGGACAGGAGGCGGCTATCGCGCGCAATTATATTTTCTTCTCACCAACGCCGGCGATACATTCAACCTTGTCGGGTCAGCAACAAACAATTCCACCGCGGCGCTTACCGCTGCCGGCCAGAATCACCACGAAGGTCACTCCGGTTATCGCATCGATCAGATCGACGGGAATCTAACTGGGTTGGTTTCATCCGATCCGGCGGATGACACCAGCGATGGCGGGCATTGGCTCGATGGAGGCCAGGATACTGGACGCGCCGCGATTTATCCGGATCTGATTCTTCTACACATCGGGACGAATGATTCCGACCAAGGACTGACCGCCACACAGATGCAAAGCGCGCTGCAAACCCTGCTCACAACAATTAGAAGCAATCGGCCCAATGCCAAAGTCATCGTAGCGAGCCTTATTCCGCGAACGGATAATCCAAATGTGGAAGCCGTCCAGGTGCAGTATAACAATGCCATTCCCGGAATCGTCGCCGCTCAAGGCTCGAACTTTCATTTCCTTGATATGCACTCGGTTTTGCAGGCGTCCGATCTCTCCGATGGCATACATCCTAACCAAGGAGGCTACGATAAAATGGCTGTTGCCTGGGCCAATGCGTTGCACGGTTTTGCCGCCGTGGAGCCATTACGCATCGTTACGGCCATTAGCCGTAAGACGCACGGGCCGGGCGGGAATTTTGACTTGAACTTGCCGTTAACCGGCGCACCAGGAGTCGAATGTCGCTTCAGTAGCGGCGGCACTCATACCTTTTTGTTCACCTTTACCAACAACGTGACCAGCGGGGCAGCTGCCGTCACCGCAGGACATGGCGCGGTTTCAGGCAATCCTACCTTTGCTGGCAACGTAATGAGCGTTAACCTCACGGGAGTAACTGATGCACAACGAATGACAGTTACTTTGAGCGCTGTGCGGGACGCATACACGCAAACGCTTCCAACTACACCCATTAACGTAAACGTGCTTGCTGGCGACACGAACGGAGATGGCGTTGTAAATTCAACTGACGTCGCGCAAACCAAGAGGCAGGTTGGCTCGATCGTGAGCGACGCTAATTTCCGCCAGGATGTAACTGCGGATAATTCCATTAACAGCTCCGACATTGCGAACGTAAAAGCGCAATCCGGCAAAGCCATTCCCTGACGCGCTCTTCAAAACCGATTTGTGCTGATGGCTTTCGCAGACACTTAGGATTTCCGTTGCCGTGCGCCACAGGCTGTGAAATCGATGTGCACCTGAAAACCGAAGAGCTTAAAGAGTCGAAGTCTTTTCCAAACATGGGGTCCTGCTTTCAGATTCCTGAATAAAGGGAATCGCATTTCAACAAAGGGACAGCTCTCCAATCCCTGCCAGAAACGAATCGTTTCCTGCATGTCGAAAACAAAAAGTGCGCGGTGATTCGCAGATGACGAAAAAGGACAAGCGACTCGTACTGGCCGTGCGCGACGAAACGTAATACGCTGCGCAAAACAAGTCGCCGCCATGAGACGAAAGCCTGCTCAAAAACGTTCGCGCCGCCCTGCGCAAGCAACGCCGACGCGGAAGCCGATCCGCATCAAAACGATTCTCGTGCCGATCGATTTTTCGCCCTCGTCTCTCGCGCCGATCGAGTGGGCGAAATTCATCGCGTGCAAAACGAAAGCCCAAATCCATTTCGTGCACGTTCACGATTTCGCGTTCCCGCTACCGCCGGCCATCATGCCGCCGGTTGTCGATTCGGAAGTAGAAATAGAACAGCGCCTCCAGCGCGATCTGAAAGCAATCGCTTCCGATTGCAACGTCCCGAAATCGACTTGTCACATCCGCATCGGACGGACGTTTCATCAAATCTGCAAACTGGCGGAGGAGATTCGCGCGGATTTGATCGCGATATCGACTCACGGGCGCACGGGATGGGAGCGCGTTCTTCTCGGCAGCACGGCGGAACGAATCATCCGGCACTCGCCCTGTCCGGTTTTGGTCGTTAGGCAAACTCGCGCCGGCAAGAAGAAACAGCTTAAGGTTGGAACCGTGCTCGCGCCGGTCGATTTCTCGGATTGTTCGGTGAAGGGATTGAACTACGCCGTCGGCATCGCGCGCTTGTTCGGCGGCCAGCTCGTGCTCCTTAACACATTCCAGATCCAGCACGATCTGCCGCCGGCGGTTATCTATAGTGAATCAAGACTTGTACGCTGGGCGCGCGAAATCGCCGAGGCGCATATGCGCGATCTCGTGGAAACGACCGATTTCGCCGGCGTGAAGTTTGAAACTGAGATCAAGAACGGTCCGGCTGCGCAAACCATCGATCGTTACGGGCACAAGATCGAGGCCGATCTCATTGTCGCCGCTACGCACGGCTGGAGCGGACTTCCGCATGTGCTCATGGGAAGCACGGCCGAACAGATTGTCCGTTACGCAAAGTCGCCGGTCCTCGTTGTGCCGACGCGCAAAAGGATCATGGCAAAAATACTTCGGGCGCCGGCTGGCGACCGTCATTCGTAACCGGTGGATTCAATTTTCTTGATATGGCATTGTTGTCGCAACTTTGGTGTTACGGCATCTTGTGACTTCGGCCAATTCGCCTAACGAAACCTCAAATCGAACCAAGTTATGCATCTGAAACGTTTTTTTGTCGAAGGACTCGCGCACGCTTCTTATCTCTTCGCTGCAGACGGTGAAGCCGCGGTGGTAGATCCGAAGCGCGATATCGATGATTACCTTGCCGAAGCGGCACGCGAAGGGCTCAAGATCGTCGCTATCTTCAACAGTCATCCGCACGCCGATTTTGCTTCGGGCTTTCGTGAGCTGGCGCAGCGCACCGGCGCCAAAGTTTACATCTCGCATCTCGCGCCCGTAAAATATGAGCACGTCGCGGCCAAAGATGGCGACCACGTGAAAGTCGGTTCACTCGAAGTCGAACTGCTCGAAACGCCCGGTCATTCGCCGGATAGCCTTTCGTTTCTGGTGCGCGAAAAAGATAAGCCAGTTGCCATTTTTACCGGCGATTTACTTTTCGTGAATGATGTCGGGCGTCCCGACCTGCGCGACGCCGATGAAGATCCGAGTGCCCTTGCCGGCAAACTCTACGATTCTCTGCATGAGAAAATTCTCACCTTGCCCGATGATGTGAAAATTTATCCAGCGCATGGGGCCGGCTCGCTTTGTGGCCGCGCCATTTCCGACGCGCCCTTCTCGCTCGTTGGGCAGGAACGCAAAGTGAACTGGGCGATGCAAATCAAGGACCGCACTGAATTCGTTAGGCAAATGACCGCAAACCTGCCGGATCGGCCGGCATATTTCTCCTACGACGTTGGCGTAAATCTCAGGGGTGCTGCGCCACTCGACTCATTGCAGCCGCCCAAAGAAATGACTGAGGAGCAGCTCAAAGAGGCGGCACAGAAGGGCGCGGTCGGTACTCGATGCGCGATCCGCCAAAGATTTCGGCGCCGGTCATTTTCCCGGCAGCATTAACATTGGCGTGGGCAGCCCGTCGTTTTCGACCTGGACTGGTTTCATGGTCCCAAGTGAAAAACCGATCGCGCTCGTCGTTGACTCGGCGGACGAAGCGAAGAAAGCGCAGCTCGAGCTGGCCCGAATCGGTTTCGACAAGCTCGTCGGCTACATCGAAGCCAGCGCGCTAACGCAAACACATACATTGCCGCAGATCAGCGTCGAGAAGTTAAGAGTGAGCCTGAAGCGTAACGGACCACTCGTCCTCGATGTGCGCACACCGACGGAATGGCAAAGCAATCACATCGATGGCGCGAGACATGTGCCGCTCTCGTCCTTCGCGAAACAGCCGCCCGATTTGCCGAACGACCGCCCGATCGCGGTGATTTGCGGCAGCGGTTATCGCAGTTCCATTGCCACGAGCATGCTGCAGGCGCGCGGCCATGAGAACGTCGAAAATGTCACGGGCGGCATGATAGCTTTCACCGAGGCGGACAAATAGCGTGGCGATAGAGCTCAAGGAAACCGACGGCGGCAGGACACTCGAAATTTTCCTCACTGGAAAATTGGTGAAGGAGGATTACAACACGTTCGTGCCGGCCGTGGATCGCGCGATCGCGGGACACGGCAAAATCCGGATGCTGGTCGTGATGCACGATTTCCACGGGTGGACGGCGAGCGCGATGTGGGAAGACACCAAGTTCGGCGCGCGACACTTCCGCGACATCGATCGTTTGGCGATGGTCGGGGAAACGAAATGGCAGCAGGGCATGGCGATTTTTTGTAAGCCATTTACCACAGCAACGGTCCGCTACTTCAAGCACGATGAAATTGAGGCGGCGCGCGCCTGGCTGAGCGAACCGTGAGCACAGCGCGGCTCTGTTCGCGCGGCGTTCGACTGCTGTGATCGGCGCGACCGATTCGTTAGGCACTTTCAACAGAGAAACGGATGAATAGCTGGCTGAGATCGATTTGAACCGAGAATCGCAATGAAAGTCGCTGTCTTCAGCACGAAGAGTTACGACCGCGAGTTTCTTACCGCGGCAAATGCCGGGCGGCATGAGCTGAAGTTTTTCGAGCCGCCCTTGACTCTCGAAACTGCATCGCTGGCCGGGGGCTTCGCAGCGGTGTGCGTTTTTGTAAACGACCGGCTCGACGCAGCCGTCATCGAACGTCTCGTCGCTGGCGGATCGCGACTGCTCGCGCTGCGCTGCGCTGGTTACAACAACGTCGATCTCAAAGCCGCCGCGAAACACGAGCTCACCATGGTTCGCGTGCCTGGTTATTCGCCCTACGCCGTGGCCGAACACACCATCGGTCTCATGCTGGCGCTCAACCGCAAACTGCATCGCGCCTACAATCGCGTGCGCGAAGGGAATTTCGCGCTCGACGGTTTGCTCGGTTTCGACATGCACGGCAAAAGCGCGGGCATCATCGGCACGGGAAAGATCGGCGCGGTTGTCGCGCAAATCCTTACCGGCATGGGCTGCCGTGTTTTGGCCTGCGATCCTTTCCCTAACGAGCAATGCAGCTCGTTAGGCGTTGATTACGTGCCATTGCAAGATCTGCTCGCCCATTCCGACATTATTACGCTGCACTGTCCGCTCACTCCGGAAAACAAACACCTGATTAATCGGAGCGCGCTTCAGCAAATGCGCGACGACACAATGTTGATTAACACAAGCCGCGGACGATTGATCGATACCGTCGAAGTCATCGAAGCGCTGAAAAGCGGGCGCATTGGCTGTCTCGGCCTCGACGTTTACGAAGAAGAGGAAGAAATTTTCTTCGAGGATCGTTCGAGTCTCATCATCAGCGACGATGTTTTCAGTCGCCTGCTCACATTCCCAAACGTCATCATCACCGGGCATCAGGCCTTTTTCACTCGTGAGGCTTTGCAAAACATCGCCACAACAACAATCGACAACCTCACGAGGTTTGAGACGGGACAGGCGCCGGAGAATCAAGTTGTCGGGTGAAGCAAAGTCGGACGGCTTCGCCACTGCGAACCTGCGATCGGAAAGCTGTCCCGTACCGGGGCTCGAGAGCAGTGCTGACTGCTTGCCCTTTCGCCCGCGGCACACATAGTGTGCCCTTCGTGAGAACTTCGGGCGGTTAGCTCAGTGGTAGAGCGGCTGGTTTACACCCAGTAGGTCGGGGGTTCGAAACCCTCACCGCCCATGATTTGACCGCTGTTCTGGCGGGCCGATTCATTGTGCCGATCACAACGCGTTGCAGTCGTTACAACCCATCTCATAAACCAAGAAACCAATCCCACTTTGAAACTTGACGGCTTAAAGCCGTCGAGTTGTCGGCAAACATTTGTCACTCAATGCCAATCCGGCTTTTAAATAACTCCTTCTTTTGCGCATCCGAGAGTTTACTTTTCTCAATCCACGCTTTCGCTTCATCCGGCTTTTGCTTAAGCCAATCGGTGGCGATTCCCTTGACGAAACGTGCGCTTGCCTGGCGGTCCTCCATTTTCAGAACCCATTCCAGAGCCAGTTTCTGATTCGTTCTCGCCATCGTCTCTGCGAAACCGCGAATCGCCATATCGCGCGCCCGGCCGTGAAGTGAATCGATCCATTTCCCGGCCCCCGCGGCGTCGCCAAACGCCCACACGCCGGCCACCACGCCGATCGTTTCCTCACCTTCCTTGCCAACGAAACTCTTCGACCATGCGCCGGCTGCTTTTGCGTCATGCATGGTCCAGACTTGGGCAATCCCCAGTCTTAAGCGGCGGCGTACCCTATCCTCTTTCACCCACTCGACCCATTGCGAAGCCAGGCGGGGATCCTGTCCCGCTATCGTGCCGGACATCAGGCCGGCAACTTCTCGCTCGTTAGGCGTGCTCACATGTGCGCTGAGATAAGCGGCCGCCGCTTTCGGATCCTTTTTCCACCAACCAAGAATAGCGCCTTGCACGGCGACCAGATTTTCCGGTCGTTGTTTCTTAAACGAATCCACGGCTGCTTGCGGAGCAACCGCGCCCCAATTCTGTGCCACCGCCTTGGTCGTAGTGAGCAAATCGCCGTCGCCTGCTCCCGGCTTCGTCAACCGTGTCGCTGCATTCGGATAAACTTCCGCCAGAAACTGCGCGGCCGGCGCCGGATCAGCCTGACTCCACTTCACGATCGCCATGCCAAGAAATCGGTCCTTGTCTCCAGCAGCAAGGGCATCGTCGGGAAGTTCCTTTATCGCTTGGGAAATCGTCTTGCCGGCTTCTGGTTTCAACCCGAAGCAGAGGGCTTCCATCGCTACGCGTCGCGTCTCAGCCGTCGGAAATTTCTTTGCGTTCTCGATCGCTCGTGCGGGATCCATCGCGGCCCAGGCTATATATAACGCGTTGATCTTGCCGTTTGAAGGCCCACCCGCGGGAAGTTTGCGAAATTGCTCGGCCAACTTTTCGCGCTCTTCCGCTGTCATAGCCGACAGAAGCTGGCGGCGGTGCTCGAGAGTGAGTGTAGTGATGTTCTCGACTCCAAGCTTCTCCGGGCCAACGGACGGAGATTGGGCCGGTGCGGCCTGTGCAAAATTGAAGCACGCAGCGGAAAAAAGAATCACTGCGATCCACGAGATGGTTCGTTTAAAAAAGTTCACGGGCGCAGAATCTAGACGCGATTTCCCTCGCTTCAATCGTTATCGCGGGCCTGACCAGTTGGCCTAACGAGTCAGGGCGAAGACGTTTCGATTTCGCAGGCCGCCGCCAAAGCGGGGGATCTCCGGCATGCGTCTTGAAACAGCACGTCATTAATGCACGAGAGGAAGATTCCGCCGCCGTTCTCAGTATGAGCAATGGCCGCCCGCGCGTTCGTGACCGAGCGCACGGCGTCGTCGATTCGACCTTCGCGAATGGCGAGCGAGGCCTCGGTCAACGACCAATCCAAAGGAAGCGGGCCGGTGCTTCCTTGCTCCTCGATTTCGGCTTTGAGCTGTGCATTTTCTCCGGCGTCCAGGCGAGCAATTCGCACTTTGAACTGGCACACCGCCAGGTCCTGATCGTCGCGAGTACGACGTGCTGCCTGTTCGTAGCGCGTGACCGCATCATTGGGACGATGCGCCTGGCGCAATGCCTCAGCCCAATAGTAATAATAATCTGCCACGAATGGTTCCGCCGTCGTGGCCGCTTCGAAGAAGCGTTCCGCGGCAGGAAGATCGTGACGGCGCGTGGCAATCAAACCACGCAAATAATTTGCCATATCAATGTTTTCGCCGAAGGCCAGCGCGCGTCCGAGAAGCCTATCCGCCACATCGAAATTGCCTTTGTCGTAGGCCAGCTTGCCTACACGATAGAGAATTCCGCGGTATCGAAGGTCCTTATGCTTGGCCGCGATGTAGCGTTCGCCCGCATCGTCCCAACGGCCGGCGTGCTCGAGCACGAGCCCCTGCTCCACGAGTTCGCTGGCCGGGACACCGGGGTATTTGTCGGGAATTTTCTCTCCCAGGCTCGGCTTATTTTTCACCGTCCAGAGATAACGCCAGTAGTCGAACTTTTTGCCGACGTAAAAAGTTGCGAGGAGAGCTACGATCACGCCGAGGATAAGAGCTGCGCGCCGCATCCCCCCGCCCGAGGATTTTTCATCCGGACTCGTGACGGCAACATCCGGTCCGGATTTCGGCTCGTCGCTCGTCGACGCAGGATCCGCTGATTCTTGTCCGGAATATTCTTTCGCAGCTGACTCGTGTGATTCTCGTGTTTCGCGGCGATGCTGGCCTAACGACTCTGGTGGCGCATTCGCGATTTCCTTTTCCGCTTCCAATCGCTTGTGCACGGGACGCGGCTTTCCAAGAAGCCGTCGTTGCTCCGCCGTTAGCGCCGGACGCAAGCGACCCTCGTGGTCGGATTTCGAGGAATCCTCGCTGGCAGGCCCGTTCCCGGCTGTTTGCTCATCAGGTTCTTGTTCGGACATAAAAATGTGAAATTCGCCCTATTGCCAATACGATTTGCCTAACGAGTCAGATGGCGCCACCAACTGCAACCAAAGCACATCGCCCGGCAAATAATCGCCGCCGCCGTGATCGTTAGCAAGCCAGCAATAATCTCGATTCCGAAAAATTCCGAAACCCAGTGACGCTTTCATTTCAAGCTTTCAGTTCGTCGCCGACTTTCAAAATTATTTTCCCACGCGTGTGCCCGGTTGCGATCGCTTCCTGCGCTTTTGCCGCCTCCGGGAGCGGAAAGACTTTCGTCACGACCGGCGTCAACTTTTTCGCGTCAATCAATTTAGTCAATTCTTCAAGGACATTCGCTTTTGGCACCGCAGAAATGGCAGCGGCACGAATTCCGCGCTTCTTCAGCGCCGCTTCGTCGGGTTCGCCAGCGATCGAGACGATGACGCCGCCTTTCTTCACCACGTCGTAGGAACGCGTCAGCGTGTCACCGCCCACTGCGTCCAGCACCACATCAACGTCCTTCACCACGCTCTCGAATTTCGTCGTCGTATAATCGATCGCCTGATCTGCCCCAAGTTTCTTGAGGAACTCCTGATTCGCCGTGGACGCGGTCGCGATCACACGTGCGCCCTTTGCCTTTGCGATTTGGATGGCGCAATGACCGACGCCGCCCGATCCGCCATGAATAAGAACCGTCTGTCCCGCCTTCAACCCCGCCGTTTCCACCAATGCCTGCCAGGCCGTTGATCCGACTGCCGGCACTGCTGCAGCTTCTTCGTAAGTAAGCGATTTCGGTTTGGCCGACGTCTCGTTCTCCTTCGCGATAACAAATTGCCCATATCCGCCTTCATTCTTCAAAGTGAAAAACGCGTAGACCGGATCGCCTTTCTTAAACTTCGTGATCGCCGCTCCGGCTTTCTCCACGATTCCCGCCGCATCCATCCCAGGGATCAACGGCAACTTCGTGTGGAAATATTGCGCAAATTCCCCGGAGCGAATGGCGACATCGACCGGGTTAACCGAAGCGGCCATGACGTGGATTAACATTTCATCCTCTTTCGGTTCGGGACGCGGCGCATCTTCATACTTCAACACCTCGAGGCCGCCATACTGATGAATCACAATCGCCTTCATGGTGGGCGAGGATGATTCCGCAAAGAGCGACGAGATGCCCAGCGCCGCCGCCACGAAAATCATCGGATTCTTCATAAACATTACTCGTTAGGCTTTTGGTTCGTCGGCGATCCTGATCACAATCTTGCCGCGGGTGTGATGTGTGGCCGCCTGCTCATCAGCCTTCGCTGCGTCGGTTAAAGGCATCACTTGAGTTACGATGGATTTGATTTTTTTCTCGTCGATCAATTTCGTGATCTCCGCCAGCTCGTCAGCGTTCGGTTTGGCAGCGATCGGCGTGCCACTAATTCCGTGTTTATCCAGCTCTGCCTTATCCACGCGGGAAACGAGGGAGACAATGATCCCACCTTTTTTCACCACGCCATAGGAACGCGCGAGCGTATCTTTCCCCACCGGATCGAGTACCACATCGACATCTTTCGCGACTTCTTCAAATTTTGTCTTCGTGTAATCAATCGCCACGTCGGCGCCGAGTTGCTTGAGCAAGTCCTGATTTCGATTGGAAGCCGTGGCGATCACTTTCGCTCCCCGCGTTTTCGCAATCTGGATGGCGAAACTTCCCACTCCGCCGGAACCGCCATGAATCAGAATCGTCTGCCCGGCGCTCAGCTTTGCGGTGTCGACCAATGCCTGCCACGCGGTCAACGCGGCCAGAGGAACTGCGGCCGCCTCCACAAACGTGAGCGATTTGGGTTTGATCGAGATCTCATATTCGTTCGCAATTGCATACTCGGCCCAACCGCCCCCAAAAAGAAGGTAACCGTAAACCGCGTCGCCGACCTTGAACTTCGTAATGCCGCCGCCGACTTTTTCCACGACACCTGCAACATCGTAACCTGGAATCAACGGAAGATGCGTTCCGAACTCCTTCGCATATTTCCCGGAAACGATGAGCGGATCGGCGGGATTCGCACCGCTTGCGATCACGCGCACGAGAACTTCATTCCAGTTTGGCTCCGGCCGCGGAGCGTCCTCGTACTTCAACACTTCCGGCCCACCGTATTGATGAGCAACGATCGCCTTCATCTGCGTTTTCTCTCCCGCGACACAGCTCAAAGTCGTTAGGCAACAAATAGTTGCGACCCAATTCATGACCTGCATGGCAGGTAGCGTGCGATTTCCCGGCCACTCAACGCGAGCGAAAAGTTCCGCTGGAAGAATTTGCACGCCGGAAAAAATAAGCCGCCCCGGAAACGAATCCGAAGCGGCTTCCCTGTTTACCCAATTCTTTGGACGAACAAATTCCGATCTTGTTCGATCTCGGCGTCTGACACAGAGGCGGCAAATTTCATGCCTGATCAATGCGCTGGATTACCTCCCGCGCGACCAACTTCTCCGCCAGGGCATTTACTTCGGCGAATTGATCTCGGGAGTTTCTTCGCCGAGGAGATTGCCCACTGTGAGCCGTTGCGCGGGCGGCTCCAAAGCCTCGACGAATTTCTGGAACCGTTCGGAAAAAAGATTGTGGCGCAGTTTCCAGTAATAATTCAGACCCGGCGCATCGAGATAATGGCGATACAGATTGCGCCACCCGCGCCAGACTTGTTCCTCCATCAATCCGTATATGTAATGGAAATGGATTGTCTCCATCGCCTTCAGAAATTGGAAGGCTACGTGAAAAAAGCGTGCCTTCGCATCGGGCGCCAGCGCGTTGAAATCTTCGAGACCTTTTCGCCATATTGTTCCCACTTCGGGATTCTCGGCAAAGGGACGAGTGACATCGCGCAACGCTGTCGTCGCCGCATCCTGCGCCGCGAGTTTCGCGATGCGAGTGCTGCGATGGACCTGCACCGCCAGATAAAGAAGCGATACGATCACGCCGACCGAGCTGACCAGCTGTGCGATGGCATTCACCGCTTCCCAATTCATGATTGGTTATAGCACGACTTGATCAATTCGCCGATGTTCGCGAATAGTTTGATAATGATGCAATCCTTCTGCCCCGAAAGCGTTCGGGGCAGCTACAACGACACATGGCAATTTCCATCAGTGGACTTCATCACGTCACAGCCATTACGACTGATCCGCAGCGCAACCTCGATTTTTATGTCGGACTGCTCGGACTTCGTTTCGTTAAGCGGACGGTCAACTTCGATGATCCGGGCTCGTATCACTTTTATTTTGGCGATGCGCGCGGAACGCCGGGAACGATTTTGACGTTCTTTCCATGGCCAGGCGCGCGCCGCGGCGTTCGTGGCACCGGTCAAATCGAAGCGACGGCGTTTTCGATTTCGCCAAACTCCATGGATATTGGTTCGAACGACTCCAAGGAACAACACGTCGTGGCCGAGAGAACAGCGACGCGATTTGGCGAAGAAGTGATTCGCTTCGCAGATCCCGACGGTCTTCTGCTGGAATTGATTGCTTCGAATTCTGACGATGGAGGAGAACCCTGGGAACGAGCCCCGTTCCGCCCGAACATTCGATTCGCGGATTCCATAGCGTCTCCTCCGCGCTCGAAGGTTATGAGCGCACGGCAAAACTTTTGACCGAAAGTTTTGGTTATCAAGCTTGTCGAACAAGCGGGAAACCGTTTCCGATTTGCCGCGCCCAGCATTGCCGGCGCAGGAAGGACAATTGATTTGCTTTGCATGCCGGAAAGTCAGTCCGGGGCATGTCGCGGCGGGCTCGGTTCATCATATCGCCTTTCGCGCGCGGATGACGAAGAACAACACGCATGGCGGGAACATCTCATCGAGCCTCGGCTACAACGTGAGTCCAGTGATGGATCGCACCTATTTTCACTCGATCTATTTTCGCGAACCCGGCGGCGTATTGTTTGAGATTGCTACCGATCCACCTGGATTTACGCTGGATGAAAATCTTGATGAGCTGGGCGACAAACTTGCGCGTGCCGCCATGGCTGGAATGCGCGCGCACGGAGATCGAGAAGCATTTTGCCGCCCGATCACGAGTGCCGAGGACGTCATGAAGCGAGCGTTAGATTTCGTGCACGAGTTTGTGCGCGGAAAATCCGAACGCACGTTGCTGCTACTTCATGGGACCGGTGGAAAAGAGCACGATCTCATTCCACTCGGCCGCAATCTCGATCCGAACGCGGCCTTACTTAGCCCGCGAGGAAAGGTGTTGGAGAATGGAATGCCACGTTTTTTTCGAAGGCTCGCCGAAGGCGTATTCGATCTGGAGGATTTGAAGCAGCGAACGCAGGAACTCGGCGACTTCATTATTGCTGCATCAAAAGATTACGGACTCGATGTCGCAAAGATTATTGCCGTAGGTTTTTCAAACGGCGCAAACATCGCTGCCAGCCTGCTGTTGCTTCGTCCGGAAATTCTGCGCGCTGCCATTCTCTTTCGCGCGATGGTGCCTCTAATCCCGAATTCACTTCCGATATTGAACGATACTCGTGTCTTGATTTCCGCAGGCAATCAGGATCCGATTGTTCCCGCATCCGAAAGCGAGAATCTTGCGAGTCTCTTGCGCGACTCCGGCGCAGATGTAAATCTGCATTTTGTAAACGCCGGCCACGGCTTGATCGATGCGGACGTGCAAAATGCGCGCGACTGGCTGGCGAGTCTATTCCAATGGATCCCTACGCCAAGCCTAACGAGCGAAAGAGTCGGCGCTCAGCGACCGAAAGATTTCGCATCTCTCGCGCGACGTCGATACGCGCACCAAACAACAACGTCAGGCCGACAAGCAAGCGGTCGCGGCAGAACGGCGCGCCATCAAAAAATCAGCGCGGCGCCATTTGAAACAGCAGCTCCAGTCGGAAATATACGAAGACGAATAACCGCTTCGTTCGTCCCGATTTTGTGGCAGCGAATTTTTCTCAGGCTGGCTTCGTCGCGATCTTGGCGCTGCCGAAAAATGTGGCGTTCTCATCCACCACCAGACGCGGCGCTTCGATATCGCCACGCAGCGTGCAACCGGCCTGCAACTCGCAACGCTCGGTGGCCATGATGTTGCCATCGACCGTTCCCTGAACGGTGACTGATTTTACTTTGACCTCGCCGCGTATGCGAGCCTGTTTTCCAATTGTTAGGACGCCCGGCGAATCGATCGAGCCTTCGACCTCACCATCGATCAAGAGCTCGTTCTGAAATTTCACCGATCCTTTTATTGAGACGCCGCTCGAGAGAAGGCCGCCGGATTCGCGCGGGTGTCAGCAGGCCGGCTGGGCGGCGGAGGAGTGGCCGCCGGTCTCGGCGGTTCCGCCGCAGGTTGTGCAGATTCGGGCTTCCGATTTGATGTAAACATTTGCATTCTTTGACTCCGCCAGATTTCCCTATCTGTAAAGCTGTTCTTATGCCGAGGTCGTAACATAATCCGCCATGCCGCCATTTCTCGACGAAGAACAGGTGCGCCGATATCTGCGCATGGAACAATTGATTCCTGCGATGGAGAAAGCTCTTATCGATTTCTCCGCCGGTCGCGTGACTCAACCGGTTCGGTCCGTCATTCGCTGTTGATCCTCCGGGCGGCTTTTTCGGATTGATGCCGGCCCTGGCAGACGGACTCGGAGTGAAAATTGTCACCTTCTATCCCCCAAATGCAGACCGCGGCATACCGACGCATATGGCGACAATTTTTCTGGTCGACCCGGAAACTGGCGCGCCGCTCGCCGTGATGGACGGAAGATTGATCACGGAAATGAGAACGGCTGCCGTCTCCGCTGTGGCGACGAAGCTTCTTGCCCCGGAAGATGCGCGCGTCCTCGCCATTCTTGGGAGCGGCGTGCAGGCGCGCAGTCATTGCTGAAGCGCTGGCGCTCGTTCGGACATTTTGAGGAAGTTCGTGTCTGGAGTCGCGCGCCGGATCATGCGGAAAAATTCGCCGAAGAAATCGGAGGCAAAGCGATGTCGGCAGAGGACGCGGTAATGGACGCGGATGTTGTCGTCGTGGCAACAAGCTGCGACCACCCCGGTTTTGCGAGGCTCGTGGCTGAAGCGCGGCGTCATGTCAACGCCGTCGGCGCGTGCCGTCCCGATTGGCGCGAACTGGATGATGACGCGATGGCGAACGTTGTCTTTGTCGATTCGAAGGAAGCCGCGATGAAGGAATCGGGCGACGTCATTCTTTCCGGCGCAAAAATTCATGCCGAACTCGGCGAAGCGCTGGCCGGACAGAATCGATCCGCGCCGCGAGGAAACGACAATCTTCAAGTCGTTAGGCATGGCGGTTGAAGATATTGCGGCGGCGATGCTGGTTTATCGATCTGTCACGAAAACTTGAGCGCCTCGGCTTTGCTGAAGTCTTGTCATTCCGAGCGAAGTCGAGGAATCTCTCATTTTTATCCCAGGCACGAATGAACAGGAAGAGATGTCTCGACTTCGCTCGACATGACATGCGGTTTTCCAACAGGCTAACCCGTTTCAGAATCCGAGAACCGGATGCGGAACATAAGGTTCTTCCAGTGTCGCAATTTCTTCCGGCGATAATCGAACGTCCAGCGCTGCCGCTGCATCCGCGAGGTGATGCGGCTTGGTCGCACCGACAATTGGCGCTGTGATGTACGGCTTTGCCGAACTGCCATGCCAGCGCCACCCGCGCCGGCGGGATCTCCGCGCGTCTTCGCGATCTTCATTCACGCGATCGACCACCAGCGCGATCCGCTTCTTCCGTGTCCGCATACATCTTATTGCCAAAGTCATCCGACCCGGCCCGCGCTGCGTCTCATTCTTTTCGCTCCACGGTCTCGTCAGCCGTCCACGCGCCAGCGGACTCCACGGAATCACGCCGATCTCTTCCGTCCAGGCAAAGCGGCATCATCTCGCGCTCTTCCTCGCGATAGAGCAAATTGTAATGGTTCTGCATCGAGACGAACCGCGTCCAGCCGTTGCAGATCGGCGAGATAAAGCGCCTTGGCGAATTGCCACGCATACATCGAAGACGCGCCGATGTAACGCGCCTTGCCGGCTTTGATGACCTCATGCAGCGCCTCCAGTGTTTCCTCGATCGGAGTTTTGTCATCCCAGCGATGAATCTGATACAGATCGACGTAGTCGGTCCCGAGCCGCCGCAAGCTGTCGTCGATCGCGGCGAAGATGGCCTTGCGAGAAAGCCCGCCGACATTCGACCCATCGCTCATCGGAAAGAAAACTTTCGTCGCCAGCACAACTTCATCGCGCTTCGCAAAATCGCGCAGACGCGCGTCCGACGATTTCTTCGCTCGTGCCGTCGGAATAAACATTCGCGGTATCGAAAAAATTGATCCCGAATTCGAGTGCCTGCTTGATGAACGGCCGGCTCTTCTCTTCATCGAGTGACCAGCGATGCGTGCCGCGCTTCGGAACGCCATAACTCATGCAGCCGAGAGCAATACGCGAAACCTTCAGGTTGCTCGTTCCGAGTTGGACATAGTTCATTGATTAATTTCGCTGCGGGACTCAGGTCAGAACAAGGCGCCGTCTTGACGCGATGCGCTGATCCGCCTCACGTGTTGGAGTGGCGGCAGAAAGCGAAGCAGATACCGGAATCGATCCAAACCGAAACTCGCTTCCCTGCGGCAGATCAAACTCTGGATCCGCTTCAAGGAAATCGCGCATCCGAGCGATCTGCAAGTCACGCTCTTCTGGGCGGGCGTGATTGGATTTTCTGGCGCCGTCTGTTCGATCGCTTTTCGCTATGCGACCAGCGTCGTGCACAAAATCCTTACCGGCAGTTCCTCGCCGGGACTGGTGGAAAGTTTCGAACAACTCTCGCTCTGGCGACGGATTGCGACTCCGGCTATCGGCGGTTTGATGGCAGGCGCGATCATGTTGTTAGGCACACGCTGGCGCGGACGGTCACGACGACCGATTACATGGAAGCGGTCGTGCTGGGCGACGGAAAAATTTCCACGCGCCGCAGCCTAACGAAATGTCTTTCCGCCCTTTTCACGATTGCATCCGGCGGTTCGATCGGACGTGAAGGACCGCTCGTGCAACTTTCCTCGCTCGTCGCTTCGCTCGCCGGTCGCCTTCAGAAATGGTCCACACCGCGACTTCGTCTGCTCGTCGGCTGCGGCGCCGCGGCCGGAATTGCCTCAGCCTATAATGCGCCCATCGCCGGTGCGCTTTTCGTTGCCGAAATCGTGCTCGGTTCGGTCGCCATGGAAATTTTTGGGCCGCTCGTTTTCGCTTCTGTCGTCGCGACCCTGACCGTCCGCGGACTTCTGGGCGCAACGCCCCTCTACGAGATTCCCCCGTTTCGCCTGAACAGGAATTGGGAAATCATTCCTTATCTGGTGCTCGGCCTAACGACTGGGTTGATCGGCCCCTGGTTCGTGCGGCTTTTGCGCGCGAGCGAGCAGCTCTTTTCCCGCACCAGGCTTCCGGTTTATTTGAAAATGTGCATGGGCGGTCTCGTCGTCGGTATCCTTGCCGTCTGGCATCCGGAGGTCTGCGGCAACGGATACAGCGCGGTGAACTCAATTCTGCGCGGGGAATGGCTCTGGCAGATTCTTCTCGTCATTCTCGTTTTCAAGATTCTCGCCACCTGCGCGACTTTCGGCTCGGGCGCAGTCGGCGGCGTTTTCACGCCTACGTTGTTTGTCGGTGCCAGCCTGGGATTTCTTTTCGGCGACGTCGCGCAATATCTTGCCGGCCCGTTCTTCATAAACCCAAGCGCTTTTGCGCTCGTCGGCATGGGCGCATTCCTCGCCGCCGCCACGCACGCACCGATCATGGCGATCATCATGATTTTTGAGCTGACGCTCGATTATCAAATTATTCTGCCGCTCATGCTCGCCTGCGTGGTCGCCTATTACACATCGGTCAGCATCACAAAACGATCGATCTACGCGGAAGCGTTGCAGCGCAAAGGTGCAGGCGATTATCGCAAGCAACTCGCCGAACTTCACGTGCGCGATCTCATCAAATCCGATCCGCTTACCGTTTCGCCGCAGGCGCGCTTTGGCGAGATCGGACAAAAGTTTATCGCGAGTCGCTTCAATTATCTTTATGTGACCGACCACGAACGCTTCATCGGCGCGATCTCGCTGCACGACATCAAGAATTATTTGAATTCTCCCGAGCTGGCCGAGCTGGTCATCGCCCGCGATATTTTGCGCGAAAGTTTTCCGACCGTGCATCCCGGCGCTTCGCTCACGGAAGCGCTGGAACAATTCACGAAACATGATGGCGAACGTCTTCCGGTGATCGCGGAATCTGAAAGCACGCTTCTCGGCAGCGTCTCAAAAACAGATGTAATTCTGGCGCTTGCCGGCAGCGATCGTTCGCCCGGCGCAGTCCGCTCCAATCTCGATCAATAAAGCGCCGACTTCTTGTCGACGAAAATTTCGACAAGCCGATCGTGTTCGTCGAAGGCCCACTGCGCTGTTACTTCCTGCTCCATCATGATCGGCGCCGTTAGGAAAATAACTTCCGGATGGGTAAGATAACGCCCGACCTCGAGCCGAATGCTCTTCGTTCCGCGTCGATCCGATCGCTCGGCCGCTTCACCGATCGCGGGATGATTTTCCAAGAGCGGTGACGCGTCATCTTTTTGCAGCAGACGATTCTTGATAAAGGTGAGCACGTCGCGCGGTTTTGAACCAAGCGGAGTGGATCGCAAGAGCGCGGCGCGAATTTCGGCGCGATGATCCTGCACGTTTAACGGCGGCGTCGGTTCTTCGCCGCGCACGGGTTGTCGAAAGGCCGACAGCAACAGCAGCACAAGAATAAACGCAATTCGTCTACGCGCTTTGTTGAAAAATTCTGTCATTCCGAGCGAAGTCGAGGAATCTCTCATTGCTCCTATCGCAGCGCGGTCAACAGAAAGAGATGTCTCGACTTCGCTCGACATGACAAAACGCATTAGTCCGAACCATGTCAGCTCAAGGAGAAATCCGATTGTACTTCTTCAACAATTCGCGCACCCGTTCGTGCGGCAACGCATCGACGTGATGATTGTCGCGCCCGGTCATTTCGTGATTATCGACGAGCGCATTGACGATTGCTTCCTCGGTTGCCTGCACAACGCCGGCAAAAATCGGATCGAGCAGATCGTTCGGAATTGTCTCTACTGAATGCGTCAACTTATCGGGATTCGCGACATTGGGATTCGCGGTCGAAAACGCGATGAACAAATCGCCCGACCCATTTCCCGAAACGCTACCGGTGCGCGCGAGACCTAACGAAGCGCGGCGAGCCAGACGTTTCAACTGGTTAGGCAAGAGCGGTGCATCCGTCGCAACGACGATAATAATCGAGCCCGCCTCTTCCTTGTAAACTTCGCCCGGGATTTCCTTGCCAACTGGAACCCCGGCGATCGTGAGTTGTGGCCGACGTCCGCAATTAGCCTGCACAAAAACACCGACGGTGAAAGTCCGCGCCGGGCTATCCTTTCCCGCCTTCATCTCGATTTTGCGCGACGCAGTTCCGTTGCCGCCTTTGAATTCGTAACAAATCATTCCCGTTCCGCCGCCGACACTTCCTTCCTCAATCGCGCCGCCGTGCGCGGAATCGAGCGCGTGAAAAACGTCTTCCGGCTTCACATGAAATCCGTTCACATCATTCAGCCAACCGTCCCAGGTCTCCGCGACGACAGGCAGACTCCACCAATAACCAGTGTTATCGGCCGCGCCGTGTTTGACGCGCCAGGCAATGACAGCATCTCGCGCGAGGCCAACACTGTGCGTGTTCGTCATCACAACCGGCCCCTCGAGAAAACCGCTCTCTTCCACCCATGCTGTGCCCGTCATCTCGCCGTTTCCATTCAAACTGAATACGCCCGCGTAAACGGGATCGTTGAGTGAATCATGACCGCGAGGAATGATCGCGGTAACTCCAGTGCGCACCGGGCCGCTGCCCGCTTCCATTTTGCCTTCGCCGCTGATCAACGTCGTGCATCCGACTTCAACACCGGCAACATCGGTAATGGCGTTAAATTTTCCCGGCGTTCCATCGAAAGGAATCCCAAGATCACGCGCGCGAATGACCTTGCTTTGCGATGGAGCCGGGATCGGTTCGCGCGCTCTTGCATCGATTACGAGCAGGAGCACGAGCAAGAGTAACTTTGGCTTCACGAGAAAAAGTGGTAGCGAGGAATCCTTACGGCTGCCCAAAGAATTTGAAAAGCAGCATCTCGGTTTCGCCTGCAGGAAAATAAAAACGCAGCGCCCCGTCACGGCCAATGTGATCCATCGGAAAGGCAGTGCTTGCGCGGCGGCTATGGACCTGATGGATGCCGGCATGACCGCGCACATACAAATCGCCCCATCCTTCGATAAAACGCGCCGAATCAATTTTTCTGAGAAGCAACTCTTCGAGCGCCGTTCGTTCGTATTCACGAAAGTCAACATCGTGCGCCTTCTCGAGGTCGGCGTAATCCAACGGCTCGGCCAGGAAAACGCCCGTCGCCGGCGGCTCCATCCATTTCGAGGGAATCACAGCAATTTGCACGTTTGGGTTGAAGCCAAGAACGCGATTGGGAAGAGACGACGTATTGATCGCGATACGAAGAATCCCATAGCCCCCGGCCCGAATCATGATGTGAATGTGATCGATTTGATCGGGATTCCGATCATACTCGGCAGCACGGCTGACCGGTTCTCCGACCACGCGCACAAAATGACCTCGACACGCCACCAAATCGGTGGCGCGCGAATCACCGCCTGCCGTAGGTTTCTTTTGTTTCAATCGAAGCGGCAGTTTGCGTTTTCTATTTTCGCTTCGCGCATGCTCGCGTAGATTTCGCGTGTGAGTTATCAAGTCTTCGCGAGGAAGTATCGACCGCAGACATTCGACGATCTTGTCGGACAAAATCATGTCTCGCAAACATTGAAGAATGCGGTCGAACAGAATCGTCTCGCGCACGCTTATCTTTTTGTCGGCCCACGCGGTGTCGGCAAAACTTCGACGGCCCGCATCTTAGCCAAGGCGCTCAATTGCGTGAAAGGGCCGACCGTGACGCCCTGCGGCGTTTGCGATAACTGCAAAGAAATCACCGGCGGAAACAGTCTCGATGTCATCGAGATCGACGGCGCGAGCAATAACAGCGTGGAGGATGTGCGCGAATTACGGGACAACGTGCGCTACGCACCAGCGAAGGGTCGCTACAAAATTTATTTGATCGACGAAGTGCACATGCTTTCGTCCGCTGCCTTCAACGCGTTGCTCAAGACGCTGGAGGAGCCGCCGCCGCATGTGAAATTCATTTTCGCGACGACGGAACCGCAAAAAGTTTTGCCGACAATCTTGAGTCGATGCCAGCGCTTCGATCTGCATCGCATTCCGGCGAAGTTGATCGCCAATCATCTGCAATACATTGCGAAGCAGGAAAAGATCACGCTCGAACCTGCGGCGGCGCATGCGATCGCGCGCGGCGCGGAGGGCGGATTGCGGGATGCGGAATCGATGCTCGATCAACTCGTGGCGTTTTGCGGCGATCCGATCAGCGAAGGCGACGTGCTGAAAGTTTTTGGATTCACGAGCGAACAAACAGTCGCTGACCTGACCGATCGGATCTTGCGCAGCGCGACGGCGGAAGCGATCGAGCTCGTGCAGGAGCAAAGCGAATCAGGCAAAGACATGATGAAGTTGGCGGGCGACCTCATTTCCTATTTGCGCGACCTGCTTATTTTCAAAGTGAAACCGGAAGCGCTGGCGGATGATGCGAATCCGGAATTACAGAAATCGCTCGAGACCGAGAGCGCAGCGATTGAGACCGATCGATTGCTTGAATTGATCGACCAATTCGCGGCCGCGGAAGGCCGCATGAAATGGGCGCCGAATAAGAAACTGCATTTCGAAGTCGCCGTGATCAAAGCCATCCAGACGCTCAATCAGGTGACGCTGAATGAAGTGATCGAGAATCTTTCCGCGTTAAAGGACGGGAAAACGCCAAGCGCGAGCGAAGCCCCTCCGGGTAGGGCGCGTGTCTCGCGCGCCGCGCCGGATGTCTCGTCCGGCGCACCAAAATCAGGAGCCGAAGGCTCATTAAGAGATGCGCCGCGAGACACGGCGCAACACGGGCGAGACGCCCGCGCTACCCAAGAAGAGAGTGCATCGCTAAACGTCGATGAGATCTGGCACAAACTTGCGGAGAAAGTTCCGGCGCAGAAACGATTCCTGAAAACTTTGATCGATTCGACGCGCGGAATCGGAACGGAAGGCCGCACGTTTCTCATTGGTTATCCGCCAGAGCAGAAGTCGATGATCGAGACGCTCGCGACGGATAACAATCGACGCTTCCTCGAGTCGCTCCTGAAAGAAATCAGCGGAAGCGCTTGGAATGTGAAATTTGTCATGAAGGAAGGTTTGCCTGGCGCGCCGGTGATCAATGAAGCACCGCCGCAAACAAAAAAGCAAAGCACGGCCGAGACTTTCAAAGACGACCCGCTTATTAAAGAAGCGCTCGAAATTTTTAAGGGCGAAATCAAATCCTGAGGACGATCGCGACGCATGAACATCAACAAGTTAATGAAGCAAGCTCAGAAGATGCAGGAGCAAATGGCGAAGACGCAGGCTGAGCTGGAGGAGAAAACAGTGGAAGTGCAGGCCGGCGGCGGCAAGGTCACGGTCGTGGCGAATGGTGCCGGCGATGTCGTTTCAATTAAAATCGCGAAGGAGATTGTCGATCCGGAAGACATTGAGATTTTGGAGGATCTCGTTTTGAGCGGCGTGCAACAGGCGATTGAGCAGGGCAAGGCGCTGGCGCAATCGGAGATGAGCAAACTTACCGGCGGAATGGGTTTGCCGCCGAGTTTGGGAATCTGAGCCAGCATTAAGCATGATCGTTCGCAGCGCTTTCAAGGAGCGGCGATTTTCAATCGCAGAAATTCTTGGCGGCAAAGCCGCATTTGCTAGTCGGCGATTTGGAAATCGCCGCTCCTTGATGTCCACAGACGGCTACAAAGCGCGGCGATGTTTCTCGAAGGTGGAAATCTCGCGCAGGCCTAACGAGTTCATCTTTTCCTCCAGGCGATCGTAATTTTCACCGAGCTGCACGTGCGAATGCGCATCGGATGCAGTGGTGAATGGAATTTTCATCGCAAGAGCCAACTTGATGATCTGGTCACTCGGATAAAGTTCCTTCACCGGTTTGCGCCAGCCGGCGGTGGAAAGTTCGATAGCCAGGCCGCGCCCCTGGATGAAATCAAGCGTTCCAGAAATGAGCGCTTCGACATTTTTCTTCGGGCGATGGCCGTGAATTTTGATCAGGTCCAAATGTGCGAGACAATCGACAAGCCCAGTCGCCGCGACTTCGCGTACCCGGCGAAAGTAGTCGGCGTAAATCTCGTCAATATCACGATCAGCAAATTGCGCGGCGCCATCGGGAACGCTGTCGAACATCTGATCGGCGCGATCGAGATAATGGACAGAACCGAGAACGAAATCGAGCCGGTCCCAATTGGCCTCGACCCATTTGCGGCCGGCGGCTGAAGTTTCCGGATCGTTGTCCAGCTCGATACCAGCGCGGATTTTCATGTCAGTATTTGCGTCGCGCAATTTTTCGATTTCATCGAAATCGACTCCTTCGTGATACCGATCATGATCGGTGAATGCGATTTCGGTTAGGCCAATCTTGCGCGCCTGATCGACCCACGGTTGCAGCAACGCCTGCGTGTAACGCTGAACCCGATGCCCCTGCGGATGCATGTGGTAATCGGAGAAGAGTCGGATTGGAAAAATGGCGTGTCGGAGTGATGCAGTGTTGGATTCAGCCGCCATCACTCCACTACTCCATCTCTCTGCGGGCTCACGGCGCGGTCAAAAACTTCTGTCTGATGCGCAGATCGGGATACCGGGGGAAAAAAACATCGGCGATGAAGACAGTGTTGGGCGTGAGATCGCGCGTGGCGATTTTCTCGTTGTATTCGACGTGTTCGTCGGGATTGATCAAAAAAGTTCCCGGTTTCTCCTCGAAGGCATGATTGTCCGACCATTTCGTCAGCACGCGCTCGGTTGAGTTGAGCAGATAAATTTCGATCCGCTGCTCGTTAGGAAATTGCAGCTCGATCGGCCGCTTGGACCTATTGGTTAACGTCACTTTGACATCGAGCAAACGCACTTCCGACAATTTGACCGGTTGGGGCGAGAGCTCGACGTGCATCACCAGACCGCGCAAACGCGGATCGTTGTATTCCGGCAGACGCGGTCCGCTGTTGAATGGATGCAGCATGCGGCTAAGCCAGCCGGGCTTCTGAGGTGCTTTGTTTGTGGTTTGCGCGTGCGCATTCGTGTCGAGCGCAAAAATCAAAAGCAGTAACGCAGCTGCGTATTTCATCCGGCGTTTAATCACCAAGCGTTGCAAATCCTGTCAAACCATTTATCAATCGCGCATGAAGACGGTTTGCGCCGCGACTCTCTGCGCCGTTCTTTTTCTTGTTCCGGGTTTGGCGAAAGAGAGGCATTGCACGCTGCGCATCCATGCGGAAGCGAATGCCAATGACGGCGCCGTTTTCTCGACCGCGATTCGCTCGCAGTTTTCCGGCAGAAAAGTTGTCATTGAAAAGACGCCGAGTCTTTCCGAGCGCGACGTCGTTGCGTTTCGCCCGTATCCGAAACCGGATGGGACCTATGCGGTTCTCCTGCAATTAGACGATCACGGCACCATGGCGCTCGACGCCTTGAGCATCGAACGCCGCGGAAGTTTTCTTTTTGTTTTCGTCAATGGTCGCGCTCTGACGGAGCTCCAGGTCGACCGACGCGTTTCGGATGGAAAAATTTATCTGCCGTCGGGATTAAGTTCGAGTGATGTCGAACTCATGCGCAAAGACTGGCGCATCATCGGCGAACGCAAGAAGTGATGCGTATGCGTGCAGTGGCGATTGCGCTCTTGCTCTCGATCGCGGTAGACGCAGCCGCGGCGGAAACAAAGCCGCATCTCGAACTGTCGTTGCCGACGGACAATGACGCTCTTTTTCGCGGCGACGGCGCGGCGTTTTATCAGGTGATCGCGCGCGATTTCCAGGGTGTCGAATCGAGGCCATGGCAGGGCGGACAATACGGTTTCGTGCGCGATCCGATCGAAACGCCGGCGGGAATTATCTACAAACGCTTTCACGAAGGTATCGATATCCGCCCGCTGTATCGCGACGCTCGCGGCGAACCGCTCGATGAAGTGCGTGCCATTGCCGATGGAAAAGTGGTGCACACGAACACCGTTTCGGGTTTCTCGAACTACGGCCGGTTCGTCGTGATCGAGCACCAGTGGGACGGAGCGGACTATTACAGTCTATACGCGCATCTGAATTCGATCGCGGTGCAGCCGGGCCAGCGCGTGAAGCGCGGAGAACGAATCGGAATAATGGGACACACGGGCGCCGGGATCGATCGCGAGCGCGCACACGTGCATGTGGAATTGAATTTGATGCTAAGCCGCGAATTCGAATCGTGGTACAACGCTCATTTCCGCAACGACCCGAACCGGCACGGGCTTTATAACGGATTGAATCTCGTCGGCATCGACATCGCGCGATTGTATCTGGCGCTGCGCAAGCAACCGTCTTTGACGATTCCTGATTTTCTGGCGCAGGAAACAACCTTCTACAAGGTGGCGTTGCCTCAATCGAAGCATTTCGATTTGTTGAAACGTTATCCGTGGCTAGTGCGATCGTCGGCAACTCGTGAGGCGAAATCCTGGGAGATTTCTTTCGCGCAATCGGGCGTGCCCTTAGGAGTGGAGGCAAGTGCAAAGGTGGTCTCGCAGCCCGCGCTGACGTATTTCAAAAAAAGCAGCGCACGTTATTGGGATTTGACGCGCGGAACTCTCACTGGGCGCGGCGAGCATGCTTCATTGAGCGAAAACGGCCGGCGCTGGATGGGACTTTTTATTTCCCAGATTGAGTGACAAACGTCGCGCAGAACGTCCTATGCAATCTATGCCTCCAAGGAGGGGCGCTCTCCAGAGCGCCCTTTCGGCGGCCTGGAAGCCGCCGCTCCTTGGTTACTACACGCGAAATGAAGGTTGTGAGAATGTCTTATGCTATTCTGTGTGGCAGATGATCAGTCGACGGAAATTTCTTGGCCTCGGTCTTCTCGCACTGCCCGCGGCCGCTGGGATCGATGCGAAATGGATCGAGCCATCGTGGTTACGCGTGAAGAACTTTCGATTGCATCGCGGCGATCAAGCGCGCTTCATTCACTTTTCGGATTTTCATTACAAAGGTGACGCGCGATTTGCCGCGCATGTCGTGCAGAGAATTAACGAACTCGCGCCGGACTTTGTCTGCTTCACCGGTGATCTCATCGAGGATCGCGCCTTTGTCAGTGACGCGCTTGGCTTCGTTAGGCGAATCAAGGCGCCGGTCTATGGCGTGCCGGGCAATCATGATTACTCGACGCAGGCGCCATTCGCCGAATACGAAAAGGCTTTTGCTGCCACCGGAGGAGGATGGCTCCCGGCGCGCAATGTCACGTTGCCAAAATTCGATGTGCAACTCGTCGGGATGGGCATCACCGGTTTGGACATGCACTCCGCTACCGATGCAAGCCGGCGAATACTGCTGATGCATTACCCTGCCGTTGCCGATCAGATGGGAAAGCAACGCTTCGATCTAATTCTTGCCGGGCATTCGCATGGCGGCCAGGTGCGGTTGCCGTTTTGGGGACCGATTGTTCTTCCGCCGGCGGTTGGACGCTACGACCACGGCTACTACGAAACGCCGGCCGGGCCGCTTTATGTTAATGCCGGGATTGGAACCTACATTGTCCCGTGGCGTTTCAATTGTCCGCCCGAACTCACGCTTATCACGATCTGATGTTGTAGCCGCCCCGCTGTGTCGGGGCGTTTCTGCGGGACACGGCGACACAGCGCCGTGGCTACATTCCTAACAAGAAGTCGGCACGCGTTGCGCAAGTGCGACCGCATGCGGAATCGCGCCCTGCACAAAGCCCAAACATTCCACTGCGCCGCTCGGTTTGCCGGGAAGTGCGATGACAAGCGCGCGATCGACGACGGCGGCGAGACTCCGCGATAAAATTCCATTCGGCGTGATTTTTCGCGATTCGCTCCGCATCGTTTCGCCAAAACCCGGAAGCTCGACGCGCATGATGCCGCGAATCGCTTCCGGCGTGACATCGCGCTCGGCGATGCCTGTTCCGCCGGTCGTCAGAATAAGACCGCAACCCTGATTCGCGAACGAGCGCAACGTTTCCTGAATTCGTTTCGACATCGTCGGGAACAACTGCTTCGCAAAGCACCGACCATCCGGCCTTTTCCGATGCCTCTTTTAGCGCTGGCCCGCCAAGATCTTTGTATTCGCCTGAATCAGCGCGATCGGAAATGGTAATGATTCCAACAGTGATTTGCATTTTTTACCTCTGTGGCGGCACTCTATGAGCGTCGCATTATTTTAGCGACGGTCATAGACCGCCGCTACAGGGCTTGCTTGGTCTTTTCGACAAGATGAGCATCGAAAATTCGCATCTCGGTGTCGACAGCCTTGCACATGTCGTAAATGGTGAGCAAGGCCACCATCATTCCAGTGAGCGCTTCCATTTCCACACCGGTCTGCGCAGTCGTTCGCGCAGTGCATTTCACTTCCACGCCATCGGTCACCGGAATCGAATGCGATCTCGACATGGCTCAGATCGAGATTGTGGCAGAGCGGAATGAGTTGCGACGTTTGCTTTGCTGCCTGAATGCCGGCGATGCGCGCGACCGCAAAAACATTCCCTTTCGCAATCTGATCCTGTGAAATCAGTTCCAATGTTTCCGGCCGCAGACGAATCTTCCCGGCCGCGACTGGCGACGCGATTGCTCAATGGTTTAGCCGATACATCGACCATTTGCGCGCTGCCATCGGCTGCGATGTGAGTGAGTCGATCCATGCTCAACCGCCGATCGCGATCATCTTGCGATCGGGCTGATAATTGTTGCGGAAATCGTGCTGCTCCGGTTTGCGCTCGACCACATCGAGAAAGAATTGGCGCAACTCCTCATCGCTCGCGCCGGCACGCAACGGTTTCATGATGTCGAACTCCAAATAGCTGCCGAGACACGGCCGCAATTTCCCATCGCAGGTCAGCCGCAGTTTGTTGCAGCTTTCGCAAAAATGCAGATTCGTCATCGCGCCAATAAACCCGACGCGCTGATTGCGCCCGGAATCTGATAGTAGGTCGCGGGACCATTCGTTCGAAATTCCGGCGCCGGCAGCAAATCGCCGTATCGCGATTCCAGCATGCGCTTCGCCGCGTTGATCGGAAAGAAATTATCTTCCCGCAAAACTTCGCTCGTGCTCACGGGCATGAGCTCGATGAAGCGCAAAATCAATCCGCGCTCGGCAGCAAATTCGACCAATGGAATGAGCTGATCTTCGTTCCGGCCGCGCATGAGCACGGCATTGAGCTTAATCTGCTCGAATCCTGCATCGATTGCTGCGGAGATTCCCTCCAAAGCTTGAGGAAGAAAATCGCGACCGGTTATCGTCGCGTAAACTTCACGATCGAGTGTATCGAGCGAAATGTTGATCGATCGCACGCCGGCCTCGCGGAGAGCAGCCGCCATTGCTTTCCCCTCACCCACTTCGCGCGCGAGCAGCGTTCCATTTGTGGAAAGACCGATGTCGCGAATGCCATCGATTGCCGGAACTTCACGCACAAAATCAAGAATATCGCGACGCGTGAGCGGTTCGCCACCGGTGATTCGGATTTTGCGTGACGCCCAGCTCGGCGCCGATGCGAATGATGCGCAGCGTTTCTTCAAAGGAAAGAATGTCGGCACGCGGAAGCCACTCCTGGAGCTCTTGCGGCATGCAATAATGGCAGCGCTCGTTGCAGCGATCCGTGATCGAAACACGCAAATAGGAAATGCGATGACCGAAGCGATCCTCCATGGCGGAAAGATTAACGGCAAGCGAATGACGAAGCAAGGGAACGGCGTTTCCGGCACGTCCAGTTGACCCCCGAAGGCGCGATTGTATGTTTACGTATGAAGCGTCTTAATTTTTCTCGGGCGCTGACACTAGGCGCCGCATTCGCCGCATTGTTTCTCGCTGGTTGCGCCACAATCGAAACTCGGATCTCGGACCATCCTGAGATTTACAATTCGCTCTCGCCGAGGGATCAGGCTCTCGTTAGGCAAGGCCGTATTCGTGAAGGAATGGGCATGAATGCAGTCTGGCTGGCCTGGGGTTCGCCGGAACAAAAGGGCTTCGGGCGCTACCATGGAAAGTCGACGGAGACCTGGATCTATCGCTCGTATTACAACGAATACGATCCGTACTACGGTGGATATGGTTACGGTTACCACGGTGTTCGTCGGTGGAGGAGTTCTGGTGGGCGGACGTCATGGGCATCGGCATTTCGTTGCGGTCTACGATCCGTTCTACGATCCTTTCTTTTATCCGCGATTCCGACAAGTGAGCTACCCCTATAAGACAGTCACCTTCTCCAGGGGGCGGGTGATCGCCTACCAGGGCTATACTCCGCCGCGAGGTTACTGAAGCCGGCGGCTTGCTGTCGGCTCAGCAAGAACGTAAAACGTTTAGATGGCCTACAGCTCTTTCTCGCAATTCGTTGAGACGCTTGATCGCGCCGGCGAATTGAATCGCATCGCAGTGCCGGTGGATACCGATCTGGCGATTAGCGAATGGGCCGATCGAGAAATGAAATCCGCCGGTGGCGGAAAGGCCTTGATCTTCGAGCAACCGATGGTCGATGGGAAAACGGCGAAGTTTCCGGTCGCGATTAATACGATGGGATCGCAGCGACGCATGGCGATGGCGTTGCAACGGGAAAGTGTCGATGATCTGGCGCAGGAAATTCAGCTTATTCTAAAGGCGAAACCGCCAACCGATATTCGGGAAGGCTGGAGCCTGTTGAAACAGGGGATTCATCTGCTGCATGCGCGGCCAAGGCATTCCAAAGAAGGGGCGTGTCAGGAAGTGGTGTGCCGCTTCGCGGAACGTTCAACGTCCAACGAAGAGGGATTGACGCTGCGCGATCTGCCGATTCTTAAATGCTGGCCGAAAGATGGAGGGCGTTTCATTACGCTGCCGAATGTTCACACGAAAGATCCCGATAGCGGTGCGCGTAATCTCGGGATGTATCGGATGCAAATCTACGATGAGCGGACGACGGGAATGCATTGGCAAATTCACAAGGTGGGCGCGCGCCATGGAAGGCGTTATTATGAGCGCGGCGAACGGATGCCGGTGGCGGTGACGCTCGGGGGAGATCCCGCTTATACTTTTGCGGCGACTGCTCCGCTGCCGGACGGCTTGGACGAAATTCTCTTTGCCGGATTTTTGCGCCGGAAATCAGTCGAGCTCGTTCCGTGCAAGACGATTGATCTCGAGGTGCCGGCCGATGTCGATTTCGTCCTCGAGGGCTACGTGCAACCGGGCGAGATGCGGCCGGAAGGTCCGTTCGGCGATCACACCGGGTATTACACGGCGCTCGAAGATTACCCGGTCTTTCATCTCACGGCGATCACGCATCGGCGCGATCCGATTTATCCGACGACAATCGTCGGCGTGCCGCCGATGGAGGATTTTTATCTCGGTTCTGCAAGCGTGCGCATTTTTCTGCCGGTATTTAAGATGAACTTCCCCGAGATCGTCGATATGGCGCTGCCGGCGGAAGGCGTTTTCCACAATCTCGTTTTCGTGAGCATTCGAAAGCAATATCCCTATCAGGCGTTCAAGGTTATGCACGGTTTGTGGGGCATGGGCCAAATGATGTTCAGCAAGTACATCATCGTTTTGGATGAAGACTGCGATGTCCATAACACGAGCGAAGTGCTTTTTCGTTTATGCGCGAATACCGATCCGGAGCGCGACAGCACGATCATCAGGAATCCGAGCGATTCGCTTGATCACGCACCGAGCATGCAAAATATCGGATCGCACATGGGTCTTGATGCGACGCGTAAGCTCGCCGGCGAAGGTTATCCACGCACGTGGCCGGAGATTGTCCGCATGGACGAGGAAGTGCAGCGCGTCGTCGACGCGCTGCAAAAGCAAACAGGCTGACCCGTTTCAGGTCAACCTGCCGCGGAATTAGACTTGCCTCCTGTTAGGGCCGGCGAAAAAGCTGGCCCGTGTCGAAGTCGCGCGTGAGTCCGCCATGCGGAACGCCGCGCAAATCATATATGTTTCCGGTGTAGGGACTGCGATAAAAACCCCGTCTGCCGGCCGGTCGAGCATAGGGATAATAGCTCATCGGGCGACCGCGATAGTAGCCGTATTGATCCGCCTCAATCGACGCACCGATCAACGCACCGGTAGCCGCGCCTATTCCAGCTCCGATGGCGGCGCCGCGTCCAGTCCCGGTGGTCGCAGCTCCTAGAATCGCACCCGTCGCCGCGCCAAATCCGGCTCCCTGGCCAGTGGGTGTGTCACAAGAACTAAAAGCAAAGGAAACGACGAGCACGCCGCTAATCGTCGAAATAAAATATTTGTTCATCATGGTGTTAAGGATTCGCAATACCTAGTTGAGACGGACGTTTGCGCAAGGAATTCAACGATTTCTCAAAAATTGCCGCACCACGTGAAAAAACTTCGCCGGCTTGCTCAATTCATAGTGCCGCTCGAACACTCGAAAATTGTCCGCTTTCATGCGCTGCAAGAGTGCGAAATAAATCGCCGACATTATTTCCGCGGCCACCATCGAACGGCGATCTTCATTCGGGAGCAGCCGTCCCGCGGCCGCGAAAAATTGCTCGGCGCGATCGGCCTCAAATCGCATGAGCCGCAAGAAAAGGTCGTCGTAAACATGGTTCCGCAATTTTTCTGCTGAATAGTCGAACCGGGCGAGCTCATCCTGTGGCAGATAAATGCGACCGTTCTCCAGATCCTTGCCGACATCACGCAGGATGTTCGTCATTTGCAAGGCAAGACCGAGCTGAATGGCGTATTCGCGGCAGTCGGCATTTCGATAGCCGAAAATTTCGATGCTAACAAGGCCGACGGCGCTGGCGACGCGGTAACAGTAAACCGCAGTTCTTCGAAGGTTGCGTACTGAGAAATGGTCAGATCCATTTCCACGCCGGCGATGATCTCCTCCAGCATCTCCGGAGTGATGCGATATTTCGCCATCAATGCGCGAATTTCGCCGGCCAGAGATGATTCGTTAGGCTGATTGCTTCGCAAACTTGCTCGCCATTGCGACAGCTGCCGCGTTTTTTCTTCGAGCGGAATCTGCGGATCGTCTGCGATGTCGTCGATTACCCGGCAAAACGCATAGAAGGTTGTGATATCGCGACGGCGTTCACGCCCGAGCGCAACAAAGGCAAGCGCGAGATTTGATTTGCTCTGCCGTGTGATTTTTTCCGCGTTCAATAACGAATCCAGGTTTCCTGATTCACACGGCCGGTCTCACATTGCCGGAAGAGACAAACCCAACTGGCCAGAAGCCAGCCGGTGACAAAGCCACGGGTGACGACATAGATCAATTTCCACATCAACAAGGCCGAAACGCGATCCGCAATCGCCCCGCGCACAACCGCATCCGCCGCGGTCAGGAGAAAGAAGTGCACACCGCAGATGAGCAGGAACCAGCCAAAGCGACCGGCGTTGCGCTGAAGGAATAACCGGTGCGCTCGAATCGCTTCGCGCAAATTCTCGTTGTGCAACACGAGTGAAACCTGGACGGAACAGAACGCGATAATAAAGCAGCTCATGATCGCGCGCTGCAGGGGCAGGTAATCGAGGATGTTGGGCAGGTTCATGAAATACGCGAGAAGCAGAGGCAGGCGCACAACCAAAATGCCGAGGAGCAGCACGATTCCCGCCCACTTCAAAACATAACTGAAACGCCGCATGGCGAACTTGAAGAGCGCCACTTCGCCGAAGCTGAGTCCCTTCACCCAGGCGAAGCAGACCGTGATCAAATAGACCTGGATGTAAACGCCGAACAGATACTCGAAAATGAACGCAACCGTATCGACGAGCGCGGAGCCTTGCAGAAATTTCGCGGCGGAGATGGCGAGCCCCCAAGTGCGGCAAGCGCCAGAAAATAATTGGTTTGAGCACAGTCGCCACTGCGGCCACAAGCACGATAATGTAAATCGGAATACTCCAGGCGCGGTAACGCTGCCAAAGCGCGCGAATGAATGAGCCGTGCAAGCCGCGCCAATTCACCGCCAGCAGGAGTGCGGCGATAACGGACAGCGGATAGGTCGTGGTGGCGTTATCGAAGATTCCGGCCACGCCTTCAAGAGCCGGCAAGGGAATTTCGCGCCAGACCTCGAGCAGTCGCGGCCAATGCCAGCCAAGGAGCGAAACGATCTGATTAAAATCAAGATCGGCTTCATTTTCAATCGGCGTAAAGGTTGCGAATTGAAAAACCGCGTAGGCAAAACCGAGCAAGGCAAAGGTAAGCCAAACGCGGCTGAACCGCGAGATGCAGCGAAGACCGTCGCGCAACGCCGGGCGGATCGGGTTGCCGAACAAAACCAACGCGTAGCCGAGGCCAAGTCCGATCCACGGATATACTCGCGACATCGTCGAGAGCATGGGACTCCTAACGAATAATACCCCAGTGTCGGTTGAATGGCCAATAAACAAGAAGGCCGCGCCCGACCAGGTTCTCTTCCGGAACCGGCCCCCAGTAGCGGCTGTCGTAACTGTTGTAACTGTTATCGCCCATCGCGAAATAGCGGTGCTCGGGGACGGTATACGTTTCCGTCGGCCGGGAGAGATAATCGCGCCCGAGCGCGTAGCCCCGATAAGGAGGCTTGGCCGACATGACGCGCCGAAATCCGGTTCCCGGGGCGAGCTTGCCATTAATATAGAGCAACGGAGGATCGACGCGCAGCGTATCGTTCGGGACGCCGGCCAATCGTTTGATAAAAAATGGCGCACCGGTCTCGGGATCGTCGGGAATACCGAAGATATGGTTGGTGCGAAAAACAAAAACGTCGCCGTGATGCGGCTTGACGAAGTTGTAACTGAACTTGTCGACAAAAACCTGATCTCCTGTGTCGATGGCACCGCGGGCGATGACATCGCCGCGATGATAAATGTTGCCCGCCCGAAAATGAAAATCAGAGCGCAACGTTTCCGGCGACGCGTAAACCAGAAACTTTTGATGCTCACAAATAATGCGCGAGAAAGTAAAAAAGAATGCGAACTTTTTCGGCACGATCTGAATGATTTCGTCGTCCCGCTGCGAGACGACATCGATGTAGTTGCGACCGAGAATAACAAATTCGGCCGCTTGCCGAAGATATTGGGAGAGGGAGCTGCACTGGGATGGCCGATATCCCGTTGAGGGTCGGCTGCATGGAGCCAGTGGGAATTTTAAACGGCTGCAGGAAATAAGAGCGGATCCCGACCGCAACGATGATCGCGACGAGGATGACTTCGCAGTTTTCCCGCCAATGCGTTTCCCAGTTTATCGGTGTTTTGCGGCGAGCAGGGTATCCAATTGCTCGCTCGTTTCGTGGATCGAGCGTTCGTCGCGTCCTTTGAAGGCGGCGTGTAATTTGTCGATGTGGGTTTGTAAATCGGCCAGCTCTGCTTCGCTGAGAACGTCTCTGCGGTAGTGCAGAATTTTTGGGCGTGCCGCAGAAGGAGTCTGCTCTGTTTGATGTAACGCGGTGTGAACATGTTGGATGAAATATCTTTCGTCATTCCGACTTACAGAAGGGACCGAGCGCCAAACCCCAAGTCGAGGAAATCTCCAATTTTAAAGCTGCAATGGCGAATCGTCGTTCCTTTGGTTATTGAAGCTTGAGATTTCTCTGGTGCTTGGCGTTTGATGCTTCTAATTAAAACCTTCATTGCGCCTTCAATACCTCGATGAACGCTTCCTGCGGAATGTTGATCTTGCCGATGCTCTTCATCCGTTTTTTTCCCTCTTTCTGCTTCTCCAGCAGTTTTCGCTTACGGGTGATATCACCACCTAGCATTTTGCAGTCACATTTTTGCGCAAAGCCGAAACGCTCTCGCGCGCGATATCTTTCCGCCGATCGCGGCCTGGATCGCGACCTGATAAAGCTGGCGCGGGATTACTTCCTTTAACTTCGCCGCGAGCTGGCGCCCGCGTGCCTCCGCCCGGTCGTGATGCACAATGGTCGAGAAGGCATCGACCGGTTCGCCGTTTACGAGCAGATCGAGCTTCACCAGCTTCGCCGCGCGATATCCCGCATGCTCGTAATCCATCGAGCCGTAACCGCGCGTGATGCTCTTAATCTTGTCGTTGAAATCGACCAGGATTTCGTTCAGCGGCAGTTCGCAATGCAGCATGACGCGACGCGTGTCGAGCGATTCGGTGTGATCCATTTATCCGCGCTTTTCCAGAATCAATTGCAGGATGTCGCCGATGTTTTCATTCGGGCACAGGACATACGCTTTTACGATTGGTTCGCGAATCTCTTCGATCGGGCTGGGATCGGGCAGATGCGCAGGATTATCGATGAGCAAAGTTTCGCCGCGGGTTGTGACCACCTCGTAAACGACGCTCGGACTCGTCGCGATGATATCCATGTTGTATTCGCGCCGGAGCCGCTCCTGAATAATTTCCATGTGCAGCAGGCCGAGGAAACCGCAGCGAAAACCGAAACCGAGCGCGACCGAACTCTCCGGCGTGTAGATGAAGGCCGAGTCGTTCAAGCGCAGCTTGCCGATCGCAGTCTTCAAGTGCTCGAAGTCGCCCGTGTTGATCGGATAAATGCCGCTGAAGACCATGGATGAATTTCCTGAAACCCGGGAGCGGCTCGCGCGCGGAATTGCGGTGATCGGTGACCGTATCGCCGATCTTCATTTCCGCCGTGCTCTTGATATTGGCGATAAAATAACCAACATCGCCCGCGCTTAATCGCGCCTGCGGATACATCTTCGGCGTGAAGACGCCCACTTCCTTGATCTCGTAGCGCGCATCGTTTCTCATCAATTTGATCGCCTGATCCGATTCCATTTTTCCCGAGACCACCCGCACGTAGCCGACCACTCCGCGGTAACCGTCGAACACGGAATCGAAAACGAGAGCA
>CAWDLY010000033.1:0-30384 GCA_963803315.1 uncultured Verrucomicrobiae bacterium | reverse complement strand
GGAGGGGCGCTCTCCAGAGCGCCCTTTCAGGCGGCTTGGAAGCCGCCGCTCCTTCGTTACACTTCGTGAAACAATGGTGCGCGGGCGAGAATGTCGTATGCTAGTCTAAGAGAACACGCATGATTAGTCGGCGAAAATTTCTTGGCCTCGGTCTTCTCGCATTGCCCGCGGCTGCTGGGATCGATGCGAAATGGATCGAACCGTCTTTGTTGCGCGTGAAGAAACTTCAGGTGCATCGTGGCAGTCGTGCGCGTTTTATTCATTTTTCGGATTTCCATTACAAAGGCGACGCGCGATTTGCGGCGCATGTCGTGCAGACGAATCAACGAGCTCGCACCAGACTTTGTTTGTTTCACCGGCGATCTGATTGAGGATCGCGCGTTTGTTGGTGAAGCGCTTTGTTTCGTTAGGCAAATCAAGGCGCCTGTTTACGGAGTGCCGGGCAATCACGATTACTCGACGCAGGCGCCCTTTGCGGAATACGAAAAAGCCTTTGCCGCCACGGGAGGCGGCTGGTTGCCGGCGCGCAATGTCACTTTGCCAAAGCACGATCTGGAACTCGTCGGCATGGGTATCACCGGCTTGGACATGCACTCGGTAGCGACGCGAGCCGCCGAATTCTGTTGATGCATTATCCTGCCGTTGCCGATCAGATGGGAAAGCAACGCTTCGATTTGATTCTCGCCGGACATTCGCACGGCGGTCAGGTGCGGCTGCCATTGTGGGGGCCGATTGTTCTTCCGCCGGCGGTGGGACATACGATCTCGGATATTATGAAACGCCGGCGGGGCCGCTTTATGTTAACGCCGGTGTCGGCACCTACATTGTTCCGTGGCGTTTTAATTGCCCACCCGAACTGACGCTCATCACGATCTAATGTTTTAGCCGCCCCGCTCTGTCGGGGCGTTTGCGAGAGACACGGCGACAGAGCGCCGTGGCTACGTCCCTAGCACGAAGTCGGGACGCGTTGCGCCAAGTGCGGCCGCATGTGGAATCGCGCCCTGCACGAACCCAAACATTCGACCGCGCCGCTTGGTTTGCCGGGAAGCGCGATAACAAGCGCACGATCCACGACCGCGGCGAGGCTCCGCGATAAAATTCCATTCGGCGTGATTTTTCGCGATTCGCTCCGCATCGTCTCACCAAAGCCGGGAAGCTCGACACGCATGATGCCGCGAATCGCTTCGGGCGTCACATCGCGCTCCGCGATGCCTGTTCCACCGGTCGTAAGAATAAGGCCGCAACCCTGATTCGCGAACGAGCGCAACGTTTCCTGAATTCGCTTCGAGATTGTCGGGAACAATTGCTTCGCAGAGCACCGACCATCCAGCTTTTTCCGACGCCTCTTTTAGCGCTGGCCCGCCAAGATCTTTGTATTCGCCTGAATCAGCGCGATCGGAAATGGTGATGATTCCAACAGTGATTTGCATTTTTTACCTCTGTAGCGGCACTCTATGTGTCGCATTATTTTAGCGGTGGTCATAGACTGCCGCTACAGGGCTTGCTTGGTCTTTTCGACAAGATGAGCATCGAAGATCCGCATCTCGGTGTCGACAGCTTTGCACATGTCGTAAATGGTGAGCAAGGCCACCATCATTCCAGTGAGCGCTTCCATTTCCACACCGGTCTGCGCAGTCGTTCGCGCAGTGCACTTCTTCGACGCCATCGGTCATGGTTCGAATGCTATCTCGACATGGCCGAGATCGAGATTGTGGCAGAGCGGAATAAGTTGCGGCGTCTGCTTTGCCGCCTGAATGCCGGCAATGCGCGCTACCGCGAAAACATTCCCTTTCGCAATCCTATCTTGTGAGATGACTTCCAATGTTTCCGGGCGCAGACGAATCTTTCCGGCCGCGACTGCGACGCGATTGCTCAATGGTTTGGCCGACACATCGACCATTTGCGCGCTGCCATCGGATGTGATGTGAGTGAGTCGATCCATGATCAACCGCCGATCGCGATCATCTTGCGATCGGGCTGGTAGTTGTTGCGGAAGTCGTGCTGCTCCGGTTTGCGCTCGACCACGTCGAGAAAAAATTGGCGCAACTCTTCATCGCTCGCGCCGGCGCGCAACGGTTTCATGATGTCGAATTCCAAATAGCTGCCGAGACAGGGCCGCAATTTTCCATCGCAGGTGAGCCGCAGTTTGTTGCAGCTCTCGCAAAAATGCAGATTTGTCATCGCGCCGATAAACCCGACGCGCTGATTGCGCCCTGGAATCTGATAGTAGGTCGCGGGGCCGTTGGTTCGGAATTCCGGAGCCGGCAACAAATCGCCATATCGCGATTCCAGCACGCGCTTTGCCGCGTTGATCGGAAAGAAATTATCTTCGCTCAAAACTTCGCTCGTGCTCACCGGCATCAGTTCGATGAAACGCAAAATCAATCCACGCTCGGCAGCAAATTCGACCAACGGAATGAGCTGATCTTCGTTCCGGCCGCGCATGAGCACGGCGTTGAGCTTTATTTGCTCGAATCCTGCATCGATCGCTGCAGAAATTCCCTCCATAGCTTGAGGAAGAAAATCGCGACCGGTGATCGTGGCGTAAACTTCACGATCGAGCGTATCGAGCGAAATGTTGATCGATCGCACGCCGCGCTTGCGCGAGCGCAGCCGCCATGCTTTCCCCTCCCCGTTCGCGCGCGAGCAGCGTTCCATTGGTGGAAAGACCGATGTCGCGAATGCCATCGATCGCGGGAACTTCACGCACGAAATCCAGAATGCCGCGACGCGTGAGCGGTTCGCCGCCGGTGATCCGAATTTTGCTGACTCCGAGCCCAGCGCCGAGACGAATGATGCGCAGCGTTTCTTCAAAGGAAAGAATGTCGGCACGCGGAAGCCACTCCTGGAGCTCTTGCGGCATGCAGTAATTGCAGCGCTCGTTGCAGCGATCCGTGATCAAACACGCAAATAGGAAATGCGATGACCGAAGCGATCTTCCATGGCGGAAAGATTAATGGCAAGCGAATGACGAAGCAAGGGAACGGCGTTTCCGGCACGTCCAGTTGACCCCAAGGCGCGATTGTATGTTTACGTATGCAGCGTCTTAATTTTTCTCGGGCGCTTATGCTAAGCGTCGCTTTGGCTGGGTTATTTCTCGCTGGTTGCGCCACGATCGAAAGTCGCATCTCGGAACATCCTGAAATTTTCAATTCGCTTTCGCCCCGCGACCAGGCTCTCGTCAGGCAAGGCCGGATTCGCGAAGGCATGAGCAGGGATGCGGTCTGGCTGGCCTGGGGTTCGCCGGAACAAAAGGGTTTTGGACGCTACCATGGAAAATCGACCGAGACCTGGATTTATCGCGCATATTATAATGAGTACGATCCCTACTATGGTGGGTTTGGCTATCCCTATTACGGCGGTTCGCGCCGGCGGCGTTTTGGTCGGCGGACGGCATGGGCATCGGCACTTCGTTGGGGTCTACGATCCGTTTTACGATCCGTTCTTTTATCCGCGGTTCCGACAGGTGAGTTATCCCTACAAAACAGTGACCTTCGAAAACGGGCGCGTCGTTGCCTTCCAGGGGTACACGTCCGCGAGGCGGCTACTGAGGACGGCGGCTTGCTGTCGGCCGGGCAAAAACGGATAACGTTTTGAATGGCCTACAGCTCGTTCTCGCAATTTGTCGAGGCGCTTGATCGCGCGGGCGAATTGAAGCGCATCGCCATTCCCGTCGATACCGATCTGGCTATCAGCGAATGGGCGGATCGGGAAATGAAATCGCCGGGGGCGGGAAGGCGTTGCTCTTCGAGCAACCGATTGTCGATGGAAAGACATCGAAGTTTCCGGTGGCGATCAATACGATGGGATCGCAGCGGCGCATGGCGATGGCGTTGCAGCGCGAAAGTGTCGATGATCTCGCGCAGGAAATTCAGCTTATCCTGAAGGCGAAACCGCCGACCGATATTCGCGAAGGCTGGAGTTTGTTAAAACAGGGAATTCATCTGCTGCATGCGCGGCCGAAGCATTCCAAAGAAGGCGCGTGTCAGGAAGTGATGTACCGCTTCGCGGAACGTTCACGTCCAACGTTCAACGTTAACTTCAACGAAGAGGGATTTACGCTGCGCGATCTGCCCATTCTGAAATGCTGGCCGAAAGATGGCGGGCGTTTCATTACCCTGCCGAATGTGCACACGAAAGATCCTGATAGCGGTGCGCGTAATCTCGGGATGTATCGCATGCAAATCTACGATGAAGAGACGACGGGAATGCATTGGCAGATCCACAAGGTCGGCGCGCGGCATGGGCGACGGTATTACGAACGCGGTGAGCGAATGCCGGTGGCGGTGACGCTCGGGGGCGATCCCGCTTACACTTTTGCTGCGACCGCTCCGTTGCCGGACGGATTGGATGAAATTCTTTTTGCCGGATTTTTGCGGCGGAAATCAGTCGAGCTCGTGCCGTGCAAAACGATCGATCTCGAAGTGCCGGCCGATGTCGATTTTGTCCTCGAAGGGTACGTGCAGCCGGGTGAGATGCGGCCGGAAGGGCCGTTTGGCGATCACACCGGGTATTATACCGCGGTCGAAGATTATCCGGTCTTTCATCTCACCGCGATCACGCATCGGCGCGATCCGATTTATCCGACCACGATCGTCGGCGTGCCGCCGATGGAAGACTTTTACCTCGGTTCTGCCAGCGTGCGCATTTTCCTGCCGGTATTTAAAATGAACTTCCCGGAGATCGTCGATATGGCGCTGCCGGCCGAAGGCGTTTTCCACAATCTCGTTTTCGTGAGCATTCGAAAACAATATCCCTATCAAGCCTTCAAGATTATGCACGGTTTGTGGGGCATGGGGCAAATGATGTTCAGCAAATACATCATTGTTTTGGACGAAGACTGCGACGTGCATAACACGAGCGAGGTGCTTTTTCGTTTATGCGCGAATACCGATCCGGAGCGCGACAGCACGATCATTCGAAACCCCAGCGATTCGCTCGATCACGCGCCGAGCACGCAAAATATCGGATCGCACATGGGTCTTGATGCAACGCGCAAACTCGCCGGCGAAGGTTATCCGCGCACGTGGCCAGAGATTGTCCGCATGGATGAAGAAGTGCAGCGCGTCGTCGATGCGTTGCAAAAGAAAGCGGGCTGACCCGTTGCCAGATCAGCCCGCCAAAGAATTAGCGCAATTGTTCGTTAGGGCCGGCGGAAAAGTTGGCCGGTATCGAAGTCGCGCGTCAAGTCCGCCGTGCGGAACGCGGCGCAAATCATAGACAGCTCCGGTGTATGGGCTGTGATAGAACCCGCGCCGACCAGCCGGCCGGCCATATGGATAGTAGTTTACCGGATGACCGCGATAGTAGCCGTATTGATCCGCCTCAATCGACGCACCGATCATCGCCCCGGTAGCCGCGCCGATGCCAGCTCCGATGGCGGCGCCGCGTCCAGTCCCAGTCGCCGCAGCTCCAAGAATGGCGCCAGTCGCAGCGCCGAATCCTGCGCCCTGTCCTGTCGGCGTATCGCACGAACTAAGCGCGAGTGAGAGCAATAGGGTGGCACAAATGCCTGTTATAAAATGTTTATTCATGGTGATAAATGATTCGCAATTTGATCTTCAGACGGATGTTACGGAAATCGCATTCAAAAATTCTTCAATAACTGTAGCAGGATGTGGGCGAGTTTCGCCGCCTTACTCAACTCGTACTGCCGTTCGAAAACTCGAAAATTATCAGCTTTCATCCGCTGCAATAAAGCAAAGTAGATCGCCGACATGATTTCAGCCGCGACCATCGAGCGGCGGTCCTCAGGAGGAAGCAATGCTCTGGCGTTCGCGAAAAATTGTTCGGCACGGTCCGCTTCAAAGCGCATCAGCTGAAGGAAACGCTCATCGTAAGTGCGATCGAGCAAGGCGTCCGGCGAATAATTGAATCGAGCAATATCTTCCTGCGGCAAATAAATTCGGCCGCTCTCCAAATCTTTGCCGACGTCGCGGATGATATTCGTCATTTGCAGAGCGAGACCGAGCTGGATGGCGTAGTCGCGGCATTGCGGGTTTTGGTATCCAAAAATCTCGATGCTGACCAGACCGACGGCGCTGGCGACACGGTAACAATAAACGCGCAGTTCCTCGAAGGTCGCATATCGCGAAATGGACAAATCCATTTCCACACCAGCGATGATTTCCTCCAGCATCTCCGGCGTGATCGGATATTTCGCGATCAAAGAACGGATTTCGGGAGCCAGCGACGACTCGTTAGGCTGAGAAGATCGCAGCTCTGTTCGCCATTGCCTTAATCGTTGCGCCTTTTCTGCAGCGGCGAGCTGAGCGCTGTCGGCAATATCATCGATGACCCGGCAAAAGGCGTAGAAGGTCGTGATATCGCGGCGGCGTTCACGATCGAGCGCCAGGAATGCAAAGGCGAGATTGGACTTACTCTGCCGTGTGATTTTTTCTGCGTTCAATAACGAATCCAGGTTTCCTGATTCACGCGACCAGTTTCACATTGCCGGAAGAGACAAACCCAACTGGCCAGCAGCCAGCCGATGACAAAACCACGGACGACGACGTAGATTAATTTCCACATGAGCAAGGCCGAGACGCGATCGGCAATCGCACCGCGCACAACCGCGTCCGCCGCAGTCAGCAGAAAAAAGTGCAGGCCGCAAATGAGCAGGAACCAACCGAAGCGACTGGCGTTGCGCTGAAGGAACAAACGGTGCGCTCGAATTGCTTCGCGCAAACTTTCGTTGTGCAAGACGAGCGAAACCTGGACGGAACAGAACGCGATAATGATGCAACTCATGATCGCGCGTTGCAGCGGCAGGTAATCGAGAATGTTGGGCAGGTTCATGAAATAAGCGAGAAGCAGTGGCAAGCGCACAACCAAAATCCCCAGGAGCAGAACAATGCCCGCCCACTTCAGGACATAACTGAAACGCCGCATGGCAAACTTGAAGAGCGCCACTTCGCCGAAGCTGAGTCCTTTCACCCAGGCCAGGCAAACGGTGATCAAATACACCTGAATGTAAATGCCAAACAAATACTCGAAAATGAATGCGATCGTGTCGACGAGCGCTGACCCTTGCAGAAATTTCGCGACGGATACAGCGGCACCTAAGTGAGGCAGGCGCCAGAAAATAATTGGTTTGAGCACGGTGGCCGCGGCCGCGACGAGCACGACAATGTAAATTGGAATACTCCAAGCGCGGTAACGCCTCCAAAGCGCGCGAAGAAATGAGCCGTGCAGACCACGCCAATTCACAGCCAGAAGAATGGCGGCGATAACGGAAAGTGGATAGGTCGTGGTAGCGTTATCGAAGATGCCGGCCACGCCTTCCAACGCCGGCAGCGGGATATCCCGCCAAACCTCGATCAGTCGCGGCCAATGCCAGCCAAAAAGTGAAAGGAGCTGATTAAAATCGAGATCGGCTTCGTTTTGAATGGGCGTAAAAGTCGCGAATTGAAAGACCGCGTAGGCAAATCCGAGCAGAGCAAAGGTAAGCCAGACGCGGCTGAACCTGGAAATGCAGCGGAGACCGTCGCGCAGCGCAAGGCGGATAGGATTAGCGAATAAAACGAGCGCGTAACCGAGGCAAAGTCCGATCCATGGAAATACTCGCGACATCGTCGAGAGCATGGGACCCTAACGAATAATTCCCCAGTGCGAATTGAATGGCCAATAAACAAAAAGGCCACGCCCAACCAGGTTCTCTTCCGGGACCGGTCCCCAATAGCGGCTGTCGTAACTGTTGTAACTGTTGTCGCCCATCGCGAAATAGCGGTGCTCAGGGACGGTGTAGGTATCGGTGGGCCGCGAGAGATAATCGCGCCCGGGCGCGTAGCCCCGATAAGGTGGCTTGGCCGACATGACGCGGCGAAATCCGGTCCCCGGCGCCAGGTTGCCATTGATGTAAAGCAACGGCGGGTCGATGCGGAGCGTATCGTCCGGGACTCCCGCCAGTCGTTTGATGAAAAATGGCGCACCGGTCACGGGGTCATCGGGAATACCAAAGATATGGTTCGTGCGAAAAACAAAAACGTTGCCATGACGCGGTTTGACGAAGTTGTAGCTGAACTTGTCGACAAAGACCTGATCGCCGGTGTCGATGGCACCGCGAGCGATGATATCGCCGCGGTGATAGGTGTTACCCACCATGAGGTGAAAATCAGATCGCAACGTTTCCTGTGCCGCATAAACCAGAAACTTTTGATGCTCGCAGATAATGCGCGAGAAAGTAAAAAAGAACGCGAACTTCTTCGGCACGATCTGGATGATTTCGTCGTCCTGTTGCGAGACGACGTTGATGTAGTTGCGACCGAGAATAACAAACTCCGCCACCTGCCGAAGGAAATTGGGCGCGGGCGCTGTGCTGGGATAGCCGATAATGCCGTTGAGCGTCGGCTGCATCGAACCGGTCGGAATTTTAAACGGCTGCAGAAAATAAGTGCGAATGCCGACCGCCACAATGATTGCGACGAGGATGACTTCGCAGTTTTCCCGCCAATGCGTTTCCCAATTTACGGGCGTTCTTGCGGCGAGCAGAGTGTCCAACTGTTCGCTCGTTTCACGGATCGAGCGTTCGTCGCGTCCTTTGATGGCAGCCTGTAATTTGTCGATGTGGCTCCGAAAATCGGCGAGCTCGGCTTCACTGAGAACGTCCCGGCGGTAGTGCAGAAGTTTTTGGGCGTGCCGCAAAAGAAGCTTGCTCTGTTTGATGTAACGCGGTGTGAACATGGTTGGATGAAATGTGTTGCGGAAATCAGAGCATACAGAAAGCACCAAGCACCAAACCCCAAGCTCCAGGGAAGCTCCAATCTCCAAGCTGCAATGGCGAATCGTCGTTCCTTTGGTTATTGAAGCTTGGGATTTCCCTGGTGCTTGGGGTTTGGTGCTTGGTGCTTAAAACCTTCATTGCGCCTTCAATACCTCGATAAATGCTTCCTGCGGTATGTTGATCTTTCCAATACTCTTCATCCGTTTTTTTCCTTCTTTCTGCTTCTCCAGTAGTTTTCGCTTCCGTGTGATATCGCCACCATAGCATTTAGCAGTGACGTTCTTGCGCAAAGCGGAAACACTCTCGCGCGCGATGATCTTTCCGCCAATCGCCGCCTGAATCGCCACCTGATAAAGCTGGCGGGGGATTACTTCCTTTAACTTCGCCGCCAGTTGGCGACCGCGTGATTCCGCTCGATCGCGATGCACAATGGTCGAGAACGCATCGACTGGCTCGCCGTTTACGAGCAGATCGAGCTTCACCAGTTTCGCAGCGCGATATCCCGCGTGCTCGTAATCCATCGAGCCGTAGCCGCGCGTCATGCTCTTAATCTTGTCGTTAAAATCGACGAGGATTTCGTTCAGCGGCAGTTCGCAATGGAGCATGACGCGACGTGTATCCAGCGATTCTGTGTGGTCCATCAAGCCGCGCTTTTCCAGAATCAATTGCAAGATGTCGCCGATGTTTTCATTCGGACACAGAACGTACGCTTTAACAATGGGCTCGCGAATTTCTTCGATCGTGCTGGGATCGGGCAGATGCGCGGGATTATCGATGAGAAGAGTTTCGCCACGCGTCGTCACCACCTCGTAAACGACACTGGGAGAGGTCGCGATGATATCCATGTTGTACTCGCGGCGCAGTCGCTCCTGAATAATTTCCATGTGAAGCAGGCCGAGAAAACCGCAGCGAAATCCGAAACCAAGCGCGACCGAACTTTCCGGCTGATAAATAAACGCCGAATCGTTGAGCCGCAGTTTTCCGATGGCGGTCTTGAGATGCTCGAAGTCGCCCGTGTTAATAGGATAAATTCCGCTGAACACCATCGGATGAATTTCCTGAAAGCCGGGCAGCGGTTTGCGCGCGGGATTGCGCTGGTCGGTGACCGTATCGCCGATCTTCAACTCGGGCGTGCTCTTAATATTGGCGATGAAATAGCCAACATCGCCAGCGTTTAATCGCGCCTGCGGATACATCTTCGGCGTGAAGACGCCCACTTCCTTGATCTCGTAGCGCGCATCGTTTCTCATCAATTTGATCGCCTGATCCGATTCCATTTTTCCCGAGACCACCCGCACGTAGCCGACCACTCCGCGGTAACCGTCGAACACGGAATCGAAAACGAGAGCACGCAACGTTTCATCGGGCGGCTTTTCCGGCGCCGGAATCCGCTGCACGATCGCCTCGAGTATGTTCTCGATACCGATTCCCATTTTCGCACTCGCTTCGATCGCCTCTTCAGAGGGAATGGCGAGAATTTCCTCGAGTTGTTTGTGCACCGAAGCGACGTCCGCGTTGGGCAAATCGATCTTGTTGATGACTGGAACGATGGTGAGGCCTTGTTTGTGCGCCAGATGCACGTTTGCGACCGTTTGCGCTTCGACGCCTTGCGCGGCATCCACGATCAAAAGAGCGCCTTCGCACGCAGCCAGCGAGCGCGACACTTCGTAAGCGAAATCGACGTGCCCAGGCGTATCGAGCAGGTTCAACCGATAGGTCTGGCCCGATTTCGCGCAATACTTCATAGCGACCGGATGCGCCTTAATGGTGATCCCGCGTTCCCGTTCGAGATCCATCGAATCGAGCAATTGATCCTGCTTTTCGCGCTCGTGAATGGTGCCCGTGCGTTCGAGCAAACGATCCGACAATGTGGTCTTGCCATGATCGATATGCGCGATGATGCAAAAGTTGCGAGTCAACTCGATCGACATGAAGCGCCACTATGCGGGCGCGCACCGGAGAGGTCAATCGACGGGGAAGTGTCCTAATTTGCGCAGCCCTTGTAAATTAGCGTCCTAGAATTAACGCGAAGATGGACACGATAAACGCGAGCCAACCACCCAGGCAGATGAAACCGGATAGTTCCACTTCATTGTCGCGTCTATTTCGAACTAGAACACTGCCATCGACGGGGAAGTGTTGCGAGTGAAGATCGCGGCTGATAGAAAAGTGCGATGCCACGCTTGATTTTGCGCTCTCCTGAAACCGGGCCGGTTACTCACGAGCTGACGGATGAAACGATCACGATTGGCCGGGCGCCCGAGAACGCGATCGTACTCGACGATCCATCGGTATCCGGGCGGCACGCGCAGTTGGAGCGAAGCGAAGAAACTTACCGGCTGAAGGATCTTAACTCGACAAATGGAACGCGTGTTAACAATGAAACCATTACTGAGGTGCCGTTGCGCTTTGGAGATCGATTGGGTTTCGGCAAAGTAGAGGCGCGATTCGAGGCAGACCCCAGCGGAGGCGTCCAACCCTTGCCCGAACCTGTTGCAATCGAAGCAAGACCTGCGGAAACGAGTGTGCGCCCGGGCGATTTTGCTAATGCGTCGCCATTCCCCCGGCGCAAAGACGAGAAGGACCCTGTCCGGACGGCTATTCTGGTGGTAGTTGCGGTAGCATTACTCGCCTTTCTCGGGAGCATGGTTGCAGTGCTTTTGCTGCACGCGCCGGTGCGGTGAGGAATTCTTAGGAAGCGTTGCAATAGTCGCACTTAATTGTAGGGCGTCTGTGCCAGACGCCTTCCACCGCGAGATTACGATGGCGTTTCACAGAAACACCCTACAAAGACCGTGTAACATATTCTGCGCGGAGCGCGTGCGGATTCGCGCCAGCCTCGCGCAAGGTATGCAGACTCAGGGAAGCGTGGCGTTTGGCGAGACGATTGCCTAACGAGTCGGTGACTAACGGCGCGTGATAAAAGTGCGGCGGGCTGAGATTGAGTGCTCGATAAAGCAAAAGCTGGCGAAACGTTGAGGTAACGAGATCGGCGCCGCGGACGACTTCGTTGATCTGCATCGCAGCATCATCCACGACGACCGCAAGTTGATAGGCGGGAACGTCGTCCGCTCGCCAAACCACGAAATCGCCGAAGTCTTTTCCGGCCATGGCGGATTGCGAGCCCAAACGTTGATCGACGAATTGAATCAATTCGCCATCCGGCACGCGAAAGCGCCAGTTTGTAGCTGCCCAACTGCCGCCAGTAACGCCGGCAGCTACAACAGACCGGCAAGTTCCGGGATAAATCGGTTCTTCGTTTTCGGAATGCGGGGCGCCAGCGGCGTTCAGGACATCGCGGCGGGAACAAGTGCAGGGGTAAATGAATCCGCCGGCGCGCAATTTTTCCAAAGCAGCCACATAACGATCGCGACGTTCGCTTTGCAGATATGGACCGAAGTCGCCGCCGATGTCCGGTCCTTCATCCCATTCCAATCCAAACCAGCGCAGATCGTCAAAAGTCGCTTCGCGAAATTCTGGCCGGCAACGCTCGCGATCCAGATCTTCGATACGCAACACTAGCGTGCCGCCATTTTCCCGAGCACGTTCCTGGGCACGCCAGAAAGTCATGGCGTGGCCGAGATGCAGATACCCGGTCGGCGATGGCGCGAGGCGGCCGCGATACTTTTGTTCTGTCATTTCGAGCGGAGTTTCCTCAAGGAAACGTAGTCGAGAAATCTCTTACTCTCACTGGAATGTGACAACCGCTGCGATCAGTGAGAGATGTCTCGGCTTCGCTCGACATGACAGAAAAAAAGACCAAGCGCCTCGTCCTTTTCGATATCGATAGCACGCTGATCAACACTGGCGGAGCTGGGGTCGAAGCATTGAAAATTGTGAGCAAGCAACGCTTTGGCGTGGGCGATGATTTGAGCGGCATCGAAATTGCCGGCCGAACAGATTCCGGAATCGTCCGTCAAATTCTGGCCAAACATGAAATACCAGCGACCGACGATGAACTGCAGCGCTTTTTCGACTCCTACATCGAACTCCTGGCGCGGCAATTACGTGTCTGCGAGGGGCGGGTCCTCCCGGGAATTGTCGAAATACTCGCGCGGCTGGAGTCGCAACCGCATATCACGCTCGGCCTCCTGACCGGAAACCTCGCCCGCGGGGCACAGTTAAAGCTAGAATATTACGGCCTATGGAAATATTTCCCCTTCGGAGCGTTTGCCGATGATCACCACGACCGCAACGAACTCGGCGCCGTCGCCTGCGCCCGGGCGCAGGCACATTCCGGCTCGCAGTTCAGTCCTTCATCCGTCGACGTCATCGGCGACACCGAACATGATGTTGCGTGCGGAAAAGCGATCGGAGCGCGCACCATTGCGGTCGCAACAGGATCGCGCTCGCGTGAGGACCTGGCCATGTCCAAGCCAGATTTCCTTTTCGACGACCTTAGCCAAACCGATGAAGTCATCGCGAAACTCGGATGGTGAGAATTGACGATTGGCCGCACAATGACATCTTCCCCGAATCCCGGCGCCGAAATGGTTCAGAAAAGTAACAAAGATCACGTTCTTCCGCTCGAAGGCGAAATCGATTTGCATGTTTCACCGCGCATTTCCGCGTCGCTTGGGGCGATGATTAACGAGAAGCCGAAACAGGTAGTGGTCGATCTGACGAACGTGAGTTACATCGACAGCTCGGGCCTGGCGGTCTTGATCGAAGGAATGCAAAACGTGGAAGCGTATGGCGGAAAATTTGCGCTCGCCGGTTTGCAGGCAAACGTCCGGCCGATTTTTGAAATCGCGCGGCTCGATCAGGTTTTCCGCATTTTTCCCGATACGGACGCGGCGCTGGCTGCGAGCTGAAGCAGCAGACTCGAGTGTTTGTTCGACATTTCTCGAGATGTCGAATTGCGATGCGCGCGCAAGAATTCCCGGCCGCGCCTTTTCCCGCGCGGAGGCATTGGACCAGAATTCAATCGCATCGGTTAAGGCCGCAGTGTTGGTAGCGTGGTCCACGATCGATCCGTGCACACCGTCTTCGATAATTTCGCTGAAACCGTTATCGCGCGTGGTGATAACCGGAAGACCCGATGCGAGCGCTTCGAGACAGGCGTTGGAAAACGGATCGTAAAACGTCGGCAAGATGAAAATGTCGGCGGCGGCGTAAACCGCTGGCATATCGCGAACTTCGCCGAGAAATTGAACGTTGGGAGCTTTGAACTTTCGCTCGTCGCCACGGCCAGCCACGAGCAAACGCAACTTTTGTATTCTTGCATGCTGCGATTGCTTCGCGCAGGCCTTTGCGCTCCCAACCCGAGCCGACAAACAGCAGCGCAACGTCGCCTTCACTTAGGTTCAGCGCGCGGCGACGTTCCGATCTGTGCTCAGCGACGCGGGAAAAAACTTCGAGCGGAACGCCCGTGTAAACGAGATCGATTCGCTCGGCGGGATAATCGTAAAATTCGATGATTTCAGCTTTCACCATTTGCGAGTTCGCGATCACGCGATCCGCGCCTTGTGTTGCGAAACAAAGCTTCTTCCAATTGCAAGATTTCAGAATGCTTGCGGTTGAGCAGCGTCGTAAATTTGCGCATCGCGCTGGAGAATTTTTTCCGACGCGCCAGCCACGCCCGATGCACGCCATCTCCCGCGCGATAAATATTGCAGCACCAGATTCGTTCCAGACTAACGAGTGAGTCGCATCCGGCCGTCCGGCGGACTTTTTCCACCTCGTTCGCGAAGGCGAGAGGCGATCCGCCACGCAGCGGCGTCAGTTTCCCAATCGTCCACTCCTCCGCTGGCCATTCATGCGTTGTAAAAAGTTCAACGGCATGACCCGCCTCCTGAAGGCCACGCGCCAATCTCTGCAAATAGTTTTCCGCGCCGCCGCTCAGTGAAAAACCGCGGCGCACAAATCCGATCTTCATCCGTGGTTAACTATCTGGCTCTGTTGAAAAGCTGCGTGTCGTCATGTCGAGCGAATATGTCAGCCCGGCTCGGGCCGAGACGTCTCTCACTGTTCATTTCGCGCCTGGAGATGACAATGAGAGATTCCTCGACTCCGCTCGGAATGACAGACCTCTTTCATGGGAGCCAAGTTATCTCATAAATAGCAATGCCGCTGTAGTCACGGCGCTCTGTCGCCGTGTTTCCCGGGCATAACGTAGCTCTTAGTCATTGTGGCGTTAGGCCTTCGCCCTTTACCTTGCCGAGGTTCGCCACAATAATTAATATCCGATGCCCGGCGAAACGATACATGCCCCCGCGCAAGTCCCGATGACGTCCTCCCACGCCCGGAGGCTTCCGCGCAATCTTCTCTATTCCATCTTCGCGCGCATCGGAGGGTCGGGTTTGGATACTGATGCTTTCGAGGCCTTGCGCGCCTCTCATCGCGGCGGTTTTCTCGGGAAAGCTGTCGCCTACGACAATCGGCAAACGGAAATTCCAGCGAGCACTCATCCATTCGTTGCGCTGGCATCCCGTGCGTCTTCTTTCGTTTTTGGAAAGCCCCTATTATTACGGCGCGAAAAAACGTTACCTCGACTGGATCACCGCGCGGCAACTTGCGACGGGCCGTTACGATTTGTTCCACAGCTGGTCGGGCGATTGCCTGCAATCGCTGCGCGTCACGCGTAAACTCGGCATCCCATCCATCATCGAGATTCCAACCTGGCATCGCGATCGTGGAAAAATCCAGCGCGAACAGCCGCCCGCCGCGCCACCTCCTCGCTTGTCGCGTTACCGACAATGGAAGGAGGACCTTTTGCTCGATCGAAAACGTTTTCTTGAAGAATACGATCTGGCCGATTTGCTCGTGGTGCTTTCAGAAACGGCCGCGGATACATTTCGCGTCCAAGGTTTCCCGGAAGAGAAATTGTTTTATTTACCGCGCGGCGTTGATGTCGATCGCTTCAAGCCGGGAAAACGTCCGGAAATCTTTCGCGCGATTTTTTCCGGCGCGCTCATCGAACGCAAAGGCATTCATCATTTGCTAGAAGCGTGGCACCGGCTCAATTTGCCCAAGGCCGAACTCTGGCTGGCCGGTTCGGTGCACGAGGAGGCCAAACCGCATCTCGAAAAATTCTGGCGCGACAATATTCGGGTCATTGGATTTGCGAAAAATCCGGAACAATATTTGAGCCAAAGCACGGTGCATGTTTTCCCGTCGCAGTGCGAAGGCAGCGCCAAAGTCACCTACGAAGCGGCGGCCTGTGGTTTACCGCAGATCACAACGCGCGAGTCGGGCGACGTGGTGATGGACGGCGTGGAAGGCATAATCGTTCCACCGGCGAATGTTGACGCCCTGGCTGATGCGATCCGGCATCTCTACGATCATCCCGAGATCGTGGAACGAATGAGCGTCGCCGCCAGAAGGCGTGTGGTCGAGAATTTCACCTGGGATCATTTCCGCGAGCGCCTGCTCGGCGCTTACGAATTGGCGATGACGATGACGCGATGAGCGAGGGTTCTTCTGTAGCGGCGGTCTATGACCGTCGCACTATTTTCTCCCCGCAAATGCGACGGTCATAGACCGCCGCTACAGAAGAAGAAAAAATCGTGAAGATTCTTCTCATCCAGCTAAAGCGAATCGGCGACTTGATTTTGACGGTCCCGTCCATCGCCGCGTTGCGTACAAATTTTCCCGACGCAACAATTCATCTCGCCATATCGCGGTCGTGCCGGGATCTCATTCCAGCAATTCCCGGGGTCGATCGTTTCCTCGTCGCGAATAGTTGGTCGCATGCGCATCATTGGCTCCCGATCCTGGCAAATCACTACGATCACTGCATCGACTTCACGCGAACGGATCGCTCGGCGTTCTTGGCGTTTGTCTCGCGCGCGAAGAAAAAAATCACCTATGAGCGTACCAAAGTGCGATCAAAGTGGCGGCCGTTTTTCTATGATGAGTTCGTTGACTCTTCTGTGCGAGACAAACACACGATCGATCATCACCTGGCATTCCTCGGGCCGCTGGGAATCGCAAAGCCAGCGGGAGATTTGCAGCTCGCGCTGCCTGAGAAAGCCAGGAGGAAGGCCGAAGAAATTTTGTCGAACAGGAAAATCGAAGATCCATTCGTTGTCTTTCACCCGGGCTCGGCGCGTGCCGAAAAATTCTGGGATGCGGCGCGTTGGGCCGGAGTCATCAATTACTGGAGCGAGCGTGGCGGGCACCGCGTTTTGACGAGTGGCGATTCATCTCTTGAGCAAACGCACATCGCAGAAATCAAAGCGCGTTTGCACGAACCGATCGTCGATCTTTCCGGCAAAATTGACCTGCTTACCTTAACTGCTTTGATCGAGCGAGCCGCCCTTCTTGTCGGCGTCGATTCCGCACCCACGCACCTCGCGGCGGCCATGCGCACCCCACAAGTCGTTCTTTACGGACCGACCAATCCATTTCATTGGCGGCCGCGCTCGAGTCCAGCTGTCATTTTACAAGGCGGAATGGATGGACCTGTGGCACATTTTTCACCCGATCAACGAGGAGGCACGATGAACGAAATCTCGACGCAGCAGGTGATCGATGCTATGGAAGCGCTGCTGTCGGCTCCGACAGCGGCCACCATCTCATGAGCGAGCCGAAACAAAAGAAAACCAAGCTTACCTTTTGGCAAACCATCAGGGCCGCCGCCGGTCCGTACCGGCGCCTTTTCTCCTACGTTAAACCTTACCGCTGGCGATTTATCATGGCGCTCGCATTTGGTTTCGCCTTCGGCATGATCAATGGGCTCCTGCCGCTCGTGATGGCCAAGGTCACGGGGTTCGTTTTCCACGGAAAAGGAGCTTCCAATCCGGCCGCCGTTTTTGCGCACGGCGGTTCTCTAAACAGCGGGCCGAAGATCAATTCCATCGTTCTTTTCTGCCTCGCGATTCCGGCAGTCATGACGGTGCGCAGCGTTTTCTCCTACTTGAACGGCTATTACATGGCGTGGGTGAGCAGCAAGGTCGTGACGGATATTCGCAATCAGCTCTTCACGAAAATGATCCACCACTCGATGGACTTTTTTAACAAGATGCAGTCGGGCGTTCTCATGTCTCACATCAGTAACGATACCCGCATGATGCAGACCGCTCTCTCCACCGTGAGCAGCGATCTTTTCAAGCAACCCGTCACCATTATCGGAACGGTCGCAGCGTTACTTTACATGGACTGGAAGTTCACTGTCGTAACCCTGATCCTTTTCCCCACGTGCCTGATACCGATTCGGATTTATGGAAAACGCGCGCGCAAGGCGGTCGCCTCCGAGCAGGCCGACATCGGAAAAATGGTGGTGACGATGCAGGAAACGTTTGCGGGCATTCGCGTCATCAAATCCTTTGCGCGGGAGAAGCATCAGGAAGATGCCTTCATCCGAAGCAACATGCTGCAATTCAAGAACGCGATGCGCATCATCAAATCGATGGAAGCCGTCGGCCCGCTGGTGGAAACGATCGCCGCGCTTGGAGTAGGGCTGGCGCTTCTCTATGTCTACGCGGCCGGCCTCAGCGCGGCGCGTTTCATTGCGCTCATCGGCGGAATCTTTCTTCTTTACGAACCGATTAAGACTCTCAGCCGCATTCATATTGTCATGCAGCGCTCCATTTCTGCGTCGACGGGAATTTTTCGGATTCTCGATTCGATACCATCCGTTCTTGATGCGCCGGACGCGGTGGTTCTCCCGGCCTCTATAGGCCGCATCGATTTCGAGAATGTGACCTTTCGTTACGCCGGCGGCATCAGTGACGCCCTCAAGAAGCTCACTCTGCCCATCGAGCCAGGAAAAAGTTACGCTCTCGTCGGTGCGAGCGGTGCCGGCAAGAGCACTATCCTTTCGCTTATTCTGCGCCTTTATGATCCGACTGCCGGCGTTGTGCGCATTGATGGCCAGGACTTGAAGACACTGACACAGGAATCTTTGCGCGGACAAATTGGCCTCGTCACGCAGGAAACATTTTTGTTTCACGACACGATTTTCAAGAACATCATTTTCGGCCGGCTTGATTCGACGAAGGAGGAGGTTTATGCCGCGGCCGAAGCTGCCTACGCGCACGATTTCATCATGGCCCAACCGAATGGCTATGAAACCGTGATTGGCGACAAAGGCTGTCTGCTTTCCGGCGGCCAGCAGCAGCGGCTCGCGATCGCGCGCGCCCTCCTCAAGAACGCGCCGATTCTTCTTCTCGACGAGGCGACTTCAGCGCTCGATTCCGAATCGGAAAAGCAAATTCAACTCGCGCTCGAACGGCTTGCCGCTGGAAAAACCGTGATCGCGATCGCGCACCGGCTTTCCACCATTCTTTCCGCCGATCAAATCGTCGTGATGGACAAAGGCCGCATCAAAGAGATCGGAACGCACAGCGAATTGTTAGATAAGTCCGGATATTACCGTCGCCTTTACGACATGCAGTTCAAAGGACACGCCGAGGAACCGGCTCCCGAATTCCTCGTCGAAGCCGTCAGCTAGCACTCGCGGTCCTCTCTCCTCTCCAAAGCCGCGAAATGCTTTCAAGGAGCGGCGGTCTCCAGACCGCCGAACTAAAACAACGGCGCTTTGGAAAGCGCCGCTCCTTGATTGCATTCTCTCGTGCGTTGCGTCTCGCGTCATCGCGCGCTTTCAAGGAGCGGCGGTTTCCCAACCGCCGATGGGCGACTCGGACGCCGCGCTTCCTTGATTGATCACAGCAAGAAATCGCTTCTCGATCTCCGCATGCTCGGCGTCGGTCAACACCGGCTTAAACTCCATATGCGTCGGCCAATCCGGCAACTTTACCCAGGAACGACATCCTCCGTACGATTTCTCGTTAGGCAAAATCCACGTCGGCTCGCACCGGAAAACACGGATGAGCGCCACATGTATACCCGCCGTGCGACTGTCGTCGAATCGTTCGCGCACGACCGACTCCTGCAAAATGTGAAACGACTCGAGCGCTACCACCGTTTCCCACGATTCAATCCGACACGCACGCTCGATTCGCGCCAAGAACTCAATTTCGATTTGAAGCTCGTTAGGTTCGGGAATGCTCGCATCTCCCAGCCGTGTTTTTTCCACCTGTTCGTGAAAGAACGTCGGAAAGAGAAAAAATTCCTGATGGCGAAACGCAAATCCTTCTCGCCCTTCAGCAATTCCGCCTTTGCGTAAAATGACGGTCTGCCGCCCCTCGCCCAGGGCCTGACAAACGATGGCCCACTCCTTAAAACCGACGCTTTTCATTTCACCGAGTCCAAACTAGCGTCCACGACATGCCGTTCAAGATCGACCTCCACACGCACACCTTTTTTTCGGGCGATGGGGTCTCAAGTCCGGAGCAAAATATTGCCGCCGCACGCGAGAAAGGCCTGCACGGTTTTGCCATCACCGATCACAACACCTGCGACGCCATCACGTATCTCCTCGATCAGGGTTTGATGCGTGAAGACGGCAAACCAGTTGATGATTTTCTCATTATTCCCGGCGTCGAAGTGACAACGGCGGAAGGCCACCTGCTTTGCATCGGTGCGACTCTGCCGACACCCGCGAAATTGAAGGGGAGACCAGCGCGCGAAGTGGTCGAGCTAATTCACGATCGCGGCGGTCTGGCCATTCCACCCCATCCTTACGATCTCTTTCGCGCGGGAATTCGTTTCAGCACGCTGGAAACTTTGCCCGTGGATGCGATCGAAGTTTTCAACGCGGCCACGACGTTGCGCCGTTACAACCGTTACGCCTTCAAATACGCACAACTGCGCAAACTGCCAATGACCGCAGCGAGTGACGCGCACCATTACGCAGCTGTCGGCACCGCCTACACGATTCTGCATGCGGACGATTTTTCGGTCAAAGGCGTGCTCGAGCAGATCGTCAAAGGCACCGAGCTCAATCAGCATTACATGACGCCGAAGGACAGCCTGCGCAAAACTTGGAACAACTGGATGCGCTTGCGACGTCGCAAAAAATTACCGACTGCGGCGGTGAAATTCGAAAACGGCGGCGATCGTAACGACCTGTAGCCGCTTCGCTATGCGAAGCGAGAGCAGGCCTGGTCGCCATCGCACCTCCGCGCCGCTCATAGAGCGGCGGCTTCAGTTAACGCGCGAGCAATTTTCGCAGCGCACTCGCGTCTGTTACGGGCGCTTTGCACGTGAAATTCTCACAAACGTAGGCCGCGGCTTTTCCATCGATCGGCTTCATCGCACGAATCGCTTCGAGCTTTTGGCCAAGGTATTTCTGGCCTTCGCCCTGGTCGGCCAGGAGAAGCGTTGCGTTCGGAAGATAATGAGCGCGCACTTCGTCTCAAAAGTTTCTTCGTATCGGTCTTATTGCTTTCACCGGCAATCACGATTTGTCGCGGCTTGCCTAACGAGTAATCGAACGCGACCAGCATCTGCGGCAGCGCCGTCGGCGCGCGTCCAAGAATTCCGGCAAAAGCCTTAATCGTTTGTTCTCCTCGTTCTCGATATTCGTCTGCATCGCGCAACTGCGCCAAACGAAGGAGATTGAGCGCGGCAACGGAGTTGGATGAAGGCTCTGCGCCATCATTGTCCTCCTTCATCCGCAGCAACACGCTCTTGTCTTCACCGCTTGTGCTGAAGTAGCCGCCGTTCTTTTTATCGAGAAAGATTCGGTCCTGAGTTTGCTGCAGCTCGGTCGCAAATTTCAGCCAACGAACATCGAAGCCGGCCTCGTAAAGATCGAGTAAACCCTGGATAACAAACGCATAATCCTCGGCAAACCCGGCGACCGTCCCTCTGCCACCGCGAAAATTTCGGACTAATGTTTTCGCCGACTCATCATACAAATTTGTGCGAATAAATTCGGCCGCGCGAGTGGCCGATTTCAAATATGCGGCGTCATCAAGCACACTAGCCGCTCGCGCGAAGGCCGAGATCATCAGTCCATTCCACGCCGTGATGATCTTGTCGTCCAGATGAGGCCGCGGCCGCTTCGCGCGCAAAGCGAACAGGGTTTCTCGAGCATCTTTCAAGGAGGCGCGAATTTCATCGTCGCTCTTCTTGAATTCTTTGGCCGTTTCCGCGATGTCGTGGCGCTCGATCAAAATATTCTTGCCGCGAAACTCGCCTTGTGGATCGCTCCCGGGCGGCGCATTCCCCGCCTCTTCCACGCCATAACGAAAATCGAATATTCGGGCATTCTCGCCTAACGAGTCATCCACTTCTTTCTTCGTCCAGACATAGAAGGCACCCTCCGCGTGCTCCGTCTTACCTGCTTCGAGCAAGCTGTCGGCATCTTCCGCGGAAAAAAATCCGCCTTCCTTCGAAGTCATGTCGCGCCGGACGTAATCGAGGATATCTCGCGCGACCGTTTCGAACTCCGGATCGTGCGTGATCTGAAACGCATCGAGATACGCGACCGCGAGTTGTGCCTGATCGTAAAGCATCTTTTCGAAATGCGGGACATGCCACAACGCGTCCACCGAGTAACGATGAAAGCCGCCCCCGAGATGATCGTGTATTCCACCCGCTGCCATTTTGCGCAGCGTAAACAGATTCATCTCCAAAGCGTGTTTGCTGTTTGAAGGTTCGCCTTCGGCGCGCGCATAAACGTGGAAAAGAAAATTGAGCGTGGCAGGTCGCGGGAATTTCGGCGCACTGCTGAAACCGCCCTCATGCGCATCGTAAGTGCGTGACAATTGCTGATAGGCCGTATCCAAAATTTTCGGATCGAGATTGTCGGCCTTCTCCACGGAGGCGTTTCCAGCTTCCTGCAAAGCCGCCATGATCTTGGCGCCCTGGTCCGCAATTTTCGCGTGATCTTGTTTCCACGCCGCCGCAATTCGCTCGAGCACTTTTGGAAAACCGGGCTGACCGTGACGATCCTCCGGCGGAAAATAAGTTCCGCCAACGAACGGTTGCAGATCCGGCGTCAACCAGACGCTCATCGGCCAACCGCCACCCCCTGTTGTCGCCTGCACAAAAGTCATGTAAACGCGATCGACGTCCGGCCGCTCTTCGCGATCAACTTTGATGTTCACGAACTCGCGATTCATGATCTTCGCCGTCTCGGGGTTTTCGAACGACTCGTGCGCCATGACGTGGCACCAGTGACAAGTCGAGTAACCGATTGAGAGAAAGATTGGCTTGTTTTCCTTTCGCGCTTTCGCGAATGCCTCCTCGCCCCACGGATACCAATCGACCGGATTGTGCGCGTGCTGCAAAAGATACGGCGACTTCTCCTTCGCCAAACGGTTAACGTGTTGCGCAATTTCTGGCGCCCTTTCAGCAGCCACCTGGTCAGCCATCACAACATCACATTCTTGTCATTCCGAGCGAAGTCGAGGAATCTCTTACTCGGATTCGCGATGAGAGATGTCTCGACTTCGCTCGACATGACAAGCAAATAAACGCGGCACGTCTGACATTTCTTTGCCTGCCGTCTGCGCGGTCGCATTTCTCTTTCCATCTGTAGCGGCGGTCTATGACCGTCGCATTTTTTTGCGAAGCCCTGCGCTTGCACGTAAGAATGCGACGGTCATAGACCGCCGCTACAGATTTAATGTTAACTTCGGCGCACTCTGCGGAGACCAAGGATTTTTCTTGTAATCCGCGCGTATGATTTCGTTGACGCGGTCCTCCAGCATCTGGCGAAACTGCGTCACATTAAATGCGTGCCGCACCGGGCCGTAATCCGCAAGATTTTTCAGCGCGAGATGAAAAAGCCGCACCGCCGGTTGCAAGCGTCGCCCATGCTTCGGATGCATCGGGTGCTCGAACTGCTTTTTTAGATGAACGAACGCACCGGCCGCCTGAATCAATCCTTTGAAATACGCCGCGTCATCGGTCGTCGTTTCTAGCCAGATATGCTCGAGGACGTCATGCGCCTGATAATAATCCTGCTCGTTCCAAAGACGAAAGTACGCGCGGTAGAAACCATTCTCCGACACGCTCTTGGAGGGGCTTTTCCCCTCGAGTTCTTCCACCATCCGCGAAATCCTCTCGCCTTTAGTCATGGGTGGTTTTACCTTCAGCGTGCCTGAGATGATCGGCAAACAAGCACGCTGGAGTTTTTCGGAGGGCTCGCGGTTACCCAACCGCCGCCGCAGCGAAGAATGACGGCCGGCGTTCTCACTCTTCTCCTTCTCGCGATTGGGATCCTGATCTGTTGCTCCATACTTTTTTCCGGCCTTGAGACCGCGCTCTTTTCGCTGAAGCCCCATCAGCTGCGGAGGCTGGAGGAGCATCACCCGTCGCTTTCAAAATTCCTGCAACTCTTCCGCGAAAATCCGCGACACGTGCTCAATGTTCTCCTTCTCGGCGACGTGTTTGTAAACGTCCCGCTTGTCTTGCTCAGCTTGTTTTTTGTTTGGGAAGGACCGCTCGCTAATCGCGTCCCACAGTGGCTCGTCGCCCTTGCGATTTTCGCCATCATCGTTCTGCTCTGCGATCTCATCCCAAAACTGTTGGCACTTTCCGCACCGTATCGTCTCTCCGCCATTGGCGTCATGACGCTAAGAATGATGATCCCGTTGCTCGATCTGGTGGGGCGAAAGGTGGAAACAATTAGCTCGGCCGTCGTCGAACGCATCACGCCAGAACATTTGCGCACGCGACATCGTCTCACGGACGAAGAGCTCGAAACGCTGGTCGAGATTGGCGAAGAGGAGGGCTCACTCCAGGAAGCCGAAGGCGAAATGATCCAGGAGATCATCAAGCTCGGCGACAAAACGGCGAAGGATTGCATGACACCGCGCGTCGACACTTTCGCCCTGCCTGATGACCTAACGAATGATGAGGTGATCGCGCAACTGAAGGAAAAGCGGCATCATCGCGTCCCCGTTTACACCGACACGCCCGATCAAATCGTCGGAATTCTCGATGTAAAATCATTTCTATTCGATCCGGCCGATCATTACACCGAAACGCTGATCAATCCTTCGTTCATTCCGGAAACGATGCGGGCGATGGATTTGCTGCGTGGATTTCTCTCACGGCCGCAAGGCCTCGCCATCGTTGTTGACGAATATGGCGGCACCGAGGGAATCGTCACGCTTTCTGATATCGTCGAGGAGATCATCGGTGACGCCGCGCCGCGCGCCGACGCCGAACTTTACATCGAGCCGCTTGCCGGCGGCCGTTTCATCGTGAGCGGGAATGCCCGGCTCGACGATCTTCGCGAGCATCTTGGATTCGAGATCGAGGCCGAAGGAATCGACACCATTGGTGGTTTCGTTTTCACGCGACTTGGATATCTCCCGGCATCGGGGGCGCAATTAGAAATCCCGCGGCTGGCCATCACCGTCCGGCGGGCGACTCGCAAGCGCATCGAAGAAATTCTTCTCGAAAAAACAACGTGCACGTCGGATGCGGAAGGAAACGGAGCAACATGACTACGTGGCTCGCCATTTTCGCCTTGTGGATGGTTTCGTTCTTGTTCGCCGGAATTGAAGCGGGCCTTCTCGCCATCAACCCCGTGCGATTGCGCGCGCAGGCAAAACGCGGACAGCACGCCGCCATTCGCCTCGAACGTCTGTCAAAACATCCCGAGCGGTTGCTGGTCACAGTGCTTTTGATTACAAACATGGCCGACATTCTCGCTCTCATTCTGCTCACGCACCGCCTCGTGCGCGCCCTGGGCAAAGGCGGATTTTTCGTGGCGCTGCTTATCGCTCTTCCGGTTTACGTTTTTGTTCTCGGCGTTTTGCCAAAGTCGCTCTTTCGCCGGTTTCCCTTCCGTGCGCTTGCCCCGTTGGGTGGCCTGCTCGACATCGTTTCGATGCTGCTTTGGCCGATTCTGGAATTAGGGAAACAATTGGGCCGCCCTTTCATGCCACGAAAAGACAAACGCGCACGCCTGTTTGCCGCCCGCGAAGAACTGAAACAGATCACGACACAAAGCGAAAAGGAAGGTTCCCTCACCATGACGGAGCGCGTCATGATTCACAACGTCGTCGATTTCACGACGGTGAAAGCGCGCGATGTCATGGTGCCGTTTCCCCAAGTGGTCACAATCAAACCCAACACGCCCATCGAGAAAATTCTGCAACTCAGCGCCAGCACGCACATCGATCGCCTGCCTGTCATTTCAAAAAAAGGAGAAGCGATTGGTCTCGTTAATGTCTCGGATATCTTGTTCGATCAGACACGTGCGCCCGTCGATAAGTACATCCGCCGCATCGTCACCGCACGGGACGAAGAGCCCGCCTATCGCCTGATTCAACGTTTGCGCGCGGCAAGGCTCGGCCTCGCCGCCGTCGTTAACGCAAAAAGAAAATTGGTTGGTATCGTGACGGCGGAAGAATTGATCAAACGACTCGTTTCCGCTGCGCCAGTAGGCGCGTCTTCCTAGAAGCACTTTCGCTCTATCGAAGGCTGCGTTCTGTCATGTCGACCGAATATGCCAGTCCGGCTCGGACCGAGACATCTCTTACTGTTTATTCGTACCTGGGGAATGACAATGAGAGATCCCTCGACTGCGCTCGGGATGACAGAGCTTTTCAGCAGAGCCAAAGCTTTCACACCTTCGCAATTCGGCGCTAAAAATTGGCAACGCTCCGGCAGCGGATGCCCTCCCGCTGTGTTAGGAAACACGGCGATGAAAAAATTCTGCGTTGTCGTCGGCCTCCTTTTCGTCGGCATCTACATAGCACGTGCGGACGAACAATTGTGGGGTTTCCTTCGCGGCGCGGAAACTCTGCCGGCTCACAAGTCGGAGCTTTATCAATTCGTCACTTTCCGAACGGGAAAGCCCGATGGCACATATTACGGAAACGATTTCGAAAGCGAGTACACGGTACGGCTTCACCGATAAATTTCAGGCGAGCCTTTCCCTGGTGCAACATTACTTCTATACGCAAGGAGTAGATGGCGATCGCGATGCACTCGATGATAAGGACAATTATCGCTTCGGCGGCGTGGAAGCTTCCGCCAAATATCGTCTCTTGAGTCCGTTCAAGGATCCACTGGGTGTCGCGTTACGAGTGGAAGGCGGTTACCTGCTCAACGACGAAGTGGACGGCCTTAAACAACATGAACGCTACATAAGACCCGAGATCGATCTGCAGAAGGATTTTTTGGACGACACGCTGATCTGCGCACTCGATTTCGGAGTGGAATGGGCGTGGGGTAAACAACCGGCCGAACAATATCCGCGCGAGCTTTCCTTCGAGAGCGCGGCCGGAATCGCATATCGCTTCGTGCCGAACTGGTATGTCGGAGCGGAAGTTCGTACGCGCTGGGAATATCCACTCTTCGATTTCGATAACTTCGAGCACCGCGTCGTCTACGCCGGTCCCAGCATTCATTATTCGCAGGAACGCTGGTGGGCCACGCTGACCTACAACTATCAGATTTACGGCAAAGGCGTGGACGAGCCGAATGACGGACAGACTTTCGCGGAAGAGCAGAGTCACGTGTTTCGACTCAAAGTCGGCTTCAATTTTTGAAGCATGATGAAGTCACATTTTGCGTTTGTCGCGTTGCCGATCTCGGCGCTGGTCGCGCCCTCTACGTTCGCCGTTCAATACCTAACGGTCGCGCAAGCGCAGCAGGCAATTTTTCCCGGCAAAACATTCACAGCGGCGCCTTTGACGCTGACGACGACGCAGCGAAAAGCAATCGAGAAACAAAGTCGCGTTCGTGTCTTGCACGATGAACAAAAAGTTTGGCGGGTCAGTGGTGATGGATGGTTCATCGTCGATGAAGTCGTCGGCAAACATGAGTACATCACTTATGCGGTAGGACTGAATGCAGGCGGCGCCGTGCTGGGAATCGAGATTATGGATTACCGCGAAACCTACGGCGGTGAAGTTCGCAATCCGAAATGGCGGGCGCAGTTCGTCGGCAAAACAAAAAACGCGCCGCTTCAACTCGATAAAGACATCAAGAACATCAGCGGCGCCACGCTTTCATCGCGACACATCACCGAAGGTGTGCGCCGTCTTCTCGCAGTTTATGACATCGCATTGCGTTGAGTTACGGCGCGCGCGCCCGTTTCTCGGGACCATCGTCGATATCCAGGCGCGCGCGCCTAACGACTTCACCGCGATGCGCGGGATTGAAGATGCCTTCGATGCCGTTGCGCGAGTGCATCGACTGATGAGCTTTCATGATCCCGAGAGCGACGTGTCGCGATTGAATCGCAATGCACATCGACAATCTGTCATGGTCGATAAGTGGACCTGGAACGTCTTACGTACAGCTCAGAATTTCTCCGACGAAAGCGACGGTGCTTTTGACATTACGATCGGCCGTTTGCTGGCATGCTGGAATTTTCTACCGCGTGCAAATGCGGGTCATCCCGAGCCCCGAAGGCTTTCGGGGCGAGGGACCTTGCGAACCATCACGCGCTTTCAAACTCGCGGGGTCCCTCGCTACGCTCGGGATGACGACCGATCTTGGCGCGACATCGTTCTCGAAAAGAACTCCACTGTTCGTTTCCGTCGTCCCCTAACGATCGATCTCGGCGGCATCGCCAAAGGTTTCGCGGTCGACTACGCCATCGATGCGCTAAGAAACGCAGGTGCGCAAAGCGGACTCGTTAACGCCGGTGGCGATTTGCGCGTCTTTGGCTTAGAAAAAGAATCCGTGCGCATTCGCTATCCACTCGAGCCCACTCGCGCGGCCGGCGTTGTCACTTTGCAGAATCGCGCCCTGGCGACATCGGCAACCTACTTCAGTCGCAAGAAATCTGGTGAACGGATTCGCAGCGCTTTGATCGATGCACACACACAACGACCGTTTGTCGACGATGTGAGTATCACCGTTTCCGCGAAGACCTGCATGACCGCCGACGCGCTGACGAAGATTGTCTTCGTGCTGCGCGATCTGGCCCGGCCAATTCTTACCCGCCACGGTGCGGACGCAGTTATTCTCGAACGCGACCTGGTTCCGCGCTGGTTTACCCCCTGATGCGTCCAGACTCGATCAGGCTAAGCCGTCGGCATAAATTCGCGTTCTATACCATTCTTTCCGTCGTGTTCGCGAGCGGCGCGCTTTGGGCCTGGCTCCGCTATTTTGCCCGCAACGAGAACGATTTCGGTTCTTCGCCTACGGAAACATGGACGCTTACCATCCATGGTTTGTTCGCTGCGGCTTCGCTGCTCGTCATCGGATCCATGCTTCCGCTCCATGTAAAATTCGCCTGGCGCGCAAAGCGAAATCGCTTCAATGGAATTTTTTTTGTCTCCATCGTCGCACTCCTGATTCTCAGCGGCTACGGACTCTACTATATCGGCAACGAGCGCTTTCGTTCCTGGACGAGCTGGATTCACCTGTTCATTGGGCTCGCGCTTCCAATTCTTCTCATCATCCACATTTGGCGCGGCCGCGTGAGTCGAAGAGAAAAACGATCGCAACGTCACGTGCCAGCCACGCAGAATATTCTCGTCAAATAGTTGCGGAATTCTGATGTGGCGAATCGGTCACAGCGGAATGCAACGTAGCCGTCGGGCCTAACGAGTACGATGCCACCGGTCTGCAGATGATAGAGCGAATGGGCATTGCCGCTGATATCGAGAAGATCGCCTGGGGCATTCGTGTTTGCGCCTCGCGTAATTCGGCAGATGCGAATCATATCGCCTAACGAATCCTCAGGCTCGCGTTGGAAAGCTCCGGATTCGTCGCTCGGCATCGCGCCGAGGAACAAGAGCAGAACGTGGCGCGCTTCGCGAAAGAGCTCGAAAAGCCGACAGGCTTTCCCGTTTGCATCGCGCAATTCGGCGTCGGGTGCACGGTCGCCGGCGCGAGGCGTTCCAGCTCCGTGATTTTCAACGATCGGACTCGACCTGTAATTCACCGTCAGTTCCGCCAAACGATCCGCGATTTTCTCTTCGAGAAAATCGATGCCGGTAACGATCGGGAACAAAATATTGCGTGCCGTTTGCAGCACTGGGTTATGCAGCGTCGCCATGCGCGTAATACGGTCCGTGAGATTGAGCACGCCGCGCGCGACCGGCTCGCGTTCGACATGATAACTCCCGAGTAGCTGGGCCGGCGCGCGACCATTGACGACGAGCGCGAGTTTCCACGCGAGATTGAACGCGTCCTGAATTCCCGTGTTCATCCCCTGTCCGCCAGCCGGACTGTGAATGTGTGCGGAATCGCCCGCGAGAAAAACGCGCAGCTTGCGGAACTCTTTCACTTTGCGATGCGAAATGTGAAAGCGCGAGATCCATGTCGCGTGACTCAGGCGAGTTCCGGCCGGACCCCGCCGATCGGCGATCTGCTGAATCTCCGCCAGAGTCATCTCGGGCAGATTCTGTTCACGCGATTCGGGTGGAATATTTGCGATGACGCGACTGCAATTGGAACTCATCGCGATGATCGCGAAGATGCCTTCTGCAGAAGCGAAAAGATGCACCTGATCTTTCGAGACTGGCGCATCAACTTTTGCATCGGCCAAAACGAAGCTTTCATCGTAAGGCGCACCCTCGAACTCCATGCCAAGAAAATGTCGCGTGCTGCTGTGCGCGCCGTCGCAGCCGAGTAACCAGGGCGTCTCCATCGTTTCTTCCGCTCCGTTGGCATTGCGAATGACGGCATGAACAGCGCTGTCGGTTTGCGTCAGCCCGATGAGCTCGCGTTCCCGTTCGACCGAAACGCCAAGATCTTGCAGGTGCTCAATTAAGATTCGTTCGGTCTCCGATTGCGGCAGACTGAAAACAAAAGGATACGGACTCGCAACCGAACTCATATCGATCCCCGCGATCTGTTCCGTTTGATTGTGAATACAAAGACCGCGCAGCCGCAGTCCGGCGGGAAGAACGCGATCGATGACGCCCATCGTCTCGAAGACTTCG
>CAWDLY010000032.1:0-94806 GCA_963803315.1 uncultured Verrucomicrobiae bacterium | reverse complement strand
GCGCTCCGATCGCCGCTGCGATAGGCGTCGCCCAGCGCGGCGTACATTTTCACCACCGGATGAATTTCCGGCGATGTGATTGACTGCACCAAAGTTTCACCGATCGAACGCCATTGATCCGTTCTGCCTGATGAAAGACGGCGGGACCGCCAGCATGTACGCCATGTCCGCTATTTTCTGGTAGCGCTGGATCAAATCCGCCACGTTATCCAGCTTTGCTTTGTCGAAATTCTCACCCTCTTCCCGTTGTAGCGCGGCCTGGCCTGCCACCGGCAAATTCTTTTCCAGTAATCCCAGTTCGCCGCGAAATTTTTCGCGTCTTCCGGCTGAAGACTGTTTTTCAGTCTTTGATAAAGGACCAGCGCATTGCGCAAATTGAGAATTGCATTCTGAAAGGCGGAACGCTCGACCGATTGCAGCTTGTCCGACAGTTCGCCTTGATCGTTGATCTGTTTTAGAAAAGGCGATAGCTCGACAAAGCTGAAATATTTTCGGTCGCTTTGTTCCCAACCAAACAGGCCGAGGACTTCGGCATTCTGGATAACGAAAACCGGATATTGATCTGCCACCGGCGCGTTGAACAACGTGTCGGCGAGCCACTGCATGGCGGTAAGCTGTTTTCCATTCGTTAGGCGAACAGTCTCTTTTGTGTGAATGATGAGAAGCGAATTGCGCGCAACGGTATCGAGCGGTTTCACGCGACCGCCGACGAGCACCGGAATTTTTCCCAGCTTGGCAAGATCGACGTCGCCGGCCGGCGGTTTTTGCGGAAGCCAGCTCGACGCTACCCAGAGCAAAGCAAGACCGAAGACGAGCAGCGGGAAAAAACGTTTCATGCGAGCACAGCCCTTCTCCGCCGCGAGAAACCGACAAGATGATAGCCAAATTGAACGAGCAATCCGGCGGCAACGATCACACACGCGATATAAGGCGCGAGGAAACTCGGATTGTGCACCACTTGCAGGATCGAGGCCGAGTCGTCCTGCTGAAAGCCGGCCTGATAAAACGTCTCGCCGCGATAACGCAGCGGATGGTTCATATATATTAAGACATTACGATTCACGGCGCGCTCCGGATCGATCAAAGTAATGCGACTGGCGAAATTCTTCGGGATCTCGGTCCCGGCGTATTTCTCGTGCGTGAATTTTTGCAGGGTGACGCTATACGGTTTGTAATAGCGCGCCGGCCGCATCACGAGCTGCCACGTTCGCCCGGCGCAGGAAAATGTTTGGGGCGCACCGAGTGCATCCGAAACCAGCCAGGTGCCGAGCGGCGCCGCAGTCGTTCCCGTCGCGAAATCAATGGGGACAATCTCAACTGTGGCACTGACGACATTGCGATCATCGACTCCGGTCGAGGGCGGAGCAGATTCGACCACGATTTGCGCACCCGGGCCCTGATTTGCAATTGGCTGTGCGCGGCTCTTCGCCTGACTCACCATTTCCAAGCGCGAGTTCTGGAAAAAATTCCTCACGACCAATTGAAATGGCAGACTGGGATGCTCGATAATTTGTTTGCGTCGCAGCACCGCTTCAGGAATTGCGGTGACTTGATCGAGTTCGGGATCGGTCGTGTCGATCACAGCCAGTTCGTCCAGGCGGGATTGTTCCGAATAATTTTTTGTTTCACCATTCGTTAGGCGCATGTGGCTCTCCACGGCGAAGAGATCGGTAAACAGTCCGCCGGCCAGCATGATGATGAGACCGGCATGGGTGAGATGAATGCCGAGTTTGCGCCAGGTCCAGCGGAACCGTTTCGCGTGTGCGGCGATCAAATTGATGAGCAGGATCGCGCCAATGAGATGTCCGCCGGGGAAAATGGGAAACTTGAAGCCGCGACTGTTCGGTGGCCACCACACAAATAAACTTTGGAAATAACGTTGCTGCGCTTCGTGAATGCCGAGATGCACTTGCGCGAGCGTGCCCGCGAAAATGAGCGCCATCGCGGCAGCCAGACACGCAATCGTAAGCTTCAACGACGTGATTAGATCGACAAATCCGCGCAACATTGGCTCTTTAGAATCGAACAGATTGAATGAATTTCATGAAATTCGATTTCTCCTTTTCTACGGCGGTATTCGGACCGGTTAGTTTGAAGAACCACGCACGCCCATCATGACGTGTCCACGCCGCCAGCATACGCGAATTTGTTCCGGCCAGGTCAATGCTGGAAAAACTCTCGGCCGCGGTCTTTAGCGGAGCGATCTCAGAATTCATCGCGCTTTCATCCGTCGCGGGCAGGCCGATTTGTCGCCGCCAGCGATTGACGTTGTCAAGATCGCTTCCGCCGTCGCCGGGAAATGTGACGACAGAGATGTCGATCTTGCCGCCGCTTTCATCGGTGGGAGCAAAGCTCGCGTAACGCATCGCGGACGCGGGAGCGGACGACCAGCCCGGGGGGATTTCCCATTTGATCTGCGGTTTGTCGGAACTTGATGTCGAAGAGGCGACCTTTGTTTCATCAGCACCGACACTGCGCATTGAGCTGACCCATTTCAAAAAGTTTGCTTTCTCCGCTTCAACCAATTCGGCATTGCCGCGCATTTTGAAAAACGAAGTTCTGGCTTCGTCGGATGCAATCGCGGCAATGATGCGGCCATCCTTGCTCGCGTCGCCATTCTCTGGTTTGCCGGTAAGATCGACAACCGCAACGTCGCCAAGCACGGTGTGCAGCTTTTGAACCGTGTTTGCCAACGTTTCGGCACTGATCGGCGGCTGGGCGAGTTGGCCGAGCCAGCGGTTGACGTTGTCGAGCACATTTCCAGCAGCCGGGCCGAGACTAACGAATGAAATGTCGGCGATTGCGCCGCTGTCGCCGTGCACAAGAAAACTGGCCTGCCGCATTTGCGAGAGCGGTTGCGATTCCCAATTCGGCGGAGCCGCCACGTTCGCGGAAGCGAATGTTGCTGTTCCCGCCGGAAGCCCTGGAGAGGCCGCATTCGTGGGCATCGCGACTTGTTCGGATGGCGTTGAATCGAGTGGCGCTTTGGCGACGCGATAAACTTTGATCTCCTCATTTCGGTGGCAGCCCGAAATGCAAGTCAGGACCACGCTCGCTAACAACAATCTTGAAAACCGGCGCGCAAATACACGAGACACGATGTCAATGCCGCCCTTACGTCCTATCATCGACTAAATCTGCACGCTAAAAGCGGAATTGCAGACTCGAAAAGATCGAATGCCCGTCAAAATTGTTATGACCGCCAAAGGTCGTGTCCGTGTAATTGTAGTAAGTGTACTTTAGTAGCAGACGCACTTGCGTCGTAAGCTGGCGTGTAAGCGTTGCCGAAGCAGTGTGCTCGCTTGCGCCCATACCGTAGGGCAACGAAGCCTGAATATTGTTGAAGTAGTCGTTCGCGCGGTAAAACGTGTAATCGGCGTGCAAATCGGTCTTATTGTCGATGATAAAGCCGACGCTGCCGGTCACCGTCCAGTAATCGTTTCGGAAGTTCAAAACTGAGGGGGCAGAATCGGTCAGGATAATATTGCCGGCCGGCGTCTTCGTTTGGTCCAAAACGTAGGAAAGCGTGCCTTGAAGATACAGGCGCGCCAGCGGATTCCAGGTGAGCGTTTCCCCGATCACATGACTGGTGATCAAGGCAGTGTGCTCCTCGTTCAGCCTCGTGCCCAGCCCGTCCAGGGACCACATGCCGCTTACCAGGGTCTGCATATAGTCGTAACGGGTCACCAGGGAAAGCGTCCCGAGAGACGCCGGAATATTCGGCCGAAAAGTGATCCGGATATTGAAATCGTTTGTGTTCCAATCCTGGCTCTGCAATCGCTGGCCACCTGCCACGTCGGTTTTGAAGTCGTTGTCGTACTCTGCCGCCTTATAATAGTACTGGCCGGAGAGGCTGAGTTTCGGCATCGCGTACCAGTTCGCGCCGATCGTGTACTTTTGGCCAAGAAGAGAGGTGTCCTTGTTCAGCATCGCTGCAACCGCGCCGTCGGAGATTGCATGCTCGTGCACGGTACCGTTTTCCTCCGTCCATTCGCCTTCGGCGTAAAAAAGCCAGTTGTTGATCCCGGTGTAACGCGCTTCAAAGCGCTCGGCGAAATTGTCGAACTCTTGCGAGGTATCGGCGGATTCCAGGATCGGCGGTAACAGCTCTCTCGCCGCATTCGTATTAGTGCTGAGGAAACTGGACGAGCTATCCTCGTCTTCGCGTGTGTACCGGAATCCGGTGAGCAGAGTCAGGCCCTTTACAGGCATCCAGAATAGGTTGGCGTTAAAAACGTGGTCATCGACCTGCGACGTACCGGCGAGGTTAAGAAACCCTTCGTCACGAAACTGAATGGTAGGAAAGGCGCCGAACATCGAATTGTAATCCGATCCATAAATACGGCTGCCGGAAATATCGCTTCCCAGCGTGGTATAGGAATAACCCGCCGTGAACCAGAGCGAATCGCTGAAGCGTGTCTCGGCAATCGCGTGCCCGCTAAAAATATCCAAATCGGTCTTGTCCCTCTGAGTGATGAAACGCTGCGCGCCGGGCGCAGCAACGACAGGCGGGAGCTGACCGGCGCCACGCTCGAGCTGCAGCCGGTCGTCGTTATTGTTGTGTTCGTAACGCATCCCCAGCTCGATGTCGGTGTTTCCGAAAGTCTTTGACGCGTCGAAGGAGAAAATGTCGCGTGTCTCGTCGATGTTGCGAAACGCCGGAGCGATCTTGCGCGTCCCAACCGACGTCAGGTTCGTGTCGCCCCAGCTGGTTGAATCTTTGTCGCCATTACGAAATTCGTGCGAATAATGGATCGTGATTTCAGGCCAGTCGGGCGCGCGCAGACCGAGTTCGACCCACGCAATGCCGCGATCGAGCGTGAGCTCCGAATTTCGCGGCGAAAACCAAGTTCCATCTGCCGGAGAAAAACCGCCGTTGCCGTCGTACCAGCTCCTGAACTCGGTATAACCGCCACGAATATATCCCAGACCGGGCTGGGACAAATCGATCTTTACGTCGTAATCGTCGTTATCGAAAATGGCGCGCCCATCGACGGTCAGCGTCGCTTTCTTGCCGACGGTTTGTTCCAAATGCAGGTCCTGAATACCGCCAAACACGTCGCCTGATACTCTGTGCTCTTGTTTGAATTGCGCCGCATCGCCATTGATGATGAGCCCCCCGAGTCCGAACTCGATCCAGTTCTTGTACTCCGGCGGCTGTTCTTCGGTCGCACCGGCCACGGCCGATTTTCCATCAGGCGTCGCCGTTGCGTCGCCTGTGACATCGCCGCGCAACGGGTAGTTTGCGCAAACCGCGGCGCAAAGGAGCAATGCGAAGTTGCGCGCGAACCGACCTCCACCGGCTGAGAAGCAAATCGCGCTCATATTTTAATTAGAATCTAAAGTGCTCGTTGACCTGAGAACCATGAATCGCTTCGTGGCAGCCAGCCGACCAGCAGGTTCCCTGAGGCAGGAAGTTGGTGTGGTTGAAATCTCCAATGAGAATTACGCCGGCGCTGGTTTGCTGCTCGAAATGGCACTTCAAACACAGCGTCTGGTTCCGCTCGTTTAGCATTCGTTGATTGACCGAACCATGCGGCGAATGGCAGACCACGCAGCCGTCGCGCAGCGCTTCATGCTCGAAAACAAACGGGCCTCTTTGCGAGGTGTGGCATTGGAAGCAGGTCTCATTTTCGCTTAGGAACGCCATGCCGCCGCCCTTGAGCGTCTGTTGCATGCTGGTTCCACCGCCTTTGATCGCCCTCCCCGCATGCGGGTTGTGGCAATCAACGCAACTCATTTTGCCTTCGAGCACAGGATGATGGTGCGGCAGTTCAAATTTCGCGCGCACTTCAAGATGGCACTGGAAACACGCTTCCGGCGATTTTCCCGGATTGACGATTGTGTGCGCCGCACCGCCGCTCTTCACGTGAAGACTTCCCGGCCCGTGGCATGATTCGCAGCCCATGTTCTTGGCGTTGTCACCGGGCGCCTTTAACCGTGCGTGAGTCCCGGTGCGAAAATTACGTGTGATCTCTTCGTGACAGGTTGCGCACTCTTCGGACCCGACAAATTCCGCGCCTGGAATATTCGGCGGTGCAAGAATTGCGCGATCAGTCGTACTACACGAAAGCAGAACAACGGTGAGTGCGGCTCCTCCCCCGATTCCCCATAGCAGCTTTTCGCGCTTACCGTGGCTCCATCGAATAAATCTCGGACGCCACACAACCCGGAGTCTTAAGCAAAGCGCTCAGGACTGGCTACGCATTTTTACGGGTAAAATGCGATCGTTGAAATTCGCTAATTTCGCACTTCATCGGCACGGTTTTCGTCCGATTCGCAACGCGGCGCGGTATTCAGTAGGAGATTTCCCGGAAAGTTTTTTGAAGACGCGATTGAACTGGGAGAGCGATTGGAAGCCGGTCGCGAACGCAATCTCGCTGATGCGCAGATCGACATTTTGTAAGAGCGCGCGCGCCTTTCGATAGCGCGTGCGCGCGACGTACTTAACAAAGTTCACCTCGGTCACTTGCTTGAATTTCTCACTCAAATAATTCGGGCTCATGTTGACCGCCTTTGCCACTTGCTTCAGCGAAAGCTCTTCATCCGAATGTTTGTCGATGAACTGCCGCGCTTTCCATATCTCAACCGGCTCAGCCCGATCCCGGGATTCGCGCGGCGTCATCTGTTTGGCGGGTTCCATACTTATCATCCCGCTTCAATAGATGTGAGGCGAGGTTGCGAGCCTCTCCAAGAATTGCGATTTGCTCTTCGAATTTTGCGCAGACGCACTGGCGCACGTGGTCCGCGGCGCATGCAGCGAGATTACGGAATGCATCCGACGAAATCGAGAGGCTTGTTTAAAGACTCCGGCAAAAAATGGCCAGCCTTTAACAAACGAAGAACAGCAGGTAACCAGAAGATTGCGGATCGTTAGACATGAAAACGGTAACCCTTCGAAACAGCTCTTCAGCATCGGAGAGTGTCTGTGCGTCCGCGTGCGACGAAGCGCAACGATAAGACTCTCCGGATCCGCAATGTTCTTATCCCGATCGATTTTTCCAAGCCGTCACTCGAAGCGATCGAATTCGCGCTTCCATTGCTGAAGCAATTCGGCGCTGAATTGCATCTCGTTCATGTTTTCGAACCGGATGATTCACTCGCGAGCACCGCAGCGTTGCCGTTGGTTGTCCCTTTGCTGCAAGTTGGAGATCGCGTCCGGCGGCATTTGAAGGACCTCGCCAGGAAATATTCGGTGCCTTTGCGCCGCGAAAATATTCACGCGCGGAGAGGGCGGCCGTTTGAGGAAATCTGCCGGCTGGCCCGCGAGCGTGAGATCGATTTGATCGTTACCGCAACGCGCGGAAACACTGGCCTGAAACATCTCGCGCTCGGGAGCACGGCCGAACGCGTCGTGCGCTATGCACCGTGTCCGGTCGTCGTTGTCCGTAGTGGTAATCGCAAAACTAAAGTGGATTTCAGGAAGATCATGGTGCCGATCGATTTCTCCGCCTGTTCGATGAAGGGACTCGATTACGCAAAGGCGTTAGCAAAAGAGTTCGGCGCGTCGCTCATCCTGCTCCACTCCGTTCATCTTCAATACTTCGTATCAAATGACGAATACGCGCGATACGACATGCCTCTGCTCATGCAGCAAAGCGAGAAAGCCGCGCGCGAGCAGATGCGCGAACTGATGGGAAAGACCGATTGGGAAGGAATCCAAGTTCAACCGTCCTTGCAAATCGGTCACGCCGGCGATCAAATTTGTGCGCGCGCAAAAGATTGCGACGCTGATCTAATCGTTACATCCACCCACGGCACGACCGGCCTCAAACACATCCTGATCGGCAGCACCGCCGAATATGTGGTGCGACACGCAAGCTGTCCGGTTCTCGTTGTACCAAGCTGCGAGCGCCCGGCGCTAAGCCCCGGCGGGAGAAAACCAGTATGAAACTCCGCATCATGATTGTTGTTGCAGCGATTGTATTCGCCACAAATTCCTTCGCCGCCACCAAACCGTTGACCTACGCAAATGTAATTTCGTTTTTTCGCGAGACGCATTTGCGGCCGACGGAGGTGCAGAAGCGCTGCACCGTGTTCTTTGAAGGCGAATGGAAAAGCGCAAACGTTTATGACTATTGCCTGATCATCGTGGAAAATTCCGATGAGGATATTCAGGTCACATTTTACCTGACCGATGCGCACGAGCTAAATTGGCTGACGGAATTTCTCGACGCGCCGTTTTTTTCTCCAGCAGAGACGCGGAGACTTTTCGGATTGGTCAATTCCGAGCGCGATGTTGTGCGGAAAAAAATTGGCCGATTCCGTGTGGACTTTCACAAATGGGAACCGCGTCACGCGCAAATCCTCGTCTTTAGTTTTACTCCGCGTTAAGCTGGCTGGCAGATTTCTCTTTTCGGTGGACGAAACGAAAACTCCAGTTATCCAGACATCCCGCGACCCCGATTCGGCGCTAACGGCGTCGCCGCAGCGCGCGGATGAAATCTTTCTCGAAGGGCCGCGCTCGCGTTTTGGCGAGCTAATTACTCTCTTCCGCGTGATGTGGGATTTCCTGCGCGGATTTCGCATGCTGCATTTTGTGGGACCGTGTGTGACCGTGTTCGGCTCGGCGCGGGTGAAACCGGAAAGCCCGCACTACAAACTTGCACAGCAAATGGGTGCGGCGATCGCCAGGCTGGGTTTCACAGTGATGACAGGCGGCGGACCGGGCATCATGGAAGCAGCGAACCGCGGAGCGAAGGAAATCGGTGGTCGGTCGGTTGGTTGCGGCATTCAACTGCCACACGAGCAACAGACAAATGCATTTCTCGATCGATTCGTCACAATGCATTACTTCTTCGTCCGTAAGGCGCTCCTTGTTAAGTACTCGTATGCCTTTGTCGTGATGGCGGGCGGCGCAGGGACGCTTGATGAATTGTTTGAGGCGCTCACGCTGATTCAAACCGGCAAAATCAGAAACTTCCCGATTGTCCTTATGGGAACCTCTTATTGGAAAGAGCTGATCGATCTCATTAATAAGATGGCGGAGTTCGGAACAATCGATCGAAGGGATGTGAGCCTCATCTACGCGACGGATTCGGTCGACGAAGCGATCGCTCATATTCGCAACAAAGCGATCGAACCTTTCGGATTAAAACTCACAACGCGGATTCGTCGCCACATGCCATGGCTCGGCGAGCGCTCATTGCAAAAGAGCGCCAGCAAAATCCGCTGATTACTTCAGCGGGATCCAATCGCGGCTGACGTAATCGCTAAGAGTAAGCGCCAGCATAATCAGCAGCCATAACACGCCGGCGGCAGCGGCGAGATGAAGCAAGCGGCTGCTGCCTTTGATGTGCATGAAAAATAGAACCACCAGCATTGCCTTTGTGATTGCGATCGCGAGCGCGACAATCAGATTAAATGGACCGAGATCGATGTAGCCGATGCCCCACGTAAGCGCGAGCAGTAGCATTAAGGCCAGGCAGTTTTTCCAATAGAGCTTTGGAGGATGCGTTGTTGTCATCGTTTAATCGGTATGGCGCGACGGCTCGTCGCGCCGTCGAATGTTTTGTCCCATAACATGGCGTTCAAAATTTAGTCGGCGCGACGGGCCGTCGCGCCCTACCGGATTTATGATTCGTCTTCATCGGTGTCCCGCCAAATACAGAAGCGGGAAAAGAAAAATCCAGACGATGTCGACGAAGTGCCAGTAAAGCCCGGCGATCTCTACCGGCATATAATCGCCACTGACAAATTTTCCGCGCCAGGCGAGCGTCGCTAAGATTAGCATAATGCAAATGCCGACCGTGACATGGATCGCGTGCAATCCTGTCATGGCAAAGTAGAGCCAGAAAAAAATCTCAGCGCCGCCGGCATTTTTTTCGTGCCATTGGAAATTCACGCCGGGCACGAGATGATCGACAAAGTCTTTGTGATACTCGAATCCCTTCACCGCCATGAAGACGATGCCAAGAAATGCGGTGGCGAGAAGAAGCCAGATGAGAGGCCGGCGTTTCCCAAGCTCCGCCGCACGCACGGCCAGCGCCATTAATGTGCTGCTGAAAAGGAGTATCGCGGTGTTGGCGCCGCCGAGAATGACTTCGGTATGCCTGCTCGCCGCAGCGAAAACCTCGCCGTAACTAAATCGATAGATTGTGTAGCTGAGAAATAAGCCGCCGAAGAACAGCACTTCGGTTGCGAGAAAAATCCACATCCCTAGCTTCGCGGCGTCGCGCTGTTGCTCGATGTCGTCGAACTGTTCTTCCACGGTAGGGCGCGACGGCTCTGTCGCGCCGACTATTTCGCTGGCTTCCATGCTAGGTATTCCAAGTTTCGTTCAACAAAATTTGTCGGCGCGACGAGCCGTCGCGCCCTACCATATAATTCGTTAGGAATTGGCGAGGTGAAGTTCGGCATCCTTCTCGGCCGAATATTGATAAGGCGGCCCCGTAACCACTGGCGTTTTTTCGAAATTATGTTTCGGCGGCGGCGATGGTGTTTGCCATTCCAAACCGGTCGCGCGCCAGGGATTTGGTCCGGCGATGCGTCCGCGTTTGAGCGACCAGATAAAATAAATCAGCGGCAACAAATAGCCGACACCAAGAATCGATGCGCCGGCAGTGGAGAGAACATGAAAGACCTGGAACTCCGGCGGGTACGCGTGATAGCGGCGCGGCATTCCGAGATAACCAAGCAAAAATTGCGGGAAGAATGTGAGATTGAATCCGAGGAATGTCGCCAGCGCGGCGAGCTTGCCCCAAAACTCCGGATACATTCGCCCTGTGATTTTCGGCCACCAATAATGCAGGCCGCCCATGAACGCAGTCACCATTCCGCCGACCATGATGTAGTGGAAGTGCGCGACGACGAAGTAAGTATCGGTCACGTGCACATCGACGGCGAGCGCCGCGAGAAACAATCCGGTGAGACCGCCGATCGTAAAGAGTCCGATAAACGCCAGCGCATAGAGCATCGGCGTTTGGAAAGTGATCGAGCCTTTGTGCAAGGTCGCGGTCCAGTTGAAAACTTTGATGCCGGACGGAACGGCGACGAGAAAACTCAGAACGGAGAAAACCATGCCGGCGTAAATCGATTGGCTGGAGACGAACATGTGATGCCCCCACACCACGAATCCGAGCACGGCGATCGCCATGCTTGAGCACGCGATCCAGCCGTAGCCAAAAATGCGTTTGCGCGAAAAGCAGGTGATCAATTCGCTGATCACACCCATGCCGGGGAGGATCATGATGTAAACCGCGGGATGCGAATAGAACCAGAAGAGATGTTGGAAGAGAATCGGATCGCCGCCGAGTTTCGGATCGAAAATGCCGATGCCCCAAAAACGTTCCAGCGACATTAGCGCAAGCGTGATCGCGAGCACCGGTGTTGCCAGCACCATGATCAAGCTCGTTGCGTAAAGCGACCAGACGAAAAGCGGCAGTCGAAACCAGGTAAGTCCGGGTGCGCGCATTTTGTGCGTTGTGACCATGAAATTCATCCCGGTCACGATGGAGGAAAAACCGGCGATGAAGACGCCGGCGGCCATCGAGATGACGTGTGAGTTTGCGTAAGTGGTGCTGTAAGGCGTGTAGAAGGTCCAGCCGGTATCGACGCCGCCGTGAATGAGCGACCAAAGCGCGAGCGCGCCGCCCGCGATGAACAAGTACCAGCTCATTAAGTTGAGCTTTGGAAATGCGACGTCGCGCGCGCCGATCATTAACGGCAGAATGAAATTGCCCAGCACCGCTGGGATCGATGGAATGAGAAAGAACCACACCATCAACACGCCGTGGATGGTGAAGAGTTTGTTGTAAGTCTCCGAAGTAACGAGATCGCCCTGTGGCGTAAGCAATTCGATGCGCATCATCGCCGCCGCGATGCTCGCGATGACGAAGAAAACAAGGATCGTCCAGAGATAAAGAATACCGATGCGTTTGTGATCAGTCGTGAGCAGCCACGATCGCACGCGGTGATCGATGCTGAGGTAATTGATCGGCGCCATTTCGCCTTCCGTTCTGATCACAGTTTGCGTCGCGCTGATCATAAGCTGGTAGGGCGCGACGGCTCTGTCGCGCCGACGAATTGCGGATTCCAGACGTACGGCCAAGCTTCTGCGTTGCCGACAAGTCCCGCACGCACAGGATTGGCCCGAACGTAATCCTCTTTCTCGAGAAAACTTTCCTCGCGGCGCAGACGATGATCGAAGAAATCGCGTTGCCAGGAAATGTTGAGCGTTCGTGCCGTAAACGATTTCCATTGCCGGATAATCTTTTGCATTTCGCCCTCCGGGGGAAATGAAACCAGCGCGTGCAAATGATCGGGCATGAGCAATGCGACGTGCACAAACCAGTCTCCGCGCTCATGACGAAACGCGATCGTTTCAAACAGCGGCTTCGCTATCTCGGAATTACAAAGATGATTCTTACCGCGCGGATTACAGCAAATAGTAATGAAGAAGATTTGTTCTTCGGTCTTCGCCCATAGCGGCGCTTCATGAGGTAGTTTTTTCCGTCCTAAGGGATCAATATACTTTCCCGAACTCGTTGGCGCGACGGGCCGTCGCGCCCTATCAGCGGGCGCGTTCATTTCCTGGTAGGGCGCGACGGCTCTGTCGCGCCACGAATTTCGCGTGGCTGATCCCCGATGGATTTCAGATAGGCGATGATTTGCATGATCTCTTCTTCGCTGATGTGACCCGAAAAACTCGGCATGATATTTTCGTAGCCGGCGGAAATCTGTTTTGCGGGAAGCAAGATCGAATCGCGAATGTATCGATCGTCTGCGGTTACCACCTGTCCGTTGGAAAGTGGAACTGGTTTCCCATAAACGCCTTCGAGCAATGGCGCGTGAAATTGTGAATTCACGGCGTGACAACCACTGCAACCTCGATCGCGGAATAGCCGTTCTCCGGTCAGCGCCATCGATTCGCCAGATTCACCACTCGTTAGCCAATGCTCATAATCCGCTGGCTCCATGACGACGACGCGCCCGATCATTTTGGAATGGTTCGTCCCGCAAAATTCGGCACAGAAAAGATGGTACTCGCCGAGTCGGCTCGGCTTGAACCACTCAGACGTATATTTTCCGGGGACGACATCCTGCTTCACGCGAAACGCCGGCACGAAAAAGCTGTGGATAACATCCTGTGATGTCATGGTCAGAACGACGTTGCGGCCCAGCGGCACGTGCAGCTCGTTGATCTCCTGCTTCCCCTCCGCGTGTTGCAGTTTCCACATCCATTGTTTCGCCACCACTTCCACTTGCAAGGCATCGCTCGGCGGCCGCTCGATGTGGTAATACGTGATCGCTCCCCAGGTAAAAAGGCCGAGCCCGAGAATCAGCGGCAAGATCGTCCAGCCGCTTTCGAGTAAATTGGAGCCGTGCGATGGATTCGAACGATCCGCGCTCGATCCACGCCGATATTTGATCGCAAAGAAAATGATCGGAAGAAATATGACGGCGATGAAGAGAAGCGATACGGCGGTGAGAGCGAAGAAGAGCCAGTCGATTTGGTGCGCACTGGTCGAAGCTTCCGGTGGAAAAAGATGAAACTTATCCATTACCGGTAGGGCGCGACGGCTCGTCGCGCCGACTTATTGCTATCGCGATGCGCAGGGTCTTTTCGTCGGCGCGACGAGCCATCGCGCCCTACCCAGAAAATGAACGCGAATAAACACAACACTGTCGCGATGGCCGCTCCGCGCATGACGTTCATGATGAGCCCGCCGTATTTTCCGGTGATTGGGCTGTAGTGGAAGCAAAGCAAAACCAATTGCGTAATGACTGAGCCTTCCTGTTTTTTGGCTGCAGCCAGGATCGCAGTACGCACTTCGCGCGGATCAAAATTTACACCAAAGAAGTAGCGCGAAATTTTTCCGTCCGGCGTAAGCACGATGAAACCGCTCGGATGCGCGTATTCGTTTGATGCGGGATCGTAGACAAAACGGAAACCGGATTCGTTCGCTAGCTGAGCGATTGCGCCCGGATCGCCCGTGAGAAAATGCCACCCTTGCGCCGCGCCGCGGCGGCCGTAGCGCGTGAGATATTCCTTCTTCTTTGCCGCAGCTGCCGCAGGCATTTCTTTGGGATCGATGCTGACGTTGATGATGTTGAATTCCTTGCCAACATCGAAACGCAGCTCCTGCAGCGACTGGATCAAACCATCGTTGATCAGCGTGCAAAGCATCGGACAACGGTAGTATCCCAACACGAGCAACGTCGGCTTCGTCCCAAAGTAGTCGCCTAGACTAACGAGTCGTCCGCTTTCATCGCGGAAGTTAAGATTGCTCGAAATTTGCTGACCGATGTGCTGATCGAATCCGATTTTCTTTAACTCGTTAGGCGAGATCGCGACTGCACGGGAGGTAACCAAATCGAGAACGAGCAGGATACGCCGCAGTGGCGTACGCTCGGTAGGGCGCGACGGCCCGTCGCGCCCACTTTTCTGCAAACGGCATCGAGCAACCAGTTCGTCGGCGCGACGAGCCGTCGCGCCCTACCAAAGACTTTCATGGCGCCTCCGGGGTTGGGGTTGGCGTTTCGCCTTGTTGCGGTCGCATCTGCTGGAGTTGTAGCGGCGTCATGTTTGCGCCGACGTCGGGAAGACCGCCCTCGACCAATAACTGCATCGCACGCTCGATTGGAATGCGAACTTTGCCGGCTTTGCGATCGACCCAACCGTAGGAATTGAGTTCGCCTTCTTGGGCCGAGTGCAACGGGCGAAAATCGCTGCCGGGTTCGACAAGCAAGCGCGGGCCCGGAAATTTTTGCGCTTGTCCTGCCAGCGGCGCAGCTGATTTATCGCGCGCATTTTGTCGCACGGCTAAAACGTGAATCAATCCCGAGCAGAACAGAATGACGAGCGCGCCAACCATGAAAACAAGCACGCCAACCATGGCCAACGCGAAAATATCGGCGTCTTTGCGTTCATGTTCGCCGTGTTCGGACGTTGTTGTCTCAGGCACGTTCATGTTGTGGCGACGGCGAAGCGCGGATCGTTCAACGGAATAAGCGCTTCGGCGCGCAGACGAAGCGTAAACACTGTTCCCCAAATTCCGCCCACGCCGATGATCGCAGCGAAATCCAGCCAACTCACGTGAATGCCGCCCGGATAAAACGTCGGCACAACCAGCCACCAGACATCGAGGATGTGCGCGAAGAGAATAAACGCGGCCACAATCGTGAGTCTGGCGACGTTGCGTTTCGTTTTGCGCGAAAGCAGAAGGAAGAACGGAATTAGAAAATGAAACAGGAAAATGAGGACGACGACCCAGCGCCAGCCGCCACCGATGCGATGCAAGTACCACGAGATTTCGTGCGGCAAATCGCCCGACCAGATGATCAGCAATTGCCCGAACGCCATGTAGGCCCACATCATGGTAAACGCGAGCAGCAGACTTCCCAGATGATGGAAGTTTTCCGTGCCGGTGATTTTACCGAGCGAAGTGCGCGGCGCGAGCCAGGCTAAAAGGATGATCATGAACGCGAGCGCGCTCAACATTTGCCCGATGCAAATCAGGATCGGGAACATTGTCGAATACCAATCCTTCTCGAGCGACATGATCCAATCGACATAAACGATCGTGGCCGTAATCGGATAAAGCACGAGCCCAGGGCCGCTAAGCCTACGCAATTTTTTCATCGGTTCGGGCGAATGTGTCGAATCCTGTTCGCACGACCATTTCCGAAGCAGATGCGCGATCCAAATCCAGACGATGAAGAAAACGGCCGTGCGAATGATGAAGCCCGGGGTGTTGAGGTAGGCGCGTTTTTTCTCCAGCACATCGCTCGCCGCGACGATTGCTGGGTTCATCCATGGATAAAGATCGCGCAGACCGAAAAAAATCGGGATGAAGAGCAACGCGAGCAGAGGAAATGTGCCGGCCGCGGCTTCCAAAGATCGGCGCAAAGGAAACCCCCATTTCCCGCCGGTCAGAAAATGGATCATCAACCAAAGCAGTGAACCGGCTGCGATCCCAAACCAAACCAGCCAGCCGACCAGATACGACATGAAAAATTCGTGGGGTGAAATAACCCAGCCGACGATGCAGCCGATCACGCCCACCAAAGCAAAGACGATGGCGATGCTACGCATTTTCGACAAGGCGACCGGATTCGAACCGTTCATGGGATCGCCTCCAGTTTTGATTGCTCGTTAGGCGACACGTCCGACGGATTTGCATTATGACTTAACTGCAACGCGCGGATGTAAGCGGCGATGGCCCAACGATCGCAGGGAGCAACGCGAGTGGCGTACGGATACATCACGCCGTAGCCATTCGTAATCACGTCATAGAAGTGACCGATCGGAGCGTTGCGCAGTCGATCGACATGATAAGTCGGCGGTGCCGGGAAGCCGCGGCGCACAATTTCGCCGTTACCTTCGCCGGTTAGTCCATGACAAACGGCGCAGTAGATGTCGTAACGATCACGACCGCGCGCGAGCAACTGCGGCGTCAGCTTCATCGGCAGCTGCGTGATCAGCGTTCCATTCGTTAGGCCGGTAAAGAACGCCGTGTCTTCACGGGCATCACCGCGCGCAATCGTATGCGGCGGAATCGGTCGCGCGATCGCGTCATTTTTAAAGAACGAATTTTCCGCGAGCGGTTTCCCCTTCGGCTGATTGTACATGTCGCGTCGACACGAGGCGAACGAGCACATCAACAGTGTGCACAGAGCAAGGAGGGAGCATCGCGAAATTCCAAACCCCAAACCCCAAGCCCCAGGGAAGTTCCAATCACCAAATCCCAAAGGTTTGCCGCGAGCCATTTGATGGTTGGAGCTTGGGATTTCCCTGGGGCTTGGGGTTTGGGATTTGGTGCTTTTCACTTCGCCACCTCCGATATCTCGATGGGCTCAAGCGTCTGCAAAAATTCGCGCGTCTGAATCAAGTCGAATTGCACGTCGTCAGCTTCGATGCAGAGAAAAAACCGGTCCTGCGAGGCGCGCTCGAATTGCGGAAGATTGAACATCGGATGGTACGGGCGTGGCAGACCGTTCAAGGCGAGCGATCCAAAAAAGGCGGTCAGCGATGCGCCGAGTACGGTCAGTTCGAATGTGATCGGAATGAACGCGGGCCAGCTGTGCAGCGGCCGTCCACCAATGTTGATCGGATAACTAACGACGTTGGCGAACCATTCCATGAAGTAGGCGCTCGTTCCGCCGAGAATTCCGCCTAACAAAACGAGCAGCGGGATATGATTTTTTTTGCCGAGCGCTTCGGCCAGGCCTTCAATCGGAAACGGCGCATAGGCATCCACTCGCCGAAAGCCGCGCGCATGCGCTCCCTCGGCAGCGCGCATCAACGCTCCCGGCGTTTCGAATTCCGCCGCTAAACCGTAAAGCGCGTCGTTCATCTCAAATCGGTAGGGCGCGACGGCTCTGTCGCGCCGACAAATTGTTTCGCCACGCCGCCTGCCGTCGCGCCCTACCGGATAATTTCATAACGCGTTTGCCTTCGTTGGTTCAGCCACGAGCTCGCGCGATTCCGAGATCGAAATCATCGGTAGAAAACGTACGAACAGGAAAAGCAGCGTGAGAAACAATCCGACGCTGCCGAACAACACCGCCCAATCCCACACAGTTGGGAAAAACATCCCCCACGACGAAGGCACGAAATCGCGATGCAGACTGGTGATGACGATTACGAAGCGTTCCACCCACATCCCGACGTTGATAAAAAACGCGACGATAAAAAGTGTGAGGGGATTACGCCGGATACGCGCCGACCAAAGCGCTTGCGGCACGATCACATTGCACAACATCAATCCCCAGAAGACCCAGCCGTAGGGACCGAACGCGCGATTCATCATCATGTAACGTTCGAAAATGTCGCCGCTGTACCACGACATGAATGCTTCGATGAAATAGCCGTAGGTCACCATCAAACCGGTCGCGAACATGATGTTCGCCATGTTGTTGAGGTAACGCTCGGTGATGAGCGATTCGAGATGATAAATCTTGCGCACCGGAATCACGATGTTGAGCACCATGGCGAAACCGGAATAAATCGCGCCGGCGACGAAGTAAGGCGGGAAGATGGTGGAATGCCAACCGGGTACCTGTGCGACTGCGAAGTCGAGACTAACGACGCTATGCACGGAAAGAACGAGCGGGGTCGCGAGTCCGGCTAGAAGCAGATACGCAATTTGATGTCGCTGCCAATGCGCGGCTGAGTTGCGCCATCCAAGTGCGAGCACGCCGTAGAATTTCTTCTGCCAATTCTTCTTCGCGCGATCGCGGACGGTCGCGAGGTCGGGGAGCAATCCGAGAAACCAAAACAAAATCGAAACGATGAGATACGTTCCGACCGCGAACACATCCCAAACGAGCGGGCTCCGAAATTGCGGCCAGACGCCCATGGTGTCGGGATAAGGCAGAAGCCAATAGAAAATCCATGGTCGTCCCAAATGCAGCAACGGCATTAGACCGGCGCACGCCACCGCAAAGAGCGTCATCGCCTCGGCGAAACGATTGATCGCGGTGCGCCAGTGCTGAAAGAGCAAGAGTAGAATCGCGGAAATGAATGTGCCGGCGTGACCGATACCGACCCACCAAACGAAATTCACGATCGCAAATCCCCATGCGACCGGAATGTTAATTCCCCAAATGCCGACGCCGCGAATGAGCAGCCAGCTGACTGCGAGGAAAAACATCATCAGCAACAGGAACGAAATGACGAAGCCGATCCACCACGGCGCCCGCTGTTTGTTTTGCAGAACAATGGAACCAATCGTGTCGTTGACCGCCTCGTACGTCATACCAGGCGCGAGCAGGTTTGATGGATAGCCGAGCGGCGACATCTCGGTGCGCGACTGCTCGTTAGGCGGAATGGTTGGACTCATCGCGAAAAGTTCTTGATCAAAGATAGTGATCCCAATCGCGGGTCATCCTGAGCGCAGCGAAGGACCTCACAAGCGACGCCTGGCGTAATTCGCGAGGTTCCTCGCTTCGCTCGGAATGACCGCGTTTTGTTCATGTCATCTCTGGATTTGGGTTGCGCAGTTTCGCGAAGTAACTCGTGCGCGGTCGCGTATTCAGTTCCGCGAGCATTCCGTAGTTGAGCGGCGAACGTTTTAACTTCGAGACGCGACTATGGGGATCGTGAATATCGCCGAAGGTGATCGCTTCGACTGGGCAGACCTGCGCGCATGCGGGCGTGATTTCGCCATCGCGGATGCGGCGATTGTTGTCGAGCTCAGCCGCATAACGCGCCTGATTGATGCGCTGCAAACAGTAGGTGCATTTCTCCATCACCCCACGCGAACGCACCGTGACGTCCGGATTTTTGACGAGCTTTTCCGAAGCGGAAAGATTACCGTTGTATTCGAGAAAATTGAACCGCCGCACTTTGTAGGGGCAATTGTTCGAACAGTAGCGCGTGCCGACGCAGCGATTGTAAACCTGCAAATTCAATCCTTCGTCGTCATGCACAGTCGCGCCGACGGGGCAGACCAATTCGCACGGCGCGTGTTCGCAATGCATGCATGGCACCGGTTGATGGTGGAACGCGGGATTGTCGGGTGAACCTTCGAAATAATTATCGACGCGAATCCAATGCATCTCGCGTCCGGCGATGACCTGAGCTTTGCCTACGACCGGAATATTGTTTTCCGCCTGGCAGGCAATCGTGCACGCGCTGCAACCGATGCAGGTGTTGAGATCGACGACCATGCCCCAGGCGTAGCCGGCGTTTTTGAATTCGTCCGGATTGTAGAGCGTCTCGTCGTGCTTCGGCACTTCTGCTTCTCTTTCGGCGAAATCGGGTTCGGCTAGAAACCCCGCGAGCGTGCCGCCGCGAAACATGTGCCGGCCTTCGATAGCGAAATGATTTTGCGTGGTCGCGAACTTTTCGTGGCTGGAAATTTTGCGAATGGTTACGCCGTTGCCGAACCAGAGCGCATCGGATGTGCGCACTGTGTAAGCGTTGTAGCCTTTGTTCGTGCCGACGCGACCGGCGTGCTGCCGGCCGTAACCGAGATGCAGCGTGATGCTGTTTTCCGCCTGTCCGGGAATGATGCAGATTGGCGCGTCGAGTTTTCTTCCGCGAAAAATCAGCTCGATGTAATCGCCGTTCTGTAAATTCTCCCGCTGCGCCAATTTTGGACTAACGAGTGCGGCGTTGTCCCATGTTATTTTGCTGAACGGTTTCGGTAGTTCCTGAAGCCAGGCGTTGTTGGCGTAACGGCCATCGAGAATGTTTGGATCGGCGCGGAAAGCGATTTCGAGTTGATTCGCAGGAGAAGCCTCAAGGAGCGGCGATCTCCGGATCGCCGTTTCTTTTACTTCGGCGGTTTGGAAACCGCCGCTCCTTGGTGGCTTCTCGATTACGCCATCGCTTAGAGCTTTACGCCACGCCCTCTCGAATTCAGATACGGGCGCAATGCCCTGCCAGTTCGTCCGCACAATTTCGTACGCACTTCGCACGGGCTGTCGAACAAATGCCTCGACTAATTCGTGCGCCGAAATTCCGGCATACAGCGGCTCGATCAGCGGCTGCACGATCGTCGCCGTGCCATCGAGCGCGCGGACATCACTCCACGTTTCGAGGAAATGCGTCGCCGGAATCGTCCACTGACAATGCCGCGACGTTTCATTCGCATGCAACGTGTGATGCACGCGCATTTTCACTTTCTCAAGGGCGCCCGCGAAATCGATGTCGGCTGGCGAATCAAAAACCGGATTGCCGCCGAGAATGACGAGCCATTCCACCGCGCCACTCGTCATTTCGTCAACGAGTGTGCGAAATGACTCAAGCTGATTGGTGATAACGGCGGCGGACTGCGGCGTTACGGTGATACCGACATTTCCAAGCGCGGCGTTCATCGCTTGAACGAGCGCGTGCACTTCCGGAGGCTGCGTTTCTCCAGCGATCAAGACACTCGCGCCACGATTCATCAGCAAGTCACGTGTCGCCGCATCCAGCCATTTCGCGGAGTCGGAGGAAACTGTTGGATTTTCGGCGCTTGAAATGCCGAGACGCGCGGCCAAAGCCTTCGCCAACGTTCCGATGTCGCGTGCGGCCAGCGGCAGCCGATGATCGGCATTCGAGCCCGTAACGGTGGGAGTCGGTTCGGCCGCGTAGAAGCGGCTCATTTGCGCATTTGCCGAATCCGTTACCCGCCGGCCTGCCGAAAAATCGCGCGCATGCGCCAGCGCCGCCGGATGCAGATACAGAAAATCGGAATCGAGTGCGACGATGACTTTCGCCTTCGTGAAATCGTAAATTGGTTCTTTGCCTAACGAATCTCGTGTGAGCGATTCCCAGGAATGCAATTTCGCGCCGGGGAACTTTTTCATCAGCGTCTGTAACTGCGCGATCAATGTCGGCGATGTAATCGTCTGCGTGAGAAAGCGCAGACCCGCACCACCCGTGGCGCCCGGCCTAACGAGCGCGAAATTCAGTTGCTGCAGGAATATTCCCCACGTGCTGATCTCGCCGCCGTTCGTGACCGATTGCGCGCGGTCCGGATCGTAAAGATCAAGGACATCGGCCTGGCCCCAAATGCTGGTTGCGCCGCGGCTCGCCCAATGATCCGGATTGCCTTCCATCTTTGTCGGGCGGCCTTCGTAGCTTGTGACGAGAACGCCCTGTCCGTAGCCTCCGAAGGTAGTCGCACTGGCAAAGCGCAGCGGTTTGCCGAGCACAACTTCTTCCGGCTGGTTTACGTAGGGCACGATTTTCTCGATCGGTTGCTTTGTGCACGCGCCAACGCCGGCCAGCGCGAGCGATGCGCCCATCAGACGCAGGAAGTCGCGGCGATGAATTTCGCTCGCGGTTTCTGATACGCCTTCGGGAAACTCGGCGCGAAGCCAGCGTTGGAACTCGGGCGTGTCGCAAAGTTGATCCAAACTCCGCCAATATTTTCGCGGGTTCATTGGAAAAGAAGATTCTGGGGAGCGCACGCGTTTCGCGTGCTGGCGATGGCGTCCCGCCAGTGCGAACTTTTTCGCGGTCGCACAAGACGAAGAGAAAAGCGTCGCCATACACCAAGGCGCCTTAAAAGATCGTTTCGGCCAAAAGCCGAAACCAGCAGGCTGCAAGCCTGCGCTCCCCAGAGTTCTGTGGCGTGGCGTTGAGTCATATCGGTGCTCATCGGTGACACGTGCTGCAATTCGTCAGGCGCCCGGTCGTATCGATGTGATATTGCGCGACCAGTTTTTGGCCTAACGAGTCCTGATCCGGCGGCGCGCGCCACGCCATGTTGTAAATTTCGGCGCGCGGGCGGACATATTTTTGCGGATCACGGTGGCACTCAAGACACCACTTCATGTAAAGCGTTTGCGCGCGGCGCGTCAGCGGCATTTGATCGATGCGGCCGTGACAGGTGGAACAGCCAATCCCTTTCGCGACGTGAATGCTGTGATTGAAATAGGCAAAGTCGGGAAGATCGTTCACCCGATTCCATTTGAGCGGGGTGTTAGTTGCGAAACTTGCGCGTACCGGTTGGAGTACCGGAGCCTCCGTCCAAAGTTGCGAGTGACACGTCATGCACGTTTCGGTCGGCGGAACACCGGCGAATGAAGAATTTTCGACAGAGCTGTGGCAGTAGCGACAGTCGATGCCGTCATCGAGCACGTGATGTTTGTGACTGAATGGCACCGGCTGATCGAACGGCACGTCCACGTATGTCGTGTAAGGCGACCAAAAAATCGTCGAAGTCGCCCAACCCGCGCCGCATATCAGAACAACCGCGACGACGACAATGACGCGTGAATAAATATTGGCGTGTGGCGAAAAAAGTTGGGCCATGAAGACTTAAGAGCCTGCCTCTCAGCAAAAAGTAATCGCGTGCACAGGAGCAAATAGACGCTTGCCTTGCTCTGGTGCGCTGCAAACAAGCGCGATGCACCGGGGGGGCGGCACGCATGTGACGACGCCCTGGACGAGAAGTGCGCCAGGAAATGCTTCCTGAAAACTACGCGCCAACGAAAGGCTCTAACGACCGTGACGAACCGCCAGGCAACTTCGAAAGTTGCCTTCCATTGACTAGCGAAGCGTCAGGACTGTGCCGCCGACTTATTTGGGCCGTCCAACAACGTTGGTGATTGGCGTGTTCAGCCGGTTCCCAGGCGTTCCCCCGCCTTTGGGATTTTTCTTAGCAGCCAAATCGGGTGCCGGGACGTTCATTTTCTTTTTTTTGGGTTTAGCCATAATAGCTCCTTGGTTGCGATGGATTTCTTATACTCAGAAATTCTCAACGTCCATTCAAGCTGATACGACAGGTATTCACCATCGGCACGCCAAGGTCAGGTTACCACTCCCTCACAGAATGGCACCAAAGTTTGTTCGCCGAATGAACGCCAGTCTGTTTTCAGGACGAAATTACGAAGCTGTTCCCTTCGCTGTCCTTGAATATCGCAAATGTGCCCCACGGCTCCTTTTTCGGCGGTCCCCGGAATTCCACACCGCGTCCCTTTAATTCCTCGTAGGTCTTATCGATGTCGTCACAGGAATACGACATGTTCATAAAAGAGCCGATGCGATCCTTGTCGGCATCGGTCGTGAACAACACCACGCGCGTCTCCGCTTTTGGCACTCGCAGTTCGATCCAGCGCTGCTTTTCATCGAACGGCTGATCGGTGATGATGGTGAACCCGAGCTTGTCCGTGTAAAAGTCGAGCGCACGATTTTGATCTGCCACCGGGATACTGACGAACTTGATTTGCTTGATCATGATGCGCCAAAATAATTCGGCGGCCGCAGTCAGGTCCAGATTCGAGCCATGCCAGGAGCGAGAAAGTGCTGTCCGCTTATCGGTATAGCGAATTGGTTAAATCGTTACATGGTTACATCGCTAAATCGGAAAGGGCCGCTTACTCTTGTAACCTTTTAACTCTTTTACGTTTGTAACGCTTCCATGCCTCGCTTCCGCGAAACCATTCCCATCGACGACTACGTTATCGACGTCCTCTTGCGCGACATTGTTGGTCACGATCGCCAACCGGCGTCGTATCTCATCTATCTGTATCTCTACGGCCAGGCCGCACGCAATAAATGGAACCCGGTCCCGGCAAGTCTCCGCATCCTCGCCGAAGCCACCGGTCTTTCTAAAAGCGCCGTGCAAACCGCGCTCGATAATTTACGCAGGCGCGAATTGATCCGGACCACGCGTGTCCACGCAACCGCAATTCCGCGTCATCGCGTCCTGCGCCATTGGCGAAAGTGAGTTCCCGCCTTCTCGCCCCGGTCGCAATTACGTAAAACTATGGTATTGTCTCCAATGTCTAAACGTTCCACTGCCTCTTTCACACGTCGCGCCCCTGACTGCATCACCGAAGAATTAGTCGCTGCTCTTTCGTCCAAGGCCTCGTTTGAGTTCAAGCCGCTGTTCGAAATTATCCTGGGCAAACTCCGCGCCCGCAACGCGGCTAGCGGTGGAGAAGAGATGCTACGTTTGCGCGCCTATGAAAAGCTGCAGGGCCTCGTTAGCCAGGGCGCCGTTAGCAGAAAGGTGACCGGGATTACCAAAAAATATAAAGGCGTCACGGCTCACATGCAGGCGCTGAAAGTAGAGATGAAAGTCCTGCGCGACGAATGGACCGCGAAGCTTCAGGCGAAAGCCGCCGCCGCCGCCGCCGCGGCATAGCTTTTCGCCACTCTCTGTCAAATTCCCACCGGCTGGGCCGGCGGGCGCGGTTCAACCGGCTCGACTCGACTGGCGGCTTGCCGGATCAGGTTCGGAATACGCCGTGCGCGCGATACGATTTCTTTCGTCACGACGCTCGCCGGGTTCTGCACCAGCAACGATGTGCTGACCGCGCAATAAACGCCGCAACCTTCCTGGCACGATTTCTTGCGATAGTTGGAATACAGATCTTCCAGCGTGATATCCATGATGTGCTTATCGGTGTGCACCATGCTGCAAATCCAAAACTTTCCCTGCGCCGAGACGAAGAAAAGTTTATAACCGGCCGTGCACGTCCACTCGACTGGTTCGTTGCGCAGGAGGCTCTTCTGATATTTTAGAATCGCTTCGTTCGTATGAATCTTTTCCCCGCGACTGTTTTCGCTCGATCATCGAATCGACGAAACTTTCGAGTTCCTCCTTGGAGCCGCGCGCAACCCGAAAGCGACTCAACGGGTCCGCATGCACCAGGCGCACCTCGGTCGGAATCCCGCGCGATAACCCGGTTTCGAGCACCGCTTTCGATTCTGGCAGCGTGTCTGCGCAAATCACACCGGTGATGTGCAGGCTGATCTTGGAATCCTTGAAATAGTCCAGCTTCGGCAAAATCGTCTTGAACGTTTTTTTCGTGACCGGACTCGGCGTCATGCGATCGACGCTGATTTGCATCACTTGCAATCCGGCCTCTTCAAGTTCCTTCAGCAATTTGCGCGTAAGAAGAAAACCATTGGTCGTTAGGCTGGTCGCGAATCCGAGCTCGCGGCAGTAGCGAACGATTTCGACTACGTTCGGATGCAACAACGGCTCGCCGCCGACGAGCGCGATGCGCATCGTTCCGAGATCGCGAATTTTTTTGATCCAAAGTTTGAGATCTTCAAGCTTCGGGTGCGGCTTCGAGTTATCGTATTCCGTGCAATAGGAACAATCGAGATTGCACTTATCGGTCAGGTAAAGACTGCACTGCAGCGGTTTCCGATCGAAAAGGCGCTTGCCCGATTCGAGCAGATTGTAGCCGGAGAATTCGCGGCCGATTTTGCTGAGCACATTCATGTTATCCCGAGCGGACAGGGAGTCTAAGAGGCTTCCTCGCCACTGTCATCCGAGATCTCGCCAATGGGCTGGTTTGATATCGCAAACTGCGATGTCAAAGAAGGGCCGCGGCGGCCGCCGCACTCTGCCCTGCGCTTTCACCGAACACGGCGCCATCATGGCCGCGAATGTCTTGAACAGTCCGCGCGCTGTGCAGATGAATACGACGTGCGGGGGACGCCGTTGGATGGACTGCATTGGTCGCACGGTGGTGCGACCGAGCGATCGGGAGAGCGCGAGTCAACGTGTTCGTCGATCCCAAAGATTCGGATTATTAGTGTATGGAAATCCACTCCAGGCGAGATCGACATATATGAAAAAATCGCAGGCTGACGCTACGACAGCGAGGAATCTCGAAGAGAAGTTCGATCGAGGCGAAGACCTGCTTGATTATTTCGATGTGCGAAAAGCCCGAGTGATCGATCCGCAATCCAAAAGGTCGACTTCCAAAGCAAAGTTTTCCTGTCCGGTGAAGCGAAACTGGCAAACGTCCCAACCTTTCGTTCGCGAGAAATCAGCGCGTTACTCGCAAAAAGAAATAGGCCGTTGAACTGACCTCGTTTCTGACCGCCGACCTCTGATTTCTGACCATTACCCAATGACGATTTGGTTCATCCAGTGACTGTGCCGGTGCCGATGTGAATGACTCCGCGGCCCGCTTCTCGTGTCTAGAAAGTTCAATCAGCGCTACACATCACTAGTCATTGAGCAGATCAACGTGTCGATCTTCGCCCGATGAAGATTCCTTAGGTTTGAAACTCTATTCCGGTGCGTTCGTATCGAGATGGAGAAGGCGTCGTTTGCACTTGAAACACCAGAGCGGTTTCTTATGACCGGCCTTCCTTCGCCTCGCAGACCGCCGGTGAATTCGCGCGACGTTCCCGAATCGTGTGCAGATTAGATCTTTCGACTCTGTCGTATGGCGCGTTCCACCCATTGAGAGTTCTAGGCCCTACACGGTAGCGACGTGCGATCTCCGCGCGCGAATACGGACGCCGGCGTCGGGCCGCAGTGTAAACAGTTCGTTTCGGCTCGGCATTCTGCAGCGCGCCAAATCCTCTCCCGCGCGTAGTGTAACAGAGTATCCGGATCGTGCTTGCGAAGGATCAAACAGGCCGAGGATGTGAAATAAGAAATCATTGCTCGCTTGGGCGGCACCGACAGCGTTGAGAGTAATGACGCTAGGGGCGGCGACTTCAACATCATCGACGTAGCGTTGCTGCCGTCGTTCTTCTGGGCTTACAGCTTCTTCTTGAAGCTTTGCAGCCGGAATCAGTTCGTTGCAGAGCAAACATCCACCGCCGCGAGATGGGAGCACAAATCGAGCTGCGCTAAAAATATTTCCTAAGGCGCCCGACTCCCTGGTCGACCGGCACCTTTGAACCGATCTGCACACCGGCAATTAGGTATTGATGCACTAGCGCATTGAATACAAGTCGACTTTGCATTGAATCGGCGCAAAGGAACAAGAAGTCGACATCTCGAAGTTCCTCAGCGACGTGAAGGTCGTTAATGTCGCCCACAATCCCCCGAAATTGCACGCGTGGATTTGCCTCGCGCGCGACACGCTGTGCGACGCGAATTTTGTATGTAGTGCGCGATGTTCGCCGATTTCTCGAAGCCATTTGTATCGCGACTGCCGCAACCAGTCGTAGCAGTCGCTAACGCGAGACCCGACCACGCGCGAACAATTGCTTCGCTCAATGCGATCGAAGTCAACGCCAACGATTTCCCTGACCCCAAGCCGTGCGAGATATTCGTTAACGAGAGAACCAACTCCGCCAAGTCCAATGATTCCGACTCGCGTGTTGCTGAGATAATACTGGCCCACTTTGCCGAACATTAGCGACTGGCGGTTATACATTTCATTATAGACCCCACGAATCGTCTGGGGTTCTGCATAGAGCCGGCGCCTATTCAATCCGATCACTGTCATCGAGTTGAGTTCCTGCGTGCGTTCTCGCGTCCAAATCTCTCCGGCAACCGCATTCTCTGCGAACACAAGGGCACCGATTGGGCCGCCATTGGTTATGTCGACGAGTGCCGGATAGCCGCGTTGGTGAGATTGAAGATCGACATTCGAAAACCCAACTGAATCTCGTCCGCCGTGACAGTGTACATTGAAATAACAAAGCTTCTCGCGCGCACAGTGATTCGACCAACGTGCGACGAAATCCGCAGGCAATGCGCGATAACCGAATTTTCCTGGAACAAAATCAACACCATCTCGCGCCAGAACGATTTCGCGAGCGAGAAAACGGGTTTCCTGAGCTGTCTCAACGATGCCAGCAAGGATCAGCGCACCATGTTCGTCACGATCACCAGGAAAAAGATGACGCTTCAACTGGTCAAACAGCGTCGCGTCGATTTGGAAATGTTGTCTTCTTCATTGTGACCGAATCCAGTCGAGAACTTTGGCTAACTTTAGAGCAGCGGTTTCCGTCGCCACATCGCGGCGATTCGATTTTCGCGAAACCATAGTTGCGGTTTCATTGCCGCTTGGATGCTGCCATTGATTATTTGGATGAAATCCCTCGCCCAACGGTTTTCCATCTTTTCGCTGGAGATTTGGCACAAAGAAGTGCGGATACACGTCGGCGAACGGGTATTGAAAAGTAATTCGAAAGGCGCTCCACGACCTTGGCGGTTCGTACTGGTCGCCCAAGTCGAATTCGTGGGCCCTAACAAAAGCACCGCCTTCCGGGTCTGGTTCGATGTCGAGCGTTACGCCGGGAAATGCGCTCTGAATTTCATCAATAGCCTTTTGAACGGGCGGCTTGATACTACGATTTGTCATCTGGCGCCACGCAAGAGAACGAATTCGCCCTCGTGTAGGACGATCTTTTCGTCGTCGCGAATCGCGGGTCCCAAGCTGCCATCCGGCTTCACGCGATAGACGACGCTGTCGATGTCGATTTTGACGCCTTGGGCAATTGCAGTGTTCTTGAGTTCGTAACGCAGTCACATTCCGTTCTTTAAAGTGAACCGGATGGTTATTCACCTTCACGGTCAAGGACACGCGACGCGCCGTGAATACCGGACCATCGAAATAAAGGACCACTTAGATCATCGCGAATGATTTTGTCGTGCGGCGACTCAAAGTCGCGAAGCACTTCCGCATTGTCGGGCAGGCCAAGCAGGCGCTTGAGTGAGTGACCGGTCTGTTTGCCGGTTAGCGTCACCTCCCAAGCATCATCGCAGATGAATGCCAATTTTGGCAGCGCCGAACAAGGACGTTGCGGTCCGGCCTCGCACCTCGGGATTGTTCGAAATACATTGCCTTCCGCTAAATCGACGATCGCCTCGGTATCGAGAACGACGTCATTTGGATTGTCGTGGTCGCGCACGAGAACGAATTCCTGCCCGATGCCTGCTTGATCGAGAATGTCGCGTGGGGCGAGCTTTCGTCGCGGTAGCGGAAAAAATTTGTCGTTGATAACCGCCCCCCATTTCGCGCCGGCGCGATCCTTATTTACTTCATGGTCAAGTGTTCGTTGATTTGCCATATGATTGCCTTTCACAGAGCTAACGCAGCGTTGTGACAGCTTCATTTCGACGAACTCGCTCGATTTTGTCACACGCCGCCGTTACTTAGTTAGAATGGAAACCCTCGCGGTTGACCTCACTCGCGAACCCGATGCCGGGTTACTCGTTTTGATGGCCGCCGCCGACGCGGCATCCGACACTGATCAAGCCGTAGCAGAAAGGGCGCGCCACGTATTCTACCGCCGGCACTACCCATACGTGCTCGCTGTGCTAAAAAAATTTTCAGCGAACGTCGGCACAATAGTTGTTGACCCGGATGAATTCGCTAATGCGACTTTTGCAAAGTTCTTTCGCTCGATCGACTCATTCAAAGACGAAAGCGGAGCCGACCCCGTAAAATCGGCTGCTCAAGTTAGGGCATATCTCGGACTAACAGCGGCGAATCTTGCAAAGGATGAGCTCGACCGGGTCAGTCGTCAGCGGCAAGGCGCCGAGCTGGTCGTTCTTGATGACGCTCGTGACAATATCGGTGAACAACCCAAATCCGTTGATACCACGCCCACGAACCCACACGCCCTTGCCGCGCTCAGGACAGAGCTTATGGGATTTACACGGGACGAAATTGATCTCGTAATGACTTACGCGAACTTTGGTGTGGCGACCGAGAATGGCCGGATGCTGCCGAAAGATGTTCGTGAAGCTCTGGAACGTCGCACCGGGTACGAACGGACCAATATTCGCCAAAGATGGCATCGCCTTTCAGAACGCTTGAAAGCAAAATTAGAATCTTTCGTCCATTAGTTAAAAAGCATATTCCATGTCCGACAACACTCCCAAGGAAACCAACGATGAATTGACAGTTGCTTTGCGCAAAGCGCTTGTTGAAATCGGCGCTTTGATTCCAACCAGCCCGGAAGAAGTTAGACTGGTCGAGAACCATCTCACGATTGGCACGACACCCGAACAAGTAGAATTGGCATTTAAAAAACTTGAACAAAAACTCGGTGATCCGGTCGCATCGCCGTTCATGCGATTGCACGAGTCTGTGCTCTTGCCTGACGAAGAATGTGTCTCGATGGCGGCCCGTGGTGCGAAAAACTTGAAGACTGAGACACTGAGCAAGGTTGCTAATGCTGTTGTGCGATTGCGTAAGTCACATGAGAAACCACAGCTAACTCAAGCGCGCGAGCTCAACATCTTGGAACTTAGTGAGGATGTTGCAAATGAGGACTGCGTTTCTGGGCAGAGTTTGTCCCGCGCGCATTTGCACCGCAAAAGAAATCAAAGTTACTGCATGACAGTTTTGGTGCGGATAGCTTCGATGGAATGCTCGTTTATGAAAAAGATAACATTGGGTCATTTTGTGTAATCGCGATACGGGAAACGCACATAGGTTCCACTCGCGAAAGATTCACGCTTGCCCATGAGCTCGGTCACTTTCATATACCTCGAACATCGGCGCCAGTTGATGGCCGGTCATCCTCCGCATGGCTCTCACGCTGGTGCTTTTGATAGTGCTGAGACGCAGTCGAAGAACTCGAAGCGGATACATTCGCCGCGAATCTGCTCATGCCTCCAGTGCGGTTTGTGCCGCGCCTACGCGCTCTCAAGAAAACCACCGCTTCAAACCATCACGGGTCTTCGCAAAGAATTCGATACCTCTCTTGAAAGCACGGCCATCCAAACGATGCGGCACGATAGCCGCGTCGTTGCAATCGCGAAATTGTTAGAGGAAGGAGTCTGGCGTGGCACAGAATTTCCACACCCTTTTTTCGATAAGACTGGATTCCGGCAATTTCGGTTTCGGCAAAGCAATTCACTTCCTAATGACTGCGCAACCGCGATTACGCTTCGCTGATTCCGAGCTGCAATTTGATTCACCAGTTCGTGAAACAGTTATCACGGCCGCTTTTTGCTTCGGTTGCGTAGCAACGGGCGGTCAAACGCGATATCCTGTTGCGAGAAGAAGCTGATACGAAACGGTCGCTTCGGCGTGATTTCCGTCTACTCGATTTTGAATGAGCGAGACGTTAACCTTTCGGGCAGGCTGAGCGGAACTTATTGACTCGATATCAAAAGTTTCGGCTCTGTACCCTCAAGATGAACGGCAATTTCGTGCAAAACAAAGTTCTTGTCCGACTGCCGCTTGTAGTGGGGAAGCGATAATTCTGCAAAAGCGATATTTACAAAAACACCAACAGGATAATCGAGAGTAGAGCATATCGTTTCCAGTTTGTTGAAGTCCTCCTCGGCTTTCAGTTTCTTTGCCGCGAGTTTCAGCAGAATCACTAAGTGATTATCGTGCTGGCGCGTTGGTGACACGCCTCGATCAAATGGTATATGCACTATGATGTCCGGTCTAAGGGTAATTCTGTGAAGGTCTGCTGTCTTCTGGTACTCTTGTTTTACTCCGCGGTCTTTCTATGCTATTTGGGTCGCCTTCAATTAACTTATCGATCTCGTTGGCAAGCTGGCCTTGATATCCTCGCTCAGTTGAGAAGAGCCTAGGCTCTCGAATGGAGCTAATCGCTAATGAAAGCGTTTCGAGGGAATTCATCCAAAGATCGGAGCGTAATAGCGTGGCCGTTCGCTACTTCATTCGGGCGAAGGTCCTGGTGGAGAAATTAGGAATTTAAAGGCCAAAGTAGAAGACATCCGAAGAGGAACTGAGGGTTGAGAGCTGATCATTGAGATTGAGCCGACTCACTTCATTCGGTCGACACGATGACTTTGGCGCGATAGCCGAGGCGGCGTAGAAATTCTTCGCAGTCCGAGATTGATGGCCCTGAATCTCGGTTGCCCGGATTCCCTAGGCGCACTCGCTTTCGCTCAGCGCCTCCCTCCGTAAAGGTCGCCCCAGCGACCGCGCGCCAGCGCAGTCCGAACTCGGCCACATCAGCGAAACCAAGTCGCCCGACGATATCTGCAAGAAGATCGGTGTCGGCTTCATCAAACTCGGCGTCCATCATGGCGCGCTCGGCCCAATCGACCAATTCGGCCTGGCTGGCTTTGCCATGCAGGTAGTCGGTAATCTTATCGGCAACGACGGGGCGGGTAATCTTCATTCAATCCGATTCTATATTTCTTTGCCCTAAATCGACGGGAAATTTCTCGTGAACCAAAAGCTGAAATTCTGAGAGCCGAAACGCTGAAAACAGAAATCGGAAATCAGCCGCCTTCGCCGAGGCTACGGCGAGCCAAGGAGGTTGAGGGGAAGATTGTTGAGAGCTCAAGCCGAAACCGATTTCATTGTATCTCGGCTGCTTCCCGCAGCGCTCGACCACGGCAACACTCCACTCAGTTCGTGGTCCCGACCCACCGGCCATGTCGCTCACCCCAGTCGCTCCATTTAGATTTTTTGGATATTCTTCCATTATTGAAGCGAGTCTGCGTTTGCGGTAAGCTTGCCCTGTGAGTGCTGGTGAAATTATTCGCGAGATTGAGCATTTATCATCGGAAGAAAAGGCCGAGGTGCTAAGCGCCCTGCTTCGCTCGCAACCGAGTAAGAGTAAACTTTCACCAGATGAGCTGGTCGCCTTAGCCGATCAGATGGTTGCTGCGAAAGATCCTGCAGAGGCAGATCGGCTTGAAGCGAAGATTCTTGCAGGCTTTTACGGCCGCTGAGCGATGCCTCGCATTCAACGCGGGCGGAATCCCGGAGGCGTTGATGGCGCATCTGATTAAGCGAGTTCGACAGCGGGAGATTTCTACAGACCAACTTGGATTGTTTGCGCGATGGCTGGACACCGATCGGGAGGTCCCAGAGGGTCAATGGTTCAAACGGTTCCCTGAGTTGATTGTCTGCGGTGAGGGCGAGTTCGTGAAAACGTTTCTGCGGTCGGGACAGATTCCGACGGGAGAAGAAACAAATTAGTCGTAGAGACGTGCGCGATCGCTAGGGACAATCGGTCCGGCCCGCAGTGGCATTGCACGCGAGTGATTGTATCTCGATTATCTCCCGCAACACTCAACGCTGGTTCTCTACGCGACGAGGGATCTGCAGCTCTCGGTGAAAGTGGCGACGTTAAATCGCCGCGAATAGGGGGCTTAGCCGCTCGACCCGCGCAGTGTCGCAACTGGCGCGAGAAGCGCAGCGCGCCGCGCCGGGACATAGCTGGCGATGAAAACTGCGATGATGGCGAGCAGAGTTGCCCACAAATAATGATGCCAATCCCACGCTACGAGAAAGTGGTTCGTGTAAATCAATCCGCGGAAATGAATAGGAATGTGCGAAATGCCGATGGTCATCAGTGCGCCACAAATGCAGCCAATGACCGAACCGGCCGCGGCGATCATTGCGCCCTGCCAGAGGAAGATCGCGCTGATGTCGCGGCGGCGATAACCCATCGAACGCAGAATCGCGATCTCCTTCACCTTCGAGAGCACCGTCATCGTTAACACATTAAAAATGCCGAACCCGGCGAGCAGGATAATCAGCGAGACCGTGATCGCAGCGGACATGCGCAAGGTCAGAAAAAGTTGCAGATTGGATTCTTCGCGCTCCTGCCAGCTTCGTGTCTCATGTTGAAACAGGTTCTCGAAATGCGTGGCCAACGCCGGTGCCTGATCCGGGTCGCGCAATTTGTAGAGGATCATGGTGGCGGGATACGGCCATTGTAAAGTTCAGGCCGCTGCACGCTGCAGAACTGAGTCGGTTCATGGAAAAGATTGATGAACTCAAAAGGAACAACATCTACTCCGGGTGCGCGCCAGTTGAAGTGATCGTTGAACTTGAAGTCGATCCACGCTTGTTCGACTTCGATCGCGCCAGACCGCTGGCCGACTCCAGTTCCGCGTTGAAAATAATTGAGTCGGTGATTTGCAAAGTCGGGAGGAGCACGATGCGTTGCGCATCGAAACCGTTTCTCCATCCGCCGGCCGCCTCATGGCCGCCGAATTTCAATTCACCGTAAGCGCCGATACTTAAGATAGCGTTACTGCGATAACCGAGACCAAATAGGTCCCGTTCGTTAGGCGAGACAGTGCTAGTTTCGCGCGTAGAAACGACACTACCTTTGGCGGCGCTCGCGCTCGATTCCTCGGCGTAAGGGCTTTGTTGTAGTTTGGAGGAAGCGTTGCTTTTCTCCTTTTCCTTAGCTTCGTAGCTCTGCAGGCGGGCTTCGAGATTAGACACTTTCGCCTCTAACAATCTCATCTCTTTAGGATCTCTGCGTTCGAAATAGCGGGTTCATCTCCGATTTGCGCATTCGCTCCTGAAAAACCGACGAGGCAAAGGCTGACGATAAGCCGGAGCTTTTTCGTTTTTGAAAAAATGCGCAATAGTTTCATCCGGCGAACCTAACAAGCGTTTTTGAGCCGCGCTGCCGACCGCTTGCGAACCTTTAGCGGTTACTTGCTGCTACCGCGCTAATTTCTTCGCGGCGCCTCTTGAATCGCATCCGTTGTTGACGCGGCCTGTCTGTTCTTCTTCCTTGCAGACTTCGCCGGGAAGATATCCGCCAATGGTGAACGATCATGAAAAAACAAAGTCCCACAGGTCACTTTCGTATTCTGGATCATCAAGACGCGGTCTCGGGCAAACCGCGAACGATGATGACTTTGGGAGACAAAAATGAACAAAAAGACATCGGAAATCGCTGCTAAGGTACCCCAGGTAACGTTGGCATTCTGGATCATTAAGATTCTGGCGACCACGTTGGGCGAAACGGGTGGCGACGCGGTCACCATGTCGTGGCTTGGCGAAACTACTGCTGCCGCCAAAGGTGCGGGCTATCTTATCGGCACGGCAATATTCGGCGTTATTTTTGTGGCCGCGGTGCTCGTTCAGATCAAGGCGGAGAAATTTCACCCATTTCTCTACTGGCTGACGATCGTCGCAACGACCACAGTCGGCACCACGCTGGCGGACTATTGCACCAGATCGCTCGGCATCGGCTACACCGGCGGTTCGACCATATTGCTGATCCTGGTCATCGCGTCGCTTTTGGCGTGGCGTTGGTCAACCGGGAGCATATCTGTCGAAACTGTGAGTACGCCGAAGGTCGAAATCTTTTACTGGGTCACAATAATGTTCTCGCAGACGCTGGGCACGGCACTCGGCGACTGGGTAGCGGATACCAATGAGATGGGCTATCTCGGTGCCGCCACGGTTTTTGGTGGGTTGCTTCTTCTGACCGCACTTCTCTATTACTTCACGAGCATTTCCCACGCGATTTTGTTTTGGGCGGCATTCATCTTGACCCGCCCGCTCGGAGCCGTCGTCGGCGATTTTCTCGACAAGCCGATCGCTAAAGGAGGGTTGGCTTTGAGTCGCTACACCGCATCTCTAGCGCTACTGGTGGTGATCGTCGTCTTAATTTTAGTTTTCCCGCAGAAGCCGGCTTCGAAAGCGCACTAATCGATCAGAAAAGCAATTGCACGCCGAAGTATCCGATCAGCGCCAAGTTCTCATCGTCGGGCGACCGAACCTCGTGACCTAACGAGGCAATGAGGATTGAGTCATCGGTTAGTTTCTGCCGAAGGCCGGCATTCACCGCCAGCACGTCACGTTCGAAACTCATCCGTGATTTGCCTTGGAGTTCTGTCATGACCGTGGTCGATTTCGCCAGGTTAATGCCGCCCACGATTCCGTAGAGCCATTCGCTTCGTCCGCCGGTCAATACACAACATCCCGAGGAACCAGAAGCTGTTCGTCCGTGAACGAATCGTTCTCGGTCTTAACCGGACTCACATCCGCGTGCAGCACGCGCAGTTACTGGTCTGCCTACCCGGATAGTGTCGCGTGAGATTCGAGTAACCGAAGAGCCCGGCAGGCGCGTGGCCCATCATCTTGGCCGCTTTCGTCGCGTCGCGATTAGTCGTGTCGCAAGCGGAAGGCAATTCCTTCCCACAGGAAAAACATCACCGATTTGGCGAGTGTGGTCAGCTTCCTGTCCGTATTCGCTTCCTCGCGCACACTGGTATCGAGTACCTTCGCCGCGTTTGTCGCCTAACAACTGCGGTCTTTACGATGCGCTGATGGGCAAGTAGGTAGGAATATCGTGAAGGTCGAACCATGATTCGGTTTACTTTCAAGGGTAACCCGACCGCGATGAGATTCGACGATCGCCTTCACTACCGCAAGCCCCAAGCCCATCCCTTTTACCGAGCGACTTTTCTCCGCGCGATAAAGGCGTTCCCACACTCTTTCCGACTCAGCAAGCGAGATTCCAATGCCACTGTCTTTCACGGAGAGTGCTACTTCTCCATTGTTTGTCCATGCTGACAGGATGATGCGACCGCCGCTAGGCGTGTATTTCACAGCGTTATCTATCAAATTCGCGACGACTTGGGGTAAGCGACCGTTGTCAGCTTGCAGAATCAGCGTATTTGGCATGTTTAACAATATTTCTATACCTTTATCCTCCGCCACTTGTTGGTAAAGATCCGCAACTCTTTGAGCAAGAAACGGAAGATTAACAAGTTCTAAGTTAAGCTTCATCGCGCCGGCTTCAGCTTCCGCAATGTCCGTTACGGTTTGCAGAAGAGTCATTGTTTGCTCGCATTCTTCCACGCACTCAGCCAGTGCGTTTTGCGCTAGGGTGGCATTGAATGGATCTCTCAGGGCCGTTTCGGCGGTGGCGCGCAGGCGGGTCATCGGGGTTCGTAGCTCATGCGCAACATTATCGAGGGAATCTCGCATCGACCGGATCAAGGTTTCGATTCGTCCGAGCATTTGATTGAAGGAGTGGACGAGTTCCGCAAGCTCACCTGGCGCTCGTTGCACTGGAATACGTTCGCCAAGGTGGCCGGTTTGGATTATCCGGTGAACCGTGGCGTTAAGATCATGCAGCGGTCGGAGCGTTCGACGCGCAAATAACACGCCACCACAAATACCCAGCACGATCATGGGAGCGATAATCGCGGCGCATACGCGGCGAAAACGGAGGAGAAATAGCTGTCGCTGTCGCGTGCTACGACCGACTTGAAGCACAGCTCCGTCCGGTAGCTTAGCGCTGTGTACCTCAAGGTCGCCCCCGCGAGGCACTGTTAGAACGTTCCATTCCTCGGAAGGAGTTGGGGGATTCTTCTCTAATCGAGCGATGAGCTCGGCTGCGATCGATGGAGTAACAAAAAGCGTCCTATTGTGAGCGTCGGCTATACGGACAACGAACAACGGAGATTCTCCGGAGAGAAGTTTTGAAACCGCTGGAATTCCTCCCTCACCGTATTCTTCTGAGACCTCTTTCAACTCAGCGCTAGCCAACTCTTGGTCATTGTTTTGGAGTGATCTCGAAAGCGTGAAGTATACAATTAGAAAAAGAACGACAAGGCTCGTGACAAAGATCGTAGCGTGCCAGGCGGTAAGCCGAAAAGCTACCGTCTTCCGTAGTCCACTAAGAGCAGGTAAGAACATATCCGACTCCTCTGATTGTCTTGATCATCTCTCTCGCGAATCCGCGGTCCACCTTGTTCCGTAAACGCCAAACTAAAACGTCGACAACGTTGGTCTGTGGATCAAAGTCATAGCCCCAGACGCGTTCAAGAATCATCTTCTTAGAGACGGGCTGGTCAACTTGGCGCATTAGATATTCGAGTAGAGCAAACTCACGCGGTTGCAGGTCGATCAGCTCTCCTCCGCGCTCGGCTCGCTGCCTTGGAACATCAAGGACGAGATCGTCGACAACAACAATGGATGAGACCTTCGGAGGATTGCTTCGACGGAGCACAGCTTGAATACGAGCAAGGAGTTCCGCAAAGCTGAAAGGCTTGGTAACGTAATCGTCAGCGCCCGATGCAAGGCACTCGATACGCAAACTAACCGACCGCTTCGCGCTTAATACGATAATTGGTGGAACAGAGCTCTTCGTCCTAACCATGTGCAGAACACTCTCACCATTAATGACTGGAAGCATTAGATCGAGAATCGCAACGTCGTATTGTTTCGTCTGTAGGAGCTCAAGCGCTTGCTCACCACTATGGCACTCGTCGACTTCAAAACTCGCGTTGTTCAGACCGCGTGTAATGAAGCGGGCTATCTTCCGATCATCTTCAATAACCAAAACGCTCTTCTTCAGTTTTATTTCGTCTGGCGATTGCATGCTTATCGGTCAGTCTGAAGGACCTTTACCTTAGTCAAGGTCTGGATCGCGTTCATGCGATGGGATTACAAATTGTAATCTGGATGCTTCCAGCCTTGCGGGCTACACACATCGTTATTGTGTTTGCAATGGCAGCAGTGGAAATGGACGGCTTGTAGCAATACAAGCACAGATCGTGACCTTCAAATTTTTGCGATGACGACTCTTCGTTTTGCACTCGTAGCTCAACCGGATAGAGCGCCCAATACTTATTGGAAAGATAGGAGTTCGAATCTCGCTCGAGTGCGTTCCCCTGATTCTTGCGAAAATTGGCGAGACCTCCACCCTCCACGGGATCCGAAGACCTACGGTTGCGCACGATTTGGTGTTTCGATTTTTTTCGTGAGTCTCGTGTTTTCGTTCGCCGGAGCGCTCGCGCAAGATGTGCCGACGAAAGGTCCAAAAAGACATGGCCTCCAGGGGCGGTGGATGTTGTCGCTCTCTTCGCGTGACGCGAAGAAGGTCCTTGCCGCCTATGAAAAAGCGACCAAGGACCGTGCGGTCCGTGTGGCTAAGCGCAGGCGTGATGACTCTGAACATGCGTACCATGAGGCATTGCGCGAAGCGATGGTGCGCGCCGATCCAACCGTCGAACCGTTGATCAAACAAATGCCGGAGCGAAAACACCATTATTGATTGTATACAGAGGTTACCGAAAATCATCACTGCCGTAGATCACGATTCACGGGCTGTTCTGTTTTTAAAAATTAGACAATTAGCCAGCGACAGCGAGTCTCTTGCGAACATCCCTGGCTCCGCATCGAAATGAAAACGATTTAGCCGGAAAACGATGCAGGTGCGGAGAGCCATTTCTGACGGAGGTTGCTCGGGATGCTGCGTATTGACCGGCCTATGACCCGATGCGACTCCCGCTGGGTCACGGTAGTCATTCTCGCGCTGGTTGTCATCCTGCGCGGGCCTACGCTGCTGCCGTCGACGTGCCTCACCGATGAAGACTATTACAGTACGATCGCGAGCGACATTTTGGACGGCGGAAAGGTTTACCACACAGCCGTCGATACGAAACCGCCGGGGATATATTATATCTACGTCGCAGTCTTCCGGCTTGCGGGACGGAATAACCTCTTGGCGATACATCTTCTCGCGATCTTCGTAGTCGTAGCGACCGCGCTGGTCGTACGGCGGATTAGCGCGCGTTTGTCCAACGAATGGGCAGGCGCATGGAGCGGCATTGGATACGCCGTGTTTGTCCACGCCTATCTGCCGGGCGACACGCTCGCAGCCAACACCGAGATTTTTGCGTCTCTTCTTTTGACGCTGAGTATTCTCGCATTCCTGCGAGGTGAAAAAGAGGCGCGCTGGAGCTGGATGTTCCTGAGCGGCACGCTGGTTGGAGCGGCCACCCTGATCCGGCAGCCTTCCGCGGTGAACGTCGGAGTGATGCTGGCATGTCTAGTCTATGCCTGGCTGATTCCCGGCACTCAGTCACTAGGAAGCGTCGTGCGAGCAGCCACCGGCATCGTTACCGGATTCGTCGCTCCCATCGCGGGACTCGCCTTGTATTATCACTCGCAGGGGAACCTGCACGACGCGTATCTGTGGGCTTGGGTGTTTGCCCTTCGCTACGTCGAGTCCGAGACAAGGCTCTGGTATGTCCTGAAAAATCTCGCTTTGATCCACTTTAGTGTGCTGCTGTCGTGGGGCCTGTTGTGGTACTTTGGTATTCGCGGAGTAATTAGGAACCTTAAATTAATCACACACACAAGAACAGGATCTACGTCTGCAGTACTTCTCCTTTTGTGGCTGGGCGTTACCTATCTGACAATCTTTATTGGGTGGCGGTTTCCGGGGCATTATCATCTGACGGTGCTTCCACCGCTGTCGATTCTCGCCGGCCAGGCCTTCTCCCGCTTCGTGGCGCAGCAGCGACATTCTCCCCAACCGCACTGGCGATCGGTGCGAAGACGTATCGTCGGCGCTGCTGCCGTCCCAATCCTCGTTTTCTTCATCTTGGCGTTCGTAGTGCGTCAGCAATCGCTCCGTGCTTTCCCAATTATCCAGGGGATTATCGAGCGGACAGGCCCGACCGATCGCATTTTTGTATGGGGGAGTTGGCCGAGACTCTACTGTGGCTCCGAACGTCGCCTGGCGACGCGCTTTGTCAGTTGCACACACCTGGTCGGCGCCTATGCCAAACGGCCCGCTGAGGTCAAAAATCGAGGGCAGAGCGTGATTCCGGGAGTATGGGGGATGTTTCAGGACGATTGGAATGCGCACCCTCCGGTGCTCATCATCGACCTATCGACCAAGGATCCGTCCTGGTTTGCGTTTCCCATGACCCGGTTTCCCGTCCTCCGGGCATACCTTTCAAGATATCGTGTGGAGAGCGTGATCAATGGCGCAACGATCTACCATCGGCTCTAACACTGGACTGAAACAGCGCTCATGACGACATGGAGGCCAAGCATATCGGTTGTCTATCCGATGTTCAATGAAGAAGAGAACATCGAGCGGGCGGTACATTTTGCGGAGGAGGTTCTGACCGAAATGACAACGGACTACGAAATCGTCATCATCAACGATGCGAGTACGGACCGATCACCGGAAATCGTGGAAGCATTGGCCCGAACAAATGCTTGCGTGAAGCTGTTCCATCACAAACGGAATCTGAAACTGGGAGGCACACTTCGCACCGGTTTCAGCAAGGTAACGAAGGAACTGGTGTTCTACTGCGACTCGGACTTGCCGGTGGATCTCCTGGAATTGAAACGAGCGGTCCGCATCATGGAGTTTACCCAGTCCGACGTTATCTCGGCGTATCGGTTTGATCGCACCGCGGAAGGGTTTATCCGCACAGTGTATTCCGTGGGCTACAACCTGCTCATTCGTTTTCTGTTTCCGCTCCGGGTGAAAGACGTCAACTTCTCCTTCAAACTGTTCAAACGGGAGGTGCTGAACAAAGTTGCGTTAGAATCGCAAGGCTCTTTCATCGATGCGGAACTGCTCATCAAGAGTAAACTGCACGGCTTCAAGATCACCCAATTCGGAGTGAATTATTTCCCGAGAAACCGCGGCCTCTCCACTCTTGCCAGCCCAGAAGTGATCATCAAAATGATCCGCGAATTGATCGCCTTCCGGATCAAGATGCGACGGGAGATCCGGACAGCCCGCATCGCCGCGTTTTGAAACAGCTGATTGTTAACGCCGACGACGGGGGACTGACGCAGGGAGTTAATCGAGGGATTCTGCGCGCGTTTCAAGATGGTATCGTGACTAGCGCTTCCTTGCTTGTTACTGGGAGCGCGTTTGGCGATGTCGTCGCGTTGACGCGGGATTTCCCGGAACTGGATGTTGGTTTGCATCTGGCGCTCGTGGGAGAACGGGCGGTGCTGGGGCGTGAGGCGCTGCCGACACTCGTTGATGAAACCGGAAGGTTGCCCCGGACAAGAGGCGAGTTTTTCAAACGCGCATTACTCGGGCGAATACGCTGGGATGAGGTCGAACGGGAAATCACGGCGCAGATCGCGCGATTCCAAGAAACCGGGCTGCGGCTTTCGCATATCGACAGCCATCAGCATCTCCACATCTTCCCGCCTGTATTTGAGATCGTAACCCGGTTGACGCGTGGGATGAATAATGTCTGGATTCGCAATCCCGCGGGCCCGTGGCGAAAATCGCCCGGCGTTCGCATGGGGCGGTGGGTCCAGCAGCTTGGCTTAAACCTGGCGGGTTTGTGCGCAAGAGGGTTTTACGATTCGCCGGAGTCGCACATGGCGGATGGCATGTACGGATTCGAATTCGGCGGATGTCTAACGCGCGCTGCCCTCGAACAGATCCTTCGGGAGATGGCTGACGGCCTGTATGAATTGAATTGTCACCCCGGTGAAGGCGATATGGAGACACGCACACGATACGCTCATTGGGGCTATCGGTGGGATGAGGAGCTGGAGGCGTTGACTGCGCCCGAGACACGGGCGGTTCTCGATGAGCTTGGAATCGTGCTGACCTCGTTCAGCCGGGCGCATAAAGAGGTAAGTGGGCAAGATAGCGCAGGAGTTCGGGAAGTTGGTGAGGAAAAGAGGCGATGACTGGTTGATCTGCCGGGGCGCGACGGCGCAGACGAAAGCAGTGAATCTGTTTCCCGGCCAAGACTTATCCGCTCGATCCGCGCAGCGTGGCTACCGGCGCCAGAAGAGCGGCCCGTCGCGCCGGGACATAGCTGGCGATGAAAACGGCGATGATGGCGAGGAGAGTAGCCCACAAATAGTGATGCCAATCGGAAGCGACCGGAAAATAATCTGCGTAAAGCAGGCCTCGCACACGCAGCGGAATGTGGGAGACCGCGATGACCGCCAAGCCGCCAATCAGGCAGCCGAGGAGCGAGCCGAGCGCGGCGATGAGCGCGCCCTGCCAGAGAAAGATAGCGCTGATGTCGCGGCGGCGATAACCCATCGAACGCAGAATCGCGATCTCCTTCACTTTCGAGAGCACCGTCATTGTTAACACGTTAAAAATCCCGAAACCGGCCAGCAGAATGATCAACGCGACCGTAATCGCAGTCGAGACGCGCAGCGTGAGCAAGAGCTGAAGATTCGCGTCCTCGCGTTCCTGCCAGCTGCGCGCTTCGTGTTGAAAGAGCTGCTCGAAATGTTGCGCCAATTCCGGCGCCGCATCCGGATCGCGCAATTTGTAGAGGATCATTGTCGCCGGATAGGGCTTGCGCAAAAGTCGCTGGGCGATCTTGGACTGGCAATAAACTCGCGTGGAATCGACCGCGCCAACGCCGCTGCGCGCGATGGCCGCGACCGTGAAGCGCCAATATTCACCTCCGGGCGAGAGCAGTTGAACTGTGTCGCCCGCCCCCACTCCGAGTGCCTCTGCCAGTCGCGAGCCGACAATCACCGAACTGGGATTATTCCGAAAATCGTCAAACTTCCCCTCGATGATCTGCTGTCCAATATCGGTGGTTCGAAGATGGAGCGCCGGATCGATCCCGAAAAGATCAACAGTTGCATTTTCAAAGCCGGCTCGGGCCGTGAGAGTCCCGCGGAGCACAGGCGCGCAGGCTACCACATTCGAAAAGCGCCGGCTGATGCGCATGATTTCGGAAGCGTTCGTGATCCCCTCGAAATAGCGGCGACGCGCCGCTTCGACATTCGCATTTTTCGGCGCGACGAGCAGGTTGTCGTAGCGCGGACGAAACTCGGCGCGCAGTATGATGGCGCCGTTGCTCCCAAGAGTGGAATCGATGAAGCGTTTTGTGAAACCCTGAGTCTGGGCCTGAGTGCAAACAAAAATGGCGACACCGAAAACGACGCCGCCTAGGCTGAGAACAAAAGCGCGCTTGCGATGGAAAAGAAAACGCAACGCGATGTAGAGCGGCGGCGTCACTCTACTTGCTGCCGGTCTGGCGCGGGCTGCTGACTAACCTTTGCCTAACGAGTTTGCCGGGACGCAATTTGTCCTGATCCGAAACCACCACCCGATCGTGTTCGGAAACGCCGCTGATCGCTTCCGTGAATTCCAACGTGCGATAACCAACCTGAATCGTGCGCTTCTGGATAATGTTATTTCGAACAACCAGCACTTGATCGACCGCAAGCGCGCGCGTGGGAACAAGCAAAACATTTTCGTGTTTGCCGGTAATGATGTTCATCTCGCCGGTCATCCCGGCCATGAGATTTTCCGGCGGATTCTGCAGTTCCAGCGCAACGGAATAACGCTGCGTATCCGGATCGGCCGCGGGCTGGATGGAACTGACCTTCGCCGTTAATTCTCGCGTGCGGAACGCATAGAGTTGCACGTCGGCTTTCATTCCGATCTTCACTTCGCCGATGTCTTCCTCGTTCACTTCGCCCCGGACATAATTTCGCCGCGAAGAAATTGTGAAAAGCTGGTTGTTCTCGGTCACGAGTTCGCCGTCGATCACTTGCATGTCGGATAAAATTCCGTCCATCGAAGCGCGAATTTCCGAGCTCTTCATTTGCGCTTCGAGCTTTTTCACCGCGCTGGTGAGCGATTCCAGATTTCGCTCGCGCTCGATCTTTTCTGTCTTCACCGCATCGCGCAAACGGCTCGCCTCGCTCCTCGCTTTTTCGTATTCGACCGCCGGGATGTTGTTTAGCGCCGCCAATTTTGCCAGCCGTTGCTCGTTTGCTTCCGCGACCCTGAGTGGTTCGGTGGAAGGAACGTCGAGTTTCGCGCGTTCCATTTCCGCTTCGAGATCGGCGCGCGCTTGCTTGAGTTGGCGCGCCGTCGTCTCATCCGCAATCGTCGCGAGCAGTTCGCCTTTCTTTAAGGTCTTACCGATCGCACCGCGACCAGCTGCGAACGAGTCAGCCAAAGTGATGTAGCCGGAGTTTTGTGCGCGAATACGAATCACGAACGCCGGTTCGATCCGGACCGTTCCGTAAACAGCGGAGATCGCGGTGCCGCGCCGAACTTTTTCCACTTCCACCACCGGCAGAGTGAAAAAGTAAATCGCGGCAAAGATCAAAACCGCCACGATGAGGACGGTCCGAAGCAGCTTCTTGGACGGCGCGTTCAACAGCCCGAACTATGGCACGTTTGCTTTGCTGTCATCGGAAAATTGAAAGTAGCGCCCGGTAGCCAGGTCCCATTCCGCCCGAGCGATGTTTTGGCGATATGTTATTTCCAAGAGTTTATCGCGCGACGTGAGCAGGCTGTTTACGCCATCGCGATACTCCAGTTGCGACGCGAGTCCCGCCGCCATGTTTTGCCGCAGACCCACAATATTTTGTTCGGCAACATCTGCGGCTTTCGCAAGCGCCTCGTGTTGCGCCTGGATCGCGCGCAGATTGCTTTCGATCCGTGCCAGCTCGCGCGGGACGCTCGCTTCAAGTTTTGCCAAAAGCACCTGGTTGATCTCGCGCGCCTCGCGGGCACGCAATACGGCGCCGCCGACTTTGCCATTATCGATGATCCGCCAGTTATAACCGGCACCGATGCGAACTTCGGATGAGATAAAATCGTCGGAACGATGCGGAGAGCCGCCGCCTTCGCGACGAATTCCCGAGACGGGAATGTAGTCGCCGGACGCGGTTCCCTTAAGCGAAGGATAATAATCCGCCTGCACGATGCGCTTCTCTTCGTCAGCCGCGCGCACAAGCAAACGCGCAAGTTTGAGATCGGCGCGCCGACTCGAGTGCCGTCGTCGTTTCAGCCGCGAGATTTGGAGCCGTGTCGACAAACTGAAGTTCGCCATCCACCTGCGGCAGTGTTGCGCCCGGGCCGAGACCTGCTTCCCATTGCTTGGGTAAGATCGAGCAAGGCCGCGTCTTGCGCACCGCGCGCAGATTCGATCTCCGGTTCGAGTTCGTGCGCTTGTAATCGCGCCGCAGTGAGCGACTCGCGCTTCGAGGTTCCCGCTTCGTAACGCGCTTGCTGAGCGGCAATGTTTGCTTCCAGATCGCGCTGCTGCGCCTGCTGCAACGAGGCGAGCGAACGATTGTAAACCGCGGTGTAAAATGCGATCCGCGTTCGATGCAATTGCTCGACCACGGCGACGTTGAGCTGTTGCTGCGCAATCAGTAATTCAAGATTGCCGCGCCGGCGCGATGCCGGAATCGCGGCGTCGAAAAGACTCTGCGTAAAATTTCCCTGCGCAAAACCGAACACCTTGTTCTCATCGGAAAGTTCGACCCGATGTCCGCCTTCTGCGCCGGCAATGCCCTTCAGATTCGCGTCCGGATACGAAATTGAACGCAGCACCAATCGTTTCCCCGCCGCTTCTTCCAAACCAATCTTCGCCTGTTGTATGGCGGGATTGTTTTGCAGCGCGGCCTGCATCGCCGCTTCCAGCGTGATGGCGTGAAGATTTCCGCCGGCAAGCAGAGTCGTTAGGCCAAAAACCAGAATCACCCGTTTCATTCTCGAACGTTCAGATTCGCCGGTGGCTGCGCCATATCGAACATCTGCGTCTGCCGCTCCTCGCGTTTCGGATCGACTGCGCGCATGACCTTGTCTTCAAATTCCGACGAAATGGACGTCTCTCCGCAGGCGCGCGCCAGGCGAGCGAGCGCAACATTGTGTTGGAAGATCGCGCCCAGTCGCGTGCTGCGCGTGCGGGTAACGTCGGCGGCGGCCTGCAGAATATCGAGCTGCGTCCCCAGGCCGGCATCCAGATTTCCTTTCGCGATCTCGAGCGATTCATCCGCGGTTTGCACATTTTTCGTCTCCGCTTCGAGCACGCGATCCGATTGCTGCAGATCAAGAATCGCACTGCGCACGTCGGATTCGACCGACAGCTTCATCGCGTCGAGCGCTTGCCTGGCGGCGTCGCGTCGCGCCTTCGTCGCCTCGACGCGGCCCTTCGTCGCCCAGCCGTCGAACACGTTCCAGCGCGCATTCACGCCGGCGACATAACCGTGATTAAATTCGCGCCCGATATCGGGATCGCGTTCGTTGTAAACTTCGTAACCGCTGAATGCCTCCACATGCGGCCGCAGCTCGCTGCGATCGAGCTTGAGCTGCTGCTCTTCGATCGCGACATCGATTTGATGCGATTTGATTTCCGGCCGGTTCAACGTCGCGCGCGCCAGACATTCGTTCAGATCGGGATGACGCGGTTGATATTGCAGCTCGCCGACGACTTCGAACGAAAACGGATTGGTGCGCGAATCGAGCCCGAGCAATTCGCCTAACCGCAGATAACTGAGACGCACCTGCGTTTGCGCGTTGATCAATTCCGCTTCTTCATTCGCGAGCGCAACTTCCGCGCGCCGCACATTCAACTGGCTCACCGTGCCCGCGCCCAGCCGCTCCTTTTGCGATTTCAACTCGCCGCGAAAAACATCGAGAGCCTGTTCGCGCACTTTCACCTTCGCGCGATTGAAAAGCAGTTCATAAAACGTCGAGCGCACATCCATCGTCACGCGATCGATTACGGATTGAAGCTCAAGCTCCTGCTTCTCGTGATTCAATCGCGCAATCGCAGTCGCGCTGCTGACCGCGCCACCGGTATAGACGTTTTGCACGATGCGCACCGATGCGTTGTAATCATTGTTGCGCAGGCGCGTATCTTCCTGTTGTTCGCGGTAACGATAAATTCCGTTGGTCACAACCGACGGCAGATAACCCGAGCGCGCTTCAATGACTCCGCCGCGCGCCGCCTCCAGTTTTTTGCGCGCAATCGCGATGTCCGGATTCTGCTGACGCGCATAGGCGACGGCCTCCTCGAGAGAATACGACGGCAATGCGGCTCGACTAAAGTCGGGTCGCCAAAACAAAAACAGCAGAAGCGCAAGGCGAACGCCTAGCCGCATGGTTGCCTCTCCATCGAATATTCCTTTTTCGCAGTAAAACCGCCCGATGTCGAGCCGAGCTTCGCCGGTCAGGGAATCGAAATTTCGTCCGCCGCCAGATCGGGTGGTAGTTGCTCCAGCCGTTTCCACTCCGTGGCCAGCTCCGCTGGTTCGTAAAGCAAGAAACGGCCAAGCGCGGTCGAGAACAAACCGGCGCTAACTTCCAATTGCGTGATCTCGCCGGCCGCTTTCCAATAAGCGGCCAACTGCGGTCGATAGCGCACGCGTAAGACCTCCGCGTCGCCTAACGAGATGTTATTCGTCTTCCAGTCGATGAGCAAAGCGCGCTTTTGCTTTTCTTCAATCAGGAGAAAGTCGATCACGCCCTCGAGCGCGGAGTTTCGATCGATACCCCAACTGAAGGGAAATTCGGTGTGCGTTTGCGCATTGGCGGCAACGAAGCGGCGCGCGGTTTCGCTTGCGAATAAACCTTCGCGCACCCGTTTCCATTCTTTCGCGGACCGTTCGCGATCCGGGGCTTGTGCGTGGAGTGTTTGGAACAGGCGATCGGCCCCGGCCAGGCCGTCGCGCCATTTCATCTTTTGAAAAAATGTGTGCCACCAACGGCCGTGCAGCGTCGCGAGATTGTCAGCCAGACTGTGGAGAGAGACGCCGCGTGGCACGACGGTCTCGATTTGCTCAAGATCGACATCTGGTTCGTACGCGCTCGGATTAATTTTGCGGATGAATTTTCTCGCGCGTCGCATCGCTTTCTCACGATCGCGTTTTTCGAAAGGAGAAACCGGCGCAGGTGGTTCATTTTGCGCGCCGCGTTCCTTTGCCTCCGCTGTGGCTTCGCAGGTTGTTACTTCGCTCGAAACGTTGGCCAGGATCGCCGCGACATTGCCGCCAAAATGTCTTAACTGCGCGTTAGGCTGAAGGCTTCCTTTCGAGTTGAGAAAAATTTCTCCGTCATCGACGAGAACAAGCGTGTGCCGCGCACGCGTCGCCGCCACGTAAAGCAAACGCGCCGCTTCCTGTTCTGTCGCTCTCTTTACAATTTCGCGATTTTCTTGTTCAAAATCATCCTTGTTCAGCGCCGCGATCGGCTCCTTTTCACCGGGAATTTTCAGCAAACACGGATAACGCGGCGACGGAGGTCTGACGTTGCGACCGAGAAACGGCAGGATGACGGCCTGCCATTCGGAACCCTTGGCTTTTTGCGCGGTGATGAGTTGCAAGCCATTTTCACTCGAAAGACGAACCTCGCGCGGTGTGAGAAAATCCGCGCGCAATTTCGCGGCGAATTCATCGAGCGTCGCGCCCTCCGCTTCGGCCGCCGCCGCGAGAGCGAGAAGAGCATCGAGATCGCGTTCGGCGTTGGGAAAATCTTCCGCGGGCAGAGTCCCAAGGCGTTCGCGCAATTGTGTCCGTTCGAGTAAAAGTTTTACCGCATCAAACAAGGCGCGGCCTCTCATTTCGGTGCGCGTTTCTGCGAGCAACCGCAACGGCGACGACACCACGCCCGCGATCCTTGCCGGTTCATCGATGCGAAAACGTGCGCCGTCTCCTTCGGAAAAGAGCGCGAGGTCCTGATCAGAAATACCGAAGACTTCGCGCAACACGCCCACGATCTCGTAGCTGTTGAACGGATCGGACATGACCGTGCAAAGCGCGGTCAGCCAGGCGTGCGCGGGATGATCGCCCTTCAGATCGCTCTCCGATTGAATCGCGACCGGCACGTCGAGTTTGCGCAACTCGACGGCCATCGTGCGCAGCCAAGCTTTGCGCGGACAGAGAATTGCCACATCGCGCCAGGAATCCGCGCGCAAATTTTCGTGCCCCGTTTTTTTGATCCACGTCGCCAGCGCTGTCGCCGCAATTTTCGCTTTCCGGTACTCCTTCAATTTGTCTTCGGGCAAAAGATCTTTGCCTAACGAGACGCGAATGACCTGGCCGGGCAGCACTTCCGGACGCGGCTGCAATTCGACGAAATCAACCTGCCCGTCCTGCCCGTTCAGTATTTCGCGGAAGGTTTGATTAATGAATTCCAATTGTTTTTCATCGAGCCGGAAAGTGACGGAAAATTTCAGTTTATCTGCGTCGTTTTCCCTAACGAGTGCTTCATGAATCGCCTGATAATTCTGAAGATCGGCGCGGTCGTGGTAGATCGATTGCTGAAAATCTCCGACCATGCAGAAATGTCCGGGTCGCGGCGGATCAGCCTGCGTTTCCAGCCAACGACCGGTGGCCTCGGGTGGACGCGCGATCTCGGTCAGCACGGAAAATTGCGCGGGATCGGTGTCCTGCGCTTCATCGAGAATAACGCGAAGATTCTCCTCGCGCACCCGCCGGCCGGCGATCGGGTGCTGCATCAACTCATCAGCGAGCGCGACCTGATCGGCGTAAGTGAGCACTCCGCGCATAAGGCGGAAATCGCGGTAATCGCGTTGCACTTCCGCAGCGACGCACATGGCGGAATCGGTCACCCATTTGCGCAACGGCGTGAAAGCATCGGTCCACGAGCGGAGGAAATCTTTGGCGTTGCTGCTGCGCACGGGCCAGCGCACGAAATGCCAGCCGTCGCGATGCCGTTGTGCGAATTCCGTCAGTTCCGCCTTTGAATCCTCAATTGTGTTGAATGACTTTCCACTCCCAACGACCGCGAGGACCTCGCTGAAATTTGGCGCGGGGCATGAGGCGATCTCTCCACTCGGAGCGAGCACCGAACGCGCGTTGCGTCCGAGTTCCATGAGTTGGCGCGCTTGTGCGAGGCGAAAAAGAGCGGCGCGATTTTCCTCGCTCAAATTGCGGCCGACGTGCAGATATTGCTGCACGAATTCATTCCACAGCTCTTCGTCGTCGGTGATGAGATCGAGTGTGGTTGGCAGGCCGAGGTAATGGCCGTAATTGGTCAGCAGCTTCATGCAGAAGCTGTGGATGGTGCCGAAGAAAGCGCGGTTGAACGCGGTGTGAATTTCCGGCCGGCGCACCTTCTGCAAAATGCGATGGCGAGTGCGCTGCTGCATTTCATCCGCGGCGCGATGCGTGAATGTGACGACGACGAGTCGCGGCAAAATTTCTTCGGCCTTCGGCGAACCGGCGATCTCCACGATCCGCTCGGTGATGGCGTAGGTTTTGCCCGATCCCGCCGCGGCGACAACAGAGAAATTGCGCTCGATTTCCTCGGCGAAACGACGGCGCTCGGAATGATCGCTGGGTAGTTTCACCAGAAAAACTCCTCGTCGTCACGCACGAGTGCGGGATGCGTGAGTTCCCAGCGTTGTTCGAGCGTGTCCTGATCGATGCCGAGCGTGGCGAGCGGATAGTCTTCCGTAAAACGGAACGTGCCGCGCAGCGGTCCGTGCATACCGAAGACGCCGCTTTGCTGCATACGCGCGAGCTCGATGAAAATTTCCTGTTCCGTCGCGAGATCGGAATCGTTTAGTTGCGGTTCGAGTGGCCTAACGAGTGGCGAGAGCAGGCTGATCTGCACGCGTTTCGCGCCGCGCGTGCGGGCCGCGAGCGCATACAAGCTCAACTGCAAGGCCGAGCCATCGAGCAGCTTTTTCTTAAGCGGCAAACGCAGCGCTTTTTTTGCGCCGGTTTTGTAATCGACGATCCACAGCTCATCGGTCTTGAGCGAACCCGCTGGCAATTCTTCGCGCGCTAAAATCAAATCGATGCGTCCGCGGAACGTCAGCGTTGTCGTTTCATTGATCTGAGCAGGGATTTCCTGGTCGAGCTTCCATTCCGTCGCCATCCACGGCCAGGCGTTTGCAGTGCTGAGCCGTTCGCCGAGCACGCGCGCGAGAAAGAGCGCGTTTTGCCAACCGGAGCGCCACCAATCGGGCAACGGTTTTCCCGCGCGCCGACAAAGCGCCTCGATTTGCGCCCGTTTTTCATTCGCCGCCGTTACGACGCGTTGATCAATCTCCTCCGCGCCTGGCAACCGGCTGAAAGTTTTTTCTTCTCCGCAGGCAAGCCGTTTGAGCCAATCGTGAATCCAACGTCCGCTCGAAGTGTTCCAGATGTACGCGTCATCCTCGACTGCTTGCACGCCGAGATAATGCTTTATCCAAACGAGCCCGGGCGCGGAGATGAAACGATCGAATTCGCTCACGGAAAAGATGGGCGCGTGATTTGGCTTCGTAGTGAACGCGAAATCGTATTCGCCGGATCTGGCGCCAGGATCGCGGCGTTGATCGTAGGCGACGCGTGTTTGCAGCACGTCTTTCGGCGTTGATTTTTTTGGACTCGTTAGGCTATCGGCCTTTTCAAGCCAGCCGCGTGTGCTCTCCTGCAGTGCGCGCATTGCACTTTGCGTGAGCGGCTGCCGCGTCGTTTCCAGATAAAGCTGCGTGAAAAGTTCGCTCGGATTCCAAAAACGTTCCGGCTCGCCTTCCTGCACCAGACTGGCGCTGAGCGCGATCTCGTCCGTGGCGGCGCGACGCAGCGTGTCGAATTGCCGCAGAGCGATCGCGCGCTGTTCCACGGGCCCGAGATAAAATGTGTGACCTTCACGAACGCTGATGTGACCTTCACCCTGGCACCCGCGTTTCGCTGCGCGTTGGTTGAGCTGGAAAACTCTCTGATTGAAAGCTGCAATGTCTTCTTCGCGCGCGAATTCTCCGCTGGCCGGTGGCGGCCACGCGCCGTCATTCCAACCGGCAAAAATGAGGTGCGACCATTCCTGCCCGCATGCTTGCGGGACCGTGAGCAACTGCACCGGTGCGTAAGGATGGTCGCCATTCTCGGAGCGTTCGAGCGCGAAAGTGTCGGCAATTTCCGCGAGCCAGCGAAGATAAAGTTCGCGGGGAAATTCCGCAGAAACATTTTTGGCCCAATCCCCGACATGACTCGCGATCGCAATCCAATGTTGTCTCCAGCCTAACTGGAGGCACGCCGTTTCGGTCAGCCGAAGGAACTCGCTGAGCGTAGAGTGCATCGGTAATTGGCCTAACGAACGGATGGTCGCCGCCGTGGCGATGGCTTCCTGTTTGTCGACACAGAATTCGCAGAGAATCTCAAGATCGTCGATCAACACTTCGCTGTGCGCCTTCTGCAGGACATGCTCGATTTCACTGGCGCGCAGGTCTGGAAAAATTTTGGAACGATTTGTGAGAGCATTGAAGAAGGCGAGGAGTGAGGCGATGCGCGGACTGGCCTGCAAATCGAGCCACGCGCGCCATTCCGCGCTCTCGAAAATCCCGGGTGCGAAGTGAGCCAGGCCGTCGTTGTGCGGAACGCCGAGGCGCGTGAGCTCGGCGCCGACCAGCCGCGGCAAGGCGCCGCGTTCAGCGAAGACGATCCCGATGCGCGCATCATCGCGTTGCGCGAGAAATCGCAGCGCAGCCAGCGCGATCGCATTGGCTTGTTCGGAAGCATCGGCGCCGACGAAGAAATTAATGCGCTGCGTGTCGCCGCGCATTTCTGCTTCGCTGAAAAAGGAATCGCCAGGACGACGCGGTGTCGCGACCGGCTGCGCTTCACCGAAAGTTTCTTCCCATGAACCGATCCACAGCTCGTCGGCGCGACTGAATTTATCCGATGGATAATCGAGAACGACATTCGCGCTCTCGGCCAGTTCAACCGCCGCGCGAAGGAGAAACCAATTCGCCCAATGCGCGCCGTCGAATCCGGTGATGAGAATGTTGAAAAATTTTCGCGCGCTTTTTGTCGTCTGTTGCAGGCGCAGCCGATCGCTTTTGCCGGGGAGAACGAAGCCGCATTGTTTCATCAACTCATGGAAACGCCTAACGAGTGGCGCAAACGACGCCAGAGCCAGCTCCTCGAATTTCCATCCCGCCGTTTCTAAACGATCGAGCGCGCGCAGAAGCGGCGCAGGGGAACGGGCGACGGCTTTGGCCGCGAGGTCATCCGGCATTTCGGATGCGGCGAGAGCGAGGAGTAAACGGAGATCTTCCGGACGTGCCGGCGATCTCTCTTCATCGCGCGCCAGCATTTCACGCAAAGCCGCTGGGGTGAGGAAATGTAAGCCGAGGTGCGATCGACTCTCGCGGAGCAGACGTTCTTTGAGGGCGTTGGCGTGGCCCCGCGTCGGCACGATGATCGCCGCAGGCAGGTCGCGTTTCCAGCAATCGGGAAGAACACGTTCACACCACGGTGCGATCACATTTTCCCAGGCATCGCGGGAAGATTCCGCGAGGCAAAGCGCGAGTTGACGCGAGTTCACGGCGGTCTGGGGATTTTTTTTCTTCACACGCGTATCTTAGCAGAAGGTACGGACAAAGACTGTCCTACCCGCGTGAAAAGTATGCGCAAAAAGAAGGGCGCCGCTATCGCGACGCCCCCTTTATGGAGAACAACCCTGGTACTATCGGTTACGGGTTGAAGCGGGCGCTTCCGCTTCCTGGCTTTCGCCTCCGAACAGGAAGGAAAAAATGGCGAATACCTGCACGCGCGGCGAATCGTCAGTGACGCCAAATAAGGGCGAGACGTCGATTCGCGTATTGCGCGACGGTTTCCACGCCACCGTCGGTCCAATGACAAAACTGTGCGACGGATCGTCGCGCGTATCCTTGTCGGTGAAATTGCGATACTGCATTTCGACGCCGGCTTTCAAACGCTCGTTAGGCAAAATCACAGGCATGGAGACGCTTTGGGCAAAGCCCCACTCGCGCCCGCGATCGCCTCCAATCTCCTGTTCGAAGAATCCGTTTAGAGCCCATTCCACTTTTTCACCAAAGTCCTGGGCAAGAAGTAAACGCAGTTCATAAGCATCCGGCAGTTCGGGCCGCTCCTCTTCCACCATATCTTCATCATCAGGCCCTGGTTCTTCTTGTGCGTGACCGATGCGATGTTTGATGTGGGACCGAAACAGTTCATCTCCCATGTCCATCATGTCGTCTCCTCCACCACCTTCTTCCTTCAAGACGTGACCGAGTCCGAATTTGTATTCGGCAAAGATTGTTGGATTGAGAGGAATCTTGTTCCAATCTGCGAATGCGTACCGGCTTTCCAGGCTGATTGATCTCGCTTGTCCCTCGCCATCGAATTCCTCGGCCGCAACCTCTGCCGCGACGCCGAAACGGTGCGGCAAACCCATCTCCACTTCCTGCGTGAACATGTGATCGGGCGGTCCATGACGAAACGCATCGCCTTCGTAAATCGTGCCGAAGAAAAATCCCCAGGGCGGCAGAACGTAGGCATTAATCAACGGCGTGAATCGGCCGCGCGAAAAAGCCGGTGGCGCGCCATACGCGCTCGGAACTTCTTCGCCGGTGACAACGACGGCTGAGACGTCGTCCTGCGCCTCGAGGTTTGGTTTATTGGCAAGAAAAGCCAGCAGTGCGCACGCGAGGAAGATGGGCAACGTGCGAACACTCGGTAGTCTAAAGCGTGGAGTAGCCATACGGGGCAGATAGCCAATTTTCCCATCCGTGACAAGGCTTAAATCTTACCGATTTGTAATCGGTTTGTAACAAACGCGTTAACGAATTGTGAACTGGAGCCGTAGTTCTGCTTGGTCTCTTTCTTGTCGTCGTGCTTCTGCAAATGGTTTTGGAACGCCGCGCTTTGTCCCGTTCACGCAGCGAACAAACAGTGATTGTCGAGAAGCCTGCGCAACCTCGCGATGAAAGGCCACCCACCGGTTAGCAGTAGCGTCGGTAATTGTATTTAACCTGTGACGGGAGGAACGGCGGAAGACTGTTGCTGGCGCGGCAATCCGACCGATTGAGGACTAAAGCCGTGTTTCCGGTGCAGCTCCACCTCCTCGGAATTGCGATCGTCCACTAATTTACCGCAACCCGAACAGCGGTAGACATGATTGCGATCATTTTTCGACAGCCGCGCCAAAAATTCCCCCGTCATAAAACCCCTCCTCATCTAGTAACGAAGGACGCCGCGAATCTGGATGTTCGATCCGCTGTAAGAGAATTGTCGTACTGACCCGAAGGCCAATTGGCCGCGCATTTTCGCGACCGCAACGAGTCTCGATGAAGCGCTCGAAACGGCGCCATATGGTGGCGCATCGTGATGCGATTGCGATATAATCGGATCGCGATTTATGGCAGCGAAGAAATCCGAGCCTTTTCGAATGCGGATACGCATCTATGCGGGCGATCGCATGCTTGGGCCCGGCAAGATGCAACTGCTCGAGTTTATTGACGCGACGGGCTCGCTTTCGGAAGCGGCGAAGCAGATGGGCATGTCGTACATGCGAGCCTGGTCTCTCGCGCAGGAAATGAATCGCGATGCGAAACGACCGATGGTTGAAATGGCGCGAGGCGGTTCCAGTGGTGGCAACGCGAGTGTAACCGTATTCGGCAGAAAAGTTATCGAGCTTTATCGCCAGATGGACAGCGCAGCCACGAAAGCGGCCAGCGTTTACGGGAAGAGGCTGGCGAAGCTCTTGGAATAACGCCACGACACTCCGATATATTTGACAAAATATATCGACGACCGCTAAAAGACGGAATGTCTCGATGTTTCGCAATCGCGCTTAAACGCGGATCCCTGTAACCGATTGGATACATGAGAACCAAGGCATTCATTTTTCTCTTAAGCCTTTTCCTAAGTGCCAGATTCTTTGCGGCGGAACTAACCGTCCACGCTGCCGCGAGCCTGACCGATGCGATGAAAGAAATCGGAGCCGGTTACGAAAAGGAAAGCGGTGACAAGGTTCAGTTTAACTTTGGCGCATCGAGTTTGCTCGCGCGACAAATCGAACAAGGCGCGCCGGCCGATCTTTTCCTGTCCGCTGATGAGGCAAAGATGGATGCGTTGGAGAAGAAAGGTCTGTTGCTGCCGGGAACGCGATACGGTCTGCTTTCCAATTCACTCGTCATCGTTGTAGCGAACGGCGCGAGTGCGGTCCCCAAATCGGCTTCCGATCTCGTGAGACCGGAATACAAGAAAATCGCGCTGGCCGAGCCGCAATCGGTGCCGGCCGGTATTTATGCGCGCGAATATTTGCAGAAGATCAAACTTTGGGACGCGCTAAAAGAGAAAGTCGTGCCGACAGAAAATGTGCGCACGGCGCTCGCGGCGGTCGAGTCAGGTAATGTGGAAGCGGGTTTCGTTTATCAGAGCGACGCGCTAGTCTCGAAAAAGGTGAAGGTCGCCGTTGAAATCCCAACAGTCGAAGGGCCGAAGATTTCGTATCCGGTTGCAGTTATAAGATCTTCGAAGGAACCTGCGAGCGCCCGAAAGCTGGAGGAGTATCTCGTCGGCGCGCAAGCGCGCGAAATCTTCCAGAAGTTCGGTTTCAGATTGGAGAAATAACGATCCGCCAATGACCGGCGACGCCTGGCAGATCGTATTTTTCACGATCAAAACTTCGGCCGCGAGCACGCTCTTCATTCTGCCATTTGGGATCGCGATTGCGTGGCTCCTGGCGCGTCGCACCTGGCCGGGAAAAGCAATCGTGGAGACAGCGGTGATGTTGCCATTGTTCGTGCCGCCGGTCGCTACGGGCTTGCTTCTTCTCATGCTGTTTGGGCGCAATGGTCCACTCGGCTCGGTTCTCAACCGCGCCGGAATAGATGTTGTCTTCACCTGGCGAGCAGTGGTTATCGCGTGTGCGGTCATGTCTTTTCCGCTGCTCGTCCGCACGGCGCAAAGTGCATTCGAGGAAGTGAACGCGCGTTTCGAAGACATTGCGCGCACGCTCGGCGCGAACGAATGGCGCGTTTTTCGCACGATCAGTCTGCCTCTGGCGTTTCGCGGAATAATCGCCGGCGCGATTCTCTCTTTCGCGCGCGCGATGGGAGAGTTCGGTGCAACAGCGGTCGTCGCCGGAATCATTCCGCACAAGACGATGACGATTTCTCTGTCGATCTACCAACACATACAGCTTGATCAGGACGCGGCGGCCTGGCCGCTTCTTCTCGTCTCCATCGCAGTCGTTTTTGCGACGGTGTTGTGCGGTCAGATCATTTCGAGGCGCAAACGTCGGCGATGAAACTGAGTCTGCATCATGTCCGCCTGCCCCTGACGACTTTTACGTTGGAGATCGGCACAACTTTCGATCGTCCCATCACTGGCGTTTTCGGTCCTTCCGGCGCCGGGAAAACTTCTTTGCTCGACTTGATCGCCGGTCTGCGTCGGCCAGTTGCGGGCAGAATACAACTCGGAGACGAAGTGTTATTCGATGCCAGTGCGTCATTGCTTCTTCCGCCGCGTTTCCGGCGAATCGGCTATGTTCCGCAGGATCTCGCGTTATTTCCGCACCTTAGCGTCCGCGCAAATCTCCTCTACGGTTTTCGACCGGCAGTCATTGAAGACGAGCTATTCACGCTCGGACACGTTGCCGAGGTGATGGAAATTGTGCCGTTGCTCGATCGCAGCATCACGAATCTTTCCGGCGGCGAACAGCAGCGTGTGGCGTTCGCTCGCGCCATCCTTTCGTTGCCGCGCCTGATTTTGCTCGATGAACCGATGAGCAGTCTTGATACAAGATTGAAGACGCGCCTGATTCCGTTTCTTCAACGCATCCGCGACGAATTTCGCATTCCCCTTATTTACGTGACGCATGACGCGCATGAGCTTGCGGCGCTTTGCGATGAAGTGTTGCTGCTCGAAAACGGCCGGATCGTCGGACGTGGCTCGCCGGAAACAATAATCGGGGACAAAATTTAAAGCTGCGCGGTGGAGCTGAATTCCGCGCGAGCGGATTCCAGCTTCGACTTATGTGTTGTGTCAGGATGCCATTTCCAAACTCCAAGCATGACGAAGAAACCGATCACGTATGCGATTGGGATGTACCAGCCGTGACGGAGCCATTGTCCGACTGATTTTGTTTCCGGGTACATATTCGAGATGGCGACTCCGGAGGACGATCCGAACCAGATCATCGATCCGCCAAAGCCAACTGTGTAAGCCAGAAATCCCCAATCATAGCCGCCTTGTTTGATCGCCAGCGCCGTGAGCGGAATGTTGTCGAAGACGGCCGATAAAAACCCAAGACCAAACGCGGTTTGCCACGAAGCCGTGGGCAAATTTTCCACCGGCATCATGGATGCACACACAACAAGCGCGAGGAGAAAGATCGAGCCTCTGAATGCTTCGGGCAACACCTCCCAATCCGGCCGGCGCGCGCCGATCGACAATAGGATTGCGACCCAAATTGCGGCGCCAATAAAAGGAAACTTCTCTGCTAGCGCCGGAAACTTCATGTTTACGATCACATTCGTGGCGACGGCAAAGAAAAGGATCAATCCCACGATGCCGACGCGCACCCAATCGATCTGAGTATGCGCGTGCGCGCCGCGGACGATGGGCGAGTAGCGATGTTGTTGGAAAGCGGCGGGAATTCCAAAAATAAATAACGCAACTGTCGCGGCGATGATCGCTTCGAAAACCGCCGTTGGCGAGACGCCCGCGATCCACATCATGGTGGTGGTCGTATCGCCGATTACGCTCCAGGCCCCGCCGGCATTGGACGCGGCGACGATGGCCGCGAGAAAACCGATGTGCACCTTTCCGCGAAAGAGTTGATGCGCCATCGCTCCGCCGATCAGCGCGCCCGCGATGTTATCGAGGAAGCTCGAAAGGATCCACACCATCACGAGCAGAATGAATGCGCCCTTCCAATCTTCGGGGAGAAATCGTGGCAGCACGACGGGGGCATGACTTTTTTCGAAATGGCGGGAAAGCAGTGCGAATCCGATGAGCAGGCAGAGCAGGTTCGCGAGGATGACCCATTCGTGGCCGATGTGAGCAATAAAGCCCTCGAACCCAGGTCCGGTTTTGAACTCGCTGAATGCGATTTTGTAGCCCGCGATCGTAACCATTCCGACGAGCGCGACCCGCAAGGTATGATGATGGAATAGCGCGACCCCGAGCAACGTGAGCCCGAACAAAATGAAATCGATCGGGATTCCCCAAACGACTGGGCTAACCGGAGCGGCAGCTACTGCAGAAAACATGATCGTGTAATCTCCGTCGATCTTGCGGACCGAGTCGACATGTTTTTCCCGACGCGCGTCCGTCGCAAGCGGAATATTTCCATCCGCCGTGCGGTCTTGAGGCGTTTTAGATGTGGCCGTGCGAATGGAGACAGGGATTGCGCGGCCACGGCTGAGGTTTCGGCGGATGATTTATCGGCATCACCGCCGAGACCGCGGTCGGACACGAAAAGGCAAAGCCAATTCGATGTTACCGCGGCAAGATTTTAACATCCGCAAACGCTTCGGGCCGCGTATTGATCACGCTATGAAAATAAAAGGGGTTGTTGTTACTGCGGGTTTAATTTTGGCGGCTGCAGCGATTTCCTTCGGCGCAGAGAAAGAAAAATCGGCCCATTCCGGCAAATCGAGCGCCGACGCGATGTTTATCAAGAAGGCGGCGAATGGCGGCATGACCGAGGTGGAGTTAGGAAAAATTGCGGAAGACAAAGGCCAGAAGCAGGAGGTGAAGGACTTCGGCGCGCGTATGGTGAAGGATCACGGCAAGGCGAACGATGATCTCAAGAGCGTCGCTTCAAAGATGAATGTCGAGGTTCCCGATAAGGTGAACGCGAAACATCAGGCAGTGATCGACAAGTTCTCGAAGATGTCGGCCGAGTCGTTCGATGCGGCCTATGTCAAAGCGATGATCAAGGATCACGAGAAAGATATCGCGGAGTTTGAAAAAGCTGAGGGCGAAGTGAAAAACGAAGACCTGAAGAAGTTCATCAGCGATACGATTCCAGTGATGAAAGAACATCTGGAGATGGTGCAGAAGATCGACGTCGCGAAGTAAACGCGCGGCGCGCAAAAACATCAAGAAGGTTACGCAAGCGGCGCGGAAAAAGCGCACGTGTCGCACTTTGGCATAACAAGATCTCGCGCGAATCCTTGCGCAGCAGCCGGGTTCAATCGGAGCGAAGAAACAAAAAAGTAAATCCTAGGATAAGTTTAGACGCTTGCTTGTGCCACGCTACCAAGGAGCGGCGACTACCCAGTCGCCGTCTCGGGCGATCGAGACATCGCCCCTCCTTGATTGCAATTCGTCAGGCGAACGCGTGTTCAGACCGCGATGTGCGCAAAATGCCGCACAAGCTTTCAACTAGCGATTCTATCGACGTAGCTAGCGCTTTTTCTTCGCTGGTAACTTTTTGCGCTTCGTCTTGGCAAAATCGCGCAGTTGCTTTTTGCTCATCGACTTCGCCATTTCTTTGGAAGCGCCGCGTAGCGACGACTTCGATCGTTTTCCGCGTTTCGCCGCCAATGCGGCGCCGGCTGCCATTTGTTGCTTCTTGGATTTTGCAGGCATGAATTCCTTTCGTTAGGCGAACGTTAAAGCTTCGCGATTTCCTCGCGGATCACGTCTTTGGCTTTGCCGAGCTTTTGCTGTAGCCGCCCGAGCAGCTCGTCGTCCTTGCCTTCCGAAAACGCGAGATCGTCATCGGTCAGCTGGCCGTATTTTTGTTTCAATTTCCCCTTTGTTTCATTCCAACCACCCTTGAATTCTAATTTTGTCATAACAAACAAAGAACGCCGCTCGCTTGAACATTGGCCGTCTCCTTTTCCGCAGGAAAGCGAATGGAGGGAAGAAGACGCCGGCAATTTTGACCTCGCCTAACGAGCAATGGGAAAGTGACGCCGAGTAAACAAGAACCCCCGCCAGCTTCGCTGACGAGGGTTCCGTTACTAGCTTACACAGTGCTTACTTTGCTTTCGCGCAGCAGCTCTGCTTGGCCTTACAGCACTTACCGTTGCAGCAAGCAGCCGACGAAGTCGCTGTTGCTGAACCGGCCAGTAGTAAGGTCGCCATCAGAATCGACAGGTATTTCATAGAACCTCCTGTTGAATTTCCTTTGACCTCCCGCACAAAAGCGCGGGAGCCGGCGCGATTAAGACAACGCGTCTCGCGGCGGCGGCACAGGAGGTCGCAGCGCACGACTCCTGGCAGCTTCAGAAAATTTGAAATACGATTCTTCGCTTTCGGAACGTTTGGGAATCAACGTCGCCGTTTGCACAAGTGCGACGCAGGCAAAACACGCAGCACAACATTGCTGATCCTGCGCCGATTTCGGCGCGTTCTTTCCGCAACCGTGATGCTGATTAGCAACGTGTTGCTTTTCGCAACAATCGCTCTTCGCCGGCGTCATCACCTTCGCCTGCACCGGAAGCAAAGAAATGGCGAGCGACACGCTTAGAACCGCGCAAATGATGCCTCGAATCAGCATCTTCATGTATGCGTATTATCCCAGTAGCGGCGACATTCGACAACGTCGATCTCTCGACAATTCAATTCAGGTTTCGTCGCTTCGATGGTCGCGGAAACGAGATAATCCTCGACCTTTTTACCCGGACAGCCACTCGCGAATGAATGCGCGCGAGGTGTCTTTGGGCGCGATTCGGATTTCGCTAAAGCCGCCTTCGCGTAACATTATTTCGAGATCGGCGACTTGCGATGCGCCAGCCATGCAGCCGGTGTAAGCAGACCAATCTTCCGCGACATCTTTTGGCAACGGAGCGGTCGCGACGACATCGGCGACGGCGAGGCGCCCGCCCGGTTTGAGAACGCGGAAGCTTTCTCGAAAGACGCGCGGTTTTTCCGGCGAAAGATTGATCACGCAATTGGAGATGATCACGTCAACACTGTTATCGGCCACCGGTAGCGCTTCGATTTCGCCTAACCGGAACTCGACGTTGCTGAACCCATTCCTGCGCGCGTTCTCTTTCGCTTTCGCCAGCATTTCCTGTGTCATGTCCACACCGATGACGCGACCGTTCGGACCGACGGCGCGCGCGGCAAGAAAGCAATCGAAGCCTGCGCCGGAACCGAGATCGAGAACCGTTTGACCCGGCTGGAGCGAAGCAATGGCGAGAGGGTTTCCGCAACCGAGTCCGAGATTCGCCGCTTCAGGTGCAGCGGCAGTGTCTTCCTTGGAATAGCCGAGTGTTTCGCTGCTCGTGGTGGTGCAGCAGTCATCATTACAGGAAGATTCGCCCGCAGCCGTCGCGCCGTAACGTTCGCGAACTTTTTCTCTCACTTCTTCCGCTGTCGCTTCCGTCGTTTTCATGCAAGCAACAAAAGCAGGTCGCGCGTTCGAGGCAAGCAACGGGACGGATGTCCCGTCAGTTTTTTCATCACACCACTGTTGCGCAATGTTCCGCGCAAAAGCTATCGATCGTTAGGCGGATTTGTTCGAGCACGGCCCGGGTCTGTTCCAACTTTTCTTCATGTGTGCCGGTGAACTTCGAGGGATCGGGAAATGGCCAATGCAAACGCTGTGTCGGCCCGGGAAAAATCGGGCAGCCTTGCGCTTCGGCTTCGCTGCAAACAGTCACGACGTAGGCGAAGAGATGGCCGGCCTTGAAGACGTCGAACACGGCTTGAGTTTTGTTCCCCGAAATGTCGATGCCGTTTTCCTGCAAGACTTCGACTGCGAGCGGGTTGAGCGCGCCTGGTTCCAAGCCCGCGCTCTGTGCTTCAAAAAATTCCCCGCACATCTGGTTGAGTAACGCCGCCGCCATCTGACTGCGCGCGCTGTTGTGCACACAAATAAAGAGAATCTTTTTCTTCATGTGCAGATGCTATTCCGCGCCGTGGATCAATCAAAGCTCTTCTGGCAACGTCACGAAAACGTCACAAAAGGAATCCGACGTCATGCCGATGCGGAAGTTGATGGGTGGGAGAATCCGAACATCCGCGAAGTCGAGGTAGAGCGTTTCATTGGGTAGCAACTTATGAGCTACATTAAACAAATGTTCGAAACGCATCCGGTGAATCCGTCATCGGATCACACGGTTAATATCGAATGCATCACCGCGTGTTATGCCTGCGCGGAAGCGTGCAACGCGTGCGCCGATGCCTGTCTCGGCGAGAAAAATGTGGCGGAAATGGTGCAATGCATTCGCGATTGCAACGATTGCGCGGATGTCTGTCTGGCCACAGCGCGCATCATTTCCCGTTTCACGCGCACCGATTTCAAGCTCGCGGGCGCGCAACTGCGCGCCTGCATTCAGGCGTGCGAAAGTTGCGGCGCGATTTGCGAGAAGCACGGAAAGCACATGGAACATTGTCGCATCTGCGCTGAAGCCTGCCGCCGCTGCGCGAAAGCATGCGAAGCGCTCCTGGCAGAAAAATAGGTGGATTGCGCTCTCCAGGCGCGATGTTAAAAGAAATGCGGCTTCGCCGCCTCGACACCCATCGAGTTCGGAGAGCTCCATCCACCTAAAGGCGACGCCAACAGGGGTGGGGGGTGGGCCGCATGGTTCGACTCTGGCTGTAGCCTGATAAATTATTCCGACGAACGCCCAAAAGTCTTGCGAACCGTGCTTGCGATCGCCTCGGGTGACAGCAGATCAGCCCGGATGAGAATTGCCCGGTTCCCAAACCTTGAATCGTTCTCCGGCAAATAACGGCTGCGAGGGAAAGCCGTCCAGTTTCGCCGCCGGCGATTCCGTGCGCCAGAACGTGATCGTATCAGTCTCGATGTCGGATTCCCAACCGTTTTTCTTGGCGAAACGAGCGATGCGCTCTGCGTGCAGGCGCAAGTCGTCACCTTCTCCGCAAATCAATTTCGCGCGGTCATCCAGGAGAATATAAAAGCCGCGACGGTCGATACCCTCGCGAATGACAGCGACAAGGTTTTTAATCCTCTGGTTGTCTTTTTCTTTCATAAGCAGATGCATCTTAGACAAATTCGGTAATTCGCCGTTCGATGCAGTTATGGTGAAATGCAAGAGCTTGGGAATTCTTCGCAACATCTCCGACCGTTGTTGACACAAAGGTGGATCGAATACTCCGAAACGCCCGTCCGGCTCGGACCGATGGTAAATTTGGTGGCGAAGCCGGATCTATTTCAACAACGCGCTTCGCCTCGGCGAATCTTCGATCGGAGATCGCGTTGCACCAATTGCGGTCGCTACGAACATCTTGACGTGCACTGCGTGCGCAAAAGTTGCTTTGCCTTTGCCGCCGCTCAAACTAGAATCGCCACCGTGATGCGGATGATTATCCGATCTGTTCTCTTCGTGGCGCTGAGCGTTTCTGTTGCGACGATTGTCATGCCGCTGAAAGCTGCGCCGCCAGCGGCGGCACAATCCAAGTGCTGCGAGAAAATGAAAATGAACCCGTCGCACAACGGTTGCGGCAGGGAGATGCCAAAGCTTCCGCAGGACTTGCAATGTTGCGTTGCTTGCATGAACGCGCTTACGGCCGTGCTAAACGCGCAGGTGAAAGTATTTCCACCTTCTTTCCGCGAACAATCTTTCGCCGATTTTTTCGAACACGGGCGCACTCGCGTCGAGAGACCTCCCGTTCCGCCGCCGCGTTTTTCGTTCGCCTGAAATAGCAGTGGCTTCCGTGCGATCCATTCGTCACGGAAGAGAACAAAAAGACGTTTCAAACAGGAGTTATTTTAATGAAACACCTCTTGATACTTATAGCGGTGCTGGCGTTCGCCGGTTCGGTAACAGCGACTTCGTCGAATGCTTGCTGTAGCGGTGGCGCTTGCTGCAAAGCTCAGCAGCACTGCTGCGCGAAATAAGTCGCGCTGATTAGTTAAACGAGCCCCCGTCGGAGAAATCCGGCGGGGGTTTCGTTTGATGAGCACTGCCAACCGCCGTGCCCATGAGATCGTGCGCAGGACGCACACGAGCGCGGACATTTTGATAAAACAAACGGCTTCGGCGTGTGATTACGTCGAAGTCACGCCGAAGCCGCTGCCTGTTTAGAAGAAAACCATAATTCTATCGCCGCCGACGGCTCAATCGGATGGACGAATCGGAACAATCTTCATTTGCGCACTGCGAGTGAATTCCGGCTGGAGCGCCGAAGCCACATTTGTTTCCAACAACGCGCTCGGAGATTGCGTTCCACCGAACGCGCCTTGTGTAAAGAGAGGGCGTAACTGATTGTAGAGTGAGCCATGGCCGCTAAACAAAAAGCGAAAAAAGTCGCGAGAGGGCGACGATCGCAATCGCGCAACAACCAACACCGCGACCGGCGCAATCACAATCGGGTAGCGCAAAGCAAGAAGCCGCATCTGTGTCCGATCGTCGGCATCGGCGGATCGGCTGGCGGGTTCGAGGCGGCGATGGAATTGCTGCGTCATTTGCCGACGAAAACGGGAATGACTTTTGTGATCGTGCAGCATCTCGATCCGAATCATGTAAGCCGGCTCGCAGGTTTGTTAGGCAAAGCGACGTCAATGCCGGTGATCGAAATCGAAAAAACGACGGAGCCGAAAGCGAACACGATCTATGTGCAGCCGCCTAACAAGTGCGTGGTGGTAAAGAATGGGTCGCTTGTTTTGGTGCGGCGAACGGAGCGAGTGAATCTGGCGATCGATCAATTTTTTGAATCGCTCGCGGAAAGTTGTGGCTCGCGCGCCATCGGCGTGGTGCTTTCGGGAACGGGGAGTGATGGCACGGCGGGATTGCGCGCGATCAAAGCAGCGGGAGGTTTGACGTTCGCTCAAAACGAGGAGAGCGCGAAGTTCGATGCCATGCCACGGAGCGCGATCCGTTCCGGCTTTGTCGATGTGGTTCTGGCGCCGCGGGAAATTGCACAGGAAATCCGGCGCATCGCCGATCATTCCTACATTCGCCGGCCGTTTAACGATGGCGCGGAAATAGCGTGCAGGACCTATCGAGAGGCGGACGACCTGAGCCGTATTTTCATTTCGCTCAAGAAACAGGTGGGCGTCGATTTCAGTTCTTATAAGGAGACGACGCTGCTGCGCCGGATTCATCGGCGCATGGCGCTGCATCGGATCGAAAAGCTGGGCCAGTACGCGCGTTTCCTGCGCGACAATAAAAAGGAAATCGAATCGCTCTTCGACGATCTGCTCATCAACGTGACGCGATTTTTCCGGGACGAGCAGATGTTTCGCGCGTTGAAGAAACGATTTTTGCCTGCGCTTTTGAAGGGCAAGAGCAAAGAACGCAATCCGCAATTGCGCGTCTGGGTGCCGGGTTGCGCGACGGGCGAAGAAGTTTATTCGCTCGCCATTTGCATTCTTGAAGCGCTCGGCAATCGCGCGCAGAAAATCGCGGTTCAGATTTTCGGCACCGATTTAAGCGAAACGATTATCGATCACGCGCGACTGGCGATTTATTCGAGCGCAATCGAGAAGGATGTTTCGCAGCGCGCGTTTGAAACGTTTTTTTACGAAGCGCGATGGCACCTACCAGATCAATCGCGAGGTGCGCGATATTTGCACATTCGCGCGGCAAAACATCACGGCCGATCCACCGTTTTCCCGACTCGATCTCATCAGTTGCCGCAATGTCCTCATTTACCTGAGTCCGGAAATGCACAAGCGTTGCATCCCGCAATTCCACTACGCGCTTAATCCGAAAGGTTTTCTGATTCTCGGGCCGGCCGAATCGGTCGGATTGTACGACGAACTTTTCGAGCTCGTGGATAAGAAGAACAAAATCTACGCGAAGAAGGACGGCACGCTGCCGCGTCAGCTCGACGTTCGGATTCCTTTCGCTCTCGACTTCCTTAAGTCCGCGATGCAACTGATGCCGGCCAAAGGCGTGAACTTCAGCGGGCAGTTATTGCAAATGGCCGACCGCATCATGCTGAGCGCCTATGCGCCGGCCGGCGTTGTGATTAATCGCGAAATGCACGTGCAGCAATTCCGCGGTCGCACCGAGGCTTATCTCGAACACACACCTGGGCCGGCATCGCTGAATCTGTTGCAACTTGTGCGACCGAGTTTGGTGGCGGACTTGCGAACGCTAATTCATCGGACGCTCAAAACCGACAAGCCGATGCGCAAGGAACGAGCGCTGGTGAAGTTCGAGGGAAAAACACGCGAGGTAAATCTCGAGGTAGTGCCGTTCAAGGCCGCGCCGTCGGAGAAGTCATGGCTGCTGGTTATTTTCGACGAAACAACAAAAGGAACGCGCCCCGGTCGCTTGCCACAAGTGCTCGGGAAAACTGCATCGCAGCGGGAGATGAGCGAACTGCGTCGCGAATTGGCTGCATCGAAGGAATCGCTTCAGGCCATCATCGAGGAACAGGAGGCGACTAACGAGGAGTTGAAATCGGCGAACGAAGAAGTCGAGTCAAGCAACGAAGAACTGCAATCGACGAATGAAGAATTGGAGACGGCGAAGGAAGAATTGCAATCGACTAACGAAGAGTTGACGACGCTGAACGAAGAATTGAGCAATCGCAATCATGGAGATGATGCAGGTGAACAGCGACCTGAATAATCTGCTCGCGAGTATCCAATTGCCGATCGTGATGGTGGACAATTCGCTCACCGTTCGACGCGCCACACCGGCGGCGCGCAATGCTTTTAATATTTTGCAAACGGATATCGGACGGCCGTTGCGTGAGCTTCGGCCGAATATCGACGTTCCCGATCTTGGAAGAAATTTTGCACGAAGTGATCGACACTTTGAGCACGCGCGAGCGCAAGATAGCTGATAGCGAAGGGCGCGAATTTTCACTGCGCGTGCGACCGTATCGCACGACCGATAACAAAATCGACGGCGCGGTGATCACGCTGGTCGACATTGATGGAAGTAAGGAAAACCGTGCCGGCACATCATCGAGACGCGAAAAAGAATCCACCGCGCGCAAATAAAAAGCGGCGCGGGAAACGCCGCCGCAAGATCAAGACATCGCTTCGCCGAACCGCCCGCGAATTAATTGGGGCGGCGATGAAAAAGAAAAAGCCAACGCCCAGCGTGGCGAAGAAATTTACGCGCAATGGCGAACGCCGGCATCATGGAACAAATGGCACGCGCGCCAAGGGTGGACCGGTCTTTCAATATCCGCGGACGGAACTTGAAGCAGCGATTCAACGTTATATTGATCTCTTCGATTTTGCCCCGATCGGTTACGTCACTTTCGATCGCGTCGGCCACGTTGAGGAAATTAATCTCACAGCGAGCAACTTGCTCGGGCGCAACCGACAACAGTTAATCGGCGCGCCCTTCGCGATCTGCGTAGCCAAAGGGCACGCACAAAATTTTCTGCATCACCTCCTGCAATGCCGCTCGTCGCAGGGTCCGGTGAAGAGCGAGTTATGTCTGAGAAGATCGGATGGGACAGAATTTCCGGCGTTGTTATCGAGCACGCCGACGGCTTCCGCGATGAAAGATGGCGCGCTTCTTTATCAAACCGCGATTGTCGATTTGACGGAGCGAGCACGCGCGGAAAAAGAATTGCGCGAAAGTGAAGAGCGTTTTCGCGCCATCGTTAGTCAAACCGCTGCCGGTATGGCTCGGACTGCTCGTGACGGCAAGATTCTTTGGGCCAACCAAAAACTTTGCGAAATGCTCGGTTACGAGGATTTCGAACTTGTCGGGAAGACATTTCAGGAAATCACGCACCCCGAGGACTTGGACAAGAGCATCGCCAAATTCAAGCATGTGCTGTCGAAGAGGACACCGTTCGAGGTGGAAAAGCGCTATCTGCGCAAAGATGGCTCGGTCATGTGGGCAAATGTCAGCGTGGCCGCGATGCGGAATCAAGATGGGCGAGGCGGAGTCGGTCGTGGCCGTCATTCTGGATATCGACAAGCGAAAGGAAGCAGAGGCGCAATTGCATAACGCGAAACTTCTTTTGGAATCGCGGGTGCAGGAGAGAACGGCGGAGCTGCTCGCTTCAAATGAAGAACTGCAAAACGAAATCGCCCTCCGAAAAAAACTCGAGGGCGAGCTTCTCGAAGTGACGGATCGCGAGCAACGCCAGCTCGGCCAGGATTTGCACGACAGCCTGTGCCAGCATCTGGCGGCGACGGCGTTCATGACGCGCGCGCTAGCGCAGCGGGTGAGAGGAGCGAAGACGATCAAGCATTCCGAGATCGAGAAAATCGCGGGGCTTATTAATGAAGGCGTGACCGAAGCACGGATGGTCGCGCGCGGATTGCATCCGGTGCAAATGGATTCGGCTGGTTTGCCGATGGCGTTGAAGTCGCTGGTGAGCCAAAAGAACTGGAGCGTGCCGTGTCGTCTGGAAATCGACGACGAAATTCCGATCCACGATCCCAATGTCTCGCAGCACCTCTATCGAATCGCGCGGGAAGCGATAATAAATGCGAACAAGCACGCGCAGGCGCGCGAAATTACTGTGCGCGTGAAGATTTCGAAAAGACAACTGGAGTTGAGTGTCAGCGATGACGGTGTTGGCATTCCGGATACTGCGAATTCCTCCCCGGGTCTGGGCTGGCATATCATGATGTATCGCGCGCGTGCAATTGGCGCGCGCCTGGAATTTCTGCGCCTGAAACCGCACGGCACGAAGATCGCCTGCTATTTGCCGCAAGAATGAAATCCCCGGCAACGATCGGCAAGGAAACCGGAAAACGGGTAGGGGCGATTGACTCAATCGCCCGCGGGCGGTTCGGTGAACCGCCCCTACCTTTGCAAGAATGAAATCGCAGGCGAAGGTCGGCAAGGAAGTCAAGAAACGTGCGAGAAAAGCTTCGGGCCAACCGCAACAGCTTCGTTCGAAACCGGTCGCGCCGAATTCTTTTTCCGGCGGGACCGTCGATAATCCTAAAGCCGCACTGGAAGAATCAATTCACATCGTGGTGGTCGACGATCATCCGCTCTTTCGCCACGGATTGGTGCAACTCCTTAATTCCGATGACGGATTTTCTGTCGTCGGCGAAGCGAGCAGCGCGCCGGAAGCGTTGAGCATCGTGCGTAAAACGAAACCGCATCTGCTCATTGTCGATCTCGGACTGAAGGGACCTGGCGGATTGGAGTTAACGAAATCTGTTCGTGTGGAATTTCCCAAAATGCCAGTGCTCGTTCTCTCGATGCATGACGAACCGACGTACGCGGTGCGTTCTCTGCGCGCCGGTGCAAACGGTTATGTGACAAAACAGGATGCGCTCGGCAGCGTCTTGATCGCGGTGCGCGAGGTCATCGACGGCCGCGTTTACCTTTCGCCTTCGATGGCGAGCGAGGTCATCTCGAACGTAGTGTTGTCGAAGCGTGAGGCGGGAGCAAATCCCACCGACGGTCTAACTGATCGCGAGTTGGAAATTCTCGAGCACATCGGCAAAGGCGAAGAGGTAAAAGGCATCGCGAAAGAGTTGCACCTGAGCCCGAAAACGGTGGAGGCACATCGCGCTCGAATAAAAGAGAAACTCAAGCTGGCAAATGCGCGGCAGGTGGCACGTTTTGCGGTGCAATGGGTGAGCGCGCGAGGCTTCTGAGATTGAGGATTTAGGCGGCAGCAGTTCTTGTAATTTCCATATTAAGTGGAATGCCCTTTGCTCCTATAGCGGGAGCAAATGAACCCGCCTCACAGGGCCTTTAAACGGCGGCCTCTGACAACCATAATTTTCGGACTCGTCTGGCTCTTCGCGGTTGCCGCCGGGCTGCGGAGTTTAATGAGCTACGAAAGCGCGCCCGGGTCGGTTGGTGTTGTTAAACCCGCCTGGCCCACCGCTTCAAAAATTCCAGCTCCGAAGGAGCGTCCTGTGCTCGTAATGGTTGCACATCCGCGCTGTCCCTGCACCGATGCGAGCATGGAGGAGTTGTCCAAAATCATGGCGCACATTCAGGGCAAAGTCTCGGCCTATGTCGTTTTCTTAAAGCCAAACGGTGCATCATCGGCGTGGGAGGACACGGAGCTTCGCCGGAGCGCTGCAAAAATCCCCGGTGTGACGGTGCTTTCAGATAACGACGGGACTGAGGCACGCAGGTTCGGTGCGGAAACATCAGGGCACGCTTTTCTCTACGATCGTGATGGGCGCTTGTTGTTCAGCGGTGGCATCACGCAATCGCGTGGACATTCCGGCGATAACGCCGGCGAAAGCGCAATCATTTCGTTCATTAATAATCATCGGGCCGATCGCACAAACGCTTTTGTGTTCGGCTGCCCATTAGTCGACCGCAACCACAGCCAAGAGAAAGGGCTTTGCTGGAAATGACAGAGATATTAACCGCTCCTGAATTCAAGACCGAGCGAGCTAGCGAGCTGTTCGGGTTTCATCAGCATGAGATCTTTCGCAAGACCGATCGGTTTATCGCAAAACTGATGGTAGCGCAGTGGTTTGCCGGGATCATTATCGCACTTGTCGTCTCGCCCCGTACGTGGGCCGGGCAGTATAGCCAGGTTCACATCCACGTTTGGGCCGCAATTTTTCTCGGCGGCGCCATCACCGCTTTTCCGGTCTTTATGGCGAGCTTCTGGGCCGGGGCCGCGGTTACGCGTTACACCATGGCGGTAGCGCAAATGCTCATGTCCGCCTTGCTTATTGGATTAACCGGCGGACGCATCGAGACGCATTTCCACGTGTTCGGTTCGCTCGTGATTCTCTCCTTTTATCGCGATTGGCGTGTGCTCATTCCGGCGACCATTGTCGTAGGCGTCGATCATTTTCTGCGGGGAATTTACTGGCCCTTCTCTGTCTATGGCGTGCTCAACGCGAGCCCCTGGCGATCCCTGGAGCACGTCGCCTGGGTGGTGTTCGAAGAAATTTTCCTTGTCATGCTCTGTCTACGCAGCGTTCGGGAAATGGGTTTCATCGCCAATCGCACCTCCTCGCTCGAATCAAGCGAGCGCAATTTCCGCGAGACGTTTGAAGAAGCACCGATCGGAATGGGACTGGTAGCATTGGACGAACGCTTCCTCCATGCCAACGCCCGCCTCTGTCAGATGCTGGGATATTCGGATCTGGAACTCAAACAGAAGACCTCGGAAGAGATCACTCATGCCGACGACATCGAAGACGGAAGAAAGCTTGCTAACGAGTTAATGAATGGAACTGCCCGATTCACCGGGGAAAAGCGTTTCATTCAAAAAAACGGCGAAGTGCTTTGGGTTAGCCGCACGGCCAGCGTGATCCGGGATGAAAACAATAAACCGCGCCATTTCATCATCATGGTGGAGGACATCACGCAGCGGAGAAATGCTGCCATGGCGCTGGAACAGGCCAAAGACGAAGCCGAAAGCGCCAACAATGCGAAGAGTGAATTTCTCTCGCGCATGAGCCATGAGCTGCGCACGCCGCTCAATGCCATCCTTGGTTTCTCGCAAGTGCTCGATCGTCAGCAGTTGCCTTTGATCCAGCGCGAACGGGTGGGCCACATTTACCGCGCGGGACAGCATCTCCTTTCATTGATCAACGAAGTTCTGGAGATTGCCCGTATCGAGACCGGAAAAATCCAACTCTCGGTCGAACCTGTTTGTGTGAGCGACGCGCTTTCTGAAGCGCTCGACATTATTCGACCGCTCGCTTCGCAACGCAGAATCCAAATCGAACGCCATGAGTTTGTTTCCAATGACACAAATGTTCTGGCCGATCGGCAACGCCTCAAACAGGTGCTGCTCAATATTCTTTCCAACGCCGTGAAGTACAACCGCGACGGAGAGCGGATTCTTGTCACCGTGGAACAACGCACCGCCAATCTGCGGGTGACCATCGCGGACAACGGTCCCGGCATTCCGGCCGATAAACGCGATCGTCTTTTCGGCGCCTTTGACAGGCTTGGAGCGGAGAATACGACGACGCAGGGGACCGGCCTGGGGCTCGCCCTTTCCAAACGACTCACCGAGGCCATGGGCGGCAGGATCGGGGAAAACAAACCTGACAAAGGCGCGAGTTTCTGGATCGAATTCCCAATTGTGGCGAGCCCGCGCGAGCGGCTCGTGAGCTCTGGTCACACCACCGTTGTTCCATTTTCTTCAGTGGGACGAAAGCCGAGAACGTTGCTTTACATCGAAGATAATGTTTCCAATCTCACCTTGATCGAACATCTGCTGGGAGATCAGCAACCGATCAAATTGATCAGCGCCATGCAGGGCTTGCTTGGTTTGGAACTGGCGGCGCGGCATCGGCCGGATTTGATCCTGCTCGACTTGCATCTTCCGGATATGACCGGCTCGGAAGTCCTCGATCGCTTGAAAAGCGATGCGCGCACATGCTCGATTCCAGTGATCGTGCTGAGCGCGGATGCGACCAAATCGCAAGTCGATCGTCTGGTTGCCGCCGGCGCGAGCGATTACCTGACGAAGCCGCTCGATGTCGATCGTTTTCTAAAAGTGATCGAGCAGCAGTTGCAATCGCGAACATCACTCGTGGGAGCCACGGCATGAATACCGAACCGATACTGCAGCGCATGAAGATCCTCATCGTGGACGATGAGCCAGTGAATGTTGCGCTTTTGGAAGACATGCTGCGCGAGAGCGGTTATACCCGCATTCGTTCGCTCACCGATGGAAGGAAGGCTCTTGCCACCTGCGCCGAGTACGAACCGGATTTGGTCTTGCTCGATCTTATGATGCCGTACGTCGACGGGTTCACGATTTTGGAATCGCTTCGGGGCGGTAATGAGATCGGAGGTTTTCTGCCGGTCCTCATCCTGACAGCCGACATGGGCCAGGAAACAAAGCGGCGCGCGCTAAAATGCGGCGCGACCGATTTTCTGCTCAAACCATTCGATCAAATAGAGGTGCTTCTGCGCATTCACAATTTGCTGCACTGGCGACAGAGTCATTTGCTTTTGGATAATCAACGCGCCGCGCTCGAAGAAGTAGTGCGCGAACGCACGACGCAGCTGCGCGCCACGATCGCGGAATTGCAAAAAGCCGCGCATCACATGGCGGCACGCAGCATTTAGGATCCGCGAATTCAAGGGCGATTGCGCTTTTAGGCCTCGCTTCTTTCCTGTCATTCCGAGCGAAGTCGAGGAATCTCTCATCGTCCGCCAGAAGCAGTAAGAGATGTCTCGACTTCGCTCGACATGACAAGGAGCTGATCGCCCGCTTCGTTGCGTAGTCGATACGCGGATGGTAGCGTCGCGCGCCCGCGATGAGTCAGAACTACAAAGACACACTCAATCTGCCGAAAACGGATTTTCCGATGAAGGCAAACCTCGCTACGCGTGAGCCAGAAATTCTGAAAAAATGGGAGGAGTCGCGTCTCTACGAACAGATTCAGAACGCAAGGAAAGGCGCGGAATTATTTGTCCTGCACGACGGTCCGCCCTTTGCCAATGGCGACGTGCACATGGGCACAGCACTGAACAAAATCCTAAAAGATCTCGTGGTGAAGTCGAAATCCATGGCCGGTTTTCGCGCCCCCTACATTCCGGGTTGGGACTGTCACGGGTTGCCGATTGAATACAAAGTGGTCAAGGAATCACGCGAACTTTCGCCGCTCGAAGTCCGCAAAAAATCAGAAGCGTTCGCGCGCAAGTTTATCGACATTCAGCGCGCGCAATTCAAGCGCCTCGGCGTCCTCGGCGATTGGGAACATCCGTATCTCACGATGGATCCGAGTTACGAAGCGGAAATTCTACGCGCTTTCGCCGGGTTCGTTGAGAAAGGTCTCGTTTACGAAAGCCTCAAGCCGGTTTTCTGGAGCACGGGCGCGCAAACCGCGCTCGCCGAAGCCGAAGTCGAGTATCAGGACCGCCAGGACACTGTTGTCTGGGTCAAATTTCCGATCGTAACCGGCGCGCTCAAAGGCAAGGCCAGCATCGCCATTTGGACGACGACGCCATGGACGTTGCCGGCAAATCTCGCTATCGCGGTGCATCCGAAAGAGCTCTACGTCATGCAGGAATTTCGGCGCGACGGTGAATCCGAAGTTCTTATCCTGGCCGACAAACTTGTCTCGCAATTTTGCGCTGACACAAAGTTCGAACCGACGGGCGAGTCGATGCAATCGTTTCCCGGCGACAAGCTCGAAGGAATTGGCGCGCAGCATCCGTTTCTTCCGCGCACCGCCATCGTGCTCACAGCGGACTTCGTCACCATGGACACCGGCACGGGCGCGGTGCACATCGCACCCGGACACGGCGAAGACGATTATTCGTTAGGCAAAAAGAACGGTATGCCGATCTTGTCGCCGGTGGATGATCACGGGCGCTACACCGCAGAAGTCGGCATACCGGAGTTGGTCGGCAAATATGTTTTCGATGCCAACACCGACATCGTGCGGATTCTGCGCGAGAAAGAAATGCTTCTCGGCGAACACGTTTATCAGCATTCGTATCCGTATTGCTGGCGCTCGAAAACGCCGATCATCTTCCGCGCGGTCGAACAATTTTTCATTCGCCTCGACGAACTGCGTACTAAGGCCCTCGATGCGATCAAGACAGTACGATGGATTCCGCCGTGGGGTGAAAATCGAATTGCCGGAACCGTAGAATCGCGGCCCGATTGGGTTATTTCTCGCCAGCGCAGTTGGGGCGTACCGTTGCCTGTTTTCTATTCTGCGGCAGGCGAAACGATTCTAGATCCGGAATGGATTCGCAAGCTGGCAGACGTTGTCGAAAAGCGCGGATCAAATATTTGGTTTGAGCTCGACGACGTCGCGCTGGCGCGTGAGCTTGGTTTACCCGAGGGCACTACGCGTCGCAACGATACGCTCGATGTCTGGCTCGATAGCGGCGTCTCGCACCAGGCCGTTTGCGCGAAGCGACCCGAACTGCGCGATCCCGCCGACATGTATTTGGAAGCGACCGATCAGCATCGCGGCTGGTTCCAATCTTCGCTCATGACGAGCGTCGCGCTGAAAGATCGTTCGCCATACAAAACGTGCGTCACTCACGGCTTTGTTGTCGACATCGATGGGAAAAAGATTTCGAAGTCTGGCACTTACGACAAGCCGATGGATGCAGGACATTTTGTAGGCCGCCACGGTGCAGATCTCGTTAGGCTGTGGGCGAGCAGCATCAATTACACGGACGACGTTCCGTTCTCGGAAGAGATGTTTACGCGTCTGGGCGATACTTATCGCCGCATTCGCAACACGCTCCGCATTTTGTTAGGCAATCTTTATGATTTTCCTGTAGCGGCGGTCTATGACCGTCGCACTTCTGACCAGGAAAGTATGCGACGGTCACAGACCGCCGCTACAGAAGAAGCATCCTTCACCCTCGTTGATCGCTGGATTCTGGATCGATTGCAAAATGTGATCGCAGAATGCCGCGATGCCTACGCCGCATACGAATTCCACAAGGTCTATCACACACTGAATCAATTCTGCGCGGTCGATCTCAGCAGCCTTTACATCGACATCACTAAAGACCGCATGTATTGCGATGCGCGCGATTCATCGCGCCGGTGTGCTACGCAAAGAGCCATGCACGAAATCCTGGAGGCACTTTGCCAGCTTCTCGCGCCCATCCTTGTTTTCACCAGCGAAGAGGCCTGGGGTTACTTAAACGTCGGCGGCTCCGTGCATTTGCAAACGTTTCCCGAAATTGACAAGGCACATCGTGATGTTTCGGCGAGAGAACAGATCGACGAAATGCTGAAGCTTCGTGCAGTGATCGGCCAGGCCATCGAGAAGGCGCGGCAGGAGAAATTAATCGGTAACGCGCTGGAAGCGGCGGTGACGTTGAAATGTGACGCGAAGACGATTGGCAACGTCGCAAAGGATGAACTGGAAGAGTTTTTTATTTTGAGCGACTTAAAGCTGGAGACGGGAACGGAACCATCGGCGATTGTGGCCCGGACGACATATCGCAAATGCGCACGCTGCTGGCGTCATCGCTCTTACGTTGGGAAAAGCACCACACATCCCGATTTGTGCGACCGCTGCGAAACCGTTGTTTCCGCAAAGAGCGCCGCTACATGAACTCCTTGTCATGCCTAGCGGAGTTTCGCGGAGCGAAACGGAATCGAGGAATCTCTCATTATAGAAGCAGGCGAAAACAGTTAGAGATGTCTCGACTGCGCTCGACATGACAGAAGGGAAAGACGTATGAAGCCGATCCTTTTTCTATCTCTTCCGCTCTACGCGCTCGATCAGCTAACGAAGTCGTGGGTCATTCATTCCATCGATCCCGACGATCCGCGCGTTGTCATTCCCAACTTCTTTCATCTCGTGCACGTCACAAACACGGGCGCTGCCTTCGGTTCGTTCAAGAACAACAACATGTTTTTCATTGTTCTTTCGTGCGTTGCGTTCGTTTTCGTTTTGGCGCTCCTGCTGCGTCCGCACAAACCTGATACCTGGCGCGATGTTTCGCTTGCCCTTCTTCTCGCCGGAATTCTTGGTAATCTGACCGACCGTTTTCTACACGGTCATGTGATTGATTTTCTTCTTTTCGATTTGCACGTCCCACTCGCGCATCCGTTTCCGGCGTTTAACGTAGCCGATTCCTGCATCTGCATCGCGGTGTTCTGTTTCATCGTGCACGCGTTCAAGCGTCAGGAAGCGATGCCAAAAGCCGGGTAGGGGCGGTTCACCGAACCGCCCGCGGGCGATTGAGTCAATCGCCCCTACCTGACAGGCGGAGGCGCTTCAATTGCTAATGATTTTGTTCCGCCGGCAGATAGAAAAACAAAATCGCGAGAATGAGATACAGCGAAAGCAACTGCACGCCTTCGATCCAGTTCGTCTCGCCGTCTCCACTGATTTGAAAGAGAATGTAAACCGACACAACGACGGCGACGATTTCCGGCATCGAAAATTCCAAATCCATCGGCTGCCCGAAAGCGTACGAGAGAAAAACAAGAACTGGCGCGACGAAGAGTGCAATTTGCAGACTTGAGCCGACGGCAATGCCAACGCTCAGATCCATCTTGTTTTTCATCGCGGTGGTAACGGCGGTCGAGTGCTCGGCCGCGTTGCCCACAATGGCAACCACGATGACGCCGATAAACACTTCGGTCAGGCCAAGTGAGCTGCGAACGCTCTCGATCGAACCGACCAAAAATTCGGAGAGCCAGGCCACAAACGCGGTCGCGACCAGTAAAACAACGACCGATCTTCGCCGCGACCAATCTGGAGCGTCGGCTCCGCCGGTCGTGCCGACAAAAAGTTCTTTGTGCGTCTTTAAGGTAAAGGCAAGAACGCACGCGTAGGTGACGAACAAAACGACGGCGATGCCTAACGAGAGGCGTTGCTCGAGCACAGGACTCCAGCCGGTGGGTCCCTCGCGGGACGCGGCGTGAAAGACGCTGGGAATGATGAGAGCAACAGCTGCCAGCGAGAGCGAAATGGTGGATGCGCGCGCGGCGATCCGATTGAAACGTTGCTCGCTGTATTTCGCCCCGCCGAGCAAAGCGGACAGGCCGAGGACGAGCAGGACATTGCCGATGATCGAACCGGTAATGGAGGCTTTTACTACATTCGTTAGGCCTTTCGAAAGCGCAGTGAGACCAATGATAAGCTCGGCGGCGTTTCCGAAGGTGACGTTCAACAAGCCGCCGATGGCCGCGCCGGACCGCACCGCCAGCGCTTCGGTAGCGCAGCCGATTTGTCCGGCCAGCGGAATGATGCCGAGCGCCGCGCAAATGAACAGAGCCGTTTGATTCACATCGCCCGGCCAAAAACGGAGAGCAATGGCGATGGGGACGAAAACGAGGAGCCAATTAAGGGATGGTTTCAATTTCGCCATGAGTGTGCGATGCGAGCGTGCGTTATTAGTGCGACGGTCATAGACCGCCGCTACACTTAAGACGAGATGCGCCCGACGGAAAGAGAACAATCGCCCATGCAAAAGGCAGCCCGCGAAGTCGTGCAGCGACTACGCGAACGCCGGCACGTTGCCTACTTCGCCGGTGGTTGTGTGCGAGATTTGGTGCTCGGTGAAGTGCCGAAGGACTTCGATGTCGCTACCAGTGCACGGCCGGAAGAGGTGCAGAAGATTTTCTCGCGCACGTATGCGGTCGGCGCGCATTTCGGAGTGATCGTTGTTTTGGAAAACGGATTCCAGTTTGAAGTCGCGACGTTTCGTTCTGATGGCGTTTATCTGGACGGCCGGCGGCCGACGGAAGTCCATTTCTCCTCGGCGGAAGAAGATGCGAAGCGACGCGACTTCACGATTAACGGAATGTTCTTCGATCCGGAAGAGAACGAGGTCATCGATTTTGTCGGCGGTTGCGCTGATCTCGACGCAAAAATGATTCGCGCCATCGGCGATCCGGCGCAGCGTTTCGCGGAAGACCGCTTGCGGATGTTGCGTGCAATTCGCTTCGCCACCGTGCTGAACTTTGCGATCGAACCAGCAACGTGGAGAGCTCTGCAGCAATCCGCGGCGCAGATCAACGAGATTAGCGCAGAGAGAACTCGCGACGAGCTGGTGCGAATATTCCTATCGCCAAACCGCGTGCGCGGCTGGGATCTTCTCGATGAAAGCGGACTGTTGCGCGCGATTCTGCCGGAGGTGGAGGCGATGAAAGGTTGCGCGCAGCCGGAGCAGTTCCATCCCGAAGGTGATGTTTTCCGTCACACGCGGATCATGTTGAAGCTGCTGCCGAAGGAAGTGTCGTTGCCGCTCGTTTTCTCTGTCCTCTTCCACGATGTGGCGAAGCCGCCAACTGCGACCGTGGATGAAACCGGCCGCATTCGATTTAACGGACACGATCGCATCGGCGCGGAAATGACTGAGCAAATCATGGAACGGTTGCGTTTTTCGCGCGCGGAAATTGACGCGACAGTGGAAATGGTACGTCAGCACATGGTGTTCAAGGATGTGCCGCGCATGCGTGTGGCGAAGCTGAAGCGTTTCATGGCGCGTCCAACGTTTGGCGAGGAACTGGAACTACACCGCGTCGATTGCGCGAGCAGTCACCAGATGCTCGACAATTACGATTTTCTCCTGCGCAAACAGCAAGAGTTCGCGAATGAGCCAATCATACCGCCTCCGCTCGTGCGCGGAGACGATCTGATCGCATTTGGTCTCAAACCGGGACCGAAGTTCGGTGAAATTCTGGAAGCAATCGAAACACAGCAGCTCGAAGGTGAAATTCGCACCCGCGAGGAAGCGCTCGAGTGGGTGAAGCGCGAATACCCGTCCGCCTGGACGGCGACGGCGCGGATGGCGCCATTGGCGTTTGGGTTGAAACCGTCGAGCGCGGATTGCCCGTGCGCTGGCGTGGTGCTGAACAACGAGAGCAGGACAATCGCCGCCAGGTTCATGAATATTTGAAGGTGCCTTATCTTTCGGTGCGACGATTTCGCTGCACCTCGAACCAATGGATTCGTGGCACTGAACCAAGTGGAGTGTCTGTGGGAAGTCTTCATAGGGGTGATTTCTACTGTTGTGACCTGTAACTTATCCCAGACCGCGCGGAACCCGGGAACCAATCCTCAGGAGACGCAGCAAGAAGAGCGTCGCCTGCGGCTGATTTCCAGCTCCAGTTAGATCTGGGGATCGCGTAAAGCGGTGTTCCAGCGAAATCCAGCCCCTCGGGCATTTCAGCTCGGCCGAAGATACGTTGAAACGTCGGGTGACGTAATCGACCTCGTTTTTGAATCTTTACCTAACTAAGTCAATCTTTATTTTATGCCGCGCCGGCGCTTTTTTTCGGATTCGGTGAAAAGGTAATACTCGTTAGGCGTAACATCTCTTTCTTTCTTTTTACTATTCTCTCTGGAGAACGTTAGATTAAGAAGAAAAGAAAGAAGATGGCCTAACGATCTGAGTTTTTCCTATCAGTTTGCGTCTGCGTCGGCTCCGATGGGGGAAAAGACGTGCCGGATTGTAACTTCACCGTTGAAACATCCGAGCTGTTGATGACACCGTTGACGGACACATCAGTGCGGAAGTTCGCTCCGTTCGTGGCTTGGCCAGAATTGAGTTTCGTCTCGCCGATGTCCGTTGAATTCACCATGCCGTTGGCGCTTGTGTCTCCGAGAAGCACACCCATCGGGATCATGACGTCCCCAGTATTGGTCCCATCGTTGACGCCGAACAGAGTAATAAAGATGAGTCGAGCGTTGGGCACGTTCGTCAGATTAACAGTAACGGTATTTCCGCTCACGGTAGTGCTCGAGACCATTCCGAAATTCGTCGTGACTGAGCTGACGGTGACCGGGTTGGCAAACGTGACCAGAACCTGATGATTGCGGGAAGCGCCGCCCGAGCGGCATTCAATCCCGGGTGCGCCGGTTAATGACAAGGGAATATCAAACGTGCCGGCCATGCCATGAGTCTTGCGCGAAGCAGCGCTGATCGGCACGATGCTCGATCCGCAAGCGGCGTTGCCGGCGACCATGTAGGTGGCGGCGGGAAACGCGTTGTCCGTTTGCGCTTTGACAAACGTGTGATCGACGAGCGTGGTCGAACGTTCGAAGTCCTGCGTGGCGGGCGTATCGCCGGTAAAGGTGCGCCCGTTCATTGCGCCTAACAAGTCGCCGGGTTGCGGATTTCCCACGTTGGCTTTGGGAACAAGAAGCGTGATGGTTCCATCCGCATTGAAATTTCCAGCAGCCGGCCCGACGCGCGTTTCCTGCGGCACGCCAACAACGAGACCAACGACCGCGGTGGCAATAGTTCCATAGTCGAAAGTCACCGCGCCCGAGGAATCGCTGCGCATGCCGACATAATATTGCTGGCCAGGTGAAGTGAATGAATCCCACACCATGCGCCAGCGACTGGCCGGCGGAATGGTCGAGAGATTCGTGACCTTCATCTTGAAAAGGAGCGAGTTGGCCGTTGGCTCACCCACCGAGACGTAATCAATGGCTAATTGTGGATTGGCCGCGGCGGTTGGACTTTCCGGATGACTCGGATCGTTTTGGTGAATGATCAAGCCGGTGCAAACATTGCCGACGTACGGCGCCGATACTTCGTTATTCGCGCACGAAGGGCCAATCGCATTCACAGCGACTACCTTATAATAGTAAGTAACCCCGGTGTTAGTCGCCGTGTTGTCGTCATAGTTATTTTGAGTGCCAGGCACGGTCGCGAGCATGCTTTCGGTGCCGCTCGATGTGCCACGAGAAACCTGATACGCGATAATCTGCGAATTGCCTGTGTCCGCTTCGGACCAGGTAAGATGCACGACTGAACCGACTCGCCGGGTGGAAATGTGCGGCATTCCTGGGACCGATGTCGCAGTTAACGGGCTCGGCGGATCAAAGGCGGCGAGCAGCCGGCGTCCACTCGATTGGCGCGCAATTGCCGCGGTCGCTGCATAGCCATTGCCCGTCGCAGCAGCGGCGGATTGCGCGCAAGTGCCGAGACATCCATCATCGTAACCGACCTGCACACGACCTTGCTTGTCGATTGTGACATCAAAGAAATCGAGAAGGTTGCGGCAGATGTTCGCGCCGCCGCCGGTCCAGATGCAGCCTCGCTGCACGGGGTCGTTAGGTGTGGCATCGGAAGTCGTCCAAGTGGCGCCGCCATCGAAAGTGTGCGCGATATACAGATGCCAGACACCATTAAAGGTGCCGGCATTGGCGCTTCCTGTAGAAGTCGTGCCAAAAAATGCGATCGCGGCGCGGCCCGCGCTACCTCCAACTGCGGCCGGGTAACGCACGTTCTGTAATCCCAACGCGCCGCTGATATCCACAATGTTTGTCCATGTGCTGCCGTGATCGGTCGAAGTGCCGACAACGAGATTGCTGTCATTGTTAGCGGTGGCGAAGTAAACCCGGTTCGCGCTGTCGATGCCCACGGCGGGATCGCTTTCGCTCGTGCCCGTCTCGACGGTAGTGTTTCGTACTTTTCGCACAGCCCACGTGAGGCCGTTGTTTTCGGAAACAACGACCGAACTCTGACCTCCGCAATCTTTGTTAGGCAAATAGACCGTGCCATCCGGCGCTACTTTGACATGGCCGTGCAACCCGCCGCACTCCGTGGTGTAAGTTTGAATCGGCGGACCCCAGATCGCGCCGCCGTTATCGCTGCGCAAACAAAACGCGGCCACCAAATCCTGTGAACAATAGTAAACAGCATTCGGATAAACAGTGCCGACTAACGGCGGATGGTAAGGCCCGCCACCAATAGTCTCGTGATCGATGCCGGAACCGAGCGGACCGGAAGTGGGCGACCAGTTCATGCCATCGTCATCGGAAAAGGAGATCTTGCAGGTCGGTGAAGTGGCGGTGAGCTCCGCGGCAAAAACGCGGCCGGTCATTTGATCGGTGAAACCAATCGGATCGGAATCGATTACTTGTGAAGTAGGCGCAGGACGGTTCGTCCAAGTCGCGGTCGGTCCGCCATTCGCGCAGCTATTAGCGAAGCTAACGAATATGGTTTCGAGATCGGATTGGAAATTGGTGACACCGAAAACATTGTTAGGCACGGCAGAGTTCCAGTTCACGCCGACGGAAGGTTCGCCCGCGCTTCGGCCCAGGTATTCTACGGTAGGTCCGGTGCTCGTTGTTACAGGCGTAAGGACACCGGGTGGATCAAAGTTTTCGTAGCCGACTTTCGGCCCGTTATCGACACCGGCTGGTGGAGGCGGCGCCGGCGTCAACGGGACCACGGCGGCGACGCCATGATATTGAACACCAGGAATCGTTGCAAAATAGATCACGTGCACGGTGTAATTGCCCACGCCGCTTTCGGAGGGACTAATGTGACCGACCTCGTTAACGCCAGCCGAATTCCCTGACGTGTCGACGATCGTCCCGGCGTTCGAGTCTTTGTGGATCACCAGGTCATAATCATTGGCCGCGTTGTTGACGTTAATAGTGACCTCGATGCGTTTTGCGGCAGTGGTCCAATCGGCCTGCGTACCGGTGACAGTTAAGGTGAACGTGTCACAATTGGTGCCTTCCACGCACGAGCTTTCGCCGTTGGCTGCGCCGGTGCCAGTGGCTGTGCCGTCCCACGAAATCGGGGAACCAGCAGGACCGAGGGAACCACTGGCGGGAGTAGCAGAACGCGCGCGCCCGGCAGAAAGTGCGAAGACCAACAGCACAAGGCCTATGGCCACGAAAAGCGCGCCGAGAGTTACTCGGCCCGCTACAGAGTAAGAACTTCTTTTCATACGAAATTACTATCTTGGGTTGACAATGCGCGATGACCGAAAAGGGCCACGCCAATGTCTATTCGGCAATCAGGGTAAAAATGGGCGCATCGCGGCCAATGTTTATCATTACAAAAATGTCATTTCTCTAGAGCCGCTTGAGCGCAATGGCAGCGAGCGCTTTGGACTGATTCAACTTCGTTTCCTCTGACTCTGGTCCTCCGACACTTACGCGGATGAACGCGTCCTTCTCCAACACATAAAGAGAGCCAGCTGTCCAAAAGGCCTCTTCTCCCAAGCCTTCGATCTTGCGAGGTGGTCGCCCTTCTCGTTCTTCCTCTTCCTTTTCCTCTGCCTCTTCTCTCTTTCCTTCTTTGTGTTCTTGATAACGGCCAAATCTCTCAAGCCAAAACTCCTTTGCCGTTCGCTTCTGATTTGCTGATGACTCAGTCTGAGTAACGACCAGACTAACCGATTGGCTAGGCTGGCTGGGGATGTAAACACATTGTGAAATACGCAAACCTCCGTTCGATCGTCCGCTGCCGTTGCTCTGGGTAATAGCCGAACCGGCGATCGCCTGGATTTCTTCCTTTCTGAGTAATCCGCAGACATCGAACCTGGCTGGTCCAGTCTCAAATCCTGGGGCACCCGAAAGCTTCTGCCGCGAAACACTCGGGCTCGGTGCAGGCGGTGAAGTCTTCGAGCTTACTGAGGCTTTTTCACAGTCGGTCAGCGAGAGCAGGAGAGAACAAAGGCAAAAAATATTTAGCGCTCTACAAACTCGGTGTAACAACAGATCATCGTCGCCGCGTTCGACTTGCGGCATAACGTTTGCGCAGTTAGTTGGCCTAAGACTGACTCTACTCATCGCGTGAGGATTCTGATCCCATTGCTTTGCCAAAGGCAAGTGTTAGGGTCACCAAAGGAGATAGAAAGAATGAAAAGTTCCATCTGGTTTGGCTTAATGTTCGTTGTCTTAGCATTGGGGAATAAGGCTTTCGCTCAGGTTCCTGAGCGGCAGATCCTCAAAATCCAGCTCGGGATGACCGAGGAAAAAGTGCACGAGCGATTGAAAGCGCTTGGCACCCTGGTGCGAACAGAAGAAAAACGCCAGGAAGCGTGGCAAATACGCGATCCGAAATTTTCTCATCTGATCGTGGGGTTCAATAAAGACAAGAAACTGCGTTACGTGACAGTGGTAGCGCGCGAAGATAAAGATGCGAAACGCGTGTCATACGATGAGATCGGCGATTTAAAAAAGGCGAGGCAGGCAGGAGATCCAAAGGTTAGCAATTTCAATTACGAATGGGAGTTGCCAGCAGATAAGACTAATCCGCACATGCTAGTGATAGCTATCGGACGAGATCCCGAAATTCCTGTCCACCTACACGCTTAAAAGCCTGGAAGAGAATCGAGCGACGGAAGAAGACGATTAAATCGGGGCATAAGTTAGCGTTGAATGGCATTTTGATTCGCCCTTAATGCCTCGGCGGTTTTTCCAGGCCGCCGAGGCATGCATGAGTGTCCGTGCGGAGCCTAACGACCTTCAAGCCTTGAGCGTCTTGACTGCGCGGGAGCGGGCGGAGGAGCGGCGGCGGGAAGCGCCGTGCCGGATTGAATTTTCACGACCGAAACGTCCGAGCTGTTCACGACACCGTTAACATTGACGTCATTGCGGAAATTTGAGGCTCCGGCGGCTGTCCCACTCTGAAGCTTCGTCGCGCTGACGTCGCTTGAATTGACTACACCGCTGTTATTAGTGTCGCCCAGGATCACATCCAGTCGGGCCTGAACAGCATTCAGGGTGGCGTTAGCATTTGCGGTATTATTGTGCACGGGTAGGCCGTTAAGGGTAACGAAGAGGTGCTGGGCATTCGCGACATTTTTCAGATGGACTGTGTATTGATTGGTGTTCGGGCCAGGTTCATGGTCGTTCACAGTCGCGCCTCCGGCCGGCGAAAGCGTCACATTATTGGCCATGGCGGTCGTGGCGAAAGTCGGATCAAACGTGTAGACGAGGGTAGCGGTCCTGGTTGTCCCGCCGCTGCGGCATTCTGTATCGGCCGTCCCATCTGGCTTTAGCAGATCGATGTCGCCTCTGAACGTGGCCATGCACTTTTCGCGAAACGATATCATCCAACGGAAGTTCCACTTCTATCTCTACCCCGGCCACATTGCTGCTCGCCAGGCCATGGGAATCGGTCACGCTCACGGTAGCGTGGAAGTGACCGTTAGTGTTATAGGTGTGGGAAATCATAGGACTCGCCTGTGTGACTTGCGGCGACAGATCGCCGAAGTTAAAAGTGTAGGAGACAACCGAGTCACCCGCATCGGGATCGGTGGAACCGGACGCATTGAAGTTAACGACCAACGGCGGGTCGCCCGAAAGTGGGTTGGCGCTTAGCGCTGCGATCGGAGCTGTATTGCACGGAAGGTTGCCGGCAATCGTATAAGTGCCCGCGGGTCCCAGGTTGTCGGGCATGTTATCCGGCGTAATCGTGATCCCGACCAGATTGGCAGCAATCCGCGTAAGGAATCCGGTCAGTTGTTGACCGGGCGCGGGATTGCCAATGGCGCTGCGCGGCACGACGATAGTGATCGTTCCATCTGGTAAGAACGCGCTCGCTGGATCGGCGGCGACGAATGGTCCGGCCGTTGGTCCTACCTGGAAAATTGGCGTGGTAGTGGCGCCGTCCACGGGCGAGTTAGTCATCCGCACAGTATAGTTAGTGCCATTGAAGGTGAATGTGACTGGCCACTCCGTATCCGGCGGCACCGTGGTCAAGCTTTGCATCTTAAGAGTGAAGACGATCTTGTTTGGTGCAAAGGCAACAGGTTCCGCAATCTGCAAACGTTGCACATCGTGTCCCGGCGCCATGTCCAGCTCATCGTTACTGGGATCAGTCAGGATAGTGAGACCTGGAAGCAAACAAGCTTTTTCCACGATGCCTGTGGCCATCCCGATCGGGAACTCGCCACAATTGGTGCTCTGTCCCTGAGCGTTCATCGCGGTCACTTTATAGAAGTAAGATGTTCCGGCGACAGTTGTCGTATCATCGTAATCGCTCTTACAAGCTGGACAGCCCAGAGTTATCGTCGCTAAGGGGACGCCATAGGTGCCAACACTTGTGCGTCTGTAGACATTATAACCGGTTAGGGGAGATCCGCCGTTATCCGGCTCCGACCAATCAACATGCACGACACTGCCGGCAGCTCCGATCACGCTATCGACGCGAGGCGCCGCGGGAACAGTTGGCTCTGCCGGATTTGGATCATAGGCCGCGAGCAACCGTGGGCCACCCGACTGCCGGATGATCGACGAGAGCGCACTACGCGAGGCCGTGTATCCATTCGTAGGATCGGGCGGATTATCCGCTGTTGCTGCGGTGCAAGCAGGAGCGACACACCCGTCCGCATACGCAGCCAGGACGCGACCTTCCTTGTCTATTTGAAGGTCATTAAAGTCGAGCAGATTGCGGTCGTTTCCGCAAGTCGTGCCGCCAGTGCAGATCGAACCGATTTGCACCGGGTCAGTGCCTGTAGCGTTAACTAAAGTATAGGTCTGCCCGCGATCAAAAGTGGTAGCGATGTAGAAGTACCACACGCCACGGAAAGTCCCTATGCCACCGCCGCTGCAGCAATCGCCAGTTCCCGTAGAAGTACCAAGGAAACCGAAGGCAGCGCGGTTGCCATCGCCCGCGGTCACTTCGGGGAAAACCGCATGAGCTATGACTCCCTGACTAACATCGACGTCATGCCACGTGTCGCCGTGGTTAGTAGAAACTGCGATGTGAGGATGACCGTCGTTATTTTCATAGCCAAGATAAACAGTATTGTCTGTTCCAATTCCAATGGAAGGATCGGTAGAACCGGAGCCGCTGCCCGGAATGGTCTTCACTGCCCAGGTTAGTCCATTGTCAGTAGAAACGGCCACGCCCGTGCCAGAGCCGCAACTCTTGTTCGGTACATATACAGTTCCATCCGGACCGACTTTGACATGCCCATGTAAACCGCCGCATTGGGCCAGAGTCCACATAGGTATGCCTGGATTGAACGTTAATCCACCAGTATCGCTGCGCGCGGCGAAAGCGGTACCGATATCTTGTGAGGCATAGTAGACCTGGTTTGGATAAGTTGGATGAACCGGGGGCGGAATAGCAGCTTCATTGTAAGGTCCGCCGCCTACTGTCTGGTGATCTACCCCGGCAGGCTGTCCCGATCCCTGTGACTGGGTCCAGGTCCCGCCATCATCAGTAGAAAAGGACATAATACTAGTCGCGCCGGCCAACTGTGATTGAAAGACGCGCCCCGTCTGGTGATCGACGTAGCCAATGGGATCGAGCGTCTGCACGCTTTCAGTGGCGTTCGTCACATCCTCCCAAAGAGGCGCGTTAGTAAATGAACCACTGGGCGTATTTGGATTCTTAGCTGGTGAAGAGCAATCATCAAAACTTACGCGAAACTCGTTTAGATTGGCCGTAAAGAAGGCAACGCCGCCCGTATTGACCTTATCGTGTGTGAGGCCGGCCACGACTGGCACCCAATCAATACCTATTGAAGGTTCGCCCGCCGAGCCCGCGCCAGCAAGATTAGGAGGGTTAGGCGCATAATTCTTGTATCTCGGCGTGCCGCCCGTGCCCGGTGGTGGAGCAGGTGGAATATTTTCCAAAGTAACCGTAGCCGTGTAGGTCTGTCCTAGTGGCGCGAAAGGCACAACTCGAATCGTATAAGTGGCCGAGACTGCCGGCAGAACGACTACTTCGGGATCGGCGGAGGAAGCCGACGTCCCGACAGTGGTGGCGCCTTGCATAACATAAACATCAAAGTCGGCTGAAGAGAGCGGCCAGCCGACGCTGATCTTTACATGCTTGGTCGGGTCCGGGTTAGGCCCGCCTGCCATGTTGACCGTCAAAACAAAGTCGTCGCATGACATCGGCGCTGTGCAGTTGAGCGCGACTTGGGCCGAAACATTCGGAGCAACGAAAGGTCCACCCATATAGGTTAAGGTCGGGCTCGCTAAGGAGACCGTTCCGGGCGACGCCGGGTTGGTATCGGCAAAGCTGAACACGGCCAGCAAGACGGCAAACGAACAGAGAGCAAACGCAAATAAGATGCGTGGATTAGAAAGACCAGATTGAGATGCGGTGTTGGTTTTCATAGGGTAGATAATTTCCTAATTGTGTTTCGTCGCTTGTCTGATTGAAGAGCAACCCATTGCTCGCCTGCTTCTACTCTCATAAGTCGTTGCTAGCGCGTCGCGTAACGCGCCAAAACTTTGATTGGTAGCTCGCGACGATCTTGAAAGTGGGTTTGTCTCCATCAGGCTGATGCTTCGCAAGTAATCGTATTAACTTCCTAACCGGTCTTCTGTCGGAGTGCGTTTGCGCATTATATTTTTGTCATACGGTCACAAGAAACTTGGTTTCGATAACCTGGTTAGGCCCCACCGAGATTCGCTTGGTGGAAACGATGGCGTTGGCCCCGAGAAACACGGCTAGGAGCGGGGTGAGAAGAGCGATAGGCCTGCAGCAAATGATCTCATATGAGACGTTGGAGAGGATTCTTTTAAGAAAAAGTAGCGATCCAAGTCAATTCTTTTTATGCGTTAGAAAGAAAAACGTTCCAGTATCGCAATTCTTCCATACGGCCACGTCGAAATACTCGACAAAGATGAGACCATCGCGCGGTCTTGGAATATTTATGGCGACGAACATTCGAAAATCGCCTCGCGGAAGATCCGCACCTTCTAATTGGTCCATCGTGCAAATCTTCCGATGCTCGCAAACAACGGTAACCGCCAAGTTTCCTTCCCCCGCAGTGATTGGCGTTTGGTCCGGAGCTCTGCGGCATGTGTCGCCGACTTTTGATTCGGGGCTGCCGGCCTTTTGACATCGAACTTCAAACATCGAACATCACACATCCGATGAGAATCCTGATGATCAGCAGTGAAGGCCCACCGCTCACACGCGCGACGGCAATGGTCGATGTGCTGGAAGCGCTGCCGCGAGAGTTACGCGCGCGCGGTTACGAGGTTGCGTGTGCGATTCCTTTTTATCGGGAGATCCGCGAGAACCCCGCGGTGGTCGCGCGAGATACCGGCATAACCGTCGACGTCCGCATCGGCGCTAACAATCATGTCGCAGAATTTCTCGAAGGCCGCACCGCGAGCGGCGTGCAGATTTTCTTTGTCCGTTGCGACGAATTTTTTGATCGACCCGGGATTTACGGCGAACACGGCGAGCCCTACGAAGATAACGCCGCGCGATTCATTTTCTTCAGCAAAGCCGCGCTTGAGCTGGCGCGAAGACTCGCGCCCGCGCCGCAAATTCTTCACCTGCACGATTGGGCGAGTGCGCTCGTGCCGGTCCTGGTAAAGGATCAGCAATTACCCTTCACTACTGTTCTCACCATTCATCATCTCGCCGAGCAGGGGAGTTTTTGGGGATTGGATTTTGGCCTAACGAATCTCGCGGAAAAATATTTCTCCCTTCGTGGGGTCGAATTTTTTGGACGCCTGAATTTGCTCAAAGGCGGCATTCTTTTCGCCGACAAGGTCACGACTGTGAGCGAGCGGTATCTTCAGGAAATGGCGAAACCTGAGGTTGCCTGCGGTCTGGAACATGTGCTGCGGGAAAACGCGCACAAGATTAGCGCGATCCTGAGCGGCGCCGATTACGATCGCTGGAATCCCGCGATGGATCACTTACTGCCCGCCCGCTATGATGCCGGCGCTCTCGACGGCAAAAATGTTTGTCGCACCGAACTGTTGCAGATGCTGGATCTCGATCCGTCCCCCGAGGGGATGGTTTGCGGAATGGTTACACGCCTCGTTCCGGAGAAAGGTTTTGATGCCTTGATGCCAGTTTTGGATCGGCTTCTTTCCGATGATGTGCGTCTGATTATTCTTGGTGAAGGAGATCCCGCATACGAAATCGGGCTTGCCGTCGCTGCGCGAAAGTATCCGACAAAGTTCGCTTATCGAAAAACGTATGATGAAAAGTTAGCTCATCTCATCGAAGCGGGCAGCGATGTGACTTTGATCCCATCGCGTTTTGAGCCGAGCGGATTGAGCGCGATGTACAGTTTGCGTTATGGCGCGCTGCCGATTGCGCGCGCTACTGGCGGCATTCAGGAGATTATCGAGGATTACGATCCCTGGAGCGATTCCGGTCATGGATTTCTCTATTATGATTCTTCGGCGGAAGCGTTTTGGGATGCGATCAAACGTGCGCGCGAGATCTCTTTTGATCCGACGACTTGGACGAAGTTGATGGAGCGCGCAATGACGCAGAATTTTTCCTGGCAAAAAGCGGCCGAACGTTACGAACAAGTTTATGAGGGAATCGCGCGCAGCAGCAGCGAATCCGGACTGCGCGGTCCGCCGCCGAAAACTTTTGTCGCGCCGCTTGAGCTGGTGACCCAACAAATGCGACGGCCCGCGGGTTTGGATCGCCGCTAATCCCACCATCATCCTCTTCCTCTCAATCTACGACGGAAGAATTAGAGGAAAGAGGAAGAAAAATCAGGGCACGGCCGTTCCGGTGTTCAACTTAACCATAGAGACGTCCGTACTGTTAATGGAACCATCTGCCGACACGTCATTACGGAAATTGGCCGCGCCAACAACTCCGTTCACGGGCGCTCCGGATTGCAATTTCGTCTGAGAGACATCGCTGGCATTCACGGCCTTATTCCCGGTAGTGTCACCGGCGAGCGCGATCATGTTTACCGTCGTATCGGAAAGAACCTGAGCGCCGACGTCAGTTACGCCACTGAGCTTGACTGCGATCTGCTGCGCATTGGTAACGCCAGTCAAATTCACGCTCATGGTATTGCTCGAGAAGGTGGGGCTGCCCATGACGCTGCCGGTACCACTGATGACAGTGGCGCTTCCGCTAACGACATCATTGGTGAAGGTGAAGACGAGGGTGTGATTTCCCCCAGTGTCGCGGCATTCGATGCCCGGTGTACCGACGAGCGGCAAGGCAACATCGAAAGTTCCCGCGCCGCCGTGGGTCTTGCGTGACACTGCTTCCGTGAATTGCAGAGCCCGCAATGGGATCTGCCACAAGCCGCGCCCGTGTGTAGCTATGCGCAGGATGCGACTGGTAGGCTGGATCGCCATGTCGAAGACGGCCACGCGAGGAAGCCCGGTGCCGAAGGGAGTCCAGTTGGCTCCTCCGTCGGTCGAGGTATAGACGCCGATATCTGTCCCAGCGAAAAGAATATTCGAATCAGTCGGATCAACCAGGAACGCGCTGACCGGAACCTGCGGCAAGATGTTGGCTCCGCTTCCGGCAGCGGCCGTCCAGGTGGGTGCGGCATTATTTAGATTGGTAGTTTTCCAAACGTTGGTTACGCCAAAAGCTGAGAGTGTCACGTAAGCAGTGTTGACGTTGTTTGGGTCGATAACAGCGCGCGCGACAAAACTGTCTGGCACGACGTTGCTGGCATCAAGATTCGTCAAGGTTGTCGAACCGGTCGTCGTTCCCCAGATCCCGCCACTACTTTGACCAACGATTCTCACATTGTCATCTTGCGGCGAGATGCCGATTGCGCTGATAGGATCAGTCAGGTCCTGACTGACGGGCGTGTGGTTCAAACCGGTGTCACTGGAACGATACAAAATGTTCGCACCGTAATAAGTAGTGTTCGGATTGCCAGGTCCTTGCTCCAAAGGCGCGTAGAAAAGCACGGCGCCGCCGCATGGAATGCCGTTTCCGCCCGCACCGCTGCAACCGCGGAAGGTCCAGCTCCCCTCCATCGCCGCCGCGGAAGTAGCAACTGTCGCGTACCCCTGAAGACCGCTATTATTGAAGTAGGTGTGATACATCCGCACGTTGGTCGTATCGGTCGCGTTCTGATCGATCAATGAATAACCGCCGTCGCCAAAGTCGGCCCGTGTCCAGGTGGCGTCAGCATGATAAAAGTTTGTCCCGTTGTCTTGTGTTCCGCCGATGGAAAAATTCGGGTCGGTCGGATGAACGGCGACGCTCCAAAATTGGGTGGCTTTAAACGTCGCATTATTAAGAGTCGCCCAGGTTGCACCGCTGTCGGTTGATTTGTAGATGCCGCCATCCGAGCCGAAATAAATGGTGGATGGAAGCGAAGGCGCCACGGCGATCGCCTGCGTATCCGTATGCAGACCACTTTGACTGTTCGTAAAGGAAAAGCCGGCGTTGATCGAAATACCAAAGGTCGTGGTCGTGCCGGTGCCGCCCAAATAAACGTGGTCCGCGCTGGTCGGGTCAACGGCAACGCCGATATTATAGAAACATTGTCCGCCGCAAAAACTGTTGTTGATTCGCAGTGCCCAAGTGGCTCCGCCGTCGGTGGAACGCTGAACCGATCCGCCGCTGGCGGCTGTAGCCGCATAAACGGTAACGACACCCGCGCCGCTTCGATGCAGAGCTAATTCAGTCCTCGATAAACCGATCCCCACGCCAGCGGTAAAGGTGCGAGCAAAAGTCGGAGTGGCGGCCAGCGCATTGGTTGTGCGGTAAACGCCGCCATCACCATCGCCGAACAAATCGACCTTTGTGCAAAGCAAGAGATCGGGATTAACCGGGTCGATGACAATATCGAGCATGGTGCCGTCGTATGGGAAGGCGACTCCGGCGACATCCAATTTAGTGAAAGTCGGCGCTCCGCTGAGTGCATCAGTCGAACGATACAAACCGGTCTCCGGATCTCCATTAGTGGTCAAACCAATCCCGCCGCCGCCGCCAATAGTCGAGGCGACAAATATGATATCTGGGTTTGTAGGATGAACGACAATTTTTCCGATGGAAGCTGCTGTGAAATTAGCGGCGCCGATCGGTCCCGTGACAATCGGCGTCGCGGTGCTGGCGTTGTCAATTCGGTAAATACCTACCCCAAAAAAACTATCGCTCGAAAACGCCGTTTCGCCTGTGCCGACAAAAATCGTGTCGGGCTGCGATGGCGCAATCGCCACGGTGTTGATCGCCAGACTCAAGGCGTTGTCGAGCAGCGGTGTCCAAGTCGTGCCCCCGTTGGTTGAGCGATAAAGACCGCCTTGTGCTGTGCCTACGTAAACGATGTTTGGATCGGTCGGGTGGACGGCGATGGCGACAGTGCGCCCACTCACCGCCAGTTGCGGTCCGCTTACAGACTGGCCGTTCGGAATCGGATTAGGGCCGAGTTCCGTCCAAGCCGTCGTCAGAGCCTGTCTTTCCCGGGATTCCGGCATCGAGGCGACACGGCGCTGTTGTGCTTCCATCGTGGCAATTGCCACCTGACGAAGTCGCGGATCAGCCGGATGATTTTTGTCAACGCCACGTCGCAACCCGATAGCTTCGGCTCGCCGCATCATGAATTCTTCTCTGGTCAATCCGCCATTTGGCGCGCCTGGAAGGCCGGACGGCGAATCGGGGTCTTCGCCAGCGTTTTCGATCCGGGCCACCGTTCTGGCTGCGCCTCCTGCGAGTTGAGTGAAACTGGAAACGAACAACAAGGCAGACGCTGCGCTGAGAACGATAAGAATGGCGATTTTGGAACGGCTCATAGTGGATTTCTATTTGTGCTAATGCGTTAGTCGAGACAGATCGCCAGTGTGCAGAGTATTGCTAACCAAAGCGAGCACGAATTAGGTAACATTTTGGCAATGTTAATCTTATCTCTGTTACGTTAATGGTTCCGAGATCACGGGTTTTGCCGCACATAGGACACCGCGCCTTCCCTCTTCAATTGAACGTTGGTTAGCCTGCTCCGAGAGTTTCTTGGTTCCGTGAAGCGGCCGGCTCTACGGCACGGCTGTTCCGGTGTTCAACTTGACCATAGAGATGT
>CAWDLY010000031.1:0-130881 GCA_963803315.1 uncultured Verrucomicrobiae bacterium | reverse complement strand
GAGTTCTGGCCATGTGAATGGATATCCCCTAACAATCGCGCACCATTTGGAATCGCTCCCTGACCGACACTGTGCGGCCCCCCCACGAGAGGAGTGTTCACCATTATTTGGCCACCGGATGTTCCATAGATTTGCTCTCTGATCTCTACATTGTGTTGAATCGAGTATGGATTATATGTAGCATTAATTAGCGATAAGCGGAATTCACATCAGCATATGGTCCTGAGTCCAACCCCATCGGATCCGTTTTATCCCAAGGATCATTGTCGCAATAGCGATAGAAATTGTAATCGCCGGCATCGAAGCCTTTGGGGTCTTCGCTCATGAAGCGGCCCAGGCCGGGATGATACGCGCGCGCGCGATACTCGTAGAAGCCGAACTGTGAGTTGTATTCCCGCCCCGTGAACAGAAACCGATTCCCAAGAGGGCACTCGCCTGCGTGCGCAGATTGATGCCACTATCCTGAAACGTCGGCATGCCAAAGGCATCATAGCGATATTGCTCCAGGATTGTCGCGGGGCTCCGTTGCCATCGTGCTTGTCACTACCGCCGTATTCCCGTTGCGGTCGGGCAACGGAAAATGGGCCACGCCGTTCACACCGCGCGCGATTATTTCGTCAATGCCCAGTCCATAGAGCGCATTGCTAATAACGTTCCCGTCCGCCATCATACTCCACTACCCAATGTTCGCCATCGTAGAGATAATACTTCGCCACGCCGTTGGTCTTGCGTTCCACACATCGCCCCAGAGCATCGTAGAAAAGCTGGTAGGTGCTGCCGCCGCCAGTCACCGACGAGAGATATGTATCTCCATAGTATTTGTAGGTCATTGCCTTATATTGCATGATCTCGTGTTCAGGCCCATTTGAGATCGTGTCGCCGGTCACAGCCGTATACTGATTGGATGGAACAGACGGTCCCGTCTCGACTACGCTAGTACCGGTTGCCGGCGTCGTCCCAATTATAGGTCACATTGCGCACAGGGTTTGCCCACCCGTATCCGGCCGTTTTGCACTCTGCTTTATCGCAGTCCCACTAAATTTGAAATTGGACCAAGCCAAAAAAACCTTACCTACCCGTCTGAAAAATCGAGGTAAGCGCCGTACCTGTGGCTAGCTTCGCTGCCCCCACATCAGTCGAGTTGATCGCGCCGCTTGCATTCACATCGGAGCGAAAGTTACTGGCGCTGACGGGCTGACCGACTTGCAGTTTGATCTGGCCCACATCGGTCGAGTTGACCGCGCCGTTGTGATTCGCGTCTGCCGCAAGGAAGCAGGCCTGATCGGGATGTCGCCCGTGTTCGGGCCATCGTTAACAGAAAACAACGTGACCACGATGACTTGCGCGTTACTGACGCCGTCAGGTTGACTGTGACTTCGGCGCCGCTAACGGCGACCGAACCGACTGCGCCTTGGCCCGTGGTCACTATCGCGCTCCCGACTGTGACTGGAATGGGAAAGGTGATCACAAGCTGATGGTCCCCGGAATTATTTCCGCTGCCCAGGCGCGATTCAATGCCGGCAGCACCACTCAGCGGCATATCGATATCAAACGTGCCGCTGGCGCCGTGAGTTTTGCGCGAGATAGCCCGCAAGGGCGCTAGCGGCGCGTAGGCGACATAGATGGCGTTCCCTCCGCCGCTGAATTGTACGCCGAACGCGACCGAGCCGCTGTTGTTAATCTTCACAGAGCCCATAAGCGAACTAACCACGCGCGAGCCGGTATCTGTCATGAGCGTGTCGTTCACACCGGCGATGCGTTGCAAGGTCGTGCCATTTGTCACGAAAACCGAATCGCGCGGAGTGCCCTGGTTATCGTTCCCGCGGAAGGCGAATATGCGGAATATCCTTCGGTGGGTTCGCGGAAAGACTGATTATCGCCAGGAAAATTCCGATTGAGGAAAAACCGAAAGCAAATAGTCCGCGCAAAGTGAAAAACACTGATTGGCGAAGCCGATTCTGGGGCACAAAGAGAGGATTATGGCGCGCTCTTTGTAAAATGCAGCATCAAAAATCTGACACCAACCAAGACAAGCACGACCCATCAGTTGGGCGGTCACCGGTTAAGTGGGACGCGACAGCGCGCGTCCCTCCAAAGATAAGGATGCAGGGCAGGCGGAGTCTACTCGTTAGGCTTTTGGCGCAGGTGTCGGCGCGGCAGGTTTTGGTTGCTCGTTAGGCTGACCGCCTGCCGGCTCGCCGCCAGGCAAACCAGCATCTTCTGGCACCGCCTTTAAGTCGGCTTCGTGCCACGATTCGGTGCGGCCGGCCAGTTCCTTGCGCAATGCTGCAATCTGTTCTTTCGAAATGGGTCCAGCCGTATTTCCCCATTCCTGACGAACATAGGTAAGCACGTCGGCGATCTTTTGATCGTTTAGCGTCTTTTCCCACGGCTGCATGACCGCCGAGCCGAATTGCTGACCTTTGACGGTCACAGGCCCGACCAAACCCTTGAGAACAATCATGGCCGGGCGGCGCGCTCCGCCGTTCACGATTTCGGAACCGGCAAGCGGCGGATATTGTCCGGCCACGCCGAGCCCCGTCGTTTGGTGACAAGTCACACAATTGGCCGAGAAAATCTTTTTGCCACGTTCGGCTGGCGTAAGCTCCACCGTTTCAGTTGCAGCTTCTCCGCCACCGGCGGTTTTCTTTGCTCGTGGCGCACCACCTAACGGATCCAGTCCATCGCCGCTAAAATTTCCCGAGTAACGGCCGAGATATGCGCCGCCAAAGAAAACGGCGAGTCCGTAAAGGGCGATCAACCAAAGCGAAAGCGGTTCGAGCCCGGCGCGGGGTTCGCGTTTTTCGCGTTGAATCGCGGCGTGCGTTTCCTGCACCTCTTCCGTCTCGCCATAATCCATTCCCTGGCGAACACGTTTTTGCGTGGATGGATCGTCGTTCATTTGACCTGTTTGCCGGGCGCGGCCGGCGAAGCTGGCGCCGCAGCGGTTTTCACTTCTTTCAACGGATGCGATTGATCGAGCGACATCAAATAGGCGACCAGACATTTCGCATCGTAAGTCGGAACAATTTCCCAACCGACCGGCGGCGCGTCCTGCGATGTTTCATCGAAGCTCAACGCGTCTGCTGAAACTTGCCCGCTGATCCGCTGTTTTTCGTAGAGAAAACGAAACGCCGGCATGTCGGAATCTTCGGTGATGCTGCGCGGATCATACAAATGCCGGTGGTGCCATGCTTCGGTATAGGGAATCGGAACGCCGTTGATCGAAGTCACCACCTCGTTAGGCGCCGATGGGCTTGCCGGCGGAGTTGGATTTTGCGCGGCGGCAGGTGGAGCGCTGATGGTTTGCGAAGCGGGTGCGGGAGAAATTGCTGGAGCTGGTGAAGTTGCGGGAGACGGCGCTGGTGACGCTCCGGCCGGCGGCGGCGCATTTTCCTCGGTCACTGATGCGGAATGTCCCACGTTCGCGAGATCCGGACCCATACGCATTTTTCCGAGTAAAACCGGGCGACCGAAAATGTAGTCGCGCGGCGCGCTCCGCCGTTGGCCCCATTTTAACTTTAGGTCGGCGTCGCGCGTGCGATCGAGATCGGAGGCGGCGTAATCGGCGCGGACCTGTTGAGTGTGACAATAGTTACAGCCGTTCGCGGCGTAAACACGACGGCCGCGCTCGACCATTCCCGATTGCGGCACGGGATAAACGTCGGTTCCATCTTCCTCCATTTGCGGATCGAGACTACCGATCTGCAAATTCGGAATGAAAATCAGGCCGGTCCACGAAAAGGCGAACGTGCCGAAAATTCCGAGAAAAAGAGGAAGCAGTCCTTTCATGGATGCACATCCTCCGGTTCGATCGGATTGAGAAATGTCGGCACCGTTGCGGTGCGGCCGAGTCCGAAAAGCATCAGGACAAAATGATACGCGAATATGAAATGCGAAACCGTGAGCAAGATTCCAGAAACGCTGCGGCCGCGGAGATAAGGCAGAACTGATTGTGTGGTTTCGCTAAACGAGAGTGTCGCGTCGTTCATGCTCAGGCCTTGCACCAATCCACCGACAAGAAGCATCAAAATCATAAGACCAATGCCGTAAGCGGACGCCCAGAAGTGTAACTTGATCAACGTCGCGTAACGCCATTCGCGCCCAACCAATCGCGGCACGATGTAATACATCGAACCAAACATCACCATTGTGAAAAACGCGTAAAGACCGAGATGCGAATACGCGATGCTGACCTGCGTGAAGTGAACGATGCGCGCCATCGATCGCAGCGAAATGATGACGCCGACAATGCTAAACGCAGTGTAGGAGATCGCGCCGAAAACGGTGAAGCGCAGCGTCGGGCTGTAACGCATGAGCTGAAAATACCCGCGCATCGTCATGTGATGATTCAGTCCGACGGTGGCGACGGGAATAATCGAAAGAATCGTGGCGGCGATGCTCGCCGTAATCATCCAGGCAGGAAATGGACCATCGATTAAACGCTGCATTCCAGTCCAGCTCGCAAAAAGCGCGTAAGTCCAGAAGCCGATCGCCGCAAGATTGTAACTGTAAACCGGACGCCCGATCACTTTTGGAATCATGTAATAAGCGGTGCCGAGCCCGATCGCACCGAGCCAGAGGAACATGAGGTTGTTCGCGTACCACCAGGTGACGACGGCCTGCATCACGCCCTGCACCGGCACGACAAAAAGCATGACGTGCGTCGCGCCGTAGATCCACGGGAACCAGAGGAACGCCGCGAGCAAATACCATTGTGAAATGTAAATCGTATCGCCGCGCCGGAAGCGGAACATCAAAACTGCCCACGACATGACGAGCAGATATGAAACGAAGAGAACGATTCCCGCGTAAGCCGGGAACTCGAACCATTCGTATCCGGTACTTTGTCCGCCAAGAATTCCAATGACACCGAGCAGCACACCGAAATTCCAGAAGGCCGCGCCGGTTACGAGCAAGAGCGGATGACGCAACGTCGTCCGGCACAAACGCGCCATGAGCCAGATCGCAGTGCCCATTCCCGCCATCGACGCCCAGCCGTAAACCATCATGCTCATGTGCGCGGCGCGGACGCGTCCGAAGGTGAGAAAGGCAACGTCCGAAAACATGTCGGGGCTGTGCAGCTTGAACGAAGCGAATCCGGCGAGCAGCGTGCCGAATAGCAGCCAGAAAATCGCCGATGCATAAAACATCAGAACTGGCACGCGCGTGGAAGCGTCGATCAACGCGCGCTCGACGTTTTCGATTTCGTGCTGTGTCACCGGCTCCGCGCCGACAGGCGTTTCTTGCGCGAGTCCTGCGGTAGCGGATTCCGTTGTTGTTATCGATTCCATTTCGATGCTTCCAAAACTTTTGCTTCAAGCGAATCCGGCGCCGGTTTGCGGAACCAGCGGCGTCGCGGCATGACCAAATCAGTCGGAGTTCCAATCGGTTCTTCCGCGTCGAAAATCATCTCGGCGTTCTTTTCGTAACGCTTCATTCGGTTGATGAGATCGGCAACGTTCATGGCTTCGGTGATTTTCCACGAACGGGAAGATGTTTTCCGGGCGGTGATTGCACTGGCGTAGGTAAAGGCAATCCAGCTTCGGGCGAAATCGGTTTCGGCGTGGGATTCGCGCGAGCTGCCGGCGCGGCAGTTGGCAAAACTGAAGGTGCGGGCGCGCCGGTTTGGGCGGCGGGAGCTGTTGACGGCGCTGGCGTTGCGATTGGATATGCCGCGGTCGGCTTTTTCGCGGCGAGATCGGCCAGCTCAAGTTGCATTGCCTGTTCGATTGGAATGCGCACCGTGCCTTTTTTCTTATCGACCCAGGCGTAACTCGTTAGGGCGACCGTTGCGTCCTTTTGCAGTTGCTCGAGTTTTTCCATGCGTGCCTGAGCTCGTTTCGCTTCGTAAGTATTGCCATGAGGCATCGCGCTGAAAACGACCCAGACGAACAACCCGAAGACCGCAAAAAGCAGGACGACGCCGACCCATGTCCCAAACATCGAGTGGGGCTGCTGAAAATCGACTCGGTGTGAGTGGTTCATTTAATTCGTTAGGCGCAATGATTCGATCAAGCGCGGATCGCGCACCGGAAAGAGCGATGATTTACCCACAATGCGAAGATAGAAAAATCCCAGCGTCCCGCCGATCGCCATCAACGGAACAAAATCGAGCGGGCTGAGACGGACACCGGTGCGATGGAGTTCCGGCATGACCACGATGTACATGTCGAGCAATTGCATGCACAAAATCCAACCGGCCATGATGCAGATCTGTTGCGGTTTCTTTTTGATCGAACGCATTAAGAGAATCGGAAGCGCGAAGAAGAATCTCCCGAAGACGAGCACGGTGCTGAGCAGCCACCACGATTCGGTGTTCCGGAGAATGAAGTATTCGGTTTCTTCCGGAATATTCGCGTACCAGATCAGCATGTACTGACTGAAACCGATGTAGGCCCAGAAAACGGTGAAGGCGAGCACCCATTTCCCCATGACGTGATAATGCTCCATCGTGATCACATCTTTGAGATAACCCGCGCTGCGCAATGCTGTGATCACCAACACAAGCAGCGACATCGAACTGCCGGCCGCGCCGGCAAAAATGTAAACGCCGAACATGGTGGAAAACCAGTGGTAGTTCAGGCTCATCAGCCAATCGAACGCGCCGAAGGACAGCGCCAGCCCGAAGAGCGGCAGACTGATGAATGCGACTTTGCGCATCTTGATGGTGAAACGTGGATTGCCGTCCTTGTCCTGGCTGACGGAATATTTTCGGAGCAAAAGCGCAGAGATACTGAAGAAGGCGAAAAAGATCACGGCGCGCACGAGGAAGAATTTCAAGTTCAGGTAGCCATGCTTGGCATCGAGCGTGGGATCTTCGCCCGGTGGAATGTTCATCCAGCGATAGATGTGATGGCGCAAAAGCAGAACGGGAATGAAGAGAACGGCGAGAACGGGCCAGAGCGAAGCGATGTTCTCGAGCTGCCGCCTAACGACTACCGACCATTCTGCATCCGTGCAGTGATGGACAATAATCCAGAAGAGACAACCCGCGCAAAGGGTGAAGAAATAGGCGAAGGCAAAGAGCCACGAAAAGCCGAGCTGTTGCGGCCACCAAATCGCGCCGACAACACTGAGAACGATGCCGAGCAATGCGAGCACGCCAAACAGCAGCGACAATCCGGCGAAACGGCTTTTCTCGAAATATTCGCCTTCTGGCGTTGGAACAACGTGAGAGCGCTCGCTCATTTCTTTGCCGCCTCCGGGGTTGCTTCAGGTTTCGTTTCCGCCGGCGCCGGCTTATCCAAGTCGGCACGATGTTCCGGCGGCACATCGTTCACAGTCGTGCGCTGACTGCGCTGCAACGAGCGCAGATAACAAATGACAGCCCAGCGATCTCTCACCACGAGATTCGGCCCGTAAGGCATCATGGTGTTCTTGCCGTGGGTGATGGTGTTGAAAATTTCGCCGTCGGCCATTTTGCGAATGCGATCGTCCTGCAACGTCACAACAGTCGCGAGGCCGTATTGCTTTGTGATGCCATCGCCTTCGGCTGTCGCGCCATGACACATCGCGCACGTGATGTTAAAACGCTGCTGACCGCGTTCCAATAATGCGGGAGTCACTTCTATCGGAATCCCTGTTCCCCATTTGTCGTCCATTTTTCCGGTGTCGTAATAATCGGTGCCTTCGCTGAATCCGAGCGCAGGATGAGGTTCGCTTGCCGCAACATTCGGCGCGGGAGTGGCAATCGTTTGCGGCTCCGGAAATTGGTAGCCGATCGGCACGGTTCCGACGATCGGCTCGCGCGCGAAACGATTGTCGGAAAAAAACGCGAGTGGCGCCTGAGTGCGTCCTCTCGGTTGCCGCACCATGTCGGGAAAGAGTTCAATGGGCGAACCAGTGCTGTGTTCTCCACGAAAACCGAGGAACGCGACCACCGCGATCCCAGTAAGGAAAAAAATGAGGAAGAAGCCGCGCAACATATCAATCTTCGTGAATGATGGTGATGTGTTGGCCGCCGGTCTGCTCGAGCAGCTCGCGCGCTTCCATTTCGGTAAAGCGCGGATCGCGCGCTTCTATTGCGAGGAAAAATCCGTCGTTCGTCGCGCGACTGAAACGATCCCAATTGAAAATCGGATGATACCAGCGCGGCAGACCGTTCATGATGAGCAGCGCAAAGAACGCGGTAAAAGCGGAAAACAAAACCGTCAGCTCAAACATGATCGGGAAAAAGGCGGGAACCGTGCGCCAGTCGAACGGTTTGCCATGGACGACGAGCGGATAAATGAACCATGACGGACCGAATTCGACCGTCATGGCGGTGATGAAACCGGTGATGCCGCCGCACAGCACCGCGGCGCTCAACCACGATTTGCCGAGTCCCATGGCGTCGTCCATTCCGTGAATGGGGAATGGTGAGTAAACATCCCAGCGTTTGAAACCGGCATCGCGCACACATTTGGCCGCTTCGTAGAGGGCCGCCGCGCTCGGATATTCCGCGGCCATACCGTAGACCAGATTTCCAGAGGGCGTTCTCATGCGGCCTCCTTTCGCCGGAGCGCAACTGCTTCAGTTACTTCGACGTTCGACGTTCGATGTTGGATGTTCGATGTTTTCCCTTTCAGCAAAAAAGGAACATCGAACACTGAACATCGAACACCGAACATCGAAGTAGGAATCATCTTCATTGCGTGCGCTCCATTCCACCGGCGTCGACCGGATGATGTTGCTGGGGCGTGGCGTAATGCGGATCAGCTTCCGGCAAAACAATTTTCACTTCCGACATCGCGATCATTGGCAGGTAGCGAATGAAGAGAAGGAAGAGCGAAGTGAAAATTCCGAACGTGCCGACGAATGTCCAGATATCGACCCAGGTTGGAATGAACAGACCCCATGAGGAAGGGAGAAAGTCGCGATGCAATCCGCCGACGATGATGATGAAACGCTCGAACCACATGCCGGCGTTCACGCACATGCATACGAAGTAGACGACGAAGATGTTGCGCCGGCACCACCTGAACCAAAAGAGTTGCGGCGAAAGTGAATTACAGAAAAGCATGCCGACCCACCAGTACCACCAGTAGGGACCAAAGATGCGGTTATAGAACGCAAACTTCTCGTATTGATTGCCGCTGTACCATGAGGTGAAAAACTCCATCGCATACGCGTAGGCGACCATCGAGCCGGTGAGCAGAATGATCTTCGCCATCTTGTCGATGTGCTGCGGCGTGATGACATCCTGCAGTTTGTAAATGGCGCGCGCCGGAATGAGCAGCGTGAGCACCATGGCGAAGCCGCCGAAAATCGCGCCGGCAACGAAGTAAGGCGGGAAGATCGTCGTATGCCACGTGGGCAAAATTGAAGTGGCGAAGTCGAAGGATACGACGCTGTGCACGGACAACACGAGTGGTGTCGCGAGACCTGCCAAAAGCAGATACGCCATTTCGTAATGACGCCAGTTGCGGTTTGAACCGCGCCAACCGAAGGAAAAAATTCCGAAGAGGAATTTCTTAATTTTAGTCGTGGAGCGATCGCGCAACGTCGCGAGGTCTGGAATCAAACCGGTGTACCAAAACAAAACCGAAACCGAAAAGTAGGTCGAGACTGCAAAGACGTCCCACAAGAGCGGACTGCGGAAGTTTGGCCAGATGCCGTAGTTGTTAGGCAACGGCGCGAGATACCACGCCATCCAAACGCGACCGACATGCACGCCCGGGAAAATCGCGGCGCAAATGACCGCGAACAGCGTCATCGCTTCGGCCGATCGATTGATCGATGTGCGCCATTTCTGGCGCAGCAAAAAGAGGATCGCAGAAATCAGAGTGCCGGCGTGTCCGATACCGATCCAGAAAACGAAGTTGGTGATGTCCCACGCCCAACCGACCGGATGATTTAATCCCCATGTGCCAACGCCCGTGGAAATTTGATAGCCGAGGCAAAACAGACCGAAGGCCGCGACCAGCGCGGTGATGGTAAACGAGACCCACCACCAGCGCGGCGCCGATTCTTCGACCACGCCGGAGATACGATCGGTGATCCAACTAAAGTTGCGTTTGTTTAAGACGAGCGGGACACGCGCAAGCGGACGCTCGACCGAAGTGGATGCTTCGCCCGCGATCACGTCCGGTGCTGTAGTGGCGTCGTCCATACTTTATTCTGTCATCCCGAGCGCAAGCGAGGGAGCTCGCGATTGAAGTGGGGCCGTCTGAACCGCAAAGAAAATGTGCAACGAGTAATCGCGAGGTCCTTCGCTTCGCTCAGGATGACCGCGTTGTTGGAGGCGTGCGCTCCTCATGGCTTTGCCTCCGGATTTAAGACGCCGGCATCGTGGTCGCGGCGGTACTCATGCGGTGGGCGGTCTTCACCGGGCTTTTCTTCGCCGCCGATGCTGGCGACTGCGATCTTGTTCGCATCCGGCATTTTCGGATTGGGATTGCGGATGCGGGCGAGATAGCTCGTACGCGTTTTCACGTTCAAATATTCGAGCAGCCGATAATTTCGGTCCTGACCTTTCAACATTGAAACGCGAGTTTGCGGATCGGCGATGTCGCCAAAAACGATCGCTTCAGTCGGACACGCTTGCGCGCAAGCCGTGGTAAACGAATCGCGCGGAATCATTGTCTTGTCTGAAGCACCGGCGTGCACATGGGCGGCGATCTTCGCTTCTTCGATGCGTTGCACACAGAAGGTGCACTTCTCCATCACGCCACGCATGCGCACCGTGACATTGGGATTTTTCTGCATCTTCACGATGTCGGGTGCGCCCTTTTTCGTGAGCGGCGCGAAATATTCTTTGTAAATGTTGAATGCGCCCGCGATTTTCTTTTTGCCGACCGGCCGCTGATTGTAATCGAAGAAGTTAAAGCGGCGCACTTTGAACGGGCAATTGTTCGCGCAATACCGGGTGCCGATGCAGCGATTGTAAGCCATCACGTTCAAGCCATCTTCGCTGTGGACGGTGGCATTGACCGGGCAGACGGTTTCGCACGGTGCGTTCTCGCACTGCTGACACATCATCGGCTCGTGCACGATCTCGGGATCGCTGGGATACTGGCGTTTGTCTTCGTTGAACGGTTTGGCGCTGGCGTAGTAACGATCGATCCGAATCCAATGCATGGCGCGGCCGTGGCTGACCTGAAGCTTGCCGACGATCGGGATGTTGTTCTCGCTCTGGCACGCAATGACGCAGGCGCTGCAACCAGTGCAGACATTAAGATCAACCGACATTCCCCACTGCTGCGGCGCGCTCAGCGGCGGATGACTGTAGGCGCTCGGCAATCGCGGCGGCAGTTCATCGTCGCCCGCAATTTTCTTCGCGAACTCGTTATCTTCGCGATAATGATCGAGCGTGGCTTCGCGGACGAGTCCGCGGCCTTCGATGCTCCAATGATCCTGTGTGATCGAGAGCGGATAGGTGCGGCCGACTTTTGCCACGGTTACGCTCTCGATGGCCTGACCGTCGGCAACGATGTAATGCGGATTCGATGGCGTGCGCAAAAGATAGCCATTAAATCCCGCTTCCTCGCCGACAGGTCCGGTGAGCTTGCGACCGTAGCCTAACGGAATCGTGATCGAATTGTCGGCGTGGCCGGGTGAAATCAAGGCGGCAATGACCAGCTCATATTTAATATGGGCGGGCTTTTCGTTCCCTTTTGCATCCTTGATCGGAGCGGGGTGTTTGTAGTCGAGCGCCGTAGACTCGACGGTGATTTGAATCAAGTCGCCGTTTTCGACCTTGAGATTGTGCGCCAGTGCGGGATTCATGAGCGCAGCGTTATCCCAGGTCAGTTTCGTAATTGGGTCCGGCATTTCCTGGAGCCAGCCGTTATTGATGTAACGGCCGTCATCCATCGCGTAACTGCCGACGAGCACGATCTCCGGCGACTGCGCGGTGGGCGGCGGAGTCGGCGCCCAAAGTGTATGCGCGATGCCGCCCGCCGTGTTGCCATTGAAGGTCGGCGATTTATCGCGCAACTGAATGTGACTGGCGAAACCGTCGTGCAAAAATTTCGACCACGCCGTCTGGAAATCGCCTCGCACTCCCGTCGCGCGAAATGTTTCCTGCACCAGCTCCGGACCTTCCACTTTCGGTCCGCCCAGCAGCATGTTCATCACTTCGATTTCCGAAAGTCCGCCGAAGAGCGGAAGAATCATCGGTTGGATCGCGAGATAAGCGCCGTCGGAAGTGAGCGCGTCGCCCCACGATTCGAGGAAGTGCGCCATCGGCAAATGCCACTTGCTCGCGCCCGAAGTCGCGTCCTCGTAATAACCGAGACGCACGATCTCCGGCACCTTCTTTTGCAGATCGATCCAATCGAGTGGCATTTTCGATTCCGCATCAATGGCCAGAGCGCGCGGTGCATTATAAACCGGGTCGCCGCCGAAAATGAAAAGCTGTTTGATGCGCCCCGACGCCATCTCGTTGGCGAGTTGCAGGATGCTGTTCTCGTTCGCATTCCGCGCGCGCTCGCGCACAATCAACGTCTTGCCCATGTTCTTGAGCGCAGAGTTGATTCCGTAAACGAGCAACTGCACCACCACGGGCTGATTCGATCCGGCCAGCACCAGACTCGCTCCTGGTTTCGCCATGAGATCGTTCGCGGCTTCGGTCAGCCAGTGATCATCAAAGGTCGGCGCCGGGGGCGCCTTCAATGTCGCAAGGACAGAAGATAATCCTTCATCCTTGGTCGCCACCGCAATTTTCCCGGCGAGCGAATGCACGACCGCGGGAATCTGACTGGCCGCGCAACGCATGCGATGATCCGCCATCGCACCGGTAAGGGTAAAGCGATTCTCCACGACATAGAGCCGGTTCATCGTGTCTTTCGCGGCCGCGACACGACGACGAGAAGAAAAGGCGCGAACGGACGCGAGATCGCCGTTGCCGCAGCTGAGGAAATCGTTGTCGAGCGCGAGGATCACGTCGGCCCGCTCCATCTGTGGCACGAGCACCGAGTTATCGCCGAAACTCATCTGCGTCGAAAAAATCTGCGCAGGACTGAGCAGTGGATCGTAAACGCACCAGTGCATGCTCGGGAATTTCTTCTCCAGCTCGCGGCGCAAACGTTCGCGCGTGGGCGAATGCGTTTCTTCCACCATAAATGCGAGGCCTGCGCCGCGGTCCGCCGCAATTTTTCCGTTCAGGTCCGCCAGATATTTTTCGAAGCTCGCGCGATCGGAATCTTTTCCACTTTGAGCAAAACGCTTCGACCGCGCCGGATCGTAAAGATCGAGGACGGAAGCCTGCGCATATAAGTCCGATGCGCCGTTGCTCGCGGGATGGAGCGGGTTGCCGTCCACTTTGGTCGGCCGGCCATCGTGCGTGGTGACGACGAGAGGCAACGCGCCGGTTCGTCGCGGCATCGCGGTTGCATAAAAAAGCGGTTTGCCGGGAATGGCCCACTCCGCGCTTTTCGTGAAAGGAACGAGGTGTGCTTCGGGCCGGCGACAACTCGTTAGGCCAAATCCGGCCAGCGCCATGGAAGCGCCCATGTATTTCAAAAAGCTGCGGCGCGAAATCTCGTCGCCTTCCAATTGTGCGGCGCCTGATGGAAATTCGCGCTCGAGCCAGCCGCGAAATTCCGGCGTGTCGCTGAGTTCGGCGACACTGCGCCAGTAGCGTTTGCCGGTGAGCGATTCAGCCGGGTGTTCGAAAACGCGTTTCATGGCTTCGCTCCGCTCCGCCCCGTTAAATCGTTAAACCGTTGAATCGTTAAATCGGAATTCCGATGTAACGGTGTAACGATGTAACGAATCACGCTTGCCCTCATCGGTGGCACCCCTGGCAATTGGTGGGCGGCTTAATGTCCCAGCGCTCCTTCAACGTTCGGCCGATCTCCCGCTGCGTGAGCGTTTGCTTCTTCGATAAATCTTCCTCGGCGTCCTTGGGCTGACCGTATTTCGCGACAAATGCCGCCGGTTTCACATCATCCGGTTTCCAATCGAGATTAAAAATCTGATCGTCCGGGCGCAGGAAATTTTCCGGATGCCGATGACATTCCAAACACCACGCCATGCTGTGCGGCTTGGCGTGATACACCACAGACATGTGATTGACCTGTCCGTGGCAACTCGCGCAACTGATCCCGCGATTCACGTGAATGGAGTGATTAAAGAAAACGTAATCCGGCGTGCGATGCAGTTGCACCCACGTCACCGGCTCGCCCGATTTCCAACTCGCGCGCACCGGTTCCAGTTTCGGATTATCCTTTTGCACCTGCGTGTGGCAGTTCATGCAAGTCTGTGTGGTAGGAATGTTCGAGTGCGCCGCGACATCGACGAAACTATGGCAATAGCGGCAATCCATCCCGAGCTGCGAAACGTGAATGTCGTGCGGGAACGGCACCGGCTGGATCGGTTGATAACCGACGCGCGTATATTTCGGCGTGACGTAATACCAGGTCGCAGCAGTCAATCCACAAACAGAGACGATGGAGCAGATGGTCAGCTTGAGCGGCAACCAATTCGTCCAGCGTGGAAAGAAATTCGCCATAACGAATCAGCACAGCGCGGCCGCTGCGGTCCGACAATCGAAAAATTGAGCGGCGAAAAGTGGCGAGTTCAAAAAAACGTCAGGTTAAGGTTCGCTCGCACGTGTGCAGCGACGGGCCACTCTATAAATCGGAACCGAGATGGCAAAAGAAAATTCGTCGCGCATTTTCATATCTTTTCTTAAAAAGGCAGGGCCCACTTTTTTCAGAGGTAGATCGGCAAAATTGATAACGTCAAAACTTCGGCAGAGCGTCAATGTGAAAGCACATTTTCTTCGGGTCGGTTGTCGGGCGATTTTGGTTTTACTCGCTCTTAGTTCGCGTCTTCACGGCGCGGAGGATGTCGATCTGATTTTCCTCAACGGAAATATCTACACACTCGATGAACGACAGCCGCATGCGGAAGCCGTCGCGGTGCGAAAAGATCGGATCGTTTTCGTCGGCGCGAATGACTGACGCGAGAAAATTCGCGAACGACAAAACGCGCATCGTCGATCTGCACGGCGCCACTGTTGTTCCCGGGCTGACCGATTCGCATTGCCACATTTTCGGAATCGGCGAACGCGAAATGAACTTTGAATCTCGAAGGCACGAACACGCGCGAAGATTTTCTCGCCAAGGTGAAGGAGCGCGTCGGCAAGACCGCGCCGGGCAAATGGATCACCGGTCGCGGCTGGATCGAAACTTTCTGGAAACCGCCGACCTTTCCGACGCGCCAGGATCTCGACAAAATCGCGCCGGACAATCCCGTGTTTCTGACACGCGCGGACGGACACGCTGCCATTGCAAACAGCGCGGCCTTAAAAATCGCCGGGATCGATCGCAAAACATCAAATCCGTTCGGTGGCGAAATTCTGAAGGACAAGGCTGGCGACGCGAGCGGCATGTTACTCGATAACGCGCAGGATTTGGTCGAAAAGAAAATTCCAAAAACAACGGAGGCGGAGCGCGAGCAAGCGCTGCTGCGCGGAGTCGAGCGCGAGATCAAACTTGGCTGGTGCGAAATTCAAAATGCCGGAAGCGAGCTGGCCGATCAGGCGATCATGCGCCGCGCTTTCGAAGCGAACAAAATCAAGCTGCGCATTTATAATGCGGCGTGGGGACCTGGAACGGCCGCGGACGCATTGCTAAAAAACGGACCGACGCTGAATGCGTTCGATCATCATTTCACGCAACGCACGATCAAAGTGATTTTCGACGGCGCGCTCGGTTCGCGCGGCGCGGCGTTGCTGGCGCCCTATTCCGATAAGCCCGACACTTCCGGTTATCTCACGCAAAAGCCCGAAGAGTTGTCGCCGATGTTCGAAGAAGCATTGCGTCGCGGGATTCAAGTCGAGACGCATGCGATTGGCGATCGCGCGAATCGGCTCATTCTCGATCTTTACGAAAAAGCGTTCGCGGCCGTGCCGCCTAACGAACGAAAAATTGGCGAGCCGCGCTGGCGTGTCGAGCATGCGCAGATTTTAAGCGAGCAGGAAATCCCGCGTTTCGCGAAACTCGGGGTAATCGCTTCGATGCAGCCCTCGCACGCGATCAGCGATTTGTTTTTCGCGCCGGCGCGACTTGGAATGGAACGCCTCGGCCGGCGCTTACGCGTGGAACAGTCTGCTCAAAACCGGCGCGATTATTTGCGGCGGATCCGACGCACCGGTCGAACGCGGCGAACCGATGATCGAATTTTATGCCGCCGTCGCGCGCAAAAGCGTGAAGGGATTCTCCGGCGAAGGCTGGCATCCCGAGGAAGCTGTGTCGCGCGAACAAGCGCTGAAAATGTTTACGCTCTGGCCGCCTACGCCGCGTTTGAAGAAAAAGAAAAAGGCTCGATCGAGGTCGGCAAGCTCGCGGACTTCACCGTTCTCTCGCCGACATCATGAAAATTCCCGCGGCGGAAATTTTACAGACGCGCTGTTCGATGACCGTAATCGGCGGCGATATTGTGCAAGGTAGGGGCGATTGACCTCAATCGCCCGCGGGCGGTTCGGTGAATCGCCCCTACCTGAAGCGGCGGTTACGAATACAGATATTCGTCGTGATATTCGCGCGCCGGCGCGAATTGCACAGACTGATCGCCGCCGCTTTCCGGATACTCGAAGATTTTTCCTTCGTAATTGCGGATCACGATCTTTTCGTTGTCGTGATACAAAATGTAACCGGGATTGATCGGCACTTTGCCGCCGCCACCGGGCGCGTCGATGACGAATTGCGGCACGGCGTAACCGGTGGTGTGCCCGCGGAAGCCTTCGATGATCTCGATCCCTTTCGCGACGGATGTGCGCAAATGCGCCGAGCCGTTAATCAAATCGCACTGGTATATATAATACGGGCGCACGCGGCACATGAGCAGTTTGTGCACGAGCGTCTTCATCGTTTCGAGTATCGTCGTTCACGCCTTTGAGCAGAACGCTTTGGTTGCCGAGCGGAATGCCGTGATTGGCCAGACGCTCGAGCGCCTCCTTCACTTCAATCGTCAACTCGCGCGGATGATTCACATGCACGCTCATCCAAAGCGGATGATATTTTTGCAGCATCGCGCAAAGCTCGGGCGTGATGCGTTGCGGGAGAAAAATCGGGAACGCGCGTGCCGATGCGCAGAAATTCGATGTGCGGAATCGCGCGCAGCCGGCTCAGAATTTTCTCGAGCTTGTCGTCGCTGAAAAGTAACGCGTCGCCGCCGGAAAGAAGCACATCGCGCACTTCGGTGTGTTCTTCGAGATAACGAAAGGCTTCTTCGAAATTCGTGTGCAATTCCTGTTCGCCCACGCCGCTGACGACGCGGCTGCGCGTGCAATAGCGGCAATAACTCGCGCAACGATCCGTTACCAAAAACAAAACCCGATCCGGATATCGATGCACCAATCCCGGCACCGGCATGTGCGAATCTTCGCCGCACGGATCCGCCATGTCGTAAGGCGAAGTCCACGATTCTTCCACGCGCGGAATGACCTGGCGCCGGATCGGGCAATCCGGATTATCGCGCTCGATCAGATTAAAAAAATGCGGCGTGACCGCGAGCGCGAGTTTTGTCCCCGAAAGCAGGACGCCGTTGCGTTCTTCATCCGAAAGTTCGAGATGCTGCTCGAGTTGAGCGAGCGAAGTGACGCGATTTTTCAGCTGCCATTTCCAATCGTTCCAGAGTTCGGGCGGGACATCGGGCCAATAGCCCGGCACATGCGAGACGAACTCTTTTCCATCCTTTTTGCCGACGGCAAGAGTAACCATTTTAATTGAGGACGAGAAAGCTAAGACCGTTAACAATCGTGTCAACGCAGGCACTTAGATGTGCGCAACGCACATGTGCCTGGCATTTTCGATGGAGGGCGCCGCGCCGTCGGCACCCTAAGATTTGGGACACGACGGCGCGTGTCCCTCCAGGAATTTGCCGCCGCACGCGTGCGCTCTACAATTGAACAGCCGCGGATGCGGCCTGTCCAAAACCGAACCGATGTCTCGTATTCTGTCACTCCTGATCTTTGTCGCAACCGCTTCCTTGCGCGCCGCGCCGCAAACAACGCCGGCGGCGCCGGCACCGACCCCCACCGTTCCCGCCGCAGCTGCTGAAGCGGGAAAAGACGTCGTTCATCAGCTCAACAACGCTTTCGCGAAGGCATTCGAAATCGTCGCGCCGAGCGTGGTCATTATCGAAGTGACCAAGAAGAATGATGGCGCTGATGCTTCGTCGCTCGACGATCTGTTTTTTCAAAATCAACCAGACGAAAATAGTCCACGATCCAATCCTCGGACGGCTCCTCCGCTGCAAAGCGAAGGCTCGGGATTTATCGTTAGGCCAGATGGCTTCATTTTTACAAACGATCACGTGCTCGATGGGGCGGAACGAATTGATGTGAAGTTAAAAGATGGCCGGGAGTTCGAGGCCAAAATCGTCGGGCGCGATGAGAAAACCGATGTCGCCGTGATCAAGATCGATGCGAACAATCTGCCGGTGGCGCATTTCGGCGATAGCGATCAAGTTCGTGTCGGCCAGTTCGCATTCGCCATCGGCGCGCCGTTCAAGCTCGATTACACGTTCACGTTTGGCGTCATCAGCGGCAAAGGCCGCAACAAACTGCTCGATAATGCCGGCTATTCCATCTCCGATTATCTGCAGACGGATGCGTCGATTAATCCAGGGAACAGCGGCGGGCCACTCTGCGACATCGACGGCAAAGTCATCGGCATGAACACGCTGATTAACGGCCTGAATCGCGGCCTCGGGTTCGCCATTCCGAGCAATCTCGTGAACGAAATCGGCGAACAACTGGTGGCCGGCCACAAGATTGTGCGACCATGGCTCGGCATCCGCATCGAAACGCTCGGCGACGATTCCTCCATTCGCGATCTCTTCAAAGGCGTGGATCACGGCGTGGTCGTGCGCACAATCGAAGCCGACGCGCCCGCCTACAAAAGCGATCTGCGGCCGTTCGATGTCATCACGCAGGTCGATGGTGTCGCGGTTAACACCGACACGCAGTTGCAGCGCGAAGTTTTGAAAAAGAAAGTCGGACAAAATGTCGAGCTGACCGTTTGGCGAAAAGGTCAGACGATCAAGATCCCGATCACGACCGCCGAACTTCCCACTCCAATCGCGGCTGTCGCGCCTAACGAATCAAATCCGAGCACGCCGCCAAAGCAGGAGGACGTAAACAAGTTCGGTCTGCAAGTGCAGGAGTTGACCAAGGAAGTGGCGACGCGGCTGAAACTGAATGTCGAGCAAGGCATCATTGTGACCGATGTGGCCGACAACAGCATCGCAGCCGGGCAGGATATCCAGCGCGAAGACGTCATCACGGAAGTGGATGGCAAGCCGATCACCAACGTGGCTTCATTTCGCGACGCGCTGAACAAATCGGATCCGCGCCGCGGGATTTTGCTTTATCTCGATCGCAAGGGGAGCAAGACCTTCGCGGTGCTTAAGGCGAACAGCTAGATCGCAATGAAAATCGCGGCGGTTTGGGTTCTCCTTGCCGCGTCCATTGTTGCGCGCGCGGAAGAGGTCACGCCGCTCGGCGCGGGCTTGCGCGAAGAAGCGAATCTATGGGTTACCTGCGCTCTCCGTGAAACGCCGCGCCCGGGCCAGATTCCGGTGTTGCCCTGGAAGAAGGACTGCGAAGACGCCACCGGCATTTACCATTACAAACTCTGGTTGCCACATGGTTATCTGGCGCAGCCGCACCGACGCTGGCCTTGCGTCTTCATTGCTTCGCCCTTCGGGAACGCGCGCCTGGGCAACATGGCGGAAAGTTTGAAGCGAACGCACGTCGTCGTGATGCTGGTGGAATCACGCAATGGCCCATGGCCGGGGACGATTGGAAATTTCCTCGCCGCGCATGACGACGTGGTAAAGCGAATCCGAATTCAGGAAGGCACAAAAATCGCGACCGGACTTTCCGGTGGAGCGCGCGCCAGTTCGATCTTCGTGCAGCTGCGTCCTGGATTTTGCGGTCTTATTTTGCAAGGCGCCGGCGTTACCAACGACGAGGGCGGCAGACCCCATTTTTATGAGCTGTTGCGGGACAAATCGATCTTCATCGCCATGGTGATCGGCACGAAGGATCCGCGGCGAAGCGAAATCTTCGAGATGGAACGGCAACTCGGTCCAGAGCGCTTCGGGGTCGTTCTCTTCGAAGGCGGTCACCAATGGGCGCCGGCGGATTCATTCGCCAAAGCGCTGCACTGGATTGAGAGCCGCGCGCGTTCCTCGAAAAGCTGATGCGACGCCTACGCGCCGCGTTTGCCCGAGACCAGCAAAATAATTCCGCCGACGATGCAAACGCCGCCGACGATCGGGCCGATCGGCACCGGATGTTCTTCGTGTTTGTTCACTTCGATCGGGCCCAGTTTCGCCACATTTTCCTTGGTCGTAAAACTGGTGTAGCCGCCATACGCGAGCATGATGATGCCGACGACAATGAGGATGATTCCGAAGATTCCGGTTGGTTTCATAATAAGAGTTCGATAACTCAGAGCGTCCGTCTGCCCTGAATCAAATTGATAATGAGAATGACCACGGCGATCACCAGGAGGATGTGAATGAAGCCGCCCATGGTGTAGGAGCTAACCAGGCCTAAGAGCCAAAGAACGAACAAAATTACGAATATTGTCCAAAGCATAAGTTTTCCTTAAGTTGAGGTTGGGTTTCTAGTTGTTCGTTCGCCGGCGTTGGGCTGCGCTTATCAAAGTCAATAATTTTATGATTCCCAAACGTTTAGTATTTGCTGACTCTTAAAGAAAATGCTGGCGGCTCGGCCCAAAACCGCATAAAACGCATCTTCCAAGTTTCCATTTTTTCCAGCCTGCCATGCGTCGCAATATTGTCTTCTATCTTGCTGTTGTGGCGCTTCTTTCCGGTTGTGCTTATCAGGGCACAATCGTGGAAAAGCGCTTTCGTCCGGTCCCGTTCTCCGCATCTCTCGGTGTTGATGCGATGTATGATTTTCGATTGCGCGACAGCGCCGCCCAAATCCACTCGCAAATGGTCACGCCCGATGTCTTCGCCAGCTATCGCACAGGCGACTACTTTAACGACCTGCAGCCACCTCCAGCGCATGAAGACAAGGAATTAGAAGGATTCCGTCCCGCGCCGGAGGAAATGAACGAAGGACCGTATCAGCCGGTCAGGGTCATGCAGATACGGTCGCCGCAAAGGGTCGCCTCCAAAGTTGCTGTCCAGACCAATGGCCACGCCGAGAGCGAAGTAAAAATTCTCAGATGGCAGACGGTTCGGATCGTGCCGATTCAATCACCACGAAAACGTGACGGCAAAATTTGCGATGCATGCACCCGACCAGACTAACGGCGGCGTGAAAATTCCCAGATGGCAGACGGTTCGGATCGTGCCGATTCAATCACCCGAAAAGGTCGCTGCAAAAGTTGCGGTGCATGCACCTGCCCAGACTAGCGGCGACGTGAAAATTCTCAGATGGCAGACGGTTCGGATCGTGCCAGATTCAATCACCCGAAAAAATCGCTGCAAAAGTTGCGGTGCACGCACCTGCTCAGACTAGCGGCGACGTGAAAATTCCCAGATGGCAGACGGTCCGGATCGTGCCAATTCAGTCACCCGAAAAGGTCGCTGCAAAAGTTGCCGCTCCTGCACATCCCCACGCCAGGAGCGTCGTGAAAACTGCGGCGTCGCGCAATCTCGATAAACACTCTGCGAAGATCGTCCAACACAAAAAGACAGAAAGCGAAAGTCGCCAGCAGGACGCATCACAAAACAATCGCGAGCGTGAATTGATTCGGAGCGCGGTTCGTCTGGCTTTCATTTCCTGCTCTTGCTCCTGCTCGTAATCGTAACGAATCCGCACAGCTAATTTGCGCGATCACGATTGCGAAGGATGATTAACGCGCTTCGAGAAGCGCGATTTAGCAGATTCGAGGCAGCTGCTCGCCCGAAAGCATGTCGACCACGCGCGTTCCTCCCACGCGCGTTTTCATCAGGACGAAGCCCGTATTCTCCTGCGTTACCTCGCCGATGATAGCGGCCTCTCTGCCTAACGGATGTGATTTCATCGCCGCAAGAACGCGATCGGCATCCGCGGCGCGACGACGAGCGCAATGAATTTGCCTTCGTTCGCGACGTAGAGCGGATCGAGGCCGAGAATTTCGCACGCCCCTTTGACTTCTTCGCTGATTGGAATACGCGCTTCCTCCAGCAGCATGCCCACTTGAGCGGTCTGCGCGATTTCGGTGAGCGCACTCGTGACGCCGCCGCGTGTCGGATCGCGCAAAACGTGGATGTCTTTGCTCGTGCCGCAAGATTTTTTCGACAAGGCCGTTTAATGCCGCGGAGTCGCTCGCGATCTCCGTTTCAAATTCGAGTCCTTCGCGCACAGACATGATGGCGATCCCGTGCATCGCGATCGGACCACTGACCAGAATTTTGTCGCCTGCCTGTGCGCGACGTGGATGAATATCTACTCCTTCTGGGATTACTCCGAGGCCGGAGGTGTTGATGAAAATTTTGTCGGCCTTGCCGCGATCGACTACTTTCGTGTCGCCTGTGACGAGCTTCACGCCCGCTGCGTCAGCCGCCTGGCGCATCGATTGCACAATGCGCCAGAAATCCTCCATCGGCGTTCCTTCCTCGAGAATGAATCCGCACGAAAGATACAGCGGACGTGCGCCGCACATCGCGAGATCGTTGACCGTTCCGTGCACGGCGAGTTTTCCAATGTCGCCGCCGGGAAAAAAAATCGGGCTGACCACGTAGGAATCGGTGCTGAACGCAACGCGTTGTTGCCTAACGAGAAGATCGCGCCATCGTGCAACGGCTCGAGCAGCTCGTTGCGAAACTGCGGCAGCACCATTTTTTCGATCAACTGATGGCTCAGTTTCCCGCCGCTGCCGTGAGCGAGAACGATCTCTTTGTAGTTCGTGATCGGAAGCGGACAGGAAGCGGTGAGAAGCGAACCCTCGTATCCTACGTTGTCCTCGACCCTCACAAGTCGCTTCGCGTCTTCCTTTCCCTCAGGAAGAGAATTGAGGTGAGGGCCCGCCATTTAAATGACGTCCTCAGCTCCGAGCGCGATGTGAATCAAATCCCAGAGCACGTGCACCAATGTGGCATGCACTTCCTGAATGCGATGAATGCTGTAGGACGGAACGATGAAACAATAATCGGACACTTCGGGAAATCGCCCGCCGTCCTTGCCCGCCCACGCCACCGTAAGCATCTTCTTTTTGCGCGCTTCTTCGAGCGCGTAGATCAGGTTGGGGATTTGCCGCTTGTGCTCACGGCGAGCGCAATATCGCCGGGTTGTCCGAGCAAACGCAATTGATCGACAAATACGCGCGCATAATCGGTGTCGTTGCTTACTGCAGTCATCGTCGCCACATCGGTCATGAGCGGAATCGCGGAGAACGCGGCGCGTTTTTCGATAATCGGATGCGTGAACTCGACCGCAAAATGCAGCGCATCGCATAAACTCCCACCGTTTCCCATCGTGAGGAGTCTGTGGCCCTGCGAAAAACGTTCGGCCATTTCTTTGCTTAACGCTTCGATATCGTCCGCATATTTATCGAAGAACTTCTCCTTCATCTCGACGCTCTCGCCGCACTTGCGCAGAATCTTATCGCGAAACGGCTCGTCGAGTTTGTCGAGAGTCGCGGTGTTCATGACGGATTGGGGAGCGCACGCCTGTGGCGTGTGGGTTTCGGCATTTTGCCGAAACAATCTTTTAAAAGAATTTCGCGATGACAAAATGTCATCGCCCGCACGCTGCAAGCGTGCGCTCCCCAGATCATGCCGCCTCCGCGCGTGGCTTCTGTTCGCGCTTCTGATTTTCGAGATGACGCCCATAGGCGTAATACGCGGCACAGGCGCCTTCCGCCGAAACCATGGTCGCACCGAGCGGATGTTCCGGCGTGCATTCCTTTCCGAAACAGGCGCAATCGTGGGGCTTTTTCACGCCGCGTAAAACCAGACCGCTGATGCAAGCCTCCGGTTCCTGCGTGTCGATTTCTTTTACTTCGAAAATCTTTTCCGCGTCGTGTTCGCGAAATTCGTAGCGCAATTTGTAACCGCTTTTCGGAATCGAACCGACACCGCGCCATTTGCGATCGCACACTTCGAAAACCTGATTCACCAAATCTTGCGCGACGCGATTACCATCGCGTTGCACCACGCGCGGATATTGGTTTTCCACTTCGTGCGTTCCGGCTTCGAGTTGGCGCACCGTCATGAGCGTTCCCTGCAAAATATCGATCGGCTCGAAATCCGGTGATGACGATCGGAACATTAAATCGCGCGGCGAGCGGCTCGTATTCGCGATAACCCATCACCGTGCAGACATGGCCGGGCCCGAGAAATCCCTGCACGCGATTGAGCGGCGATTGCAGAATGGAAGCGATCGATGGCGGGACGAGAACATGCGAAACGAGAACGGAAAAATTCTTGATGCCTTGCTTCTGCGCCTGGAAAACAGCCATCGCGTTGCTCGGTGCCGTCGTTTCAAATCCAATGGCGAAGAAGACGACTTTCTTGTCCGGATTTGCGCGCGCGATTTTCAAACAATCGATCGGCGAATAAACAACGCGCATGTCTGCGCCGCGCGATTTCAAAATCAAAAGATCGTCGCGCGATCCCGGCACGCGCAGCATGTCGCCGAAGGAACAAAAAATGACATCTGGCCGCTGCGCGATCGCGTGCGCCTTGTCGATCATTTCGAGTGACGTCACGCACACCGGGCAGCCCGGCCCGTGCACCAGTTCGATCTCGTTAGGCAAAAGCCGGTCGATTCCGTATTTGACGATGCTATGTGTTTGCCCGCCGCAAACTTCCATCAACACCCACGGGCGCGTGACGATGCGGTTGATTTCGTCGACGATACCTCGCGCGAGCGTTTCGCTGCGATATTCGTCGAGATATTTCATGACTATGCCGCAGCCGATGGAGGAGAATCGAAAAACTGTTTCGCTGCCTCGGCATCATCCACGTCCGGAATGTCCAGCTCGCCCAACTGCTGCAATTGCTCGAGCGCCTTGTAAGTCTGCGCGGCTTGCTCCTCGTCCACTTTGCTAAGCGCAAAACCGACGTGCACCAAGACGTAATCACCTATCACCACCTCGGGCGTGTATTCGAGGCAAACCTGCTTCACGATCCCGCCGAAATTCGCTTTGCCCATCAGCACGCCCTGCGCGTCTGGGCCGATTTCAATCAGCTTTCCGGGAATGGCCAGGCACATAATTTTTCTCCCTGTCGCGAGCAGGCCGCCTTACTCTGCTGATGGCGACGCCGTCGCACATAAGAACTTTATCACCGCAAACGACATCCGTCAGTAATTCCAATGGGACCTTCTTGAGCGCGCCTGCAACGCGCACATTTCCATATCGCATCCCGTCTTCCGTAAGGATGTCGACGACTTCGCCGTAGACCAGATTCATGATCCTTGTGTCCACGCAGTCGCCACCACCTGGCCAAGGGCGATGCCACCGTCGTTCGGTGGAATACGCTGGTGCCAGTAGGGCCGAAAGTTTTCCTCCCGCAGTCGTTCGATTGCGCGCTCAGCGAGGTATTTGTTCTGAAAACATCCGCCGCTGAGGACAACCCTGGGCTCTCCAACTTTGCGCGCGACGGCAATGATTGTTTCAACCAGCGTGTTGTGAAATTTTGCCGAGATAACGCCGACCGATGTCCGCCGTTTCAGATCCGATGCGATGCCGCGAATCGTCGGTTTCCAATCGATAATGAGCGGCCGTCCGTCCATGAGGTTGAAATCGTAGCCGTCCGCAACGCCGGGAAAAAGCGCAAATTCCAGCTCCATCGCCGCCTGGCCTTCGAAACTGGAACGATGTCGAAGCCCGGTGAGGGAGGCCACGGCATCAAACAGCCGGCCGACGCTGGAGGTGATGGGCGCATTGATATTTTTCTGGAGCAACTGGCGCAACAACACGATTTCACTTTCCGAAAAATCGCGGAGGAATTCGCGCTGCTCCCAAAACTCGCTGCCAAAAATTTCGTGCAGGACACCGAGCGCGCTGCGCCGCGGTTCTTTAATCGCAGCTTCGCCGCCCGGAAGTGCGAACTGACGAAGGTGCGCCACGCGCGTGAAAGAACGTTTGTCCGCCAGCAAAAATTCGCCGCCCCAGATGGTGCCGTCCAAACCAAACCCGGTTCCATCCCACGCGACACCGAGCGCAGGCGACTCAATTTCATTTTCCGCCATGCACGCAGCGATGTGCGCCCAATGGTGTTGGACAGGCTGGAGCAAGCTCTTTCTGGGGAGCGCACGCGACCCGCGTGCCCTTCGCGGCGACTCGCCGCGAAGATCTTCGCCTGCAGGAGCATTCGGCGAGTCGCCGAATGAAGCACGCGAGGTCGCGTGCGCTCCCCAATCCGAAGACAGCTCCATCGCGTATTTGGTGGAGAGATATTCGGGATGCTTATCGCACGCGATCACCTCGATTTTCGCATCGTAAAGCCGCGGTAAATCCGCTGCAGCATTCTTGAAGGCGCGATAAGCTTGTTCCGTTTCCAAGTCACCAATGTGCTGACTAACAAAAACATTCTTGCCCACGCTCAATGCGACGGTGTTTTTCAAGTGCGCGCCAACGGCGAGAATTGTAGGGCGTTTCTGCGAAACGCCGGATGAAGACGTTGGCGTCTGACACAGACGCCCTACAAATATCGGCAACGGCGCGTAGCCTCGCGCACGACGCAAAACCAATTCGCGTCCATGCATTATTCGGACGATGGAATCGTCAACGTGCCTGACGATTGGTCGATTGTGCACCAAAAAGAAATCAGCAATATCGCGCAGACGTTTCAGCGCCTCGAACTCGTCGATGCAGATCGGTTCGTCGGAAAGATTTCCGCTCGTAGCGACGACGGGAAAATCCAGTTCGCGCATCAACAAATGATGCAGTGGCGTGTACGGGCAGCATCGCGCCGAGATTCGGATTTCGTGGTGCGACCGATGGAGAGATCCCTGATCGCGTTCGCAACAAAACAATTGGCGATTCGACCGAAAGCAGAAGGCGTTCTTCAAGCTCGGAGACTTCGCAATAATCCTTGATCAAGCCGAGCGATGGAAACATGAGCGCGAATGGCTTCTCTTCGCGATGTTTTCGTTCACGCAATCTAACGACAGCCATTCTCATTTCGTGCGTCGACGATCAGTTGAAATCCGCCGATGCCCTTGAGCGCGACGAATTTTTCCTTCGCGAATCGCGTTTGCCGCTTGAAGCAACGCTTCATCCTTTTCGGCAATCGCGTGTCCGGTCTCATTCCAAAATTCCAAATGCGGACCACAAACCGGACAAGCATTTGGCTGCGCGTGAAAGCGACGATCGAGAGGATCGTGATATTCGCGCTCGCATTCCGCACACATCGCGAACTTTTTCATCGAAGTGTTGGCGCGGTCGTAGGGCAGTGCTTCGATGATCGAGAAACGCGGGCCGCAATTGGTGCAATTCGTGAATGGGTAGCGAAATCGCCGATCGTTTGGATCAAAAATTTCGCGCAAGCAATCCGCACACGTTGCAATGTCTGGAAGAATCAGTGCAGTTTTCTCGCCGCGATCGTCGGTTTCGCGAATTTCGAATCTGTCATAACCGACCGCATCGAGAAACGAGGATTCCAAACTTTGGATAATGGCGCGTGCCGGTCTCTCTTTTTCCAACCGCCGCAAGAATGTTCGGAGCGAATCGCGTTCGCTTTCTACTTCGATGAAAACACCCTGCGCGGAATTCAAAACCCAGCCATTCAGTTTGAGCTCAGTCGCAAGCCGATAAACGAACGGACGGAAGCCGACGCCCTGAACGGCACCGCGCACCGTGATTCTTAGTCGTTCGCGATTCGTTTCTTTTTCCATTCAGTGCCACCCAGGTCGACGAATGACCGCGACGAGGCCGAACAGGATGCCGGTGATCGCGAGCATCGACCACGGCATTTCCACTTTGCTCAGCCACGAAACTTTCATGGCAGGCAACGGCCTAACGAAACAGGCCGTCTACAAAACCGATTTGGTAAACGAGAAATAAACCGAATCCGAGACTGATCACGCCGGCGGCGGTTCCGAGATGGCGATGTAACAATTGAAAACGCGTGCTGTAAGTCACTGGCACTGCGATCGCGGCGGTGATCAGCATCATCCCGGCGATCGTTCCCACTCCAAAAATCAGTAAGTACGCCATTGCCCAGATCGGATTCCGAATAATGGGGAGCACAAGCAGGGCCACTGCGGCGGAACCGGCGAGACCGTGGACAATACCGATCACAACCGGACGCAACGCCTGATAGAATTTCAGCTGGCCGAAACGACGATCGAGTTTCGCCGAAGGAACATCGCCCTCGGCATGGCCGTGCGTGTTCGGTGCGTGTCCATGCCCGTGCGTATGCACGTAATCGCCATGTTGGTGCGGATGCTCGTGATGATCGTCTGTCGCGGTGCGCACAGCACGCAATGTCGCGCGCAAATTTAGCGCACCGAGTAGAATCAGCATCAGCGCGACGCAAAACTCGAGACTCATTCCGAGCCGCTCCGGAATAACGAGTCCGAAGAGAATGATCGCCCCGCCGATGACCAGCAGCGTCAGGCTGTGTCCGATTCCCCAGAAAATACCGGTGGATGCCGCATTCCAGATCGAGCGCTGCCGGCTAACGATTGTCGTGACGGCGACGACGTGATCGGAATCGGTTGCGTGGCGCATTCCGAGAAAAAAACCGAGAAGAAGAATCGATGCGAGCGTTGTCATGATTGGTAGGGACGGGCCGCCGGGCCGTCCGTCGATTTCGTCGGCACGACAGAGCCGTCGCGCCCTACCGTAAATTTCACCGACTTGATCGCGCACTCATCGCCTTCAGTCATTTCGGCGGCCTTGCCGCAGCTTGGACATTGCAATGTCGCGACCGGCTTACCAGAGATGAGATCCTCAAGATATTTTGGTCGGCCGCGATACGAGCAATGCGGACACTGCACCATCGCCTGGACCGTTTCGATCGAGAGCGTGGAACCATCGAGCGGAGTTTCCGTGATCACGGCGTTGTAGCAAAAACTTAGTTGTTCGCTTTCGATATGGCTGAATTCACCAACAGCTAATCGAACCTCGACAATCTTCTTGTCGGGATTTTCGCTCGAGAACTGGAGAAGTTTTTCGACCAGGCCGGATGCAATGGAAAGCTCATGCATGGCGACAAAAAAGTGGCGCAAGCGTCTCGCATGCGATCTTTAGTTCGCAAGCCGGAGGCTTGCGCCACTTTGCGTTTCCGGCTTCGCCGTTTTTCATCAGATCGCCAGAAGCGTTTCCGCGACTTCGTCGAGTCCGGCGCCGGTTTTGCAGCTTGTCGGAATCACTTTGATGTCTGGCTTGAGCGCGTGCACGTCGCGGGTGAGATCGTCCACGCTTACTTCCATGGCATCAGCGAGATCGATTTTGTTGATCACAACGACCTGCGAGCCCAGAAACATGTGGGGATGTTTTTTCACCATCCACGGTCCTTCGGTAACACTGACAACAACCACGCGAGCTTTTGAACCGAGCGGAAATTCCGCCGGACAAATGAGGTTCCCGATGTTTTCGATGAAAATTAGCTTCAGTTGCGCGAGATCGATTTGACGCAAACCTTTCCCGACAAGATTGGCGTCGAGGTGGCAACCGTTCACCGTCGCGATTTGCACGATCGGCACATTCTGCTTTGCAATTGCGTCGGCGTCATTGCTCGTGGTCGCGTCGCCGTTGAAAACAGCGACGCCGAGTTTGTTCTTTAATCTTTCGACGAGCTTCGTAATCAAGGTGGTCTTGCCGGAGCCGATTGCGCCCATGAAATCGATAGCGGTCGTGCCGTGTTTATCGAGCAGCGCGCGGTTCTCTTTCGCGAGTTTCTCGTTCGCTTCGAGCAAACTGTGCTCGAGTTCGATGTCGTAGATTTCGTCGGGTTGTGCTTCGAGTGTGATCATTCGTTAGGTGGTATAGGGACGGACCGCCGGGCCGTCCGTGATTTCGTCGGCGCGCCCGGCGGTCGCGCCATACCAAATTTAAGATTGGCCACGCGATTAGTGTGCGAGGCCCGCGAATGCGCTGGGCGTGTGTTTTTTCTGCAACAGTTTCCCGTTGCCGAGATACATGTGGACGCCGCACGGCAGACACGGATCGAAACTGCGCACGGCGCGCATGATGTCGATGCCTTTGAAGTTGTCGGGCCCGTTCTCCTCGAAGATCGGCGTGTTCTGCACGGCGTCTTCGTACGGCCCAGGCGTGCCGTAAATGTCGCGCGGATTCGCGTTCCACGGTGTCGGCGGATACGGATGATAATTCGCGATCTTGCCTTTGCGGATAACGAGGTGATGCGACAACACGCCGCGCACCGCTTCGTGAAACCCGCAGCCGATCGCTTCGTCCGGCACTTTGAACGGCGTGAATGTCGCCGTGCGACCGGCATGCACTTCCGCCATCGCTTTTTCGATGAAGTAGTAAGCGCAGGCGCAGGCGTAAACCTGGAAATAAGTGCGGGCGCGATCGCGTTCGATGGCGTTGCTCCATTGCGGAACTTTCCAGACGAATTCCTTCTCCGGTTTCGTGGCCGTCTTTGGTAAACGCATCCGCACCGTGCCGTCTCCCGGCGCTTTGACGTAACCGATATCGACAAGGCCCGCGAGCGCGGTGGCCCAGAGCCGCGCGATCGGTCCACCACCGGTATCGAGCGCGAGATGGTCGCCGGTGCGTTTGTCGAGCCAGCGCGGCGACATGACCCATGTGTAGTTTCCGGCGAAGTCGCGCCGTTGCGGTTTCGGAATCGTCGTTTGATTCCAGGGATGACGTTTGTCGATCGGATTGCCTAACGGATCGTTCTTCACAAACGTTTCGCCGCTGTCGGCCCAGTCTTCATAATAAGAAGAGCCGAGCAGGATGCGAAGGTTGACGTTGATATCGACGAGGTTGTGCGTGACGAGCTTGCCGTCTACGACAATGCCGGGCGTGACGAACATGGCATCGCCCCATTTCTCCATCGTTTTGTAGTCGTAATCGCAAACGTCCGGATCCTGGAACGATCCCCAGCAGCCGAGCAAAATTCGGCGCTGTCCAACTTTCTCGTAACCCGGCAACGCTTCGTAGAAGAAATCGAAGAGATCGTCGTGCAACGGCAGACATCGTTTCATGAACTCCGCATATCTCGTCAGGCGCACGAGATAATCGGTGAAGACCTGGATCGATGGCACGGTACCGACGCCGCCGGGATAGAGCGTGGATGGATGGACGTGGCGCCCTTCCATCAGACAAAACATTTCGCGCGTGTAACGGCTCACCTGCAGCGTCTCGCGGTAGAATTCGCCCTCGAACGGATTGAGCGCCTTCATGATGTCGCCAATCGTGCGATAGCCGTGATCTTCCGCGTGTGGTGCGGGTGTGCGTTGCGCTTTTTCCCAGACACCGGGGTTCGTTTCCTTCACCATCATCTCGCAGAAATCGACGCCGACGAGGTTGTCCTGGAAAATGTTGTGATCGAACATGTACTCGGCCGCTTCGCCGAGGTTCACGATCCACTCGCCGAGCGCAGGCGGCTTCACGCCATAGGCCATCTGCTGCGCGTAACACGAACAGGTCGCGTGATTGTCTCCGCAAATTCCGCAGATGCGGCTGGTGATGAAATGCGCATCACGCGGGTCCTTGTTCTGCATGAAGATCGAGTAACCGCGAAAGATCGACGACGTGCTGTAACACTCCGCCACTCGCTTCGAGTCGAAATCGATCTTCGTGTAAATCCCGAGACTGCCGACGATGCGTGTGATCGGGTCCCATGACATCTCAACGAGATTGCCGCCCGAAACCGACTTCATCGCTTCTGGTGCTGTTTCAAGAGTAGTAGGCATATGAGTTTCGCTTTCTAGTTGCGTCCGTTATGGGCGTAATGTTTTGGCTCGTAACCGGTGGTCAGCTCTCCGCGCGGATGCCGCCACTTGGGTTCTTTGTTGACCGCAGTGTTGGTGATGGAACGAAGGCCGCGCAAAATTCCGCCCCACATTCCGACGACAACGGTTGAAAGCACCGATCCTGGCGGCGCGTCCATGAACGGCATGAACTTGTCCGGGAATCCCGGCATGGTGCAGCCAATGCAAATTCCACCGACATTCGGACAACCGCCGATCCCGTCCATCCAGCCGCGCTTGGTCACGTTGCAATTCACCACCGGCCCCCAGCAGCCGATCTTCACGAGGCATTTCGGCGAACCGTATTCTTTCGCGAAATCAGCCTGCTCGTAATAACCGGCGCGATCGCAGCCTTCGTGCACGGTTTTGCCGAAGAGCCACGTCGGACGCAGTTGATCGTCGAGCGGAATGATCGGCGCGAGACCTGCGACTTGATAAAGCAAATAGAGTAACGTCTCCATCATGTTGTCCGGCTGCACCGGACAACCAGGCACATTCACAATCGGCAAACCGGCTTTCGATTTCCAATCCCAGCCGAGATAATCGGCGAGACCCATCGCGCCTGTCGGATTTCCCTGCATCGCGTGAATGCCGCCGTAAGTCGCGCACGTGCCGGCCGCGATCACCGCCGTCGCTTTCGGCGCAAGTCGGTCGATCCATTCGTTCGTCGTAATTGGCTGGCCGGTGTCGGGATCAGTTCCCATCGCCGCCCAATATCCTTCGCTCTTAATCTTCTCGTTAGGCACCGAACCTTCGAGCACCAGAACGAACGGCTCCAGCTTTCCGGCCGCGGCGTCGAACCACCATTTCATGAAATCATCGCCGACTTCATAGGCGAGCACCGGGTTGTGCAGATGCACCTTCGGCAAGCCAGGGATCGCACCCAAGACAACCTCTTCAATACTTGGAAGCGAGGCCGCCGTGACGGACACCGAATCTCCGTCGCACCCCAAACCGGTCGTCATCCAGACGACATGAATTTCCTTAATATCCGGGGGACGATCCGCGATGATTGCCGGTGATGCCATAAGGGTTACCTCCAATTTTGCCGCCGCTGCCGATTCCAGCTTCGGCCCCGGCCCGCGGTGGCGTCACTACGTTGTTCGACTCAACTCACATAAGGAAAAAACTTTTGTTTTGATCAAAAGCCGTTGTCACATGCTCTTCAGTTTCATGTAGCGCACGATCTCGGGAATCATCATGATGGTGAAAATGATTGCGAATAGCACGACGACGCAGCCGACAATTATCCAGGCCCAAAGAGCAGCACTCATATTGTTTCCTCCGTTGTATTTCGTTTAGGAGCCATAAATTGGTTTGAACTTTTTGCGCGCTCGGGATTTGCGGCACTTTTCCCGGCGAGAAGATCGGCAGTTAGTTTCTCGATCATCTCAACCGCGGGAGCGATGGCGCGTTGCACCGTCTCGCTTAGGCCCATGCGACCTTCTTCCGCCTCGAGCACCGCTGGTTCGCAGCCGACGACATACAGCGCGCGCGGCCGTCCGCCGAGAGAACGGACCATTTGCAGAACGCGCACCGGGTTCATGCTATGGGCATTAACGATCTCGTCCGCAGACTCGTCCAGCTTTTTTAGATCGGGTTCGATCAGGTAGACTGTTCCGGGCGGACTTCCGCGCGGCGTTGCGTCGATCAAAATCGTCGCGTCGTAATCGTCCATGATCGCGTAAGCGAGATCGTAACTCCGAATCCCGAAGTCGGTTACGCGCACTCCATCGGGTAATGAGCGTTGAGCTAACTCTTTGGCCACCTCACAACCAAACGCATCGTCGCCAAAAAAAATATTTCCGATGCCAGCGACGAGAATTCGTTTCATTTCTGTTGAAGATAACGAGGTTTCTCGCGGTGTGACGCTGCCGTCTCCTCTCCCGGTGGGAGAGGAATCCCGCTAACGATTTTTGAAACCGATATGCAAGATGCGATCGTCATTCCGTGATCGGTTCCACTTCGTCCACACCATAGAAAAACCGGTGGCCCGGCTGTCGCATCATGCCGAGCTCGCGGCCGGGATCGTCTTCCAGCACGAGCGCAAGATGCACTTCGTTTTGCACGTCTTCTTCGATCGCTTCGATGATCGCGATCTTGCCGCTGAGCGCGATGTCGAATACGTCGGCGCGACGTTTGGGATGAATGCGGACGCGATCCCCCATCTTCAATTCCACGCCGTTTACTGTCACCGTCTTCCGTCGTTCCTGTGGATTGAAAAAGGATTCGTTCGAGGCCTGCACATTCCGCATCGTCCCGTGCATTTGCAGAAGGTGATCTGTCGGCATCGTTTCGGTGCGCTCGAGAATTCGACGCGCCTGTTCATCGACGTTGCGCATCTCGGCTTTCTCTTCGTCCGTCATCGTCATCACGCGCAAAGTCAGAATCTCGTCGATCTCTGTGCCATCGAACAAATCGCCGGCGCTCTGCGCTGCGATCTTCGGGTAATCGTAAAGAATGATTGGCGATGACAGCATCGCATCGTGTTCGTGCTTGGTTTGATCTCCCACAAGCACCGGCCACGTGCCGATATTTTTACATGCGGCCGCCGCTTCGGCATAGGCGCCGGGCGGATCGAGCAACGAAATGCATTCGCCGCCTTCCGCCCAGATAAGCGTATGCGCCGATGCCATCGTGCGCATGACGATCTTGTCCTGATCTTCCAGATCCGATTTCGGGATGTCCGTTTGATTCAAGATGCGGACCGTGAGTTTCATCGCGACCTCGTCAACGGTTTCGGTCGCAAGCTCAATCCTGCCGTTGATCGCACCCTGTCGCCTAACGACTACCGCGACGGTTTTCCCTTCATTGTTTCGAATTGGTTCCGTTGTCTGGCTTTCGGGAAAATGAAACTCGTGCGTTTTTTGAACAGCTTTTGCTAACGAGAATGGTGGAATCGCAATCTGCCGTTCCACTACTTCGTGCCACGTCTGATAAATCTTGCCGTCGATGCGAAGCTCGGGAACGATCTCGAATGACGATTCGTTAGGCGATAATTCATCGACAGTGGATGGCAGCGCACCGATTTCTCGCGCCATTGGATGAAGAAAGCGCACTTCGACCTGCGCGACCGCATCTTTTGATTCATCGCGAATGAGACATTGCGTCTGCATTGCACATGGCTCGCGACCTTCCTGCGCGATGCTGTACGCCTCGGGGTAGACGCGACCGAAAGTGAAACGCTCGCGCTGATTCTTTTTCGACGACGCGCGGTAGGGATAGAGAATGTAGCCCTCGTAGAGAAGAGCGTTGACGACCTTATCAACGAGTTCGCGGTTCATACGCGCGCGCGATATCTGGTCGGTTTGGGGAGCGCACGCTTGTAGCGTGCGGGCAAAGGCATTCTGCCTTTGCGGCCTTTTCTTTGCGGGGAAAACGCAAGCAGCGAGTGAACTTTCTCAAAGTTCGTCGCGGCAAAATGCCGCGACCAGCACGCTGCAAGCGTGCGCTCCCCGAAAATATTTGCGACACGAGTCACGGTCTTTGATCCAGTAACTTGTCGATAGTCTGCTCCCAGGAGGTAGCCCCCGAGCTGCGCTTATATTCGTACAGCCGATCGAACGTTTCGCGTCCGAGGAAGAGCCATGCGCTCTCCGGATAATGATGATTCATCAGTTCCTTCCACACCGTTATCGGCATGCGGTAGGTGCATTCCTTGTTCCAGGAAACTTGCTGAATCTGCAGTCGACCATCTGCGCCAGCGTAGAAGATCGTGCCGCTGAAAAGAAAGAGCAGCGGCACTTCGCCATCTTCGAGCGCGTAGAAATATTTCGTCGCCGCGACGTTAAGATCGAAGGTGCAAACGACCGGCAACATCGTTTCCGTCCTGCCTGAAAATGTCGGGACAATCGTATTCGCGTGCGCCCAAAGTTTGTTGCGCAAGGATTGTCCCCACTGATCCGGTGTGCCGAAAAGTTCTTTCAGTTTTTCCTTTTCGGTGTCGGCGTAGCCACGTTGTGGCGATTGAATTTGGATCTGCGTTTGCAACATCACGCTCTGAATTGTTTCTGTTGCCGGCTCGTTCGTGATTTCCAGTTTGAAATGCAGCAACGGAACGAGTCCGCGATGTGCAGGCTCGATGCTGAGAATTTTGAAATTGAGATCAGGCATCGCAGATGATCGGTAGGGACGGACCGGCGGGCCGTCCGCCGCGGCGCGATCGGCGATCGCGCCCTACCAGCGGCTCATCAGGCAACGTCATTACGCTTTCAATCTCGCGAAAAATTCATCGATCGCGCGCCAGACTTCTTCGCCGCCGGATAAGCCGCGCCAATGCATTCGAATCGTGCCGACCAATTCGAAACATTTGTCGATCGGCGCGAGAAAATAATCGCGCTTTTCGCCGACGCGATTTACCAGCAGCGCTTCTACATCGGCTGGCATGTCGCTTAGAATCGGATTTTGCCTAACAAGTGATTCCCAGGCTGTCAGTGGCAGAAGCGACTCGGTTGCACCGGCTGGGCTTGGATACATCGCGACCATTTTCTGATTCGGCGTGTTGTAAAAGAAAAAGGCGAGGTTGATCGGGAGCGAAAGGCTTTCCCATTCCGCATCGCTCGCTTTGAAATCGGTTAGGGGTCGCGCGTCGCGCGGGATGATTTTGAAGCGGCCTTCGAGCACGCCTTCAAATCGCATCGCGCAGGCATCGCAGGCGCAGACGATCTTGCGCGTTGCTGTTTCGAGCAGATGCCGATGTTCCGGACCGAGACGAAGACTGCAGAGCTCGCACTGCTCTTCGGGAGCTTTCCGCCTTGGCGCTGGCGTTTCACCGGCGGCAAAACGCCGTAAAGCTGAAAAGCCCGATGATGCCATGATTCTCTATTGCTTAAGGCTTATCGATTGCGCGAGCAACAGCGACGGCTCCTGCACGCATGGGCGCCGCGACCAACGATTCTTCCCTGGATGAAAGATCTGCCAATTTACCTGAACGATCACCTCGGCGGCTCGGTCGGCGCGCTCGAAATGCTCGGCGACATGATCGACGCGCAGAAGGGCAAACCATTGGAGACTTTTCTGAAAACTTTGCGTGAAGATATCGAATCCGATCAGGACGAGCTGAAGCGGCTCATGAAGAATTTTGGGATCGAAGAGAGCGCGATGAAGAAAGCCGGCGCGTGGGTTGCCGAGAAATTTTCCCGCGCCAAACTGCGGCTCGGCGATTCCGGGGAAGCAAATCTGGCATTATTGCAATCGCTCGAAAGCCTTTCGTTAGGCATCACTGGCAAACGATCGCTCTGGCGGACGCTCGCCGCGGCGGCGGAATCGACCGCACGGTTGAGCGGTTTTGACTTCGCGCGCCTTGAACAACGTGCAGTCGATCAGTTCGAACGTGTCGAACCCCAAGCGCTTGAGATCGCGCGCAAAATTTTCTCGCAAGAACTCAACGAATCCAAGGGAACCTAGACGTTACCTTGTCTCAACGCTTCGCTCAGAATGACAGGCGTTATTTATAATCAACGTCTGGCGCTCTAATTCGGAACTATGCCGGCGGTATGTTCGCCATGGCAGGAACGATCGGCTCGCGCTTGTCAGCGTTGATGCCAGTAGAATCGCGCGCACTACGATAATATTTGCGACTGGGATCGCGTCCCGGTTCGCGACTGCTCAGCGCTTGTTCTTCGCCTTTCGGCGTTCCGGCGACGTGATCTGGAACTGGTGGTTTACTCATTTACTTCCTCCTGTTGCTGCGATTTGGCCGTTGCCATTATTGGACGGGCACTCTGTAAATTTCGGATTTGCCGCTGGCGGTGCGTGTTCCGCGACAAGACCATTCACTTCCAGCGACGTGATATCGGGCGCGGCCGCGTAGAGTGCTTCCTCGATGGAATATTTCAGCGTGACGCGGGACGATGGACAACCCTCGCAATTTCCTTCTAACTGCAAACGCACCGCGCCTTCGGGCGTCACGCCCATTAGTTCGACGCTGCCTCCATGCAATCCGAGCCGCGGTTTCACTTCGTCGAGCGCGTGGCGCACGCGCGTTTCCAGATCGAGCGGATGCAATCCGTGGAGCAAAAGCAAATTCGAAATGAGATCGTCTTCCGCGAGTTTGTTGATCAACGCCTGACCATCCGGGCCTGAATCAAAAATGGTTTCGAGCGCGCGATTCAATCCATTGCCGTGAAGGTCTAATAACGCCTGCACGAGCTCGCGTGTCTGCGCGCGGGCCTTTTCATCCGGCATCGCATCGATCGCATGAATCAGCTCTTCGATCCGCGCCATGCGATTTTGGAACTCGCGTGATTTTGGCTCCGGCATCGCTGGATTCATTAGGTCAACGTTCGTTAAGGAATCGCTGCTGCTCTCTCCATTACGCGCCTTTGATCTGCAGATCAAGGTAGGGGCGATTGACCTCAATCGCCCGCGGGCGGTTGGGTGAACCGCCCCTACCTGTTCAGATCGTGTAATGCCGCACGCGCCGCATGATAGCCACACATGCCATGCACACCGCCGCCGGGCGGTGTTGAGGCTGAACATAAATAAACTCCGCGCAAAGGCGTGCGGTACGGTGATGGACTGAATGTCGGACGCGCAATCAGCTGCCAAAAATTCGCCGCGCCACCGTTGATGTCGCCGCCAATCAAATTCGCATTCGATTTTTCAAAATCGATTGCGCGCGAGACATGCCGCGCGAGAATGCAATCGCGAAAGCCCGGCGCGAAGCGCTCGATTTGTTGCTCGATGCGTTCCGACACATCGACATCAGACCCGAAGGGAACATGACAATACGCCCACAACGTGTGCTGACCGCTCGGCGCGCGCGTTGAGTCGAAAAGACTTTGCTGCGCCACGAGCACGAACGGCCGCTCGGGATGACGGCCCCGGACAACAACATCGCGTTCCGCGTCTGCGATTTCGTCAAACGTGCCACCGACATGAACGGTGCCGGCGCGTTTGCAGGCATCGGCTTTCCAGGGAATCGGACTGCTGAGCGCGTAATCGATCTTGCAAATACCGGGTGCATGTTTGAAACGTTCGAGACGATCTCGATATGCCGCTGGCAATTGTTCGCCGGCCATTTGCACGAATTGCCAGGGCGAAATATCGAGCAAGCAAACGCGAGACTTTGGCAACTCACGCAAACTTTTCACACGCTCGTTAACTTCGATTCGTCCGCCGAGTTCGCGCAGGTAATTGGCCAGCCCATCCGCGATTGATTGCGAACCACCGCGAGGAATTGGCCAGCCAACCGCGTGACCGGCCATTGCCAGGACCAGCCCAAAGGCAGACGATGCGGGCGATTCCAGAGTCAAAAATGAGTGCGCGGCGATGCCGGCAAAAATTGCGCGTGCCGGTTCACGGCGAAAAAGCGATTTGGCGAGCCAATTCGCCGGCGGAAGCGCGGCCAGACCAAATCGCGCCAGTGCAACTGGGGCGCGCGGGAAATGCAGCATCGGCTGCAAGAATTCCTCAGCCAGTTTTTCCCAATGGCGCACGAACGGTTCCATCAAACGTCGGTAGGCGCGCCCATCGTTGCCTAACGAGTTAGCAGTTTCGCCCAAATCGCGATGTAACGACACGGCCGAGCCGTCATCGAGCGGATGCGCCAGCGGAATTTCCGGATGGATCCAGGTAAGCCCGCAACGTTCCAGCGGCAGTGTTTTGAAAAATGGCGAGCCGATCGCGAGCGGATGGATTGCCGAACAAACGTCGTGTAGAAACCCCGGCAACGTTAGTTCCGCCGAGCGCGCGCCGCCGCCGATGGTCGCGTTTGCTTCCAAGACCAGAACGGAGCAGCCGGCTTGCGCGAGCGTAATCGCGGCGGCCAATCCATTCGGGCCAGCACCTACGATGATGGCATCGTATTCGATCGACATGAGACAGCTATACTAAGAGCGATGCGAAAGAAAAATTCTGCGACCACTTCGGCGTTGAAACGCATCGGCATTATTTCACTTCAGCTTCTCGTCACCGCCGCGGGCATCATCTACGTCTTTCACGATCCGAACAAGCGCGCGCAGATCGCCCACGCGCTAACGCAATCGGACCATCATTGGCTTCTGCTCGGCTGGATTTCCTACAGCGTTGTCGAACTGCTCGCCACCGTGCGCTGGCAAATGTTGCTGCGCGTCCAGGGTATCATGCTCGGCTGGTTGCGCGCGGGCGGCATCGTGATGGTTGGTTTGTTTTTTAATATGTTCCTGCCCGGTCTTATCGGCGGCGACGTGATGCGGCTCTATTATGTGTTCAAGCTAACGCGCGGTAAAAGAACGCGCGCGACGCTTTCCGTGGCGATGGATCGCCTGTTCGGTCTGCTCTCCCTTGTTTTTCTCGCCAGCCTCAGTCTGATCTGGCGTTTTGATTGGTTGAAAAGCTCGCGCGCGACGTTGCACATCACTTATCTCGCGCTCGGTCTGCTCGCGGCCGGATTTGTCCTCGTCGTTTTCTTGTTTTGCGCTGTCGGTTTCGGTTTGCTGAACCGGCTGCCGAAACAATTGCCCTTGCGCGAAACGTTCGTTAAATCCGGGAACGCGTTAAATCTCTACGCCAAACATCGACTCGTCATGTTGAGCGCGTTTGTCCTCACGGTCATCTCGCACCTGGCCTACTATTTGAGCTACTATTGTGCGGCGGAATCGCTTCATCGCGCGAGCTGGACCGACCGCGACTCTGGCCGACATGCTCACGATCATGCCGATCGTCAACACTGTTACGGGCGTACCGATTTCATTCGGCGGCGTCGGCGTGCGGGAGACCCTATTTCAACAATTGCTCGGCAATCTGGCCCATGTCCCGCCGGCTATTGCCGCATTCGGCGCATCGCTCGGATTTGCCATTCAAGCGTCATGGTCGCTGCTCGGTGCGGGCGCGTTCTTGCTTTCGAGGCAATTGGGCAACTCTCGGCGTCGCTAGTGCAAGTGAGATTGCGCGAAACGTGAGGAAGATCATGGTGCGCGATACAGGGTTCGAACCCCCGCCCGCATCGCTACGCGAAGCGTTGCGGGCGCGGTGTGACCCTATTCCAAACGTCGCTTCAGATAGGCGCGCCCGAAGCCGCTTTTGAGCTGCTTTTCTCGGATGCGTGCTTTCAATTCGGAACGGCACGCCTCGTAATACTCCAATATCACGGGCAGTCGATGAGCAGTTGCCGGCACGCGACCATCACGGTGCTGCGCAATTCGCCTCTGTAGATCAACAGCCGAACCAATATACAAATTTCCGTCGCCACATCGCAGGACGTATGTATAGAACATCAGCCGATTCAAACAATGCGCGATACAGGGTTCGAACCTGTGACCCCTACCGTGTCAAGGTAGTGCTCTACCACTGAGCTAACCGCGCGGGAACAGGCACAAGTGAACGATTGACCTGGGAAGAGTCAAGGGGCAGCCGATGATTCTGTCCGCCGAACGGCCGCGGTCAGCGACCGCGGCTACAACTAAAAAATTGCTCGTTAGGCGGCGAGCTTGACGGCGTCTTTGTGACCGAGAATGCGAACAACCTCTTTTAGCTGCTCCGCTTTGAGCGGCTTTTTCAACACCGTGACCGGACCTTTCGCCAGAATCCGATCGAGCATTTCGCTGTCGGGATAACCGGTGATGATAACAATCGGGCAATTCGGCTGCTCTTCTTTCGCGGTTTCGTAAACATCGTCGGCCGGACCGTCCGGCAATTTTAAATCGAGAAAAATCATATCGAATTTTTGTTTCTCGAGAGCGGCGAGCGCTTCTTTAACGGAACCGACAACGACGCGACTAAAGCCGATCTTCTTCAAGAAAATCTTGAAGAGACTTTGCAGGCTGGCGTCGTCATCCACGACAAGAACAGTCGGCTGGCCCGACTTATCTTCCTTCAAGATATCTTTATCGAGAGAAGATTTCTTGATGCGCCATCTACCACCGATTTGGATGGCGGGTAACTGTCCACGCTGGACTAAGTAATAAACGGTCGGGAGCGGTATCCGTAGATACTTTGCAGTTTCCTTAACCGTTAAGAGGTTGTGCATGGATGAAAATCAGCAACTTGCGTCATATACAGCAAGACATTTCGCTTCAGGAGAGCTTTATAAATTTCAGAATTAATGTCAATCCTTTACTCTCGTTAGGCGACAAACAACGACACAAAGTCTTCGGAAACCAGCCCCAAAATGGCCTTATCCCTTGTCAAGCCCCGTTGAATCGCGACTGGACAAGGCAGAAGCGGCGGTGGAAATTCGGCACTTCATGAGCGTTTTGTTCTTTAAGCGGTTTTTGCAGCGTCCGTTCCAAATCGCTTCCATTGTCCCCAGCTCCAAGGCCCTGGTCGAACGGGTGGCCGAGAAAATTGACTTCAGCCGTGCCCGCGTCATTGCCGAGTACGGCCCGGGCGAAGGCGTGCACTCGCGCGAGATTGCCCGCCGTATGCGGCCGGACGCACGGTTGCTCCTCTTCGAGCTCGATGCCGCCTTTTCGCGCGATCTCCAGCGCCAGTTCGCGAGCGATCCGCGCGTCGTGGTCTGTCACGCCGACGCCTTGACGCTTCCCGACGAACTTGCCCGGCGGCGCATCGCTCCGTGTGATTACATCCTTTCGGGAATTCCGTTCAGCATTCTCGAGATCGGTAAGAAACGGGATCTTCTGCAAAAGACCCACGAAGCGCTGCAACCCGGCGGCAGCTTCATTATTTATCAGGTCACAAACGAGCTGAAACAGCACGCTACCTTTTTCGATGAAACGGAATCGGAATATTTCTTGCAGAATATTCCACCGATGTTCATCACTGTTTTTCGCAAGGCGAACACGCGCAACGGCAGCGAGCATCCCGCGCATAACGGCGCAACGCCATTCGCCGCTCCGGCCACTTCATGAAGTCCGGCTCGACCCGCATCGAGAAAGACTCGATGGGCGAAATGTCCGTCCCGGAGTCGGCGCTTTATGGCGCTTCGACGCAGCGCGCGGTCCTCAATTTTCCGATCAGCGGCTATCGTTTTAGCCGGCCGTTTATTCGCGCGCTTGGTTTGATCAAATGGGCGGCTGCCCAGGCAAATCACGATCTGGGCTTGCTCGATGCGCATCGCTCGGCGCTCATCGTGCAGGCGGCGGAGGAAGTGATCGAGGGCAAACTCGACGAGCATTTCCCGCTCGACATTTTCCAGACCGGTTCCGGCACGAGCACGAACACAAACGCGAACGAAGTGATCTCGAATCGCTGCTGTCAGCTTGCCGGAAAACCGATCGGCGCAAAGGATCCGGTACACCCGAACGATCACGTCAATATGGGGCAGTCGAGTAACGACGTGATCCCATCCGCCATGCACATCAGCGCCGCGGAACAGTTGAAGGATTTTCTCATTCCAGCGCTGGAAGAATTGCACGGCGAGCTTGAGAAAAAGGCGAAAGAGTTTTGGGACGTCATCAAGATTGGCCGCACCCATTTGATGGACGCGACGCCGGTGCGGCTCGGCCAGGAATTCAGCGGTTACGCGCAGCAGGTGCGCTATGCAAAGGATCGCGCCGAGCGCGCCATTACCGTCTTGCAGGAATTGGCGCTCGGCGGAACGGCTGTCGGCACCGGCCTTAACCGTCACGTCGATTTCCCGAAGAAAGTGATGACGCATTTGCAGCATCGAACCGGCATCGAGTTTCGCGAAGCGACGAACCATTTCGAAGCGCAGGGAGGGAAAGATGCGTTCGTCGAAGCGAGCGGTCTGCTGAAAACGATCGCGGTCAGCCTGTTTAAAGTGGCCAACGACATTCGCTGGCTCGGGAGCGGCCCGCGTTGCGGCATTGCCGAAATCCGGTTGCCCGAAACGCAGCCGGGCAGCTCGATCATGCCTGGCAAAGTTAATCCCGTAATGTGCGAATCGATGATGATGGTCTGCGCACAGGTCATCGGCAGCGACGCCTGCATCACATGGTCGGCCGCCAATGGAAACTTCGAGCTCAACGTCATGATGCCGGTCATGGCTCATCACCTTCTCGAAAGCATTCGCATTTTGCGGAACGCCTGCGACGTCTTCGCCGAGAAATGCGTCGCCGGAATCAGCGCGAATGAGAAACGTTGCGCGGAATTGGTTGAGCTTTCCATGGCCATGGTGACGAGTCTCGCGCCGAGGATTGGCTACGATCGTGCCGCGGAGATCGCGAAGGAAAGCGCGCGCACCGGGAAAACTGTGCGTGAAATTTGCGTCGAGAAAAAGATTCTGCCGGAAGGCGAATTGAACGATGCGCTCGATCCAGTGAAAATGACCGAACCCGCTGGCAGCGGTTGAGTCGATGAGCAATTTCTCAGGTCGATGGCCTTCAGGTGGATCGCGCTCTCCGGGCGCGATGCTATCTGAGTCTCTACTCATTTCTTATCGCGCTCGGAGAGCGCGATCCACCTGAAATGGTTGCCAACGTTAATGGCCCGCAATTTTCCGGCGGAGCGAATATCGCGATCAAATGCCCGAGCCACACCTACGAGCAGACGGTCGCGTTTTATCGCGACACGCTCGGCCTGCCGCTGATCGAACAGGAAGCGGACGGCTGCATTTTTCAATTCGGTCCGAATCGATTGTGGGTGGATCGCGTCCCGAATCTCAGTCATCCCGACATCTGGTTGGAGCTGGAGACGAACGACACAGAAGCCGCTGCATCTTATTTGAAGATAAATGGCGTCGCGCGCCGGGACGAAGTAGAACCGTTGCGCGAAGACTTCGACGGTTTTTGGATTTCCGATCCCGCCGGTGTCATTCATCTCGTCATTGGTCACGAGGAAGCGTGAGTGCTACGCAACCAACTCTCTGTCATCCCGAGCGAAGTCGCCTGCTGCGCCATAAAAAATGAAGGCGGGAGACATTTCTTAATAGGTAGGGGCGGTTCACCCGAACCGCCCACGCCTTCGCTCTAAAAGAGACTGCAAACCAGAAAGTAAGAGATGTCTCGACTTCGCTCGACATGACATACGAGAGCAACGCCGCGACACACGTCTGCCTAACGAGTCGATGTCTTGCGATGACCGACCATTTCGCTGCGGACCGTTCGTGGATCGACGCGGGTAAGACTTTTTTCCATGAATGGTTTGAGCAGCGGCGTGTGCGGAATTTCGCAGAGATATTCGGCAATGAACCAAATCGGTTTCTCGGTCGTCATCCAGTCGAGGCGATCGAAGCGCGTGAGATTTACCGGACGTGAGTAACGCCGAAGCGTCCGCTCGAAGCGTAGATTGAAATAGATATTAAAATAACTGAGCGCGAGCTCGCGCAGGCTGCGATACACCGGCTCGCGATAGCGGCAGCCGGTGAAGTTCGATGTCGCGACCGCGCCCCAATGGCCGCGCACCTTGAAAATCGCCAGGACATGATCCGTGTCGCGTTCCGCTTCCAAATCGAAAATGAGTGGAGGAAACCCGAGAACGCGCAATGCCGCCGCGGCGAAAATCGCGCCTTCGAAACACGATGCCGTGCGATCGCGCAAAACTTTGCGCGGCGAACGGGCCGTGTAGCCAAGATTGTACGGGAGTTGATCGAGAAATCGCTGGATCCCAGCCGGCGCTTTCAATGCGCGGATAGCCCGCAATTCCCCTTTCGTGAAACCGAAATCGTGCGTCATGCTTGGGCAACGTGACGGCCGACAATGACGAGATCACGTTCGACGCCATCGAGTCTGGCCACGCGCGGCAGCAATCCCCAGCGGTCGAACCCAACGCTCGCAAATAAGCGCAAACTGGGCTCATTATGCGCGAAGATGTGACCAATCAGCCCGGTGATTTCGAGCGCCGGAGCGCGTGCGATTGCTTCGCGCAGGAAGGCCCTTGCCGCACCGTGTCGCCGAAAATCTTCATGCACGTAAACACTCACTTCCGCCGTGCCCGCATAAGCGCACCGCGGCAAAAACGATTGCAAACTAAGCCACGCGATCACTCGCTCTTCCTCGCTCATTATCCAAAGCGGATGATGATCGGCCGAATGCGCACGAAACCAGAGCAGACGCTCCTCCACTGAGACCGGTTCGATCTGCGCGCTCACCATCCGGCTGGGAATGGTGGCGTTAAAGATCTCGACGATGGCCGGGAGGTCGGCTTCGGTCGCGTCGCGAATGTTCATCTCTTTTTTGTAGCGGCCGTCTGTGACCGTCGCAAACTTTCTGCAATCTTCGCGCCTAACGAGTAAAGTGCGACGGTCATAGACCGCCGCTACAAAGAGGAAGCGGTTTGGAAAAATATCTGCTCGAACGTGGGTTGAAACGTGCGCACGAAAGTTTCGCCGATTTGGAAGCGAGGACTCATTTCGCGTTGATCGGCACAGTAAACTTCGATTTCTCGCCGGCCACATTTGTCGAGCAAGGCCTGCACCGCACCGGAAGCGAGCGCGGGCGTGTTGCAATCGCGACTGAGATGGCCAAGCACAACGCGCTCAATTTTTCCCGGCAACAACTGCTCGATCACGCTTGCCGCGGCGACGTTGGAAAGATGGCCGTGACGCGACTGGATGCGTTGCTTCACCGGCCACGGGCGATGCGGATCGCTCTGCAACATTTTTTCATCGTGATTCGTCTCGATGACGAGGGTCTGCACTTTGCGCAGGCGCTCGATCAACATTTTCGTGGGATACCCAAGGTCGGTAATGAAACCGAGTCCACTCTTGCCGGCGTGAAAAGCGAACCCAACCGGATCGACCGCATCATGCGGAACGGGAAATGTCTGCACCGTAATGTCGCAGATCGAAAATTCTGAACCGGTGCGAAAGATGCGCCAGTTACGGTGCGCGCCTAACGAGTCGCAGCCATAGCGCACCGCTTCCGCAGTCAACGCATTGCAATAAATCGGGATCTGATGTTTGCGGCAAAGCACCTCAAGCCCGCAGACGTGATCGCCGTGTTCGTGCGTGAGAAGAACGCCGTCGAGCTGTTCGATGCTCACGCCGCAAAGCTCGAGCCGCGTCAAAATCTGGCGCGCGCTCAATCCGCCGTCGATCAGGAGCCGGCAATGATCGGTCGCAACGAGCGCGCTGTTCCCGGCGCTGCCGCTGCCGAGCATGGTGAGGCTGAACATTGCGCAATCTTTAGCCGAGCGCGGTCGCATGCACAAATTGAAACGTAACTCAGGCGGTCAGCCTGACCGCTCGAGCAGACTTTCAGTCTGCTTCTTTTGGCTGGCAGAACGCGCGCTGAGCAAGGTGGGGGCGATTGACCTCAATCGCCCGCGGGCGGTTCGGTGAACCGCCCCTACCTTTCAATTCCGAGGAACAGTCAGAATGACTGTGTTACGTCTTGTCCATCAGCGCGAAGATCCGTTCTCTTTTCGCACCGTAATCGAGCGAGCGAAACATCCGGATCTCTTCCAGCCGCCGCATGCCGTTGAGCGTGTCGAGATATTTTGTGTAGCTGGTCGCGAGCTCGGTCGTCTCGAGATAACGGCCGCGCAGATTCGCGTCGTGGAATGCGCCGGGATTTTGGCGGGCGAAAAGATGAAAGCGCAGCCAACGTCGATCGGTCCGGGAAACTCTTTGCGTCTTGCGGAAAAAAGCGACGAACAAAAGCAGCACGAGATACGTATCTACCTGCGCCTGCAATTCGAGATTGCGCGCAAATTCCTCCGACTCGATGGCGCGCTGGCCGGTCTTGAACTGCAGCGCCGCATGAAGCGCATGATTGATTTCTTCCACGAACACGATGAGCGAACGAATGTTCGCGTCGCTTAATCCCGCGCGCGGATCATGGCGCTCGAGTTGGTCGATCAACCAGCGCGAATAATAAATGCCGACGTAAAGCTGGTCGTCGGCGTGACGCAGGAAAGTGCGTGCGAGCTCGCTCAATTCGCGCGCGGATGCGCCGGCCAGTTTGCTCAACTGCGCGCAACGGGTGCGATCGATCAGGCAATCCTCCAGATTGATTCCGACGTGCGCGTAAGTGCGCTCGAAAAGTTTTTGGATCTGGCTGAAAAGCGTTTCGTTCACGGACTACATCGACTCAATGTTTTCACACAACGATCACAACGGAAACAACGGACACGAAACAAAATTTCCTTTGTGGGCCTTCGTGCCCTTCGTGTGAGGCATCAGACTTGAAGCAAGTTGGCATCACCGTCATCGAGCGTCAGTAATTGATCGGAAAGCTGATTGAGCGCGAGACGCACATCGCGAAAGCGCTCGGCCAAGCCTTCAAAGACATCGTTCAATTCGCAACGGCGCGCGGTGGCGTGTGAAGAGAGCGAGTTGATAATTGGTGCGACCGATTTGTTCGTAAAATTCCATATCGGGCGCGCCACGCTGGCTGCGGCGTTGCGTGTTCTCGTGGAAAATCCCGCTGATGAAGAGCGAGTAATTCCCGACGTGTGCGCGGAGCAGAAACGCCTGTTCCGGTGTCGCTCGCGTCAAGGCAATGAGCATATCGGAAATGTATTGGGCGCTCGACTCGTCAGGCACATGCGGCGAACGGAGCAGATTCGCGCGCGAGAAAGTTTCCAGGAGCGAGCCAACATAATCGCAAAGTTTCCGATCGGTAATTCCGGCCTGCTGCAGAACATGACGGGCGAGCACGTAAAAATAAAACTGCGATGAAATCGTGAGATGATTCGCGTTGGAAAGAATCGCGTCCACGAGGCGCGGATGATCGAGCACATTGTCGCGGGTGTCGGCGTCAGAGAGCAGATCGACGAGAGAAACGTGATCGTTTTGCGAACGCGCCAGCGTGCGCACGACGAAATCAAAATCCGCTGCGGTAAACCGCGCCCGACAATTCGCCCTGATCACCGAGAGGCGATTATGCGCAGCACGCGAGCCAATTGGCAAGCGAGTTTTTGCTAAAGTTACGAAGAAAGCGGACGCGCCTTTGCGGCAACGAACGATTTCGTTAGGCCAAGAAAGCGCTCCTTCCAGATCTCGGCATCTGGGAAAAGCGCGCCAAATTCGGCGCGATTCAGCATGCGAGTGGTGTTGAGATAACGAGCCTGCGCGTCTCGCATCGGGTCGAGTGATCCAACCCCAAAGCGTAAAATTGCGGAGCAAACGCGCCTGCCATTTTCGCGGCAGCCAGTGAAAAAATGGCGTGACCACGTGCGGTTCGAGAAAGAAATTCCGATTCGGCGTTTGCACGTAATAGGAACGGCCAACGCGCCGAACTTCATCGGCAAATCTGCGCTGATCTTCCGCATTGCCGAGATGTTCGATGACGGAATTGCTAAAGACGATTTCGAATGAATGATCCGGGAAAGGCAACTGGCGCGCATCACCCAGAACCCAATCGAACCGGCCGCTTTGCGGACCTTGAACGCCGAGATTCAAAATCGTCACGCGCGGCGCAAACGGCATGAGCGTCCAATTGAATTCGCGCCCGCCAATATCGAGCACGGTAGTTTCCGGATGGATATTGAACCGGTCATAGAAAAGCTGCATGCGTCGCCGGCGAAAGCCGCGAAAAAATTGGAAGAGCGGTTCGATATCCACTTTTGCTTCGTCTCGTAGAAGAGTCGCAGGCAGACTGCAAGCTGTGAAGTGGGAGAAACACGCGCATTTGCGCCGAAGCACCGTGCTCGCGGCTGGTTCCGTGACGGCCTCGGCGCTGGTAACGGTCTGCGCGCTCGCCGCGACTGCTTTAATTCTGCGGGTCTTTCCGCGCGCAGAAGCCGGACGTTTCGCGTTGCTGGTGGAATTACTTTACGCACTGGGCGTGCTCGGCACGCTCGGACAGGCCACGCTGCAAGCGCGGTTGTATCAACAAGCCACTCCCGGACATTTCGATTGGTGGCGCGATTTGCGTTCCACTATCGCGATCACGTTTCCACCGATTGTCGTTGCCGTATTGGCGCTTGCCATTCCGTATAGCCTAACGAGTTTTGAAATCGTTGTTCTCGGCGCAGGCAGCGAACTCTTCGTGCTCATCAGCTGTCTGAGCGCAGTCCTGGCGCAGCAACAACGATATGCATGGTCGAGCGCCCTCCTGCGTTTGCCTAACGGATTTCTGATCGTGCCCGTTGGTTTGATGATGATTCATCGATCGTGGCTCAATCTTCATTTCATCCTTCTCTGTTTTCTTTTTCTTCTCTTTCTCACGGTTCTTCTTAGCGTTTGGCTGCTGGCCCACCAGCTCGAGCGCGGGCACGCCGCAATAACGTTTAAGCAACGTCTGCCCGGTTTTACTTTTCTCATCGCCATCGTGGCCATCATCGCAACGCAACGCGGAATGATCACGGTGGCCGGTGCGATCCTGACGCCGGAACGCATCGCAGCACTCGCAGCTCTCATCGTGCTCTTGCGCGTTTTTGATTTGGTCGGCGAACCGGCCGGTCGCGTTTTTGCGACGGAAATGGCGCGCGATCCTCGCGCGATTACTCCCGCGCTCCTGGCCACCCCATGGTTCCTGGCGGCGATACTTTCCGCATTGCTGCTCGTCGCACTTCCTCCTGCGGTGCGACATTTTTATGCGGGTCGCTACGATGCCGCGCTGCCGCTCTTGCCATGGCTGGTCGTAGCAGGCGCGTTGCGATTTGTAGAAGTCGTGCCGCGCGGATTCGCATTCTATTTGGCGCCGACCAAGTCGCTACATTGGTTTGCTGCGGTGCAATCGATCGTCGCGATCGGCGGCCTCGCGCTCATGGTAAAATGGACGCAGGATCACGATTTGCGCGGAACAGTTTGGGCGGGCGCACTGATCGCGGCGGTGCGCATGATCGCGAGTTACGTTTTCTTTGCCCACGTGCGCAACAAATCAGCGGCGGGCCGCGAGAGTTTGGCTGTAGAAAGTCTCGAGATCGCGAGCGAGGAACCGCCAGTCTAGTTTCGTTTCCGCCAGCGACACGACCGCGACGACCGAGTTCATCGGCGAGCGCCGGGTCGTCGAGAAGTTGCTTCGTGGCAAGAGCGAATGCCTGCGGCGTGTCGGGCGCGACCAAACCGACGCGCTCTTCCGCGACCAAACGTCCCGAGATCACCGGTGTTATTCGTGACGATCGGGCGACCGGCGGAAAGATAATCGCCCAGTTTGTTTGGGTAACGGTAAAGATTCACGCTGCGATTGGTGTAGGGAAGAAGAAGGACATCGGCGCAAGCCATTGCCGCCGTGAGCGCCTCGCGATCGAGCATTCCCAGCCTAACGAGTTGAGAAGAAAAACCGGCTTTGGCAATGATGCGATCCAAAATCGGGAAATGGCGGCCGGCGACAACGAGCATCGCGGCGGGATGCAGCCTAACGAGTTCAACGAACGATCTGGCAAGGTACTCCGTATCGTAGGGCGACAAACCGGCGTGCACAGCAATCGAAGCATCCTCCGGCAAGCCAAACCGGCGGCGCATTTCCTTTTTCGGTAAGGGTTGGATCAGGTCCGAGTTTGCGCCGACCGGGAGCAAATGAATCGGCGCCTGAAAGCGCTGCCGCGCGCGATCACGGAGTTTTGTATTGATAACGGTCAGCGCATCGGCGCGGCGCCGGACGCGATCCTCGAGAAATTGATCCATGCTGCCAAGCAAGGCGCGCGCCAGACTAAGCCGCGTTGCGAAGCGATCCCCTCGAATCCCCAGAGATCCGCCCAATCGAAAATGCAAGGCGTTTGTCGACCGCGCGCGAAAAGCAAAGCCGGCAACGAAACCGTCGGGCGATGATCGAAACAATGAATCACGTCGTATCGATTCCTTCAGCAGATGATGCATGCGGGCAACAAGATCGAACGCGCTCAGACCACTTTCCCGCGCACGGCTCGGCAATGGATCGAAAGCTTCGATCACTTCGACGCCATTGAGATTACGTCGCTGCCGTTTCGCGCGAACGCTCGCGCCCGCGAGCAAAGTCACCTCATGCCCGCGCGCAACGAGGTGTCGGCCTAACGAGTGCGCGCGATTAAAGGTGCCGCGCGCAATCGTGTTATGCACCAGCATTAGTATGCGCACGTCCGCTCGCCTCGCTCGACGCGCGCAAGAAAAGCAAGCGCCGCCAATATTGTGTCGCCTCACCCGCCAGCCAGGCGGCGTGACCAGCCGTGATGATCGGCAAGGTCCTGAAAAAATCGAAGAGGCAGTGGGAACGCAGGCAGGCACCGAAGACTCGCGCGACGAGTTTGATCAGACGCACTGGGAGAACCGTCGCAAACAGAATCGCGGTTGTCCGCAGTCGGGACCAGTTTTCAATCTCTGCGCGCAACCGCGCAAAGTCCGCGCCTCGCACAAAACGTTCATGCAAGAGCTCCGCGAACGTGCTGCGATGATCGTGGTAAACGATTGCATCCGGCGCGAAACGCAGGGTATGTCCGTGCCGGATCAGCTCCCAACTCATGAGCGTATCGCCGATCATTTCGTCGCCATCGAATTGACCGGCATCATCGAGCAATTTGCGCGGACAAAGAAAATTCACTGATGCCGCCACCGGAACCCTGCGCGACTCGCCGCCGGGCAGCCAGAGATCGAATTTGGCGAGGTGAACTCCCAAACCAAGCCAGTTCCTTTGCACGCTTGCGACGGCACCGGCAATCGGGGCGGATGTAGCGCGATGCGCGGCGAGAAGTTTTTCAATCCAATCAGGTGCCGCCACGATGTCGGGATCGGTGAAAAGAAGCAGATCGTTGCGGGCAAGCTTGATCCCAGTGTTCCTCGCCGCATGCGGCAGAAGGCGCTGGACGGCGCGATGATAACGGACTTCAGGAAAATCCGCAGCGATGCGCTCGACTGCAGCCCCACGACTGCTATCAACCAGGATTGTTTCGAAATCGCGGAAACTTTGTTTGCGCAAACTCTCCAGGGTCGCCCGGGCCGTTGCGTGCGATTCGTAAGACGGAATGATGACCGAGACGCCCGCGCCTTGCAGTGGCGGCGAGGTCATTGTGCTAATTCCTCACGCAGCAGACGCGGCTCATTCATTTCGAAATGGGAAAACAGGCGCACGCCTTTATCGAGCTTGTTCAACAGACCAGCGACCTGACCGGCGGCCGCGCAATAGCTCACGGCAATGACGAACGGAATGTCGGCGAGGAATGTGAGGAACCGCGCAAGACCAAATCGCGGCATCCAGGTAAACATTTTCGCCAGGCGCCACCACGGGATTAACGGAGCGAGAAGGATGCGCGTGACTCGACGCGCCGGGCTCCAGCCAAATGTGCTGGCGCGCACGTTGGAAAAACACCAATTCCAATAAAACACTCCGGTGCAGAGACTGCGAAAAGTATTCTCGTTTCGATGCGCGATTTTCGCCGCCGGTTCGTAAAATAATTCGTAGCCGTCGCGCCGCATTTTCCATTGCAGAACCAGATCGGCATTCAACAACATCTCCAGTTGCTCGTTGTAGCGGAGCAGGATATCGCGCTTGAAAGAGGAATTTTGCCCGGCAACAAAATGGGTGCGTCCGCGACCGCGGTGCGGCGGCAGATAGATGCCGTAATTCATCCGGAAGGCCTGATTGCTTCGCCCGCTATCGGGATTTCCGTTGATAAAAGGGCCGCCGACAGCAGCCCATGGCCCTTCATGGGCGCGGATGTATGCCTCGGCTGTCTCCGGCTGCATTTCGCAATGCTCTTCCATGAAACAAATCACAGGCGCCCTGGCCACGCGAACGCCTTCGGCGCGCGCTGTTGCCGAGCAAATCTTCCGGCGTCCATCTCGTTAGGCGCACGCGCGGATGATCGCTGCCCGGAATCGGCGGACAATCAACCGGCCCCAGGTCGTAGAGCAGAATTTCCATGCGATCGATCGCGCTTTGGCCGAGCAAACTTTGTAACGCGCGGCGTTCGCGCTCGCGTTGGCCGCCGATCACGAGAATGACCGATAATGCGGGAGCGTCCGATGGCGTTGTTTGGTTTTGCGGTTCGGTCATACATGAGAGGTGGCTCTGTTGAAAAGCTCTGTCCTGTCATGTCGACCGAACATGCTAGTCCAGCTCGGACCGAGACATCTCTTACTGTCCAGTTCGCACCGGATAAAAGTAACAATGAGAGATTCCTCGACTCCGCTCGGAATGACAGAGCCTTTCAACCGACCCACGCGAGGTCCAGTCGAAGATGCAAATCTACCGCACACGATAAAGATGAGCAGCATTTTCTTTGCGCATCAGTTCGAGACCGGGATTGCGCTCAATCTGTTCGACAAGCTTGGCGTCCACTTCAGGTCGAATTGCGCCGACGAAGAACCAGGGAAAACCTTGTTCGCGCATCCACCGAGCCGATTCCGGCGTCGACATGTCGCGCTCATATAGTTGACGTGTGAATTGGCGCGCTCTGTCGCGCGCAGGTGAAGTCTCCAGACCCGCGGCGAGCGAAGCCTGATTCGTTTGATGGCGCGTAAAGTAGGGCAGCCAAATGGCGGCATCGTAACCCTGCACGTTCTCGTGATCGAAAAAGGAGCGTGCGGCGATCTTTTCTCCCGGCGGCACGTGTTCCTTCATCCACGACATCAAGCGCAAATCGTCGGGCAGCACAAAGCGGGATGAATCCGGTAACCCCGGCAATTGCGCCGCGCCATAAGCAGCAAGAGCGAGTGCTGCAAACATTAATCCGATATTCCATGCGAGCGCGCGGCGTGGCATTGCAACTTCACACAGCAATCCGACGGCCAAACCGGCCATAACCGCGATCGCGGTCTGCACCGCAAACTTCCAATGAATCTCATCGATCAAACCGACGCGATCGATTCCCAGGAGTCGCGGATTCATCAAGAGCGTGAGCACTAACCATCCAGCAGCAAACCAGATCGCTTCACGTCGTCGCCACAGGATGATAATGCCGCCGAGCAACGCCAGAACCGAGACGCGCGATTTTCTGCGGAGTGTTAAAAGCGGTACGGAAAATTTCCGCGGCGCCAAGTTCAGGCGCGCCGAACGCAGCTGGATTCATCGGTGGGCCTTCGACGACGATGCTCTTGAGCTGCTGGCCGGTTCTGGCTTGCATCACTATGCTTAAACGCGGAGCGACCAAAATGAGCGCGCAAAAAGCGACGCAAAGACTGCCGATTAAAATTCGGCACAATTCTTTCGCTCGCAGACGGAGCACGTTGTAGCTGCCGGTGTCTCCACCGGCAGTTCCAGTCGTTCTGCCGCCGGCGACGGCGGCAGCTACAACGTTCCCGAGAAAATTGCGCTTACGCATCGAGCGCAGATGAGGGACGCGGCAAGCACCACAAAAATCAGCGCGCTTTTATACTGAGCCAACACGAGTCCAGCGATCGTGATGGTGGCGAGCAAGCCAACGGACCAGAATCTTCGGTCGCGTTGAGAGAGGAACAGATCGAACAAGACAAGCGCGCTCGGCAGAATCATCAGTCCGGTTAAGAGCGTCCAACGGCCGGGCAGTTCGAAGAAATGAAAATGGCGCGAATAAAATTCCCAGGCCGCGACAGCAAAGACGCCACCCCAGTCGCTCGGGTCCAAAGCCGGACAAGGGCAAACAAGGAAGCCGCCGCGCACAGACACACGGCACGTGACATGACGAATACCGCGTAGGCGGAATCCACGCCGGTGATCCACGCAAACAACGCAGCGACGGCATGAAAACCAAAGTGATACGTAAACGTCTTGCTCTCATCATACGGCGCCCACGATTGAAAAAGACCATGATGATCGCGCAAAAGTTGCACGATAACGGTGTGCTGAGCGGAATCGATTCCGGGTGGCACGACACAGTTCCGAGCAGCGTTCACCCTAACGAGTAATAATAATCCGAGAAGCGCGATCAGAGTCAATGATGGCCACAATTCGTTTTTCGTGAGGCCCCAGGCCACGCCGAATCTCCAGCCGCGATCACTTTTCTCTACGACGAGAATGACGAGCGCAGTAAAAAGGATGAGCCACGCACCAATCGGACCAAACGGCAGGCGGACCAATTGGCACCAGACCAAAAGCAATGTCATGAACGCCGCCGTGATTCCAGGCGCGATGGTGAGCCGCGAAAACAAGGAAAGTTGCTGGCGAGAAAGACATAGCCGCAGGAGCGCCAACCCAGGCAACACCAAAACGATCACAGCGACGATGGTGCTAAGAATGAAATAAAACGGTGGCGCCGGCATGGCGGAACGGATGGATTCGAACCCTGGCGCGAGTTTAATCCAAAGCTCGATTTCGAGTCGAGCGACTTAACTGCAGCTCGCTCAGGCTGTCGTTGAAAGCTCGGCCGTTTTAGGTTCGTGAGAAAATAAATTCCAACAAACTCAGCGAGGATCGTGAAAGAGAACTGGACGGTCAGATATCTGGGGTTGTGGAGCGAATGAATAATTGCGGTCTCGAGACACGTTCCAAAATTGTAGGAGAAAACAAACAACGTCGCCGGCCAGATCAAGCCAACAGCCAATCTAAGCTTCCGTGAGCAAAGGAGCAGACCGCTGGCGATTAAAACAGCGAGGAAGACCGGAACGTAAACGCGCTGCAGAAGCAGATTACACGCCCGGATGCGCGGCGGATCCGACAAGATCAAATCCCGAGTGGCTAACGACGCACAGGAAGCTTCATACTTTTCACTTGGTGGAAATCGCAAAAAGGTTGGACGGAATCGCGGCGCTTGGAGCACCTCAACAGTAAGACGATACGGCTCCTTCAGACTGATCTCGCGACTCGTTTGGAAGGTCTGATTGTTTGGAGAGTAAAACAGAAGCAATTGCCGCCACACCTTCGCCAGAAACCAGTCCGGATGTCTCAGGAGAGTTCGCCGGACATAATACCAATAGAAGCGATACTGCGTCGCACTCTCCCCTTCGAAGAATTTTTCCCGCCACTGTCGGATTACATTTGAGCGATACATCAGATAATCGAGATCGAAGCCGAGCGATCCATAGCTTTGGTTAAGGTTCCACGAACGGCGCATTTCCTGACGCAATTCGGATCTTAGGCGATTGAGCCATTCACACCCACGCTCACCGCATTCGCCACGAGCGATGTCTTCGTCCATTTGGTTGGTGACCAAATTAGCATGGACGTAAAAAACCATTTCCGGAAGGAACCGCCTCGCAAACGGATCCGATTTCGCCAGGAAATGTTCCGGCAAAATCAAGAGAAGCACGGAGATCGCTGCCGCAGCCACAGGGATCAGGCGCTCAGCCCGAGTCGCCTTTCTATAAAATAACGACACGAAAACCGGGAACATGGTGAACAGCGCAGTTAGCCCAAAACTTGGTTTGAGCGATAACAACAGGAACGAAAGAAAAATTACCGCAGCGCCGAGCCACGCACTGCGTCGTCGTTCTTCACGAAAGTAACGCTGCTCGATAAATTTCAGCGCCAGCAAAAGCGCCGACATGGCGCAAAACGGAGTGATCGCTTCTGGACGCAGCTCGTGTTCGGCAATGATCGGCTGACTAGACAAAAGATAAATGGCCAGCAAGACCACACCGGCAATTTCATGGGTGTGCCGGCCGGTGGTTCCGACTCTTAGGAATCTTCGGATCTGATGCCAGCAGCCTAGCAACAAAATACCCGTCAGAAGTCCAAGTGTGTGCTGGACGATCGTAATCGCGCCGAAGCTCTTGAACGTCGCGAGAACCAGAAATAAGAACCCCGGATATACGAAATTTCTTCCGCCCGTGTGCTCAAAGGCACCGCCAGTGAGCTTGGCGAGAGCTGGGTTTAGATAACCCCACGTATCTTTGTCGGCGAGCGGCCAGATGGGCAGATGAAAACGTTGAAACGCCGCCCAACCAAGTATCGCGACGCATAGCGCTGGATAAACGAAAGCTGCGCGCCGCGATGTCTCTTTCGCTCCGAGTATTCCCGCGCCCGTTGCAATTTGCCGCACAGCGTTAATGAAAAATTCGCATCGGCGATGAATGGCGGAAGGGGTGGGATTCGAACCCACGGTGAGTTTTACCCCACGCTCGATTTCGAGTCGAGTGCCTTCAACCGGACTCAGCCACCCTTCCCAAACTTGGAACGCTAATTATCTCGTGAGATGATCGCTTTGCAAAAGAAATGGAAGCGCGCTTGCAAAAGTGGCTGCGAAAACTTCCACGCCGCTACAAGAAATATCGCCAGCCACAGGGCCTTTGGTCGATGACCATCCCGCGCGAACTCGCCTTCTGTGAATCTTACGCCCGAGAGTGTTTTTCCGGGGCAGGACGCTTGATCGATCTCGGATGCTGGTACGGCGCCACAACTTTTTCGCTGGCGCGAGGGCTGACGCGAAACCGGCAAGCGAAGAACAACCGTGTCATTGAAGCCTTCGATCTTTTCATCTGGCGCAAAGCAATGGAGGCGGAGGCTGAGAAAATCGGGATGCCGCGGAGGTATCGGGTGGGAGAAAGTTTCTATCTCGACGTGCTGAGATTGCTCGAACCTTACAAGGAGGTCGTGCGATTACATCAGCAGGATCTACTCCAGTACAAACCAACGCCGTTGCCGGTGGAATTTCTTTTCGTTGACGCCATGAAGTCGTGGAAGTTGGCAGAGAAAATTATCGCCAATTTCTTTCCGCTTCTCATCCCGGGCAAATCGATCGTGGTGCAACAGGATTTTATCTTTCATCAACCGATCGCCGCCACGAATCATCTTCTTATGTGGCGACTGCGCGATCATTTCGACTGGCTTCATCAAATCCCAGGCTCCGGCAGTGTCGTCTTTGTTTGCAAAAAGCAAATTGAGGCCGCCGAGTTGCCCAATCTCGAACCGGAATCGTTCTCCCTCGAAGAAATAGATCAGGCTTATGATTATGGCCGCGCCTGCGTTTTGGAAGAGGACCGGCGACCGTACGTGGAAGCAGCAAAACTATTATTCCTGATTGAGCGCGGCTATTGCGAGGCGGCCTTAAAGCATGCGCGATGGTTAAGCGAAAACCGAGTCAAGTTTAGAGAGCATGTGCTGGCCGATGCGCGGGAGTTAATCGGACAAACGACCGCGATGTCAGCAAACAAAACGAAAACGGAATTCCTGGCCGAGATAACCTCACTTTTGGCAGCTCCTTGACGCGAAGTGAAGGGCAGCCGGATCAAATGCCCTTGCCGAAAAAAATGTAACAATTTTCGGCTTGCACAGGGTCGTTTGCCGGCTGCATGTTGTATTTCCGCTGATTGGCGAGCCCCATATGTTGTTATGCGCCTATTCACATCTTATTGGCTCCGCCATTCACCTTAATTCACCGCTATTCGCAACCTTAACCCGCTATCCGTCGCCATGATTCAATTAAAACCCGGTCTCGCACCTTCTTCTTTAAACAACGGCTCGAAATCGAACCGTTCACGCAAAAATCGTGTCGCGAAAAAGAAAAGTGCGGGGTTGCGTTTTGAGCGTGTTTTCAGTGATGAGGCGATCGCCCCGTTCGAACAAATCGAATGGGAACGTCGCACGGCGGAGATCACGGACGACAGCGGGAAGATTATTTTTAAGCAGGAGGACATTGAAGTCCCGAAAAGCTGGACGGCGCTCGCGACCAAAATCGCGGTCTCGAAATATTTTTACGGCGATATCGCGAACGGCACCGATCCGCACAAAGGCGGTCGCGAAACTTCGGTGCGACAATTAATTCATCGTGTCACGCGGACGATCACGGATTGGGGAATGGCCGATGGTTATTTCGCCGACGCGGAAACGGCGCAGATTTTTTATGATGAATTGACCTGGCTCTGTCTCAATCAACACGGCGCGTTCAATTCGCCGGTTTGGTTCAACGTCGGGCTCTATCATCAATACGGAATCGGTAAAGACGCAGGGCTCGGCAATTATTTTTACAATCGCGAGACCCGCCAGGCTGAGCGCGCGACGACGCAATACGAATATCCGCAGGGCAGCGCCTGTTTCATCCAGTCGGTGGACGACACGATGGAAGACATCATGCGCCTGGCCATGAGCGAAGCGATGCTCTTTAAATATGGGAGCGGCACGGGAACGGATCTTTCATCGTTGCGCAGCACGCGCGAAAAATTGAGTGGCGGCGGCAAGCCGAGCGGCCCGCTATCGTTCCTGAAAGTTTACGATCAGATCGCCAATGTAGTGAAGAGCGGCGGGAAAACCCGGCGCGCTGCGAAGATGAACACGCTCAAGGATTGGCATCCCGACATCGAGGAATTCATCGATGCGAAACAGAACGAAGAGAGAAAAGCGTGGGCGCTGATCGAACAGGGTTATGACGGGAGCTACAACGGCGACGCTTACGGCTCGGTCATGTATCAAAACGAAAACCTGAGCGTGCGCGTGAGCGATGAATTCATGGATGCCGCGGTCGAGGACCGGGAATGGTGGACGCGACGGGTGCGCAACGGCCAGCCGTGCGACAAGAAGGATGCGCGCACACTTTTGCGCAAAATCGCGGAAGGCACGCATGTCTGCGGCGATCCAGGGATGCAATTCGATACGACCATTCACAAATGGCACACCTGTAAGGGAACGGCGCGGCAGAACTCAACGAACCCGTGCTCGGAATATCTCTTCCTTGATAATACGGCGTGCAATCTGGCGTCGTTGAACCTGATGAAGTTCAAAGATGAGGAAGGCGCGTTTGACGTGGAGCGCTTCAAAGCCGCAGTGCAGATCTTCATTACCGCGCAGGAAATCATCGTCGATAACGCGAGCTATCCGATCAAAGAAATCGCGGAGAATTCGCATATCTTCCGCACGCTCGGTCTGGGCTACGCGAATCTTGGTTCGCTCATCATGAGCTACGGACACGGCTACGACACAGTCGAGGGTCGTGCGTTGTGCGGCGCCATCACGGCGATCATGACCGGCGAAGCCTACGAGCAAAGTGCGCGTATGGCGCGGGTGCTCGGGCCCTTCCCTGGTTATCGCGACGCGCGTTGCAGCGGTGTGTCGAAACCGGTCGCGAAAGACAATGTGAAATCGATGTTAGAAGTGATCGACCTGCATCGATGCGCGGTGGCGGAGATTCCCGATGCGGAAGAATTCAGCTACCTGAAGGATGAGGCCGCAAAGGTTTGGGAGCGCGCGACGCAATCAGGGAAACGCTACGGTTATCGCAACGCACAAGTCACAGTGCTGGCTCCGACCGGCACGATCAGTTTTCTGATGGATTGCGACACGACGGGAATCGAACCGGATATCGCGCTCGTAAAATACAAGCTGCTCGCCGGCGGCGGCATGTTGAAAATCGTCAATCAGACCGTGAAACCGGCGTTGGAAAAACTCGGTTACAATTCGGAAGAGATCGAGCGCATCATCGCGCACGTCGACGCCTTTGATACAATCGAGGATGTGCTCGATACCGACGGCTCGACTATTTCCTCGGGACTGAAACCGGAGCATCTCCCGATTTTCGATTGCGCCTTCAAACCGGCAAAAGGCGAACGCTCGTTAGGCCACATGGGGCATCTCCGCATGATGGCGGCAGCGCAACCGTTTCTGAGTGGCGCCATTTCCAAGACCGTGAACATGCCAGAAGCGGTCACAGTGGACGAAATCATGGACGCATACATCGAAGGGTGGCGTCTGGGATTGAAATCGATCGCGATGTATCGCGATGGTTCGAAACGATCAGCGCCGTTGAACACGAAAAAGACGAGGCACATGGGCGCCGCCAGCGCGATCGACATGATGGTGGAACGTCCGGAACTCGAAGCGCGCATCCTGGAATTGGAGCAGGAGCTTTCCGTCGCACGGGGCGAACCGGCGCGCCACCGCATGCCCGACACGCGCATGTCGCTCACGCATCGTTTCGAAATCGCGGGTCACGAAGGCTACATCACGGTCGGCCTCTTCGAAGATGGAATGCCGGGAGAACTCTTCGTCACCATGTCGAAGGAAGGCAGCACCATTGGCGGTTTGATGGATACGGTTGGAACATTGACCTCGATCGCGCTGCAATACGGCGTGCCTCTGGAAAGTTTGGTCCGAAAATTCGCCTACCAACGCTTTGAGCCGAGCGGTTTCACGAAGAATCCCGATATCCGCAGCGCCACCAGCATTACCGATTACATCTTCCGCTGGCTCGGTTGCCAATTCATCAAAGGCTACAAGGAAGCCACTTCACCGTCACGCGGACAGGCGGAATTGCCAATGCGCGAAATTCCCGAGATGGAAAAGAAGGCGTTGAATCGCCCGGTCACGAATCTTGCGCACACGGGCGAGCAGGACTTGATCGACGTGATTACAAATCACGCGCCTAACGAGGGCTCGCCGCAGGTGAAGTCGAACGGTAACAGTCACGCCGAGCGCGTGCAGGAAGCGCTCGGCAACATGTTCATGGATATCACCTGCTCGCATTGCGGCAGTAACAAAGTCATCCGCGCGGGCGCTTGCGGCGTCTGCACGGAGTGTGGGACAAGCCAGGGGTGCAGCTAACTGGGCCGCTGACGACGTGCCGACTCACAAATTCGGCGGCGGCTGGACCGAGCAAAAGCTACGAATTCTCGACGAGTATCTCACTGCGTATTGCCAAATCTTTCGCGTTAATCCGAAGGCGAAATACTTCGATACGATTTATGTCGATGCCTTTGCAGGCACGGGACTAATCGAAAAACAGAAATCGCCTGACGATGCTGCAGAACTGTTCGCGGAGTTTGGCGAGCCGGACGCTATCGAATTCTTGAAAGGCAGCGCAGCGCGGGCGCTGCAACATGTTTTCCACCGATTTGTTTTCATCGAAAAGTCACCGGCGCGGATTTCGGACCTCGAGAAAATGCGTGCGGACTCGCCACGGAAGGAAGATATCCTCATCGAAAAAGGGGACGCTAACGTGCGCCTGACGAGTTTTGTAACTTCGACCGATTGGAGGAAGTGTCGCGCCGTCGTGTTCCTAGATCCTTACGGAATGCAGGTCGACTGGAAAACGATCGAGGAACTCGGTCGGACGAAAGCTGTCGATCTCTGGCTTTTATTCCCACTCGGCCAAGCCGTCATGCGATTGCTTCGAAGAGAAGGCGAACCACCTGTAGAATGGCAGCAAGCACTTGATCGAATTTTTGGAACGCATGATTGGCACTCCCGATTCTACGTGACGACGCGTGAACCGACTTTATTTGGCGAAGAGATTTTGTCTACGCATCGCATCGCTGATTCGGCCGCTGTCGGAGCATTCATGATCGAACGCCTCAAGACCGCCTTTCATTCAGTTGCCCCGAATCCAGGCGTGTTGCTTAATTCGCAGAATGTTCCTCTCTATTTGTTGTGCTTCGCATCAGCGAATCCGCGAGGTGCTAGACCAGCGATCAGAATTGCTGATCATTTGCTGAAGCGACTCAATTCCTGATGGCGAACCAATCAAACATTGAATGGACGGAGGCAACTTGGAATCCGGTCACGGGTTGTTCAAAGGTCAGTGCTGGTTGCAGGCATTGCTACGCCGAGCGCCTGGCCTTTCGTCTGCATGCCATGGGCAATGCACGTTACGCTAAAGGATTCAATGTAACGCTCCACAAGGATTTGATCGACTTACCAAAACGATGGCGAGAACCGCGACTGATCTTCGTAAACTCGATGAGCGATTTGTTTCACGAGAAGGTGCCGCTTGAATTTATTCAGCGGTTATTTGCGACGATGCGTGAGTGTTCTCAGCATACCTTTCAGATTCTGACGAAGCGAAGTGATCGATTGCGGCAAGTCGCGTCGAAAATTGATTGGCCGCGGAATGTGTGGATGGGAGTGAGCGTTGAAGATGCACGAGTCTTACATCGCGTAGATCATCTCCGAAGAGTTCCTGCGGCCGTTCGATTTCTCTCATGCGAGCCACTCATCGGATCGCTGACTGGAATCAATTTGAAGGACATTCATTGGGTTATCGTCGGCGGTGAATCCGGTCCAGGCTCACGCCCAATGAAAATTGAATGGATTCGTGAAATCTTTCGCGCATCCCGTAAGGAGAATATTCCATTCTTCTTCAAACAATGGGGCGGAGTTCGCAAGGATCTTACGGGACGCCTGCTTCGTGGAAGAACCTATGACGAAATGCCGTCTCAGGTTGCAGCGTAAGTTCGCGCGGTCTGGCGAACCTGTTTAATATCGGTGACGTCCTATTCTCAGCAGATGTCAGACGTTCTTCCGCCCAAGAAGGTATCGCGCGACGACAAGTTGCGCGCGATGGAGGCGCTTGGGGCCGATCTCTCAAAAGACGAAGCACGATTCAAGTCGCCCGCCTGGCATGGGAACGCACTTAAAGAAGCCGAACGAGCATTCAAATCTGGCAGAAGCAAAATTCGGGGCCTGGGAGCAGGCGAAGAAGTGGCTCCGTCGTAAGGCCGCGAAGATTGCGTGAGCCGCGTTGGACCAAATTGCAGTTGAGCAAAGCGCGGCGGTCCATGCAGGCGGTCGGCTTCGCGCTCGCTTCACACGCTCCAGCGCGTGCGGTGTATGCACGGAATTCGGGACGAGTCAGGGCTGCAGTTAAGCTAGCGCAGACACGGCTAACACGCAGTCGTCTTGCGTTTCTATAATGATGTTACGCAATTTCGCGGTCGTGGTTAGCGCAACGCTCTTTTTTGCTGGGTGTGCTTCGAGTTCCTATACGATCGTCGGTCGGGTGCGAGAGCCGATCGATCCGGGCGACGTTGAAATTTATACTTCGCCGCCGCGCCATTACGAAGAGATCGCATTGCTCGATGCCTCGAGCGTCGGATCGTTCGGGCGGCCTTCGATGGCGGGAGAAAACGAGGCAATTTATAAGATGAAAGAAGACGCGGCCAAACTGGGAGCCAATGGCGTTCTGCTAACCGGAATCTCCGATCGCTACGGCGGCTCGCTTGGCGTCGGCGTCGGTGGTTTTGGCGTTTCGGGCGGACGTCACCATGTTACCGCGGGCGGTGGCAGCGTCGCGGTCGGTGGGCCGATCGTGCAGCGAGGAGTGGTAGGCGTGGCGATTTACGTTCCTGGCCGGAATTAGCCGGCCGCGAAGTCACGTGCTTTTCGGAATTTGATTTAACGCTAATCAAGCGTAACATCCGCCTCTGATTTGCGCGCCGGGCTTTCCTTTCCCCTGGCTTTTTGTTTTGCAGTCGACGCGCACAGCAAAACCGAACTATTGATGTAACTCATGAACGAAGCAGAGATCCAACGGCAGAAGGAAATTCAACAAGCGGAAGAGCTGCTTTTCGCCGGACACCAGGAACTTGGCTTCGCCAAGGGGTTGTTTCTCGGAAAATTCATTGCCGATTGGGCGATGCCGTATCCGCGCTTTCCAGCGGCGCAACAAGCCGAGCTGGATCAGTCAGTGACCGAAGTCCGAAAATTTCTCGACGAAAATCTCGATCCGGTAGCGATTGATCGCGAAGCGGACATTCCGCGCCATGTCATCGATGGCCTGGGGCATATCGGCGTTCTCGGCATGACCGCACCAAAGGAATTTGGCGGACGCGGATTTTCGCAAATGGCGTATTGCAAAGTGCTGGAGGAAATCGGCGGACGTTGTGCGTCCACTTCGGTTTTTACGAATGCGCATCATTCCATCGGCATCCGGGCGTTGCTCCTTTTCGGAACGCGCGAGCAAAAAGCGAAATGGTTGCCGACTCTCGTGAACGGCGAACAACTCGCAGCTTTCGCGTTAACGGAAGAAAACGCCGGCTCCGATGCCGCCAACGTGCAGATGCAGGCGCGACCGAGTGAAGACGGAACGCATTTCATCCTCAATGGCGAGAAGCGCTACATTACCAATGCCTCAATCGCGCAGGTGCTGACAGTAATGGTCCGGACGCCTGTTCCCGGCAAAGAGGGCAAAACTGCAATCACCGCGTTTCTCGTCACTCCTGACATGCCCGGATTTACGATGCTCGAACCGCGCATGCCAAAGCTCGGAATTCGTGGAACGGCGACCGGGCGTTTCGCGTTGAAGGACGTTCGCGTTCCAAAGGAAAATATTCTTGGTCCGTTAGGCAAAGGTCTGCGCGTCGCGTTGACGGTTTTGGATTTTGGTCGCACTACTTTTGGCGCTTGCTGCACAGGCGCGGCCAAGACTTGTCTTCGTCTCGCGATCTCGCACGCGAACACCCGCAAGCAATTCAACAAAACGCTCGGCGATTTCGATTTGGTGAAGAAAAAAATCGCGCGCATGGCCGCTGATGTTTACGCGATGGAAGCGATGACGATGGTGACGGCGTCACTCATCGATCGCGGTCTCGAGGATTACATGATCGAGACGGCGATGCTGAAAGTTTTCACCACGGACCGTTTGTGGGACGCGGTGAACGACACCTTCCAAATTCATGGCGGCTCCGCTTATTTCGACGATTCCCCGTTAGGCCGAATCCTGCGCGACGCGCGCATCAATCAAATCGGCGAAGGCAGTAACGAAGTGCTCACTTCATTCATCGCACTGGTCGGCATGCGTGGACCGGGCATGGAGTTCAAAGAAATTTACGACAACATGTTGAAACCTTCGCGACAAGGTCTCGGCAAAGCGTGGACAGCGGGAATGAATCGGCTCGGCGCTGCTGTGCGAATTCCGGACGTGCCGGTAAAAAGCGAAGAGTTGCGATCGAAGGCTGGACAGCTCGGACGTTTGATTTGGAAATTTAATCTTTCGGTGAATCGCGCGCTGATCGCCTATCGCGAACCAATTCTCGACATGCAGTTGATCCAGGAACGGATCGCCGGCGCCGCCATGGAAATGTTTGCTTCGGCTTGCGTTCTCAGCCGCTGGGATGCGGAATTACAGGCCACCTCGCACAACGGAAGTTCGGCCGCCGGAAATAATCACGCTGCTGATCTTTTCCTCCGCCGCTCCTTCCGCAACATCCGTCAATTTCTCAGCGGCATTACGGACAACGACGACACCGCATTGCTCGCGACCGCAAATGCAGCGCTGGGCAAAACGCCCATTAGCGGCCGCAACGGGCAATAGCCGGATTACTTGCCGCAGATAGAAAACGCCGGATAAGCGGCACGAAAAATGGTTCAAGACAGAGGGCCGTATTATGCCCTCGACTTCGACGAACCACCCATCGCTAACGATCCTGATTCCATGCCTGAACGAGGCATTAGGAGTCGCGTCGGTCGTTCGCGAATTTTCCGCCGCATTCCCCCGCGCCGAAATTTTGGTCGTCGATAACGCGTCCGATGACGGCACGGCCGCGACAGCACGGACTGCCGGCGCGGAAGTGATCACGGAGCGTCGTCGCGGCAAAGCTACGGCTGTCGCTACGGCGCTTGCCGCCATCGATACCGATCTCGTCCTGATGGTGGACGGAGACGGAAGCTATCCTGCGGAAGGTGCGCGTCTCCTGCTCGAGGAATATTTGCGCGAACCGGTGGACATGATCACCGGCATCCGCAGCGCGCAAAACGCGACGCACGTCTTTCGCCCCATTCATCAGTGGGGCATGTCCATTTTTGCCGCGGTTCTGAACGCGGTTTTTCGCTTCAAACCGCTCGATGTGTTTTCCGGTCTGCGACTTTTCTCGCGCCGTTTTTACAAACACGTGCCGGTTCTCTCGCGCGGGTTTGAATTGGAAATCGAACTGACCATTCAGGCTGTGGATAAGGGATTCGCGCAGACGGAAATTCCAGTGCCATTCCGCAGCCGCGCCGAAGGTTCCAAATCCAAATTGCGAACGGCGCAGGATGGCTTGCGCATTCTTCGTCTGCTTCTCGTCCTCTTCCGGGATTATCGCCCACTCGCCTTCTTCGGAAATACCGCAGTGGTAACAGCGCTGAGCGGACTCGTGGCTGGCTCAGTTCCCGTGGTGGAATATTTCTCGACCGGCCTGGTCAATCATCTGCCGCTAGCCGTGCTTGCCGCCAGTCTGGTCACGCTTTCGATTATCATCGGTCTCGTCGGTCTGCTGCTCGAGTCCAATCTTCGTTATCACCGGGAGGCTTATCACATTCAGTTGCGCAAGTTCGGTGCGCCGGGAGCACAGCGTCCCGAATCCAAATTCTCGCGCGCGTTCGCCAGTTGAGATGGTGTTGGCATGGCCACCGTCCACATTCTGACCCAATACATCTGGCCGGACGCCGCGCCGACCGGTCTCTATGCCGAACAGCTGGCGACGCGTCTACATGATCGCGGCTGCGACGTTCGTCTGGTGGGAGGGAAAGGCAGTTATCGGAAGATGCGCCGCGAACAACCCGCGCTGCGCCTTTGTCATCTCGACCATTACATAGGTAACCGCGCCAGCTTGAAACAAACGTTCGCCGAGTACGGCTCGATCACGCGAGCCTTCCGCCGCTACATCGAAACGCAGGTCCAGCATGGTGACGTTGTTATCGTCACGAGCGCGCCGCCAAACACGGTGCACCTCGCAGCGGCGATTGAGAGGCGCGGTGCTAGACCAATTTATTGGCTACAGGATTATTATCCTGAACTGATAAGAGGCGTGCGGGATTATCCCCGACCCTTGCGTCGTTTTTTCAGCGCTTACTGGGACAACAAACTGGCGCGATGGGAACGCGTTGTGAAAATCGGCGCCAATCTTGGCGGTCCGATAGAAAACTCAGTCGTGATCCGCAATTGGCCGACGTTCGATTTCAATGTCAACGTTGCTCCTCAGCCAAAAACGGCACTTTATTCTGGTAATCTCGGATACGGGCACGACATCAAACTTCTTGTCGCGGCCTGCGAAAAGTTACGCGATGAGGGTTACCACATCTCGATGCGTGCTGACGGGCGTGGTCTCCGCTATCTGCCAGGGTGGTTGAAGCTGTTGCCGCTCGAAACCGATGCGGAAAAATTGCGCGCCGATATTTTGCGTCACGAAGTGCATCTGGTCGCGGCAAATCCAAAAATCACGCGGGCCATTTTCCCTTCCAAGATTTGGAACAGTATTGCTGCGCGACGACGATTGATCTGTACCGGGTTCAACGGTGAGATGTCCGAAGAACTTGAGGCCGCGCGCAATGCTCCGTTCGAAACGCACCTCGATCAATGGATGGAACTAGTGCTGCCGATGGCGGGTGTTTCACAAGCGAACCTGGCGGTCGCCGCGTAAGTCTCGCTGGCCTGAAGCACCGCCGCGAGATGATTGGCAACGGCGCCGACTTGAATCTTGCTCATGCACCAATTGTTTTGATTGTGACAAGTCCATTGCACACAGGGATGGAATGGACAGCTGCGATCAACGAAACTTTTCAAGCCGTAAGGGGCAGCCAATTTGTCCGGACTCGCGGGACCGAAAAGAACAGCACCGGGCTTGCGAAACGCATTGGCAATGTGTGCGGTGCTTGTGTCATTCGTAACGACGGCGCGCGCATGAGCGATCAACCGAATCAGGTCTAGAGCTGAAATTACATCGACAAACGACTTCACGTTCGGTCGCGATAACAGCGTCTCGAAAACGTGGCGTTCTTCCTCCACGACTTCGGTGGAAAATCCGGTAGCGGTAAATTGCACCTCCGGGAATCGATCGACCAGCGCCAGAAAATTCTCGAGCGGCCAATTTCGCCAACGACAGATAGTCGTTAGGCAAAGCACAACCGTACCTTCCCAACCTGCCTTCGGGTCTCCCCGTAGCCGATCGAAGACGGAATAATCCGGTTCGCAGCCCAACGTCAACGCGACGCGGCCGATATTTTCGTATTCGTTTTCGTGCAGCGTGTGGGGCAACGGATGATTCACCAAACTGCGACCGCCACGTGTTATTCGCGCGGCGATTTTTCGCGCTCCGGCACACTTGATCGACAAAGCGCTCACAGCACTGCCGGAAAAATCGATCCACAGATTGGACTTGGTGCGCCGTGCGTTGACGATCTGGCGGATAAGTTTTGCGGGTTTGATCGCGAAGGGGTTCTTGAAAAAATCCTCGAGAGCGGGATCGAACCGACATGACGTCCCAGCCACAAGCCACGCCGATGGCAACGTGAGCGGGCCGAAGTGCGACCCGTGCTTTCATCCCTCTGCGCTGTGCTTCTTTCAAGGCTCCGGCGACGAGCGGTAGATGAATGAAGAGATCGCCTAGTCCGGCTGTGCTGGAAATGACGCACGGTCCCGTCCAGACGAATTTTTCCGAACGGCGAAAGGGATTGATCAGGTCGACGGCACGCATGACCAAGGCGCTGCGCCACGAACGTGTGTCGTAGCCAAAGGGGGAACTTATCGCGCCGGCTGGCGGGTCCTCCGATGAACGTTGAAACAAGTATCGCAGGCAAATGAGAGCGGATATTACCGCTGCCACCGAGATCGACGTTACATAGCCGGAGTATGACGCTGCCGCGCAAATGACAACGATTGCAGCCAATCCCGGCGCAAATCGTGCGAGCGGTTGCAGCCAAGTCTCGACAAAATTCGAACCCAAGTCTCGCGCAATGATCACAGCGCTCGGGACGACGAAGAGACCTGCAACGCAGTTAATCGCAAGAATCAATTCCGGCCCGCCTCTACCCTGAAACGCAATCACCGACCCGGCGGTAATGACTCCGCCGCCAAGCAATCCGAATGCAACCGGGCCGGGTTTACTCAAGCCGAGACTGGCCGCGGTAACCATGCGGTTAAAACCGGTAACCACGCCAAAAAGTCCAATGAGGAAACCAGTGTATGGGTTGGTAAGAGAACGGTGCAGCCAGATGTGAAAGAGATCGTTGCCGAAAAATGTGTAACCGATCGCGCCCGTCAGACACATGGCGATTGCGCTTTTGTAAGCCGCGGCAAAACGGCGATGTTGAACTGATGGATTCGGTGCGCCAGCCAGCGCCGCGATAGTGGGCTCACTCGCGCTCGCACCGAGCACGCTGAGCAGCTCGGATAACTTCAGATAAAGAAAAAACGTTCCGGCAGCGGCCGGACCAATAATCCAGGAAATGAGCAGAACCAATCCATAGCTCTGAAAAATCCACGAAGCCGTTATGAGGTTGATCGAACCACCCGCGCGAAGGGCCGAAAAAATTTCGCGGCGCTGCAGACTGGCGAATGCGCGAGAGAACAGGCGCGGGCGCAAATCCGCGAACGGCAGCAAGAATAACAAGGGCAACGCCAGGGCCGCGAAGTATGCGCTCGTCACAACCGCAACTGCTTCTCCTCGCCTGAGCAGCGCGAACACAATTGCAAACGCGAGCAGATTGCCGACGAAGAGAGCAGCTTTAACCCGAGAGAGCCGTCCGGCGCTTGCGATGCGCTCGAGCGCCAGTTGCAACCACATCAGAACCGCAGTGAGCGCCGCAGCCACGACAATGACGAAGTCGCCGGTTCGCGGCAAATTTAGCCAGCGATGCCAACATCCCGTGAAAGCTAGAAGGGCAACGACGCTAACACCGACGCCTGCCGCCAGGGAAAAAGCTGCGATATGCAAAGCGTGAAGGCGGATCTTTGCGTTTTCGGAAACGTCTGGACTCGTTAGGCCGATCCGCGTCACTGTTCGCAATCCGAGGTCGAAAAAAGCCATAAGCGCAACGGTCGAGTTTGCCACGGCAAACAGTCCGAACATTTCGTTACCCCAGACCGAGAGCATGATCGGCGTGAGGACGGCGAAGAAGAGGATCTTCGCGCCAGTATTGAGCGATTCCCAAAGATGGTTAAGAAACAATTCGCGCACATGTCGGTCAGATCCCCCGGGTCCAGCGTGTGCGCTGCCATGATTTGCGCGGATGCGCGGAGAATGAAGCGCCTGCCGGGCGACGGCTGTGAGCGACATCGAAAGAGCCATCACGTTTTTTTCTCGTAAATAACGGCGAACGAATACGGACCGAGAGATTCGAACGATGCTATTTTTCGCATCGCTCCAAGCGAATCAATGATGCGATCGACGTACCGTAACGAAAACGTTGCGATGGAATGGTGCGGATTTCCGAGCACGCCATCGGGACTGACCTGACCAGTTCGGCGACAATAAGCCAGATAGATTTGCTGGTCGGGAAGTAGAAGCACGAGCCGCCCGCCCGGCCGTAAAACGCGCGTCCATTCCCGTAAGATCGAGCTGGTCTCCGATTCCGGAAAATCTTCCAGGACGTGTGAGGAATAAACGTAATCGAGCACACCATCGCGCAGCCATTGCAAATTACGGCAGTCACCTCCGAGCTGCACGGCCACGCGACCGACGGCGGTGTAAGGCGATGGAAGATCCATTCGAAGCGCTGTGGGAGTAATGGGGTCGCCGCCGAATCCGATGTCGATCCCGTATCCAACGCAGAATTTTGCAAGCAGTTTGCGATGGCGGGACGTTTCGCTTTTGCGAGGAAGACTGCGGCCGATCATCTCGTAGACGCTGCGACCTATCAGATTTCGCAATAGCCTCTTCAGCCGCTGGACAATTGCCGCGACGGTGTGCTGATCCGATTGTCCGATGAGTGGCGCGGCGAGCGATTTCATGGGCACTTACTTCCCTCTTCCGAGCATGAACGGGTCGCGCTTGTAATCGCTGCGGCGCTTCGTCGACATGCCGAGCTGCGCGAGCATTTGCTCGTCGATAAACTGTGCACTGCCGGCTTTCTCCAGAACTGAGACGGCCGCCGGGGTTAGTGCGTAAAGCGAAACTATCAAAGGCCGGTTTTCCAGGAAGGGATCGTTTCGAAGCAAGTCAGCCGAATACCAGGCAGTCCGTGCATCAAATCCGACAAGATCCTTGGGGATGGCGTGAAACACAGCGGCTGTGCGTGCGAACGGCCGGACGAACGACTCTGCCTGGAAACAGCGGAGTGGAAATTGAACCAGAACAGAAATCGCTACTCCACTCGCGACGAAAATGGCAGCGCGGCGGGGCGCGATGCGAGATAACCAATCCCATCCCGCAACGGCAACGAGAACAAGGCAACACAGCACCCCATGAAAGTAGCGATAACCCCAGCCGTGAGCCTGATCGAGATAGAAGAAATAATAGAATCCGAATGTGAGCAGGCAACTGAATGCGGCATCCTGTAACAGCGGCGGCAGATGAAATAACCGGCGCAGCCCCAGCATCGCCAGTAGCGGAGTGGCGAGGCAGCTCCATCCGATCAGAAGACCTAGATTCATCGGCTGAATAATCGCCATCCGCGGATTGAACAATCGAAACGCACTCGCGGCGGCCGCGGCCCCGAAGTGAGAACGAAAATGCATCGACCAGTAGAGCCAGATCGCGCAGCCCGCGATGTAGATTCCCGCAAACACCACGGTCGGTCGCCATTTTCGCTGCAAGACAAGCCGAAAAAGGAACGGAGCCGCGAAGAGAGCGTGGAAAAAAGGCTGGTGCAATCCAAGGGCGAGAACGCCGAGGACTGGAGTCAAATAAAAGCGGCGCTTTTCGGGACGCGAGTAAAGCCAAAGCCAGATCGTGTTCAGGGCCAGATGCGCCGGCATCGCGTAACCCGTCATCGCCATAAGCAGAAATTGCGACGAACTGGCAAGGAGCCCGACCGCGATCAACGCATGAGATTTTTTCTCGGTCCAGATGGTTCGCGCAACGCCATAGAGCGCGATAATTGTTAGGCCGGCGAGGAAAGGATTCAGCAGGTGTTGCAAAGCGACGCTCTGGAAGACCGCTCGCATCGCCGCGTAAACAGGAAGATAAGTCGCGTTCCACAAATGGGTGGCCGGAAAGTACTCCACAAAAGTTGGCTTCAGCACAACGACCGCATCCTGAAACTGCACCGGAACTTCTGCCTGGATTTTTCCCCGCAAAAATATTTTCGCCTGAAAATCGGCGAGGTTTTCGTCCGCCGTCAGCGCGTAATTGTGGCAAACCAATTGAGTTCCCACCGCCGCGCTTGCAAAAACGGAAACGGCAATGAGTGCGAGCAGCCAATGCCGGCTGCCGTTCTCCGCCACAGCCAGAACCGGTGTTTCGGCTTTATTTCGGAAAACCAAAATCGAGGTGGCGAGGGAAAATACGCCGACCACCGCCAAACCGAGCGGCTCGTGGCGAGCAAAGAGAACGTAGAAGACGTTGAACCAGCTGCGTGGATCGGCGTTCCCAGCCGGCACGATGCGAAGCCAGAGGGCGAAAGCCGCGCCGGCAAAGGCAAAAAGAGCAGTCGTTAGCAGAACTCGGCGCGACGTCCTGGTCAGATCGCAGCCTAACGAGTTTACCCTGTTTGCGGTGTAGGAAGAAGCATCAACTCGCGGCAGTGGGATCGTTTGCAAAACGTTCATAAATCGCCTTTAGCGAAATTGCGTTTGTGGATTGAAGACACCGACGAAAAGCGTGTGGAAGTTAAGAGACTTCCAAAGCACGCGATGGGCCAACTGCCAGGCGGCCGCCTCTCAATTTCATCAGAGCCCGCGGTCGATTGAGCAAAGGTCGCGTCCGCGTTGGTAACGAATCGCTAGCACGATACCTGCATTGTTTTGCTCGTGAACTTCACGCAGCGAGACCTCGGCTCGAGTATTCCTGTAATTAACCGAGCGACACATGACCAGGCGGTGATGAGGCTCAGGTTTGAGTTCGACAAACGCGAGATCGGCATTGGAGCGATTTTTTTCGCGTTCGCGGCGACGGTTTTAGGGTTTGGAATCGAAACCTCTTATGGCGTCGCCACGCCTATGAGCATGACGGCGCTCACTATTTCGATTCTGGCCTTCGCCCTTGGCGTTGTGACAAGCGGAAACTCGCGACTGGTCGTTTCGACATCGTCCTTTTTCGCGGCGATGGCAGGTTGTCTGGCGATTCAGTTTGTCCTGCTCGCAATGGCGTTCCCACCCATGGTTCGCCATACGGCTTTCGACATGTCGCACTATGCTGGTGCAATTTGCCTCGCCAGTTTGCTTGGTGGTTTGATTCTCGTCACGGACGGCCGTTCACAGAAGATCGCGTTCTGGGGCGTCGTCGTTACGCTGATCGCCACTGCATGCTGGCTCCTGTTGGCAGGCGGGCCGCCATTCATCGACGTCTATGTTTCCACGAAATTTGCCGTCCATTATTTGTTCAACGGAATCAATCCTTACGCCGTCGATTATCCGAACATTTATTCGCCGGCTGAGACAATCGCAAATTACGGACCAGGCTTTGCGCACGGTAGTCGTCTTCCTTACGGCTACACCTATCCGCCGGTGATGTTGTTTTTCACTGCGCTGGGAGAATGCTTTTTTCGGGATTTCCGGATTGGTCATGCCGCAGCTGTGGGCGCAGCCGCGATCTTCATAGCGCACATGAAATCGAATCGTTGGTCCTACGTTATCGCAGTTCTGCTTTTATCGAGTCCCAGCACATTCTTTATTCTGCATCAAGGTTGGATCGAGCCGCTCTGCCTCCTGCTGTTGGCTGCCGCGTCATGGTGCTGGTTTCGCGCGCCGCGGATTTTTCCTTTTGTGCTGGGGCTCTTCTTTGCGAGCAAGCAATATCTTATTCTGCTATTTCCGCTCGTGTTCCTTCTCGTTCCAGGTCCGGTAAAAGCCCGACCAACAATTCTCTTTCTCGCCAAAGTCATCGGGAGCGCCTGCATTGTCTCGCTACCATTGGCTTTATTGAATCTACCCGCGTTCCTCCATTCGACTGTGATGTTTCACGTTCGAACAGGATTCCGACCGGATTCGATGAGCTACGCGATTTGGTTTCCGCAAACCGCCCGACCGATGGCGTCCTTGCTCTCCTTTGTGCTCTGCTTTCTGGTCGTAATCGTCTCTTTGTGTTTTTTCCGGCGCTCCTACAAGAATTTCCTGGTTGCCTTGATCGCAGCCTTGTTTGTCTTCTTCATTTTCAACAAACAGGCGTTCGCAAACTACTACTACCTCGTGACCAGCTCCATCTGGGTCCTAGCCGGCGTTTTAGTGAGCGACGCGCCAAGTAGCTCGGTCACGTCTTCGATCCACGCCTCAAGCAGTTCCAATTCTCCGGCGTCGATAAATCCGTTTCTGACCAACACAGTGTAAGCCGCGCGCAAATTCATCGTAAGCGCATCGGGGCCGGACTCGGCTTGCATTGACTCAAGTGCGTCTGTAATCGCCCGGTTGTGCAAATAACCTGGAACTTCATCGGCGAAATCCTGCATCAAATTATGGTTATTGCGTTCCTGATAGACGCTTGGCTCATGAAAGAGCAAGCTCCATTCGTTAGGCCAGGAAAGGCGTTGCGTGACCAAACTGCGCCAAATATCAGTGATGCGAACCGAGCAAAACGCCGGGAGGTAGAGCAATGGAAATGCATCGTTCCACCAGGTCGTGTTCTGACTGTTAAAAGCGCACCACGAACCCGATCCGAGAGCGACGCGACGATCGCAGCGAAAGCTCTGCGGAAGCGGAAACAGCAGCCGATAAATCGCGTCGACGTCCGGATCAGCATCGGCCAAACCCTGTTGGATAGGACAATCGAGTCTCTCGTTAGGCAAGGTCTCAAAAGAAGGCGGCGCGACGTTCACGGCATCGAGAGGCAAACCGCGCGGCCATATTAAGGTGTCGCTGAAATATCTGTAAACATTGAGCCAGCCCGCGTCCCGAATTGAGTGCGCGTTGAGCATCCGTTTCCGTCCCGCCCAAAAAGACCTTCGCGGAATGTTATCGTCATCTGTTTCTATGATGATCTCCGCGCCCGCCTCGATCGCGATGAGATAACCAATATTCTTTCTCGCATAATGATTCAGCGGGCAGACTCGTTCGAACCGAAAATCGAGCGCTTTCTGCCGGGCGAGGTCGTAGTAGTCACAGCCCGGCAGAACAAAGTCTCTCGGGCTTTTTTCGTCGCCAATGACGATGAAGAGAAATCCGTTTTCGATGCAGCCCTTCGCGATCGCGCGCAGCGCGGCGTTCGGAGGCGCGATGGTGGTAACAACAACCGCTGTTTTCATTGAAGCGTTTCTGCGCGCAATGTCATTTGCGCTAGAGGATTCCAACGAGGCGAAGCCGGAACAATCTCCAGAGATTGGTCAATGCATCTGCGATGCATCGGAATCCGACATGGTGGCTGGCGTTACGATACGAAATCGGTACCTCAACAATTTGGTAACGATGACAGTGCGCCCTAATTTCGGTTTGAAAGAATGGACCGCGCGAGTGAATAAAGTTTCGCACCGAGTCCAATGCCGATGCACGAAATAACTCAAAGCCGCTCGTCATGTCAGACAAGCGTGTGCCCAAAAGCAGATTGGCCAAAAACGTGCCGAGGCGGCTGATCAAGTAACGTTTTGTCGAGCTCTCCCGAATTGTTCCGCCTTCACAGAATCGACTGCCGAACACGCAATCGTAACCCTCATTCATCTTGCGAAGAAACTTCGGGATATCGCTCGGCTGATGGCTGAAGCCGGCGTCGATTTCCAAAATCCAATCGCATCCTGCCTGCAATGCCGCGCCGTAGCCGGCCTTGTAAGCATCAACGACACATTCGTTCTGCGGTGCCCAGACCACACTCAGGCGCAATTCATTCTGCGCCAGAGCATCGAGAACCTGGCGCGTATTATCATGGCTGACCCGGTCGACCACTGCGAAGAACAGCACCCTGGTAACGGAAAGACATTGCTCCAGCACCGCCCTGACAAACTCGGCGGCGGTGGCGGATTCATTCGCCATGGGGCAGACGATGCCCAGACACACATCTTGCTTTACAGTCGTGTTCGGGCTCATCGTTACGACAGACGAAGAGCAACGCGAATGCCTTCCCGCTTTTTTTTAACGTTTTAGTTTGCGATGGAAACGACCAAAGCGTTTTCACCGCCGGCGCTGAAGCTTTCCAAGCCGTCGATTCTGCTCCTGGCCGCAATAATTTTTGGGGCCGGAATATTCCTGCGGGTATGGCCGAGCACTGGTTTTCATCACGTTGGCTACGACGAGGGAATTTACCGCGGGTATGTCCAGACCGCGGTAAAAAATGGCATCTGGAATTATCCGGATCTCATGCGGGCGTATATCAAGTTGCAACGGGAACGCCCTGATGCAGTCGTGCCCGCAACGCGGATTGGCTTTCTGCTTCCCGCCAGCGCACTCGCCGCCACATTGCATCTCGATCCTCTCGTGGCGTTGCGATCGGTTTCGGCTTGTGCCGCGATTCTCCTGTTGTTTGCGACGGCGCTAATAGGCTACCGGCTTGGAAACATTGAGCGGATGCTGCTGTTGAGCGCCCTTATCGCAGTCGCGCCGCTCCAGATTCATCTCGCGCAGCGTTCCTTAGTCGATGGTTACTTTGCCTTCTGGGCTGTCCTGTGCGCGTGGTTCCTTTGGGAAAATCTGCAATCGCCGAACCATCCGGGATGGCTCATCGCGTATGGCAGTGCTCTTTTCGTTCTCGTCCTGACAAAGGAAAATGCGGCTTTTGTCTTTGCCGCGCTCGTGGTCACTCTGTTGATCTTCGTCGCGCTCAAGCTCAGCCGCGGCAGTCTGGCACTGTTTCTGGTCTCGTTAGGCGCGCCGGCGCTCGCGATCCTCACGCTGGCGGTGCTTGTTGGCGGCGTGGGCGAATGGATTTCATTTTATCAAATGTTCGTGCGCAAATCCGCCGCGTTGCCATATCCGGCCCTTTACCAGGATGGCCCGTGGTATCGTTATCTGGTCGATTTCACTTTGCTTTCGCCGCTTGTGGTAGTTCTCGCCTTGGGACGCTTGTTCCAGATCGATAAACAATCGCGGGCCGATCTTTTCTGGGTGCTCTTTCTCGGCGCGAGTTACGTCGGCATGTCGGTAGTGCTTTACGGAAAGAGTTTGCGCTTCGCAGCCTACTGGGATTTGCCATTGCGATGGCTCGCCCTTTCTCAATTGCTCAACTGGCTACCGCGCTTTCGCAAACTCAACTTCACGCGTTCACTGTCCATCGCAATGTTGATCCTTGTCCTGGTGGATCTTTGTCAATACTGGCGATACTTCGTTCATGGCGAGATTTACGACCCGGTTTCGTTCCAGCTGCTTCGCGCTTCCGATCTTGTCAAATAGGGGCCTTTAGCCCGCAGTGGCATATGCGGTGCTGGTTAATGCAGGATGATCAGTCCCTGCGTTCCGCGAGTTGCCACTCTGTCTGCTGGATGCGGAGATCTTTCTTGTCGAGCGCACGAGAGCGGGAGCATCGATTTTAGTCTCATTGTGCCGACATACAACGAGCGAGACAATCTTCCGCATCTCTTCGATCGGCTTGATCAGGCTTTAGCGGGATCTCGCTTCGAAGTCATCGTCGTGGACGATAATTCACCAGACGGCACCTCGGACGCGGCGAAGCAGTTTCAGATTCGCTATCCCTGGCTGGTTGTCATCTGCCGCCGCGCCGAACGCGGGCTCGGCTCGGCTGTCTTATGCGGGTTTCGCCAGGCCCGTGGTAAAATTCTTGGAGTGATGGATGCAGATTTGCAACACGATCATACCCGGTTGCCCATGCTTTTGGAGCAGATGAAGCGTTGCGATTTTGCTGTGGCAACCCGGCGCGCCGCTGGCGGCACTGATGGAAAATGGAATCGGGCTCGTCGCTTCGTTAGCTCAACGGCAACGCTGCTCGCGAAACGCATCACGCACATTCCCTTGTCGGATCCAATGTCCGGCTTCTTTATGATGCAACGCGAAATCTTTGCGGCTATCGACGATGCCGGACTGCGTCCACAGGGATATAAAATTTTGCTCTACCTCTACACGCGCGCTTCCGAAATGATCGGGCGCGAACTGCGCTTGAATGGAAGTGGGATACACCTTCGGTGAGCGCAGTTACGGTCAGAGCAAATTTTCCGCAAAGGTCGCCCTTCAATTTCTGGCGATGCTGCTTGATCTGCGCTGGCACCAGCGCCAGGTGCTGCACTCGCCGGAATGGTTGCCGGCACGCGTCTAGTCCCGCGTAGTTTCAGTGGGCTTTGCGCTCGATAAGTTCTTGTTCGAGCGCTACGAACTCAGGTTGCTTGGGCGAGATTTTCAGGGCAATGCCAATTTCGCTTTCCGCCGTAGCAATGTCACCCTGCATCAGCGCGCTCCGCGCGATCTGAAAATGAGTTTTCGGGTCGGCGGGCGCTCGCTCGAGCGCTGCCCGGAAAAACTTTTCCGCAAGGACCGGGCGGTTTTCTTCCTGTGCGAGAACACCCAGATTATTCAGCGCGCCCTTGTGCTTGGCGTCGAGGGCGAGAGTCGCAGCGTAAAATTGTTTGGCTTCGTTAGGCCTGCCCTGGACCTGCCGTAATTCGCCCAGTGCAAAATTCACTTCCACATTGTCGGGAACATAAGCGCGCGCCAGTTCGAGTTTTTTTTCTGCAAGAGGAAGCGCGTCTGCTTCGAGCGCCTGCCGCCCGGAATTGTAAGGATCAAGCGCCCAGAGCGAGAGGTCTCTTTGCGGCCATGAAATGAACAAAGCCGACGCGGTAAGACCCGCCAAATACAATGCGATCCGCGATTTATCTCCTGCAACGCAACTCTGCCAGAAGATCGCCAATCCCGTCACCGCGAGAATGAGCAGACCCGGTACCGCTGCAAGCCGGTAACGCTCTGTCACAAAGACCGGAAGAAGCGCACAAGCCTGCAGCAAGACCGCACCCAAAATCCATCGAGACGAACGGCTTAATCGCCAGGAAACCAATGCTCCGGGAATCGCGAAGGCCGCCACCAAACCGAAGGACAAACCTGGGAAGATGATACCTTCGTCGCGCAGAACTGAGATGATGCTCAGATCGTCGTATTGAAATGAACTCCAGAAGTTTCGCAGTTTGGTGCCCAGGAGTTTAATCCAATCAATCGGATTTTGGGCGATATACGCTCGCGCTTTGTTCGACCAGTAGGCGGACACATCGCCGCGTTTCAACGAATGCCCTGCCGCCGATTCCGCGGATGCGATCGAGTCATCGAGCATCGCGGTTTGACCGGCGCGCAAACCGGGCGGAAAACGCGGATAACCGTTCGCCTCGGGATTGTTACCAATCCACAGGTTGATTCCGCTGTGGGCGGAAAGGAAAACGGGATCGTGAGCGGCAAAGTAATTGTGCGCAAACGCGGGAAGCGTTCCCAGGATGGAGCCGGCTAGAATTGCGCATGTCGCGACAATCCTGGCGCGCTTGCCGTGCATCTCCCACTTGAGCCACACGGCGGCGATCAGGAGCGGAACAAGGAAAAGGATGGTTGCTATTCCCATCGCTGTCACACCGACGAGAAGTCCGATGAGTAACATCCAAATCGGTCGCGGCGCATGCCGGCGCGCAACGATCAGCCAAACGAGAAGCCAGAAAACAAAAACCAGCCATGCGCTTGGCATTAGAATAATCGAGTAAGCCTCTGCCGGAACAAAAAGCCCCCAGCCTAAACCCGCTATGAAGCCAATGATTTCCCCGCCGCCAAGCAGGCTCGCACCGGTTTCCGAATTCGCGCTTGTTGCTCGTTCTTTCTCCAAGATCCGGATCGTCAGCTGGCAAATAATGACCGCAGTTCCGCCATCAAGACCGGCTTGGAGCAGACCGGGCACAAACGGATTGTATCCAAAGATTTTGTAGATGCCGGCAAGCAGATAGGGATAGAGCGGCAAACCGTAAAAAGCGTGATGATCGGTCCATTCTCCACGAAGGATTCGCAGCGCCCATTGATTGTAAAAATGCATGTCGCCCTGTGCCGGCAGGAAAAAAGGCGAGCCAGTTGCACGAACCAGCGCGATGACTCGCAGCAGCATCACAATCGCAAATAGATACAGGCCTAATAAGGCAAGGCGCCGGCTGCGAGGAGCGCTCATTTTGAGAAGCCTCGGTTTACCGTAAAAACCGTAGTGATTGGCATTAACACTGCTTTTTAAGGCCCCACATCCGCGACTGATGTCGTGGTGTCGCAGTCAAACAAATAAGAGATAAACGAAAGCACTAACATGTTAAATAAAATCAACAAGAACCGCGGGGGTTTTACTCTCGTGGAAATCATGATCGTGGTCGCGATCATTGCGTTGCTTGCTGCAATTGCTGTACCTGGATTCCTCCGGGCCCGCAAGCGCTCGCAAGCCAGCCGTATTCTCAATGATTTGCGCTTGATCGACGCGGCCGTCGACCAATACGCGATTGAGAACAACAAGAGCACCGGATCAACGGTCAACACCGTCGACTGGACGAACTACCTGAAGAAGGGTTCTTCGCTATATACGACGGGCCAGGATCTGTTCGGCAACAGCTATGGACCGCAAACAGTCGATTCACTACCGAAAGCGCCACTAGCTGCCTGGAACACGCTATCAGACGTCGCCGGCACCGAGTTCTGGTCGCCGTACGGCCACAATTAAACATCTGACGATTCATTCTCCTGTCATCGCACCGCCGGTGACAGGGAATGAGTCGTGAGAATGGCACGAAGCTCAGGGCGTTGCGCAAGGGTGGGGCTGCACAAGTTCTCCAAGCTTTGAGAGTAATCATCCCACGAGCGGCGGCCTACTTCAGGCGCGATTGGATACGATGCGCGATGCTCGCGCTCTTCGGCTTCGCCGTGCGTGCGCCAGCACTGCAAGGACAGCTTGTTTGGGACGATCAATATCTCGCACGCGATAATCCGTTCATCAAAAGTCCGCTTTTGATTCTGGAGACGTTCAGACACCACCTCTTTCTGGATTCGTTTTCCGCGCATTACCGGCCCGTCCAAAACATTTCGTTCATTTTTGATTACATGCTTTGGAACACGAACACGTATGGATTCCATCTAACGAACGTTCTCTTGCACGTCCTGAGCGGCATTCTGCTCTACTTTCTTCTCAGGAAACTTTTCCTGGTGACGGACACGGCGCTAATTAACCAAGGGCGAGTCCGCTCCGCTTCTGCGTTCGTCATTGCGCTTCTCTGGATCGTTCATCCGGTGCATAGCGCTGCTGTCGATTACATTTCCGGGCGCGCCGACAGTCTGGCTTTTGTCTTTGCCTGCGGCGGATGGCTGCTTGTTTTCCGCGCACGCGAAATCACGTCGCGTTTTGCCCGTCTGGCTTGCTATGGCTTGGCTGCAACATGCGGCTTGTTGTCTCTCTGTTCCCGCGAAATCGCATGCATCTGGTTCGCGCTATTTCTTCTGCACATTTTCTTTTTCGAAAAACAACTCGGGCGACGAGCGAAAATTGTCTCGTTAGGCTGCTGTGTCGTTTTGCTCGGGATTTATGGAGGGCTTCGCCAATTGCCGGAACGTCGGGCGAACGCCAATCCTTCTTCCGAATGGAGTCGACCCACTCGCGCCGTTCTGATGTTGCGCGCTCTGGGCGATTATGGACGACTCATGATTCTGTCCGGCGAACCTGCACATGGAACGAACGGTCGTCGATCAGAACAATTATGGGACGAAGGAAAGCTGGCGGCATTCCGCGGGCTCAGAATATCTTTCCATTCTCGGACTCGCAGTAGCAACGGCAATGTTCGCTGGCTCCTTGCGAAAGGGTACCGGCCAGTCCATGCGAATCTTCGGTGCGTGTTGGTTTCTATTCGCTTACGTGCCCATCTCTAATCTGATCGAGCTGAATGCTACTTCCGCCGAACACTGGCTCTATCTGCCCAGCGTGGGCTTTCTGATCTTTCTCGCAGGTTGCGCGATCGATCTGCCTCCGAGGTATCGCAAATTTTCGATCGTGCTCGCCGGCATCGCAGCTGGTCGGCTTTAGCGTGCGAAGCACGATTCGCAGCACCGATTGGGTAACGCCGGAAACGTTTTATCGCCGAACTTTCGCTGCCGGCGGAATGACGACCCGCATCGGCGTCAATCTGGCGCAGATTTACGCAAATCGTGGTGAATATGCCAAAGCGGAACAGATTTACCGCCGCGTCCTGGCCATGACGCCGGACTACCCCATCGCACGCACGAATCTGGCCGAGGTGCTCAATCAACAAAACAAAAAAGCCGAGGCCGAGGCATTCCTCCTTTCCGTGAACAGCGCGCCGCTGAAACTCGAAAGGAATATCCGCGGACCTGGATCGCCGTGTTCAATCTCGCGCATTTGCGACACGCGGAGAAAAAGGATCAAGAGGCACTCGACATCCTGAAACAAGCGCGAATCGGATTATCCTCACACATGGGAGATCATCTCTCTCGAGGCAGAAATTCTGCGCGAACATAAAGGCCCGGAAGTGGCATTGCCACTAGTCGAGAACTTCGCACAGAAGAAATTGGTGGCACTACGGCGCCTCGATCGCACTTGGTCGTTTGTATCTGGAGGCGGGCAATTTGGCGTGTGCAACCGCCGCGCTCCGTCATGCCAGTTCGCTCGACGTGCACGATGTTGTTGCTTTGAATCTGATTGCTGCGCTCAACGTGCGCCAAAATCATCTCGATGAAGCGTGGCGCGTGCAGCGTCGCGCAGTTGCGCGCCAGCCCGATGAACCACGCCAGTATGTCATGCTTTCCAATATTCTGGAAAAAATGGGCCGGACCGATGAAGCGCGCTCAGCGATGGAGCACGTGAACTACTTGCAAGCGCTCGCAAAAACGATACCGTTGCCGCACTAGTTGCAGCCGACTAGCGCGCGGCGCCCGCCGTTGACTTGACCGAGCGCTGCGCTAGCATCGCGGCGCTTATCCGCCGTCCATGGCCGCTCGCATTTACAACGATCGAGACGCCGATCTGAAATTTCTGCGCAACAAAACCTGCGCTGTGATCGGCTTCGGATCGCAAGGTCGTGCGCACGCGCTGAATCTTAAGGGACAGCGGCATCAAAGTAATTGTCGGCCTTTATCGCGGCAGCAAATCTCGCGCGCGCGCAAAAAAGTGCAGGCTCCAGGTTTTCGAAACGACGGAAGCGGCACGACGCGGCGACATCCTTTTTCTGGCACTGCCCGATACGAAAATTCCGCAGATTTACGAAAAGGAGATCGCGCCGTACTTGCGCGCGCATCAAACGCTACTTTTCGCACACGGCTTTGCCATTCTTTATCGCACAATCCGGCCGCCGAAGAATGTCGATGTCATCATGGTGGCGCCACTCGGTCTGGGACGAATGGTGCGTCAGGAATTTGAGCAAGGCCGCGGCGTCCCCGCGCTGATCGCCGTTCATCAGAACTTTACGAAGCACGCAAAACAAACCGCGCTCGCCTGGGCCAGGGGCATCGGCGCCACGCGCGCCGGCGCCATCGTAAGCACCTTTAGAGAAGAAACGGAAACGGATCTTTTTAGCGAACAAGCCGTTTTGTGTGGTGGCATGAGCGCGCTTGTGCGCGCCGGATTCGAAACTCTGGTCGACGCCGGCTACGCGCCGGAGATCGCGTATTTCGAATGCCTGCACGAACTAAAATTCATCGTCGATCTCATGCACGAAGCTGGTCTGAGTGGAATGCGAGCGCTGATTTCGGAAACGGCGCTTTGGGGCGAATTAACCGTCGGTCCAAAAATCATCGACCAAACTGTGCGCAAGCGGATGAGTGCGGCGTTAAAGAAGATTCAAAGTGGAAAATTCGCTCGCGAACTTCTCCGCGAAACGCGCAGCGGGCGGAAAAAACTCAGGGCCCTCGTTCGCACCGCCAATTCACAACCCATCGAAAAAATTGGCGCGCATCTCCGCAAGAGAATGGCCTGGAAAATCGCGCCCCCAGAAAACAACCACTCTTAACCGGTGTGTCCCACCGGTTCAACACTTCGCGAATATTGGTCGCGAGACCGTGTCCCCTTCTTATCGGTTCGAGATGCGCGGGTCGCCGACCACAAACATCGGTATGGTCGTGGTCGGGATTCCACCGAGTCGCTCAATCGGAATTGGAATCGCTGAAGCCGAAGATTTGACGTAATAAACGATTCTCCTCGGTTTTTGCACTTGTGCTTGGTAATGCCGCTCGGTCACAACGTTTTTGTCGTTGGGGTCAGCGGATGCGGAGGCGCACAGCGCCAGGCTCAATACCGTTCCCATGCACAGAACACTACACAGACTGGGGAGTCTGTATGTTGTTTTCATGAATAGAAGCTTGCGCCTCCATTGGCGTTTGCGCAATGGTATTTTACGGACGAAAAACGGGCAGAAAAGGTCATTGGTCCCACAGGAAATGTTCCAATCGCAACTGCGCCAGACGCGATTTTGCTTCGTCACTGCGCATCCCTTCGGCGGCAGCTAATCTTTGGTAAATCGCCGCCGCCGAACTCCATTTTTGCTGCTCTTCAAGCAGACGGGCGGCATTGAATCCCGCTTTGTAAAACCAAAAAAATTCGCGGGGCTTACCCGGCTGGCTTTCGTTTTCCAGGACGCGATAAAGAATTTCGAGCGAACCGTCCTGATCGCCTAATTTCTCAAGACAAACACCTTTTTTGAAGAGCGCTTGATTGCGCCAATGCGGAGGCGCGTCACTCTCGGCGATCAATTGATCGTAATTTTCAATGGCGTGTTTGTACTCCTCGGGCGCGGCCGCTCCCATCTCCATATAAATGTCGCCTTTGCCGCACAACGCCTCGCGCTTCTCCCCGGGCTTCGCGTTCCCTTTCAGCACCTCATCATAAAGTGCCAGCGCATCCTGCGGCTTGCCCAGCTTGCGCTCGATGACAGCTTGCTCGTTCCGCGCCGCCCATTTCAGTTCACCATCCTTATGCACGACTTCGTCGAAAAGTGTCAGAGCGTGTTCCAGGGAGGCTGTGCCCATGCTGGCCATGGCTGATTCCGCAGCAAAGAAGAGCGCCTTCTCCGCGAGCGGTCCGTTAGGATTGTGCGCCACCAGGAGTTCGAACTGGGTCTGTGCGTTCGCGAAATCCTCACGTCGATAATAGGCTTCCGCCAGTTTCATTCGCACATCGGGAATGAACGCCGAAGCGGGGTGATTGCGGACAAATTGAGTGGCAAGCGAAAGGACTTTCGCTTCATCAATATTGGCCGGCGTATCTTCCAGCCAGATATTCAAATAGTCCGCGCGTTCTCGCGCAATTGCGGTGGGCTGTGATTCCATCGCATGCCGCAAATCCGCGCGCGCCTCCTCCAGACGCGAGGGCGTTGCATGAAACGCCATTTCCGCCAAAGCGACCCACGCCTCGGAAACGCGCTTAGTGTTTGGAAAATCACGCAGGAAGGTCCGTAGCGAATTTTCCGCCTTCCCATCTCCCTGCGCGGCCTGCAATAGCCCGCGTTCCAGGAGCAAATCGGCGCGCGACTCGTCGTCCTTCGCGCCACCGCTCAATTCCTGATAGTCCGCAGCGAAACGGTTTTCGTTGCTAACTTGCAACCAGCCTAACGAAGCATTGAAGAATGCTCTACTCGTTAGGCGCGGATTGGAACCGGCAATTTTCTCGAAATCTTTCGCCGCAATTTCAAATCGTTTCGCATCATACTGAATCTGCGCCACGAGCCAGTCGATTTTCGCAAGCTCGCCTGCACGCGGCAGCATGGAACGCGCTGCGTCAAGAGTCGCAAGCGCGTCATCAAAGTGGTGATCCTCTCTCTGCAGTTCCGCAAACTCGATATAGCCATCGATCAACTCCGGACGTTTCACTACCGGTTTGGCAAAAGCACGAAAGTCGGCAATGGCCGCAGCGCGATTACCCGCGCGAAGATCGGTCCGCCCCAGATACCACTGTGCAAAAGCTCGTCGCGGTTGCGCGGGATCGTGACTCCAACGGCTCAACTCGGAACGGGAAGGTTTTCGCTCGGTCTGGTAAACCTGATCCAGTTTCTTGAAGATTTTGCCCAGATCAGGGTCGGCCGGGTGATGCTCGATAAATTCCTCCAAAACGTCGTCCACCGCCTCGGGGGTTTTTAATCGGAGATGGACATCGGCAATGGCGAACAACGTGGCGATGACTAACGAGTGATGCGCCTTTTCCGTTTTCTTCAGGATCGTTTCGAATAAAACCAGCGCCTTTTCGGGATGGCCGAGCTCGGTTTCAATGCGCCCGCGCAAAAATCGACGTTCCTGCTTTTCCAAGACCGATTGCGGCTGAGCTTTCGATAGCATGACGCCCGCGCTCAACGGATCGCGCTTATCGAGCAGTAACTCGGTCGCGCGAAACTGCGCGCGCAAACGCCAACGTTGATTGTCGAAGAGCATGGCTAACACGCGCAGCGCTTCGTCTTTTTGGTCCAGCGCGCGCAATGCTTCCGCTTTTCCGGACAACTCGTCCGCGCGCAAAGTGGAATCCTTTTCTGCGCTCAACGCTTTGTCGTAAGCGGCCAGCGCTTCCGGCCAGCGCCCAAGGCTGGCAAACGCCTGGCCCTGCCAGAAACTCGCTGCCGAAACATTGCGCAGTTGTGGAACGCTGAGAACCTTTAAGGCCGCTTCGCCATTCTCTGCCTCCACCAGCGCCTCGCTCAATTTCAGCAGAACATTGCGCTTTTCCTGCGGGCCAGGATTATTTTTCAGCAACTGCTGCAAACGGCCGACGGCCACTTCGGGAACGCCTTCTTCGAGCGGTTGCGTCGCGGATTGAAGATCGATTTTTTCCGGCGCACCTGACAATTCTCCGCCGGCAGCAACGAACAAAACAATCGCGAGCAAGTAACGGAGCGTTTTCATCGGCCGTTAAGAAGCGGACGCAGATATTGAGCGGTAAAACTGTCCGCCATTTCCGCGAGTTTTTCCGGTGGGCCTGCGCCGACGATTTCACCACCGCGCTCGCCCCCTTCCGGCCCGAGATCAATGATCCAATCCGCGCATTTGATCATCTCGAGATTATGTTCGATGACGACAAGCGTATTGCCCGCATCACGTAATTTCATCAGCACCTGAAGCAACTTCTCGATGTCGGCGAAATGCAACCCGGTAGTGGGTTCGTCAAGAATGTAAATGGTGCGGCCCGTTGCTCGTTTTGCCAGCTCGGTGGCCAGCTTCACCCGTTGCGCTTCCCCCCCGGAAAGTGTGGTCCCGGCCTGCCCGAGCCGAAGATAGCCCAGACCAACATCAAGCAGCGCGACCAGCTTATCGGATACGGATGGGACATTTCGAAAAAATCGCGCGGCCTCATCGACCGTCATCTCAAGTACGTCAGCAATGTTCTTCCCTTTGAAGGTAATCTCGAGCGTCTCGCGATTGTAACGCTGGCCTCGACAAACTTCGCATTCGACGTAAACGTCGGGCAGAAAATGCATCTCGATTTTAATGAGACCGCCGCCTTCGCAATTCTCGCAACGACCGCCCTTCACGTTGAAACTAAATCGACCGGCATCGTAGCCGCGCACTCGCGCGTTTGGCAGTTGTGCGAACAGTTCCCGAATGGGTGTAAACGCGCCGGTGTAGGTGATCGGATTCGAGCGCGGCGTCCGCCCGATCGCGCTTTGATCGATCACGATCGCTTTATCGAGATGCTCGAGACCGTGCAAAGCGCGAAAGGCTCCCGGTTTTTCCTTCGAGTTATAGAAATGACGGAAGAGAGCGCGTCGCAAAATATCGTCGACCAAGGTCGACTTTCCGCTACCGGAAACGCCTGTCACGCAGGTCAGCAACCCAAGAGGAAACGAAGCATCGATATTCTTGAGATTATTTTCCGCTGCGCCGACAAGCGTGAGCCAGCCGTCTTCAGCGACTCTCGGTTTCATCCGCTGTCTCGGGATTGCAATCCGCGCGCGCCCCGACAAATAATCTGCCGTTAAGGAATTTTTCGCTTTAAGAACTTCTTCCAGGCTGCCCTGCGCCACCAATTCGCCGCCTCGCGGCCCCGCGCCCGGACCGAGATCAAGAATATGATCAGCCGCGCGAATCGTTTCTTCATCATGCTCCACCACGATGACGGAATTGCCGAGATCGCGCAGACGGCGCAGCGTGGTAAGGAGGCGCGCATTGTCGCGCTGGTGTAAGCCGATGCTTGGCTCATCAAGCACATAAAGAACACCAGCCAGACCCGACCCGATTTGGGTAGCCAGCCGGATACGTTGCGCTTCCCCGCCGGAAAGCGTCCCACTTTCGCGGTTCAAAGTGAGGTAGCCGAGTCCGACTTCGACCAGAAATTGCAAACGCGATTCAATCTCGTGCAGCACCTCACTGACGATGGTGCGCTGCTGTTTGGTTAATTGAAGTTTTGCGATGTATTCCGCCGCCGCTTGCGTCGTCAGCTCACTGAACTCATGAATGTTCAGCTCCCCCGTGGCGCGACCGTCTCGGTTGCGATCCGCAAGCGGGACACATGCGCCACGAATTGTCACCGCCAGAATCTCTGGCTTCAGCCGTGCACCTTTGCAAACTTTGCACGGCACGCGCGTCATGAATGAGCGAATGCGATTGCGCGTAAACTCGCTTTCAGTCTCTTCGTAGAGGCGCTCCATTTGCGGCACTAACCCTTCGAACGGCTTGGATATCTTCTTCGCGCCGTTCGTCCCAAAATTCATCTCGATTGGCTCATCACCAGTTCCAAAATAAAGCGCCTTTGTGAATTCGTTAGGCAACTCTGCAAACGGCATTTCATCGGTCACTCCGAAATGTTTCACCAGCGCATCTTGCAGTTGCCGGTAATACGCTCGCATTCGTTTCGTCCCGCGGCGCCATGGCGTGATCGCCCCCTCCGCCAGCGATTTTTGCGGATCGGAAATCATCAGATCGACATCGCACACCAACTGCGTCCCCAAACCGTGACAGGCCGGGCAGGCCCCGAAATGGCTGTTAAACGAAAAGTGTTTCGGTGTCAGTTCCCCTAACGAGAATCCGCTTTCCGGATCGCTGTAATCCGTCGAGTAGCGAATCTCCTCCCATTCTTCCTTTTCTTGAGCGTTGGACGTTTCCGTCGTTTTCTGCCGCAGCACCACTACCCGATGCTCCCCCCACTTCAGCGCCGTCTCGACCGAGTCCGCCAGCCGCGAGCGAATTCCATCGCGCACCACCAATCGATCCACCACTGCTTCGATGGTGTGCCGCCCGCTTTTCTTGAGACGAATCGGCTCGCTCCGGCCAAGCTCGAGAATTTCCCCGTCAACCCGGACGCGAACGAATCCCTCGCGTTTCAATTTCTCGATCACATCACGAAATTCGCCCGTCTGATTTTGCACCAGCGGCGCGAGAAGCGTGATTCTCGTTTCCGGCTCGTAAGCGAGAATTTGATCGACGATCTGCTGCGGCGTCTGCCGCTGGATTGGGCGGCCCGAGACCGGATCATGCGGCTGGCCAACGGCGGAGAAGAGGACTCTCAGATAATCGTAAATTTCCGTGGTCGTAGCGATGGTCGAACGCGGATTGGCCCCGGCGCTGCGCTGCTCGATCGCGATCGCCGGCGAAAGGCCTTCGATGAAGTCGACATCCGGCTTTTCCATCTTGTCGAGGAACTGCCGCGCATACGCGGAGAGGCTTTCGACATAACGGCGCTGCCCTTCCGCATACAGTGTATCAAAGGCGAGGGACGACTTCCCGGAGCCGCTCAGCCCGGTGACGACCACCAGCTTTTCCCGTGGAATCTCCACGTGGAGATTCTTGAGATTGTGCTGGCGAGCGCCACTGATCTTGATAGTTTCGGCAGGCATCGGACGAAATATGTCGAACCTGTAAGTCAAGCACGCTTGTTGCTCTTCTCCAGCAGTATCTTATGAACGAGGCCGGTATCAGCATTTCCCAGGAGGAATTGATCACACTGCAACGCAAATTCAGTGAGATCAAACACTCCATTAATAACGCCCTTGCCGTGATGATGGCCCTCTCCGAAATGTCGCAACGGCGGCCCGATTACTCCGAGAAACTGGCCAGCACGGTGTTGACAAAGGCGCCGCAAATCGTCTCCAGCCTCCAGGAATTTACCCAGGCCTTGAACGAAAAGGCCGGGGGACCGAAGCCAGAAGGCCCTATCTAAAACACCACCCGTTTAGGGAGTCGGTGCCGGCTTTTTCGAAGCCGGAGAAGCTGCGGGATTTGCCACAGGCGACGGCGCGGCCACAGGAGCAGCCCCCACCGCGAGATCGGCAGGCTTAACCGAAGGCGAGGCGCTGGCAGTTGCCGGAGTTGGATTCGTGACCGTCCCCGGCGCGCCTACGGCCGACGAGGGCTGAGGCTTTGGCAATGGAAGCGTGGCCGCCGCAGGCTGCGATTTCTCCAGTTCGCGTCGCAGATTGCTGCTGGTCGTCGAGCGGTGCGCGTAAAGAATCGAAAGCCCAAAAGTAAGAAAGAAAAACAGGCCGGCCAGCCAGGCCGTCGCCTTGGTCAGAACGTTGGTCGTCTGGGCGCCAAAAATGTTTTCCGTCACCCCGCCACCGAAGGCTGCACCCAGGCCCTCGCTCTTCGGCCGCTGCATGAGAATGACCAAGAGCATCAACAGCGCAACGAACACGTAAACGGAAAGGAGAATATTAATTAGAATGTTCACTTTTGGGGACGGGCAATATGGCGAAAGACGGCCGTTTGTAAACGGCGGCCTTTACTCTTCCTCGAATTCGAATGTGAACTCTTACTCCTGCTCTTGCTCTTGCTCTTGCTCTTGCTCTTGCTCTTGCTCGGATTAGCTCCGATTACGAGCAGGAGCATGAGCATGAGAAGGAGTAAGAGTATCGTGCATCACGCATGAAAGTTGCCGGACAACATTTCCGCACGATCTGGATCAAGCCGGATGATCCGCGCGTCGTGCAGATCATCGATCAAACGGCGTTACCGCACCGATTCGTTGTCGAAGACATTGCAACGGTCGAGCAAATGGCGACGGCGATCCGCGAGATGCATGTGCGCGGCGCGGGATTAATCGGCGCGGCCGCTGGCTACGGAATGTATTTGGGCGCGCTTGCCGCAAAGAATGATGCCGACTTCGGAAACCTGATGTCCGAGACAGCGGCGGTGCTGAAAGCGACCCGACCGACGGCGGTGAATCTCGCATGGGCGATCGATCGCCAGCTTGCGCGCATGGTCGTGGGTAGAAACACCGATGAAAAAATCGCGCTCGCGTTCGAGACGGCAGAGCAGATTGCAGAAGAAGATGCGGAACATTGCCGGCGAATCGGCCTGCACGGCTTGCGATTGATCGAACAGATCGCGAATCGCAAACGCAGCAAACCAGTCAACATTCTTACTCATTGCAATGCCGGCTGGCTCGCGTTTGTGGATCACGGATCTGCCACCGCGCCCATCTACGCCGCACACGATCACGGCGTGCCGGTGCACGTTTGGGTAGATGAAACCAGACCGCGTAATCAAGGTTCCAAGCTCACCGCGTGGGAGCTGGGCGAGCATGGCGTGCCGCACACCGTTATTGCCGACAACACCGGTGGACACTTGATGCAACGCGGCGAGGTGGATCTGGTGATCGTCGGGACCGACCGCACGACTTTCACCGGCGATGTCGCCAACAAAATCGGCACCTACCTGAAGGCGCTGGCGGCGAAAGACAACGGTGTTCCGTTTTATGTGGCGCTGCCCTCTTCGTCGTTTGATTGGAAAATACGCGACGGTCTCGCGGAGATTCCGATCGAGGAGCGCGGTGCGGACGAAGTGAAGCATGCGGATGGCTGGGCAGACGGCCGGCAGATCGAAGTACGCGTCACGCCGGCGGGAAGTCCGGCGGCCAATTATGGATTCGACATCACACCGCGGCGATTGGTGAGCGGACTAATTACCGAGCGCGGAATTTGCGAGGCAAACGAACAAAGCATCCGCGCTCTTTTTCCCGAGCACGCGGCATGAACGAAACCGGCGCGGTCAAGTTCAACTACGAGTCTGACGGAGAAGAGTTGGCGCCATTTCCCAACTTTGAGGAATTGAATGCAGCCCGTCGGGAATTGCGGCAACTGGGTCTGCTTGGCGTGGATGAAAGCGGCATCGGATTTGGGAATGTCAGCATGCGCGACGGAGCCACCAATTCATTCTATATCACTGGTTCCGGTACCGGCCTTCTACCCGTGTTGACCCTGAAGGATTACGCGAAAGTGACCGCATGCGATCTGCAGCGCAATTGGCTGCGTTGCGAAGGCGGGGCAATTGCTTCTGCGGAATCGCTCACGCACGCGGCGATTTATTCGATGGACGCAGATGCGCGTGCCGTGCTTCACGGACATGACGAGCGGTTGTGGCGCGATCTCTTGGAAGACGGTTGCGCGACGAACCCTGATGTTCCTTATGGCACGGTCGCGATGGCGCGAGAAATTCAGCGGCTCTTCCAGGAAAGCGATGTGCGAACAAAGAGGATTTTCGCAATGGCAGGCCACACGGATGGCATCATCGCTTTCGGTCGAAATTTCCCGGAAACTTTCGCCATGCTCAGGACCAAGCGCCGCTAGCTCGCGGCCTTCTGCGCATTCCAAATTTCATCGAGCGCATCCAATCCGACGTCCCCGAGTTTTTTTCCCTGGCTCCGCAACGCATCCTCTAATGCATGAAAGCGTCGCACGAATTTATCATTGGCTGCTTGCAATAGCGTTTCCGCGTCCAGGTTCTGTTTGCGCGCCAGATTCACAATCGCAAACAACAAATCGCCGATCTCCTCGGCGATTTTCTCTTCCTGCTCCGAGTCGATGGCTGTCTTCGTCTCCGCAAGTTCCTCGTCCACTTTCGCCATCACATCGGGCGTATTGCTCCAATCGAACTTCACGTGTGCCGCTTTCCTTTGGATTTTTTGCGCACGCATTAATGCCGGAAGTGCAGCGCCCACTTCATCCAGGTAATTCCGCTTCCCCTCCTTTTTTTCCTCAAGCTTGATCGCGTCCCACTGCCTGACCACTCCCGCAGAATCCCGCACTTCACTCGTGCCGAAAACATGCGGATGTCGCCGGATTAATTTTGCGGTGACGTTCTTAGTGACCTCATCGATGTCGAAACGATCTTCTTCGCGTGCGATCTCGGCATGCATCAGAACGAGCAGCAACACATCGCCGAGCTCTTCCGCAAAATTCGCGTCGTCGCGGTTGCGCACGGCTGCCACCGTTTCATAAACTTCTTCCACCAGCTTCGGTGTGAGCGAATCGTTCGTCTGCTCGCGATCCCACGGACAACCACCCGGCGCGCGCAGTTGCGCGACCACCTCGCACAACTTCTCAAACGGTGAACTCATATGCGCCAGAGAGAACGATGCGCCCGAAATTCCGTCACTTCGCCGGCGGTGTTCTTCCCAACGTAAATCGTGATTCCGATCACGATAATGAACGTGCCGACGAAAACCGCGGCCACGAACCAGGACGGAATTTGGCCGACGCGTAACGCGTGATAAAAAGCGGGCACGCTGTCCATCGGTACTCGGCCCGTGCAGAAAAATCTTCGTCACCCATGCGATCAAAATGAGAGCGAAAATGAAAACGTAGTTCCGCTTCAAGCGCCGCCCGACTGCTTCAAATTTGCTAATTTTGAAAGAGGGCAAGATCAGATCTTCGCAAACAAGCTTCTTCCATTCACCCTGGAGCATGTCGCGATTCTCCATCACCATCGGTACGAGAAAATGCGCCTCCAGCATGCGTACGCGGGCTCGAAACGCATCGTAGAAGCGATAGCGCCGCGCTTCGATCCACAGCATTACCCAGACGATCGCGAGATTGAAAAAGAATATGATGTGTGGCACTTCCCGATTGGAAAATGCGATGGTAATAATAGCAGTGCTGCTTGTGATCGCCCAGTTTGTCGTGATGTCGAGGCGTTGTCGCCAGATCATGATGCGACCGAGCTCACCGCGATAAAAATGCGACATGGCATTGACGTAGCCCGGATCGTAAAGGCTCTTTTGCAACGAGATCGTTGCCTCGTCGGTGGGTGCGCCCGGAATATTTTCAGTTGCCACGGCTAGGTCGTTAACTGGATAACTGGCTTTGCCTCGATAATCCAATAAATCCTCCATCTTACCCATGGCCGTCGTCCTTGCCGATTTGCTTGATGAACAACAGGTAGAACTCGATTTGCGCGCACGGACGCGGGATGACGCGTTGCAGGAGATTGTCGATCTAGTGCAAACGAATGGGAAAATGTCTGATGGCGAAAAATTTCTCGCGGCCGTGATCGCACGCGAACGGACCGCTTCCACTTTGACAGAAAACGGCGTCGCCTTCCCGCATGCTCGCACGGACCTGGTAAAGGAAATCGTGCTCGGCATTGGCCGCAGCAAAGAAGGTGTTCGCTTTGAAAACTCGCGCGAACCGGCTCGCCTCATTTTCGTCATCGGCGTGCCGAAACAAATGATTCAGGATTATCTCGTCTGCGTCGGAGCACTTGCCCGGCTGACAAGAGATGATGCGATTCGGGCCGCGTTGCTGGAAGTGAAAACGAGGGCGGAGTTCGTTGAGCGACTGCGCAGCGCGTCGCTTCTGCTCCAATGATTCTGTAGCGGATTAGTTCGGTTTCTTCAGCAGACGATTGCGCGCGCGATCGAGCGCTCGGCGTTCGCCCGCGGTTAAGCTCCCGATTCCCGACTTTGCGATCTTGTCGAGAATCGGATCGACCGACGCATAAACATCATCCGGCTCAACGACGCGCCGTGCATTCGGTTTCGGGACAACGTGGAACTTCGGCTTCGGCTGCAAACGCGCTTTTAAATTATCCCACCAGACCAATTCCGGTCCGACGCCGCGCAGCCGAATGAATAAGAATGCCGCGCCCAGGCTCAGCCACAAAACCGTCATTTCAGACCACACATGGTAAGCGAACAGTTGCAACGTATACACTCCCGCTAAAATCAATGCCGCCCATTTTGCCGTAATCCTGAAAAGCATTTCGGCGTTCGGATAAATCGTGGCGAAGGCGACAAAAATTCCGAAATGCAACGCTGCGGAACCTGACAGTCCCATGCGCTCGCCCAGCCCCCAAATTGTGAGGAAAATTGAAGGCAACAAAAGCAGCAGCACGTAAAGTCCGATGTACGCGCGACGACCGATGAAGCGTTCTACTTCACGACCGAAAGCGAAGAGCATATACATTTCGATCGCGAACCAAATCAATCCGGAAGGCGGATGGACAAACGCATAGGTGGCGACTTGCCAAAACGCCCCGTGCAAAACCTGGGCGCTATCGAATTGCAGAAGACTTAGTAAGGAGATGCCGGCAAAGGTGATGAAGCAGGCAAGCACCATGCAAGTGACATGCACCGCAACAAGCAGCGTCGTCACGTCGATGGGATAGCGTCCCATCCAGGCAACCGGCCGATAATCATCGGAGGTCGTAACTCCGAACATGATTTACTTGTAGCGGCGGTCTATGACCGTCGCAAATTTTCCGTGACGGGGAATCGCGCGAAAAGTACGCGACGCTCTTACAGCGCCGCCACAAGACGCGAGAGAAAATTCGCTTGGAGAACCTGCCTGATGCGGTGAGAATTAACACCCCTTCCGCCAAATCATGACGAATATTGCACCAGCTATTTCTTCGATCGCCGGAATGGGCGAAGCGAAATCGGCCAACCCGGCCGTTCTCGATTGGGTGCGCGAGATCGAGACGCTGGCGCAACCGGACAATATTTTTTGGTGCGACGGTTCGGAGAAGGAAAAAGAATTCCTAACGAACGAAGCACTGAAGCAAAACATCCTGATCAAACTGAATCAGGAAAAAGTTCCTGGTTCATATTTGCATCGCTCCAATCCGAATGACGTCGCGCGCGTCGAGCAGTTCACGTTGATCTGCACGCCAACTGAGGAAGAGGCGGGGCCAACGAATCACTGGGCCGCGCCGGCTGAGACTTACGCCAAACTCAACGGCATGCTTAAAGGCGCGATGAAAGGGCGAACGATGTTCGTCATTCCCTACATCATGGGCCCGCCGGATTCGCCGCTCACAAAAGTCGGATACGAAATTACCGATTCCATCTACGTCGTTTTGAGCATGCGCATCATGACGCGGATGGGCGAGATCGCGACCAAGCGCCTCGGCAACGATCCGAAAGCGGAATGGAATCGCGGCGTGCATTCGCTTTTGGATGTGAATCCCGAGCGCCGCTGGATTTGTCATTTCCCGCAGGACAACACGATCATTTCTGTCGGCTCCGGTTACGGCGGAAATGTTTTGCTGAGCAAGAAATGTCTCGCGCTTCGCATCGGTTCGTATCTCGCGCGCAAACAAGGCTGGCTCGCGGAACATATGTTGATCCTCGGCGTTGAATCGCCCGAAGGGAAAAAGCATTACGTCGCCGCGGCGTTCCCGAGCGCGTGCGGCAAAACAAATTTCGCGATGCTCATTCCGCCGAAACATTTCAAAGGCTGGAAAGTTACGACCATCGGCGACGACATCGCTTGGATGCAGATTCGCGATGGCCGCTTGTACGCGGTGAATCCGGAGAACGGATATTTCGGTGTCGTCCCCGGCACAAGTTACAAATCGAATGCGAACGCGATGAGATCGATCGAGCGCGACACGCTCTATACGAATGTTGCGATCACCGATGACGGCGATGTCTGGTGGGAAGGTAAGGACGGTCCGCCACCGAAGCACGCAATCGATTGGCGCGGGAATGACTGGACGCCGAATTCAAAAGAGAAAGCTGCGCATGCGAATTCGCGTTTCGCCACACCGATGCGCAACAATCCCGTTCTCGATCCCGATGTGGAAAAAGGCGAAGGCGTGCCCATCAGCGCGATCATTTTCGGCGGACGCCGCAGTGACACCATGCCGCTCGTTTTTCAAGCGTTCGATTGGAAACACGGCGTATATGTCGGCGCGATGATGGCATCCGAAACTACCGCCGCCGCGACTGGCGCAGTCGGGCAAGTGCGCCGCGATCCCATGGCGATGCTGCCGTTTTGCGGCTACAACATGGGAAAATATTTCCAGCACTGGCTCGAAATCGGAAAGCGCCTGACGAATCCGCCGTTGATCTTCCACGTGAACTGGTTCCGCAAAAGTACCGATGGCAAATTCCTCTGGCCTGGTTTCGGCGATAACATGCGCGTTCTCGAGTGGATCATCGAACGCTACGAAGGAAAAGGCGGCGGTGCAAAAAGTGCGATCGGTTTCGTCCCCCGCCCCGAAGATCTCGATCTCGAAGAACTAAGCGGCGTTTCCGCCGACGGGATGAAACAGTTACTTTCCGTTCAGCCTAACGAGTGGAAGAAGGAAGTCGAAAGCCAGGGCGAACTTTTTGAGAAGATCGGCAACGACATGCCGCAGGAGTTAGTGAAGCAGCGCGAGCAACTGGCGCAACGGCTCGGGTAGCGCGGGCGTCTCGCCCGTGTTTCGCCGCGTCTCGCGGCGAAAATAAATTAAGAGCCTTCGGCTCGTATACGTAGCGGACGGGACATCCGCCACGGCGCGCGAGACGCGCGCCCTACCCTGATTTTTCGCGCGAAAATTTGCGGATATGTTCGGCATCTGGGATTGTCTCCGGTGGGTTCGAAGGTCGTTGAAAAAAATCGCGTTACGGCGCCTCCCGAGCGCGGTTGTGTCGAGATTCGAGGCGCGCGCCAGAATAACCTCAAGGGCATCGATCTCGATTTGCCGCTCGGCGAGTTGACCGTCATCACCGGCCCGAGCGGGAGCGGAAAATCGAGCCTCGCCTTCGATACCATCTACGCCGAAGGGCAGCGCCGTTACGTCGAAACGTTCAGCCCGTACATGCGGCAATTCCTCGACCGCATGGACAAACCGCGCGTTGACGAAATTCGCGGGATCCCGCCCGCAATCGCGATCGAGCAGGCGAATCCGGTGAAGAGTTCACGGTCCACCGTCGGGACGATGACGGAGATTAACGATTACCTGAAGTTGCTCTGGCCGCGCATTGCGCACGCGTTCTGCCCGAGCTGCAGTCGCGAAATTCGTCCGGAGACGGCGAAATCAATCTCGGATCAAATTCTCGCGCAATTCTCTGCTTGTCATTCCGAGCGAAGTGGAGCGAAGCGCAACGAAGTCGAGGGATCTCTCACTATTTCATCCAATGATCGGACAAAGAGAGATTCCTCCACTGCGCTTCGCTCCGGTCGGAATGACAAGACCGCGGTAGCGCCCACCGTGCTCATCACGTTCTGGGTTTCTGTTCCACCGAAAACGGAGCCGCGCGATTTTTTCAACTTTCTGCAACAGCAAGGCTATCTGCGCGTCTGGATCGACGGTCAGGTCGTTCGTGTCGACGCCGAATCGAAAATCAAACGACTCGGCGCGAGCGTGCAGGTTATTCAGGACCGCATCGGCATTACCGATGAAAATCGTGCGCGCCTTACCGAAGCAATCGAGATCGCGCTCCGCTTCGGCAAAGATCGAATCAACGTCGTCGATCTCGATTCCAAATCTGAGCATCCCTATTCCACAGGCTGGCATTGCGCACATTGCGACCTCGATATTCGCCCGCCGACGCCTGGCCTTTTTAGTTTCAACAATCCGTTAGGCGCGTGTCCCGAATGTCGCGGCTTCGGTCGCACCATCGCGATCGATCTCAATCGCGCGATCCCGGATCGTTCGCTCTCGATCGCACAAGGCGCGGTCCGTGTTTTTCGCGGCGAAGAAATGGGCGAATCGCAAAAGGATTTGCTGCGCGCCTGCGCCCGCGAAGAAATCGATATCCATCTTCCCTTCGAAGAATTGCAGAAAGCGGATCAGGACTTCGTCATCAATGGAGAAAAGCGCAGCGGCGAATACACGGACGACGATTACGAGGACGATCGCTGGTATGGCGTGCGCGGCTTCTTCAAATGGCTCGAGAGCAAAACTTACAAGATGCACGTGCGCGTTTTGCTCAGCCGCTATCGCGCTTACACCACGTGTCCGAGTTGTCATGGCGGACGGTTCCAACCGGAAACGCTGAACTATCGCGTCGGTAAATCAGGCAATGGCGGGATGCTGACGTTGCCGCAGTTTGATGCGCTGTCGGTCTCTTCCGCACGCGACATTCTCGCTCACATCGAGCTTTCGCCTAACGACTCGACAGCGGAGATGCTGCGCCGCGAAATTTGCGCGCGGCTGAATTATCTTTGCGAAGTCGGGCTCGGTTATCTCACGCTCGATCGATCCACGCGCACGTTGAGTGGCGGCGAAGTGCAGCGCGTCAATCTCACCACCTGCCTTGGCGCATCGCTCGTGAATACGCTGTTCGTCATGGACGAACCGAGCGTTGGTCTGCATCCGCGCGATGTCGGCCGGCTCGTGCGCGTGATGCACAATCTGCGCGACAAAGGGAACACGCTCCTTGTCGTCGAACACGAAGAGACAATCATCCGTGCCGCCGACAATTTGATCGATATCGGTCCCGGCCGCGGCGAATGCGGCGGCGAACTGGTTTTTAGTGGCGCACTCACAGATTTTCTGGGGAGCGCACGCGACTCGCGTGCCGATCGCGGCGACTCGCCGCGATCCCTTATTCGAAAGCAAACATCCGGTCGGCGAGTCGCCGACCGGGGCACGCGAGTCGCGTGCGCTCCCCAATCACTGACGCGCGATTACCTCACCGGTGAAAAACGCATCCCGATCCCGAAATCACGCCGCAAATTTTCGCGCGCGATCAAAATCGCCGGCGCGCAGGAAAACAATCTCAAGAAAATCGATGTCGAGATTCCGCTCGGCATTTTCACCTGCGTAACTGGCGTTTCCGGTTCCGGCAAATCGACGCTCATTCACGACGTTCTCTATCGGAACCTGATGCGCGCGCATGGTGAATCCAGCGATCAGGAACCGGGTGCATGCAAAAGTGTGACGGGCGCGCATCGCATCGACGACATCGTGATGGTCGATCAAGCTCAGCTCTCTCGCACGCCACGCTCGACACCAATTCTCTATCTCGGCCTTTATGATCGCGTGCGCGAACTTTTCGCGGCGCTGCCCGAAGCGATGTCGCAGGGTCTGACTGCGAGCGCGTTTTCATTTAACTCCGGCAGTGGCCGCTGCGAACGCTGTTGCGGCACGGGCTTCGAGAAAATCGAGATGCAATTTCTGAGCGATCTCTATGTGCGTTGCGCGGAATGCGAAGGTCGCCGCTTCCAGCCACACGTTTTGAAAGTGAAGCTGCACGGCAAATCGATTCACGACCTGCTGCAAATGACGGTGAATGAAGCATCGCAATTCTTCACGCAGATCGGCGAACAAAAGAGTTTGTCGAATCCTCTCGATGTCCTCGAGGAAGTCGGGCTCGGTTATCTTCGCCTCGGGCAGCCGCTCAACACGTTATCCGGCGGAGAATCGCAACGGCTCAAACTCGTTAGGCATCTTGCTGAGGTGGAGGGACGCGCGCTGTCGCGTCCCACTCATGGCGCCGACAGCGCGGCGCCCTCCAAGCTTGCCGAATCGCGTGGAAATCTTTTCATCTTCGACGAACCGACAACCGGACTGCACTTCGACGACGTGGCGATTTTGCTGCAACTTTTTCAGCGCCTGGTCGATGCCGGGCACTCGATCGTCGTGATCGAGCACAATCTTGAAGTCATCAAATCTGCGGATTGGATCATCGATCTTGGTCCAGAGGCTGGCGAGGACGGCGGTGAAGTGGTTGCAGCGGGAACGCCGGAAACGATCGCGAAAATTGGCGCAAGCCATACTGGAAGATTTCTGCGCTCGATTCTGGGTAGGGCGGATGTCTCGTCCGCCGTTCGCCGCGTCTCGCGGCGAACATCAAATGGTTTCTATGACAACGCGGACCTGATTACGTTACGTGCCGCCGAAGACGCATCCGACGAGACATCGGACGCGGCGCGCGGGACACGCGCCCTACCCAATCCAAACGGATGGCGCGCAAACAGGGCCATAGCGATTCACGGCGCGCGGGAGCACAATCTCAAAAACATTGACGTCAAAATTCCCGCGTGATCAGATGGTCATCATCACGGGGCTGAGCGGTTCCGGAAAATCCACGCTGGCGTTTGATATTCTTTTCGCAGAGGGGCAGCGCCGATTTCTCGATTCGATGTCGCCCTACGCTCGGCAATTCGTCGAGCAGCTCGAAAAGCCGGATGTCGATCTCGTCGAAGGTTTGCCTCCAAGTGTCGCGATTGAGCAACGCGTCACGCGCGGCGGCGGCAAATCAACCGTCGCGACGGTCACCGAAGTTTATCATTTCCTGCGTCTGCTCTTCGCCAAAACGGGAACGCAGTTTTGTCCGGATTGCGATTTGCCCGTGGAAAAACAAAGTCTCGCCGCGATCGTGAGACAAGTTGAGGCGGCAGCGAAACGCGGGCCGCTCAAAGTGCTCGCGCCACTCGTCAAAGCGCGAAAAGGTTTTCACAGCGATGTCGCGCGCTGGGCGGAGCGGCAGGGATTCGACACGCTCTTCGTCGATGGCCAGCTGATTCCCGTCGCGCAATTTCGCAAGCTCGAGCGTTTTAAAGAACACACCATCGATGTCGTTGTCGGTGTGATCGACGCGAAACGAATCTTGAAAGCGCGCAATCTCACGCAACGCGCACTCGATATCGGTCGCGGTACGGCGCACCTGCTCGACACAAAACACCGTCTCACAGTCATGAGCACGGAGATGAGTTGTCCCGGGTTGTGGTCGCGCGTTTGAGGAGCTCGATCCGCGTCTGTTTTCCTTCAACTCGCCCCACGGCGCGTGCGAAGAATGCGGCGGGTTCGGTGAAATCTGGAATCAGAAGTTGCAAACCGGCACGGAAGATAACGGCGAATCCGTTTTGGAAAGCGAGCTCGCGGCAGAGCGCGAATCGGAGTGGATTGATGGAGAAGAGGCTCGCGTCTGTTCGGCATGCGAAGGATCGCGTTTGAATCCGATTGCCCGCCATGTGCGCCTGCAGGGACGCACCATCGACAACTTCACGGCGTTGTCAGCAGGCGAAGCGTTGAAGCTGGTCGGCAACCTGCGCTTTCGCGGAACGCAGCAAACAATCGCGGCGGATCTTGTGCCGGAGATCGAGCAACGGCTTCGCTTCATGGAGAACGTCGGGCTCGATTATCTTGCACTCGGTCGATCGGCGAAAACGTTGAGCGGTGGCGAGTCGCAACGCATTCGACTGGCCGCACAGCTCGGCTCGAATTTGCGCGGGGTACTCTACGTTCTCGACGAACCAACCATCGGCCTGCATCCGCGCGACAATCTGCGCCTGCTCGAAACGCTGACCGCCCTGCGTGAAAAAGGGAACTCGCTCGTCATCGTCGAGCACGATGAGGAAACGATGCGCCGCGCCGATCACATCATCGATCTCGGCCCGCGTGCCGGCGTGCACGGAGGAGAAGTCGTAGCGGAAGGCACGCTGGACGACATCAGGCAGAATGTGAACTCGGAAACCGGTCGCTGTCTCAAGACGCCGCTTTGTCATCCCACACGGAAGAAACGGCGTTCGTTAGGCGAAGTTGAGCATTGGATTCAAATCCATGGCGCACACGCGAACAATCTGAAGAACGTTGATGTTCGTTTCCCCGTCGGTCGGCTTTCGGTCATCACCGGAATTTCTGGTTCGGGAAAATCTACGTTGATGGGCGAAGTATTATTGCCGGCAGTAAAGCAAAGTCTGGGGAGCGCACGCGACTCGCGTGCTGGTTTCGGCGACTCGCCGAAACGATCTTCCCGACCGATCGCGCCGCTCGAAAAGAAAGGTCGCGATGGCGGGGTCGCCATCGCCAGCACGCGAGTCGCGTGCGCTCCCCAGACCGGAGTCGTCGGCGCCGAATCCATCGAAGCGGTTTATGAAGTCGATCAATCGCCGATTGGAAAAACTTCGCGCTCGACGCCGGCGACTTATATCAAAGTCTTCGACGAAATCCGGAATCTTTACGCGCAGCTGCCCGTTTCGCGCGTGCGCGGTTACTCGGCGAGCCGGTTCTCATTCAATGCGGAAGGTGGACGCTGCGAATCATGCAAAGGCCAGGGCGTGATCAAACTGGAGATGAGTTTTCTGCCGAGCAGTTATGTGCCGTGTGAAGATTGCCGCGGTAAACGTTACAACCCACAAACGCTCGAAGTTCTCTACAACGAGAAGTCGATCGGCGACGTCATGGAAATGACGATCGAAGAAGCGGCGGAATTTTTTGCGGCGAATCCGAAAATCTCGCGGGCGCTATCGTTGCTCGTCGATACGGGACTTGGGTATCTGAAATTAGGTCAGCCAAGTCCGACATTAAGCGGTGGCGAAGCGCAGCGTCTTAAGCTTACGAGCGAACTGACGCGCGGCATCGGGCGCGCGCAAAACGAGCGCATTCGCAAAATGCGTAAACCTAAATCGACGCTCTATCTATTAGAGGAACCGACGATTGGCCTGCACATGGCGGATGTCGAATTATTGCTCAACGTGCTGCACCGCCTCGTTGACGAAGGCAACACTGTGATCGTGATCGAGCACAATCTGAGTGTGATCGCAGAAGCTGATTACATCGTCGACATCGGACCCGAAGCCGGGCCTGATGGCGGCGAGATCGTTGCAACCGGCACGCCGGAGGAAGTCGCACAGAATCGCATCAGTCGCACCGCTCCATTCTTGCGCGACGTGTTGAAAGTCAAAGCGCCGCAAAATAACAGTCATCCTGAGCGCGAGCGAAGGACCTCACGTTCGCTCTAAGTTGTTTGCGGGATCCCTCGCTTCGCTCGGGATGACAAGCGTTGTTGTTGTTGCTGCTTCCCCTTAACTCGCTAACAATCCGGCGGGATGCTCGCCTATTACGTCCACGATCTTGATCCAATCATCTTTCGCCTTTGGGATAATGTGGGACCGCGCTGGTACGGGATGGCATACGTGCTCGCGTTCATCTGCGGCTACGCGTTGCTCCGGCAATTATCGAAGCGCGGCTACTGCGAACTTCCCGTCGAGAAAGTCGCGGACTTTATCACTTGGGCGGCGCTTTTCGGGGTGATGCTCGGCGGCCGGCTCGGTTACGTTCTTTTCTATCGGCCGGAAATGTTGCGCGAGCCGCTCTCGATTCTGCGCGTGTGGGAAGGCGGGATGTCGAGCCACGGCGGCATGATCGGTCTTTTTCTTTTCACGCTTTATTACTCGCGCCGCCACAAACTTCACTGGACGAATCTTGGCGATAATCTCGTCGTCGTCGCACCGATCGGGTTGTTCTTCGGCCGCTGCGCGAATTTTATAAACGGCGAACTTTACGGTCGTGCCGCAAACGTGGCGTGGGCAATGCAGTTCCCGAAAGAATTGCTCGAACCGGACAACGCAGCGGAAGCAGATCGTGCGATCGAAGCGTGCCAAAAAATCGATCCGTCATTGACATCGCCCGACGCGATCGTGGCAGCAGTTCGACACAACGCGCAGGTGAAGGAAGCTCTGCGCAGTATTCTTACGCCGCGTCATCCGTCCCAGCTTTATGAGGCGTTTTTCGAAGGCGTCGTTCTCTTTTTGATTCTGTGGATCGTGCGAACAAAATTTCGCACGCGTAACGGCGTCCTCACCGGCCTCTTTTTTATTTTCTACGCGATCTTCCGCATCATCGTCGAAAATTTTCGCGAACCTGATGCATCACTCATTCTCGGGATCACGCGCGGACAATTCTTTTCCATTTTCCTCATCATTATCGGAATTGGATTTTTGATTTTCGCGCGCTTCAAAAAGGCGTCAACTTCCACGCACGCTTGACCGAGCTTTGTCAATCGCGAGCGAGACCAAAGTCCTGTCATGTCGAGCGAAGTCGAGACATCTCTTACTGTTTAGCTAAACGTTTGGCCCAGAGGAACATTTAGAGATTTCCTCGACTACGCTTCGCTGCGCTCGGAATGACAAAAAAAGGAGTCACGCGCATCTCGGTTCCAAGATTTTCACGCGCGACTGCTTCTACGATGCGATCTTTAGTTGAGCATGATTGACAAATTCTTTGCCGAACGGGAAGACGCCGATCTTGTAAAAGGATTGGTCGCCGGAATTGCGGGCGGCCTGCTCGCATCGTTGATGATGGAGCAGTTTCAATTTTTGTGGAGCAAGGCTTCCGAAGCAATTGAGCGCGCTCGGGAGACGAAAAAACCGAGAGGTAGAAAAGCTGATCCGTCGACGGTGAAGGTGGCGCAGACGATCTCGAAAAGTGTGTTCGGAAAGAAAATACCGAAATCGAAAAAACGACTAGCCGGGGAAGCCGTGCATTACGCCATGGGCGCGACTTCCGGCGCGATTTATGGCGCGGCCACCGAGGCACTCCCTTTCACCACCATCGGCGACGGGCTCGCCTTTGGTGCAGCGGTTTGGATATTGGCGGACGAAGTCTCCGTGCCCGCGCTGCAATTATCGAAACCACCGACGAAAATTCCGGTGTCGACACACGTTTACGCCCTCGCCTCTCATCTCGTTTACGGATGGACGACCGAAATGGTGCGCCGCGCCGTACGACAAGTGTTGTGAGGCACGTCGTTCGTTCGGCGATGGCGCTCGCTTTCCTGCTTTCCATGGAACCGATTTCTTTCGCGCAAAACTCCGGCCCGCTCCGCGAGAGCAAAACATCCTTTGAGAGTGGCGGCAAAAAAATTGCGGTTGAGATTTTTGCGCCGAAGGCCGGAGCAAATGCTGGTGGTGTCCTCGTCCTGCACGGCGCGGGTGGGATGCTAATGGACGGTCCAGCCATCCACCGTTTCGCCCGCGCGCTCGCGCAAAACGGTTTTGAATCTTTCGTTGTTCATTATTTCGATCGCACCGGCAGCCTTTTTGCGCGTGACGCTTCGATTCATAAAAATTTCGATACCTGGCGCGCTGCCGTTAACGACGCCGTCAGCTTCGTCGCGTCTCGTCCGGAAGTGAAAAAGATTGGCTGCTTTGGTTACTCGTTAGGCGCATATCTCTCGCTCGCGCAGGCAGCACACGATCCGCGCATCGGCGCTGTTGCCGAACTGGCGGGCGCGATCGACAAGGAACACGCGGGCCTGGTGAAACATCTGCCGCCGATTTTGATTCTGCATGGCGAGGAAGATCGGCGCGTGCCGTCAGAAAATGCACTTCGTCTCGACGAACTTTTGCAGCGGCTCGGTGTTCCGCACGAAAAGAAGATTTATCCTGGTGAAGGTCATGTTCTCTCGAGCGCGTCACAACGCGACGCTGCGACACGCGCGGTGACCTTCTTGCATCAGCACCTGAAATAACCTCACGCTGCGCCGCGGTCTGGGGAGCGCACGCGACTCGCGTGCCGTTTTCGGCGACTCGCCGAAAACTCCTTTTCCAACCGATCATCCTTTTTCCGGGAAGAGCCATTCGGCGAGTCGCCGAATGGTGCACGCGAGTCGCGTGCGCTCCCCAGATTATTGCGCAACGCTTTTCGAAATTCGACGAGCTATTTTTTGTGCTTCAGCGCGAGCTGCAGTAACGCTGCGATCTTGTCGCCCGGAATTGCCATGACCTGATCGTGCTGCTCCGGCGTTGGCTGCCAGGTCGAAGCAGGAAGCGATGGCGACAAATCCAACTTCCCGATCTCAAGCGTAGCGTCCCAATCTTTCGCGCGCAATTGAACCTGCGCGACGCTGTGATCTTGCGGGCGAATCCAAAGCCGCACCGGCCACGTCGCGTGTTTTTTCTTTTGTCCGATCGCGCCGACATCGAGCACGCGATAAGTTTGTCCGTTTAATTTTACGGAACCGGCATCGTGAACGTCGAACAGCGCCGGTAGCAAAACGGCTTTTGTTTCTTCCAACTGAAATGGCGGAAGCGGTTTCGTGGAAATGTCGATTCCAACTTTTTCTATCAACGGTTCGAATTGCGCCGCGGGGAATGCCCAGACGTCTTGCTTGTCACGGCAGATTACGGCCGGACCATGCGGCGACGGAAATTCCACGAGAAGTTTGTCAGGAAATTCGAACGCAACATGGACCTGCGCGCCGTTCAGCTCCGCGGGTAATCCGGTGGCCGCGCCGATCGTCGCCTGCAAATCGATTGCATGATTGCCGTTGCTTCCGGCAGGCGTGAGCAGCGCGATGATCGGCGCAATCGATTTCGCGAGAACATCGAAACGATTCTCTGACGCGTCATCGCCTTGCGCGAACGCCATTCGCGCGATCAAGACATTCACCGCGCAAATTGATCTGATCACTTTCGTTTTCATGGGAATCCGTTATTACTAGGTGACGTGGCGCACATGCTCCTTCCGAAGATCATCGCGGCAGGCGGCCTCCTCTTCGCGTTCGAACATTCCACCATCGCGGGGAAGGTGGTGCTGTTCTTTCTCGCCATCGGTTCAATTTTCAGTTGGTCGATCATGATCACAAAGTTGCGTGTTGTTCAGTTCGCCAAAAAACAGAATACGCGCTTTCGCGCCGCCTTTCGTCAAGACAGACAGCCGCTGCGTTTGTTCGAAAAAAATGCGCGTTTCGCCGGTTCACCCAATTTCAATGTCTATCGCGCCGGATGTCAGGAAGTGACGTTTCAAATGCTCGGTTCCGCCGAAGTGGACGAGACTTTTCGCGCCCGTCTTGAGATTTCCGACAAGATCAGTCCGGCGCAAATGCACGCCGTCAATGCCGCGATGGAACGTGCCGTTGGCGAAACCGCACTGGAACTCGAGTCGCAAATGATTTTGCTCGCGACGGCAGTGAGTGGTTCGCCGTTTCTTGGATTGCTCGGGACGGTCTGGGGCGTGATGGACACTTTCACCAGTGTCGCCATAGCAGGCGCGCCGAACCTGGCGACGATGGCGCCTGGTGTTTCCGGTGCGCTCATTACGACAGTGACAGCGCTCTGCGTCGCGATCCCGGCGATGTTTGGTTACAATTTTCTGGTCACGAGCATTCGCGGAATGGTCGTGGAGATGGACAACTTCGCGGCCGAGTTGGCGTCGGAATTTGAACATCGATACGTCGACCACAGTCCACGTCTTTCGGAGTTTCGAAGATGAAATCACTTCGACGTTCGGTGTTCGATGTTGGGTGTTCGATGTTTTTTCCGAATAAAGAGGGAACGCCGAACATCCAACATCGAACACCGAACATCGAATCATTGGAATGAGACGCTACTCACAACGTACGAGCCTAACGAGTCTTTCCGAGATCAACATCACGCCGTTGCTCGATCTCGCGTTCGTGTTGCTGATTATCTTCATGATTACGACGCCGCTGCTCGAAAACAGCGTCAATCTTGTCATTCCATCGAGCGGTGCAGCGAATGAGCCGGTGAATCCGGCGAAGGTGGAAACCATCTCGATCGATCGGTCGGAAGTGATCAAATTCGAAAATGATGTCGTCGATCTGGAAACGTTGACGGCACGGCTATCCGAGTTGAAGCAGACGAATCCTGACACGGCGGTCGTGATCCGGCCTGATCGGGAGTTGCCAGTGCAGAAGTTGATCGGTGTCATGGATGCGCTGCAACGCGCGCAAATCACGAAAGTCGGAATCGCGACGAAAGCTGAGACGAAGCAGTGATGTCGCGGGACGCACGCTTCTGGCGCAACGTCACAATCATTGCGCTGGTGCACATCGCGCTTTTGATCGCGCTGATTCGGTGGAGCCACGCGCCAAAGAAAATAGTCGCGCGCGATATTACCTGGATGAATGCAGGCGCCGGTGACGAAAGCTCGGGAGCCACGGCGCCCGTAGTCTCCTCTTCGGTCGCAGCTGAATCGACGCCCGAGGAAGAGTTGGTCAAGCCCACGCCGGAACCGTCGAAGGAAGAAATGGTTGAAGAAGACAAACCGATCCTGACTTCGGCGCCGAGCGACATTCGATTGCCCACGCCAACACCAAAACCAACTCCGAGCGCGACTGCGACACCCACTGCCAAACCGACACCGAGCGAGACACCCAAACCAACCGCCAGGCCCACTCCGAAAGCGACACCGAAGCCAAAGCCTAAACCTTCGCCGACTCCAAAGAAGAAAAAGATAATCGCCAAAGCGAAGCCCAAACCGAGCGCGACACCGAAGAAAAAGGCGAAGGACGAAGATGAAGAAGAGACGGCTGCACTAAAGAAGAAGAAAGCTATTGCGAAGGCCGCACTGGCTAAGAACGAGACGAGCAAGAGAGAAGAGGAAAAGGAAGAGGAAGAGAGTGGGTCCGATAAGCTGGCGAAGAAGGCGACTGCCGCACACGATGGTAAAAAAGGCGGCTCGGGGAAAAATCATGGTGAAGGCAGCGGTAGCGGAGGCGCATCCGAGTTCGGCTGGTACGGCAACATGTTGCACGACCGTTTTTACAGCGAATGGGTGCAGCCGATCACGGCAGTGGAAACGGGCGTAAAGTTTTCTGTCCTCGTGAAGTTGCGCATCGAGCAGGACGGCACGGTTTCAAAATTTGATATCGTGAGTCCTTCGGGAAATGTTGTGGTCGACGAATCGGTGCAGGCGATCGCGAAGCGTGTCACGCAAGTCGATGCGCTCCCGGCCGGACTCGGTGAGGACGGCCATTACGACGTGAACATCAATTTCGAATTGAATACCGGGCAATGAGAACAATCACCATTACTGTCTTCGCTTTTTTAATCGCCGGATGTTTCGGCGGTGGACCGCGCCAAGTCAGCAATGCTGCGGTTGGCCGCTACGGCCATCACTTGCACGATGTTTTTTATGAAGCGTGGGTGCAACCGGAAACGGTAACGGCGCCGTCCGGAAAAATTTCGGTGCCGGTCGATATTCAGATCGACAAGAGCGGTAGGGTCGTGAAGTTCCAGATCGCAAAACCTTCGAGCGATCCCGCGATAGATGATTCCATTACGAATATTGCGAGAGCGATTCGGCAAGTCGATCCTCCGCCAGTCACCTCGCGGAACGATCGCTACGATTTACGAATTTATTTTGAACTCGATGTGAAATGATGAAAGCCGGCATTCGATTTATTTTCTGTTGCACCTGTTTCGGCGCGATCGCGTTTTCTGCCGCAGCGCAAAACGAGCCGACGATCACCGTCAGCAAAAGCGATCGAATCAATCTCACGGTTGCGCTCGATTAGCGGAGGCGATGGTGCGATCGCGACGAAGACTTTGCAAAACGATCTGACGCTCTCGGGATTTTTTGTGCTCGGTGGAGCGAATGCTGTTTACACCGCCGGCGGAACAGCGAGCGATGGAAGTTTGCAAGGCCGAGTGACCGATCACAGCGGCGGAACGGTTCTTGCAAAAACTTATAGCGGCAGCGCGAAAGAAAATGCGCACCAATTTGCCGATGACATCATTGAGACACTTACCGGCAATAAAGGGATCGCCGGAAGTAAGATTTCTTTCATCGCGACACGCAGCGGACACAAAGAAGTTTACGTCGCCGACTACGATGGATCGAACGTGCGGCAAATGACGCACGATGGCGTGATCAGTGTGCATCCTTCAATCAGTCCAGACGGCCGCAAGATTGCTTACACCGGTTATCAAAGCGGATACGCGGATGTTTACGTGATTGATCTCGGTAACGGCGCGCGGAGTCGCGTGGCCAATTATCCCGGAACAAATAGCGGCGCTTCGTTTTCGCCAGATGGCGGACGACTTGCGCTTACGATCAGCAAAGATGGAAATCCGGAGCTTTATACGATCAGCGCGGGCGGCGGTGGCGCGCGCCGATTGACGCGCACACACGGTGTCGAGTCAGGACCGACATGGTCGCCGAATGGCGATGAAATTATTTATTCGTCGGACGATCGCGGTTCTCCGCAGCTTTATCGCATTTCATCATCGGGCGGCGGCGGCCAGATGATTTCAACCGGTCATGGTTACTGCACCGAACCGAATTGGTCGCCGGATGGGAAGAAGGTTGTGTTCAACGTTCGCAGCGGCGGTGAGTTTCAAATTGCTGTGCTTGATTTGAGTGGCGGTAGTTCGCGCATTGTTGGAGTTGGACAAGATCCGGCGTGGGGGCCGGATTCGCGGCATATTATTTTTGCCGAAGGCGGCGCGCTCTACCTGCTCGATACGGTGACGAGCCGGAAAAACAAAATTCTCGATGGGCTTGGGAAAATTACGGAACCGAGCTGGTCAAGGTAGGTTTGCCTAACGAATTATCTTGCGGCGTAAGACTTGTCATGTCGAGCGAAGTCGAGACATCTCTTACTGTTATTCCATCCGTTCTCCGGCCCAAAGTAAGAGATTCCTCGACTTCGCTCGGAATGACAGGAGGGCGGTCGCGCTAAAGCAAAGCGCGCGATTTTCCTTCGCGATGCGCTACCTGATCCATCGTGCATTGCTTCGGCGCTTTGTCGGGACGCCAACGAACAATCTTTGTTCCGTGGCGGAAGCGATCGCCCGTGAAATGGTCATAGGTGACTTCAACGACAACTTTTGGATCGACCGGTTCCCATTCGGCGGTGCGTTCCGTACTCCAACGGCTTGGTCCGCCTGGTGCATTGCCAGTAAAACCGGGCGGTTTGCGTAACGCTTCGAATTTTCTGGTGAGAGCAGGACGATCGCTTGCCTTGAAAGCGGAAGTGAAGCCGACGTGATGAAGAAGGCCATCGTCATCATACAAACCGAGGAGAAGCGATCCGAGGACGCGTGCCCCAGTCGCGTAACGAAAGCCACCGACGACACAATCGGCAGTGCGAATGTGCTTCACTTTCACCAGCACGGTTCGTTCGCCAGACGCATAAGGCGCGTCGAGTTGTTTGGCGATGATGCCGTCGAGATTTCCGCCGACTTTGTCGAACCATTTTTTTGCAATCTTGAGATCGGACGTTGCGGGCGATAATCGGATCGCACCTTTCGATTTGAAATTCGTACGCGCCAACTTTTCCAAGCGAGCGCGTCGTGATTCGAGCGTTTCGCGCACAAGGTTTTTTCCTTTCTCGTTCACGAGCAGATCAAAGGCGATGAACATTGCTGGATGCGCTGCGGCCAGCTTTTGTACGCGACTTGCGGCAGGATGGAGACGCAACTGCAATTCATCGAACGAAAACGCGCCGCGGATCGGAATGACAAGTTCGCCATCGAGCACAAACTTCTTTGCTTTCAGTTTCGAAATCGCGCCGACGACATCTGGAAAATAACGTGCGAGCGGCTGACCCGCCTTTGACTGCAGAAGAATCTTCGCGCCGTCGCGGAAAATGAGACAGCGAAAGCCGTCCCATTTGGGTTCGTACTGCCAATTTTCGCCCACGGGAATCTCATCGACTGAGCGCGCTTCCATTGGTGCGAATGGCGGTTTGATTGGAAGCGTCATTTCACGAAAGAGACGTGCGCTACAACGTGGTCATTCTGAGCGAAGCGAAGAAGCTCACGAAATCTGTTTATGCGAGGTCCCTCGCTCCGCTCGGGATGACAGATCGCGATGGACCGCGCGTCGCGACACAAGAGCTTATCGCGGAGTTGGTGTCCATCCTCTCGGATATCGTCGCGGCTCAAGTTTTGGCGGGCGTTTGCCATTAACGATTGCGCCGGCAACGGCAATGTAATCGAGCTCGGTTCGATCGGCGGCGCATCGCAAGAGCAAACCGCCGCGGCTCATGTCGCCGCGACCAACGAAATCCGCGGGAAATCGCAAGCGCTCGCGAAAATTCGCGAGCAGTACGTCGACGTATTTTCCGGTAGCGATGCTGCCCAGCAGAACGACGGAACATTGCGGCGATAATTTTTTCGCAAGCTTCTTCGCATCGCGCTCGAGCGGTTTGCGATAACGCGGCTCGGCTTCGTCGATGTCCACTTCCGCAAACTCGCGCAGATCATCGAGCGTGATGCGCGTTTGCGCATCGACGAGTCCGCGCGTGGGCGTGATGACAAGTGCGCCACAGAGTCCATTGGCAACGCGAGCGAATGCATTCGCGTAGGCGATCTTTCCACGAAAATAAAGTCCACTTAGAAAAGTAAAAACTTCGGCGATGCTGGCGCCTTCTGCGCTGCGCAATCGTCGCGCCAGATCGAATTGCGCACGTTCACGCATCATCATGCGCGCGCGTTCGCCTCCCGCGTATGCGGGCGAAAGAAGGAAAATACGAGCGCCGGTTTTCTCGGGAATGATTGAAGATAAACGACGTGGCATGACAAATTACAAGGTTAGAAACATTGCCGCGTTACCAAGCAAAAGTCATCCCGAGCGAATGCGGGAGATCTCACGAACTTCAAGAACGCGCGCCGTACGTGACGTCCTTCGCTGCGCTCAGGATGACCGCGTAAATGTTGCCATTCACTGAAATGGTTGCGTTCGGAATTCGTTAGGAGAATCTAGACCTAATGTGGCGGCGAAAAAAACGCACACACACCGATCGCGAGGCGGATGACATCGATGTGCTCGATCGCAATGCGCGGCCCGATTTTCTCTGCGTGGGTGCGCAAAAGGGCGGAACGAGCTGGCTGTTCCAACAGCTCAATTCGCATCCGGATTTTTGGATGCCGCCACTCAAGGAGGTGAATTATTTCGACGCCATGACCCGCTCGCGGCATCCGGATCGCGCAGCGCGCAGTCATCTTCGTCTTCGCGACGATCGAGATCGCCGATTCCTGAAAGCGATGGAAAGTCTCTGCTCGCAACACCACATCGATCTCGATCGTTACGCGCAACTTTTTGCAGCCAAAGGTCCACTTCTTTCCGGCGACATTTCGCCGGCTTATTGCATCGTGCCGGAAGAGATTATCGCGCAGATCGCCAAGCGCTTTCCGGAATTGAAAGTCGTCTTCATCGCGCGCGATCCGGTGGAAAGAGCGTGGTCAGATCTGTCGATGGCGATACGGACTGGAGGAATGCGCACGTTCGATGCGACCGATAGCGAGGAAGTGCTCCGGCGATTATTTCATCCCGATATCATCATGCGATCTTTTCAAAGTACCGATTGTGGGTCGATGGCGGCGGCATTTTCGTCCTGAGCTTTTTCATATTTATTTTTTTGACGATTTGCAAAGCGAACCGAGCGCGCTGCGTCGCTCGATCATCAACTTCCTCGGCGGCGATCCAGAGAAATCAAACGGCCGCGTAAGAGTTGAGCAAAAGATCAATGAGACGGTGGAGAAGCTGCCATTGAACGATGACGTGCGCTCTGCCGTGGCGCGATTTTTCGAACAGGAATTGAAAAAATGCGCGGCGGAATTCGGCGGCCCGGCGGTGAAGTGGCCGGCGCAATACGGTTTCGCTCTGTAGCCGTTTCGTGATTCGAAGCGCCCGGAGTATTTTTGTGCAGCACAGCCCGGCGCCGCCCACCGGCCTAACGAGTCACAGGCCAAGCAGACGCGCTTCGGCTAAGTCGAGGTCGCGCTGGATGCGACGCAACGCCTGGTCGCTGATAACAAGGTTGTTTCGCAACTGGATGATTTTACTGCGCTCGATGCCGAGTGCTTCATTTTGCAGGCGTTGATATTCAGGCGTCGCGATTTGCCCGGCGGGATCGCCATTTCCTTCGCCGCAACGCTGCAGTTGTCCGATGCGGTCGTCGTACTCGGCGCGCAACCGACGAATGATCTCCGGCGAAGCGCCATCCTTCAGACATTCATTTTCGAGAAAAGCGATCGCGGCTTCATTGGCGGCAAGGCGCGCCGCGCGCTCTTCCTCATCAGTCGCACCGTCATCCTTGATGCCGAGTATCCGAATAAGAAACGGCAGGCTCAGGCCCTGTCCGACAAGCGTGGCGAGGATGACGCAAAAGGTGAAAAACAAAATATAATTGCGGCCGGGAAACGGACTCCCGCTCGGCAACGTAAATGGCAATGCGAACGCCGCGGCGAGCGAGATGACGCCACGCATGCCGGCCCAGGATACGAGTGCAACATTTCGCCAGAGCGGTTTCGGCTCACGCGTGCGTATTTTTTTGCTAAGCAATCGCGGCAAATAAACGCCGGGAATGACCCACGCGATGCGAGCGACGACGACGGTAGCGCAAATCAAGAGCGCATCGTAAATGAGCGTTCGCAACGACTCGCCGTTCATCGCGCGCAAGATTCCCGGCAATTGCAAACCGATGATGATGAAAATAAATCCGTTGAGAAGAAATCCGATCATTTCCCAAAAGGCAAAGGCCTGCAGTCGATAGCGCGCCCTAACGATAAGCGGCGAATGCCAGCCAAGGTAAATACCGGCTGCCACGGTCGCCAGCACACCGGAAACGTGCAGACGTTCGGCGGGCAGATAAGCCAGAAAAGGCGTAAGCAGCGAAACCGTAATCTGCACGGGCGGATCATCGAGACGGCGTTGCACTGCGCGCATGAGAAAACCGACGAGCAATCCAAAAGCGATGCCGCCGGCGCCGACTGCGACAAAACGTAGCGAGGCGTGACTGAGCGAAAAAGTTCCAGTCATCGCTGCACCAATTGCGAATTGTAATGCGACCAGTGCGGTTGCGTCATTGACCAGACTTTCGCCCTCGAGAATTGCCTGGATGCGATGTGGCACAGAAAGGCGTTGGATCACAGCGGTAGCGGCAATGGCATCCGGCGGCGAAACGATCGCGCCGAGCGCGAACGCCGCAGCCCAGGGCAACGAAGGGATAAGTGTGTGGGCCACCCACGCCACCGCGACCATGGTGATGAGCACCAGGCCGATCGCGAGCAGGAGAATTGGCCGCAAGTTTCGGCGAAAATCCCTCCACGAAGTAAAGAGGGCGGTGGGATAAAGAAGTGCGGGGAGGAATAAAAAGAAAACGAGGTTGGGATCGAGATGCACTTCCGGCAGATGCGGAATGAAACTCACCGCCAGGCCGCCGAGGACGAGCACGACCGGATAAGGCAGCCCGAGTTTTTTTGCGATGACGACGAGGGCCGCCATCATCATGAGAAGAATGGCGACAATCTCAGCCTGATGCATGAATGGATCGCTGTAGCCGGGGTCGTTGACCCCGGTGGTTCATATTACGCTGGGCAGGCCGCGGTCGACGACCGCGGCTACAACTTTTTGCTTCGCCGCTTTGGCGCGATTGGCTTCCAGTTCTGCCAAATGTTTTTCCGACCATTTGCAGATGGCTTGGAGCGGCTCGATCAGCGTGCGACCGAGCGGCGTGAGCGCATATTCCACGCGCGGGGGAACGACAGGATAGATTGTGCGCCTAACGAGTCCGTCGCGCTCCAAGCTACGCAAGGTTTGGGTGAGCATCTTTTGTGAAATGCCATCGATTTTGCGCTGCAATTCGGCGTAGCGATGAATGCCATCGCTCAGGACTCGGATGATGAGCGCCGTCCATTTATCGGCGATGCGAGCGAGAACGAGGCGGGAAAGGCAACGGGCATTGAGGACAGAGGGCTTGGCGCCGTTTTTGGATGATGTCTTCGGCATGGCGGGATTTTCGCGGAGGAGCGCAGCGCGCGCAAGCGGGGGTAACAAACCAAGCGTCGGGTTGCACATCGATTAGAAAGTCGCGGCGCAGCTCTACCGTCACCCTGAGCGAAGCGAAGATTTCGCAAATTACTGACACCGAACAAAAGGGATAACTCTCGTGCGATCGAGAGGTTCCTCGCTGCGCTCGGGATGACAAGCAAAAGAGGGCGAAGCCTTGCGTGGTCCCGCCACACGCGGAAACTCACTCACTCGATGAATATTCTCGTTATCGGCAGCGGCGGGCGCGAGCAGGCGCTGACGTGGAAGCTCAAGCAATCATCAGAAGTCGACCGGATTTTTTGCGCGGTGGGAAATGCGGGCACGGAGCAGATCGCCGAGAATGTTCCGATCCCAACAAATGATTTTCCGGCCCTCATCAGATTCGCGAAACAAAACAAGGCCGATCTGACAGTGGTCGGTCCGGACGATCCGTTGGCCGCAGGAATTGTCGACGCATTCCAAGCGGAGAAGCTGCGAGTATTTGGACCGACGAAATTGGCGGCGCGTCTCGAGTCGTCGAAGATTTTCGCGAAAGAATTAATGCAGCAGAAACAAATTCCGACAGCGGCAGCGCGGACCTTTACGCAAAGCGACGATGCGAAACGCTATGTCGAGAAAGCTCGCTTTCCTGTCGTGATCAAGGCGGACGGACTCGCATTGGGAAAAGGTGTGATCATTGCATCAGACGTAAAATCGGCGGCAACCGCGATAACGGAAATGATGGACAAACGTAAATTCGGCGAAGCGGGCCGACGAATAATTATCGAAGATCTTTTGGTTGGCTGGGAATGCTCGCTGCACGCATTGGTCGACGGCACGAATTATCAAATGCTGGCCACAGCGCGCGATCATAAGCGCGCTTGCGATGGCGATACCGGTCCAAACACGGGCGGAATGGGTGCGTTTAGTCCGGCGGAAGATTGGAGCAACAAGTTGCAGTCTCAATTCGACAGCGAAATCATGAAACCGCTACTCGCAGGTCTGCGCGAGCATGGCATTTCATTTCGCGGATTACTCTTTCCGGGCCTGATGGTGACCGCAGAGGGCGCACGCGTTCTGGAATTCAACTGCCGTTTCGGCGATCCCGAAACGCAAGCCATTTTGCCGCGACTGAAATCGGATTTGTTGCAGCTGCTTGAAGCGACAATCGATGGGCAGCTCGACAAGTCGAAAATCGATTGGGACACGCGAGCGGCCGTGACCGTAGTGATGGCGTCCGGCGGCTACCCCGGAAAATATGAGACGGGTAAGATCATCAGCGGCCTTGATGAAGTTGCGAGATTAGAAGACGTCCACATTTTTCACGCTGGAACACGCCGAACGAATGGCGACATCGTTACGTCCGGTGGGCGCGTGCTTGCTGTTACTGCACTGGGCGCGACGCGCGAAGAAGCAAGAAGTCGCGCCTATGATGCCGTGGCCAGAATCCATTTCGACGATTGCCATTACCGTCGCGATATTGCTCTGGAGAAGGAGTCGGGTAAGCTGGCCTAACGCCGATGCTGCGGAAATTTTTGCTGGCTTTCGTGAGTGGGCTTTTTTTTCAAGCCGCGAACGCCGCCGTATCGCCAACGCCGGCTCCATCTGTTTCGCCGAAGGCGACAACGCCGTCGCCTGCGCCAACTGCGACTCCGCTGATCGATTCATTGCAACCGGCGGATTTGCAGCAGGTCATTTCCATCTTGAAAAACAATTTCATCAATCCGGCAGCGTTGAATGAGACGGAACTAAATCGCGCGACGCTGCAAGGGCTCATGATGCGACTTGGTCACGGCGTGGTGCTGTTGCCGAACAGCGCCGCGGCGCAGATGGAAACTGGTCGTCCGTTCTTCAGCGAATTGCTCGACGGACATATCGGATATTTGCGGCTCGGTGCGCTGACCGTCGCAAATCTTCAGGCCATGGACGGTTCGCTGAAAGCCTTCGCTAACCAGAAAGCCGACGCGCTCATCATCGATCTGAGAGCGAGCGCAGCGACGAATGATTTTGCGACGGCAGCGGAATTTGCCAAGCGGTTCGCGCCAAAAGGAAAGCCGCTTTTCATTTTGCATAAGCCCGGCGGCAAACAGGATCGCGTTTTTTCGTCCGATCGCGATCCGAGTTATCAAGGACTGATGATGGTCCTGACGGACTCCAGCACGGCCGGCGCCGCGGAAGCCCTCGCCGGTGTGCTGCGTCTTTACCAGAAAGCGATGATCATTGGGCAACCGACAGCCGGAAGCGCAGTCGAGTACTCGGATCTTCCATTACCGAGCGGCAAAATTCTGCGTGTCGCCGTCAGCGAGGTTGTGTTGCCCGGCTCAAAACCGTTGTTTCCGGGAGGTATTACACCGGATCTTTCAGTCGAGATGCCGGAGAAGGATCGGAACGAGATCTTTCAACAAAGCCTGACCAAGGGAATGAGCCGATTCATTTTCGAAAGCGAACGCCCGCACTTGAACGAAGCCGCCTTGCTCGCCGGGACGAATCCGGAACTCGAAGCATTGGAAGCGGCCCAGCATGGCCGCGCTGCGGCGAAGGAAACGCTGCACGATGCGGTTGCGCAGCGCGCGGTAGATCTCGTGACATCGCTCGCGATTTATCAAAAACGCTAGACTTTCTAGTCGTTAGGTTGGCGTAAGACTGCTGGTCAAAATTCAACCGATCAGCTAAAATCGCGGTCGATTGAATCCGCTTGAGAAACGCATCGACTACAAATTTCGTAATCCACTGCTTCTCGCCGAAGCGTTGACCCATCCCAGTCTTCGTCACGAAACTCACCGGCGCCAATTTGATAATCAACGTTTGGAATTCCTGGGCGATGCCGTTCTGCAACTTGTCATCACGGAATATTTATACAATTCGTTCACGCGCGAAGCAGAAGGACGCCTGACAAAACTGCGTTCGCGCCTCGTCTCGCGCGAATCGTTGAAACAACATGCTGCTACTCTCGAACTGGGTCAGCATCTCTTGCTGGGCCGTGGCGAGGAAGCGAGCGGCGGGCGTACGCGTGATTCTACTTTGGCCGATGCTTTTGAAGCTTTGATCGGCGCCCTTTATCTCGACAGCGACCTTGCAACCACGCGGCGCATCATTCTGGAAGAGATGGGCGACGAGCTGGCGCTGATTGCAGCAGATCCGGTCGACATAAATCCGAAAGGTCATCTCCAGGAACTGCTGCAGGCAATTTCGCCACGAAGCCCGGTTTACGAATCGATTTCGCAAACGGGGCCGGAGCACGCCAAGACTTTCGTCGTGCGCGTGGTGTGGGAAGGAACGAATCTCGGCGAGGGAAATGGACGAAGTAAAAAATACGCCGAGACCGCAGCCGCGGTCGAAGCGTTGAAGCTGCGCAAGTGGGAACAGGTAAAGTTGTAGCGGCGGTTTATGATCATCGCACTCTTCACTGTAGTCGCCCCGCTCTATCGGGGCGTGAGATGACACACGGCGACAGAGCGTGGCTACAACAAAGTGCGACGGTCATAGACCGCCGCTACAGATCAGGCAGATGATTCAGCGCGTGAACTACGCCGCCGGTGTTCGACTTCCACCGGAAATGCTGCGCGATCGTGGCGCTGACAAATTTCTTGGCCCGGCCAATTGCTTCTTCCAAACCGAGCCCTTGCGCTAGTCCCGCCGTGATCGCGGCTGAATAAGTGCAGCCGGTTCCGTGTGTAGAAACGCCGCTAACGAACGGCGCAGAAAACTCGATCACTTTGTCACCGACGAAAAGAAGATCGATCGCCCGGCCCCCCTTGAGATGACCGCCTTTAAGCAGGATCGGAATCCGAAACTTATGCTGCAACTCTCTTCCGGCTGTCCGCATTCTGGTGATTGTCCGAATCGACTCGCCGAGAAGTTTCGCTGCTTCATCCAGGTTAGGTGTGATCAAAGCCGCGCGCGGAAATAACTCGCGTTCGTAAGAAGCGATCGCATCTGGCTGCAACAATGCATCACCGCTCGTCGCGACCATTACCGGATCCACTACCAGCGGGATCTTCTCCGCGCGATCAGCAAGCGTTTGCGCGACAGTCGAAATTATTTCGCCGGAATAGAGCATTCCGGTTTTGATGGCCGAGATCGGGAAGCCCTCGAGCAATACTTGCAGTTGCTTGCTTACAATGTCGGGGCCGATATCCTGGATGCGCGCAACTTTCCCCGGCATTTCCGCCACCACGCAAGTGATCGCGGTTAATCCATAAACACCAAGCGCGCTGAAAGTCTTCAGGTCCGCCTGCACGCCGGCGCCAGCGCTGCTGTCGGACCCGGCTATCGTTAGCGCGACAGGAATCGATCGTTCAATATTCGGCGTTCGATGTTCGATGTTCGATGTTTGCTTCGCCTGCGACATCGTCGGCGCGACGAGCCGTCGCGCCCTACCAGCTACCCGCCGTCGCTGCCGATGGCCTCGACCGGGCAACCTTCCTGCGCCTCTTTGCAGAGGGCTTCTTCCTCGGGACTTTCGGGCTGTTTATAGACAAAAGAATGGCCCCCGTCGTCGTTGCGTTTGAAATTTGCCGGCGCGGTTTCGCGGCACAAATCGCAATCGATACATTGATCGTCGACGTAAAACTTCCCGTCTACGTTCTCCGGGTATTTGTTTGCAGCATCAGCCATTTTTGTCCCGCTAAAATTGAGTCGTGCAAGGTTAGGAAGAAACCCCCTCGGCGCAAGAATATTTGCGTCTTTACCATAAGACGCAAAACCGGCAGAGAGAGCAGAGCCGAAGAGACTGGGTGCTGACAAGATGAAGCCAAAGGCCGCCAAAGCGTTAAGGGCATTTTTGATCGAGTTGGTCGTGTACTCCGCCCTCGTCATCGGTTATTTCTTCGCTGTTCTTCACTTCCTGGCTGATTGGATCAATCACCTCGAGAAGGCTCACATCAATATCTATGCCGTGGTGGTGATCGGGTTGATCATCGGCCAGGCGATTTTGCTGGAAAGCGTGACCACCGCGCTCATGCGCATGTTGCAGGGCGGACGTTCAGAATGATCGCCATGATGTTTCCGATCTCCCACACGGAGATCAGCCCAATCTATCTCGCGACCGTCGGGTTCTTAATCGGTATTCTCGGCGGATTTTTCGGCGTTGGCGGGAGCTTCATCGCGGGTCCGGCGTTGCGCGCGGCCGGACTGCACTGGAATTTCGCGGTCGGGACTGATCTCGCGCATATTGTCGGGAAATCGGTCGTGGCGGCGAAACGTCACCGGGCCATGGGCAATGTCGACCTTCGGCTCGGATTTTTCATGGCCATCGGCACCATCGGCGGAGCGGAAATCGGAGCGCAGTTCATCCAACACCTAAAGCGAGCCGGTAATGTCGATTACGTCGTGAGCATGGTCTCGATCGTCATCTACGTCGGGATCTCTGCCTTCATGCTTTGGGAAGGATTGGCGACACTTCGTGCAAAAAAGGGACGCGCGTCGAAAAACAAAAAGAAGGACGATTCCGCCTTCAAAGGCTTCGCCAAAGGCGTTCAGAAAATAAAAATCTGGCCGATGGTTTCGCTTCCGGTCTCGGGCGTGAAATCAATTTCGCTTTGGATCATCATATTTGTTTCACTCATCGGCGGATTCTTCAGCGGTTTTCTGGGCGGCGGCGCCGGTTACATCCGCATGCCTTCGATGGTTTACGTTCTCGGCATTCCGACGCATCTCGCCGTCGGAACCGATTTGTTCGAAGTCATTATCTCGGCGAGCTATGGAACTTTCACGCATGCGCTTAAGGGCAATGTCGACATCATGATCGCGCTCGTCATGCACACAGGCGCGGCCATCGGCGCGCAGATCGGCGCCATCATGACGCAATATTTTGGCGGCCCAAAAATCCGGCTGGCCTTCGTCCCCCTCCCATTGATCGGCGCGGCGATTGTGATTTATACTTTAATGACCGGCCACAAGCTCTGATTCGCCATGCGCATTCTGATTTGCAGTGATGGGACCGATCCCGCGGACAAACCGACCAAACTCGGTGGGTTAATCGCAGGCCCATGCAAGTGCGCGACCACGCTCCTGGGCATCGCCGAAAAACCGGAGGATGAGCAACCGTTGCGCGCCGCGCTCGACACCGAAGCGCAATTACTGCGAAGTTTCAACGTCACTCCGGAAATCGTCGTGCGCGGTGGCGATCCGATTCGTCAAATTTTCAATCAAACGGCGGAAGGAAATTACGACCTCGCCATTATCGGCGCGCGACGCACGGGCGGCGGCGGATTGTATTGCTACTCGGAACGCACCTACGAAGTCATCAAAGCAGTTCCTGCCTCCGTGCTCGTCGCGATCGGCGATTTCGATCAGATCAAACGCATCCTCGTTTGCACGGGCGGCCGGCATTACATCGAAGACGCGGTGCAACTTACCGGCGAGATCGCCAAATGCATCGGCGCGGCTGTGACTCTGCTGCATGTCATGGCCGAGCCGCCCGCCATGTATGCCGACCTCGTTAGGCTGGAAGAAGATGTCGAGCGATTGCTCGAATCCGATTCGGAACTTGGCCGGAACCTGCGCGGACAAAAGAAAAGTCTCGAGAAAATGGAAGTCCCCGTAGAAGTGCGTGTGCGCCACGGGATCGCGCTCGACCAGATTTTCGCGGAGATACGCGAAGGCGAACACGACATGATCGTGACTGGTTCATCGCTCGCGCGCGGACCCTTGCGCCACTACATCATGGGCGATCTGACCAATAGTATCTTGAACCGCGCTGCCTGCCCCGTCCTGGTTGCGCGCATCGGAAAGTCCGCTGCGGGCGCGCCTGGATTTTGGAAATCGCTGAAACGAGTTTTCGTCGCGCCCTGAGTGTCGTCGCCCCCGCTCTGTCGGGGCGTATCTTCTCACGGCGACAGAGCGCCGTGCCTACAGCCCTTGCACTGCAAGTCTCAGCCGCTACTTTCGCAACGACCCTATGAGAAATTTTCTTCATCGTTTCATTCCGCATTTCGTGCTCTTCGCAATCATCATTTCTGTTTTTTCTCTTTCCGGTTGCAGCAAGAAGGGCCGCGGACAAAGCGCGGGAACAACCGGCGATTACGTCAGCGGCACGCCGCTGCCAGAGAGACGCGAAGGCACATCGTTCTATGGCGGCAACGTCAACCGCAATCAATTTCAGCCGATCTACTTCGATTACGATAGTCAGAACGTTCGCTCATCCGAGACTGGGAAAATTCAGCAGATCGCCGAGTTCATGAACGGAAACTCCAGCGAAATCATCATTGCAGGTTTTACCGACGAACGCGGCACGGCGGAATACAATCGCGGCCTTGGCGAGCGCCGTGCCGAATCCGTGCGCGAGAGTTTGATTTCAGCGGGTGTAGATGCCGGTCGCATTCAGACCGTTAGTTTTGGTCTGGAAATGCCGGCCGATCCCGGCCACGACGAATCGGCCTGGGCGAAGAATCGTCGCGCCGAAATCGGCGTCACGCGTTAGCGCGGAAGCACCAAATCCCAAGCTCCAATCTTCAAGACAGACGTCACGCATTTTTGGAACTTGGTGATTGGGATTTCCCTGGAGTTTGGTGCTTGGGGTTTGGGATTTTTCTGACGTGCAATCGCCTGCACAAGCCACCCTCCGCAATTCCCGCTCGCGCCGCTGGATCACCCATCTCTGGCGGGAATGGACCATCGAAAGCTGGCGGCCCATGGCCCCCGCGTTCGCACATCCGCGGCCTAACGAATGGAGCAACGACAATCTTACCGCCGCATGGCTCGGTCATTCCACCGTTCTCATCAACTTCTTCGGTATCACGATTCTCACCGATCCGGTTTTATTTCCGCGGATCGGAATTCGCATTCCACCGCTTTTCACCATCGGTCCGAAACGACTAACGAAACCTGCGTTGAAGCTCGACGAATTGCCGCCAATCGATCTCGTCCTTTTATCGCACGCACATTTCGATCACATAGACACGCGCACACTGCATCAATTCTCGAAAACCACCGCCGTCATCACCGCAGCAAAGACGAGCGATCTTCTGCGCTGGATGCGTTTTCGCGACATCACCGAATTACGCTGGGGCGAGTCGTACGAGCTGCGCACCGATCGCGGATCGCTCCGCATCCAAGCCTTTCGCGTCAATCATTGGGGCGCACGTTTGCGCAGCGACAATTACCGCGGTTACAACGGCTACATCCTCGAGCGAAACAATCGTCGCATCATCTTTGGCGGAGACACCGCGATGACCGACAGTTTCGCCGAGCTACGCGACGATCGCTCCTACGATCTCGCCATCATGTCGATCGGCGCTTACAACCCGTGGATTCGTTCGCACGCCGATCCCGAGCAGGTCGTCGAGATGTGCAACGCCGCCGGCGTAGTTCACATCATGCCCGTGCATCATCAGACATTTCGCCTCAGCTTCGAACCGTTCCGAGAACCGATTGAGCGATTTGAAGCGGCGCTTCAGCGCGAACCAAAGCGAATCGCAGTGCGCGAAATTGGCGAGACATTTGTTCTGCGATGATAACGCCAGGCTCGTTGCCTTGCCCGGTCGTCCGTGCAATGTCATCTTCTGCGGCCCTTCGTTCGCCGGTGTAGCTCAGGGGTAGAGCAACGGTTTCGTAAACCGTAGGTCATGGGTTCGAATCCCATCACCGGCTCCAGATTCAGATATCCTGCGCTTTCGCCGAATATTTGAATTACCCTCGTCAGGCTGTGAATCCAACCTATGTGGAAACAGAGAACTTGTGCCGCAGATCGGTGAAAACCGCCGGCCCACCCGCGGCGCTCGGGGCTCCGAGCAGACCAATCAAGGCATAATGATGATCCACGCCGTGCGGAGGAAGAGCGCGGCGCGGCGGTTTTGCATCGTCGCCTCCGCCGGCGGGCGCCGTGTCCCATGGCCACTCGATATCGCGGCTCGCCACCCGCGCCGGGATCAACCAGTAATCGCCGGAACGGAACGCTGACTCGTTAGGAACATCCGGCTTTGGAAACCACACCTGCACCCCGTCTTCGAGCGCGAACCATTTGTCGTATTGAATCTGGATCGCGCCGTCGGGGAGCGTGATGTTTTCCGTTTCTTCCTGATCCCACCGTCGTACCTTCGGTGTGTTTGGGAAATCGCTGCGGGCCACCGAGCCCTTCGCGGTTGCAGGATCGATCGTGAGTGAGCCGGCTTCGGTGCTCTTTAGTTGCACGAACGTTCCGGGCACACTTTCCAAATCGTTCCGATCGTCAGTCAGTTCGACCCATTGGTCTCCGGCAAATCCGCGTGCCTGATCGCGACTCGGCGTCACCCGCAGCACGTCGTCTTCGCCATCGAGCCATGCGGCTGCGACCGAGCCGTTGTCGCGCGACCATTTAAAAGTAGCGGTGCCATCGGGTGCCGCGTCTCCCTTCCCATCCCAGCCGACGCCGCTTCTGTGAATCTCCACCCGGTAAAGCTGATTCTCCAGACCGCGATAGGCCGACTCCGGCGAATTCGCGCAAGGGTCGTCGCTCGGTGACTGTTGCTCGATGTCTGCGCGCATGAAACCGCGGTTCTTTGTTTGCGCATCGCTCCAAGCGTCAAAGGCGGCCTGCAATTTCGGAATATCGGCCTTAGCCGGCGGGAGCTTTATCTTGGCCTCGTCGCGGGTTGGGACTCGCGCACGCAGCACCCAGGTGATCTTCGCGCGCGTTGCGGTGTCCGGTCCGCCAAGCGCGATCTCGCGGATATGATCGTCATCAATTGCGGTTATGTGGCGCTCCCAGACGTCGAGATAAATCACGACCGGCCCTTTCGCGTCGCTCTGCATTGTCTTCAACGTGTCGGCATCAATCGAATGAGAAGGTTGCTGGAAAAACGAGGCGACCTGTTCGTTTTCGGCCAGTAATCCGCCGACGTAGTAGCGGCCCGGCCCGATCAAAATTCCTTCTTTTTTCAAAATCTCCTGCAGCTTTTTCTTCTCCTCGGCTGACAAATCCAGTGCCGTGATATCTGCCACCGTAACCAGCAAACCGAAGCCACATGCTGCTAGCGGTCCCGCACCTGGACCAACGAGATCGATCATGACCGTTTGGAGATAGTTCAAGAGAATGCTGACCTGCTCATTCCAATCGGCGTCGAGTTGGACGCGGCCTTGTTGCAAAAGGACGCGGCTGAAGTGATTCAGGCGATCGAAGGTGTCGCGAGTGATGTCGTTTTTCATGGGAACTCCTAGGTGACGTAGATGATGCCGGTTTCCATTCCAGCAGGGGTAAATTCGTCGAGCCGCGTCTGCAAATTGATCGCGCGCTGTGGTTGAAAAAGATCGTGGAAAACGCCCATCTCCGATTCGTCATCGGCCCCGCGCGCGATTTCTTCGGGGCAACCGAGCGCGAGCTGGCAGTAAACCGGCGTGCCGTAACGCCGGCTATTGAAGAGTGGCTGGACCCGGCGCTGCGCCCGCTCCTGCGCCCGCGACTTGTCGTTAGGCGAGGCGGTCGCGGCCAACTTCTTGAGCGCGGCGTCTTCTGCGAGATCGGGCTGGCATTCGTAACGCCGCGGCGTGCGCGACCCGGGCACGACGTAGCAAAAGCGAACGCAACCGATCTGCCGCCGGGCCACGCAGATGTGGCCGGCAAAGATGCAGTTCTCGCCCAAGCGCAAAACGTGGGTGTGGATTTCGCCGAAGACTGTGCAGCGCAAAATGGTCAGCGCGGCGTGCGCAATCTCGCTCCCGCCCGGACGCGAGAGCGCGGCGCGTTCGAGGCCGGTCGCGTCGAGGACGCTATCGCTCAGGCGCAGATCGATCGGTTCCGCGCGCACTTCGTTTTCCTGCACGCGAATCGCACCGATGATGCTGTGCTCGATGCGCACGCGGCCGGTCAAATTGCGCAGATGCAGGCTGCCTTTTTCCGGACGGCACGGCTCGCAGTCGCAATCCAGCGTCCAGCCCGGCACCAAAGTACAATGACGAATGATGACTTCGACGGCGGCGGGTGCGAGCGAGGGCCCCACCTCGCTTTTGGTCTCGTTAGGCGTTTCAGATTTTTTCGCTTTACCTGATTTTCGCGCCTTCGTCGCCTTCACCTCTTTTTGCAAAGCAACGGGCGCAGTCGAGATCTGCACGCTGCGGCCGGTGATGAGCAAGCCGTCGAGAACAAGGCGGCTGCCGGCGTTCATCACCACGCTGAGCGCATCGGGCTCGTTAGGCTTGTGGTCGAGCAGACGAATGATGGGACGCGCCCCAACGGCCGCACGGATTTGCAGGCTACACCCGGCCGGAATCTCGAACTCGACCGGATCGTCGTAAATATCGCTTTGCGTCAGCTCGATGACCCCCTCTTGCGGCGAAGTGTTTTTCCATTCCTCAAGACGCGCCCGCAATTCGCCCGCTTTTGCCTGGAGAATCTTTGCGTTCGCCGGCTGTGAAATCGATCGTCGATACTCGCCGCCGCCGATCTCGGCGCTGAAGCCATAATAATAAGAGACCCACACGCCTTGAGGCGGCGTTTGCTCTTGCGGGAAAACAATCCGTCCGCGTGTGGGATCGACGGCCACATAGTTGTCTGCGGGTTCGCATTTCCAACCACGCAAATCCCTCGGCACGATCGCCGTCGGGGGTATGATTCCATTCTCGTCTGCCGCAGCCCAACCCGGCGCGCGGATGGTCACGCTTTTCTCACCGCTCCGCACGCTCGCGAGATCGCCATAGTAAACCTCCGAAGCTTCAAAGCGTTTTGGGCGTCCTTTTTCCACGATCGGTTTTTCGAAAGCGCGCAGACGGATCGGCGCCGGCACATTCACTTCGTTGGCGATGTGGGTCGCCTCCGCTTCGGGCTGCGCGTGATTGAAAAGCGGCACGTCGTTCCCGAGGACGCTAAAGGTGAAACAATTTTCACCCGTGCCGGCTTCCTCGATGCAACAGGCGGAAGTGTTGCTCACGCGGTAGGTGCGCAAGCGCCAGACGAAAAGCGCAGCTTCAGGAATGTTCGAGCGCTCAACGTCGCGATGCGAGATGATTCGGCGCGTATCGACCGTATCTCCGATGCGATCGAACGCTCCGCCGAGGAGATCCAGCCTACCCATCTTGCGGACATCGACCGTGCGTCCGCGCCGCGTTTGCAACTGATTGATCGCCTGCGTGACGCCCAGCTCTCGATAAAATTCCACCGCGCGCGCCGGCCAACCCGCCACATCGCGCGCCAGCTCTTCGAGCAAGGCGAGCGTCCCGCGGCGGCGGCGGGCCGCGATCGTGTGCGCGACTTCGCGGCGCGGGACGAGAATCTTATCGAGCGCGCGCCCTTCCGCGGTCCGCACATCGCCCGGCTGGCCAGCTTCGTGCACGAGCTGAAATCCGAGCAGATCGCCGATGTAAGGCACGACCCAGTCGTCGCAAGTTTCGATGAACCAGTTGTCGTAAAGTTGATCGATCTCGTCTTCGACCACCTCGACTTGCTCGGCGATGACGCGCAGCAATGCGCGCAACGGCTGCCCGCGTTCCGCATCGCGCTGCCGATAAATTACCGGCAGTAAATTGTAGAGGCGGTCGGGATTTTTCATTTTTTCGCCTCCATCAAAACGAGTGTTTCGGGCAGCGCAGGCGAGAACACCGCGATCTGCGCCGGCGTGAGGCGATCGGAATAATTCTTTGCCTCCGGATGCGCAGACGCCGCTTCCACGATCACTCGCCGTCCCACGTCGGCGAGCATTGAGACAAAGCTTTTGGAATCGTCACCCTGTCCGCCGTCAGTCGTGGTCCGCGTGAGCTCGGCTTCGGCTTCACTTTGCGAGATCGTTGCCAACAGATCGAGATCGACGTAAGCGACGCCGCGCACCGCCTGGATGATCGAGATGACTTCGCTCCGCGTCACGTCCTGCCCCAGATCGCGCCGGGCGAAACTGAGAGTGTCGAGCAAAGCCGCGCGCACCTTCGGCTCGACGAATTCCCAGGCGTAATCCGGGAGCACGCTCACCTGCGCGCTAATCACGATTGAGAGCATCTCGCGCAATTCCACCACGATCGGGAGATGCGGATCGCCTAACGAGTGCAGAGCCGTCGTCAAGTTCATGTAAAGATCGGAGTTCTTATCGATCGGGATGTCGTTCGCGCCCGCGATCGTCACGTAAACAACTTCACGCGTGCCGTCCGACAATTTCTTCGCGCTCGCTTTACCGATGCCGGCAAAAGTGCGGGTGAAATCAGCGTAATCCTGCACCGAGACAAGCCGGTCGAGCGCGAGAATGCCGAGCGGCGCGTTCTCCCGCGCCTGATCGCGGTCCTCGCGGTCCGCTCCACCGGTCGCGGGTAAGGGATTCACCACTTCCTTCACTCCAAGCGGGCGCGTGGTGAGCTGATTGATTTGCTCCGCCTTCGCATTCCCGGGCTGGCCGATGCCATTGCGGTAAACCGCCGTGATGTTGTTCGCGCCAGTCGGTGGGCGCGTGCCGTTCCGGCCATTGCCGAAAACGACGATGGTCTTCGCGTCGTCATCGGTTTTGGTGATGAATTTTCGGTCGTTAGGCGTGAGCCCCGCGAGGGAATCGGTTTCGTGCCATTCAACTTCGTTTACCCGCACCACCAGCGTGCTCGCCGCGCCATCCGCGGTCGGCGCGGGCAAAAATGTCAGCGGCGGCTGCTTCAACGTAAAACTCTGCATCGGCTTGCTCGCGTCGCCGCTGCCCAGCACTTCCTTGCGTGTCTCGCCGTGTGTGGCCTTCACCACATTGCCGTAGATCGCGAGCGTCTCGCGCACATAGCATCCCGACGGATTGGCCGACAGCGTGATGTACGTATGCGTCTTGTCGCCAGGCCAAGCCGTTTTGTTCTCAGTCGGTGACGTAACGCGATGCGCCACGCTCGCAATCATGCCTAGTTCCGCCGCGTGAATTCCATCCAGCGATTTGCCGTTCGCATCGGAAATGTTAGCGCGCTCGCCTGCGAGAATCACCCAGCGTCCCGCCTTTAATCCGTCGTAGAGGCCATCCAATTCTATTTCCGCATTG
>CAWDLY010000030.1:0-71211 GCA_963803315.1 uncultured Verrucomicrobiae bacterium | reverse complement strand
CGGATCTTCCTCATCCTCCTTTGCGGGCGGCGCCGCGTGTTCGCCATCGAGCGCGACCTTGTTGTGTGTCGCCGTTTCCGCCGGGAGCATTTCCGTCGTGAAATCAAGCGGCACGCGCGCTTCGGTTTTGACCTGATATTGAGCGAGACGTTCTTCCAGCAACTTCGCGAAATCGGGGAAGCGCCGCTTCAAGTCGCGCACATCTTTCGGATCGAGTGCGAACAATCGGCAATCGGAAAAAGCTTCAACCGACGCCGCGCGTGGGGAACCATTCAGGATCGAAAGTTCGCCAAAGAAATCGCCGTCGCGGTAAAACGCGAGATTGCGCTCGGTGCCGTTGTCGGAAGAGAAAGCGCGCGCCCTCCCTTTTTCCATGATGTACATCGGACCCGGAGCGTCTCCTTGTTTAATAATGAAACTGCCTTTGGCGAATTCCACCGAAGTAAGTTTTTGGATGACGCTGCGGATCGCCGGCAGCGGCAAGCGACCAAAATTGCTGAATTGATAGAGAAACCCGTGCAACGCCCGGTGGCGCGCAGTCATTTCGATGTGACGTTTTAGCTCGGGAAATTCCTCGACCAGTTCCAGAATATCGCTCCGATCGAGACGCAGCACTTCTGCCGCGGTGCTGCAGCGCACCGTCGCTGTGCGTGTGCCGCCTTCGGTGAGCGACGCCTCGCCAAAACTGTCGCCCGGTTTCAAAGCCGAAAGCGGAATCTCGTTGCCGGCTTGATCGATCTTCAGCACGCGCGCGCGTCCCGAGACCAAAACGTAAAATGCATCCGCCGGATCGCCTTGCTTAACGAGTATGTCGCCGAACTCGTATTCCTCTTCCTGCAAGAGCGGGATGATCTTTTCGAAATATTCTTCCGGCAGGAATTGGAAAAGGAGCGAACGCCGCAATAACTCTTGGTCCGTCGCCTTCATTGCTCGATCTTCGACAACGTTCGCCATTGAATATGTTTGTCGGTCAACTCGGAGAAATGGCGTTCGAGAATACTGTGCTCCGCGCGCTCGCGCACAGCATCATCATCGGCATTGGGTTCCGCTTTTTCGATCACGCGGCAAATGTAAAAACCGTCGCCGCGCGCGATTGGTTCGAGAATGTCTCCCGCGGAGACGCTGAGAAACCTTTGCTGTAAATCCTCCGGCAAATCTTCGAGCAACACTTCCGCACGGCGGTAAGGGTAGCGGCCTTCCGTCGCAACCTCTTCCATCGACATGCCATCATCGTGCACGCAAAGAAGCGCTTCCCGTGCCGCATCGAGTGAATCCAACTCCACCGTCTCAAGATCAAACTGCGTCAAAGGCAGGCGCAGTCCGGCGATTTCATGCTCGCACGCCTTTCTATTTAGAAGCGCCTCGGACTTTTGCCGATAGAGCGCTTCCATCTCCAGAGCCTTATCCAGCCAGTCGCGATCGCGATTCATGGCTTGAAGCCAGTCTGCCAACTGGCTTTCATCAAGTCCAGTTCGTTCGCGCAGGCGCTCCTTCTCTGCCGCCAGAGTTTCCGGGTCGAGGCCATTCTGGCCCGCCTCCTGCCTGCCCGCGACGCGCCAGCTCAGTCGCTTCGCCATCCGGCCAAGTTCTCCCGATAAAATCAGCTCGACCACGAGCAGTTCGCGCAACTCGTTAGGGGCGGATTCATACTCAATCTCTTCCGCTTCGACGTCTTCCATCTCGCCACCCCAATAGTGGCGCACAAAGTAATTCGTGAAATCAGTGAGCGTTAGCCCGCGTAATTCCAACCACTGTTCGGTTTCTTCCGCTGTGATTAAATCGTGCTCGTAGCGAAATGCCTCCGCCGCCTGATCGATCGCAGAGTCGTCCAGCTCCAATTCCTCTTCCTCGGCTTTCTCTTCCGCCGCGATGAGCCGAAGAAGCTCATTCCAGATTTCCTCAAGTTCGCCGCGAAATGCAGCCGCATCAATCAGGTCACGGATAGCGAAAGATTTATCCCCGCTTGTGAAGACGACATTGCTGTAGTTTCGACTTGTTTGTCCGTCCTGCATGGGAGAACTACAAATAATTAACGAATTGCGAATAAAGTCGAGCCTGATGCGCGAAAACCACCGAAGGAGCGCTAGGGGGCAGCTTGGTGATAGGGCGAACCAGCGCGATAGAGGTCGATTTCGTGTCGCAGCAATTTTGTAAGATCGGTGCTGCCCTGCGAGGCGACTAAATCCAAGGCCTGTTGAGCAGTCGAGAGAGCTTGAGGAAATTGTCCGGTTTCAGCATAAGCGACGGCCAGGGCATTGAGAACGAGCGGGTCGCGTCCGCCCGAACGCTCATTGGCTAATCGGGCCAGTTCGAGTGCTTTGGATCCATCACGAAGCGCGGGGTCGGAGGAAGTTGCCAATATCCACGCGAGATTGCCGCAAATAGCGACAGATCTCGGATTGATCGCCAGCGCTTTTTCATATTGGACCACGGCTTCTTTCGTCAATCCTCGTGCGAGCAGCGCATTTCCCAGACTGTTGTGAAAATTCCAGGTGTCAGGTTGTAAATCGACCGCGTGGCGATATTGATCGATGGCCTCATCGAGCTGATTTTTCTCAACCAGCGCTCTGCCCAGATTGGAATAAGCGTCGGCTTTCTTGGGGTCAGCGTGACGAGATCGTAGTTCCACGACTTTTCGAAATTGAGCGATTGCTTCATCGAGGCGGCCACTCTGCCGCAAAGAATAGGCAAGATTATTGCGGGCCTCGGCATCGTCCGGCTGCAAGACGAGTGCCTTTTCGTAATAAGGAATGGCTTCTCGCGCGCGGCCTTCTTTCAAAAGGGCATCGCCCAAACTAGCTTCCGCCAGACTTGTGTTTGGGGTGACGGCGAGTGTGTGTCCCCAAAGTTTTTCGCTATCGGACCAATAGGAAGTTTGTATCCATGCGCACCCGGTCAGGACGACTATTGCTAATCCACCGATGACGCCCAGGATTGTGCGGCGATGCCGCCACGAAGATGACAGATCGTTTATTCCCCAGACAAGTGCGAAAGAGAGTCCTATTTGCGGCAGGTAAGTGTAACGATCGGCGTGCGCTTGCATACCCACTTGAATAACTCCGATAACTGGGACGAGCATTCCCAGATACCAGAGCCAGCCCGTGATGAGATATGGATGGGTTTTCCGAAGGACAACGAAGATCGTGGAAATGACAAGCAGTGCTGCGATTGCGAGAACTCCCTCTCCGACGAGTAAGTTGTTTGCAGCATAAGGATAAAATAGGCCCAGGCTCCTGGGCCAAAACAGCTGCCCGAGATAAACGATACAACTCACAAATGCATTACTGATTCGGGCGGTCAGCGGTAGTTCTTGGACAGAAACGATCGCTTGTGCTTTTGCTTGGGCCAGAAGCGCGGCCACACAGGACGCGGCCGAGAGAATAAGCAGCGGAATCTTTTCGATGAGCAATTGCCCGATACTGCGAACATTTCGAACATCGGCATGTCTAGTTTTTGATTTTGCCGCTGATGAAGTCGATCTCACTCGGCCTAACGGCCAATAGTCCAGGAGAAGAAGCACGAACGGCAGAGTGACCAGCATGGGCTTCGACATGAGGCCGAGTGCGAAAAGAAAAAGAACAGGCCAGTAACGCGCGGATGACGGCCTTCGGACATAACGAACGTATGCCATGAGTGTGAGCATGAAAAAGACGCCGCTCAGCACATCCTTGCGTTCCGCTATCCAGGCGACCGACTCCACGCGCAGGGGATGAATGGCAAACAGGGCGGTCACGAAAGCGCTTCGCCATCGCGCCCCCGTCATTTGTTGAAGCAAAAGGAAAAGCAGAATTACGGCAATGCTATGGAGCAAGACATTGGTAAAATGATGACTGCCGGCGTTAAGTCCGTAGAGCTGGCAATCAAGTAAATGCGAAATCGAAGTTAGCGGATGCCAGTTACCTCCGTGAACGTGGGTAAAGGCCCAGGCGATTCCATGCAGGCTCAGGCCTTTTCTTACTTCAGGATTCCCGTAGACGTAGGCGTAATCATCGAAGTTGATGAATGGATAGCTGAGCGTCCGGCCAAAAACCACCCAGGTAACTGCGAACAGGACGAAGCAAATGCCCAAAGTGACAGCGCTCTGTCCTTTTGGTTCGGCTTTGCCGACGTTCTTTTTGGCCACTCTTTTCTGTTTCACGCCGGATAAGCGAAATCGCCTGCTGCCAATTCAACGCCGACAGATCAGCGTTTGCTCCAGTCGAGCACGATTTTGCCGGAATTGCCGGATTTCATCAGCTCGATGGCCTCTTTGAACTGAGGATAAGGAAACCGATGGGTGATGACGGGCGAGATATCGAGACCGCTCTGGATCATGGCCGTCATCTTGTACCACGTCTCGTACATCTCGCGCCCGTAAATCCCTTTGATCGTGAGCGCGCTGAAGACCACGATGTTCCAATCGATGGCGGCGCTAGCCGGCATGATGCCAAGCAGCGCGATTTTGCCGCCATGAAACATCGCGGGCAATAAATCGGTCATCGCTTTTGGATTGCCCGACATCTCGAGCGCGATATCGAAGCCTTCCTTCATGCCGAGTTGTTTCATTGCGTCGCCTAACGAGGTTGAGCGCACATCGACCGGGAAAACATTCGGCGCCATTTTCTTTGCCAAATCGAGCCGATAGGGATTGATGTCGGTAATGACAATATTGCGCGCACCGGCGTGCCGACAGATCGCCACCGCCATGCAGCCGATTGGTCCAGCGCCGGTAATCACCACATCTTCGCCGACGAGATCGAATGAGAGCGCGGTGTGAGTGGCGTTGCCTAACGGATCGAAACACGAAAGGACATCGAGTGGAATATTCGGATCGGCGTGCCAGACATTGTCCATGGGAATGGCGAGAAATTCCGCGAAAGCTCCCTGACGATTTACGCCGACCCCCTGCGTATTGGGACAAAGGTGACGCCGCCCTGCCAGACAGTTGCGGCAATGTCCGCACGTGATGTGACCTTCTCCAGTCACGAGATCGCCCGGTGCGAATCCTTTCACATGATCGCCGACGCTCTCAACTACGCCGACAAACTCATGGCCAACGACCATCGGCACGGGGATTGTCTTCTGCGACCACGCGTCCCAGTTATATATATGTACGTCCGTGCCGCAGATGGAGGTTTTCAGAATGCGAATGAGGACATCGTCGCTACCAACTTGAGGGACGGGAACTTCTTCGAGCCACAGACCCGGCTCGGCTTTGCGCTTCACGATTGCCTGCATCGTTTTTTGCACGAAGAGAAGGTTAGGCGAATCAGGAAAGCAGGAAAGCTCTTTGTCATTCCGAGCTACTCCATTCATTCTGCTCAGAATGACAAGATTGTGGACAAAGCGCTTCTCAATCGAGATGATGGAAGAGCATGCCTGTGACAGTTGAGCGCGCCGAATCAAAACCGGCCACCAGGCGCTCTGTTTTTATTTTACGATTCATCAGCACCATCGCGCTTTGGACGGTGGCGCTCGTCATTTGTTTTTCCGGGTACGAATTCGCGTTTTTCGCGCTTATCAGCATCGTTGGATTGATCGCGCTCTGGGAGTTTTACGGCATGCTCGATTACAAAGGGCTGCCGAATTTCAAACTCACGGGGATGATCTGCGGCGCGGTCATGTTGACCGGCAGTTTTTATTATTTCTCGCATTACGGGCCGGCGCGTTCCTACGATTTCGAAGTGGCGGTGTTGCTCTTCTTTTTGCTCACCGTTTTCACGCGGCAAATGTTCGACAGTTTGCGCGATGACGCGCCGCTACAGACGATGGCCTACACGCTCTTCGGTCTGCTTTACGTGCTTTGGCTCTTCAATTTCATCCTGAAAATTGTTTACGTTGTGCCGCGCTCACCGACCGGGATGGTGACGGGACAGTTTTATTGCCTTTATCTCATCGCGATCACGAAATTCAGCGACATGGGTGCGTATCTCACCGGCAGTGTAATTGGCCGCCATCAATTGATTCCGCACATCAGTCCCAAAAAAACGTGGGAAGGATTTTTCGGCGCGCTGGTGTTCTCTCTCTTTGCCAGCCTGGCGCTGTTCTATCTCATGCCCGGGCATTTGTCGGTTTTGAATTGGACACACGCCGATCGTGCTCGGCCTCATCCTTGGTTTTGCCGCGGTCATCGGCGACCTTGCGGAATCGATCATCAAACGCAGCACCGGTGTGAAAGATTCCGGAAACATGCTTCCAGGAATCGGCGGCGCGCTCGATTTAATCGACAGCTTGCTTTTCACCGCGCCGCTTTTGTTTTTTTATCTGCGACTCGTAATTCGTGTGCCGTGAACCTCGCACAACGGTCACAAAGGAAACAAAGCAACACAACGGAAAACAAATTTTGATTTAACTTTGCCGCCGTCGTGAACCGTTGTGGCCTTGCTGTGAAAAAATGAAACGCAAACGCGTGGTTGTGCTGGGCGCGACGGGATCGATCGGCGAGAGCGCGTTGAAAGTCGCGCACGACATTCCGGAGCGGATGGAAATCGTGGGTCTTGCCGCGAACAGCAACGCGCGCAAACTCGCGGAACAGGCAAACGCAGTTCGACCGGAAGCGATCTGCCTCGTCGATGAATCGAAACTCGGCGCGCTTTGTTCTAAACTCGAATATCAGCCAAAAATTTTCGCCGGCGAAGATGGGCTGCGGGAAATCGCTTGCCTAACGAATGCTGAAATGGTGCTCGTGGCCGTGGTTGGGACCGGCGGATTGCGTCCCGCGCTTGCTGCGATCGAAGCCGGGAAAGATCTTGCCGTGGCGAGCAAAGAGATTCTCGTCATGGCCGGCGAGATTGTGATGCGGGAAGCGCGCGAGAAAGGCGTTCGCGTTTTGCCGGTCGATTCAGAACACAACGCGATCTTTCAGTGTCTCGAGGGAAAACGTTCAACGTCCAATATTTCTGACGTGCGCCGGATTATTCTTACCGCATCCGGAGGTCCTTTCCGCGAACTACGCTAACGAACAGTTCGCGAGCATCACCCCGAGCAGGCGTTGAAACATCCCACTTGGAACATGGGCCCGAAAATCACGATCGATTCCGCCACGCTCTTCAACAAAGGGCTTGGAAATGATCGAGGCGCATTGGCTTTTCGGCGTGGAAATGCCGCGCGTCGAAGTGGTGATTCATCCCCAGAGCATCGTGCATTCGATGGTGGAATTCGCGGACGGCTCCGTCCTGGCACAGTTGTCGCATTCCAACATGTGCTTCCCGATTCAGTACGCCGTCACCTGGCCGGATCGCGTGCCGAACACACTGCCGCCGCTCGATTTCGGCAAATTGTCGAAGCTCGAATTTGCCACTCCGCGTTACGACGATTTTCCCGCGCTCAATCTCGCGCGGCGCGCCGGGGAAACGGGCGGCACCCTCCCTGCTGTTTTGAACGCGGCTAATGAAATCGCAGTCTCAGCATTCCTCGATCGGCGCATGAAATTCCCGCGGATTTGGCAATTGGTAGAGGAAGTGATGAATCGTCACAGCGCCGTTGCGCAACCGGGTCTCGATGAGATATTGGCCGCCGATCAATGGGCGCGCGAGGAAGCGCGACGCTGCATCGGAGACTGAGATTCTGGCCACATGATTTTCCACATCGCCCGCGTCACGCTCGTTATTCTCGAGGTCGTCGTCCTCTTCAATCTCCTCATCATTGTCCATGAGTTCGGTCACTTTCTCGCGGCGCGTTGGCGCGGACTTTATATCGAAAAGTTCGGCGTCTGGTTCGGCAAACCGCTTTGGAAGAAAACGATCAATGGCGTCCAGTATTCGTTAGGCTCGCTGCCGTTTGGTGGTTTCGTCGCGCTGCCGCAATTGGCGCCGATGGATATCATTGAAGGCAAAGCGGACATGGAGCGGGAAACGCTGCCGCCGGTGAGCGCGCTCGATAAAATCATCGTCGCGGTGGCCGGGCCGCTCTTTAGTTTGCTTCTGGCGTTGACCTTCGCCTGCCTGGTCTGGGTGGTCGGTTATCCCGTCGGCGAATCCGATATGACGACGACCATTGGCTATGTCATGGCCGACTCGCCTGCGCTCAAAGTGGGGTTGCAACCGGGAGACAAGATTCTCGAAGTGGACGGCAACCCAGTGAAGCGATTTCTCGGGATGAATGACAGTGTGACGTGGAACGTTGTGCGCAGCGAGGGAGATAAAATCTCTGTCAAATTCGAGCGCGCCGGCCAGGTGCGAACTGTTTGGGTGGAACCGTACAAAGCCGAAACGCGCGGCTGGCGCCGCAAGAGCGTGCGACAATTGCTGATTCTACCGGCGGAAACGGCGCTGATTGACAAGGTAGAAGCAAACACACCTGCGGCCATGGCCGGATTGAAGTCAGGCGATGTCGTCACCCGACTTAACGGCGACCGAATTTACAGCCCGGTCGCCGTCGCCGATTACATCGATAAGCATCCCAAGGAAGTGCTCACGCTCGATGTACGGCGTGGCAATGAACTTTTTACCGCCAAAGTTAAACCGACATTGTTGCCGACCGAAGGGGAGATGAAACCGCGCATCGGCATCGGCTGGGATGTGAGCGGGCGATTACGATCGCGCATCCAAATCCGATCGAGCAGGTTTACAAGAGCATCACGAGTACATTGGAAACACTCGGCGCGGTCGCTTCGCCCAAGTCAGATGTGAAGTTTCAGCACATGAGCGGGCCCGTCGGCATCGGCCACATTTATTACACGCTTTTCGGCAACGAGCGCGGCTGGCAACTCGCGCTTTGGTTTAGCGTGATCCTGAATGTGAACCTGGCGATCCTGAACATGCTGCCTATTCCCGTGCTCGATGGTGGACACATCGTGCTTGCCCTCATCGAATCGGTCCGGCGCAAACCAGTGAACATGCGCTTGCTCGAAATCATTCAGACGGGATGCGCGGCATTGATCATTGGTTACATCGCCTATGTGAGCTTCTTCGACTTGGGCGATCTGCTCGGAGGCTCGAAGCGAGAGAAACGCGCATCGCAGCCCGCCGCGACGGCTACTCCGGCGCCCTGATTGTTTCTGCGTCTTGCGTTGCGCCTCGCCGGGCAAAAATTACCTTACTGACAAACAGAATCTGGTGTTCTGTCCACTCTGGATCGTGAACTATTGCGATAATTTATTTAGCTACCAGCGTCGTGCGACGCGTGAGGTGATGATTGGCAACGTCGGCGTCGGAGGAACGAATCCGATCCGGGTGCAATCGATGATTACCTGCGACACGATGGACACAGAAGCGTCCATCGCGCAGACGATCGAGCTCGCACAGGCCGGTTGCGAAATTGTTCGTATCACCGCGCCGACAGTGAAAGATGCGGCCAATCTGCAACACATCGTGCGCGGATTGCGCGAGCGCGGCTGCGATGTGCCGATCGTAGCTGATATTCATTTCAAACCCGAAGCCGCGATGGAAGCGGCGAAATGGGTCGACAAAGTTCGGATCAACCCGGGGAATTACGCCGACTCGAAGAAATTCAAGATTGTCGAATACACGGACGAACAATATGCGGCCGAGTTGGCGCGCATCCGCGAGCGGTTCTCGCCACTCGTTAGGCTGTGCAAGGAACGCGGGATCGCGATGCGCATCGGCACGAATCATGGATCGCTCAGCGATCGCATCATGAATCGTTACGGCGACACTCCGCTCGGGATGGTGGAGAGCGCCCTCGAGTTCGCGCGAATCGCACGCGATCTCGACTATCATGCGTTCGTTTTTTCCATGAAATCGAGCAATCCAAAAGTCATGATTAACGCGTATCGATTGCTGGTGACGCGGTTGCGCGAGGAAGGTGACGATTGGAATTACCCCATTCACCTCGGCGTAACCGAAGCCGGCGAAGGCGAGGACGCGCGCATCAAGAGCGCGATTGGAATCGGATCCTTGTTGGCTGATGGCATCGGCGACACCATTCGTGTTTCGCTGACGGAGGACAGCATCCACGAAATTCCGGTGGCAAAGGCGCTGGTCGAAACGATCCCAAATGCGGAGTCAAATTGTCCACAGGCAAAGGTTTCCTTCGATCCATTTTCATATCAGCGCCGCGCGACGGCTCGCATTGAATGCAAGGGGATCTCGTTAGGCGGCGAGGAGTTGGTGCGTGTAGTCGTTCGACAGACGAACTACGATAAGGTCGCGCACAAGGTCGATAAGTTGGGCGACTACAAGCCGGAAATCATTTACGAACAGGCCGACATCGCTGAAGTGGATCCACGCGAGGACGCGGCCATTGCGCAACTAAACAAAAGTGATCGAGCACAGTTGGTAACCGTGAGAGATGATGTCGACCTGCCCGTTGTCAGCGCGTTTCGCTTGCTTGCAGCGAAGCTCCAGTCGCGCCATCCCATCTTGCTCAAAGATGTTTTGGTTTGTAGGGCGTCTGTGTCAGACGCCGGCGGCGTTTCACAGAAACGCCCTGCAACTTTTCTCGAGACGTTGCTCGCGGCATCAACCAACATCGGCTCATTGCTCTGCGATGGAATCGGCGATGCGATTTTGGTGCAAGGCGAGGAAGCGCCCGGACAAGCATTGCGTCTTTCCTACAATATTCTGCAGGCAGCCGGGACGCGCATTTTCAAAACTGATTACGTGGCTTGTCCTTCCTGCGGAAGAACGCTTTTCAATCTGCAAACGACAACGGCACGAATCAAAGCTGCAACTTCACACTTAAAAGGCGTTAAAATCGCGATCATGGGCTGCATTGTGAATGGTCCAGGAGAAATGGCGGACGCCGATTTTGGTTACGTCGGCGGGGCGCCGGGCAAGGTGAATCTGTATGTTGGCAAGACGGCCGTGAAGTTCAATATTCCCGAGGTTGAGGCAGTGGAGCGACTGCAGGATTTGATTCGCGAACACGGAAAATGGGTTGAACCGATCGAAACCGCAGTGGCAATTCCGGCCTGAGCGCAGTTTTTGATCCGAATATTTGCGAACGGCTGGGCGTCCAATTCCGAATCAATGGAAACTACGATGAAACGAAAACTCTCCGTTTTACTGGGCGTTTTGCTTTTTGCGGGCGCCTTTACGCCTCAAGTCACAAATGCCGCGAGTCTGGTTATTGAGATCGGCGACCGGCCTTATTATACGCATGGAGCAGAATATTGGTTGCGTGGCCGTCATTGGTGCTGGGTGCCGGGACATTGGCAGTTGCGTCACCACCATCATCATCATCGCTACTGGGTCCATGGGCATTACGTCCCTTGCTAGTGGCCCTGTAGTTTGCGTCGTCCATCATTTTTCCGTGACCGGCCACCGACGCCATCGGTGGGCGGACGACTACCGGGCCATGCTTGGGGGGAAGCGCATCTCGGAATACAGACCAGGCCGATGTGATTGCGGACCTTTTCGCCGTTCGTTGTTCGGTCCGCGCAGTAGCCTTTAGGGTCCCTTCTTAGGCAATATTTTTTCGTCTAACGAAAAAATAAGATTGACACCCGACCTCATTCTAAACAAAAAGGGCACCGGTTTCGCGTTTTTCCGACGTTTAATGATTCAGCTTGGGAGAATTTCTACAGGGTTAGATTTTCGCTGAGACGCCGCATGGTGCGATTTCCGATTCCAGCAAAATTGCGGCTCACGCCGTGGACCTTCACCAACATCCAACTATGAAATTGAACCTCACCTTCCTTCGCCGGGTCGTCCTACTTTTGGGTATGACCATGGTCGCTTCTACCGTGTCGGGAACAGACGTGCCCAAGAATTTGGGCAACGATCTGGATAAATTAGTGGAGAGCAATCTCACGCTGAAAAAAGCGCAACGCGAGAACAAGCAGATCGTTACCTACAACGGTTTTGCCTCTGAACGGGCCGCGCTTGCCTCAGATATGGCTATCCGGGAACAGGCAACCAATAAATATCTCGTGGACATTCACCCAAGCGGCCGCGTGCCGTACGATAAACTGAGGGCAGACCTGCTCAAGTCTTGTCCTTCGCTTCGTATTACCGCTCAAGATACAAAATATCGCGGCGTTGGCGTAATTGAAGGTTTCATCTCGGTCGACGAAGTAGCGAGGGTGGCCAACAACAAGGGGGTCACTTCGGTTCAGTTGGGAATTAAGCCATATTTGAAGCGGTCGAAGGGGGAAATGAGCCCAAGCTCGATTGCGGCCCTGACTTTGGTCGGCACAGCGTTCGATCAGGGCGTGACACAGCATCGCGTCGACAAAGTCAGCCAGATTTACAATCCCGCTGCTGCAATGAATCTCGATGGCAACGGAATAACCGTTGGATGCATATCCGACAGTTATGATACGAGAACGGCATCCCCCCACGCCGCGCAGGATATTGCAGGTAAAGATCTTCCCGGTGATCCCGGTAATATATACAACACCCTCGTACCGTGGGTGGTCCATGATGATTCTGGGGCCGACACGGACGAAGCACGTGCTCTTTGCCAAGTGGTCTACAAGATGGCGCCAAGAGCAAAACTCCTCGTTGCCACTGCTAATGGTGGCGAAGTGCAATTCGCCAACACCATTCGCGTTATGGCGGGTCTTCCAGCTAACCCAGCTGACCCTGATCTTCTCCCGCCTCCCGTGGCTTACGGTCCTGCGCAGGTGATCTGTGACGACGTCGGCTATTTTGATGAGCCTTGGTTTGAAGACGGAATCATCGGCGGCGGTGTTGATGCTGCGGCGGCCGCTGGGGTGGCTTATTTCTCGTCGGCTTCAAACGACATTGGCACCAACGGCTATTTCTCCCCGCTTCGTTGGGTGCTCAATGGCACGGGAAATACAGCCGCGACCAATACGGCTCTGGTTAACACTAATATTGATCTGACCGGCGTACCGACTGAGCTCTATCAGGGCGGGTTCCACAATTTCAATCCGAAGCCGGGCCAGCAGGATGTTGCTCAAACATGGGCATTGCCAAGCGGCGGACAAGTCTTCGTGGTGCAGTGGGACGATCCATATGATCAAAATACCCAGGCTAATCTGGGTAGTGTGCTCGAGCATTTTACCGGTAACCACACCGGAACTACTCAAACATTCCAGTTCACTAGTAGTTTTATCGTGAACCACCTTTATGAAGTCGATGTTTACGCCACTGGCGGTAGTAATTTTGATGCGATTGTTACAATTACAGGACCGACCGGCGTTATCGTTGATCATCAAGATACGACTATCGATGAGCAGGTGCGCTTTTTCGCACCGGCTAATGGTGGACCTAACACTTACAGCGTCTCGGTTGACCGTTACTCTACTACAACCGGCACTTTCGCTGTCGACCTCTATGAGGCCAACGGCTTTGTCGGGGGCCCGCTGGTTTCAACAGACGTAAATGTGCTCGCCTTCAATTCGAGCGGAGCCTATGTGCCCGGTAGTTCGCTTGTCTCCAATAACTTCGCGACTAACCAACCGATTGAGTTGGCGCAGATCGTCAGATCAGGCGCCGGATTGCAGTTCGTTGTTTCGCGGCGCAGTATCCCGGCGTCGGGAGGTCCCACGCACATCAGAATCCAGGATGGTGGAAACGGTGTGGCGGGTATCGCTCCGGAGGAATACTTCACCTACAACAACGTGACGACAGGTGGCCACGATACAGCCAAGGGAGCTAACGGCACGGCCGCCTACAGCGTCTTCCGGCCCAGCCGACCTGAAACCTTTACATCTCCGGGACCTGCAACCTATTACTTCGATACCAATAACAATCGTCTTGCGACCCCAGAAGTGCGATTGCAGCCGCGAATTGCGGCGGCGGATGGGGCGAACACTTCGTTCTTCGCCGGTAGCGATTCGTCCTCGGACGGTGACACCAATAGGAACTTCTTCGGCACGAGCGCGGCTGCTCCGCACGCGGCGGGCTGCGCGGCGTTAGCCCTGCAGGCACATGGTGGTGCTGGTAGCCTCACGCCGACGCAGATGATGAACGTCCTGCAAAATAGTGCGTTCCAACATGACTTGGATCCAATGTTCGTCCAAGGCACGGCCACGGCCAGCAACGGCGGCACAGTTACCATTACGGTAAGTAGTGACTCGAGTAGCACCGCTGGAGTATTTGGTTTGGTCAGCGGTGTGGGCTTGCAGGATACCAATTCATGGAAAATCAGTTACTCGGGAGCCGGACACCTGGTTGATCTGACGTTCAACCCGGCCGGCACCGCAGCAGCCGGTGGTAATCCGACGGGCGGCAACAACGGGCTGGATTCAGGCCTTAATTACTTCAGTAACCTCTATCCGGGTACCGTTTTCCTTCCGAGTACAAAGGCGTTCACTACGGGCACCTTTAGTGGCGGTTTGGCCGCGGCCGATGTGGCAACTCCAACGTTCAGTGGTATCGCCCCTGCTCCTTCTAATGGAACAAACCAGTGGTGGACGATGAACATGACATTCCCAACGGGCAACTTCACAAACAACAGGTCGGTCACCTTCACCGTTGGCCGCGGTCAACAGCACTCATCAGTTGTGGGCACCTTTGGGTCTCCAACCGGTGGGGCACCGTTTGCCGGGCCAAACAGCGGCACAACGACGTCTGACCCGACTGCGGACCTTTTGGGTGGGGCAGTTCTGATCCCGGAAGGAACCGTCCTGGGAACAGGCATGGCGTTTAGTGGAACTGTTAGCGACACGTTTCCGCCGGGACCCGGCAACCAACCGGAGACTACGTTCCCATTCAGCGGAACCATGACTAACAGTATTGGAAGCGGCTACAGTATCCTCGAGGGCTATGGCTTCATTAACATGGAGGCTGCAGCCACCGCATCGGGTACCGTCCCGGGAGCCGTAAACCTGACTTCTGTGGTTTCGCGGAAGGTTCACGGCGGCGTTCCGCATGATATAGCCAGTACGGACGTTGAGTGCCGCGACGGTGGCGTTAACGGTGACTACCAGTTGATATTCACCTACTCCAGCCCAGTCATCTCGCGCATCGGTGGTGCGTATGTGAGCGCAGGCAGTGCGGCCGTTAGCAGCACCGTGGTTGGGGGAGTCAATGGGGCAAATACTGTCACTGTGAATCTGACCAACGTCCTCAACGCGCAGCGAGTCGCGGTGGCCGTTCTCGATGTTCACGACAGTGTTGGGAATGTCAGCGCCGTAACTCCAACCAGCATGCGGTTCCTAATTGGCGATACATCCAATAACGGATCGGTAACTTCCACGGATCTGGGTCAAACGAAGCTGCAAGCTGGAACTCTCATCACCGCGGCTAACTTCCGTGAGGATGTGGTGGTAAACGGGTCAATCAACGCTGGCGACATCGGTTCGGTGAAGCTTCATACCGGCACGTCGACTCAGTAAAAACAGCGACACTTAACAATAATAACAAGAGCGGCAGGCTTCGGCCTGCCGCTTTTTTTTGCATGGAGCTTGCTCCCACCTCGGTTGACGCGGGAAGCGAGCGACATGATATTCCGCGCTCCTCACGTCGAGGACTTTCATGGATAAGATCCGTAACATTGCCATTATTGCGCACGTTGATCACGGCAAGACCACGCTGGTTGATCAGCTCCTGCGTCAGTCCGGCACTTTTCGCTCAAACCAGAAAATCGAAGAACGCGTAATGGATTCGATGGATCTCGAACGCGAGAAAGGGATCACCATTCGCGCGAAGAACGCTGCTTTTCAGTGGAACGGATATCGCATCAACATCGTTGATACGCCCGGGCATGCTGATTTCGGCGGCGAAGTCGAGCGCATCATGAAGATGGTCGACGGCGTCCTATTGGTGGTGGATGCACACGACGGTCCGCAAGCGCAAACTCGTTTTGTTCTGCGGAAGGCTTTGGAAAACAAGGCCAAGCCAATTGTCGTTATTAATAAGATCGACCGCGAAAATGCGCGCCCGCACAAAGTGCTCGACATGGTTTTCGATTTGTTTGTCGCATTGAAGGCGACAGACGAGCAACTCGACTTCCCGATCATTTACGCGAGTGCGAAGAACGGTTTTGCCATGCGCGAACTGCACGAAAATAACGAGGACATGACGCCACTTTTTCAGGCGATCGTCCAATATGTGCCGCCGCCGACAATTTCTTCAGAGCCCTACTTCCAAATGCTCGTCTCCAATCTGGATCACAGCGATTATCTCGGTCGCATCGCGCTGGGTCGGATTGTTAGCGGGCGCGTCGCGGTGGGTGATTCCATTGTTTGCGTTCATCGTGATGGCCGGCGCGAACGCGCGACGGTGACTGCGCTTTACACTTTCGCCGGCCTGGGCCAGTTGGATGTGAAACACGCCAGCGCTGGCGACATCGTTGGCCTGACCGGTTTTGAAGATGTCTACATCGGCGAGACATTGACCGATCGCGAAGAACGCGCGCCGTTGCAATTTGTCGACATCGATCCGCCGACAATTCGCATGCGCATTCTGGTTAACGATTCTCCGTTTGCCGGGCGCGAAGGAAAATTTGTGACAGCGCGCCACGTCCGCGAGCGATTGGTCCGCGAAACGCGCGGCAATGTTTCGCTGCAGGTGAACGATACCGAAACTGGAGGCGCATTCGAAATCAATGCGCGCGGCGAAATGCAGATCGCGATTTTGGTCGAGCAAATGCGTCGCGAGGGCTACGAGCTGATGGTTTCACGTCCGGAGGTTATTTTTCGGCGCGACGAAAATGGTGAACTCCAGGAGCCGATCGAGAATTTATATATCGAAGCGCCTAACGAAAATCTTGGCGACGTCATGCAATCGCTGGCCAATCGAAAGGCGGAGATCGTGGGAATGGACCATCATGCCGAGCGTGTCTCGATCGAGGCGATCATTCCCACGCGCGGGCTTATTGGATTTGAAACCGATCTGGTAAATCTGACGCGCGGCGAGGGCCTGATGAGTCATCTTTTCCGCGAATATGCGCCGTTCAAAGGTGAGATCGAAGGGCGGAACCGCGGAGTGATGGTTTCGATGGAGCCGGGCACGAGCACGGCCTACGCGTTGAACAATATTCAAGCGCGTGGCCGATTGTTTGTCGGTCCACAGGAAGATATTTACGCGGGCATGATAGTCGGCGAAAACTCGCGGCCCGAGGATTTGCCAGTCAACCCCTGCAAGGCAAAACATCTTACAAACATGCGCAGCCAGGGAGACGGCAAAGGGATCCAACTCGAAGCGCCGCTGCGCATGAGTCTCGAACGCGCCATCGAATATATCGGGCCGGATGAATTCGTGGAAGCGACGCCGAAATCGCTGCGACTGCGCAAACGTATTTTGGATGCGACTGCACGAAAACGCGCTGCAGTTGTCGTTGCGCCAACAGCGTTGTAGCGGACTACCAACCTCCCCGGAAACCTTCGCAAATTTCTGGGCGTTCCTCGGCGAGAGGTGGCTCTTGCGCCCGAATCCGTTTCAGAAATGGATGCGCTTCTCAGTGTCGTTAGGCAATGTCGGCGTCGAAAACTTATTCACATGGAATATTGCCAAAACGTAAGGTGACAAACCTTGGCCTCTGCCGCGACAATTCTGAGAACTCGTTAGTCAACCCTCGCTACCCCATTCAAATCTATGAAACTTCTCCATTCGTTTACTCGTCGAAATCCTGTTCTATCCCATCTGCGTCTCGCGATCGCGGGCGTGCTCGTCTTGACGGCGTTGGCAATGGCCGTCGTTGCGGCGAAACCAGGCCTGATATTATTTGGGAAATCAGACTTGTTAGGCAAATCGGAGCAAAAACGTGAAGCGTTCAACAAGTTAAGACAAGATCGCGATGAGTTCGACGGGAACGGGCGCACTTTGCCGGGTCCTGGGCGGGATCGCGGGCCGTTGGCGGCAGCGGAAGAAGATTATGCGCACCGCGCTTACCCGGCAGCCGACGTGCCGTTTAATGTAACGATCGCTGCTCGGAAAGCTTGGACTGAAATTAAGGCAAGGAGCAGCCAGGCTCGCCGGTCTATCGAAGCGCCGAGCGCGGTAGGCGCTTGGACTCTTGTCGGCCCGAGCATGGCGAATTTTCCCGATGTTTTGACTTTCAGTGGCGTGCCTTACACCGCCTCCGGCCGTATCACGGCGCTCGTTGCCGATCCGGCCTGCGATGTAAGCAGTTGCAGAGTATGGGCGGGAGCTGCTGGCGGCGGAGTATGGCGCACTGACAATGTGTTGGCGAGTGGTGGACCGTCCTGGACTTTTATTTCGGGGAGCTTTTCGACGAACGCAATCGGGACGTTAACCTATCACGCTTCGACTGGGACATTGTATGCCGGCACCGGCGAGGCGAATGCGTCGGCTGATTCGGAAGCGGGTTTTGGAATTTACAAATCAACTAACGGGGGCAACTCGTGGACACTGCTCAATTCCACGGTTGGCCCAATCACGACGACCGCTCCCGGAACGGGTCCCAACGGAACATACACCGGCAACGCGTTCGCCGGCCGTTCGATTAGTTCAATCGTTGTCGATCCAACGAACCCGAACCATCTCTACGTATCGTCGTCACGTGGCGTCCGCGGTATCAGTGCTGTCTCAGGCGGCGCGACAACGAACCCGAGCACCCCGAGGCCGCCGTTTGGCCTCTTCGAGTCGACCGACGGAGGCGCGACGTTTAACTTTATTTGGGATGGGAGTGACGGCCCGGTCTTCGACGGGACCAACACCAAAGCGACAATTCGCGGGGTGAATGAAGTGGCACTGGATCCGGGTTGGAATGGAACGACAAATAAGATCCTTTACGCGGGCGCGTTTGGCCCGACCGGCGTGACTGGAAGCGGAGGCGTCTGGCGCTCGAACGATGGCGGAGCTACCTGGACTCAGATCAAGAGTGCTCGCGCCGTAAGTCAAAACACCGATCGAGCGGAATTCGCCGTTACCATGTTGCCCAATGGCAACACGCGAATGTACGCAGGCATTGGCAACGCAAGCACGACTTCCGCGAACCAGGCGCATCTTTTTCGGAGCGACAATGTCGCAACGGGCACGCCGACTTTCACGGACATGACCGCTGCGGAATCGCCCTCTGGCCAGTCGGCCAACTACTGCACCGGTCAATGCTGGTACGACAACGTAGTTTACTCTCCCCCCGGCCGGCCCGACGTAGTGTACCTTGGCGGATCTTACGACTACGGTACGTTCGGCCTAACGACCAATGGTCGAGCGTTTTTGCGTTCAACCAACGCCGGTGTGTCCTTCACCGACATGACTTGGGACTCTGCCACGAACAGCACCCCACCAGACACTTGCTGCCAGGGTAACCCGATTTCGCCGAACGGTCAGCACCCTGATAGTCACGCGATCGTGGAAATTCCCGGCACGGACATCGCCGTTTATGGCGGCGATGGCGGACTGATGCGTTCCAGTGGCGCCTTTGCAAATATTTCGTCGCAGTGCACGAGTCCACGCGGTCTCAGCGGCGCCGGCCTGACACTCTGCCAGCAGTTGCTTTCCGCAGTGCCAACCGCGCTCTCCAGTATCAATACGGGTCTTTCAACCTTGCAATTCCAGAGCCTGTCGGTTGCGGCCAATAATTCGTCGCACCTGCAGGGCGGAACGCAGGACAACGGAACTTTTGAGACATTCGGTTCGACCGTGACGTGGCCACAAGTCATCTACGGCGACGGCGGCCAATCGGGCTTCAATGTCAGCAACTCGGCTCTGCGGTTCAATTCGTTCACGTCGAATGCCCATGATGTGAATTTCCAAAACGGCAATCCGACGAAATGGGTGATCGCGAGCGGGCCGATCAGGGCCAGTGGGGAAAGTGCTTTGTTTTACTCGCCCATAATCTCTGATCCCAACTCCGCCAGCGCCGGAACCATTTTCCAAGGGTCGCTCAGTGTCTGGCGGACCCAGGATTGGGCTGGCAATCAGGCATTCCTGGAAGCGAACTGTCCGGAGTTTACGACTTCGTCGGCGAACCCGGCCTGCGGAGATTTCGTCGCTATCGGGCCTTCCGGTGCGACTAACCTGACGGCGAGCGCAGCCGATTACCGCGGAACCACTCGATCCGGCGGTAATGTCGCGGCCATTGCGCGGACTCCGAGCGACACCAGTACGCTGTGGGTGGCAACAAGCACCGGGCGAGTGTTCATTTCCAAGAATGCGAATAACGCCACGCCGGGCAACGTGACTTACACGCGGCTCGACCCGCTCGATGACCAGGCTCCGCCCCGCTTTATTAGCGGCATCTATGTCGACCCAGCGGATTCGAATCACGCTTGGATCTCCTATTCGGGTTATGCCTTCAACACTCCGGCCCAGCCCGGCCACATATTCACGGTGACATATAATCCCGGCGGTGGCACGGCGGATTGGACGAATATCGACGGGGCGGGCCCTGGAATCTTTCCCGACTTTCCCGCGAACGCGGTCGTCGCAGATTCAAATGGCGATCTTTATGCCGCGAATGATTGGGGCGTGCTTAGGTTGCCGAATGGCGCGGTCGATTGGGAAGTGGCAGGCACGGGTCTGCCACAAGTGGAGGTGACAGGCCTAACGATTGTGCCCGGTGCGCGAAAACTCTTCGCCGCCACCCACGGCCGCAGCGCCTGGCAGTTGGCGCTCCCGCTGCAGCTCGTCAGCGCCGCCTCGCGATTGACTCATGGCGGAGCGGGCACATTCGATGTCGACTTGCCGCTCACCGGCTCACCAGGAGTCGAATGTCGCACTAAAGGAACGAGCAACTTCACGATTGTGCTCCACCTCAACAACACCTTGGTCGCTGGGAACGCGTCCGTTACCGCCCATAATCCCGGCGGGGCTGGCACCGTAGGCAGCGTTTCCTTTAGCGGCAGCGATATGCTCGTCAACCTCACCGGCGTTACCGATGGACAGATCTTGACCCTCACTTCATCCAACCTCAGCGACGTAAATGGGACTAACCTCGCCTCGGTGGCCGTAAACATTGGTTTTCTGATTGGCGATACCAATCAAAACAAAACCGTAAACTCTGCTGATATCAGCCAGACGAAGAGTCAGTCCGGCGTATCGGTGACAACCTCTAACTTCCGTGAGGATGTCACTGCAGATGGATCCGTCAGTGCCTCAGACGTCTCATTGGTGAAATTCAAATCCGGTAACGGATTACCGTAGCAGAGCAGGCTGTTGTCTGTTCTTTTCAGGGCAAAATCGTCAGTGCGACCAGGTAAGGAAGACTTGGCCGCGCTGATTTCGATGAGGGAATATCGTGTTTAGGAAATACCTGATCGTCAGCGGCATTTTCTTGATCCTGGTCCGCGGGGCCGGCTCAAATGAAGCTGCGCATGCGGGGTTTCTGGAAGGACATTTGAAGATCGTTTCGCTCAAAACGGTTGATCTCGCAGATGGAAACGCGCCAACGACAATGGCCGAAACTTATTCCGAGTATCCCCTCATCGTCTTGAGCCAGGAGGGAAAAAAAGAGATCGCGCGTGTCACTGCGGACAGCAACGGAAACTATCGCGTGGCACTTCCCCCGGGTAATTATGTTCTGGATATCCAGGGGCGCTCCCTGGGGCATGCGCGCGCCAAAGTGCAACCCTTCACGATTGTCTCCAATAAGACCACCCGGGCCGACATGCTCCTCGATACCGGTATTCGCTAGCACGACTCTGTATTTCGGCCGCGTTTCGAACAAAACGGAGTGATTGACAAAGTCATGCAATTACCGTTGAATTTCCCTCGTTAATTTGCCTCTTCGCCAGTCGCTCTCGCGAAGTGCGCCCATTTCGATTCGTTCGCGGATGTTTTTTGGCCAGGCAAATTTTTAGATAACCTAAATTTCGTAGACTCATGGCCGGACACAGTAAGTGGTCCAAGGTGAAAAGGTTCAAAGGCGCTATCGACGCGAAGCGCGGGAACCTTTTCAGCAAGCTTTCCAAGGAGATCACCATCGCCGCCAAAACCGGCGGGGGCGATCCTGCGGGAAATCCGCGTTTACGCAGCGCGATTCAAGCAGCGCGCTCTCAAAGTATGCCGAACGACAATATTGACCGCGCGATCAAGCGCGGCACGGGCGAAGGCATGGAGGCGCAGCACTTCGACGAGATCGTCTACGAAGGTTACGCGCCCGGCGGCGTGGCGGTGATCGTGGAAGCGGCCACTGATAACAAGAACCGCACTGCGGCCGAGATCCGCAGCATCTTTTCCAAGAACGATGGCAACCTCGGTTCGAGCGGGAGTGTTTCCTACATGTTTCACAAAAAAGGACAGATCAATGTCCCGGGAGATGCGATTGATGAAGACCGCCTGTTTGAACTGGCCCTGGATGCCGGAGCTGAAGAGTTGACAACGGAGGAGAAAGAGTATGTTATTACTACCTCCCACGATCAGCTCTACGCCGTAGCTGAGTCACTCAAACACGCGGGTGTCACAATCGATGGGCAAAAGTTTACTTTTATTCCCGATACGACAGTTTCCGTCGCCGATGAGGCCACTGCGCTTCAGGTGTTACGCCTGTGCGAGAGCCTTGAGGACGACGACGACGTTCAGAACGTTTATTCCAATCTAGATATCCCCGACGAAATACTGGCCCGGTTGCCGGCCTGATTGAACTGCGGTGTGAGCCGCAATCGGTCTCTTATTAAAGAGCGGAAACACCCTAATTATGAGCGAAGAAAACGAAAACCAGCAGCCGCTGGAGAGCCAGGCCGCGTCTCCGGAGCGCAGACGACGTCCGCGTCGTCGGGGGCCGCGGCGTAACTATCGATCAGATTTTGGCAATTCCCACCATGGCAATAACGCCGGAGGAACGACAACCGAATACAGCGGAAGGGAAGATATGACTCTTGCAGAAAACAATAACGAACACGCGAGCGCGACGGCAGTCGCTAACGAAAGACAAATCGGCGAAGGCCAGGAAGGAACCGAAAACGGAGAACCGCGCGAGCCGGAGTTCGGGGAAGGCATCATAGAAATCTCCGGAAAGGGGTTCGGCTTCCTGCGCGATGCCAAACGCAATTTCGTTCAGACCCCGCAGGATATCTTCGTTACGCCCGAGATCGTCCGCCGCTTTGCCTTGCGCGATGGAATGTGGATTCACGGTGAGACGCGCCGCGGCAATCGCGGTCCGCAGTTAACGCGTTTGCTCAAGATCAATGACGAGGAGCCGACCAAGTATCAGGGACTTCGTCCATTCGAAGAGTTGACCACGATTAATCCAAATAAGCGCATCAAGCTGGAAACCGTGCCCGACCGTTACACCACGCGCATCATGGATTTGATGACCCCGCTCGGAATGGGTCAACGCGGTTTGATCGTGGCACCGCCGCGTACCGGCAAGACGACGCTTCTGCATCACATCGCCGATGCGGTCGTGAAGAATCATCCGGAAATGAAGTTGATCATCCTCCTGGTCGATGAACGGCCGGAAGAAGTCACTGACTTTCGCCGTTCCTGTCCGGACGCTGAAATCATGGCCAGTTCGAACGACAGCGATATCAAGAGTCACACGCGCATCGCGCAGCTCGCGATCGAGCGCGCGAAGCGTTTAGTCGAAGCCGGCAAACATGTTTTCATTTTGCTCGACTCGATCACGCGGACAGCGCGTGCATTTAACAATGCCATGGGAGGCGGAGGCCGGACGATGAGTGGCGGTATCGATGCTCGTGCCATGGAAACGCCGCGCAAGATTTTCGCGGCTGCACGCAATACCGAAGAAGCGGGTTCGCTGACAATTGTCGCTACCGCCTTGATCGATACCGGCAGTCGCATGGACGAGCTGATTTTTCAGGAGTTCAAAGGCACCGGCAACATGGAGCTAAACCTTGACCGTAAAATCAGCGATCAGCGCATCTATCCCGCGGTCGATATTTTTCTTTCTGGCACCCGCCGCGAAGAATTACTGCTGCAACCATGGGAGCTGGAAAAAATTAATCTCATTCGGCGCGGTCTGGCCGGTCACAAACCCGAAGAAGCGATTCAACGTTTGCTCATGTTCGTAAAGAAATTCCCCACGAACACGCAGATGCTGAAAGAAATCCCGGGTTAATCCGCCGGTTTGTAGCGGCGGTCTATGAGCGTCGCAATATTTCGCTCGAGAAGTGCAGCTTGATCTAAAGCCCGACGGTCGCCGACCCCCGCTTCAGGAGATCGAATGGGAAGTTCTCCCGCCTGAAGAAAAACAAAGCGCTCTCAACTTGAGCCGCTCTTTCGCTGGCTGGCGCTCATCATGGATGAGTTTCTGCGCTTGCCCGGGACGAAATTCCGTTTCGGCCTCGACCCGATCCTTGGATTACTTCCCGGCATCGGTGACACGGCGTCTGCGATAATCTCAGCTTTGGCGTTGCTTCAAGCAGCGCGCTGCGGCCTTCCCAAAATCATTCTTGCCCGCATGTCGCTAAATATTCTGATCAACGAAGTAGTGGGAATTATCCCAGGTGTGGGCGACGCGTTTTCGTTTTGGTTCAAATCGAACGCGCGCAATTATCAGGATCCTTCAAGAACATGCTGCCGGTCCACGTAAAGCTCGTCGGAGCGATTGGACATTCGTCATCGCAGTTCTCTTTCTTTTGTTCGTCATCGTCTGCACAGGAATCGCAGTCAGCTTTTTCATTCTGCACGAGCTCTTCAAATTCCTCTCCGCACGCTGACACGAATCGCTACCGGATTCGCCGTTCATAGATGGCGTGAATTTTCTGTCGCGCTTCATCATAACTTTGGACGAAGGGTTCGAGTTCCTTGTAGCCAAGCCAGTTTGCCAATCGGCGCTGCTCAAGTTCATTCGCAGGCAGAGCAGAGACGCTCTTGTTCTCCCAACGCCGCAAAGCCGATTCGCATCGGCGCAGAAATCCATAGCTGATTTTTAAGTGACTCGCATCGTTTTGCGCCAGGATATCTTGTTGCGCTAATTCCGTCACCGCGTCCGTCCAATTCGGATTCCAGATTCCGGCTCGCATTTGCAGCGCTTGCACGAGGAATTCCGCTTCCACCATTCCGCCCGTTCCAGTTTTGAAATCCAGCCCCGGCGTTCCACTGCCGCGATCGCGCCGAATTCGTTCTGTCATCGAATCGATCTCCGCGAGAAGACTTTCGCGTTGCCCAGCTTCCCGCCAGATACGCTGAACCATCTGCAGGAACTCGCTTTCGCTTGGTCCCACAATTGGGCGCGCACGCGTAAGAGCCTGGAATTCCCAAAGCTGGGCACGGCTTTGATAGTAGGTCTCGTAGGTGGCAAGCGAACAGACCAGCGGACCTTTCTCTCCATCCGGACGAAGGCGCGTATCGAGCGGGGAGATCGTTCCTTCCGGACTCGGTTTACCCATGGTGACGAAAAGGTTCTGCGCGGCGCGCGTATTTTCGCCGACGAACAAAACATCCAGGTCCGACCCGTAGGTAATTTCTCGCCCGCCAAATTTTCCCATGGCGATGACGGTGAGTCCGGACTTCTCAGCGAGCAGTCGATCCATGAAAATCAAACACGCTTCGGACAAGGCGGAGTGCTCTCCCACCAGAGTAAGAGGATTGGATAGCCCAAGAACGTCGCGCAGAAGAATGCGAAGTAATTGCGCCTGCCGATAAGCGCGCACGGAATTCAATTGTGTGCGTTGAATACCTAACGAATCGAGCCGGCCCAAATGTTCTGCTGCGTCGAAAGGTTGATCCAGTTTGCGACTGCGCGTGATTTCTTCGAGAAGTTGCGGATGCCTAACGAGCAATTCGCCGGCGTAAAGGCTGCAATCGAAAATTTTGATGAGAAGTTCGAGCAAGCGCGGATTCACCGCAAGCAATTCGAAGAGCATGCTGCGCAGTCCGTAGGTTTCCACGAAGCGCACAAGCTGATTCAAAACGGCATCGGGATCCGCAGCTTTGGACAATTGTGCCAGCAGTAACGGCCGAAGTTTGCGAAAGACCTGGCGCGTGCGTGGAGCAACGTGAAAACGTGCCGGGCCTTCAGCTAACTCTGCCATTGATTTAGCGGCGCGTGTTTCATCGCGGAAAATCGCCAGATTGGGCGCGCCATAACCGGCAGACTCTACCGAGGCGGAGATATTTTTTTGGAAAATGGCGCGCACATTCGCCATGTGGGCTTCCAGCTTTGTCGTCAACTCTTTGGCCGACGCAAAGCCGAGACTAAGCGCGAGGTGTCGCAAGGCGCCGGCCTCCTCCGGGATCGTATGAGTTTGCTGTTCCGCTTCGATCTGCAATCGATGCTCGACGCGCCGAAGAAATCGGTAGGCAGTATCGAGCGTAAGCACTTCCTTTTGGGGCAAGAGATCGAGTTCCGCCAGACCGCGCAAAGTCTTGAGCGTGCTTGTCTCCTGCAAAAACGCGTGTCGCGCACCATGGATCAATTGCAGCGCCTGCACGGTGAATTCGATTTCGCGAATGCCGCCCTCACCGAGTTTGACATCGCGCTGTAAATTTTCGTGCCCGACAATTTCGCGCTCGATCCGACGCTTCAGTGCGGCAATTTCATCCAGTAAATCAGGCGTAGGACTTTTCGGATAAATGAATGGCTGGTGCTGTTGCAGGAATTCGTAGACCAACTCTTCGCTGCCGGCGACGCCGCGCGCGCGAATCAACGCCAGACGTTCCCATGTTTCACCGAAACCAGCATAATAGTTTTCCATGCTCTCGAGCGAGCGCGCGAGTGGTCCCGCGCTTCCTTCCGGCCGGAGTCGCAAATCGATGCGAAAAAGTGCGCCGGCGGAGTGCGAGGAAGAAAATGTCTCAACGATGTTGGCGCTGAGGCGATTGAACCATTCGTGATAACTCAGGCTGGCGGAGAGCTGGCCTTCGTGGCTGTAGAGAAAAATCACGTCGACATCGGAACTGTGATTGAGCTCGCGCCCGCCGAGTTTTCCGAGTCCCAGGACAGCAAATTCTGCATCAGGAGAACCGAGGCGATTGCGCAGTTCGCGGTTCCAATGCCGAAACACTTGTGATAGGCAGATCGTGGCGAGCAGCGAAAGCTCCTCTGTGCTTTCCTCGATATCGGCCACATCGGCCACTTCCCTTAGAGCGATCCGAGTCATTTCCCGGCCCTTCCATCGCCGGAGTATCTCGAAATTATTCTGTGCGATTTCTCCGTGATCCAGTTTGCGAAGATCTGCGAGCATCTGTCCAAAGCCTCGAGGTGACTCGCACGTCTTCGCCAGCCAAAACAACATCTCGGGGGCATTGACGGCGCGCGTCGCGCAGATGCTGGAAACGGAAAAGAGATGAAGCAGAGCTGCTTCACCCAGAGGAAACGTTTCGATAAACTCTCGCAATGGCAGTGCATCGGCCGGCCAGTTTTCGAGCAATTGAAATAAAGTGGTGGCGGTTTGTTCCGGAAAAATCGCGCCAGCCGCTTTCTCTTCGATCCACTGATCGGATGGATTCTTTACGGGCGAACGGCGCGGCATAGATCGCGAGCAAACATTCAGCGCCGCGAATTGCAACTACTGGCGCAGGATCGCCTTCTTACTCGGTCTGCGATGGTTGAGAAAACTTATCGCGCGCCAACGCAAGCTTACGACGCTCGGCCCGGGTGAGACTGCGCGATGCCGTCGCGCGAAATTTTGTCGAGCAATGGATCGATTTCTTCAGCAATGAATTCCTCTGCGCTCAGGCGATTGAGACGATCTGCTTCCATTCGGCGCTGGCGCACCAGGCGTTGCAGAAATGACGGCCGGCCAAAGCCGAGCAGATGCGCGTAGAGCCAGCCCGCGACAGAGCCGCCGAGATAAGCGCTGTGCGCGACCATCCCGCCTCTGTCCAAAATCACAAGAGCTGTTGCAATGACGAAAATACCGTAGGCGAGATGTTTCGCTTTCAGGCGGATCGGCAAGACAAAGAAGACCATGTTGGTCAATTCCAACTCCGGAAGAATTGTTGCGTAAGCGACGAGCACGGCCGCAACGCCGCCTCCCGCGGCGTAGAGGGCGCAATTAACCGGCATCAAAAACAAATGGCCCAACTCGCCGGCGATTACCCCGGAAAAATAGAGAATAAGAAACTGCCGCTGTCCGAGAATCGATTCCAGATCGCGGCCGAGCAGATAGAGAAGCAGCATGTTGCCGAGCAAATCCCATGGTCCGTCATGCATGAACATGGCAGTAAAAAATTGCCAGCCATATGCCTCTCGCATTCCGCGCTGACTGAGAGCGAAATAATCGCGCACGAAAGCCGGATCGTAATTCTGCAAAATCAACTGCGCGACGAAGGCAATAACATTCGCGGTGATGATGGCGAGCAGTGCGACTCTCTGCTGCTGCGTCCACCGGCGCGTGAAGGAGGAAGGTTTTCGACCGGAGAGCCGCATATCACAAGATTATCGCAAACCGATTTTTTTGTCGATTTGGAAAAAGAAAAACCGGCATTTTTCGGGCGATTTTATGCTGGAACCAGCACCCGCAACTTCCGTTTCTGGATTTGAAATTCCACCGGACACTCGCCAATTAGCTCGCCGTCGATTTCTACCGGCACATCTTCGTCGCTGGTCACGCGCAGTCTTTCCGTCTGGAAATATTCCACCTCCGGCAAGCGAATCGACGAAGTGAAGATGACGTTCTGCAAATACTTGATGATCTCGAGATAGCCGAGCTGCTTGAAAATCACGACATCAAGAAGGCCATCATCGATCACGGCGTTTTTAAAAAATGGGAACGGCCCACCGTAAAGGCGCCCGTTGCCCACGAGAACAAACGAACCTTCCTTCGTGATGGCGTTTGCCGATTCGATAAGGAGACGCGGCGGCCGGCGCGCCGCGATTTGCGCGGCGGAAAACAGGTAGCTCAGCGGCCCAAAGCTGCGCTTGAAGGCGCGGCTCGTTTCTTTCACCACCTGCGCATCGAGTCCGACGCCGGCCAGTTGCACAAAGTGTTTGTTGTTCGCGCGCGGCATATCGATGAGCCGCGAATTTTGTTTTTCGATGATCTCCCAACACAATCCGAGATTGCTCGACGGAATTCCGAGTTCCAACGCAAACACATTCATCGTGCCCATGGGGAGCAGACCAAGCGCGGCATTTGTTCCGGCCATCCCGTTTACCACTTCATTGATAGTGCCATCACCGCCCGCAGCCACGATTGTCTCAAATCCTTCCGCAGCGGCGCGTCGCGCGATCGTTTCTGCTTCGCCGCAACGCGAAGTCGCACAAATCACCGCGCCGCGCGTGATCTCCTCGACGCGCTCGTGCCAGCGCCGTGCGCGTTGGCTCGCGCGCTGCTGGATTAAGGATGACAATAGTGCTGCTCATGGCGGAAAGATCGGGTCCCGGCTTTGGTCTTTTCTTCAACTTCGGCCTGCGTAACGTCTCCCGGTGAAAAAGTTGAGCCGATTATTTTTGATCGGCATTGGTGCGGTATTCGGCATAGCGATCATTCTTTTGCTCGCGGTGAATCTGTATGTTCAATCGCAAGCCACACAAGCACGGATTCAGCAGGAACTCAGCCAGCGTCTTAACACGCCGCTGCGCATCCGTCAGATCAGTGTCACCCCATGGGGTGGCCTCAAATTGAGTGGGATTACCATTCCGCAAACTAATCCCGGAACGACAGGCGATTTTCTCGCCGCCAAAACATTCCGTCTGCGCATCAGATTTAGATCCCTTTTTTCGCAACGGTTACTGATTAAGGAAATTTCCTTGATCAAGCCGAACATTGTTTGGGTTCAAAACGCGGACGGCAAATGGCGATTGCCAGAAATGCCGGCGGAAAAACAGCCGTCTGTCGAAGCGGGTGAATCATCAGCGACACGCGCTGCGCCTGCGGCCTCACCGCCCCGCGTGATTGCAGAAGCACGCACACCGAGACCGTCGATCCAATCTGCCGAAAAGGCTGAGAAACAGCAGCAGGGGCCGTACGTTCCGGAAATTCGACGCGTCAAATTAGCAGATGGCGAATTCAATTTTCTCGACGAAAAGGAAAAGGTCGTTGCGAGATTTACGGGCGTCGATTTTCGTTCGAGCCTGCGCAGCACGATGGCGCTGAACGGTACGATCCACATCGAAAAAACATCATTGCGCGATAAGTTTTTCCTCGAGGATTTGCAATCGCCATTGCGCTACGATCCGTCCGTTCTGGATTTGGCGAAAGTCTCAGCGAAAGCAGATGGCGGTCAAATCACCGGAGGTTTTTCGATGCGACCTCAGGAGGAAGATTCGCCGTTTGTTGCGCACATTCGGTTTCATGATTTGCAGGCTGATCGAATCATGACCGAGGCGGGTGGTCCCGAGGGAATCGTAAAGGGTCGCTTGGAAGGACGATTGGACGCTGCGGGAAAGACCGCGGACCCGAACGCCCTGACCGGCCATGGCCAAATTTCTCTGCGCGATGGCGAGGTGCAGCAATACAGTCTGCTCGTTGCTCTTGGTCAGATTTTGCAGATCGAGGAATTAACGCAGCTCCACCTCGAGCAGGCGGAAGTGAAATATCATTTGAGTCCCGGTTTAATCACCGTCGATCAATTGGTTTTGCGCTCGCCCAACATTCGACTTTCAGCCATCGGAACGATTACGTTCGCTGGAAAATTGCGATTGGAATCGCAGCTGGCGATAAATGAGAAAATTCGAAGCCAACTGTTTCGCGCCATTCGCGAAAATTTTAAGCCGACGAGTGAACCCGGTTACGGGGCCGTTGCATTTCAAATCAGCGGTAATGTCGAGCATCCGAAAACAAATCTGATGGATAAGCTTGTGGGTGGGGAATTGAAAAATCTTGGCGGCGTCCTGAATACTCTTTTTGGCGGAGGAAAATCCGACCGTGCGAAAAAGAAAAAGCATTCTGATGAGAGCGCTGCGGAACCGGCTGCATCCCCGCCGGCCGAGGCGGCGACGCCTTCCGCTACGCCATGAGAGTCATCGCCGGACGCGCCGGCGGTCTCCGGCTGGATGTTCCAAAGCGTCAGGTGCGACCGACAATGGACCGCGTGAAAGCGGCGATCTTTTCCAGTCTCGGCGAGCGCGTTGTCGATGCGCGCGTGCTTGATTTGTTTGCCGGCACTGGCGCATTAGGTATCGAAGCGCTCAGCCGCGGGGCAAGCTCGGCCCGTTTTGTCGATCACGACCGGGAAGCGGTCGCCGCAATCGAACGCAACCTCTCGAAAACGAAATTCAGCGGCCGCGTTTTGAAGCGTGACGTTTTCGATTTTCTGCGGCGACCTGTTTCGACCGAATCTTTCGACATCATCTTTGCGGACCCGCCGTATGAAGAAAGGAGAGACGATCGGTCTCTTACCGATTTGCTTCTGGAGAGCGAGGAGCTTGTCGATCTGATCGATCCGTCCGGGACTTTCGTGCTCGAGAAACGGCCGTCTGAAAAAATCTCTGAGCCAAAATTGTGGCGCGTCAGTCGAGCAAAAACGTACGGCGCCACCGAAGTTCTTTTTCTCAATCGCCCGACATGATCCGATTTTTCTACAACCTGCTTTTCCCGATTGGCCTGTTGTTTTTTCTACCCGGCTATCTGCTGAAGATGACGCGGCGCGGAAATTATCGAGAGAAATTCGGGCAACGGCTCGGATTTTACGACGACAAACTGCGTGGTCACCTGAATAGCAAACGCATCACATGGATGCACGCCGTTAGTGTCGGTGAAGTGGCCGTCGCGTTGAAGCTCGCCGTGCGTTTGAAGGAATTGGATCCCGAGTTGTTTTGCGTGCTCACGACGACGACCACCACAGGCTTCGCTTTCGCGGTCAAAGAATCGCCCGATTGGATCGAGGTCATGTATAACCCGGTTGATTTTTGGCCGATAACGCGTCGCGCTTTCAACGTTATTCGACCGATCCGCCTTGTTTTGATTGAAGCGGAAATTTGGCCCAACCTCGTGGCCGAAGCGCGACGCCGCGCCGTTCCTCTTGCATTGGTCAACGCCCGCTTGTCGCCGCGTTCGGAACGTCGCTTCCGCAAATTCCGACTTTTCGTCGCATCCTTATTTCGGCAACTCGACCTGGTCTGTGTTCCCGAAGAGGAAGACATTGGCCGATGGAATGCGCTCGGCGTTAGGACCCGATCGAATCGTACGCACGGGTAATATAAAATACGATACAGAGGGCGTGAAGTCGGACTCGACTCAGCCTCGCGCGATTTTGGAATCGCTCGGCATCAGCCCACGGTCTGAAGTGATTTTCGGCGGCAGTACGCATGCGGGAGAAGAGATGATTCTTGCCGAGATTTTCATCAAACTGCGTCCTGACTTTCCTGAACTCTTTCTGGTCATTGCCCCGCGCCATGTTGAGCGCGCGCGAAATCTTCGAGCGCGCCTGGAGGAGCACTCGTTAGGCGTGGCGTTGCGCAGCGCACCCAATTCGACCCGACCCGATTGCCTGCTTATCGATACGACGGGAGAGCTTCGCGATTGGTATTCCGTCGCGACAATTGCTTTTGTCGGCAAGAGTTTGACTGCTCGTGGCGGACAGAATCCGGTGGAACCGATCGTGGCAGGCAAACCGGTCCTCTTCGGTCCACACATGGAGAATTTTGCGACGCTTTCCGCATCACTCGTTAGGCACGGCGGCGCGGTGCAAGTGGGGGATGCGGTTTCGCTTCAGCGCGAAATAGCGAAGTTATTTCGGGAACCTGCGGCAGGCGCGCGCCTGGTCGAGAACGCCACGGAAGTTTTGGCCGCCCATCGCGGAGCGACCGCTGCGACAGCAGAGTTGCTATCAAAGCTGAGTGTGCACGCTTGATATCGTTCGCAAAATGCCTTGCAACAGCGAAGGCACCTTCTGATATTGAGCGCCGCTTCCGACCCTATCGTCCAGTGGCCTAGGACACCGCCCTTTCACGGCGGTAACACGGGTTCGAATCCCGTTAGGGTCGCGCCACCATGGACCGAGGATCGCTCAGCCAATGGTGGCGCGAACAATCAGCCTATTTCCCCATTTTTACGTTGCCTAACGAGTTCTGCGCCGACAGGGACGTTCCGGACGCAGCCTTCACAGCGGAGACATCCGAGCCATTGATGGCGCCGTTGACGATCACGTCGTTCCGGAAATTGGAAGCGTTAGCGGCAAGTCCGGAATCGAGTTTGGTGCTGCTGACGTCGCTGCCGGTGACAGCACCATTGCCAGTGGTGTCGCCGAGGAGGACCTTCATCGGAAGGGCGACATTTCCAACGTTAGTGCCATCGTTCACGCCGTAAAGCGTTACACTAAGCGCCTGAGCGTTTGCGATATTCGTCAGATGCACAGTCACCTGATTTCCAGCAACAGTGACAGCATTACCATTGGGGGTTCCTGCCAATCCAACGGCGCCGGCGCCGGATGTCACCTGGGCCTTTGCAGTGCCATTGCCGCTGACCGTGACCGGAGCAGCGAACGTCGCAATTATCGTATGGTCTCCGGTCGCACCGCCGCTGCGGCATTCGATGCCGGGAGCCGGCGCTTTCAGATCGATGTCAAAGTCGCCCGCAGCGCCGTGAGTCTTGCGTGACACGATGCTTGTCGGCACCGGCACGGGCACAGGGCCCGATGGCAGCGGCCAGACGAAGGCGCCGCGACTTCGGGTCCATACTGACAGGGTCGTCGCCCCGCGATCTATCTGCATGTCCCAAATCATCGCGTTCGGCATGCCATTCTGGAAACGATTCCAGACTGGAGACGCGACCGTAATATCGTCGGTATAGTAAACGCCGAAATCGGTACCAGCATAGACTTGCTGCGGGTAATTGGGATTGTTGATGATCGAATCAACCGGAATGTCCGGCAGATTTCCTGTCTTGTCCGCCCATGTGAAGGAGCTGCAATTAGCACCCGTGCATGTCACCTGAAACACGTGTCCCGGTGTCGTCGGCGTGTTGAAGTTAAAACCGCCGACGGCGGCATATCCAACGGGAAGACTCGCGGCCGACACTGAAGGATCGAGTGAAATGCCAAGCACCGGTCGGTTAGGAAGCACCGTATTGGAACCGGTGACGTTGACCCAAATCCCCTGGTTCGCTACTCCGGTGCCAAGATTGAAGCCGATTTGGACGTTGCCGTCGTTGGTTCCCACGATGGCGACGCTTTGATATTTCGGCGAGTACTTGACCTGATTGATGAACGAGCGGTTGCCCAGCGTTCCTTTACACAAGTTCGGCCCAGCCGCAGGACCAGAGGGGTTGTTAGTGATATACCACGCCGATGTCGGCACGCTGGCCGCGGCTCCGAGAATAGTCTCCCATACTCGGGTCGTGCCGGCGATGAGATGGCCGCAGCCGGTCGTCGCGGTGCCAGGTTGGCAATCGTCCCCGCCAGGAATTCCTCCGTGAAACATATTGATTGGCAGGACGAATGACTGTTGATCGCCAGTCCAACTGCCTCGACTGCTCGACCAGGAGGCGCCGGCGGCGGTGCAATTGTTAATGCATCGACTCAGACCGCCACTGTTGTTGCCCTCCCAAATGCGGTAGTTCCCCGCAACGCCCGTGGTCATCGGATCGATTTGGCCGGAGAACCCGTCACCACCCAAGCCCATCTGCCATTGCACGGGCCCGGTCGGGCTACCCGAGAACTTGACTGAACTTGGACCGTTGTCCTGAGCGCCGCCGACCGCTGCCGGGTTAAGATCGTTGGCAAAATTGCCGCTGATATCGCCGGCATAGAATTCGATGGTGTTAATGCCGTTGTCCATGTTGACCCAGGTGTTCCTCGTACTGCCGATCACGGCTGCGTCAGCGTTAGAGCTACTGAAGACGCCGCCATCGCTGCCCTTTAGGAGAATGCTCGAGGAGCCGGATACGAAAGCGAGCGCATGCTGATCGACGTGTACGATGTTACCGCCACTGTATCCGCAGCTGACATCGTAAAACGACGTGCCGGTACGGCTGGCAAGCCACACATCGAAGGTATCAACAAAGAGCCGGTCGGGGTTATTCGGATCGACCGCCATTCCCTGATCGTACCAGTTCTGGGGATAGTCGCCTTGCCCGCTGGTGCAGTTCCGGAGAGCGCCGCCTGCGGATCCCGCCATGAAACTCCAACTTGCGCCTGCATCGGGTCCTGGCCCACACGCCAAGCTGGCATCCACTCGTACTGCCGCAACCGCTGTTGCTATTCGAGGCGATAGAGCCAACCTGCGCGTAAATATAGTTCGAATTGCTTGGCGCGACGGCAATGTCCATGCGCCCGTTCTGAACGCCGACGCCTACTCCGCCATACGGCGTGCCGCTACCGGCATTCATGGACGCGCCGGTCGCATAGGCGCTACCAGTTACACTGTTGCCAAAGACGAAACCGTTGTCATTGCGCGTGACTAAAGCAAAGTCGGAGGGACAACCACCCACTGGCATTGTGCCCTTGTAGAGACCGTTCGCCCCGTTCTGGTCGAGATTGTATTGCACCGTGGTCGCAAATCCACGCACGCCCACTGCGGCCAGGATGCGAGTCGTGCCGCTCACGTTTGTTAGCTCAAGGCCGGTAATATCCTGGCGCATCGAGCTGAAGCCATTCGTGGTACAGGGCCCTGTCCAGTTGCCGCCGCCGTCATAAGAGAAGTAGAGGCCTGTTTTCGTTCCCGCTACGACGTTGTTGCTGTTGTTAGGATCCACCCGCACTTTGCCCACAGCTTGATACTGCGGAAACTGACCGGCTGGTTGCGGAAGCGCGGCGCCGAAAATATTTGGTGCCAATACCACCCATGTCGCCCCACCATCTGTGGACTTCAAGATTCCCTGACTGCCTTGTGAAAAGGAGCCGTAGTTCAAATCGCCGGTGCCCGCGTAGATGGTGTTGTGATTGTTCGGGTCGATTGTAAGTGTGTCGATCGCTGTTGTGCTGATCAACGCGCCGTCGGTGAGAGCGGTCCATGACGTGGAACCATTACAGCAGTTGGTGGTCTTCCAGACACCGCCGCCATCCGTGCCGATGTATGCAACGATGGAGCCGTTGGTCGTCGTCGTCGGATCAACGGCGATAGCGTTGACTCTGCCCTCGGTCGTGCCGTAATCAAAGCATCCGGTGCAGCCTGTCATGTGCTCGGGCGTGGGTCCAAGTGCAGTGAAATTGTTGAGATTAAGCGACAGCGGAGAATTCAGCCCTCTGCTTCGACGCGCTCCTGCAGGAATTCCCCGGACTATGCGGGCGTCTTGCTCGGCGGCGCTGCGCACCCAGGCTGGGTCGAAACGGCCGGTCGGGTAAGTCAGACGGTTAGCCCATTCCAATTCAAGACGGTTCAGGTCGTCTGCCTCGCCTCCAGGCACCGGCATATCGCGTTGAGGTAGCTCAAGCTCCGCTTCACGATCGTTATCCGCAATGCCACCGACGAAAAGGTCGGGCATTCCGGTTATGCTAAACGTCACCAAAAGAACGCCCAAAGTACAGAGCGCGAAGGTAAGTAAGATTCGTGGATTAAAGAAACCAGCTATACGACTGCGATTTTTTTTCATAGTTGAACCCCGGGACCTAGCGAAGAATTCAAGCGCAACGACAGCGTTCTCCCACTGCTGTTGCGCCGATGCGCGGGAGACTAGGAATTACAGGTACTAATACTCAAGACAAGCATTATTACATTTTTGTCATGTAGCCAAAAAAGGTGAACCGAGGCACTCTCTTGGCCATGTGCTGGGACAGATTTTTTGGGTCCGATGGGAACTCCCCCGGTGTCACTCACACGCGATTCTGGTTTGGCTTTTCCATGCTTTACGCGCTTGCCTGCGCAAGCCTCGCGCTGCGTCAGGCTCTTGCTGGCGAATTCGTTCTCGCCGACGACGTCCGGCAACACGTCTTCTGGATGTTCCGTTTTCTTGACCCCAAACTTTTCCCGAACGATCCCATCGCGGATTATTTCCAATCGATCGCACCGCCAGGTTTTGCCGCACTTTATCAATTTCTCGCGATGCTCGGCATCGATCCATTGCTCGCAAGCAAACTGATACCGTTCGTTCTCGGTTTGTTGACTGCAGGATTCTTATTCGGCGCAGCGTTGCGCATTCTGCGCTCGCCCGCGATCGCTGCACTCGCGACCATTCTTTTGTGTCAGTGTCTTTGGCTCAGCAGCGACCTATGTTCTGCCACGCCGCGGGCATTTTTCTATCCGCTATTTGCTGCCTTTCTCTACTACCATGTCGGCAACAAACGCATTGCTGTTTTAATTGTCGTTTTCTTTCAGGCAATTTTCTTTCCGCCAGGAGCGTTGGTTAGTCTCGGCGTAATTGCTCTTGATTTGGTGCGGGTGAACGAAGGGCGGCTGAAGCTCGAACGCGATTATCGAGCCTATCTATTTTGTGTTCTCGCCATCGTCGTCGTGTCGCTCGCGCTGATTTCTTATCTGCGCGCAGCGGAAAGGTTCGGACCGATGGTCACATATGCGAAAGCGCGGCAAATGTCTGAATTCGCGCCCGGCGGTCGCGTCCCCTTTTTCTATCCCGATCTCTGGAATTATTGGATGCATGGCGCGGGCGGTTTGCATATCCAATCGCGACCGTCATTTCTCTTTGCTGCTTTCCTCTGGCCGATCTTCGCGTTTTTCCCGCGTGCACTTTCGTTCCTTGAGCATGCCCGTGGCCAGATCTTGCTCCGGATTGCCTGTGCGGCTCTCGCACTTTTCGCAATTTCTCATGCGCTCTTGTTTCGCCTCTATCTTCCAAGCCGTTACACGCAACATCCCGGTCGTGTTGTCCTGGCACTTGCCGCCGCCGCGGTGATCATGGCGCTCGTCGATTCGCTAATGCGCTGGTCGATGAAGCGAGCGCCTAAATTCGCATTTGGTTTTGCGGGTTTACTTCTGCTCTGGATCGTCTGCTATCCATTGTTCCTGTCCCATTTCCCGCACGTTGGTTACATCACCGGCAACGCCCCCAATCTTTATCGATTCTTTGCCGCGCAACCGCCGACTATTCGCATCGCCTCGATTGCCGACGAAGCGAATAACCTCCCAGTCTTCTGTCGCCGCAGCATAATCTTTGGCGTCGAAACGGCGGTGCCGTTTCATCCCGGTTATTATTTTCCGCTTCGTCGGCGCGGCGCGGCGATCGCGCGTGCCCAATACAGTCCTGATCTCGCCACTGTTCAACAATGCATCCGCGAACAGCACATCGACTTCTGGCTCCTCGACCGCGGCGCGTTTACTCCGCAGCACCTGCTTTATAATCGTGTGCTTCGACAGCTGCGATTAAAGATTCCCGATAATCCGTCTGTCGCTCCATTCCTGGAACATCCACCCGCGCGATGCGTCGTCTTTGCCGATGCGCATTTTGTCGTGGTTGATGCTCGAGCCGTTCTCGCGCTCTGAGGCTGAAGGAATTGCTTGCTGGAGGGTGTGCCCTCGATAGAATCGCCAGCCTCGTTTTGAAAGATGCCAAAAAACCACGAGGACTGGGGGGCCTCGAATGAGCGACTTATGGAATTGAATCCCATCGGCTTATCCGCGAGAATGGCTTCGACCTCGATAGGGGAGCGCTGATTTAGCATGGAAGATCCCGCAAAACTCAACCTGACCGATTTCCTCGTTGGCGATAGCAAGGATCCGCTGAAGCCGCCCCCAATCTTCACCGAATGGCACCGCGCCGGTTTGTGGGCTTCCGCATTGTACGAACCGGAAATGCTGGCCGCCGCCGATGCGCGCACGACTATCCAGTACGACGGCAAGCCGCGCCCGGTCATTAACCTTTGCTCATACAATTACCTCGGCCTCGCCAATCACCCCGAAGTCATCGCCGCAGCGCATGAAGCATTGGAGACACACGGCCTCGGCGCGTGTGGTTCGCCCATGCTTTCCGGGATGAGCGATCTTCATCGCGAACTGGAGCACGCGATTGCCGAGTTTCTCGGCTACGAAGACGCAATGCTTTTCAATAGCGGCTTCGGCGGCGCGCTCGGAACGATCTCCGGCTTGTTGCGCAAAACCGACGCGGCCGTGCTTGATAACCGCTCGCACCTCAGCTTGCGCGATGGCGCGGTGCTGGCCCGAACACGCACGGAGCGGTTCGAACACAACGATGCCGCTTCGCTCGACGCCGCCCTAACGAGGCAAAAAGGAAAACGCCAGCTCGTCATCGTCGAAGGCATTTATTCGATGGATGGCGACTTCGGTAATTTGAAGGAAATAATGGATGTGGCCGACGCGCACGAGGCGAGCGTGTTCGTTGATGAAGCCCATTCCATGCTGGCCTGCGGTGCGCACGGCCGTGGAGCGGTCGAACATTTTGGCGTCGAGAAACGTATCCGCATTTTGTACGGGACCTTTTCGAAAGCATTTGGAGCTCTGGGCGGTTTCGTCGCCGGCTCTTCGGAAACGCTGAACTTTCTCCGTTTTTATTCTCACCCCTACGTCTACTCCTGTGCCCTTCCGCCTGTCGTCATCGCCGCCATTCTCAAGGCGCTGGAAATCGGAACGACTCAGCCAGAGTTGCGCACACGGCTCTGGGAAAACGCCGATTATTTCCACAAGCAATTGAGCGGGCTGGGAATCGATACCGGCGCTTCCACCACCTACATCATGCCGATCATCATCGGGGATCGCGAACGCATGTATCGACTCGGTCACGAATTGCGCGCGCGTGGACTGTGGGTCGCACCGGTCGACTATCCCGCAGTGCCAAAGGATCGCATCTGCTTCCGTGCCTGCGTCACCGCGAACCACACGCGCGCCGATCTCGACGAAGCGCTCAACATTCTCGCGGACACGCTCGTTCCGCACGCGAAGGCGATGCAAAGCGCCTAACGAGTTGGCGGAGCGCGTGGAATCAACGACAACCGGCCTGGATATTCAGGCCACCTACAAAGCGCGCGATATCGAAGGTCTGCTCGACGTCCATTTCTATCGCAAAATCGGGTATCGATTCGCGCAGTTTTTCGCGCAAAGAAATCTAACCCCGGTCGGAGTGACAGTTCTCGGTGCGCTGATCGGTGTCGTCGCCGGCCACTTGTTTTTTTATTCCAACCTCGGTTTGAACGCGTTCGGGATGGCACTGTATGTCCTGAGCAACGCGCTCGACAACGCCGATGGGCAGCTCGCGCGTCTGACTAATCGTGGCAGCCGCGAAGGTCGAGTGATCGATGGGCTGGGCGACCTCGCCGTATTTTTCAGCGTCTATTTTCATCTTTGCCTGCGCTACGTCGCTAGTGGCGGATCGAATTGGGTCTGGCTCCTCGCCATCGGGGCGGGCGCGAGTAGCTCTGTGCAAATGGCGGTCGCAGATTATTTGCGCAATGCCTACATGTATTTCGGTTCCGGGCGATCGCGCGGCGAATTCGACTCTTCGAACAAACTTGAAGAGGAATACGCTCAGTTGAAATGGCGGCACGAACCCTGGCGGAAGTTTCTTCTTCGCATTTATCTCGATTACACGGTCGGGCAGGAAAGATATATCCCGCAGATGGTGAAAGTGCGGAAGGCGATCGAGGGTCGCACCAGCGAGCAATGGTTGACCGAGCGTTACCGGCGTGAAAATAAACCGATCGTCAAGTCCGCGAATTTTTTCGGACGAAACACGCGGATGGTTTTGCTTTTTGTTCTGCTCATTATCAATCAGCCGATTTGGTATTTCATTTTTGAGGTAACAGTTTTCAACTTGCTCCTCGTTTTCGTTTTGGTTTGGCAAAAGAACGTATTCGATCGACTGCTCGACCATCTCGCCAAGGCGACATCCTAACTCACCGCGTGCCGGCGCCGATCGAAGTTTCGTTAGTCACCACGCGCAAAGATCGGGACGCGTTCATCAAGTTCCCCTGGAGAGATTTACAAAGGTGATCCGGCCTGGGTGCCGCCTCTCCTGATCGAACGCAAAGAATTCCTCGATCGCAAGAAGCACCCATTCTATTTGCACGGGGACGCTGCGCTGTTTCTGGCGCGGCGCGGCGACGAGATCGTCGGCCGGATTATGGCCAGCGACGATCCAAACTACAACGCGGTGCACCAGTCGAACATCGGTTGCTTTGGACTTTTTGAATCGATTGACGATTCCGAAGTTGCGAACGCGCTCTTTCGCGCAGCGAAAGATTGGCTGCGCACCAAAGGCCGCGATGAAATCATGGGCCCGATCGATTATTCCACGAACTACGTCTGCGGTTTGCTGGTCGACGGGTTCGAACATCCACCGACACTTCTCACTTCACACAATCCTCCGTATTACGCTCCGCTCATCGAGAGGTGCGGGTTCGAGAAAGTGAAAGAGCTGTATGCCTGGTGGTTTGCGGAACCAGCCAACGCTGCTGCACGATTGCGACGTCTTGCGGCCACTTTTCAAAAGCGAAACCCTGTCGGCATTCGAAAGGGGAATTTGAAAAACATTCGCGAAGAAAGTCGCCGTCTGCGCGAGATCTATAATGAAGCCTGGGAGAAAAATTGGGGCTTCGTTCCGTTTACCGAAAAAGAAATCGAGTTCATGACGCATGAGCTCAAGCCGATTGTCGTTCCCGAGTTCACTCTCATTGCCGAAATTGCAGACGAACCGGTTGGTTTCATCCTTTGTGTGCCGGATATCAACGTCGCTTTGCGCCATATTGATGGTCGCCTAACGAAATTTGGTTTGCCGATCGGGTTGGCCAAACTTCTCTATTACAAAAGTCGCACGCGAACGGCCCGACTGATCGCGCTCGGAGTGAAGCCAAAATATCGTCGCGCCGGCATCGCCGAAATGCTGGTTTTGCAAATCATCGAGGACGCGATGATCAAACGCGGATTCACCGGAGAGCTGAGTCTCACGCTCGAAGATAACTTCATGATCAACCGCTTCCTCGCGGCGATCGGCGCGGCCAAATACAAGACTTACCGAATCTATCGACGATCTCTTGATTGATGGAGAAGGGGAAGCCACAGGACGGAATCGTCTCGCGATATCTCAATCGCCCGATCTCGCGTGCGCTCACGCGTGTGCTTCTCAAGGTCCCAATCACTCCCACTGCGTGGACCCTGGTGATTTTCGTTTTTCCTATCGGCGGCGCGCTGGCTCTGGCGCGCGGCAGCTATTGGGGATTCGTGATCGGAACCATCTTGTATCAAGTCCACAGCATTCTCGACGGATGCGATGGTGAAATTGCGCGCGCAAAAAATCTGCAATCAGAGCGTGGTGAACGCATCGACAACTGGTGCGATCACGCCGCCACGTTTCTCCTCGCCGTCTGTCTCGGGATCGGACTCTCCGGCTTCTACATCGTTGAAGGGATCGCAGCTGCGGTGATGCTCGTAGCAAATGAATTGATGCTCGCAGGAAATAATCAAGAAGGAACAAGCGCGATCGACGAGACGCTTTACCCACGCCATCGCGAAATGATGCGGAAATCGGGAATTTCGTTCTTGGGCGAGCCAACAATCCGATGGCTCGTGCAGTTAACCAAACGGGACGTGGCGATTTTTGTCTTCCTGCTTCTGGCCATCGCGGGCGCCCCGCAATGGATCCTTCACCTGCTCTGTGTCTTTGCCGTGATCAGTCTAACGCTCGCGAGCAAGGCGCGTTTCAGTCGCGCGCGCTAACAATTCTTCCTCGGCCCGTCCGAACATTGCGTCCGTATCGACGTCCTGCCACCACGCGTCTCCGATATCAATTGCGCGAACTTTCTGATCGTGCGCCATGAGGCGAACCCCATCCGCGAGACTGCAATCGTCATTCTTGCGTGCCGCTTTCAGATACGAGAAAATCGCCGCGGGACATACAAAGAGACCGGTATCGATGGCATCATAACTCGTTAGGGTTTTTCCGATCGCAGTGACGAGGCCGTTTTTCGTTTGAACTTTCATCGCGTCGTCCAAATCAAAAATCGAGTCGATCTTGCGATCGACCGCGAGGTTCAAGGAATCCCGTTCTGATTGTTCGAATAGAATGTCTAAAGCAGAAGCATCAAAAAGGTGGTCGGCCATCGTGAGGACAAATGGCGCAGTCACATGTCCATCGGCTTTCAAAAGCGAGATCCCGTTTTGCTTTTTCCAAAGCGGGTTCTCGATTGGATGAAGCTCCATGCCATCGGGAATAAGCGGCTTCAATCCAGCAACGAGCTGTTCGCTTTCATAGCCAACAACAACGTGCAGTTTTCGAATTCCTGCGCCGGAAAGTCTATTGATGATGTGAGAAATAAGCGGCCGACCCATGATCGGAACGAGCGGCTTTGGCACAGACGCTTGCAGACGCGAACCGCTTCCAGCCATAAGAATGACGGCGTCAGTTATTTTCCGCATTTCAGATTCCGTAATATTTTTTCAATCCCCAGAGTCGAACCGATTGTGGCAAAGCTCTAAATATAAGCGGCGCAAAAAGCGACTGAAACGTATCGCCCACTGTGACGCGCGGTGGCGGATTTTTTGTGTCGATCAATTTCACGATGGAGCGCGCGACTAATTCAGGTTTCGGCGCCGCCTTCATGTTGCGATCTACTGCTCGCCACGTCTTGGCCACGCGTGCATCGTTAACTTCGGATTTCGCGACCACGTCATTGAAGTTTGTCGAGATATCAGCGGGCTGGAGATCGACCAGGCGAATGTTCGTTCCCTCGAGTTCCAGTTGCATCGACATCGTGAATGATGCGAGCGCGGCTTTCGCCGAATTATACGAGGCCATAAAAGGAACCGGCAGACGCGAGGCGAGCGACGTGACGTTAATGATCAGGCCGTTTCCTTTTTCGCGCATCGATCTCATCGCGAGCTGCATCAGCTCGATCTGCCCGAAAACAAGAATCTGGAAGTAATCCTTTAGTTCTTCCTGAGAAAGTGATTCGGCCGGGCCAAAATGGCCACTGCCGGCATTGTTGATCAAAGCATCGAAGTTTCCGGCTTGTTGCAATGCCGACGAATAACCGCGCGCAATCGAATCGCGATCGCGCAATTCCAGCGCAATAGGATGCAATCCTGCAATGACGGGAATCCTTTTCTCATCACGAGATGTTCCCCAGACTTCATCGCCGCGCGCCGTCAGTAATTTCGCCGTGGCCAGACCAATGCCCGAACTCGCACCGGTTAAGAATACGCGCTTCATCACTTCGTCTTTATTTATTTATATATAAGCGGCGACGGAAGTTCGAGCCGGCGATAACGCAGCCAGAAGAATAAGTAAACGAGAAGGAAAACGCCCGTCCCGATGAGTTGGCCGGCAATTCCACTCATCAACGCACCGCAAAGAAGCGCGGGTGCGGTTGCGCAAAGCGCAGCAATCAGCGGAGGACCTACGTCTTTCCACGGATTCTGCCAGCGAAAGACAACACGCAGCGCACGATAGCGAAGCACTCCTTGCAAAACATACGGAAGCAAAATGCCGAACGCCGCGCCCGTTACGCCGAAATGGCTGATGAGCCAGAGATTGGCGACGACCGCGATCGCACAGGTGATGATTGAATTCATCAAATTCAGTCGCGGCTTTTGCACCATGATCACGGTTTCGGCCAGGCTGACCACGGCATTCGTGGCACACGCGATCGCAACAATGCCGAGCCACAGTCCGCCTTGTCGAAATGCCGGACCGTAGATTCCAAGAATAATGGAGCCGGAGAAGATCATGACAGCGACGATCGGCAGGAGAATCCAGAGCATCCATTGCGCAACGCGCGAGAATGCCGCGGCGGCGTGTGTTTGGTCGCCGTCGGCTGTCAGTCCGGCAACAATCGGCGCGAAGATAGGATTGAAGGCCTGATTGAGTTTGCGCAAACCGCCTGCCACTTCGACGGCGGCGCCGTAAATGCCGAGACTCGTTAGGGTGACGCCGGGTGCGCGCCCGACAAAACAGCCCAGCATGACTACATCGAGACGAACAATAAGCGCATTCAGCAAACCGTAAGCGCTGATTGGTGCAGCGTAGGCGAGCAGCCGGCGGGATTCCGCAAGATAAGAAAGCGTAGCTGGCCGCGCCGGCGTTGATCGAAAAAGCGAGGCCGCGAGAATCAAAGCAACAATTCCCGATGCGCCCATACCTGCGATTACCGCGATCTCAGGCGCAAATGTTCGCAGCCCCAGCCAAAGCGCGATAAGAAACGCAATCGTTGTCACGATCGTCTCCGTCATGCCACGTGAAAAAATGTCGTGTCCCATCACCTTCATGCCGCGAGAGACGGAGGTGTTGATGCGATACAAGGCAACAACCGGCATCGCGCAAAGCATCACGGAAAGCGCGGCTATCATTTGAGGATTGAGCCCGAATTGGCGACCGAAGAGTTGAAACACTGCGATCGAAATCGCGGCGACAATGGTGCATTGCGCCACGCCGAGGAAAACGGCGAGGTGAAAAAGTGCGCGACTGCGGGTGCGATCGCCGGCGGCTTCGGAGCGCGCGATGAATGTGATGATTGTGTCGTCGAGACCGAAAATCCCAATCTTGCTGATGAGATCAGTCGTCGCCCATGCCACGGAGAAAACACCCAGTGCCGCCGGACCGAGCAGGCGAGCAACGAGAAATGTAAAGATGCCACGGAAGTTCGAGGCGAGGATCGCGATGAGATTCGTCCAGGCGCCGCGTTTCAGTTCCGCCCCATGATCGACTGGCGCACCGCGAGGCAAATCTCCCGGCGGAGTGATTGGTCGCAGCATGGTTTCGGCAGTTGTCATGGATTACGCGGATCGAAGACTAGAACCGGTTTAGCTTTGTTGAAAAGCTTTGTCATTCCGAGCGGAGTCTCGGTCCGAGCCGGACTGGCACATTCGCTCGACATGACAGGCACACCTTTCAACAGCGAACAAATTGCTGCCGCAAAAGCGCCGTCATCGACGATGGCGCGGATGACTTCCAACGATCATCCCGTCCTGCATTTCGTGGATCCAATCGCACGCCTCTGCGATCTCCGGATTGTGCGTCACCAGCAACAACGCTTTTCGCTCCTCGCGCACGATTCGTTGCAGCAACTCGAACGCGCGCCGGGAATTTGCGCTGTCGAGATTTCCTGTCGGCTCGTCGGCGAGAATAACGCTTGGATTATTAGCCAGCGCGCGCGCCACGGCCACGCGTTGTTGTTCGCCGCCGGAAAGATGACGGCTCGGCCGTTTTAGTTTGCTGCCGAGTCCCACTTCATCGAGGAGGTAGGCCGAGCGTTTCAGCATTTCCTCTTCGCTCAGCACAGCAAGCCGGCGCATGGGGATCATCACATTTTCCTGGGCCGTGAAATCTTCGAGGAGAAAATGAAATTGAAAGATGAATCCGATGAGCTCGTTCCGTTTTCGCGCCAGCGCGTCGTCGGTCAAATGCGAGACCGCTTCCGCTTCGACCGTGACCCATCCGCTATCGGCATGATCGAGCAATCCGAGAATGTAAAGCAGCGTGCTCTTGCCGCAGCCGGATGGGCCGACGACCGCGTGCACGGTGCCGCGTTCGAGTTGGAGCGACACGCCGCGCAACGCGTGCACGCGTGAATCCTCCTCGCCGAGAAAACGCTCAATGCTGTCGCAGCTGAGCGAAACTTCGGTGTTCATGCATTTTAAGGTAGCTTCGCTCGCCGCGGCGGTGAAATCTTTTCGTTTCGTCTTCGTTGCTCCATGGAATCGTCACGACCGCAATTGGTTGTTCTCGCGGATGTTCCCGACGCGCTATGCGAGCTCTTTGGTATTTCGCTCCTCGAACGGCTGCTCCGGACTGCGCAACGGCTCGGCTTTCGCGAAGCCATCATCGTTTCCGATTCAAAGGATGTTGCCGATCGTCTCGCTGCGCCGTCGTGGGCGCGCGCAAAATTGTCGCTGAGTTTTCATCAGAAGGATGCACTGAGCGAAATTCTGGCGCATTCCGATTGCACACTCGTTGTTTCGGCGGGGTTTTATTACGACCCGCGTTTGTTGGAAACGATGGCGCAACAAGAAGCCACCACCTTGCTCGTCGATTCTTCGCCGCCTCCGGATAGCGCGCGATTGTGGAAGAACCAAACTCAAGTGGTGGGCGGCGCAGCACTACTCGATCGCAATTGGCATCCGCGACAAGACCAGACCACAGCGTTGCTGGACCAGCTTTCTTCCGACGCAAACGCTGGCCGAATTCAAACGTGTGATGCGGCACAGCAAGCCACCTACGTCGTAAATCTTCGCAAACACGTTCGCCCGGTTTTCTTCCCAGCGCCTTCTTCCGAATTGCGTTCTGTGGCGGAGAACTTTCCGCGCGTTAGCGCGCAGAATGGCGTCCTGGATTTTCCAGCTGTGCTCGATGCACCAATCCAGGATTGGATCGTCGCTCGCCTTTGCCGCACATCCGTCACGCCAAATCAGGTCACGTTTGTGACCATGCTGATCGGCCTGATGGTCACCATGCTGTTTGCCACAGGTTATCTTTGGTGGGGAGTGGCGTTTGCTTACACTATCGAAATCCTTGATGGCGTAGACGGAAAATTGGCGCGGATCAAAGTTGAAACGACCGCCGCTGGAAAGTTCGAGCACCTTATCGATTATTTTATCGAGTTCAGTTGGTGGTCGGCGCTCGCGTATCATTTTCATATCGAAAATCTTCAGTTCGCATTCGGTTGGCTGCTTCTTCTGGTCGGCTCCGATTTGATTGATCGACTCGCGAAAAGGACCGTGAAAAGGAAAGTGGGCCGGAACCTGGATGACGTCAGCAACATCGATCGCTTTGTCCGATGCATCGGTGGCAGACGCAACATCAACATCTGGATTCTCGCCATTGGTCTGGCCCTCGGCGATTCTGTCCACGCATACGTTTTGATCTGCGTTTGGATGGCAGCAACCGCCGCCGTGCACCTTGCTCGTGCTTTGCAGATTTGGTTCGCCCGCCTGGCGATCTCGGACCCAGATAGATAGGAGCCGCGCTCGCTCGACGGCGACCTGCGATCTGCTACCTTCGCGCGTCCGAGATCTTGTGAACGAAAATGCAATCGACCCGCGTTTTCAAAATCGCGAACGCCAGCCGGGCCTCGATCTTCTTCGCGCGCTCGCCATCATCGTCGTCATTATTTACCACGCCGGCATCATGGGCTTCCCGTTGCCTGGGCATATCCATCGTTTCGGCTGGATCGGTGTCGATCTTTTCTTCGTTCTCAGCGGTTACCTGATCGGCGGACAACTGCTCGCCCCACTCGCTCGCAATCAACGCATCAACCTTCCCCGCTTCTTTGCTCGCCGCGCCCTGCGCATCCTGCCGGCCTACCTTGTCGTCCTCGCCATTTACATTTTCCTGCCCTCGTGGCGCGAGTATCCGGAGATGTCGCCTTGGTGGAAATTTCTCATCTCCGTCCAAAACATCGGACTTCACGGCGGCACAGCGTTCTCGCACGCGTGGTCGCTCGCCGTCGAAGATCAGTTCTATCTGCTCCTGCCGCTCATTCTCTTGTTTGTTAACCGCTCACGTCGCGGCGCCTTTATGATTCCGTGCGCAATTGTCGGCGGAGGAATCCTGCTACGCGCATTCCTGGCCTGGCAAAATCCGGCGGCCGATAGCGGAGTTTCCTTCCGCGGTTTTCAAATGTGGATCTACTACCCGACATGGACTCGACTTGATCCCCTTGTCTTCGGAGTCGTTTTAGCGGCCATCGAAAAATTCCGGTCGCACTGGTGGCAACGTCTGATGAATCTCGCGCCGTGGCTTTGCCTTCCCGCATTCGCACTTATCGCTTACGCATTATATCTCGGCGAAGGCGATTATCTCACCGTCGCCGCCAGCATCTGGCAATTTCCGCTCATCGCTCTCGGCATGGCCGCGCTCCTTGTTTGCGCCGTCAGTCCGCGGTTGCCATTTCGTCGCGTCGCAATTCCCGGCGCGGCGTTCATCGCCAGCATTGCCTACAGCGCATACTTGATACAAAAACTCGTCATCCATTTGTCGCGCAATTCTGTTCCAGCCATGGCATCGCACTTACGTCTGCACCCGCGCTTCTACTCGTGGAAATCTGTATTTATCTCGCCGCTGCAATCTTGTTTTTCACAATCGAACGTCCCTTCCTCCAACTGCGTCATCGCCTCGCACCGCGCAAGACATAGATAAATGCGCGCGAAAATGATTGCCCAAGGGAATGCTCAGCGCGCAGCATTGCCGTGATCATCTGAATCAAACCGAGCAACATGGAAAAGCCCCATACCAAATGGCGTCACCTCGCGCTGCTAATTTCCATTCTTCTTCTGTTCGTCATCACACCTGTGCTCGCCCTCTTTCGTCATGGCGTCTTATTCTCATCGCCATCGCCGCCTTGGTTCTTATTGCCGGCTCCTATGCGCTTTTTGAACGCAAACGTCTCTTCGTCATCGCCGTTGTTCTTTCCGTCACCTCCATCTTGACCACCGGATTGCTGCTCATTACGCAACAGCTGGACAGCGATTCTCTCGCACAGCTGCGTCTTCGTTCTCATTACCTATCTCTCCCTCGCGATCCTCGGTTACGTCTTGCGTGGAGCGCGGATCACGATGGATAAAATCTTCGCCGCCGTCTGTGTCTACTGCTCATCGGATATGCGTGGACTTTTGCCTACGCATTGGTCGACGACTCTGGCCCGGATCTATAGTGCCTTCGTCGATCGACGCCGCCGATTACGTCGAGCGCGTTTTGAATCGCTATTTCAGCTTCATGACGCTCACGACGCGAAACGAGAAAAATCGCTGCATGATCTTGGAAGTGATCGAGCAGAACACGGCCGCGGTGAAGCTTTACCGCGCTGTCGGCTTTCGCGAAATCCGACGACTGATCGGTTTCTCTGGTCCGCCGGTTGTTGCCGGCCTAACGAATGACAAGATCGCGTCGGATCTCGTCGAAGTCGATCTGCGCGAAGTTGCGCAAGCGGTAACGCGTTATGGCCTGACGGATTTACCATGGCAACTCTCCGCCGAAACCATCGCGCAACTAACGCCGCCGCATGTCGCTTATCGCCTCAATGGCGCATGGATCGCGTTAACAGATCCCACCGCGCCAACCGTCACCGTGCGCGCGCTGATTGCCGACAAATCTTCATTGAGCTCGGGACGCGAAGCAGCCCTGTTGCGCGCGGTAATGGCAAGATACCGAGGAAGAAAAGAGTGGCGGCTCAGTGCTGTTTGGCCCGAAGAAATCGCCGCCATCATCTCAACCGTCGGACTACCCCGAAGCCCGCTCACCCAATGGCAAATGGAACGGGAAGTGTAGCCTAACGAGCACTAACCGGTAGGGCGCGACGGCCCGTCGCGCCGACGACTTTTCACGCGAGGATCGCATCGACCGCGGCTCGTACGTGAATCAGTGTGGTATCGAGAAACGGCAGTCCTTCCGGTTCCGCGCCGCGAAGAAGCAGCGGCAGCTCGGTCCCCGCGAGAATGATCGCTTCGATGCGCTCGTCGTTTCGCATGCGCTCGATAACGCTGATGATTTTCTCCCGTGTTTCGGGGAGGAAATTATTCTTCAGCAGTTCGTGAATGTATTTCTCATGAATGAACGCCCGCTCCGATTCACCCGGCGTGAATAGCTCGAGTCCGACCCGAGCAAACGCATCCGGATAAAATCGCGCGCGCATGGTGAAACCGGTTCCGAGCAAACCGAGCCGCTTCAGTCCGAGTCCGCGCGCATGATCGCACGTCGCCTGCACGATGCTGATCATCGGAATCGTCGCGCGCTGCTGCACATCGTCGAAAACAAGATGCGGCGTATTCGCGGCGATGAGCGCGATCTCCGCGCCCGCCCGCGTCAATCGCTCCACCGAGTCAGAAACATAATTCGTTAGGCCAACAAGATCGTTCGCATCCAGCATCGCGATCCCGCGATTCACATCGACGCTGTCGATAATGAGATGCGGCGCGCTGCCGTCCGGCACGCGCGCGCGATAGCCATCGAGAATGAACCGGTAATATTCGATGGTCGATTCCGGTCCGACCCCGCCGACGATTCCCAGAGTTTTCATTCCTCGAAAACCTGTAGGATGAACGAAGAATAGCGAGGAGAACCCCCGCCCAAATCGTATTATTATTTCAGGCTTTTGTGAGCACGCCGTCGATTGTGCGCAGCAAAGTCTCGCGAGTATAAGGTTTGGGTAGACACGCTTGCGCTCCAATAGTGATCAACTCGGAATCACTAAAATCGCTGTCCCGAGCCGTAGAGAGAATAATTTTTGTCTGGCCATCCATCTTGCGCAAGGTCCGCGACAAAATTAAACCGCTCATGATTGGCATTTCTTAATCAACCAGAACGACCGCAATCTTCTTCGACTGATGCGCAAAAATGGCGAGCGCCGAAGGGCCGTCATCCGCGGTTAATACCTTGTACCCGCTCTGGGAGAGAACGACTTTTCCGACCTCTCGGATTGCGCTCTCGTCATCGATAAGCAAAATCGTTTCGCCGTGACCGGTAGGAATTTTCGCGTGCTCCTCGAGTTCGGCGAGCGGATAAACGCCCCCCGCTGCTGGTAAGAATACGCGGAAGGTAGTCCCATGAGGGCCACTGTAAACACTCACGGCACCTCCATGGCCTTTCACTATGTTGAGAACCGTCGATAATCCCAAACCTGTGCCCTTGCCATGTTCTTTCGTCGTAAAAAAAAGGGCTGAAAATCTTGTCGATGATGTTCGGGGAAATGCCGCTTCCTGTGTCAATGACATTGATGAGGACATGAGGCCCGGGTTTAAGGCCGGGCGTCATGATCGCATACTGCTCGTCAACGTCGAAATTCTCCGCAGTTAGAGCAAGATTTCCTCCTTCCGGCATGGAGTCCCGGGCATTGACGCATAGGTTGAGTAGCACCTGATGAAGTTGCGTCAGGTCGCCTTCTATCAACCGCAGATTTTCGGGACAACTCATTCGCACGTGAATTGCCTTGGAAAAGTCTCTCCCATGATCTTCATTATCTCCGTCAAGACGTGATTTGGTTGCAGGAGGAGCCGGTCGCTCTCGACACCGCGAGCAAAGCCGAGCACCTGCCGCACGATCCGAGCGCCGCGCTTCGCGCTCGACTCCACGATGTCCAGGAATTTAAGCCTGTCCTCCTTCGATAGTTCACCCCGCAGGACTGGCGCCGCGATCAGAATCGGAACAAGCGTGTTGTTCAGATCATGCGCCACGCCGCTCGCGAGCGAACCAATCGCTTCAAGGCGCTGCGCACGCAGTAATTGCGTTTCAAGCTTTCTCTCATCTCCCGGTGCTCGGTGAGGTCGGTGATTGTGATATAGAAATCCGGTTGATTCTCCTCGCCGTGACTGAGCACGCTTTGCAGGCGCACAAACGTCTCGCGGCCGCCAGCGCCGCGGAGCAACAATTCGCACATTTCCATTTTGCCCGAAGAACGCGCGGATTCGAGATGTTGTTTCGAATACGTTAAGCGATTCGGGGACGACATTCGCAAGAAAATGATGGGGAGCGCTGCGGAGCCGGGCGCGATTCACGGCCAGCATCTGCGCTCCAAGCATGTTGGTTTCGAGAATGACGCCCGCGTTGTTAAGTCGGACCAAACCCACTGGCGCCAGATCAAAATGGCGGAAATATTTCTGCTGCGATTCTTCGATCTGCGCGCGGGTGGCCAGTAGCTCTTCGTTTTGGATCTGCAGCTCGGCATCGTAAACACGTAGCTCCTGGGCGGCGGACTTGAGTTCTCCCGTCTTCAGAGAAACTTGGGCCGGCGGCGCGGCGCGCAGGCGTTGCTTGGCGCTTCGACGAAGCGATGCACCGGATGTAATTTTTGAATCAGCCGCTTTCATTCATTTGAGGGCAAACACCGACCACCTACCTACTCCCGTCGGGAATCTGTTTCTACAAAAAGTAATAGATAAACCTGCCAAAGCGTTGAAATCAGATCCTGCTCTGGATTTGTTTCACCACCCCCGCAATTGCAGCATCCAGTTCTCGAACATTCACGGGTTTAAGAAGGTGCTCTCGGAAACCTGCTTCTACGCAAGTGAGGAAATCGTGCGCAAGACCATAACTACTAATAGCAACCGCCTCGATATGAGGCAGACGCTTTTTCAACTCTCGACATAACGCGAATCCGCTTCCATCAGGTAAACCAAGATCTGCGATGAGCAGATCGAAGTCTTCCCGGTTGCTCAGCTCGATGCGCACCGGCCGCGGTTTCCGCATGTCTAACTCGATGGCCTTTTGACTCCAAGAGTTGGCGAAACCAGCCGAGCGAATCCGGATGATCTTCCACGAGCAGAATGCGCAGAGCTGGCTGCGCAGTCTGGAGAGGGTTCCTTTCTGTTGTCGGAAACTCCAAGCTAAAGATAGCTCCACAGTTTAGACCGGGACTGGTGGCGGTAATTATTCCGTCCTGAGCTTCCACCAGGGCCTTCGAAAGACAGAGCCCCAGGCCGAGCCCACCAAATTGTCGGTCGAAAGACCGGAGCTGCGTTTTCAAAGGCTCAAAAATCCAAGAGGGAGATCTTCGGCGCGAATGCCGATACCAGTGTCATGCACTAACATCACCAATCGATTCGCGGAAGTGTTGTAACTGGCGACATCGATATTTCCCCGCTCGGGAGTGAATTTTATGGCGTTGGAAATTAAGTTGGTGAGAACTTGGTGAAGCTTGAACGCATCAGCGTAGATGAAATGACTGAATGCGTTTTAGCCGAACATCGAGCGTGATGTGTTTGGACTGGCGCTCGCACTTGAACTCGTTCAATACGATTGAAACCACCTCATGCGCGTCGATAACTTCCCGCTCCAGCCACATGGGCGCGTTAGCGTAATGGCTGAGGTCGAGAAGATTGGTGACCAGTTGCGAAAGCATGGCAGCGTTGCGCCGAATGAGCGTGAATCCGGAGTGGTTGAACTCGACTGGAATTTTTTCGGGCTCAACGACGTAGGCCAAATCATGACCGACATCGAGCAAGTTCAATGTCGCTGAAATTTCGGCCAGAGGTGTCCGGAACGCATGTGAAAGTGTGGCCAAAACTCTGTCTTTGCCTTCGGCACCTGCCAGCATGGCAAGCTGAGATTGCGATGTTTTCTCTGCCAGAACGCGCCTGCTGATATCGCGGATGTTGCACTGGATTACCTTTCTCACCTTCTACATCGTAAACATTGCTGATGAATTCGACGCGAGCGACTCCCCTTTCCCGCGTCTGCAACGGCAAATTTTCGTAACGCACATAGTCTTTGTTCTGTAGAGCCTTAAAAGCAGCGTTGCTTTCCGGAACGTCGCTGAACATGCCCAGGTCCGAGAGATGTTTCCCGATCAGTTCGTCAGAAGGATAACCCAGCAGGTCGAGCAAGTATGGATTGACGTCGATGATGATATCGGTTCTTCCATCCAGGAACAAAAAATGCCTTCCTGCGCGTTCTCAAATAAGTGGCGATAGCGCGATTCGGATTTTCGTAAGGCGCCGTTCGCTGTTCCTTGAACCTCTCGCTTCAGTTCCGTCGAGGGGGGTAATGTTTTCATTTTTCCAGGGTAGCTGTCATCGAGATGTTTGTTTTTAAAAGACGCGCCATCGGACAGTTCGTTTTCGCTCTCACGGCAGCATCTATAAAGCGGCTTTGCGTAGCGTCAGGCACCTTGGCTCGGACATCGAGCTGGATGCCTGTGAGGGTCCAGCCCAGGTTCAATTTTTCCAAAGTCGCAATCGCGGTTGTGTCGATCCGCTCCGGGTGAAAACCGAAGAGCCCCAGTTGATTGGAAAGCGCCATGGCGAAACAGCCGCCGAGCGACGCCGCCATCAGTTCGTCCGGGTTCGTGCCGATGCCTTGCGAAAAACGCGTGCGAAAAGAATATTGTGTGTTGGCGAGCACTCCGCTTTCCGTGCTCATCCTCCCCTTGCCGTCGCGAAGATTTCCTTTCCATACCACGGAGGCTTCCCGCCTAACGAGTTCAGGGATTGAAGGAACCGAAGTTTCTTCACAAAGCGCAGAATTAAGTCTCCATCCCGCCTTCGCTAATACTTTGTTGCTCAAACTGTGATGCCCTATTAGTGTAAGTCCTTAGCCCCACGTTCTATACCCCCTTATGGAACTTCGCCACCTGCGATACTTCGTTGCTGTTGCCGACTCTTTGAGTTTCACGAAAGGCGCGCAGGAAGTGCATGTCTGCGCCAACCTTCTTTAACCCGCCAGATAAAAGATCTGGAGGAAGAGCTGGGCGTTCGCCTGCTCGATCGCGACAGGCGGCACGTTAGTTTAACCGAGGAAGGAACGTTTTTCCTCGCCGATGCCAAACGTCTGCTCGCGCATGGCGCTCAAATTGTCGAATCGGTTCGTAGCCTAAGCCGGCAGGAGGTCGCTACGCTTAACGTCGGTTACGCCGCGAACTTGTTTTATACCTTGTTGCCCGCCACCCTGGCTTCTTTCCAGCGCTTATACCCGACGGTGTCGATAAATCTTTTCGATATGACCTGCGGCGATCAATTTCTCGCGCTCGATGAAGGGATCCTTGATCTCGGCTTTGTCGGAATGCGCGAGCCGATCGAGCAGGCTGGTCTCAATTTCCGATCCGTTGCTACTTCCAAAACCGTGGTCGCTCTGCCGAAGGACCATCGTCTGGCGAAGCATTCGATCGTTAAAGTGAAGGACTTGGAACAGATGTTTTTCATCGGCTTTTCGGAGGCCAGCTATCCCGGTTATCGTCAGTGGCTCACTGACACCTGCCAGCGGGTTGGTTTTAAGCCCAAAATTTTGCAGGACACAGATATTGAGCGCACTCTCATCCACGCGGTCGCGGCAGGATTGGGCGTCGCTCTTTTGCCTGAAGAGGTGAAAAAATTTCCTCATCAGGATGTTTCGTTTCGTGCGCTGAAGCCCGCTGTAGAAACGGAATCCTGCATCGCTTGGAAGAAAGGCAACGCCTCTGCGGCGCTAAGAGCCTACATCCAAATAGTCGACGACGCGGGCACAAGTATGCGCTAACGCGAGACATTTGGTGGGGGAGTTTGGATTCCGGCGCATTAACGGTCCATGAGTCGGAAGAATTTTGCCATCGACATGCTCCATTCGACTCAAGGATGCTTGCCTCAATGTCCAAAACGCTTCTCTATTCGTTAGCCGCAATCGTCGATTTCGGCATCGCCATCTTCGCCTATCGCAGCGGACGAATTGTCATCCCGGTCGTCCTCGTCTTCGCCTGCATCTGTTTTGTCGCGGCCGCGATCGGCAGTGCATTAGGCAAGGGCGGCCCGAAGAGCTGAGCCGAAAGTTTGTGGATTTGCAGCGGCATTGCCGAGCGAAGGAAAAAAAGTGAGAGTGCGGCTATGAAACGACTTTCCTTCTTCTGCGCGATTCTGATTTCGGCGGCGATTTCGACTTCTGTCCTCGCGCAATCGGCGGCACCGACGATGAAAGCGATCGTCGTGCATCAGTCGGGTGGGCCGGAAGTGATGAAGTATGAAGACACACCGCGCCCGGAACCGAAGGAAGATGAAATCCTGATTCGCACGATGGCTGCTGGAGTGAATCCGGTTGACTCCTACATTCGGGCCGGACGTTTCGGCGGCGGCTCGCTTCCATTCATCCCAGGAATGGATGTCGCCGGCGTCGCGGAAAAGGTCGGCGCGAAAGTTACCAGATTCAAAACCGGCGATCCCGTTTATGCGTATCTCAGTTTCCAGGAACAAGGCGGGTATGCGGAGTTCACGATCGCGAAAGAAAACGAAGCCGCGCTCAAGCCAAAGAATATCGACTTCGAGCAAGCCGCCGCCGTTCCGCTCGCCGCCACTACCGCGTGGCAGGCGTTGATCGATGCCGCCGGACTGAAAGCTGGTCAGACCGTTTTGATCTTCGGCGGATCAGGCGGCGTTGGCCACTTCGCCATTCAAATCGCGAAAGCGCGCGGCGCCAAAGTTATCGCCACCGCCTCGACCGAACACCAGGCTTTGCTCAAACAACTCGGCGTCGATCAAGCAATCGATTACACGAAGACGAAATTCGAAGATGTCGTAAAAGACGTCGACGTCGTTCTGGAAGCTACGCGCTCCGACTCGATGTCGCGCTCGTACGGCGTGGTGAAAAAAGGTGGCTTCATCGTTTCCATCACCGGCCCGCCCGATCAAGCTCAGCTCGACCAGCACGGCCTCCACGGCACCTCCATCTCGGCGCATCCGGATGCGCACGTGCTCGAAGAGCTCACCAAACTGATCGAGTCCAAAAAACTCACGCCGATCGTCTCGCAAGTCTTCCCGTTAGCCGACGCCGCCAAGGCGCATGAACAAATCGAAACGCACCACACCGGCGGCAAGATTGTCCTCAAAGTAGCCGACGCACCGAAGAAGTAGATCGCAAATCTCCATACGGTAGCGCGCAACCGCCCGCCGCGCCGTCGCCTTGCGGAGGCGGGTTGCGCATCCGACGTTCGACATTCCTATGTCAGAGACGTCAGCCGCAGTCATCGCGAGCGCGAACAATCTTTCCGTTAAATACGGCACGCAGGTTATCCTCGACAACGCGACGATTGCCTTCACCGAGGGCGAACACATCGGGCTCGTCGGCCGTAACGGCTCAGGCAAGTCGACCTTCCTCCGCATCGCAGCCGGCGAGGCGCAAGCCGATGCCGGTGAATTCACGCGCCGGCGCGATCTCGTCACTGGCTACATGCCGCAGGTTTCCGGCTTGGACGATGCGGCCACGGTGCACGCGAACATTCTCAGCGGCGCGCAACGGATTCTCGATCTCATCGCCGAATACGAACGCACCGACAGCGCGCACAGCGCCACGCTTCTCGATCAAATCGGCGAGGCCGACGGTTGGAATTTGGAACATCGAATCAAATCGCTCATCACGAATCTGCACGCACCGGAATCCGATCGCGTCGTCGGCACGCTTTCTGGCGGAGAAAAACGCCGCGTCGCGCTTTGCCGCGCGCTGCTGGCGCGTCCCGATTTTCTGATCCTCGACGAACCGACCAACCATCTCGATACCGGCTCGATCGAATGGCTGGAGGATTTTCTCGCGCGTTACGCCGGCACCTGTTTGTTCGTCACGCACGATCGCTATTTTCTCGATCGCGTGGCGACGCGGATCATCGAGCTATCGCGCGGCCAGTTCACCAGCTACGACGGCAACTACACCGATTACCTGCTCGCGCGCGCGCAGCGACAATCGGTCGAGGAGACGCAGGAACATCAACGGCAGAAGTTTTTGAAACGCGAATTGCAATGGGTGAGAAAAGCGCCGCGCGCGCGCCGGACGAAATCGGTCGACCGCGTGGAACGTTATTTCGAGATGGCCGCGCAGGAAGCGCCGGAAGCGGAGCTTGACGTTGAGTTGATCATCCCCACGCCGCCGAAACTCGCGAATCGCATCATCGAATTGCGCGACGTGAGCGTCGAGCTGGGCGGCCGCACACTTTTCCAGCATGTGAATCTCAATCTCGCGGCAGGTGAGCGCCTTGGCGTTGTCGGCCGCAACGGACTCGGCAAATCCTCACTCCTCAAAGTCATTCTGCAGGAACTGCCCGCCGCCAGCGGTGAAGTAGAGATCGGCGCGCGGACCCAGATCAATTACGTCGATCAAAACCGGCTCCTCCTCGACGATGCGAAAACGGTGTGGGAAGAAGTCGGAAGTGGCGGAGAACACGTCACGCTCGGCGAGCAAAGCATCACCTTGCGAGCATATCTCCGGCGATTTCTTTTCAGCGAAGACCGCATCAACACCAAAATTTCGCAACTGAGCGGCGGCGAACGCAGCCGGGTGCTGCTCGCAAAAATCCTGAAGCGCGGCGGCAACGTCTTGATGCTCGACGAACCAACGAACGATCTCGATCTCGGAACGTTGCGCTTGCTCGAAGAAGCGCTCGTCGCCTTCGGCGGGTGCGTCATCGTGGTCAGTCACGATCGCTATTTCTTGAATCGCGTTTGCACTTCGATTCTCGCTTTCGAAGGCGACGGCCGCGTCGTCTATCGCGTAGGGAACTACGATTACTATCTGGAAAAACGCAGCGCGTCCGTCCCTGTCAGCGCTTCCGCTCGCGCCTCGACCGCAGTCGCCCCGGCGCCAACGAAGCCCAAAGAAAAACCGCGCAAGCTCAAGTGGAAAGAAGAACGCGAATGGGAATCGATGGAAGCGAACATCCTCGCCGCGGAAAACGACGTGTCCGATCTGGAAGCCATCTTTGCCGCGCCCGATTTTTATGCGAAACCGCGCGCCGAGATTTTCGATTTGGAAACGCAATTGAAAACCGCGCGCGACAAAGTCGCGCACCTCTACGCGCGCTGGCATGAACTCGATCTCCTGCAGAGCATCCCGCGGACGACGAAGACTAGCTCCGGCGTGTAATGTTCTTGAATCCAAACCGGCAATGCGCGCATCACATAAGTAACTACCGGACAGAGCACGGCCATGACAAGCGACGTCCCGAATTCGTCAGAACACGTTCCTGCGCTCCCGCTCGAAGCGCGAGCTGCACCGCCGCCTGACGATCCCGTTGCCGCGCAACTGCGCGGATTCGGGCCGCTCGGACTTCTCGCGATTCTCGTCATCGTCCTGACGTCGGTCGTTAAACCTCTCGGCGGCCTTCTTGTCCTTCTCTGGGCCTGGCGATCGCATACGCCGTGGCGCGACATCGGCTACGTGCGACCAAGGAGCTGGCTTGGAACTCTGGCCGTCGGCATCATTTTCGGCTGCGTTTTTAAACTCCTAATGAAGGCGATCGTGATGCCGCTCCTCGGCGCCCCCGAAATCAATTCGGCCTACCACTACGTGATAGGAAACCGGGCGGCGCTCCCCGGCTTGGTGTTCACGATGATTGTCGGCGCGGGCTTCGGGGAAGAGACCATTTTCAGAGGGTTCCTGTTCGAACGTCTCGGCAAACTTTTTGGAACCGGCGCCGGCGCAAAAGTATTAATCGTGTTGCTCACCTCCGCGGTGTTCGCCCTGGGCCATTACGCCAACCTGGGGCTTCCCGGCGTCGAACAGGCGATGATCACGGGCCTCGTCTTCGGGACGATCTTCGCCGTCACGGGCCGGATCTGGATGGTGATGTGCACGCATGCCGCGTTCGATCTAACGGCGATCGCGATAATCTATTGGAATCTCGAAGCCGCTGTAGCTCACCTCGCGTTCAAATAGCCGCAGGGTTGCCTAACAACACGCTCCAGTCCTCCTATCGTAAGCGGGTCTCGGCGCGCCGTAGCTTGCTCTGCGAAGGGGGCTACAATGCATGAAATTACGAACGGCCGCATGGAACTTGACTGCTTAAAGCAGTCAAGATTATCGGACGCGGTTCAACATTTACCTCCAAAAATTCTGAGGATCCTCGTGCGGTGGCTGGCTTCGACTAGTTCATCTTCGGATGGGTTAATCAGCGCTTGGAACTTGACTGGTTAAACCAGTCGAGTTTACCAAAGCGGCGATGGGTTTTGTGCGATCCTGAGCTTTTTGACGCGCAGTGGTTATGCCGGTGCCGATGTGAATGATTCCACGGCAATCCTTTGGTCGTCTCGGTCGTGAGAGGCATAAGTTTTCTCAAACCACGCCCGCCTGCTCCCTTGTTCGCGATTTAACAACGGAAGCTTCCCGTGTCGAGAAAGTTCAACCGGCGAGAAAAACGCGCGAAGGTGCGAACCGCACTTGTGTTTATGTCCGGGGGGTTGGGACCACGACCTGGGCGGAGTGTTTAACGGTCAAGCGATGCGGGAGGCATCGGAGATACATTTGGTGACTCAATTTGAAAAGTTACGAGACAAAGTTGCGCATCTCTACCCGCGCTGGCACGAACCCGAGCTCTTGCAGAGCGTCTCGTCTCCCTAGATACCGCTCGTCTGACCTCCGACATCGGATCTCAAACTCTTGACGAAGCCCTAACGACCCGCAGCCTAGACTAGACGGAGGATGTTCCGTTAGGCGTAAGCCTTCACGGGTCGTTTGCGAATTTTCGATGAACGAAACGCCGGCTCATCTTCGTCCGCGATGCCAGCGAGTCGCACCGGTGCATGATGAGGAAACTCGGCGATGATAGAAAGATCGCCGCCGAGCGCCTCCACATATTTGCGAAGCGTTGAAAACAGAATGTCGGCGCGCTGCTCAAGACGGGAAACGCTGTCTTGGTTGATGCCGAGTGCTTTGGCGACATCGACTTGCGTGCGCTTGAGGGCGATGCGCAATTGCTGCCGTGTCATTTCCTCCGCGATGAGTTGCGCGGCACGGCGTTCGATCTTATTGCGTCGAGCAGCCGGCAACTTTCTGATAATTTCGTTCACGTTGGTAGGCATCGTTTTATTTCCTTCCTTTTCTCGTCTTCTTTTGTAACTGCGCCAAATGAGCATCAAATCTAGCGTCGGCCTTTATGATCAAGTCGCGGTAAAACTGTTTTTCGCTGCCACCTGATTTGTCGCCGGCGACAAATACTATCGCTTTGCGCTCCGGATCGAAGGCAAATGCTGCTCTCCAGACCCCACCTGCTGCCTTAAACCGCAGTTCTTTCATGTTGGCGTGTTTTGAACCATTCAGGGTATCCACAGTCGGTCGTCCGAGTTGCGGTCCGAATTGTTCAAGAAGACGAGTCTTTGCCAGAAGCTCGTCCTGCACCTCTTCGGACAGAGCATCAAATTCCTCTTTAAAATCATCGCCTATCTCGACAATCCACCGCAACGTCTTCTCATATGCCATATAGTCCATATGTCGTCAACTACATATTTAATTACACAAAATTTTTCTTGTACGAGAACGAAAATGTTTCAAACTGCATTCCAGTGGATGCCGCCGGGCGCGCGGAAACACCAGTCTGCCCGCGATCTGAGAATTCCGCACAGCTTCTGTGTCGGATTCGAAGGCGATGTTGTCGCGCCGGATTTTGATGCGAAACCGCGCGCGGAGATTTTCGATTTGGAAACACAACTGAAAACGGCGCGAGACAAAGTCGCGCACCTCTACGCGCGCTGGCACGAACTCGAGCTCATTCAAAGCGCCCTGTCTCCCTAACGACCGACGCAAACTGAAAGTGGTAGAGCCCGTTGGTCGCGCCGAAGAATCCGGGATGATCGTGGGAAGCCCTGGTTTTCTTCACCAGCGTCCATCATAAAAGCCGCTTACAGCTCCATTGTCATGAACACGCTGTTAGGATCCTCAATGTAATCTGCGAACGGTTCGCAAAGTGTAAAACCGGCTCGCGCATACAACTGACGCGCCGGCTCAAACTCCAGCATCGCGCCGGTCTCCAGACTCAATCGCCGATACCCGCGTCGTTTCGCTTCGCTCATGATGTGATTGAGGACGGCGCGCGCCACACCTTTGCGCAGATGTTTCATGACCGTGCGCATCGACTTGATCTCGCCGTGCTGCCGATCCAGTTCCTTCAACGCGCCACAGCCGAGCAGCTCGCCATTCTCCCACACGCTCCAGAACGTCACCTCCGCCCTGCGCAAACCTTCCATCGGCAAAGCATGCACACTCTCCGGCGGAGTAATCGCCCGCATATTCGAGAGATGTTCCTCCAGCAGCGTGATGATCTCCGGTCCCGTCAAGTCGTCGACGCGTATTTCCATCGCACTAATCAAAATTCAATCAGCCGCGTTGTCGATCTTGGGCTGAATCGTTGCGGCATCATGAGCCGCGCACGATGCAAGAAAAATGGAGCGTCTTGGTCCCAACCCTCCCAATCACGCTTCGGTAAAGCGATCAGAACCGTCCGACTATCTATCGCAAGCCGCTTATGATGGGTTAAACAGAACGCCTTGAGAACTTGACTGGTTAAACCAGTCGAGTTTGCCGGGCAGCGGCGAACTTTTAGTTTTGGGCGTGAGAATTTTCCCGATGCTGACACTTATCGTAAGCGGGTCTCGGCGCGCCGTAGCTTGCTCTGCGAAGGGGGCTACGATGCATGAAATTACGAATCCGGCCGCATGGAACTTGACTGCTTAAAGCAGTCAAGATTATCGGACGCGGTTCAACATTTACCTCCAAAAATTCTGAGGATCCTCGTGCGGTGGCTGGCTTCGACTAGTTCATCTTCGGATGGGTTAATCAGCGCTTGGAACTTGACTGGTTAAACCAGTCGAGTTTACCAAGCGGGCGATGAGTTTTGAGCGATCCTGGGCTTTTTGATGTGGGCGACGAGATTTGAACAGTTCATCTGCCGTGACCGCGCCGGTGCCGATGTGAATGATTCCACGGCAATCCTTGGTCGTCTCGGTCGTGAGAGGCATGGGTTTTCTCAAACCGCGCCCGCCTACTCACCTGTTCGCGATTTAACTGCGCAAGCTTCGCGTGTCGGGGAAGTTCAACTGAAGAGTCAAAGCGTAGCTACGCCATAGCCGCGGCCGCAGCGCAGCAATTCTTATATTTCCGACTGCTACCGCACGGACATTTTTCATTGCGACCAATTTTCGGATACAGCCTTCGGCGTTCCACCAAATGCTCCCACACGAGCTTCTGCTCCTTTTGTCGCAGCCACTGCACGAACTGATTCACGTGACGGCAGAACTCGTCGCCTATTTCCGCCACGAGCAATGCCTCCGTCTCCGTGACCTCGAGGTCCTTTGCGCATTTCGGATGCACCACACGATTTCGAATCTCGATCGCAGCACGCAGGTCATCCCAGAGTGCATCCGTAACCGAGGCCAGCGGTGATCGCGGCAGGAATTCGCCGATCAAGCGATAACTCGTATGGATCCGGTGATACGTCGTGATCGTGCGCTCCTCTGCTTTTTCCCGAAGGAATGGATTGAGTGGGCGGCCAAAGAGTTTGCAGGTCATGATGGCAATGTTTCGCATCGAACCGGTGAGACCATCAATGAGCGAACCGAAACAGCGAATCAGGGCGCGCGCCTCTGATTGTGCTGAGAGACCATTGCCGTAAAGAACTTCAGTGGCCTCGAAGAAATCCGTTTGCAGGATGCGGCAAAAATCCAATTCCGCACGATAATCGCGCCCGAATTGTTCCCATTTTTCCTGCGTGAGGACAACTTCCGCTGGGTTGGGAGTAACAAGATTCGAAAGGGACATAACTGCCTAACAAGCAGGCAGCGCGCCGCGCGCGCTGGCTCCTTGCCGCAAACATGCCGTCCGATCGCATAAGCACAACATCTTGACTCATCGTCCATAGACTGATCGTCCATGCTCCGGTGAGTATCCGGAATGCAAGCACATCTGCCGCGCGCGCTGCGCGCATTTGGGCTGAACGTTCGGAAAAAACGCGAAGCCAGTCGACTCACACAGGAGCGAGCCGGCGAAAAAGCGGGTCTTGATCCGACCTACATCAGTGGAATCGAGCGCGGTGTTCGTAACCCAAGTCTCCTTAGCATCTGCCGGCTGGCGAAGGCGCTTGGCGTTAGCGTCTCAGATCTCGTCGAAGGAGTCCGAGAGTGAAGAAAGCGTCCCCCCACGCGCTCACTTTCATTGATTTATTTTGCGGGTGCGGTGGTTTTTCGCTCGGGCTGGAGCGTGCTGGGTTTCACTGCCTCGCGGCGATTGACTTTGAAACTCAAGCCGTCGCGACATTTCGCGCGAATTTTCCGAATGTGCCGCAGGTTCTGCAGAGAGATCTGACGCAGTTCGCGCCCGCCGAACTTAGCGAAAATTATTGGCTCGACAGATGTCGATGTCATCGCAGGCGGACCGCCCTGCCAAGGTTTCTCGACTGCCCGACAACGCGACGGTGCGAATCACGGTGAGCTTCGCTTCATTACGGATGATCGTCGTCAGCTCTATCGCGAGTTTCTGAGGTACGTCGGACATTTTAAGCCGCGCGTTTTCGTAATGGAAAACGTCTGGCATTCAGTCCGCGGCCGGTGGCGAGTACTTCACCCGTGTGCAACACGAGGCCCGGTTGCTCGGCTACCGCGTAGTCGCGCAGATAGCGGATGCGTTTGCTCTTGGCGTGCCGCAGAAGCGCAGGCGACAGCTCATCATCGGCGTGCGCGGCGATCTCCCCGGATTTTTCCGACGCAACTTACGCCGGCACCGCGCGCACTCGCAAATACTCCGCTGGGGCCAGCCATTTGCGATTTGCTACGGCTCGAACCAGGCGGCGGCTTTGAAACGATTGAATACGATCTTGCCCGTCGCAGAAGGCATTTTGGCCTACTGGCGGAAACCAGCGCGTAACTACCTCTATCGAGTGCTTGAGGTCGCCAAGACGGACAAACTCACCGGCCACCGAGCCCGACCGCACAGCGCGCGCGACCTTCGGGATTTTCTTCTTCTGCGTGAAGGAGAGAGTTCCGCAACCGCTTTGCGAGATGGGGATCAAGTTCGAGTTCCCGTACGACAAGAATCGCTATACGCACCACAGGCGAAATGAACATCAGTTGTTTCCAAGAGCATTAGGACAATAGCTGCGCGCCGCAGCGTTCGAGGAATTCTGCCGTAGAGTCAAACCTCTCTGGCAGTCGCGTTAGGTCGCCAGCATCGCCTAATGGAACCCAGATCACCATCCCCTCACGTGCCCTGCTCAAGAGGACGCGATATGTATTCAACATGAACGCGCGGTCTGTGAGTTGCGGGACTTCGCACCAACGCCGACCAATGAAAGACTGGTAACGCCAGGTGTCTCTTTGCGGCTCAATGCTGACGTCGCCTGACCAGCAGACCCCGGTCCAGTCTAGCTCAAGGCCCTGACACTCGAACTCAGTGGCAGCTACTTCCAACTGATTCGAGGCGCGGACATCGTCCAGGTCAGCAAGAAACCAATGCGTGTAGAGATCGCGGTTGGCGAGGCGGAAACCAGATGAAACTTCGATTCCATGCGCCCGAAGCCGAATGCCACCGGAATCTCGCGACTAAACCACAGCGCCGAAGCCCGCGCGCATGGTCGCGTAACCACGATCGCGCGGCGTCGAGCGAGCGAGATAATCGTATGGGAAACTCGGACATCTGACCAGCGAGCGAAGCAGCGTCGACGGCGTCGCAATTAAGGACGGCTTCCACCCACTGCGTGATCTTTTCCGCGCGAAATGAGCGAATGCTTACGTTCAGATGCAGTGCAGGCTCTTTTGAAATCGCTAACCGAGAATCGATCGCGTCCGGAAATAATCGATGGCCGGCAAGACTCGCGTCGCCGGCAAGGCTGTTAGGTGAAACGGCGATGCGCCAATGCGCGAATTCGGCAGACAAGCTCCGGCCCCACTCTTCAATTCCTGCTTCGCCGCTATTGATTTCTTGCCCGCCGCCAATCAAGGCGATAATCACCGCCCAGTCGCGATGGCGATCCATGATTCGCAAAACCGCTGTCGGCTCTGAATAATCTCCACGCTTCTTCTTCGCGCTTTGATGCGCATTCCAAGCTCGCTGTGCTTCGTCGAAGACAATCACTTTCTCGTGAGGCGGCTCGTTATCACGCTCTTCGGCATGCCGAACAAAGTGATGCACATTTTGAATGAACGTGGAGACGGTTCGGCTCGCGTCGTTTGAACCGCCGCGCCGACGGCGGTCGCGGGTGATGGCAGCGGAAACGATCTTCACAAGCGGTCCATTTCCGGAGAGAAACACAGGCGACGGAATATCTTCGCCACGCAAGTCGGGATTATGAACCACATTCAGCCCGGCGAGCGTTTTCCCTGCGCCGGGAACGCCCGTGACGAAGCAGATGACTTCTGCGACTTGGCTCGCGCATCGCGAATGATCTCAATGAGGCGCTCGGACGTGGCGGTGAGATTTATTGCTCCTGCCGCTGAATGCGTAATTTCGCGAACGTTGTGACCGGCGTAAAGGGCTGTCGCGGCTTCGATGATCGTTGGGACGGGACGGTAGTTTGATTGGTCCCACGCGCGCGGGTTAATGGTTTGACGATTTGCCTGTGTTTCGCTGTCGAAGATGCGTTTGATCATCGCGGCGAGGTCTATCGCGTTCGCGCGGTAGGCTTCACGCACCAGATCATCATTTTCCGCTACACGTGGCTCGACAGACGGCGCGTTCGGAGCGACAGCGACCGGAACGATAACGCGATCGCGGCTCTGCTCATGAAAGTCTCGCAGATCAAGGGCGTAATCCTCGGCTTGTCTTCGTGTGCTCGCCGCATGCTTCTTTTCCTCCGTCTTGAACTCGATCACGAAAACTACGTCGCGCGCCAGTAACACTGCATCGACACGCCGTTGACGACGTGGAATCGGGTATTCAAGCAGAAGAGACCATTGGTTGAAGGACGAATCGCTTTGGACAACGTCCGAAAGCGAGGCCTTCAGGATCGCGATCTCACGATGCCAGGCGTCGGTTTGCCGGTGCCGATGGTCGGCGAAACCTTCCGCGCTTGCGGCAGTGATTAGCTCACCAACGATCGTTGCCGGATCCGCTGCTAAAACTCCGCCACCGTTTGCCGCGAGTATGCCGGCATCGCGTTATTTTCTGTCCCCGAGCAGCCACGTGACCGTGACGCCCAGTGCCTTGGCGAACGCCTTCACCTCAAAATCGAGAACGCAACGTGCACCGATCTCGACTTTTGAAATACCTGCTCGATCGATACTCACACCGAGGGAAGCGAGCTTGCCAGAAAGTTGATCCTGCGTGAGCGGCGGTTTTCGCAGCAAACGAGCTTCACGAACGCGCTTGCCGATCAAATTGAGTGAGTCGGAGTCGGCCATCGCGCCATTTAGATAACAGAGCGCTTGCCGTTACGTGTTCCCGATTAGAACATCGCTTTCATGAATACACGATCTGACTCCAGCGGCGAAAGACTCTTAATCGACTATTTTTATTTACCCGCTCCACCCGATGAGGCGACGCCAGAAGCGCGACAGCGGAAGAAGAAAAAACGCGGGAAGCTTCCAGATGACGAGGTCGAGCCGATAGAACCTCGAAAGAAACGTTATCGTGTCCAGCAGATCATCGGAGGTTTTGCCGTTTCCAAAGGGGAGAAGGATGCCCGATTCCGGAACTTCTGGATATTCGAGTGGCCTACGTTGTTCGACGGGGCCGACCGCTTGGCCAGTACGACCCGGCGGACTTCGAGCTTGATAAGAGTCCTATTCGCTTCGAGCCGCCACCAATCGGCGCGAAGGTTGAAAGTTGTTCGAAAAATCGCGCGCTGTTCGAAGTGACTGACGCGGATTTTCACATCTCGGTGGTCGGGTTCGACGCCAACCGAGACGTGTTCGTCGATGTGGACGTAAAGCCAAAGGCTAAAGCTGATGATCCGGAAATTTAATTACACCGGGCGTGAAAGAATTCTGCGGGAGGATGTGCGAATTCTCCTGAAGGAGGAAGATAGCCTGCGAACGTTTGATGCAAGTATCGACCTCGACGGATACGAATTGCCGGGAAGCGCGCTGGTCGATGTGGAGGCCTATCGCTCGGGCTCACCGACTTGGATGCGTTTCTCCTTTGGGAGCGTGGCGAAGGTCCAAGCGCCGGCTGATCTCACGCTGACGGAATTTGATTCCTTTGACGGAATCAAATTTCGCGTGCGTGTGACGTCGGTTGAAGAACCGGCTGGGTTGCTTCTGGCAGAGGCAGATCGGATCACGCTGAAGAAGCCTGAAGAGGAGAAAGAAAATCGAGTTTCACTGCTGCCGGTTGTTCCTGACGATTTGGGTGATCAGTTGTGGCGCGTAGACTTCGAAGAGGAACCATCGCTTCTAGTCAATAAAGCAGTGGGCGACTGGAGAGCAGTCTCTCTCTCGCCTGGTTTGTGGCGCTCGTTTACCCGGCCGTGCTGCGTGAGGTGCTCACACGCACGCTTCTTTTTGAGAAGCATTTCGATGTTGATGACCCCGAGGAGCCGTTGTCGAAATGGCTCCGTTTTGCTTCGCTATTGCCGGGGATGACTGATCCTCCGGCGGAGGACGAGGGCTTAGACGCAAGCCGTGACTGGATTGAAAGAGCAGTGGCTGCGTTCGCTCGCCGCTGTGGGATGCTGGCGAAATTTGCCAGTTTCTGGACGGAGACTGCGAAATGAGACTGCGCCGTCTTAACGAGGAAGGAATCAGGCGATTCGGCGAATATCTCGATTCGTTGCGAACGCCCACACCACTCCCGTATCCGAATGCTCTGCTTACCGACAACGCGACGTCCGAGGGTGTCGGGTCGACTGTGGAGGTTGTGCCTCGCAGCTTCGATAGTCGCTTTCAAGCAGCAGAATATCTACAGGAGCGTCTCGCCGAATCAGGATTGCTTGAACTGCATCGCGATCGCGGTTTTTGGACATGGCTTGCGCTTTTTTATCACGACACACTTTGTCCAATGGATGGTCGCGGGCAGCGAACCCCGGGCGCGCGCGCGCGCCATATTCTCGAGTCGACGAACTACCAGCGATATTACCGGCACCTGTTAGCCGGGCCGTTGCTGATCTATCGTGCTCACCGAGATGACCCAACTCGCGCTCTGGCCGTGTTGTGGCAGCCGGTTGATACGCCTGGTGATATTGTCGAGCAGTTGGCGTCGCGTCAGGAGTTGATCTCGAATCGCGCCATCATGTCGGCAGCGACTGAGTTGTACATTGACCGCACGACCCGCGCAGCGAAACGTGGCGCCGGCGGGAAATCCCGCGGGAGCGCGCGCCGACTAGCGTCGCTGTGCAACCAACTGGATGTGACATGGGACCTCTACGCAATGAACACGCCGGCGCTGCTCGACAAACTGCCGCGCGAATTCGAGCGCTTCCGAAAAACGTAACCCGCACTGACGTTTTCACCCGCGAGAAACGATCTGCGGTGATGTCGCGGATTCGGGCGAGCGGCAATCGCGACACGGAATTGCGATTGGTGGCATTGCTTCGCGCGTCCCAAATCACAGGCTGGCGCCGCAACAAAAAACTCTTCGGGAAGCCCGACTTCGCGTTCTCGAAGCAGAGGGTCGCTGTTTTCGTGGATGGATGTTTCTGGCATCGGCACACCGGCTGCAAGTTCAGCTACATGCCGAAAATCTCGGATTGAATTTTGGCTGCCCAAGTTTGAGCGAACCATCGCGCGTGATCGGTTGGTCACGCGGACCTCTGCGTAAAGCTGGCTGGCGGGTCGTCAGGATTTGGGAGTGCGATCTCGCGCCGAAACGGCAGTGCGCGTGTCCTCCGACGTTTGCAAATCGCCCTAACGAATCGACGCTTATTGCTTCATTTGGTCGACGGTGTTCAGGTTGGGATCACCATGTCGGTGGTTTGTGGAATTGGCCCAGGGCGTCGGTCATCGTTTTGGGAAATTGACACGCGGCCAGGACATGCGGGCGAATCTGCTTGTAGAAGTTGGCGAGCGGAAGGAGTTCGCGGCTTGGGCGTTTATGCGGATTTAGAATACCAATGATCTTCCCGACGTGCTGTTTGATGTGATCGATTGGGGGAAGACGAGATCCGAATCGTTCGATATTATTACGGCGACATCGCATTTGCTGCGGTAGGCATCGATCAGGAGATAACTCGCAAGATTTACATCCGATCCCTTTTCCTCGGATTTCAGCACCTCAACTTTGCCGGATCCATCTGCGCGCATCATCCAAATCTTGCTCGAGAGGTAACGTCCGGTATGGATCGTTAAATTTGGAATGGTCCGAAGAGCACGAAGATAAATTTCCTGCCGGTTCCGTTGTTGAGGATCGCCCGCTCGCGGTGTGACAAGTGCAGTGAAGTAGCGGATGCGGTTGATTTGATTGTTTGTCAGCATTCTTGAACAGAATGCGCCAAGGTCGAGCCATCGATAGGAGTCTTGCGCAAGCAACCGTAGTAAAGATTGAAAGCGTCGATGTAGACGTTCGTTTTTAGGGCCATAAAAAGCAGAAGCCGCAGGATTTCTCCAGCGGCCTCGCGCCCCTCGCCCGAAGGCTCGGGGGGGATATGCAGTAAAAGATAGCAATTAGACTGCCGTTGCCAAGCGTTTTTGTTCTCAGACCCTAACGAATACTCGTGAAAACGGGACGCTACTTCGTTCGGTCCAAAATCCTGGCGGAGAAATTCGAAATTGAACTCCGAAAGCTTTCGCGAGCAGGAGGCCAAAGTAAAAGATTGGGCGACGGTTTTTCGCTCCTGGCATCAATGCGGAAAAGCTGAAATGCTGACACGCTGAAATCGGAATCAGCCGCCTTCGCCAGGCTACGGCGAGCCAAGGAGATTGAGATGAAACTCATTTCATTCGCTCGACACGATGACTTTGGCGCGATAGCGGGCTTTCGCCAGGTGATTCGTTGAATCGTTACACCGTTGCATCGGAAGAACGCAGGTAGTCGGCAATCTTATCGGCAACGATCCGGCGAGTGATCTTCATCAAACTCAAGAAACGAGAAGCGTGCGAACAGAAATATCTTCGTCGATATCGTCCCAATGAATTCTATCTCCGACCGATAAGCCGCCAGTTCGCGCGTTGCTTCGGCGTCGCTTTTAACAGGCGCGGGAACCATGCGAGCGGCGCGGAAACTCGGCGACCGTCAACCAGGCTGACGATCAACTCATCATCGGTGCACTTCACATCGACCGCGTCGGCGACTGGTTTACTGGCCAAAGTGCTCATCCCAAGCAATGATAAACTTCTGGCGATATTCTTCAACGATTGCGTTGAGCTCGCGCAATTCAGGACCGCGGAAGCCGCGCGCCTCAGCAAGCTCAATCGGCTCAAGCCAGAATTTCGCGTAACGCTCTGCTTGCTCTACGTGAATGTGGCGTGGCTCGTGAGCCTTCGCGGCTAAAAAAGAAAAAACGAAAACCGCGAACACGGAGAATTTCTGGCATGGGCGGCGAATTCTAGCGGCGCGGTACTCATTCCGACAGATCAAAAGTTCGTTTGCGCGAGACGCCCGCACACGGCGGGCAGGCAGTGCGCTCCCCGTCCGGGCGGCGGTTTTTCGCTCCTGGCATCATGGGGTGGCTTGGATCAAAAGTTGAAATTCTGAAAACTGAAACGCTGAAAGCAGAAGTCAGAGGTCGGAGGACAGAAGCAATGCGATCGGCG
>CAWDLY010000029.1:0-169891 GCA_963803315.1 uncultured Verrucomicrobiae bacterium | reverse complement strand
ATTTTGACCAATCTTTCTTCGATCAACCTTACCCGTTCTCCTGTCCGGCCGAATTGCTTCGCCAATTTCTTGAGACTGAAACGGTCGCAAGGTTTCTCCAAAAAACGCTTCTCCAAGACTCGTAAGCTGCGCGGACCATATCGAAGGTTAACTGCTACCCGCAGCGCATCCGGTAACTGCCGTAGGAATTCCGATCCAGACCAACTCTTCTTATCGCGGTGAGGAATGATTACACATCCTACAGCTCCAGGCATAACGAATCCAGTTAACGTCTCCGTCCGGCGTAATAACAGCCGCAAGCGCTTCCAGGGCAGCTCTAATTTCAGATGCGCTCAAATATCCAGCCGCGCGAAGACGCGGCAAACCTGCATGAGTCTTCTCCACTAACCCTCCGATTGTCGTAACGCCAATAGCTTCCAAAGCATTGATTGACCGTATGCTAAGGTGAAGTTGCGCTAGCTGATGCCTGGTCACTGTTCTCTTAAGCCGATGCAGAGACGGACTCATGAAGTAAATCGAAAATTGGCTAGCGTTGTCTTTCGGCAATCGACGCGAGCGCCTAAACGCATCCCAATCTTCAACTCCGCGTCGCTCTGTAATACTCAAGAGACTGCCAAAGACACAGTCTAACTCATGCACGACGCTGGGAGTTCCCAATCCTCCACGCGGATTTGCCCAAGCGGCGTGTAGAGAACCAATGCTTTTGAATGACGCAGTCACACGACGCGCACGCAATCCCAAATAAAGATGCCCGATCGGAAGCGCTGCGATTTCAGAATCGATTATCAGTTCAGCCTTATTTCGCAGTTCCACGAGAATATTTTATAATTCGGCACCTGATTTGGTCTATTCGGAAGGTTAAGACGCCTGGCAATCCTCTATCGATGATATCGATTGTCGGAACCATAGTCCTATTCGCCTGCACGAAAACTAAGCGACGATAACAGTTTAGAATAACAAAATGTTATTTGCGGTCGTCCTTTGCCAAAGTTGGCATCACAATTTTTCTGACCAAATTACCTTCCGCGTCATAAATATCGAGTTCGAGCGGCCGGGATTGTGCACAGGATTTAGCGTATTCGATCGCGGCGGATTCGCTGAGCTGCGGAATCACAAATCCAGCTCGTTCGAAATGACAACGAACCCTCTGGGTCGGGGGCGAATCAAAAAGTTTAGCGGTTTCAAACTTACCTCCCATTTATCCTAACGAGCCGACCACCTTGCCCTTTTTTGCCTGGGTCGCGAGAAGAAAAGGTTGATTCGGTGGGGCATGGCTGCAAGGAGACGGCGTTCCGTTCTCCTTAGAACAAAGACTCATTCAAAGTCAGAATAGGTTTTTGTCGCGATTTAGATACCCGCCCAGCTGAAATTCCCAACGGCCCGTCTTGGTTTCCAAGACCAGGACCCTACGAAAGCAAATCGCAGGTCCAATTCAAATGACCGGGTGCTGCCGCTACGTGCGAAGCTTGAGTGTTCGCCACTGGTGCTAAGGGCCAATTCGATGATCGAACTTGGTTGTAGAGTCAGACTATTCGCCAGCGTCGACGGGCCGCCGCCAGCAATTCCACTTCCTTCAAGGATGGCGGCGTATGCATTCGCGGCAATCACATCGCCGATTGCGCCGATTCTGCCAAGAACAGTCAGCGTCGCTGGCGGAACAGGACCACGCGCGGAGATTTGATTACCAGTGATCAACAGGGTGTGGGTATTAACTTCAGCAGTGCCCGTGCGCGAATTTGCTTCGCCGAGAGGGTCAGGGCCGGCAAAGGCCGCGGCACAAGCGAAGATTAAGAAGAAAGCAGCCCCGGGGAGTTTCATGCGAACATCATGAGCAATCAACGACGGCGAAGGCAAGGATTTAATCTAGACTGGGAATCAGCCGACGCTGCGATAGCGAAGTATAGTTCGCATGGGGCCAATGACTGGCACGCCACTTTCGAGCGTCTTTTTCTTCCATTCCATTCAGAAACACGCAAAATACGACGCCGTGTTGGATTAGCCGATTGTCTTTGGACTAATATTGCCGCTGGGCTGATCATCGTCGTGTTTTTGGCTCAAAACCTTTCGCGACGGCGGCGGTAAAGCGACGAGTCATCACATTGTTGCGTTGAACAAAGCTTTGGCATTAAACATCACAGCGATCATCGCCGCATCATCAATTGCCCTGGACCTGTTTAGCAATTTGAACCGCCCCCATTTCACTTTGGTGGCCGTAGCCAGAATGATCTGCTTTGCCGCTTTTCTAGCGTTTTACGCGGTCTACCGTGCAAATAAGAGAACATAAATCTCCTCCGTACTTTCACTCGGCCTTTTCTGCGCGCGTTAGTAAAAGGTGCGTAAAGCCGGCCTCTATCATGACAAGCGTGCGGAACTGTTTGAACGTAATCTTTTTGCGTGCGTGATAAGCTATCCACATCATTGCCATTATCAGTTGACGGAAGTAGCCACGGACCGCCGCATTTTCTATCGCTAGTGCATCCTGATCGTAAAAGGCCCTTAGTTGCTGCAGCAACGCTCGGCTTTGGACAGCCTTAAGCCGCAGATCCTCTTGTTCCGGATCGGGAGGTGAGTCCTCCGCTATATTTCCGATTTCGTTGCAAAATCGATCGGCGGCTAACATCATTTCAAAAAGAGTATCTGCGTCGTCGCTCATTACTTTCGCGAGCGAACGGTGCCCACGTTCCGTTTAGCTTGTGATGCAGAACTCTTTTTCTTAATTCTCGCTTCGACCTGATAGCTGGGGGAATTTGTACCGCCGCGCCTTACAGCCTTTATAAACCCTGTCTCGTTCCCGATTAGCAATTAGGTGTTTTAAACAAAACCTCCCCATTACCTTCTTCACGCCGCAAATGATGCATCGGCGTCGCTCATTCTGTCGCAGCTGCCATCGTCGCTGTTTGGAAATTGGAAGATCGGAAAACTCGTCTTTTCTGTTGCCCGATATTGCGTGCGAAGTGAATTTCCTTTTGCGCTGAGTCTTGGTCCTCGCGGCGTTGGTTGTCGGATTCACTGAGAGAGAGGAATTTAGCTAAGATCTTGTGCCCGCGCCACAGTATATGTTCAATCGAACATTATGCGGCCTCATCGACTACAAGATGCCTTGAAATCGTTAATCGAAGCAATCAACAAGGTTAATGGAGCCATCGATGAAATTCGTGCAGAACATGATCCTCTTGCAATGCACATTTTGTCTCGCGACGTTATTATCGTAATATGCAAGACACGAAGAGCGGCAAGAGACATGAGACAGCCGCGCGCCTCGGTTGGAACCGAGCGTGCGAACTTGGATTCAGGGGCGACTTATTGAATGGCGACGACTCATGGAAGCACGCCCGAAGTGGGGCTAAACGCAAAGAGACCGCCGCCTCTCGTTGCCCCCCAGCAAACAAGAAACGGCGGCGGACCATTCCAAACTATGTCCTTTTTCAGGACACTGATTATCGAACGCAACATAATAGACTTCCTACGACGGTGTCGAGAAATCCTTTAGGGCCACGGACGCACGGATTAGACCTGACGATACGACCGTAAGGCGAAGCATTGTCGGATTGGTGTGGAATTGCCATTCATCCAAATTAGTGAAGCCTCACCATCCGGATCCTGCGTTAAGACATCAGCGTCGGCGATCGGCAAACCGAATTGTTCCAACCACTCGTTAGGCACGGGCGGATGAACTTCCGTGTTCTGCAGCGTCGCGGGCAAACCGTTCGGACCGATAAAATGTTTCTCGGGAACGAAAAGACCGGAACGCCCACCTACGGTCCACTGCGCCGGCTGACGCAGTCCCTCCGCTGCGTCCTGCAACGCCGTTTCAGCTGGTAATGGGCCCGCCTTTTTTTGCGGCGGCGACGATTGCAGCGCCGCGAATTCTCCGCGAACTGCGCCGTGTGCTGCCAAACGAAAAACGCACATAGAAAAAGAAAGAACGCCCCGACAAGGACAGCTGAAGCGATCGTAATGGGCGCGAATCCAGTCCATCTGTGTTAACATTCGTTAGGCGAAGAAAATTCCTGCGCTGTTTGCCCAGGCGCGCCGCACAAGAGCTGGGGAGCGCACGCGCCTCGCGTGCTGGTTGCGGCGACTCGCCGTAGCGAACTTTCTTGCCGAACGCAATTTGCCTCGCGCTCAGCGCTTGGTATCAGCCCATCAGGGGATAAGTTCGCGATGGCGAGGCGCCGAATCGCCCGCACGCGAGTCGCGTGCGCTCCCCAGCCGAGTAGCCACGTTCGTTTCGAATTTCATTTTAAAAAGTAAACCTAACGAGTTCGATATTCGCCGAGGTTTGAATGTGTTCGCCCCCGACAATGAAATTCAGCGCGGCGTTTGGCTTCGCCCCGGGTGCAGCCGTATCGGCAGGCGCGCCTTGCGCTGATGTCTCCGCTCGCGGCGGTCCTTTCTCTTTCTCATTCAGCACGTGCAGCGTGCGAATGATGTAAAACTGCTGGCTCGCGCTCGCGATCTGATTGATAACACGGCGCGCTGCGCTTGGTGACGACGCAAATGTCATTTCCAGCGTGCTCCGCTCGACCAGTTTCGGTCCGCTTGCTGTCGCGCCGGGCGCCGCGAGATGGTGTCGATGTCGCGCCGTGTTCTTCGGATAACGGTCCGCGCTTGAAAACCGTGATAGCGTCGATGCGCGCGTCGATCAGGATATCGGCAATCAATTCCACCTGCGCGAGTTGCTGTCCGAGCAAAGGCGCAGCTTCCGTGCTCGGAAGCGCCGCCGAAAATTCATCGAAGCCAAGGAAGAAAATTTCCGGCAACTTCACCCTGTTCGCGCGCGCCTTTTCCATCACTTTCATCACCATCTCGCGCAATCGCGCCTGGAACTCGTTAGGCTGCATCGGTGTCACCGGCAAGATGCGCGTCTTCAATTCCTCTTTCATTTTGTCGAGCGCCACGCCGTACTCCGCCGTCTGCGTTTTCATCGTCTGAAAATTAGCCTCGTTAGGGAATGGATTGAGGTTTTGCAAGCGATTCAATTCCGTCGCGGTCTCGTTGAGTTGCTCGGTTGCGCCGTTGAACCCGCTGCGGGTGTAAAGCAGCAGAATCAGCGCGATCAGCGTCGCGGCACCGGCTGTGATCAGAAACGAGCCGATGAATTTATTCTGTGGCAGCCGGCTCATGACAACTTCATCGGCGTGCGCAGATCCAGGTGCAGCTCGTACGGGAACGCCCATTCCGTATTGTTCGGCGTTGTCGGTTTCATCACGCCCGATTGATTGTTAGGATCGATTTTGAAAAAGGGTGACTTGATCAGATTGCGAAAATAATCGACCACCACTTCCTGCTGCTTGGGATTAAACATGTAGAGGCCGCGCACAAGAATCCCGTCGATCACCGGTTCGGGCGCCGCCTTCTTCGCAGCGGGCGGCGATGCCGGCGCACTCGAGAATTTCGCGCGTTCCGCTTCACTGATGCCAACCGGCTTTCCGCCAGAAGTGGGAACCAGCTCGGTAATCCAAATATCCTGTTCCGGCAGCCGCGCATTTAAATCTTCCAAAAGCGCGGGCCAGAAGTTGCGTTCGCTGATCGCAGTCGCGAGTGGTGTCGCCACGCTGTCGAGCGCGGCAATTTGACGGCGCAGATTAATCATTCGCCGCTCGACCGCATGCATCGCCTCCACTTTTTCCTGCAATCGCTCGACTACGCGACGCTCGACATAGGCAGCACGAAAATAATAAGCGCTCCAGGCCAGCAGGCCGAGAATGAAACAAGCCGCCGCGAGAAGCAGGAACGGCCGGCGCTTCGTCAGCTCGCGTGCGCGCACTACGCTCGCGGGCGCCAGGTTTAATTCCATCGGGCACGTCGTCGTGCTGCGCAACGCCAGCCCGACAAGTTCCCCGAGCAGATGCGCCGATTTCGAAACTTGATCCGCCACCTCGGAAGACGCGACCGTGACGTTACGCAACGGATTAAAGAATTCGATCGGCAACTGCAATTTTTCCTGAAAGAACTCGCGCATGTAAGGTGTGCTCGCGCCGCCCCCGGCAAGAAAAACGCGCTCCGGCTGCGTCCCCTGCTGTTGCGCGCGATAATGGCTCATCGAGCGCATCAATTCCGCATGCAGTCGCGTCAACGTGCTGCGCACAATCTTCGACATGCGCGCGATATCGGGATCCGCCGGTTCCGCGTATCCGCCGCCCAGACTAACGAATCCTTGTCGCTTCTTGCGAAACTCCGCCGCCGCCAGCGGCTCACTCATTTCCTTAGCGATCGCCGAAGAAATCGAACTGCCGCCGATCGGAACGCTGCGACTGAAAACTTTTCCCGGCTCAACAAAAAGCAGATTGGTCGTGCGCGCGCCGATATCGACCAAAAGCGAACAGCCCGTCAGATCGGGATAGTTATAACGAAACGCATTGTAAAGACCCATGGTCGCCACATCCACCAGCACCGGTTCGAGCCCGGCGTTTTCGATCGCCGCGTTAATCCCTTCCAACAGATCCGCTTTGATCGCGACGAGAACGACCTGGATTTGTTCGCTCCGTTCCGCCGCCGACGAGTTGATAATCCCAAACCACTTCGTCGATCGGAAACGGCACGTTCTGTTGCGCCTCGAAACCGATGATGCGCTCGATTTTTTCCTCATCGACTGCCGGCAATTTCACAAATCGCGCAAAGACCGATTGACTCGCGACCGCATAGCTGACTTTCCCGCGATCGATTTCTAACTCGCCAAGCATTTCGCGAATGGCGTTCGTGATTTGCGCGTGGCGCACACTGTCCGACGCGGGATCGGCCAGGATATCGCGCATTCGAAAAGCAGTGAGCACCAATCCACCAGCGGCTTGCCCGTGAAACTCCGCGAGCCCGACGCTTTGCGAGCCGAGATTGAGGCTAAGAATGCGGGCAGGCGCGGCCATTCTCAAAAATCCCAATCTCCAAACCCCAAACCCCAGGGAAATCCCAAATCCCAAGTTTCAAAGGAATGCGACTTCGCAATTGTCAGCTTGATCATTGGTGCTTGAAGTTTCCCTGGTGCTTGGGGTTTGGTTTTGGGATTTGGGATTTACAAACCTGATCCCCGTAAATCGCTTTGTATCATTGCGTCCGCATCCGCATCAAGCTCCGTTCACTTTTTGTGCGACTAAACCGCGTGAAGCCACGCCTTTTTACGCGGCAAACACGCGCTAATCGCTCCGCGCATCCCGCTTTGATCCTGAAGCTTGGGATTTCCCTGGTCTTGGGTTTTGGGATTTGGGGTTTTCCGGGCTGATGCCCGGATCCTATTTGCGGGTAGCGCTCCCAGTAAAACGGTCATGCTCAAAAATCCCAAAACCCAAAACCCAAACCCCATGGACTCTCCAAATCCCAAATCTCAAATCTGCTTAATCGCATGTTCTGCGTTTTGATCATTGGAGTTTGAAGTTTCCCTGGTGGCCTCGCTCGCAACGCTTTCGAGTTGGGGTTTGGGATTTGGGGTTTATCCGGGGAGCGCAGAAGCCACTCCGGCTCGGAGCGCGTGCTGGTGACGGCGACTCGCCGTCACGAACTTTTTGCGTCGATGTGTTCGCCGGCCCAATCGCCAGATTGGAAAGCCGGCCTCTGTGCCGGCCTTCTTCCCGGACGAGACAGAGTTCTTCCCTCCAGAAAATGCATGACCGTCAGTGACGCCGCGATTCATGCTTGCCCCGTTCGGCGCGCCTCTATAGCATCGCCCCCAGAAATGTTTCCCCTTTCCACCAGCGGTAGCCCCGACAGCCAACCGGATTATGCAGATCTTATCCGCCATTAAGGGCAGATTTTTGGGGGCGAATACTCGTTAGATGTTAGAGCGCACCGACAACGAGCAACATTTGCGGCTGATCAGCATCTTCCATTATGTCGTCGCCGGATTTACGGCGCTCTTCGCCCTGTTTCCCCTCATTCACTTTGCCATCGGCTGGTTCGTGCTTCACGCGCCGCCACCAAAACACGGCGAGCCACCGCCTGCATTTGTCGGCTGGCTCTTCATGGGCTTCGGTGCAGGCTTTTTCCTACTCGGCGAGTCGTTCGCAGCTTGCGTCATCGCTGCCGGTCGTTGTATTCGCTCACGCAGAGCCTACTGGTTCGTTTTCGTGATGGCGTGTTTGCAGTGCGGATTCTTTCCATTTGGAACGGTTCTTGGCGTTTTCACTATCGTTGTGTTATCACGACCTTCTGTGAAGCAAATGTTCGGCATGTCAGTCAATGGGCAGCCACCAAACACCTAACAAATCACTGGAGCGAACCGCTGGCCGCGTTGTTGAGTGACCCGGATTTTATGAGAGAGTGCCTCATGTTTGCGACGCTCGTTTCCGCCAGGGGTCGCTCAGTTCCTTTTCGTTAGGCGCCTACGCATGCAGCTCGTCCGTCCCAGTCCCGAGCATCTCGCCGGCTACGTCGCCGCGCTCGAGCGGGGGTGGTCTTACGACAACGAGCGCGGTGTCGAGGCCGCGCGCGAAGAGTTTTCCCGCATTCATGCGGATGCAGCGGCATTTCTCACCAGCATGGAAGACCCCGAAGCTAAGGGGCCTCCCGTTATTCTCCCGGACGGTTCGTCGGCCAAGCGCCTCCCGGGATTCAGGCGCTGGCTGTGGGACGGCGAGTTTTGCGGGAGTATCGGGTTGCGTTGGCAGCCAGGTACTGCGGCGCTTCCACCCCACTGTCTGGGACATATCGGCTACGCGGTGGTGCCGGGAAGCAGCGTCTCGGATATGCGAAGTCAGCGCTACGCTTCATACTTCCAGAAGCTAAGGCCATCGGACTTCCGTACGTCGAGATCACTACTGATCCGAACAATATCGCCTCACTGCGTGTCATCGAAGCAAATGGAGGTGTCTTAATTGAGCATTTCATCAAACCGCCGCAATTCGGCTGCAAGCCCGGCCTACGCTTCCGCATCATGTTCACATAAGAGAGCCTAACCAGTCCGGCGGAGCGAACGGCGACCCGCCTTGGCTCCACAAGCAGAGTAGCTACAATGTCTTCCATGTCCTCCACCCTCGTTGAATTCTTCACCTCCCGGCTCAGTCTCCGCTCCCCTGCGCGGCTTTACCGTCTACCCGGCGGTTTCCCAATCCGCCGTGTTCCCGGTCGCCGTCGCTCACCATATTCTCGTTAGACCCATGAGTGCGACCGTCGCATCGGAGGCGAGATCAAATCGTGGGCGGCACGCAGGCATAGGCCTCATACTGCTGGCAGCTGCATGCGCAATGCTCCTGACTGTGGGCCGTTTTGGAAACCAAGTCGAAGTCAGCAGACACGTTAAGATTTCGGCCGATATCCAAGAACTGAATACTGAATTAGAAGGGTACAGACATTCCCACAGCGCGTACCCGAACTCGATTCGGCCCCGGAAAGACCCATGGGAAAATGACTATGTCTATATTTGCCCTGGTCAGAAAAACCCAGACAAGTATGATCTTTTCTCAGCTGGCCGGGACCACAGGCCTGACACCGCGGACGATGATTGGGGTGGAAACTAACAGGGCGTGTTGCCCAAATCCGTTCTTGTCATGTCGAGCGAAGTCGAGACATCTCTTACTGCTAGAAATTCTTAAAGTGAGAGATTCCTCGACTACGCTCGGAATGACAAAGCAGGAAATCGCAGCGTGAGATGTTGCCGTGCATTTGGGCAACACGCCCTAACAGGTCTAACCCGCTTCCTGTCGCCAAAGGCGATCATTCCAGACGACAATGGCACGCGGACAGGAGAGTTCACTGAAGTAACGACTTGGTTAAGCACGCCCTGATTTTGTCGATCGATTTGCTTCGATTACGACCGGCCGCGCCGTCACCGTCGGCCGTTGCCGGGCCGCTATTCGAACCACGCAGCGGCCTTGCCGTAGTCAATTTATAACGAATTTCAATATTGCAGCGGATTTTTCGAAACCTTCTCGACATTATGGCAGCGATTGTAGATGATCCCGCCCCGAATGCGCAGTTTGTCATTTTGTCGTCTGATCGTCGGCGTCATTGCTTCTCTCGTTTTCCTCGCTCCCGGAGATAGAGCGACAGCCGCAACGCCTGCCTATCCGATACAGCGAGGAGCAAACCCGCGCTATCTAATTGACCAAAATGGGCGCCCCTTTCTGATCCAAGGCGACTCTCCGTGGTCGCTAATGGTCCAGGCGACGAGGGAAGAAACGGAGCAATACCTGATGAATCGCCATCGCAAGGGATTCAATTCGATCATCGTTAATCTAATCGAACACTTCGGGGCCGATAATCCGCCGTACAATCGTTATGGCGATCCACCTTTCACTACGCCCGGAGATTTCTCGACGCCGAACCCGGCATATTTCGCACACGCCGACTGGGTGCTGAAGAAGGCCGCGCAATATGGAATCCAGGTGTTCCTTGTTCCTTCCTACCTCGGATCTGAAGGTGGAGTCGAAGGATGGTATCAGGAAATGCTGGCGAACGGAACAGACAAGCTGCGCGACTACGGCCGCTTTCTCGGGCAGCGCTACAAGGATTATCCTAATTTGATCTGGTTAAACGGCGGCGATTACAACCCGCCTAACAAGGATGTCGTCACCGCTCTTGCAGAAGGTATTCTGGATTTCGATTTGAATCACCTGCAGACGGCACACTGTGCGGCAGAGACATCAGCTCTGGAATTCTACTGGCTCGAATCATGGCTTCACATCAATAACACCTATAGCTACAACCCGGTTCTCATTAAGTCGCGCGACGATTATGCGCGCACTCCCCCTGCCCCATTCTTTCTGGCCGAGTCAGGCTACGAAGGCGTGAGTTACCAGAGTATCTACCTTTCGGGACAAGATCTCCGGCGACAAGCTTACTGGTCCCTTTTCAGCGGGTCGTGCGGTACGTTTTTCGGCGCCTACCCGCTCTGGGGATTTTTTGCCGGCTGGCAGCCGCAGATGGATACGGCGGGAAGTCAGGGAATGGCGAATTTAAGGAGGCTGATGGATTCGCGTTCCTGGTGGACGTTCGTTCCTGATGTAAATAACACCATCGTGGTAGCAGGTTTCGGAGATCCGGATAGTTCGGATCCCTCGCAATATTATGTTACGGCAGCGAGAGCGGCGGATGGTTCGTCGCTGTGGGCCTATATACCTACGGGCCGCACAATCACCGTCGACATGAGCAAGGTTTCCGGCCCAGTGGTCCAGACTTGGTGGTATAGCCCGAGGACCGGCGATGCCACCGCTATCGGCCATTTCGATAATGTTGGGTTGCGTGATTTTACCACTCCAGCGAACGAAGGAGAGACGCAGGATTGGGTCCTGGTCGCTGATGATGCGTCCCGCAATCTTCCTCCTCCAGGCATGATCACCATCGAGATGTGGCGAGCTGCGTTTTTCAACGAGCAGGAACTTTCGGATTTATCGATTAGCGGCGACATGCGGGACCCAGACGGTGATGGGCGAACTAATTTAATGGAGTATGCGCTCGGTAGCGATCCCATGGTGCCAGATGTCGTCCTTGCCCCGGTAGAATCGAAGTTAGCGATCTCAGGGAACCAGAAATTCCTCACCTTATCCTACACTCGGCGACGAAACGCCTGGGACTTGAGCTTCAAGGTCAACGCTAGCACCAATCTTCAGCCAGGGACTCCGTTACCTGAGACGACGATTTTGAATAATGGTTTTACTGAAGACGTCGTGGTCCAGGACAATATTTCAGTAAACAGCGCCGCGAAGCATTTCCTCCAACTGGAAGTCACGCTCACGTCGTCTTCAACAATCCAATCCGGCACGAAAGGACAAGCTCGGGGCTTTTCTGTCCGAAATGATTAGCCCGCGAGCGGCGGCACGAACTCAAGATCGTGCTCGGCGGCGATGGCGAGAATGCGTTGCATGTCCGGCGCGCCCCCGAGTGCGAAGACTTCGGCGCATTGACTAAAGAACCGCTCGAAGCCGCTCGGCGTCGCCATCACATAATGTCTTCCCGGCTCATTCCCTGCATTTTGGAAAGTGTGCCGAACACCACGCGGCGTGTAAACCACACCGCCGGGCCCGACAGGTTCCGACCAACCATTTTCGCCGAGAAAGCGGAAGCTTCCCGATACGATAATAAACAATTCATCCTCCCGATGATGAATGTGAGGAGGCGGGCCATGGCCCGGCGGGGTAGTCGCAAACCCAAGGACGAACACACCGTTCGTCTCTTCTCCGCTCAGCTTCACCTGAACTTTGTCGCCAAAAGCCTCAAGGATTTGCCCCTCATCCGGTGCAACAATGATCGTCTGCTTCCCATGCGCGGGATTCGCTGCATCTTCTGTCGTCATCGTTTACGTTTCTCTCGTCTTTGCCCGTATTCGTCAAGGAAGGAAGTGGGCACGCGATTCTCCCGACAGGTCTTGCCGGACTACGCCTTAAACTGAACCGTGAAAAATCAGCGCTGACTCTAATCCTGGCTCAAAATCAAATTTCCCGAATGATTTCCCTTGGCCGTAAAACTGTAGGTCTGGCCGTCTCGCACATCTAAAATCGTGTCCCACGGGAGCAGCCACTTCGCATGTGGAGTCGTCCGCACTGATAAGACGTGCCGGCCGGGTCGCAGAAAGGTCTCATAGCTGCGGCCATATCCGATACCCGCGGTCGCCACGCCATCGACATACAAGTTGACGACGACCTGATTACCGAGATTGGGAATTCGGCGGATGATTAAACGAGCAGGATCTGTGACAGGTTGCACAAAGGCAAACGCCACGGTGGCGGCCTGACGCGAGTGCACGTCGGAGCCCCTGACTGCATGTCCGTTAGACAACAAAAGACACGCCGTCATCAGGACGAGAGCACTGCGACTACGGTAGCTGTAAGTTTTCATAATAGACTCGTTCCTTCCTCAATGAATTTGCGTTCTCGTTTTAAAGATTAACCACAGTGCGGCTCTTAGCTATCGCGCGTTAGTAACATTTTTGTTATCTTCAAAGACCGGGAAATGCCCCTGCTCCTGGGGAACGCGAGCATCCGCATGCTTCTTCGTTAGGCCGGCCGCATCATCTCGAACCGATCGCGAGTGCGACAGTACCAGTTCGGACTGGCCATGCGACCGATGACGTGAAAATCCTCGGTCCGAATCCGCAATTTATCGGGATCGATCAATGCATCGTGCACGTGCACCCGCCTAACGAGTCCAATGACGACTCGATTCCGGCCGATCTCAAGTGTGGCCCATTCATTGCATTCGAGACTGGCCGGCGCTTGGCCGATTCGAGGCGGCTCGACCACTGACGAGGCCACCGCGGTTAATCCAGCGCTCTCGAACTCGCTCACGCCATAGGGGAGCGACGCTGAGGTGCGATTCATCGCTTCCGCCGTCGCTTCATCCACGAGGTTCACGACGAACTCATGAGTTCGACGAATATTGCGCGCCGTATCCTTCGGCGCTCCATCGTCACGATCGCCCGGCGCGAACGCGATAATGGGGGGATTCGCGCCAAAGGCATTAAAAAAACTGAACGGCGCCGCGTTGACTGTGCCGTTTTCGTTCAGCGTCGTTACCCACGCGATTGGACGCGGAGTTATGAGTGAGACCAGCATCGCATAAGCACGGCTGGCATGTTTACCTTCCAGGTCGAGTTCCATCCGAATAAATACGCGAGCACGCGATCTTTGAAAACAGCCCGAATGGCACATCGAGAATACGTCGAGTCTGGATTGTTGCGGCTCGCTTAACTCCGGTTGTGCCGACAAGACTTGCTCTTTGCAGCGGCCTCGAACAAAGTGCGGAACCATTCATGGCCATCCACGTCAAAACGCCCGAGTACACCGAATCTGCCAAAACAGATTGAACGAAACTTGAAGCGGTCGCAGTAACACTTCTGCGTATGTCCGTCGACCCTGGTTCAGATCCACAAATGGAGATCGGCCATGTCCTGGCGATGGACATCGTTGGTTATTCGAAGCTGCTCATCAATGAGCAGAGCGAAGTGCAACAGCGTTTGAATGAAATCGCGCGTAGCACAAATCAATTCCGCCTGGCAGACGCGCAGGGAAAACTCATTCGTTTGCCGACAGGCGATGGCATCGTCCTTGTATTTTTTGGCGATCCAAAAGCGCCGATCGAATGCGCAACGGAAATTGCAACGGCCCTAAAAAAACATCCCGGCATTCAATTGCGCATGGGAATTCATAGCGGACCCGTGAAAGAAGTGCTCGACGTAAACGAGCGCGCGAATGTCGCCGGCGCAGGAATCGATTTCGCGCAACGCGTCATGGATTGTGGCGACGCCGGGCACATTCTCTTGTCGAAACGCGTCGCGGACGATCTCGCGCCCTACGCTCGCTGGCACTCGCATTTGCACGAACTCGGCGAATGCGAAGTGAAACACGGACACAAGATTTCGCTCGTCAATTTTTACACTGATGAAGTCGGCAATTCCGAAACTCCGGCGAAGTTGAGAGCGAGCACGGAAGTGCAACCTCCCGGGCATGTTGTTTCTTCCAAATCGAAGAGCGTCATGTTCGCGATCGGTCTCGTGGCGCTGCTTGCCTTGCTCGCCTGGAGCGGATGGTTTCTCTTTCGGCGCCCGCCAAAACTCGCCGCGAAGCACAACGCTGCTTCGATGCAAACCGCGAGCGTTCCGGAAAAGAGCATCGCCGTTTTGCCATTCGAGAATTTGAGCGAAGAAAAAGCGAACGCTTATTTCGCCGATGGCATACAGGACGAAATCTTAACCGACCTGGCGAAGATCGCCGATTTGAAAGTAATCAGTCGCACGAGCGTGATGCAATATCGCAGCGGCATCGCGCGCAATTTGCGCGAGATTGGAAAACAACTCGGCGTCGCGCATCTTCTCGAGGGAAGTGTGCAGCGGGTCGAGGGCAAGGTGCGAGTCAATGCACAGCTCATCGACGCCCGCACCGACGCGCATATGTGGGCGCAGACCTACGATCGCGATCTCGCTGATGTCTTCGCCATTCAAAGCGACATCGCCGGCGCCATCGCCGAACAATTGCAGGCGAAACTGGCGCCGGAGGAAAAGGCGCGCATCGTCCACCAGCCGACCACTAATCCTGAGGCTTATCTTCTCTACTTGCAGGCGAATGAGCTTGCCCACGTCGCCGCCTCGAAACAGGACGCGCTCGATGCCGACCAACTTTACGCCCGCGCGATCGCACTCGATCCTCATTTTGCTCTCGCCCAGGCACGTGCCGCTATCTGGAACAGCCAAATCTATTTCATGGGGCGCCAACCGGACCGGAAAAATCGCGCGCGCGCGCTGGCCGACGAAGCGTTGCGACTGGCGCCGGACCTTGGCGAGGCGCATATGGCACTCGGTCTTTGTTATTATCGAATTGATGCCGATTACGAGAAAGCCTTGCGCGAGCTAGCCATCGCGAGCGCGGCTTTGCCTAACAACTCGGAGATTCTCGATTTTTCCGGTTACATTTATCGGCGGCAAGGCCGCTGGCGGGAAGCGCTGACTGTCTTTCAACGAGCGAACGAACTCGATCCTCGAGCCGCTAATTTCGACGGACTGCCGGATACGTTGCGTCTGTTGCGGCAGTGGACGGCGGCGAGCGACGCCTACCAGCACGGTCTGCAACTTGAACCGCAGCTCATCGATGGCTGGCTCGGCTTTGCCTATCTTCATTTGGTCCAGAGCGACGATCCGGCCCAGGCCAGCGCCACGCTCAACCAGTTGCCGGAAGCGATGAAAGGCAAACCGCTCGTCATCGTGGCGCAATGGGAGTATGCGATGTTAGCGCGCGATTTTGCCGCCGCCGGGAAAGCGGTTCCGATTCTGGATCGATCGGTGGCTGAATTTCCGGTCGTCGCGCCAGCGAAATTTTATGAAGGATGCGTCGCCTTCGCGCAGGCTGATCTCGAACGAGCGCACAATCTTTTCGAAGAAGTCAGACCTTTGTACGAAGCCGGCATCCATGATCACCCCGATGACCCAACCTTCCACGCTGCCTTGGGAAAACTTTACGCCTTGCTCGGTCGCAAGGAAGACGCGATCCGCGAAGCGCAGCGTGCCGTCGAGCTTTGTCCCGAAAGCAAGGATGCAGTCGGTGGGCCTGAATACGCGAGGAATCTGGCTTTCGTTTACGCGCAGACCGGCGAAGTCGATCAGGCGATTACATTACTCTCGCGTTTACTCACGACACCGGGTGCTGATCAAGTAACTCTCGCTCACTTGCGCCTCAGCTGGGAATGGGATCCGCTGCGCAACGATCCACGCTTCCAAAAAATCCTCGAAGGGCCGGAGCCAGCAACGGTTTACAAGTAGAGCTTTGTCCTCTGGGTAGCGCGGACGTCGCGGCGACCGGCGTACCATTTCGTGGAGGGACGAGCAGAAGCTCGTCCCTCCGAAAGAGTGCTCGCCAAAGAAGTCAGTCGTGATTTCAGACGAAGGTCGCTGTTCCGAACGGCAGCCTCCAAGTCTTTGAATCCCAGAAATCACTTTTCGTTAGGAGCGCGCCGTGCCCGTAATGCGCAGGAGAAAGTCGCTTGATGAACTCGATGCCCGGCGGTCGGGAGCCGCTTACTGGTTTTGCAAACCATCACTGACACCTTGTATTACATCTCTCAGAAACCGATTACCTAACGATTCCTCCTGGGCTGGTTGGCCACGGTTTGATTGTCGGTGCCGATGTGTCGCGGCGACCTTCGCGTCCCGGCATCGTGCCAGCACCTTCAGGTTTTGCTTCTCCACGTCGCTGAACTCGCTTTCAATCTGGTCGCGTGAGACGCCGGTTCGAGGTTGATACCAGGAAAACTGTGCAAACTCCTTCGCCACTTTCGCATCGTGAAACTCAAGTCCGTGCCGCGCGTACATTTCGTTGATCGCGTAACTGATTTCGCTCAGGCTCGATTCGTTTACATCGGGAACCGTAAGAGCATCCTGACGCGTCGCCGGAAATTTCTCCCCGGGAAATTGCGTATCCATCTCGTTAGCGTCAGTGGAGGCGTTCTCCGCATTCTCGCCCTGTGGAATCTCATTCTGTGGGATCGCGTTTTGATCGGCAGCGTCGTTCGGCGCTGGCGAAGCTGTCGAGTCTTCCGGGGCAACGTTGTCCGAACCTTCCGCCGATGCAGACGGCTCTACCTGATTAGAAACTACATCGTAAGTGCAGCTCCAGGGTTCGGGCACATCTGTCTGCCCAACCGAGCGAACGAAGGCAACCGAAAGGCCAAGCTTTTGTGAATCGCTACCCCAGTTTGTCGCATCGATGGTCACTCCTTCACGCGGAGTGTTAGGGTCGTTTTGCGTTGCATCGAGATAGGCATGCCAGACTGAATCCTGGAGCGGTGGCGCGTTTACGGCATTTTCCGCTGCTTCGTAATGAACGCCGTCCGCGCCATGACGACGGTAAAGTCTTACTCCACCGCCCTGCGGATCGGAACGCTCATCGAGCGCGATCCATTCATCGTTAGGCGAGACAAGGACCCACGCGCTCCGTTTGTATTCGCAAAGAACCTCGCTCGGGCCCGGGTGATGAACATCTTCCAGTGCAATGCGCCGCAGCTTTGCCTTTCGATCTCGCAAATACTTGATGCGCAAATTTCCACTCGGCGACAAAGTTTGGCGTTCGAGGACAAAGCCGCCCGTCAGTGGCGGTGGGCTCGGCAAAGTATGAGCCTTGCCTGCAATTGGCGTGGAGTTTGCCAGAGGCGGCGCGGACGCCTGAGCTTTCGCATTCAAATCCTGCGCCACATTCGTAGTCGGTTTCACCGGCTCCGTTGAAGTCGCTGAAGCCGCAGAATTTTGGACAGTTCCGTTCGGCTGAGACGTAGCCGGAACCGCGGCCGTAGAGCTAGTTTGGCCTGATGTTTTCATCAGGTGGGGAAACCAAAACACCAGCACCAAAATATTAACCAGCACCAATGCCGCGAAGGCGGCGAGACCTATCACGATCCAGCGTCGCGCCATGGTCTGATTGCGCCGATTTTAACCTCTAATGTCAAGATGATTCCGGCCCGCGCCCGGCCTCGTCGTGGGAATTTAAAAACTTGCAACTCGCGGATCGAATTGTTGAAATGGATTTCGGAGAAAAACATGAAAAAATTCACCTGCGTTTTCATTTTGCTAGGTCTCATCTGTTCCCATCCCGCCTCGGCAGGGAATAAGAATAAAAATAATTCGGCCAAAGCCGCGAAGTCCGGTGGCGGTGGTGGATTTCATGCTGGCGGGGGAAACCACGTCAATAATTTTTCGCAAAGGAGTTTCCACGGTAACTCCATGCACGGCTCGAATTCCTCTCATGGGAATAACGCATTCCACAATCAGAGTGCCCACAGCTACAATGCATCCCATGGCCTGCACGCGCAGCACGGTTTGAACGCGCAACACAATTTCAACGCGAATAATCATGGCTTACATGGTCAGAATTTCCACGGTCAACACGGCCTGAATACCGCACACGGAAATTTTAACGGCAAAGGTTTTTCGAATCATTCGCACGCGGGATATGCCGTGCACCGCGGAAACTTTAACGGGCACTGGCGAAGTGCGGGCCATTTCCGCAGCTATCATGATGTCTATCGAGGTTATCACCGGAGTTTCCACGATCACTATTGGTGGCACTCCCACTACGATCGCATTGTTGTGGTCGGAGGCGGTCCCTATTATTGGAACGCGGGGTACTGGTATCCCGCCTGGGGCTACGATCCCGGCTATACCGACTATGCCTACGACGGACCGATCTATAGCTATGATAACCTTCCGCCCGATCAGGTTGTGGTTAACGTGCAGGAAGCGTTGCAGGACCAGGGCTACTACACGGGCGACGTCGATGGGCAGCTGGGGCCAAAGACTCGCGATGCGATTACCGCCTATCAACAGGATCACGATTTGGACGTAACTTCCGCCGTTGATGAGCCGACCGTTCAGTCGCTTGGCCTGGGCTGAGCATCGGAGCTCCGTGGACGACGCTAAACATTTAGCAACGTTCAGCTACGTACAATTAATATCGAGCAAGGGACTGTCCGATCCACCTCCACACCTCGTTAAGCGTGCGATTGGGAAATTCCCGATCTAGAGCATTGCGCGGATCGTGTCCGTGACTGCTTTGGCGTCCAACAAAGAATTCTCCACGGCCGGCAGCGCCCAGTTGTCCTGATTCACGAAGTACAGGTTATTGCCAATGGGTCGATGCGCCGTTTCGACCGTGCCATTGGCGATGTATCCCGGCCGCGGGATCGGCACCGCATGTCCCCAACGGGTGAGCCGCACTTGCCGCACAGCAGAGTCCGGAACATCAAGCAGCGAAAGCATGCGGCGAAGCTGCGGCACAAGCAGCCCCGTGTAATGCCCCCACGGATCATCGATAATCAGCGAAACCCGCGCTGTTGGGAATGGAAGTGGCCAATACAGAGTCAGGACACTACGGGGACCGTGCTCGCGCGTGTAATCCCCGCGCAACATGTCCGTAACGATTGGGTTTTGTTCGAGGGCTTCGCTATTCATCGGGTAGTGCACGCCATCTCCGAGCAGGAAGCAGTCGTAAAAATCGCGTTCGATCGGCGTGTGCAAAAGAACGTTGGCCACCAGATAGGCGGAGGTCGAGATCTGATTCATCGCTTGCAATTTGTCCCAGTCCCAATGCTCCAAGTCGTAAAGCACATATTTCGCGACGTGTTTCGATCCAGCCATGATGACAAAGCGCGCGCTCATTGAGCGCAGGTTCTGGCTGGCATCATAGTAGGTCACCTGCAAACGCTCGCCGCGCGGGCGCACGTCAATCACACGACACCGGCCACGCAGAAAGTGAGGCCGGCATTCGGGCCGCACTTCGTCCTCACGCTCCTTTAATCGCTGCCAAAGTTCGTAAACGAATCGTGCATTCCCACCCGGCAAGACCCACCGTCCGCCTTCTTCCGCCGCGACAAAGTTCCAGCCGCAGGCAGCGGAGATACCTTCCATGGGCTCATCGAACGAGGAAAGAAAGTACGATTGCACACCAGCCGCAAGCAATGGAGTCAGCGGCATGCCCATCCGTTGCTCGACGTCCTGGCGAAAGTTGAGGCGGTCGAGCGCGCGGACTCGTGCGGCCTCCGCGGGATCGTTGGAGAGCGGGATATCCGGATATTGATTGTCCCAAATATCGGTCACAACCTCCGCGTAACGGCGAAACGCTCGCCGCTCGTCATGCGAAGCTCCGGCCCCGCTCCAGAAATCGTCGCGAATGACGCCATTGAGTTCCATCGGATCCGGCGGGTTATTTACGCGAATCAGACGATGCAGCCCGAGCTCATGGTAGAAATGCTGCAGGAACGAGCCAGGATCCGGTGTAATAAAATACGCGCCGCCTAACGAGTAATCGATATCGTGCCACGATTCGCCCATGGAGTTGCCACCGAAGCGGTCGCGCAATTCGAAGAGCACGGTATTGTGTTGCCGCAACAGATAGGCCGAAGCCAACCCCGAAAGCCCTCCGCCCACCACGGCGACATCGACTTCTTCCGCCGGCTCTGGCGGCGGACCGCCGTTGAAATAATCCGTGATGAAATGAAACGGAATTTGGTCGTTCGCGAAGTCATCGCCAAAAAACCAGTTGGCAAAGGGAATTCCGTCGACCATCACCGAGGGAGGGCTTGAAGGAACTTCGAGAAACGGCGTCGTCGCATTGATCTGCAATGCGCCGGAAGCCGCGCACGATCGTGGCCGCGGCTGACTTGCAAGTAAGCCCTTGCTTCCGAGCGCTCCCAGAGCAAAAGCGCTTAAACCACCGCGAATAAAATCTCGTCGATCCATCATGGTAATCCCCTTCTTTCGGCTGTTTTTAATGTCTTTCGCGTTTTGACGGAAGTACGAATTACTTTTGTCGGCAGCACGGTTTCCCCGGAGGGGAGCACTTCCGCGCGTCCGCGGACGAGCAGGAGCTGATTCCTCTTATTGGAAGGCTGGCCTCGGTACCGGCTTTCGCTTGGGACGAGACAGAGCTCGTCGCTCCAGCGCTTGAAATGTCCGCGCACTCGGGCACACTCCGCGCATGAGCTTGCGCGGTGGAGAACATGGAAAATCGTTCCTCAACCTGTTCATCGAAGTCGCGCTCATCACCATCGGCGTTTTCCTCGCCTTGTGGGCGAGCAACTGGCACGAAGACCGCGAGCATCACGCGCAAGGAATCGCCGCATTGCGCAACTTTGCCGGCGAAATGGAAACGAACGTCCAGGCCACGCAAAGCAACCTCAAGTATCACGAAACACTCGCGCGCGAGCTACACGAATTTCTCGCCAGCAACGAGCCGGCTACCCAGGAACGTTTCAGCAAGAGCGTCCACTTTGAAGGCATGCGCCCAGTCACATTCGAACACACCGCATGGGACCTGGCTCTCGCCACGCAAGCTCTAGCTTATCTCAAGTCGGATTTGGCTTTCGATATCTCGAAGGTCTACACGCAGCAGAATGCTTTTCAGCAGTTGGAAGATAGCTTCCTCTCCGCCGCCTTTACCCCGGCCAGCCTTTCCGCCGAGAATGTCAAAGGCCTGGCTACAGCCATGGAATTTTACCTTATCGACATTAACATCAAGGAGCCAGCCATGGTAAGCCTCTACGAAAAAATCATCCCCGAAATAAAGCGCTCGCTTCCCGGCGAAGACGCTCGTTAGTCTGGGTAGAACGGTGGATCGAGCAGCCTCACGATGAAGAGAAAAACGCGCCCGCAGTTTCTTACGGAGTTCAAAAATATCCGCACGTTGCCAAGCGGATATCAGGTGACGGTGACGCGAAATAAGAAGGAATACAGCAAGCATTTCGCCGGGCATTCGCCAGAAGCATTGAAAGCGGCGGAGCGCTGGCGCAATCAGGTATTGAGGCTGCTGCCGAATAAGTGCAAGAATGTGGTTGCACCCAGAGTGCTGGCGGCGCTCGGACTGAAAAAGCCGGTGGTCGGCGTATCGTGTCATCCGAACCGATCTTTTTTCCAGGTTTCGTACCGGGGCGGCAACGGACGAATTCGAACCCGAAGTTTCAGCTGGTCGAATCGCGATGAAGAAGTCGCGGCTTACGCGGCGGCGGCAAGATTCAGAAAAAGTTTATTGAAGAAAGCGCAGGGCGGCAGGCGAAGGTGACGAATGCGTGAGGTGGAACACGAACGCTGACAACGCGGCGCGGCGACCGCACCGAAATTGCGAAGTGATTATTGCCCGTGCAGTAACTGCTCGGCGGTAGTAAAGCGCGGTTCGATATCGATGGGAACGTTTTTGAGTTTATCGAGCACGCGTTGCACTTCGGGGCGGATAACGCCGAGGCGGGCCTGCATTTCTTTCGCTTTCTCGTAGTTGCCCTCGGCCTGAATGGTCATGAACTCGTGCGTGAGGGAGGTGACGCCATCTTTTATTTTCTCCGGGACCACGGCAAACGTGCCATCCGGCCTAACGACAAATGCGCCGGCATCGAGCAGATAATTCAACTGCATGGCCTGACCCTTGCCGTGCGCTTCGGTGATGCCGAAACGGATGGAGCGGAACGATGAGGTGAGATACGTGGTGTAAAGTGTGCGCTCGAGCGGCTTCGGCATGACGCCTTTGTCGATCATATATTGAATGGCGAAAAGGCTGGCGATGTCGGCCTTTGCTTCTTCGAGGGCGCTGCCGGCTTCTTTCATTTCCTGGCGCACGGTGGTCTCGCGACCATCGACAGTGATGTTGTGCGGTCCGAGCCCGTGCATGAGCTCGTGGACGAGGATGTGAGTGAAGAAAGCATCGAAGGCGATGTTTTTCTGATCGGCGGGACCGAGCACGACTTTCGAAATAGGCACCAGTGTCTTGGCGAACTTCGCGTCCTGGACATTCTTGAGCATGATGCGCTTCGATCCCATCTTTTCTGTGATGCGTTCGTCGTTAGGCAAATTGAAGGCAGCGGTCTGGACGCCATGGTTGCCGTCGCCGGAACAGTAGATTTCGTTGACCACGACGATGGGAGCGAGCGCACCGAGCTTGGGATTGCGATATTTCGGATCGATCGGGAGATGGTCCTCGATGTCCTGCAATTCGGAGGAGAATTTCTGAAGCTTGGCGGACTCGGCCTCGTCCTGCACGGCGATGAACGATTCGAAGGCAGCTTTGTAATTGAACCAACCGTCCTCATACACTTCGTAGGGGCCGATGGTGGGTTGGATCGCGCCGCTCAATTCCATCCACGCGACATCGCTGGCGTAGTAATCGTTTGAGAAGAAGGCGTCCGCCCGGGTGGTGAGAAATTTCTTTAAGGTGGGTTCGCTCGCAGCGCTGGCAGCATCGCGCAAGAGTTTGGCGGCGGCGAGAAGCTCGCCCTGATATGTGAGATTGTAAGGAACCACGATGAAGCCACTGCCGCCGGTTTCGTGTCTGATAACAGTGAAGAAGCCCCTGGCCTTCGCTTGTTCAGCTTCGGGTAGCGACGCGATCCATTTCTCGATTTCAGCTTTCGAGGCGTCATCGGGATAAAACCCGGCGTTCTCCGGTTTCGCAGGCGCGCCCGGGACAAATGGCTCGTCTTCATCGAGCCGCGACCATGGACCTTTGTTGATGAGGAAATAATGCAGACGCGCGCGGCCTTCCAGAGTTTGATCTCGCGAAAGATCGATGAGCATGGGGACGTTACCGGTCCAAACCTGGCGCAGGAAAATTCCGTCGATGATGTTCGAGGCTTCGACCAATTTCGCGAGGACGCTACGATCGTCGGGCGAAAGTTTCGAGATGTCGGCCGTAATGTCGGTGGGAACGAAACGAGCAGTCATCTGCTCCAGGCGGGCGGTTTCGGATTTGCCGGTCTTTTTTTCCTGCGGCGCAGCGAAGGCGATCACGGAAATAAGAACGAAGAAGGATGACAGAAGAAGTCGGTAGAGAAGTTTTGTTGTCATCGGGCAAGAGCAAGAAGGGTAAAGCAATAAGGCAAAAAGCAGAGATCACAAGTTATGGCGCGGCGCAGATCTCGCGAGCAATCCGCCGGGCTTCTTCTTCGAGGGGACCGATGGTAAAGCTGGCGGAATTGAAACGTTCGCCGAGATATAGCCGGACAAACGGCTCAAGACCGCCGTTGCGTTCACATTGGGCGACGTGGACGAGTTGATGTACGAGCAATTCGCGCTCGCCCCAGCAATCAGCGCGAATGATAATTCCGTGCCCGATACCCGCGCCCCGTGTCGCGGCCGTAATGATGATGTTTTTTCGCGCGAAATTCGCGAGGCGCGGATCGTCCGGAAGAGGTAGACGTTCTACCACTAGAACTCTGACGCGGGAACCATCCTGAACGCCAGCTCGTCGCGCATCGGCCGCGTGCTGTGGCGTTAGTGGAGCACCACGTGCGAGAACCAGTTGCTCCTGGGCGCTGGCCCACTGATAAGCGAGCGGCAAAAGTTCTTCGAATGTTTGCTGATCCACCATGAAACGTGAGGGAAATTAGAGGGAGCAGGCAAAAAGAGCAAAAGCCATGCGAAGACAACGCAGAAATTTGAATCTCGCTTTATAAAGTTTACCGCCTCTCATTGCCTGCGCGCCTGCGGCCGAAATAGTGCGACGGTCATAGACCGCCGCTACAGATCAACATTCGAGTTAGCGCCATTCAGTCCGGCTTTCTTCACCTCGATCGTGCCGCTTCGTTCCAGAAACTAATTGCTTGATTTATCGGCGTTCGATTTGCCCTAATTACGTATCAACGCTTGCTCCCCTTCCACTGCGGTTATTTTTGCTTCCTTCGCGCTGCTCGTCGGCTGCGCCCACATGTCCCCCTTTTACCAAAATCCGGTATCGGGGCTGCCGAAGTCGATCAAGACGGAAAAAGATTACAGCCTGGCGTTTATCGAGTTCGGAGAAATGGGCTCGTATCAAGACACTTCTCAGGTCCAAAAAGCAGTGGAGCTTGTGCAACACACGAGACAGCCACTCGTGATAACATATGTACACGGCTGGCAGAACAACGCCGGTTCGGACGATGTCGGCCGATTCTCAAAATTTCTCTCCGAGGTCGCGCAAACACCGCTGATTAAGAGTAAAGAGTTTCACGTTATCGGCGTCTATCTCGGATGGCGCGGGAAATTAACGAACGTGCCGATCGCAAAGGAGCTTACCTTTTACAGCCGTAAAGCCGCGGCCGAACGCCTGGCGAATAATTTCGATTGTTTCGATGCTATCTCTTCGATCGCGGAAGCGGCGCGGAAACATCGCAAGGGCCAGGAACAATATACGATTCTTCTCGGACATTCCTTTGGCGGGCTGGTGGTAGAGCGCGCGGTCGCTCATTCCATCGATTCGCAAATGCACGGCCGTTCGCACGGCCGGAACTCGCTGCCCGCGGATCTGACCCTCGTCTTAAATCCTGCTTCGGATTCGATCTTGAGCCGGCAGATCATCTCTGCGCTGTATCAGGAGAAGACGGAAAATACTCGCCCGCTTTTTATTTCGATCACTTCGACCGCCGACGATGCCACCGGAAAAATTTTCCCGATCGGGACATCTTTATCCGCCGTGACAAAGACGTTCAATCAAGTGTTCGATCCCGCTTCGCCAAATACCAAAAAGAGCGAACGCGATTTCTATACTTCAACGCCGGGTCACAATAAGTCGCTGGTGAATCACGTCGCTGAGAAAGATAAACAACCCTACCAAAATTCGCGGCCGGGTCTCACTGCATTAGAGATCAATCTCTCTCGCATTCTGAACCCAGACGAGGTGGTCCTTCCAGGGAAACAGGGCGATTTCGAACTCTGGCGTATTCATCCCATCGGCACAATCGATGTTCCGTATTGGGATATCCAGGTGGATAAAAGCATCATCAAAGACCATGGCGATATTTGGAACGAAAGGGCCGAAGCTCTCATGGCCGGTTTGTTCAGCATTGCTAATCCGATAAAAATTCAGCGACACCGACACGAAATCGATCTCGGGCAGAAACGTGATTTTCGACGCGGCGCCTACAAACAAGACAGCACCGCCACTCCAACCGGCACAATAATCCGCGACTGATGCGAGCAGTTCGGATTCGAAATGACAGTGAGCGTCAACGCTGGAACCCGCGAGACGGAAGCGGCCGACTAATTTCTGCGATTGGCGAGGTGCGATAACGCCATGCCCATCGCGACCGCCCCTAACGTCTTAACAAGAGTGGGATGCTCGGCGTAGATTTCGCTGACGCGATCGATGATGGAAGGATCGTGTTGTTCGGCGTGGGCGGCGGCTTGTTGCACAGCTTCGGGCGGGATTTGCGCGGCGGTTTCGGGCGTGACTTGCCCGTCGGCAGGAAGTTTGATCCCGGTTGCCTGCGTGACCTGCGAGATGATGCCTGCGGCGGCGGGACTGGTGAGTAATGCGTTTAGTAAGTTGGCGCGCTGGCTGCCATTCGAGTTGCTGAAGAGTTGACCGACCATTTGCCCGAAGGCGGGAGTTTGATTGGAGCGAAACATTGCAGCCAGCCCGCCGGCCAGGTCTGACGAAGGCGCCGCCTGGGCGACCTGAGTAAAGTGATCGTCGACTTCGTGCGGAGCAGCGGTGGGATTTTCCTGGGAGTAATTTTGCAAAACGTTAGCGATCTCGTTCATCCAGCTCATGGGAGAAGGTTAACCAGAAACGCAGGCGCGGGAAGCTGAAATGTTGGAATCAAATCGCCGGGCGAAAGAAACTGCGAAGATTCAGACGCTGGAAAAAGAAAGAAGTTCCTTTCCCATTTCCTGCTTTCATCCATTGCTGATCGGGATTTAATCGCGGGCAATGAAAGATCTGACACAAGGCTCTGTCGTCGGGCATTTGGTGAGCATGGCGGCGTTCCTGGCGGTGAGCATGCTGGTGCAAACGCTCTATCTCCTGGCCGACCTTTATTGGGTGGGACATCTCGGCAAGGAAGCGATCGCGGCGGTGGGCGTGGCGGGAAACCTGACGATGATCGTGCTCGCGATGACGCAAATGCTCGGAGTGGGCACGACGACGCTGATCTCGCACGCTGCCGGCCGGAAAGATCAGGCGACCGCGGAGCTGGTGTTCAATCAATCGCTCACCATGTCGATTCTCACAGCGCTCGTGCTGGGTGCGATAGGATTCTTGTTGCGGAATACATACTGCAACGCGTTGAGCGCGGATGCGGCGACGGCCGCTTTGGCGAAAAGTTATCTGCTCTGGTTTATTCCGGCTCTTTTGTTGCAGTTCCCACTCGTAGCTTTGGGGTCGACGTTGCGCGCGACCGGAATTATCAAGCCGGCGGTCGGATTCCAAGTGTTGAGTGTGGTGCTCAACATCGTGCTGGCGCCGTTACTCATTTTTGGAATCGGACCCTGGCCGCGAATGGGCGTGCTGGGCGCGGCGCTGGCAACGTTCATTTCCATCCTGATCGCAGACGTGCTGATGCTGATTTATTTCGAAAAGAAATATCACTACGTGCGGTTTCGTCTCGCGCTCCTGCGGCCGCAATTCAAAACGTGGGGGAAAATGCTGAGCATCGGCCTGCCACCGGGCGCGGAGTTCGCGCTCGCCTTCTTATATATAATGATTGTTTATGGAATCATTCGTGGTTTCGGGCCGGCGGCGCAGGCGGGATTCGGGATCGGCGCGCGTGTGATGCAGGCGCTCTTCCTGCCGGTGGTGGCGCTGGCTTTCGCGGTGTCACCGGTAGTGGGGCAAAACTTCGGCGGGCGCCGCGCGGATCGAGTGCGGCACACCGTGTATGCGGCGCTCGGGATCGCGACCGGGCTGATGTTGGTGCTGGCGGCGATCGCCTATCTCGCGCCGACGATTTTTATTCGCGGGTTTTCCAAGGATCCGAGCGTGATCGCGTTTGGCGGCGAATATCTTGCGAATTGTTTCGTTTAATTTCGTGGCGGCCGGAGTTGTGTTTACGGCTTCCAGCATTTTTCAGGGAATCGGGAACACGTTGCCGCCGCTACTGAGTTCGATGACGCGATTGTTTCTGTTTGCGTTGCCCGCGGTGCTGCTGGCACAGCGGGCGGGATTTCAGATCAAGTATGTGTGGTATCTCTCGGTGGTTCGCAAGTTTTTCAGGCGTGCATCAACCTGCTGCTGCTCCGGCGCGAGATGCGAAAGAAACTCGTGTTTGAAGAAATGCCAGTTAGCGCCGTAACACCAGGTTAGGACTTTACTTAGCACTATTGCAAATCTGCCGTCGTGTCATGTCGAGCGAAGTCGAGACATCTCTTACTGTTGATTCGCCCCAGGGTAATGACGATGAGAGATTCCTCGACTTCGCTCGGAATGACAGATGAAGGGGCGGTCGCAGAATAATTCTTACTCGCCTGCCCTTCGCGAGTTCCGCCGCCATTCTTAAACCTTTCGTCGACCCGCTTCCTTTCAAATTCCGGTATGCGCCCTGCTATTAAGGCGGTCGGAGGTCGCAAGCGCTTTTGAATATTTTAGCTGTAGAAGATGAAACTGCCGTAGCGCAACTGCTCGCGCTGGTTCTCGGAGGGTCAAACTGCAAGGTATCCACGGCCAGCGATGGCGAAAAGGCGCTCGCGAAAATCGCCAGAGCCAAACATCCGTTCGATGTTGTGATTACCGATCACCTGATGCCGCGCGTCTCAGGCCTGGAGCTTGTGCGCCAGCTGCGCGGGAAGAATTTCGGAGGAAAGATCGTGGTCTTGTCCGCGCATCTCGGGCAGGACAATGTCGCTGCTTACGAGCTTCTCGGAGTGGATATGATGATCTCGAAGCCATTCGACGTCGACGAACTTCGGCAGGCGATCGACGTGCTGGCGAATGGGCAAATGACAAACGGCAAAGCGGCAAGGTTGCCTAACTGATCTGCGCTCGGCGAGGGCAAAACCAGCCTGGCATTTGCGGAGGGTCTCCAATCCTCAGCTCATGATGCGAAACCGTTCCATTAGTTGCTGACGCGCTTCCATCGCTAATTTTGGATTCAAGCGGTTAAGCATTTTCTCGCGGCGTTCGGCATCCATGCCGGCGAGTTCGCGCACGAGTTTGTCGCGCGTTTTCCATTTTGCATAACGACTCGAACCAATGCCGACGGCGAGCAGCGCGGATATTGTCCAAACGGTGATGTCGGTTCCGGTGATCACGAACGAATTAGAAGCGCAAGACGCTGACGAAGCAAACGTTCAACGTCCAACGCTGAACGTTCAAATATCGGCCGGATCACCGATCCCATCTGCTACGCCTAACGAATGGCAGCGGCGGGGCGCATGGTCTTTAGACTCGATTGGGATTTCGTTTAAGAATCAATGCCGCAACGATGCCGATACAGAAAAAGCCAACGATTTCGATGAACATGTAGGCGGCGGTGTAACGTTTTGGAAAACCGTACCAGTTCCAATAGGAAACATTGGTGGCGATCGCGGCGAGAATTCCCGCGGTCGTGACAAAGCTGACTCGCCCCGCGAAAGTCGTTAGGCGCGTCTGCGCCAGCAAACAGACAACGAGGATCGCTTCGAATAATTCCGTTACGAACTCAACGCCCAGCCATTTGCCGAAAGTCACCGGCCGGGTGGGATGATAAATCAAAATTCCGGATGGACCATTGGCTGATTTGTCGGCCATTTGTTTCATGGCGTCTTTCTTTTCCTGGGAAGTTGCCGTCGGAGCGACGTTGAGGCCGGGAAAAATGAAGAGCCCGTGGCGCTCGCCGAGATTTGTTTTCATCGCGTCAAGAAGCGGCCCTTCGTTTTCAGCTCCAATCTGGCTGACGCCCGCTTCACCAAGCGGTAACACCATGTGCGCAATCGCTGTCCAAATAAACATGGCCACGCCACCGAGTATGCCGGCAAGTATTACTCTGTTCATAATCTCTCGGTCCTAACGGATAATAGTGCGCTTGAGAAGCGAAAAAACCGACCGGCCTGTGGGGCTCGCAGATCCGGGATCGCGAACTCACCTCTTCGTCCATTAATGATTCACGGGAGATCACGAAAGGTGGAACGCATTCCTGCGAGCGCTATTCGTTAGGATTTAGAAGCGGAGTCAATGCGGGCCAAGGCTAATCGTGAAAGTTTCATAAAAACAGCGATCAATAACATGGAGAACAAATTTGAACTCCAATGTGGACGCAAAACCACGTAGTATTTTGTGATCATGAGCGATCGGATCGATGAGGAAAAAAATCTGCGCATCACGCCGGCGCCGGTGCATACAGAATCCGGGGGTCGTTGGAGATTTCTGCGCGATGTGCTGGTGTTTCAGTTCAAATTATTACTCGATAATTTGCGCGACTTTGCTCTTGTGCCCGTTTCGCTCGGAGCGGCTTTGATTGATCTCTTCGTCAAAGGCGAACGTGAAGGTGCGCTTTTCTACAAAGTGCTGCGATGGGGCGCACACAGCGAAGAGGTAATCGATGTTTACAGCGCGATCGAGCATCATGATCCCGGCGACTTTAAGGTAAATCCGAGCTTACAAAGTCGACGCGGTGATTGCGCGGCTTGAGGACGTGCTCGTGCGTGAGTACGAAAAAGGCGGAACGGCTGCCAGTATCAAGACTGCGCTCGATGGCGCTATCGATCAGTTGCACAAAGAAACGGGCGGCGCGCGCGACCGAGCGAAAGATGTTGTCGCGCGTGCAACTGATAAACTGCGCAGCAAATTCGACCGCGATCAGCGCTGATAAAGTTGGGATATTTCGAGAGACGTTTTGTAGGGCGTTTCTGTGAAACGCCGACCGTGGTTTGTCAGGAAAGCGTCTGAGACAAACGCTCTACAAACCTCTTTCGCAAGATTCAGATTGTGTCGCTATCCGCTCCTGATGGCGATGGCGTTCGCCGGCGAGAAAGATCAGCGCACCGAGTAAGTTTGCGACAACCGTGACGATGATGATTTTGGCAGCAAAGGAAACCCGGCTCTGGACTTCAACGATTGGGAAGATGGTGAGTACTATATATAACAGAGTCGTGAGAGCGCCGGCGGCAGCAGCGATCTTTAGCCAAAGCGGTGCACGACTCGTGTGTCGCCGCAAACCGCAGATCGGGATCGCAAACAAAACGAGATATGCGATGCCGTAAAAAATCCCAGCTGCGTTATCGATGAGCTGAAATGCTTCCTGCTGGCCGACGCCAAGCTGGCTTCCAATCGCAAAGATTAATGTGACGATGCCGACGAAGACGACGGAGTTGATCGGCGTCTTGTAGCGAGGGTGCAGTCGAGTGAACCATGCCGGAAGAATGTGGTCCCAACCGGCGACCATGGGCAACCGCGTGTTGCCGGTAAAATAAATGCTGAGCAACGCAATCGCGCGGCCGGCGAGCATGAGGATGGCGATGGATGCAATGGCGGTGCCGCCACCGAACGCGCGCGCGCCGATGCTCAAGGCTTGCGGCACCGGACCGATGAGATCGATATCGGCAAATTTCACGTATGCCATAACGGAACTCGTGCCCAGAATAAACATGAGCGCGATGATCGGCGCGGCGATGATGACGGAGCGCCCGATATTGCGCACTGGCGCGCGCGTTTCACCGGCGAGGATGGCGACGTATTCGAAGCCGCTGAGCGCGCCGAGCGCCATTTTGCTGAAAATGTTCAAACTGAAAAGTGTGGCGGCAGGCATCGCCCATTCGATGGGCCGATAATGCGGAAGTTTTCCGGAAGCACGCGCGAGGAATGGGAGCGCAATGAGAGCCGCATAGGTAGCGATGAGCAAAAGGGCGCCGATGTTGTGCACCCATTTGCCGAGGCTGAGTCCGCGAATCGTTACCAAAATAAGGATGGCGATTAATGCGCCGTTGAGCGTGGAGACGAAAAGTCGGTTCCCCGGCATCCAGAGGGCGCCGGGGCCGAGAGCATAGGAAAATTGCGTGGCGATAACGAGACCGGTCCCAGCCATAACGACGATGCCGAGTAGCCAAAGATTCCACGCCACGATGAAGCCGGTGAAATCGTTGAAGCCAAATTTTGCCCATTGATAAAGACCGCCCTCGAGCGGCATGAGCTTGTTCAGGTAAATGACAACGGCGGCGACCGGCAGATAAAAGAGGAGGATGGCGAGAAGCCAATAAACCGTTTGGGATGGGCCCAGTTTTGCCGCGGTGCCCACCCATGACGTTCCGACAACGAAGACAATCTGCGTGAGAACAAGATCGCGCAGACCGAGTTCTTTCTTGAGGGCGTGTTGTTGAGTGGCGAGCGACAAGCGGACGAATTAGAAGGGAGAAAACGCAATGTAGAAAAGACAAAACGCTCCGCGCAAAGCTCGAATCAGGCATCGATATTGCTCGAAATTTCCGTATGGCAGGCTCAATGCATTCCTACCGCAAGGAACAGCGCGAGGCGGTAAACGATCTGGTGCGCAAAGTTATCGTGGCTGACATGGCAAGCTTCAATCCCGAGCGCTTCCGGGATTGGGCGAAGAACCTTGATTACCAATTCCGCAAAACCGGATTGACGCTGCGATTTGAGATTCGGCAGGGCACCGTTCATTTCACGGTCAAGGATGTGCGGAGCGGGCGGCGCGCCTACGAGTTTCACACCTCGACCCGCGTGCTTTTCGACGACCGCGATGTCGTGCCGGTCGAAGACCAAATGATCAAGTTCTAGAAGCCATCTGGCTCGATTGGAAAGCTGCATCCTGTCAAATGATGCTTTCTTAACTCTTTCTCATGCTCATGCTCTTGCTCAATTCCGGAAGAAGTCGATCAAGCTCAGGAGCAGGAGCAAGACAGCGTGAGAGCAGGCGTCTGCGAGATGCCTTCCGCGGTGTAGCGGCGCTCACCCCCGGCATTGCTGGCGAAACGGCATTTTGCGGTAGATTTATTTCGCCGAGAAAAAGTCTAAGTAACAGACGCACGGTTACGCTTGTCATTATCTTCGGCAACGATTTCAATTTGGGTTGGGCATTGCGTAATGGAAAACAGAGCACTTCTCGACAAATATGAGGTCGAACTCGACGCCGCCAATATGCCGGTGGAACTGCGACGAAACGCCACCGGCGTGACGTGCAAAGGATACGAGATCGAATCCGGGCGCGAGGTGGCAGTGGAGTTCGTGCGCTCCCGATCGCTCGACGCCGAAACGCGGAAAAAGATCGAAGCCGACGCAATCGCTGCGCAACAGATCAATCACGTCAACATTCCCAAGCTCTATGATTTCGCGTTCGACGGAAAAGATCTCGTTTATGTCACGGAATATTTTGACGGCACAACGGCCGAATCGTGGGTGACCGCGCATGGGCCGATGCCGGTGCGCGCGGTTTTGCATGTGGCCCTGCAAGTGGTGAGCGCTCTGGGCGCAGCGACGTTTCAACTCGTCATGCACCGTGCGATTCATCCGGGCAACCTGCTAATTGTGTCCGGGCAAACCACAGAAGGCGATGCGCCGCTAATCAAAGTGCTGCACTTTGGGCGACCCGATCCGAAACTTTTTGCTTTGGGAAAAAGAAACAACGGCATCGACAAAACAGCGCCATTTGCCAGTCCAGAACAGTTGGAAACCGGGATGGTCGATTTCCGTTCGGAGATTTATTCGCTCGGTTGCACGCTTTGGTCGTTGCTCACCGGCGTCGCGCCATTTAATGCACCGGGAAAGCCGTTGGCTGGCGCGCAGATGGCCGCGGCGATGAAAAGATTCAAGGGCGTCCCAAGAAAAATGAGGCGGCTGATCACGCAAATGGCCGCGACTAATCCAGACGACCGGCCACTCGATCCCGTTGTCATGACCCAGCAGTTGCAGGATTGTCTCGCTTCCCTCGAGCGACGCGAGGCGATTGTGCGCAAACTCGGAATTCCGGCAACATGGCACCGCCGTCGGATCGCAAAACCGGTGGGCCCTTTGGCCCTGCGACCGTTCGCGATGGCAATGGTCCTGCTCGCGGCCGCGCTCACCGCATTCGTTGTGACGAATGGAGCAACTGCGAATTCGCTTTGGAGAAAATTCTCGAGTCGGAACCCGATCGGCGTGCCAATCGGAGTTTCCGAAACTTCGCTTGCACCAGCAAAACCCACTATCACACCCGCGGCGAGCAATGACGCCGCGCTAGCGGTGAGCGAAGCCGCGTTGCTTGCGAAGCTCAATGCCACAAAAACGGTGGCGAGCAATACCACTTCGACTCCTCCTTCTGCCTCGCCCATCGCCGAAAATCAAAATACTCTAATGTCTTCGCCTGATTCTTCGCCTAACGAGTCAGATGAGCAACACGGTGCAACTCCGGCGCCAAAGGTGACCACCATAGCGGCGGGATCGCAGCCTCCGGCATCCGACGAACAAAGCGCTGATGTGGTGGAGCCTTCCACGCCAGAGACGTCATCGTCTGCGGCTACGACCGTGGCTGAGCCAACACCGGAAACGCCTTCGATAAAACCGACAGAGTCGGGGCAGGTCGCAGATTCCGAAGCATTCTCTGCGAAAAAGATCCCAAGAGCGGAATTAATTGAGGGGCCTCCACCAAAGTTAGCTGATAAGTCGAATCAGAGGGTTGTTCCGAGAGCTGAGCTGGTCGAGCCACCTCCGCCGACCGAAGGACCTGATGAAGCGAGAGCGAGCGAGAAAACCGCCGCTGATTCATTAAAAAAAATGGGACGAGTCCCGCGCGCGGAACTAATCGAACCGCCACCCGGCCAATCGATGCCGAAAAAAGATACGCAATCCGATTACGCCCTTGGCAAATCCGAGCGAGCCGCGATTAAGGACGCATCTCGCCGAGCAGGCGCAGGCCGCGTGAGGATTTGGGCCGATGGCGATGGCGCCATGGTGCAAACCCCGGATGGAATGGTTCACGCCCGGTTCGTGGGCACGACACGCGACGGTCAATGGATGCTGGCTTTGCCCTCGCGGAAAATCATGATCGTTCCGCCGCCGCCAGACTTCGTCCCAAGATGATTTGGCTCGGTTGCAAAACCTGTCATGTCGAGACATCTCTTACCGTTCATTCGCCCCTGGATTTCGCACCGTCTCAAGCAACACGCACACATAGACGCCGAGGGGCCTGAGGATTCGCCCAAGCTCGCCTGATTGTATTGCTTTAGCGATGGCAATTCCGGCAAGATGGCGGCATGAAAAGCCTCCTTCTGTCCGTTGTTGCCAGCGTGTTCGCGATTGCTAACGCATCAGCATACAGCGATTACGTTTACGTCGACGAACCATTGGTTCACGTGACGTTCGATCGATTGATTCCAACATTTTATCCGACGATCCAACCCGACTTTAACAGACTGATACCGACAACGTACCCGCTCATTCATCCTGGCATTCCGCAAGTCCACATCACTGATAATCTCATCAATCCGTTCGATCAGCCGTTATTGATCGTAAATCACGATTGATTGCAAAGGCATTTGACGCGCTGACATTGCTACAAAATCGCTGCGTACGAATTCGTGACTACAACCGATCTTTGATTTGTCATGGCCACGAACAGAAAAACACGCGAGGTCATCGTGATTGGAGGTGGGATCGCGGGATTGTCCGCCGCCATTTATCTCGGGCGCGCGCAACGCGACACGCTCGTGATTGATTCCGGCCACTCCATGGCGAAATGGGAACCGAAGGTGGAAAATTATCTCGGTTTTCCTAAAGGCGTCGCGGGCGAAAAGCTTTTGCGAAGCGGCTGCCAGCAGGCGCGGCATCATGAGGTCGACTTCGCCGATGATGAAATCAAAACCGCGCGCGCGAAAGGTGGCGAATTCATCCTGCGCGGAAAAAGGAAAAGCTATCGGACACAACGCTTGTTGATTGCGACCGGCATTTTTCACATTCCGCCAGACATTCCAAGAGTAAGCGAATGCCTCGGTCACAGCATGTTTTTTTGCAAAGATTGCGATGGCTATCGCGTCCGCGGCAAACGCATCGCTATTTGTGGCGCGAACAACGAAGCGGTCGATTACGCGCTTGGTATGTTGTGTTACTCGCCGATCGTCATCATCGCGACAAATGGAGAGAAGCCACGCTGGGACAAGAAACACGCCGCGTGGTTGAAGGAATACAAAATACCGGTTGCGACGAGTCGCATCAAAGATGTCGAACATCGGCGCCGGAAAATCCTGGCGCTCGTTTTCGCTCGCGGTGTGCGCATCAAAACCGATTACATTTTCACCACGCGCGGCGACGTCTTTCACACCAGACTCGCGAAACAACTCGGCGCAAAGCTCGATCACGACGGTCAGATCATAGTCGATCTTTGCATGCGAACGAGCGTGCCACGTTTGTATTCCGCTGGATGCGTGACGCCGGCGAATTGCCAGATGATCATCGCCGCCGGCCAGGGCGCCGCGGCCGCGCAGGCCATCAACCGGGATCTGTTTGAGGAAAGTTTGCGCACGCATTCGCTACGCCGGTTTCGCGAAACGCAGCTGAAGAAAGAAAAAACAGTCCCTGAAATAATCGATGGCCGACGCTGATATAAAGCAAGGGGGCATGGGATGCGTTGCCAGGGGCTGCGTCATCACGATCATCGCGGGATTCACGCTCCTCATCCTTTTTGTCGGCGGTGCCTGGTTTCTTTATCAGAGAGCTATCAACACCTACACCTCGCCGCAGCCGGTTCAGATCACATCCGAAACACCAACCGACGCTCAGTATCAATCCGCCAACGAGATGCTCGAGCGTTTGCGGACTGCCGTGAGAGACGACAAGCGGGAAACCATCGAATTTACCGCCACCGATTTGAATGCGTTGATCGCGCGGCATCCCGACTTCGCCAATCCTCGCCGCCAAATACGCATTGGAATGGCCAACTCGATCATGACGGTGGAGATGAGCGTGCCGTTCGAGCACCCGCTATTCCCGGGATTGAAAGGACGTTGGTTTAACAGCACCGCCCGTTTCGGTTTCGATTACGTCTATGGCCAGTTTACTTTGATTCCAAAATCACTCGTCGCGAATGGACATCCCGCGCCGTCGCTGATTTTTTCGGAAAGCTTCGTTTCATCTTTTAGTCGATCGTTTAGCAAAAGCTTTATGGATTCGCTGCGCCAAAGCCCGGAGGGCGAAACGTTCTGGGGTAGAATCAAGAGCGTAACGGTTCGTGACGATAAACTGGTCGTAACGACAGAACCAACCGGCTAACGAATCGCAGCGCTCTCGCCGAAATGCTGCGCGAGATCTTCGAGATGCTGGTCCATGTATTTCGTGGGACCAAAAATCTTGACCATCAAGCGAAAGAAAGGATTGGGAATTTCCGATTGTTCAGTCAACGCAACTTGAGATCCACCATCAGGCGTCGTTACAATTCCGTAGGTCCACGAGCCAGAAAAGGGGCCATCCATATCACCGAGCGCCCTAACGAGATGGCTAGGCGGCGAGCTTTCTGTCGTCGTGATGATCATATCCATTCCGCCTTTGAAAATTTGTCGCGACCTTTCTTTGCCCTCGATCGGCGCGAGCATCTCCACGCTCTCCATGTTGCGGTTCCACTTTGGCATGTTCGGAATGTCCGCCAGCACCGCGAAGACTTTGTCGGGCGGCTGCTTTAGCTTAATTGTGCGTGTGTGCGTCGTATGCGCAGGCAAAATGGAACCGACTGCGAAAACAATCGCAACTAAGACGACGACGATGATAAGGATGCGAAGGACCCATTTCATAACGCGGCATGCTAGGCAAAGTTGGTCAATTTCTCAAGGTATCGTCGCGAACTGGAACATTGGATTCGAAGAGACTGATATTGTTTTTCAGATCGTCGACCAAGCCGGCGTTATTCTGCTCGGTCGCCAATTGTAAACCGCGTTTTGCAGTATCAATCGCGGCGGAAAATCGCCCGGTCTCGGCGTAGGCGGCAGCGAGCGTTTGAAAGACGACCGCTTTCCTTTGGCCGGAGATTTGTAAAGCACGCTCGGCGAGTCGAACTGCCCGCTCGCCATCGCGCAACGCAGGATCGGGCGCCGTGGCCAGTACCCACGCGAGTTTATTTTGCGCGCTGCCGTCGTCGCTATCGTACTTCAGGCTTTGCTCCCATTGCGCCACGGCCTCGCGTGCCCGCCCCTGCAGCGCCAGGGCTACACCCAAATTGTCGCGTGCATTCACGTTTCCGGGCTCGAGGCGCAGACTTTCCTGCCAATGCAAAAACGCTTCGTCCGCGTTCCCTTCTTTCATAAGCGCAGTCGCAAGGCTGGCGTGTGCTTTTGCATTTCCGGGCCGAATCTCGATCGCGTCGCGAAAATTGGCGATCGCCTCCTGAAGTTGTCCGCGCTGCGACAAAGCCACGCCGAGTTCATGATGCGCGATATCGTTTCGCGAAGTCACCGCAAGGGTGTGCGTCCACAGCGTTTCGCTGTCTTTCCAATACGACGTTTGTTTCCAGGCAGAAAAACTCAGCGCGATTATCACGGCCGCCGCGATAACTCCTGAGATGGCAAATCGGTGAGACCACCTCGCCGCCAGATCGCTAAACCCCCAGGTAACGATCACATAAAGTCCGATGTGCGGAAGATACGAATAGCGATCGGCGTGACCCTGGAGACCCACTTGGAAAAGGCCGATTACAGGCACGAGCATACCGAGATACCAGAGCCAACCGGTAATAAAATATGGACACGTTTTTCGAAGAACCCACGCCGCCAGCGTGATACCTGCCAACACGACGATCGCCAGCGCCGAAACCCAGGTCGACAGCGAGTCAGCAGGATACGGATAAAACACCGCCAAGCGCGACGGCCAAATCATCTGGAAGATGTAGGTGATGGCGCTGACCAAAGCGTTACTGATCCGGAGCGAAAGCGACAGTCGCTCAAATGACGTTAGGCCATGCCGCTGGACCAATATCGTCGCGGTGCTTGACGCGGCGGCCAATGCGAACAGTGGCAGCTTTTCCAAAATCAATTTCGTGATGATCGGTTGTCGATACCACCACGAGACACGTTTCGTATTCCCGTCCGACGTTGCCGGAGCGTTGAACCGACCAAACGGCCAATAGTCGAGAAGCAAAAGAACGAACGGTAGCGTAACCAGCATGGGCTTGGACATCAGGCCGCAGGCGAACAAGACCGACATCGTTACGTAACGCATGGTCGTCGGTTTGCGCCCATATCGCGCGTAGGCGCCAAGGGTGAGCATGAAGAAGACGGCACTCAGCACATCCTTGCGCTCAGCGATCCATGCGACCGATTCGACATGCAGCGGATGAATCGCAAAGAGCGCTGCGACAAACGCGCTTTGCCAAAGCGCGCCAGTTATTCGCCGAAACACCAGGAACAACAGAAGAACAGCAATGCTGTGGAGTGCGACGTTGGTAAAATGATGCCCGCCCGGTTTCGCGCCGTAAATCTGGCAGTCGAGCATATGCGAAATTGTTGTGAGCGGATGCCAGTTATATCCATGGCTGCGAGTGAACGCTGATGTGAATCCGTCCGCCGTGATCCCGCTCATCACCCGCGGATTGTCATAGACGTAAACGTCGTCGTCGTAATTAACGAAATCGTGCCCGAGCGTTTGCCCGAAAACGATCCAGACGATCGCTACGAGACAGATGCAAACGGCGACCGTGATCCACCAATGATCAGAACGTCGCGCACTTGTCATGCAAGCGTTAATCCCAGCCGACTTGGCGACCTTTGTTCTGTTCTTCCAGCCACGATTGCAACGGCTTGAAATATTCGGCCATGGCGCGCGTGGAAATATCTTCGCCGGTGGCCTGCTTCAATACCTTGCGCCAATCCTGCGTCGCACCTTTTTTCAGAATTCCATTAAGCCAGGTGCCGACTTGCTTGTTATCGGCGTAGTTACACGATTGCGGCGGCTGGAAGAGAATTTTGCGCGCGATGTAATCGTGCAATTGAAACTTAAACACGGTAGCGAAGGCGTAATTGTAATAGTAGGCCGGATTGTCGTTGATATGCGTCTTCGTCGCGGCATCGCAGAATTCCTCACCGCGTGGTGAGGGCGGCTCGATCCCCTGCATCTCGCCGACATATTTCCACCAGCGCGCGTTCCACTCGTTAGGCGGCAAATTCTTCGCATAGACATCGGCTTCCCAATGCGGCATCACCCCGGCCGAGAAAAAGATAAACGGAATCGAGCGAGCGAGCGCGTCATCAAGAAGAAAGGCGGTCTTGTCCGCTTTGAAGTCGTCAGGCAAGATGCCGCGGGATTGCAGATACGGCACCTGACTTGCCGCCAGCGCGATTAATTCCCCTACCCCTTCATGAAACCCCGGGGCCGCGCCGGTGCGCAACAAATGAGGAACCTCCGGGCGAGTGTAAGCTTTGAAATAATACCCGTGCCCGAGCTCGTGGTGCGCAGTCTGAAACCATTGCGCGTTCGGCTCTATGCTTTGCAGCGAACGAATGTCGTTCTCCAGATCGATGTGCCAGCAGGAGGCGTGGGTGTTTTTCTTGCGTTTCGAATCCGGCGGCAATGGGTAAAGATCGGATCGCTCCCAGAATGTCGACGGGAGCGGCGTGAAACCGAGTCCGGTGTAGAATTGCTCGGCCGTTTTGATCACCCATTCGGCACTTCGTCCCTTGAAATATTTGTCGATGTTGGCCGCGTCGACGAGGCCTGGCCATTCCTGGCTCCAACGATTGTTGATCCAATGCGCCGGAATTTTCTTTGGCACTGGCTGATGAAATTTCTCCGCGAGTTTGTATTTCGCCCAGGTGTGAAGTTGCAAATAAAGCGGACGCAATGTCGCGCGCCATTCATCCAGCATTTTGAGCATCTCGTCCGTCGTCATTCCATACGAGGCGACTTGCAGCGCGAAATAGTCAGGATATTTCATCTCCCTGGCCACGCCGTTGCGGAGATCGCGCAATTTCATCAGATTTGGTTTTAAGGCCGGGCCTGATTGCTTCGATGCTTCCCAGACAGCTTTGCGTTCATCGAGATCGGTGCTTTTCTCGAGTTTATCGTCGATTTGATTTGCGGTAATTGTCTTGCCGTTGAGTTTGAATTCGAAGCTGTTGAGAATCGACGCCTGCTTCGTCTCCGCCTCGACACGTTTTGCGACCAGGTCCGGATTAGTCATTGGTCCCTCCGCCGCATAGAGCAGGAGTTGTTTCAATTCGCGAACGCTGATCTCGTTCAATTCCTTCTCGTGCGTCAGCAGCTCCCGCGCTTCCGTGATGAGCGCGGGATTGCCAATAAATGCGGCGTAAGCTTTGCCCGCCGCCTCGACTGCGGCATCGTGCTCGGGGGTGACATCGGTGACAGCGTTCCACTGCGCCTCGCTGTTCACGCGGTAGAGCGCCTGGTAACCAGCATCCGCAAGTTTAAGAAATCGATCAGCGCGATCCTGAATGGGCGAAACGGCGGCTGCGACAGATGTTGAGAAAATAAAAGCTGCGAAGACGGAACAAATCGGACGATGCATACATCAAAATAATCGAAACCTGCGACAGATGGGAAGCGCTCTTTCGATTCAATTCGGCGATCCGTTCTTTTCAAGCGGATTACGAGCGACGATCCATTGCTCAACCGGGACGCCGCCGATCAAATGGTCCTGTAAGATTCGCTCGAACCGTTTCGGCGTCACACCGCCGTACCAAATGCCGTCCGGATAAATGACAAGCCAGGGGCCTCCTGTGCAAATGCGGAAACATTGCGTTTTGGTGCGCATGACCGGCAAATCGAGATCCTTCACCCGTTGCTTCATGTACTTCCAAGTCTCTTCGCCTTCAGATGGCGAACAGCAATCAGGACCAAGACATAAGAAGAGATGCCGCCGCGCGGTGCGAACGCCCGCCTTTTGTAAACCTTTCTCGATTTCTGCGTGACTCATGATGAGACGAGCGTTCTACAATGATACGAACCAATGACTAAGTCATCGATAACTTCCCGCTCACGGCTGATAATGCGCGGTTCCGCAACAACATGAAACGCATCTTGCTCATCAGCAATTCGACCGTTTATGGACGGGGCTATTTCGATCACGTTGCTGATGAAACCAGAAATTTTCTCGGAAATGCAAAACGCGTCCTGTTTTTTCCGTTTGCCTTGCACGATCGAGACGGCTATGCAGCGAAAGCAAAAATTCGATTTGCCGAGCTGGGATATGCACTCGAATCGGCGCACAACGCCGAGAATCCTCGGAAGGCCGTAGAGGAAGCAGGCGCAATCTTCATCGGCGGCGGCAACACCTTCCGCCTGCTAAAAGCGCTGCAGGATTTCGATCTGCTCGAACCAATTCGCCGGAAAGTGTTGAGTGGCACTCCCTACATCGGCAGCAGCGCAGGGTCGAATGTTGCCGGACCCACCATCAAGACCACCAACGATATGCCCATCGTCCAACCGGTCTCCTTCGACTCGCTAGGATTGGTGCCGTTTCAAATCAATCCGCATTATCTTGATCCGGATGCTGGCTCGCAGCATATGGGCGAGACGCGCGAAGAACGCATCCTGCAATTCCTGGAAGAAAGCGACACTCCGGTGGTCGCATTACGCGAAGGCGCGTGGTTGCGGGTGGAAGGAGACTCTGTCCTGCTCAAAGGCCTGAGCGGTGTCAGGGTTTTTCGACGCGGACAGCCGGCAGTGGAAAAAACCCCAATTTCCGATGTGTCCGACCTTGTGCAAAGAATCATCTGACCCGAAAAAATCCAGGCGCGCGGCAAGAAGAGACGCAGAACCTTTGAGGTCTGAATTAGGAAGAGATTTCTCGACTTCGCTCGAAATGACAATGAAGTTGAATCGAAACGAACCAGCCTAACGAGTTATGTCGATCTTATTGTTTCGAACTGCCGCGGTATTATGTTTTCTCGCCGTCGCCCTCGGCGCATTTGGTGCGCATGGCCTGAAGGCGACATTGCAGGCGCGCGATATGGTGAGCGTTTGGGAAAAAGCCGTCCTCTATCACTTTCTACATGCACTAGCGCTACTCATCCTGGCATTGCATGGAGTGGCCAGCCGGACGCCGGCGATTCTTTTTGTGACCGGCATTATTTTCTTTAGCGGAAGCCTTTACCTTCTAGCCCTAACGAATGCGCGCTGGCTCGGCGCGATTACGCCATTGGGCGGATTATGCTTTCTCGCCGGCTGGGCATGGCTCGCATTTTCCGCGACGGTGCGATAACTCAAAGGCCGCAGCGTTTCCGCTGCGGCCCAAAAAGTTCGATCCAATTTACGAAGGAGAGATCTTAACTAAGTCCGCGCTTTCTCGCGAATACGGCGCATCCGATGACAGCCGCTCCCAAAAGCATCGCTGTGTTTCCCTGATCGGGCACTGACACGCCATTGGGGGTATTGGAAAAGATTTGCGTGACTTTCGCTTTTACCATCGCACCGCAGCCCGGCCCATTGCCGAGGCCAAATAATCCTGGATTAAAAATTTCATCGCTGAGTGCCAGGCTGAATTGGCGATCACCGAGTGTAATGGTAGTCGGTCCATTCCACTGAATCTGACCCCACTGAACGAGGCCAAAAATAATGCTGCCGCCAAAAGTGACGCCGTTGACAGTGGCTCCCGTAGCCGGGTCGGCAAAGTTAAGCGTCGCCGAAATGTTCATCGCGACGAGATCATCGGCGTTCACCGTAGTTTCGTTCGTCCAAATGTTAAAGAAATTGAACGTGTTGCTCTGCCCATCATTGAGAGTAAAGGACGTGCCCGGCAATCCGGGAGCCAGACTCGTATTAACGACGAGACCAGGATCTGAAACGTTGCCAGTAATGCTGCCCCCGGAAATTTCATAATATTTCGGGACCGCGAGTGCCACTGGCGCCAGGACCGCTGATAGAAGGGCTGCCGCCACGAGTCGATTAACCATAAATACCCTCATGTGCATCAACGTTTATTTATTAAATTCATGGAAATTGCAACCAAAAAGCTCAAGAGACAGGAAAATTTGCCCTTTCCTTGGAAAAGTTGCTCCGACTAAGCAACTTGTCCCAAGCCGCTTCTCGCTGCTATTCTATCGCCAATGTTCACCACGCTGCTCGAGACGCAGAGGGCCGCCGTCACAATCATCATCTTTTGCGGCACGTTTTTCCTCACGCTGTCGATCGGGCGCCTCCTGAAGCGCCGGGCGGGCGTGCGTCTGGGCGTATTGTTCCAACTGTTTTGCATCACCGCCGCGTTTTACGCCGCGATTTGGGCCTACGGGATGCCACTGCGATTCCGGCACCACATCGGCGCCCTGGTAATCCTCATGAGCACGGTCGTAATCGTCGCGCTCATCAATCGTTACCTGTGGGATTATTATTTCGAAAAGAAAAGGCAAACGCCCATTCCGCATTTCCTGCGCGAGATGGTTGCTCTGCTCATCTTCCTCATCGCGCTGCTTTTGGTGCTCAGCTTCGTTTATCACGCTGAAGCGCAACTGAAGGGTCTCCTCGCCGGTTCTGGAATCGCCGCCATCATTCTGGGCTTTGCCGGCCAAAATCTTTTCGGTGGGATCATTGCTGGCATCTCGCTGCAAATCGGCCGGCCCTACAAAGTGGGCGACTGGTTGCAAGTCGGAGAACGCTTCGCCGAGGTGATGGAAATCAACTGGCGCTCCACTCGGCTGCGCACAAACGACAACATTTACCTCGATATTCCAAACAACGAGATCGTTAGGCAAACCATCGTTAACCTTCATTACCCGACACAAATTCATGCGATGCGCATTCGTGTCGGCGTCGAATATCACAACCCGCCTAATCGCGTAAAGGATGCGCTCATGCGCGCCACACTCAATGCCCACCTCGTCCTGCGCGAACCGCCGCCAAGAATTTTCCTCATCGATTTCGGCGAATCTGCCGTCATCTACGAAATAAAATTTTACATGGGCAATCACGCCGCGATCAACGAAGTGAGCGACGCCATTCGCACGAACGTCTGGTACGAACTTCGGCGTCAGCGCATCACCATCCCCTTCCCCATCCGCACGCTTCACCTGGAACGCAAAGCCAAAGGTGCCGCGCCTGAAGGTCGTGACGAGGCGCGCGCAATTCTCCGGCGCGAGCCGTTGTTCAATTGCCTCGCGGACGAGCAGATCGATGGACTCATCGAGCAATCCGTTCTCAATCGCTTCGGACGCGGCGAACGGCTCATAGAGGAGGGTTCGCAGGGCGACTCCATGTTCATCCTCCTGCGGGGGACCGCCCAGGTATCCGTCGCGCGCAATGGCACTGCTCTTCGAGTGGGCACGCTGCGGGCGGGCGATTGTTTCGGCGAAATGTCTCTACTTACAGGCGAGCCACGCACCGCCACTGTGCAAGCCGAGCGTGATTGTATCGTCATGGAGATCAGCAAATCGGTCATGTCCGATCTGCTGCATCATTCGCCTGAATGTCTCGACCAATTGAGCGGGCTGCTCGCGCAGCGCAAAATGGAAACCGAAGGCATCGTCCGCGACGCTACACCGATTGCCGAACAAACAGAAAAGGAACGCGAGTATCGGGCGACCTTTCTCCACCGCCTGCGAACTTTTTTTGAATTGTGAGAAGGCCATACTGCCGGTTCGCCACGCCGGCTTCATGACGAATCGCCTAACGGACTTTCCGCTCGTTAGGTGGCAATATGCTCGATTGTGAAACACCAGATGCAAGATCGGTATTCTAACAATATTAGGCCCGCATGAACATCAGGCTCTTACTTGTTCCTTACGATTCGGGACAACGAAGCGTTCGCATGGGCGCTGGACCAGAACACCTCTGCGCATCGGGTCTCAGGGAACACCTCGCCGATCAGGGTCATATGGTGGAGCTTGAGATCATTGAGGCCGCATCGGCAAATTGGCGTGCGGAAGTCCAAACGAGCTTTGAGCTCATGCGTGCTATCGCCGAGCATGTCCGCAGGACACGCGAGGCCAGGCGGTTTCCGATTGTCCTTGCCGGCAATTGCAATGCCGCCATAGGAGTCCTGGCTGGCCTTGGCGCCCGGACTGGAGTTGTCTGGCTCGATGCGCATGGCGACTTCAATACTCCGCAAACGACGATGAGTGGTTTTCTCGATGGTATGACGCTGGCCACCGCCACCGGTCGCTGCTGGACGGAGATGGCGCGCAACATACAGGGATTCGAACCCGTCCCGGACGAAGCCGTCGTCCTTCTTGGTGCGCGCGACCTTGACCCCGGCGAGGAGGCCGCGCTCGCTCGATCAAAGGTTATCCGGCTGAGTGCCGAAGCAGCAACAATCGGCATTCAATCTGTCCTTCAATCGCTCTCTCAGCAAATGGCCCAGTTTTATCTCCATCTCGACCTGGACGCTCTTGATCCGATCGAAGGAAGAGCAAACGGCTACTCCGCGCGAGGAGGATTCTCGAGCACGGACCTCCAATCTCTCTTATCAAAAATCGCCGCAAACCTGCCGATTAAAGCTCTCACTATTGCGGGCTACGATCCATCTTATGACAAGGACGGCACAGTCGGCCGGACAGCCATTAAAGCGGCCGCCACAGTATCAGCGAAGGTCGAGCAATTCGCATGATGGCGCACACTACCTTCCCGGTTGCTAAAGCATCGCGTCAGGGAGTGTCGCTAAAGACAACGTCAATCCAAAAATTACTGGCACTGGCGCCAGACGCCGGAAAACCACTCGCGTTGTCCAGATAAATCCCGTTGGGCCCCGCAACGCCATCGGCGAGCGCATGCAGCGGCGCCTGGTCCTGGCCATGGCCGGCGAAATAGGAGATATCCCACGAGAAATGCCGGGATTGAGAATAAAACGATGCGACGTACGGCGTTCCAGCGGTGATGGCGATCGGAGTCGGGAAGTCCATTTGTTGCCAACCGGAGGCCGTCTCATTCGTGAAGGTCACCGTCGCCAGCAAGGTCCCGGTATTTGTCCAAAGGTGGCCAACATGGGTGCCGGTGTTGTTCGCGGCCTTGTAAAAGCGTATCGACTTGATCCAGCCAGCTCGGTCCGACGTGAACCGCACGCCCAGCTCCGTAGATGGTACCCCATCCAGCTGGTCAAGAATCGCCGGTGTCGCGTTGGGCGGCCAGATAGTCGTCAGTGTCGTAGCGCTTGCCTCATTCGAATAAGCCGAATCGCCGCCCGCATTGGTCGCGCGCACGCGATAGAAGTAGCTTGTTCCGAACGTGAGACCGGTGGTGTCGGAGTAAGTGGTGACCGACGCTGCCACCGTGGCGATCTGCGCATAGGTACCACCCGAGCCAGTCTTACGTTCGATCTTAAATCCAGTCTCGTTCGAAGAGTTATCCGTCCAAACAAGATTGATCTGAGATGGGGAAATCGAGGTAGCACTCAAACCGCTTGGTGCAGCCGGAGCGGTGAGCTGGGTGGTCGCGCTGGCTTCATTGGAATAGGTGGAATCTCCGATCGCGTTGGTCGCACGCACACGATAGAAGTAGGTCGTATTCGAAGCGAGCCCGGTGTCGTTATAGACAACAACACCAGCACCAACGGTGGCGATCTGAGCGTAGGTGCCACCTGCTCCGGTCTTCCGTTCGATCTTGAATCCAGTTTCATTCGCAGAATTGCTCGTCCAGGAAAGATTGATCTGACTGACCGAGACCGTCGTAGCCACCAGGCCACTGGGGGCAGGCGGGATGACATCCAACGTGGTGGCATTTGCTTCGTTCGAATAGGCGGAGTCGCCGCCAGCATTGGTTGCGCGCACCCGGTAATAGTATTGTGTGCTTACCAACAGCGCGGTGTCACTGTAGGCAACAACCCCAGCTGCCACGGTCGCGATCTGACTGTAGGTGCCACCTGCGCCGGTCTTACGTTCGATCTTGAATCCGGTTTCGTTTGTGGCGTTGTCCGTCCAGGCAAGATTTATCTGGCTGCTCGAGGCTGCAGTGGCAGTTAGGTCGCTCGGAGCCGCAAGAGAAATGTCGGGAGTTGTTGCGCTGGCTTCGTTAGAATAGGCGGAATCACCCACCGTGTTGCTCGCGCGCACTCGATAGAAATAGGTCGTGGTCGCCGCTAATCCGGTATCGTTGTAAGCAGTGATGCCCGCTCCAACTGTCGCTATTTCCGCGTAAGTTCCTCCGGAGCCAGTTTTCCGTTCGATCTTGAATCCGGTTTCGTTGGGTGAATTGTCCACCCAGGACAGATTGATCTGGCTTGGAAAAGCCGTGGCCGTGAGCCCACTCGGTGGCGCGGGAATCGCGTTGAGCGTGGTTGCACTTGCTTCGTTTGAATACGGCGAGTCGCCACCAGCGTTGCTGGCGCGCACCCGGTAGTAGTAGGTCGTATTCACGGTCAAACCAGTGTTATTATAGCTAACGACTCCGGCGCCAACCGTTGCGATCTGACTATAGGTACCACCCGCACCCGTCTTGCGTTCGATCTTAAATCCCGTTTCGTTAGCCACGTCTGTCCATGAAATATTAATCTGGCTGCTGGAGATCGCGGTAGCGGTCAATCCGCTCGGTGCGGCCGGAGGATTGGTAAGGGTGGTGGCGCTCGCTTCGTTGGAATAGGCGGAATCACCGGTCGCGTTCGTTGCGCGTACTCGGTAGAAGTAAGCGGTCGTTCCCGTTAACCCGGTGTCGCTAAAGGCTGTCACGTCCGCTCCGACCATCGCGATCTCAGCGTATGTGCCACCCGAGCCTGTTTTGCGCTCGATCTTGAACCCGGTTTCGTTCGTTGAGTTATCCGTCCAGGATAGATTGATCTGAGTGCTAGAGAAAGCAGTCGCCACAAGGCCCGTTGGTGCATTTGGAATTGCATTGGGAGTGTCGCTGAAAACGATGTCAATCCAGAAGTTACTGGAATGGTATCCATCCGTGGGAAAGGCGCTCGCGCTGTCATGGAAAAGTCCGTTGGGGCCGGCGACGCCATCCGCCAGCGCATGCAACGGCGCCTGATCGTAGCCATGGCCGGCGAAATAGAATTCATCAAACGAGAAATGCCGGGATTGGGAGTAATACGATGCGACGTACGGCGTTCCAGCCGGATGGCGATCGGAGTCGGGAAGTCCATCTGTTGCCAACCGGAGGCCGTCTCATTCGTGAAGGTCACGGTCGCCAGCAAGGTCCCTGTATTCGTCCAGAGGTGGCCCACATGAACGCCGCCGTTGTTCGGACCTTTGTAAAAGCGTATCGACTTGATCCAGCCAGCTCGGTCCGAGTTGAACCGCACGCCAAGTTCCGTAGATGGTACCCCATCCATCTGGTCAACAATCGCCGGTGTCGCTTCCGGCGGCCAGATAGTTGTAAGTGTCGTAGCGCTCGCCTCATTCGAATAAGCCGAATCGCCGCTCGTATTAGTTGCGCGCACGCGATAGAAGTAGTTCGTTCCAACTGTGAGACCGGTATTGGAGTAAGTGGTTACTGAGGCGCCCACCGTAGCTATCTCTGCGTAGGTGCCACCAGCGCCCGTTTTGCGTTCGATCTTAAATCCAGTCTCGTTCGATGAGTTGTCCGTCCAGGCGAGATTGATCTGTGACGGAGAAATCGAGGCAGCACTCAAACCAGTTGGCGCAGTCGGAGTCGTGATCTGAGTAGTCGCACTAGCTTCGTTGGAATAGGCGGAATCCCCAACCGCGTTGGTCGCGCGCACTCGATAGAAGTAAGTCGTATTCGACGCCAGGCCGGTATCGTTATACGCGGTAACTCCGGCGCCAACTGTCGTAACCTGACTGTATGTGCCACCCGCGCCGGTCTTCCTTTCGATCTTGAATCCTGTTTCGTTCACAGAGTTACTCGTCCAGGAAAGATTGATCTGACTGACCGAGGCTGCTGTAGCCACCAGGCCACTGGGCGCGGGCGGGATGACGTTCAAGGTGGTCGCGTTTGCTTCGCTCGAATAAGCGGAGTCACCACCAGCGTTGGTTGCGCGCACCCTGTAATAGTACGTCGTGTTCACCACCAGAGCGGTGTCGCTGTAGGCAACAACTCCCGCCGCCACGGTCGCGATCTGGCCATAGGTACCACCTGCACCGATCTTCCGTTCAATCTTAAATCCGGTTTCGTTGGTGGCGTTGTCTGTCCATGAGAGATCGATCTGGCTACTTGAGACGGCAGTCGCCGTCAGGTCGCTCGGAGCCGCAGGAAGGCCGGTGGAAGTCGTAGCATTGGCTTCGTTGGAATAGCTCGAATCGCCGACAGCGTTAGTCGCTCGCACCCGATAGTAATACGTGGTCGCCCCTGAGAGACCTGTATCGTTGTAACTTGTAACGTCGGTGCCGACTGTTGCGATCTGCGCGTAAGTCCCGCCCGATCCAGTCTTGCGCTCGATTTTGAAGCCTGTCTCGTTCGTGGCGTTGTCGGTCCAGGAGAGATTGATCTGACTGGTCGAAGCTGCTGTCGCTGTGAGTCCACTGGGCGGAGCCGGGATTGCGTCAAGCGTTGTCGCGTTCGCTTCGCTTGAATACGGAGAATCGCCGCCGGCATTAGTGGCACGGACCCGATAATAGTAGGTTGTATTTGCCGTCAAAGCCGTGTTATTATAGATAACGACTCCTGCGCCGACCGTCGCGATCTGACTGTAGGTGCCACCGGCACCCGTCTTGCGCTCTATTTTGAAACCTGTTTCGTTCGCCACGTCAGTCCAGGATAGGTTAATCTGGCTACTGGAGATCGGAGTAGCAGTTAATCCACTTGGTGCGTCGGGCGGTGTCGTCCCAGTCGTAGCGCTTGCCTCCACTGAATATGCGGAATCTCCGACCGCATTGGTTGCGCGTACCCGGTAGAAGTAAGTCGTCCCTTCCGTTAACCCGGTGTCGCTGTAAGTTGTGACATCAGCGCCGGTCGTCGCGATCTGCGCATAAGTCCCGCCGCTTCCTGTTTTGCGTTCGATCTTGAACCCGGTTTCGTTCGTGGCGTTGTCGGTCCAGGAAAGGTTAATTTGAGTGCTCGAAATAGAAGTGGCCGAAAGACCACTGGGTGCAGCTGGTGCGACATCAAGCGTTGTCGCGTTCGCTTCGCTTGAATACGGTGAATCGCCGCCGGCATTCGTAGCTGTATCCGATAATAGTAGGTCGTATTCGCCGTTAAACCCGTGTTATTGTAGGTAACTATTCCTGCAGCCGACCGTCGCGATCTGACTGTAGGTGCCACCGGCACCCGTCTTGCGCTCTATTTTGAAACCTGTTTCGTTCGCCACGTCAGTCCAGGATAGGTTAATCTGGCTACTGGAGATCGGAGTAGCAGTTAATCCACTCGGTGCGTCGGGCGGTGTCGTCCCAGTCGTAGCGCTTGCCTCCACTGAATATGCGGAATCTCCGACCGCATTGGTTGCGCGTACCCGGTAGAAGTAAGTCGTCCCTTCCGTTAACCCGGTGTCGCTGTAAGTTGTGACATCAGCGCCGGTCGTCGCGATCTGCGCATAAGTCCCGCCGCTTCCTGTTTTGCGTTCGATCTTGAACCCGGTTTCGTTCGTGGCGTTGTCGGTCCAGGAAAGGTTAATTTGAGTGCTCGAAATAGAAGTGGCCGAAAGACCACTGGGTGCAGCTGGTGCGACATCAAGCGTGGTCGCATTCGCTTCGCTTGAATACGGTGAATCGCCGCCGGCATTCGTAGCTCGTATCCGGTAATAGTAGGTCGTATTCGCCGTTAAACCCGTGTTACTGTAGGTAACTATTCCTGCTCCAACTGTCGCGATCTGACTGTAGGTGCCACCAACACCTGTTTTACGTTCAATTTTAAATCCGGTTTCAGTCGCCACGTCAGTCCAGGATAGGTTAATCTGGCTGCTCGAGGTTGCCGTAGCCGTCAATCCAGTCGGTGTGTCGGGCGGTACGGTTCCAGTCGTAGCGCTCGCCTCCACTGAATATGCGGAATCTCCGACCGCATTGGTCGCGCGTACCCGATAAAAATAAGTCGTTCCCGCCGTTAACCCAGTGTCGCTGTAGATTGTGACACCAGCGCCAGTCGTCGCGATCTGCGCATAAGTGCCGCCGCTTCCTGTTTTGCGTTCGATCTTGAACCCGGTTTCGTTCGTGGCGTTGTCGGTCCAGGAAAGGTTAATTTGAGTGCTCGAAATAGAAGTGGCCGAAAGACCACTGGGTGCAGCTGGTGCGACATCAAGCGTGGTCGCATTCGCTTCGCTTGAATACGGTGAATCGCCGCCGGCATTCGTAGCTCGTATCCGGTAATAGTAGGTCGTATTCGCCGTTAAACCCGTGTTACTGTAGGTAACTACTCCTGCTCCAACTGTCGCGATCTGACTGTAGGTGCCACCAACACCTGTTTTACGTTCAATCTTAAATCCGGTTTCAGTCGCCACGTCAGTCCAGGATAGGTTAATCTGGCTGCTTGAGGTTGCCGTAGCCGTCAATCCAGTCGGTGTGTCGGGCGGTACGGTTCCAGTCGCAGCGCTTGCCTCTGCTGAGTATGCGGAATCTCCGACCGCATTGGTCGCGCGTACCCGGTAAAAATAAATCGTTCCAGACGTTAACCCAGTGTCGTTGTAGGTTGTGACATTAGCGCCAGTTGTCGCGATCTGCGCATAAGTCCCGCCGCTTCCTGTTTTGCGCTCGATCTTGAACCCGGTTTCGTTCGTGGCGTTATCGGTCCAGGAAAGGTTAATTTGAGTGCTCGAAATAGAAGTGGCCGAAAGACCACTGGGTGCAGCTGGTGCGACATCAAGCGTGGTCGCATTCGCTTCGCTTGAATACGGTGAATCGCCGCCGGCATTCGTAGCTCGTATCCGGTAATAGTAGGTCGTATTCGCCGCTAAACCCGTGTTACTATAGGTAACTATTCCTGTGCCAACTGTTGCGATCTGACTGTAGGTGCCACCAACACCTGTTTTACGTTCAATTTTAAATCCGGTTTCAGTCGCCACGTCAGTCCAGGATAGGTTAATCTGGCTGCTTGAAGTTGCCGTAGCCGTCAATCCAGTCGGTGTGTCGGGCGGTACGGTTCCAGTCGTAGCGCTTGCCTCAGCTGAGTACGCGGAATCTCCGACCGAATTGGTCGCGCGTACTCGGTAAAAATAAATCGTTCCAGACGTTAACCCAGTGTCATTATAGGTTGTTACATTAGCGGCAGTCGTCGCAATCTGCGCATACGTCCCGCCGCTTCCTGTTTTGCGCTCGATCTTGAACCCGGTTTCGTTTGTGGCGTTATCGGTCCAGGAAAGGTTAATTTGACTGCTCGAAATAGAAGTGGCCGAAAGACCACTGGGTGCAGCTGGTGCCACGTCAAGCGTCGTTGCACTCGCTTCGCTTGAATACGGAGAATCGCCGCCAGCATTAGTAGCCCGTACCCTGTAGAAGTAGGTCGTATTCACCGTCAAACCCGTGTTATTATAGGTAACGACTCCCGTGCCCACCGTCGCGATCTGGCTGTAGGTGCCACCCGCACCCGTCTTACGCTCAATCTTGAATCCAGTTTCATTCGCCACATCCGTCCAGGATAGGTTAATCTGACTGCTCGAGATGGCAGTAGCAGTCAACCCACTCGGCGCGCTGGGCGGTGAAATGAGGGTCGTCGCGCTTGCTTCAGCTGAATAAGCGGAATCCCCGGCCGCATTGGTCGCACGTACACGGTAAAAGTAATTCGTTCCTGCCGTTAACCCGGTGTCGTTGTAAGTTGTGACATTGGCGCCAGTCGTCGCGATCTGCGCATAAGTTCCGCCGCTTCCCGTTTTGCGCTCGATCTTAAATCCTGTTTCATTCGTGGCGTTATCGGTCCAGGAAAGGTTAATTTGACTGGTTGAGACGGCCGTTGCCGAGAGCCCACTGGGCGCAGCCGGCAACGCGTCGAGCGTTGCTGCACTCGTTTCGTTCGAATAAGCCGAATCGCCCGACGCGTTTGTCGCGCGCACTCGATAGAAGTAAGTCGTTCCCGCCGTTAGTCCGGTGTTGCTATACGTTGTAGCGCCAGCAGCTACCGTAGCGATCTGCGCATAGGTCCCGCCCGAGCCAGTCTTGCGTTCGATCTTGAACCCGGTCTCATCGGTAGAATTGTCCACCCAGGACAGATTGATTTGGCTGGTCGAGATGGCGGTTGCCGCAAGGTTGCCAGGCGCAGTCGGGGCGGTGCTCAGTGTTACGCCGCGGAGGGCAAGGGCGTGCGCGTTGCCGACGTCCGCATCTCCAGATGCCGTGGCCGTGCGCGTGCCAGTTGCGCCGCTAGCCGCCCGCAATTCATAGTTACCCTCAATCGCCTCACCGCCTGAGTTAGGAACCGTAACACTTGCCACATCAAAGGCTTCAGTCATTCCAGTGGGCTTGGTGAAGGTCGCGCTACTGGAAAAGGCATGCGATGTGACAAGCATCTCGTTGGCCGCCCCCGTGGTAACACTCGGAGCAGTCTGGGACACGGAGTTGGCTGTGTTCTGGCCAGCCTCAACGTCAACCGGATTTGAGGTGTCGACACCCGTGAAAGACTGGATGCCACCAGCCGAGCCAGCGGTCGTACTGAAACTCCACGTATAACTGGTTGGCTCGCTCGAACCGGCCACCCTGTAGTAAGTCGCAAGTGAGTTGGGGTTGGTGTTGCTGTTATCGATGCGTCGCACCAGCGTCCATCCCGATGGCGCCGTGATTGTCGCCGTGTTTGGCCGAACGGAAATGGAGGCTACCATCACATCTCCCGACGCAGTTCCCGTGGGTTTATTTATTGCTAACGAACCAGACGCGGCCGCCTTGGACGCTGCTGCGCGAAAGGCGGGAATGGCCAGAGAGGTTGCACTCGCCTCGTTCGAATAAGGTGAGTCGCCAGCCGAATTAGTTGCACGGACACGATAGTAATAGGTCGTTCCGGCAGTGAGACCCGTATTGCTGTAGCCAGTTGCACCGGCCCCAGCAGTCGCGATCTGACTGTAGGTGCCGCCGGATCCCGTCTTGCGTTCGATCTTAAATCCGGTCTCATTCGTGGCGTTGTCGGTCCACGCGAGATTGATCTGACTGCTGGAGGTCGAGGTCGCTGTTAGATTGCTGGGTGCAGCGGGAATCGGACTGGAGGTGGTCGCATTGGCCTCATTAGAGTAGGCCGAATCGCCGATAGAGTTAGTCGCCCGAACGCGATAGTAATAGGTGGTGGTCGCTGTCAGGCCCGTGTCACTATAACCTGTAACGTCCGCATTAACTGTGGCAATTTGCGCATAGGTTCCGCCGGAGCCAGTTTTGCGCTCAATCTTAAACCCGGTCTCATTCGTGGCGTTATCCGTCCAGGAAAGGTTGATTTGTGTGGTCGAGACAGTGGTAGCCGCCAGCGCACTAGGCGCAGCCGGCGCCGCGTTTAGTGTCGTCGCACTCGCTTCGTTCGTATACGCAGAGTCCCCGCCGGCATTAGTCGCACGGACCCGATAGAAGTATGTCGTAATCGGGTTCAAGCCAGTACCGCTGTAGGAAGTTACATTTGCGCCAACGGTTGCAATCTGACTGTAGGTGCCTCCTGAGCCAGTCTTTCGTTCTATCTTGAAGCCGGTTTCATTCGAAGAATTATCCGTCCAAGCGAGATTGATCTGACTGCTTGAAACAGTAGTCGCCGTCAAATTACTCGGAGCTGTAACAGGACTACTTGGCGTGGTTGCATTCGCCTCGTTGGAATAGGCGGAGTCGCCGCTGCCATTGGTGGCGCGCACACGATAGTAATAATTGGTCGACTCTGCCAGGCCGCTGTCGTTATAACTTGAAACGCCGCCAACGACGGTAGCGATCTGACTGTAGGTGCCACCCGAGCCGGTCTTACGTTCAATCTTGAAGCCGGTCTCATTCGAGGAATTATCCGTCCACGTTAGATTGATCTGACTGCTTGACGCGGCACTTGCGGCCAGATTAACAGGCGCCGCTGGCACGGGAAACAAACGATTTGTCGGAATGATTTGCTTGGCTTGACTTGAACTTGACCAGGAGAGCTGTGCGACCGCCCCGCCACCGTTCTCATAAAACTCCAGGATAATATCGTATCGCTGATTTGCCACCAATGCGATTGTTCCCGAGTTCTCTGTCGGACCATGATCGGTCCAATTATTGACGACGAGTTGTCCGTTTACCCACAAGCGGATGCCATCATCGGAATTGGTGTAAAACGTGTAGGTCTGTGAATACTGCGGCTGCACCTGCCCAGTCCAGCGAACCGAAAACGTATCGACGCCGATCGACGGGTCTGGCGAGCCCGATCCCCAATTAAAGTCCACAGTCGCATCGAGCCGGGAAAGCGTATAGGCGGTGAAATCTATGTTGTCAAAGTAATCGCCCTGGAGGCCAGTTGGTGGAGGAGTAGGGGTCGTGGCAAAAGCTTCAGCCGAATAGGCCGAATCTCCGGCGGCGTTTGTCGCGCGTACCCGGTAATAGTACGTTGTACTCGCGGTTAAGCCAGTGTCGCTATAAGTCACTACTCCCGCGCCGACTGTCCCGATCTGACTATAGGTTCCTCCAGATCCTGTCTTACGTTCAATCTTAAACCCGGTCTCATTCGAGGAATTGTCTGTCCATGACAGATCGATCTGACTACTCGAAGAAGCGTTCGCCGTTAAGTTGCTGGGAGCCGCAGGAACATTGTCGAGTGTAGTCGCATTGGCTTCATTAGAGTAGGATGAGTCGCCGATGGAGTTGGTCGCCCTAACGCGGTAATAGTAGGTCGTCGTTATTGATAACCCTGTGTCATTATAGCTTGTAACATCCGCTCCAACCGTACCGATCTGCGCATAGGTTCCACCGGAACCCGTTTTACGCTCAATCTTAAACCCGGTTTCGTTCGTGGCGTTATCCGTCCAGGAAAGATTAATTTGCGAGGTCGAGATGGCGGTTGCCCCAAGCGCACTCGGGGCAGCCGGAGCGGCGTTCAGCGTCGTTGCACTTGCCTCATTCGAATACGCTGAGTCTCCGCCGGCGTTAGTTGCTCGTACTCGGTAGAAGTATGTGGTATTGGCAGCCAGGCCCGTGCTGCTGTAGGAAACCACTCCGGCGCCAACTGTCGCAATCTGACTGTAGGTGCCCCCCGAGCCAGTCTTGCGTTCAATCTTAAACCCGGTTTCATTCGACGAATTGTCCGTCCATGCCAAATCTATCTGGCTGCTCGAGGCAGTGGTCGCCGTTAATCCGCTCGGTGCCGTGGGCGGTGGAACTAACGTCGTTGCGCTAGCTTCCGCAGAGTAAGCGGAATCTCCAGCTGCATTGGTCGCGCGTACTCGATAGAAGTAAGTTGTGCCGGCCGCCAATCCACTATCGTTGTACACGGCGACACCAGCACTAGTCGTAGCAATCTGTGCGTAGGTGCCTCCGCTTCCCGTTTTGCGTTCGATCTTGAAGCCGGTCTCGTTACTGGAGTTATCAGTCCACGAAAGATTAATCTGGCTGCTCGAGACGGCCGCGGCCGCAAGCCCGCTAGGTGCGGTCGGCGTAACGTCGAATGTCGTTGCATTTGCCTCATTCGAATAAGCAGAATCTCCACTGCTATTCGTGGCGCGGACTCTATAGTAGTAAGACGTATTCGCCGTCAGGCCGGTATTCGAGTAAGTGGTAACATTCGCGCCAACTGTGGCGATTTGACTGTAGGTCCCTCCCGCACCTGTCTTCCGCTCAATCTTAAAGCCGGTTTCGTTATTAGCGTTATCAGTCCACGCAAGATTTATCTGACTAGTAGAAATTGCCGTAGCGCCCAGGTTGCTTGGGGCGGTGGGCGGATTAGACTGCGTCGTAGCGCTGGCTTCATTCGAGTAACGATGAGTTACTCGACGCGGTATTGGAACGAACCCGATAGTAGTAGGTCGTCGCTGCGCTCAGGCCGGTATCGGAATAATTGGTTACATTCGTGCCTACCGTTGCAATCTGCGCGTACGTGCCGCCGGAGCCGGTCTTACGTTCGATCTTGAAGCCGGTTTCGGTGGTAGAATGGTCCGCCCACGAAAGATTGATCTGCGAACTCGAAGTTGCGACCGCCGACAGATCACTCGGTGCCCCCAGCACTGGCCCCACTGAAACATTGTCGATAACAGCCGTGCACAAGGCCGAATTATTATGGGCGGTAACGGCAAGGCCAAATTGGACTGTGGTGGACATGCTGATTGTAGAAGTCCCGATTTGTGTCCAGCTCGTACCATTACTCGAATAATATGCGGTGAACGTGCTACTGCTTCGCGCGAGCCTTACCCAATACGGTGCTGTCTTGCCGCCGCTTGTTGTGTCCGTGCTGGACCCGCCCGCAGTCGTGCGCTGCTGAAAGGAGACGCCGTTCCCTGGCGTTACAACCATCATGGCATGTTTCGCATTCGAGCTAGTACCGTCGCGAATCATCACGCCCGCTTTTGCCCACGGGTCTGTGTTCTGCACGCTAACGACTCGCGCTATGATTTCCGCATTGCCGCTCAAGGGCTGATAGACAAAATGAAATGCGTCCGCAGTATTCCAGATATCGGCGCCTGAGCCTTTGACGGTAAACGTACCGTTCAGATAGGTAGCGCTTCCCGCCGAACCTGTGCTACCTATATCTTGGTCGCTCCAAGGCGAAGACACGGGAGGCGGCCCGAGTGTGGTAACTGTTGCTTCGTTCGAATAGGAAGAATTCCCATTCGCATTGGTCGCACGAACCCGATAGAGGTAGGTCGTGGAATCACTGACGGTCGTATCGTTGTAGGAGATTGTGTTAGCCGATAATGAAGCAATCTGCGCGTAGGTCCCGCCAGTTCCCGTCTTACGCTCCAGAAGAAAAGCGGTTTCATTGGAGGAGTTATCGCTCCAGGAAAGATTCACCTGCGTCGGAAAAGGAGCCGTAGCAGTCAGTGAGCTGGGCGCTGCTGGCGTAGTAGAGATCTGGATAGTATACGTGGCGCTACCGACCGCGCTGGTCGTCCAACCAGCACCAGCAGCGATCGCTTTGATCGTCGTGGTCGTCGATACTGGGATCGGACCTGTGTAAAGCGCCGAAGCGGTTGTGGGGGTGCTACCGTTCGTCGTGTAGTAAATACTCACTCCTGAACTCGTATCCGAAATGGTGACCGATTGAGCGGTCGAATATGTGCCACCTGGTGGACTAAACGTCGGCGTAGCGGCTTGCGGCGGGCCGCCAGTGCCGGTTGAGAAAGTCCACGCCACGTCGCTAGGTAACCTGTTTCCAGCCAGGTCGCTTACGCCCGTCGACCCGCCTTTCACGGTTGCCGTGTAAGTACCGGAGGCATTGAGTGAAGAAGAGGGCTGCAATACAGCTGTTCGATTAGCGGCGTTGTAAGTTACGCTCGCAGGTACGAGGTTGCCCTGGCCGTCCCTCAAGGAAAATGGATTCGGATCTGCGTTGGTGACGTAATTGGAGGTAGTTTCCGCTTCCCAGTTATGTCCATCGATCGATGCCGCCGGGCCTCCCACGTTAATCGCCCGATAGAACGTTCCAGCCGGCGGCTGGAGCGGAGCTGAAGACTGCCATACTTCCACGCCGCTAAGAAAACTCGCGTCGGTCGGGACTACGCAAAGGAACTGAACCTGAATGTTCCCGTCGGCGACCGTGACCGGGAACGGCCCCAGCCGATCCCAATGACCAGCCGGACCGGTACTGTAGTTGGACAAGACCGTGTTCTGCTCGATCGAAAGCGAAGCGCTCAGCGGCGCATTGGGCTCAAAGGTCCAGACGTAGACGTTATAGGAACCGGTCGGAATACTCGTTAGGGAAAATTGCACGTCGTGATTCCAACGATAGGTCCTGAGCATGGTCGCGTGCTCGGGCGTATCGACCGAAGGATTAAAAACAAACCCCGGAATTCCGCCCAGGTAGCCACCCGGGATTCCATCAATGGCAGAGTTAAACGTAAAATTCGGAGTAAGCTCGTTGTTGGCTTCCCAATTGTGTCCATCCATCGCCATCGCAGGGCCGCCCAAATTGACTGCGCGATAAAATGTATCTGTCGATGGCGGCGTCGCAGGCGGCGTGCCTCCGCCACTCCATACCTCCAAGCCGCTAATAAGAGCCACGTCGTTAGATTGGAACCTTACTTGAATGTCTCCATCGCTGATTGTCTTAGTGAACGGCCCTAGCCGCTTCCAACTTCCAGCCAGGCCACTGTTGTAGGTACCTACGACGCTGCCTTCGACTGAAATCGTGGCCGTAAGCGGATTACTGTCTTCAAACGTCCAGAGATAGATGGAGTAGGTACCATTAGGGACTTGAGTAAGGCTTAACTGAATATCCTTGCCCATTTTAAAAGTGCGCAACATTTCCTGATGCGGCGAATCGGTGGGCGGTGAAAAGGTGAACCCGGGGTTGGAACTAGGATAGGAATAGTTCGGCGACCCGAGGGTCCATGGCGCCATCGCCTCACTAAAGGCCGCACTCACTGACGTTCCTGTGCTAACTCCAGTCGCACCATTCGCCGGGGACACTGTTGTAACCGAAGGAGGAGTCGTGTCGGATGTGATGCTGCCGGTAAAGACCACATCGACCCAGTAGTTGGCTGAATTCCACGTATCAGTCGGAAACGCGCTTGCGCCAACGTGATTTAAGCCATTAAAACCAGCGACACCGTCGGCAAGCGCGTGTAACGGTGGACGATCAACGCCTGCACCTGCGAAGAATGCGGGGTCCATCGAAAAATGACCAGAATTGAGATGATAAGATACGACGTAAATCCCGCCCGCAGTTACGGGGACCGGATTTGACAGTTGCACTTCCTGCCATCCGGATGCCGTCTCGTTCGTGAAGGTAGCCGAGGCGAGCAAAGTCCCGCTGTTCGACCAAAGGTTACCGACGTGCGTTCCCGTGTTAGCCGCGCACTTGTAGAACCGGAGCGCTTTGATCCAGCCGCTGCGATCTGTTTGAAATCGCATCCCGAGCTCGAGGGAAGTAACATCCGGTTGGCTGAAAATCATGGGCGCCACGTCGGACGAAAACAACGAAGAACCGGCGGGGTTATCGACAACATTGACAGTAATGCCTGGACCGGGTGTCTCGAGTCTTCCGCTATCATCGACCGCGCGGGTCTTTATTGTGACCAAGCCGGGCCCGCTCGGTTGCCATGTAGCGCTCCAATTGGACGTGCCGCTCGCCGGGTGCCAGGTCAGACCGTCATCGAGCGTAAATTCAACTCCGGCCGGTACGCCTCCGCCCGCATCTGTGGCTGTGCCAATTATAGTAACCGGCGCACCGGTCCATACTACTCCCCCAACCGGCGCCGTGATGACGGAAGTTGGCGGAGTAAAGTCAGTCGATTGTGTGGCTGCGACCAGTCCAGATTGCAGTGTCGCCGGCTGCACTCCCATATCAGCAAAAAGGTTAACGGTTGCCTGCTTGATTCGCGTATCGGTGGGAGTTCCAGGGAGATCGTGCGTGGCGTCCAATCCCCAAGACCATTGGGTAGTTCCGGCGCCAAAAACAAGCGCTCCACTGCTATGGCGGTAAAGACTTAGATGGTGGGTAGCAATGCCAGGAGCGGTCGCTTGCCCGTAAAGGATAGAATATCTATTTACTCCCATTGTTGTGGTCGACATCCGAATCTGGCCGGTCGGCTGAAATCCGTTATCCGGCGTTTCGTCCCACTCAAAACCAAGCACACCGGCGGGTAGCTGGGCGATTTGCCCGGCGGGCATCGTATCGATTCCAGTATTGCGCCAGAACCTCAGTTTCCCTTCGGCCGACGATACGAGCATTGAATCTTTCCGGAAAGCGTCGACGTAATAAATCGTCCCCGTGAGGGCGTTCTCCGGGTATCCGCCGTCATATGGCGGACTAAATCGCGGATCACGCCAGGTCCCCGTCCACAACCCGCTGGGATCGATCTTCTGGTTGTCCCATGTTTCTTTGTAACAAACCTGAGTCCGATAGGCAGTGCTAGGGCCGGCAATGCTGTTTTCCCACCGCGTTTTCCAGAAGACCTCATTCCCACTGAAAAATGCGAGATTAAGGCCCGCCCCGCGCGCCGCTTCGACATTGGTACGTTGTTGCTTGGACCAATATTCGTCGTGGCCGTTTGACAGGAAAATCTTATGCTGGGTAAGGGCGGCCGTGCCTCGCCGGTCGGTATCGACACCCGAGGCATAGGTGACATTGTAGCCGTTGGCCTCGAGCCAGCGAATCATCGGATATTCGGAGTCCCACAAGAAACCTTCTATGTCGCCCGTGTTAAGAAAGCTTGGGTCACGATTAATAAACGGTCGGTTATAGCTAACCTTATAGGCGCGGCCGTACCCTGGACCGTCGCCACCGTAGAAATTGGCGCCTCCGTAAATGTTGTAGGCGTGCCACGTCGTATCGGACGTCTGGAAGAGCATCTCAGACGTACTCGCATCATCGCGTACGACGAATATGATATGGCTTGCTCCGCCATTATCTGTGCGCACTGGTCTCGCGATATAAACTCCCGAGACGGCATTCGAAGGGACAGACCAGCTGGCGGATACCGCCCAGTTTCCACAATCGACCATTCCAGTGGCGACATCGCGTATGGGAGTCGGCTGATTTTGGGGAAGGCTGACCGAAGGATTAACCGTGGCAACTTTTCGCGCTCCGCGACCTCCGTAATACCCAAGCCGATAAATGTCGATACGGTATGCCGTTGCGGTAGTGCTAATTTTGAAACTGATCGTTTGCCCCTTATTTACACTGATGTCCGTCGCAAACCCCTGAATGCTGGGATCTCCAATTCCACTCACATCCCACTCGGTGGGCAGATTGCCCGTTAGCGCATTTTCGGTGACGATGGGATTTTGCGCGTCGAGTCTACCCGGAATCCCCCACCCGAGAAAACATGCCGCGATAAGAAGAGAGATTCTAACTGTTTTGTGGCGCACGCTTTGTTCGCATAATGGCAGATTTCGTGTTCTCGCTGCAACAATTAGTTTTAGGGTGGTTTCAGACAAATGCAGTTTCTTTGCATAATAATGAAAAATGGAGTCGATCACCAGATCGCCGAAAGGCTTGGGGCCACCCAACTTGCATTCAGATCCATCGATCCCTGCACTGTTCCACGAAGAAGCGCCGGACGGCGGGCCGCTCCTATTTTTTGGGCCACCCTGGCCCCGGACCGTTGCGGACTTTTCCGGCTCCCGCGAGACACGGTGCCGGCCGTGATCGACAGATTCCTAATGGTTGCTTTTTGGGGGATCACATCACGCTCGGTTCTATTGGGCGGTCGCTGCCCTGCGTCGGATAGTCTTGTTTGTGCTTTTCGTGTGATGTGAAAACCAAATCGAAATCGCTCCAACGCATTCGGTCACGCGATTGATCGATCCTCAAGTTGACCGAAAGTCGTTTCGAACTAGTTACCTTTCGAAGAATGCATATCACCGACATCATGCGGAAGGATTCGCCGACGTTTTCGTTCGAATTCTTTCCACCCAAAACGCCTGAAGCGGCCGAGACCCTTTACCAGACGATTCGCGAGTTGGAATCGTACATGCCGCATTTTGTCAGCGTCACATACGGTGCCGGTGGTTCCACGCGCGATCTCACCCACGATCTCGTCGAGCGCATCAAGACCACGACAAAATTAAATCCGATCCCCCATCTCACCTGCGTCTGCCATACCGAGGAAGAGATCGACGCCATACTGCTGCGTTACGCGCAATCAGCCATTGGCAATATTCTCGCCCTCGGTGGCGATCCGCCGCGCGACATTCCCTACGACAAATCGCGTGATTCATTTCACCATGCGATCGACCTGGTGAAGTTCATTCGCAAATTCAACACTTCGGGCGCGCATCCCGATCGCCGTGGTTTTGGAGTTGGTGTTGCCGGTTTTCCCGAAGGGCATCCCACCACGCCGAATCGCCTGGTCGAAATGGATCATCTCAAAGCGAAGGTCGATGCCGGCGCTGACTACATCGTTACCCAACTCTTTTTCGATAATCGCGACTTCCTCGATTTCCGCGAGCGTTGCGCACTCGCCGGCATCCACGTCCCGATCATTGCCGGCATTATGCCGATTACTTCCATGAGCGGATTCAAGCGCATCGCCGAACTCGCCGGCGGCGCACGCTTCCCCGCGAAACTTCTACGCGCTCTCCAGCGATGCGAAAACGATAAGGAAATGGTCAGCCGGGTCGGTGTTCATTTCGCCTTGGAGCAGTGTCACGATCTTTTGGATAACGGCGTAGCCGGAATCCATTTCTACACACTCAATCGCTCCGACGCGACGAAGATAATATTCGACAGCCTCGGCATTCCTCGTCGGCGCGACACACAGATTCAAACCGCTTAGACTCGGCAATGCGGTGATCTTTTGAAGTCCGCTCCCGAAGCCTTTAAGCGTCTCACCTGGCTTGACCGGTTAAAGGTTCCTCGTGTTCGTCGGCCCCGTCACTAAGGTTCAAGCAACCATCGCCCGATATCGCTAAGCTTTGTGCAACCGCAAAGCAACATCGCTTCGTCCAACTCGCGCCGGAGAATTTCCAAAATATTAATCGCGCCTTGTTCGCCCGCGACACACAGCCCCCAAAGAACCGGCCGGCCCACAAGCACAGCGCGCGCACCCAGCGCAATCGCCTTGAGCACATCGCTGCCGCGACGGATTCCGCCATCAACATAAATCTCGCAACGATCGCCCGCGGCATCGACCACGCGCGGCAGCACTTCGCAGGTGGCAGGCGCGGTATCGAGCTGTCGCCCACCATGATTTGACACGACGATCGCTTTCGCCCCGTGCTCAACCGCGCGGCGCGCATCATCAGCGCGACACACACCTTTCACCACCACCGGCAATGGTGTGGACTGGCATAACCAATCCAGATCATCGAACCCGAGATCTTCTTTGAAATTCGCGCGCACATAAGCGGCCAGTCCAGAGCCTTTCACTTCCGGAAACTTTCCCTTTCCGAGCGGCGCAAGATTTTCCACCGCGAGACCCTCTGGCAATGCAAAGCTGTTTCGCGCATCGCGTTCGCGCGTGCCCAGGCCGGGCGCATCAACAGTCAGGACAATGGCCTCGGCACCGGCAGCCTCCGCCCGTTTCACCAGCTCGAATGTGACCTCGCGGTCTTTATATATATAGAGCTGGAACCAACGCGGACTCGCCGCCTGCGCAAAGACCGACTCCATCGCGGTGTTCGAGAGTGAGCTGAGAATGAAGAGAGTTCCGGACTTTTTCGCTGCTTGGGCGGTCGCGATTTCTCCAGCTTCGCAGGCTAGTTTGTGAAACGCCGTCGGCGCGACCGCGATCGGCATCGAAATGGATTGGCCGAGAATCGTCGTGGTCAAATCGCGTTTTCCCACACCTGCGAGAACGCGGTAATGAAGTTTCAGTCGTTCCCATCCGGCGGCATTCTCCCGCAGAGTAATTTCATCCAGCGCCCCGCCCTCGTAATAATCCTGCGCACCTTTCGGGAGTCTGCGGCGCGCAGAGAGCGCGTAATCGGCAACGTTAATGAGCGGCTCGGAATCCACTTAATGTCAATGTGCCAAATCTGCCGGGCAAAAGTCAAAGTGCAGATTCGCGCTTATCCTTTCCGCGAAAGGTAAGCCATAGGTCCGCAATCCCCAGTGCATTATTAATGTCGTGACAGACGCGACCGCGGTGCCAAGACTCCTGCCATGAACTTCACCAAAAACATCGGCATGCTGTTGCTCGCGATCTTTCTGATCGTGTATGGCATCACCACGATCTTCACCATTGCCACCCCGCTTTTCCTGCTCGGCATCCTCGCTCTTCTCGCGGGAATTTTCATCATCATCGGAAAATAACTCGTTAGGCCATCAAGGAGCGGCGACTTCCTAGTCGCCGAATTCTCTAAAAAGGGCGACTTGGAAGTCGCCCCTCCTTGGTTGTTTAGGGCAAATTGTAGGCTTCGATCAAGCCGATGCCGGTGGCGCCATTAGTTCCGCTCAGGATCGCAGTGTAATTGCCGGGATTAAGATCGACTCGAATTGCCGATTCGAAATTATTCGCTGGCGGAATTCCTGTGGCCGCGATGGCTGTTTGTTGTGAGTCCTTCCAATTGTCGTTCTCTGCCATCCTCGCGCCCTGACCGTTGAAGAGATCCAGTTTCGGATCGCGTAATGGTTGGGCTATGCCCGCTGCGCCAAGCGAAGGCCCGATTCCGCGAAAAAGAATCTTGGTTGGGTGCGAGCCCAACACAATCACCCCAGCAATCATTGCGTTATCGCCACCGCTGACGAACCCGCGCGTGCTGATATTGGCAAGTCGAGAATCGGACGTCGTCTGTAAATCGTAAACTTCAACCAGAGCAATTCCGGTGGTGTTGCTTTTCCCGCGAACAATGGCCGTGTAGGAACCGGGCACCAGATTCGCGACGATAGCCGATTCGCGATCGTTCGTTGGCGTAATTCCCGAATCGCGAATCCATTGTTCCTGCGTGTCTTTCCAGTCGTCATTGTTGAAAATGAGATCTCCGCGCGAATTATGCAGCTCGAGCATCGGATCGTTCAGCGCATTTGGCACACCTTGCGCCGTAAGCGAAGGACCAAGCGCTCGAACAAGAACTTTCTTCGCGCTGTTACCTGTAATGATGAATCCGCCGATCAGAACATTATTGCCATTTCCAACTTGAAGACGCGTCGAGACATTGCCTAACGACACCGGACGCGGCGTAGGCGACGCCGTCGGGCGAGGCGTAACGGTCGGACTCGGAGAGGGCGTTGGTGTCGCGCTTGGAATCGGCGTCGGAGTCGGCGTCGGGCTCTGCGTCCCCACCATAATGACGACCGCGTCGTAAGCGACGGCATGTACGGCGTCATCTGCGCTAAGCATCAAAGTGTATGTTCCAGGCGAACTAAACGTCGCAGTCGTGTTGGCCTGCGTGGAGTTACCAAAAGTCACGCCAGCCGGTCCGGAATAAAGTTTCCACATAACCTCAGAGCTGTGACCAGGATCGTTCACGACTCCGCCTAACGTTGTCGTGCCCGTTGCGCCAAGAACTTGATCGGCACCCGCGTTGACACTCGGCGCATTCGGCGAGCGTGGTCCTTCGCTTGGACCCGTAGTTTGCACCACCTCGAAATTATCAATCCCAACCGTCGAGAGATGATCGAATGCGCTATCAGAAAAGCGGTTGTCCGGACAAACCGAAACCGAAAAGAAATTGCCGTTGTCCGCGACCATCGCGCCGTATTTTTGCAAGGCGCGGAGCACGGCCTTCTCCTCGATCGTCCAATTACTTGGAATAACGAAACTGGACTTGAGCCGCACGCGTTGGCCCATCGCGGGATAATTGACGGATGTCGCTGAAATCGACGACGCATAATGCCGCGCCGGATAAATAAATTCACGCCGAGTCTTTGCGACGACGAGCCGCAACGCATGCTCGACCATGCCACGCTGGCATTCGTCGTAGCGAACAATCGCAGGAAACATCGGCAATCCCGCCGCGTCGCCCGAGGTCCAGCCCGATGGGCGGAGCGCATTGGAGTTCAGATCAAACTTCGCGCCGTTCGATGCTTCCCACGCGCTGCCGTTTAATTTCGTCAGCCACGTTTCCCAAATGGACCCGACACCCGGCGCGACAATAATCGCGTGCCGATCGCCGCCGTCGTTATTCACATCCATTTGCCATTGTTGCAGCGTGAGATTTCCAGTTTCTTTGGGCCATCCTTCCACCGGCATGTTCGAGGGGATCGGGTAACGCCCATTTGGCGATGTTCCGCCATCGAGATCCGATTCGTCCGGATAATAGAAAAACGGAATGTTTACGCGCGGCTGATTGTCCGGAACGAGCACATAATTCATCTCGTAAAATGGTCGCAGCGTCTGCCGGTTTGCGGCCAAATCCGATTTCACCTGCGCGATCATAGCCGCCGAATTTGTCAGCGTCGGACGCCGCGAAATATCTTCGTTCCACGGATTCGTCACCGGCATGATCTGCATGGCGGAAACGATCGCGTCGGCTTGCGGGGTATTGAACAAAGTCGGCGTCGTCACCGCCGGCTCGGGTCCGAGAATGCGACCTTCCTGATTGATTCGTTCAGCGCGCGCGACCGAAATGCTAATTCCAACGAGGAGAGCGCAGAAAATGCGCACGAGTCTTGATTGCTGCCCCGATACCCCCATGCCGCTTTGTTTGCAGCAATTGTCGAGCCTCATTCGGAGGGGACACGCGCCGTCGCGTGCCGCCTATTTTGGAACGACAAGGCGATCCCCACCAGCAAGAACTTACGCCGCCGCGCGCCGTTTTTGCCTAACGAGTGACGAGGTCGAACGACTGCCGTTGCGTGTTCCAGCGCGCTTCGGCTTTAAGGCCTGATTGCGATTCAAGCTTTCCTGCAAAACCTTTACGAGGTCGACTACGTTCGTCGCCTTCGGCGCCGGCAACGGCTTTTCCACGACAACCTTCTTCTTCGCCTTCTGCTCGATCATTTCCATGACGGCATTGCGATATTCGTCGCGATATTTTTCCGGTTCCCATTTCGCGGACATGCTGTCGATGAGCGTTTGCGCCATCTTGAGTTCCTTGTCGGTAATGGCGTTAAGCGGAGCGTTTTTCAATTCTTCGGGGCTCAGAATTTCGCTCGCGAAATGCATGAGATCGAGGATCAGGAAGAGTCCATCCGGTTTCACCGACGCGAGATATTCGCGATTGCTAATAACAACTTTGGCGATACCGATCTTACCCGTGCCGCTAAGAGCTTTGTGCAAAAGCGCGTAGGCTTTTTCTCCGCCTTTCTGCGGCTCGAGAAAATAGGGCTTGTAGAAAAATTTCGGATCGACCTGCTCGAGTTCGACAAAATCTGTAATATCGATCGAGTGCGTTGACTCAATCCGCACCTTTTGGAAATCCTCGTCTTTCAAGACGACATATTGTCCGCGCTCGTATTCAAAACCTTTGACGATTTGATCGGCGGAAACTTCTTTCATGTCCGCATCCGCAACTTTCTTGTAGCGGATCGGGCTCAGATCCGAAGCGCGCAGTTGGCGAAAGCTGAGCTTCTCTTCGCGCGTAGCGGTGTAGACGGAGATCGGAATGTAAACCAACCCGAAGCTAATACTGCCTTTCCAGATGGGACGCATTGGCGAAAGAAAATTACTTATCTACATCTGTTCCCCGTTGTCAACCTCAGTGCTTAATTAAGAAGCTCAAAGCAGGATTCGATCCCAAGTTGAGTGCATCCTCAGGGCCGACTTGCAGCATAAGCGTGAACCTCATGATTACGGATTCACCGTCAAAGCCCTAACGAACGTTGTAGGCTTCAACCAGGCAAACACCTGTGGAACCATTGACGCCTCTCAGGACAGCAGTGTAATTACCTGGCCGAAGATGTCCCACAATTGCTGACTCGTGGTCGTTCGATGGAGCCAATCCAGTCAGCTGAATTTCGGATCGTTGCGAGTCCTTCCAGTTGTCGTTGGCCGCGATCAATACTCCCTGCCCGTCGTGAAGTTCCAACGTTGGATCGGCCAGCGGATGAGCGATCCCGCTGGCGGCGAGCGAAGGACCTATTGCGCGAATTACGATCGTGCCTGCATCCGAACCTCGCACGATGAATCCTGCAATCGCGACTAACGTATCATAGGCGACAAACGCGCGAGAGGAAATGTTGGCTAAGCGAGAGGCCCCACTCTCATCGAGATCATAAATTTCCATCAGCGCAACTCCGCCTGCGCCGGGATTCCAGAATCCTTGTGTAACCACAACGGTGTAGGCTCCGGGATCGAGCGTTACGATCACGGCAGCTTCCTTCGAATTCTGAGGTACCAATCCGGCAGCCTGTAACCGGGCGCGGGCTTCCTCTCCACTTTCTGAAAAAGGTGATTCCCAATCATCGTTAGCTGTAACAACATTCTGCGCGCTGTCGTATAAATACAGACTCGGGTCGCCCATCAGTCCGGGTACATGATAAGTCGCCAGACTAGGTCCAAGGGCACGAATACCTACCTTTTTCGGTTGTGATCCCTCGATAATAAAGCCGCCAATCAGGAGATTTTCCCCTGGGTTTCCGAACGCGCGCGTCGAGATGTTGCGCAGAGACGCGGCGTAAATCTTAAAGAAAAGAGAGCGCGTAGCTTGAACCATCCCGCGAGAAGCCGTGACCGTGGCCGTAAAATCGCCCATGGCCAAAGGCACACCAGAAATCAATCCGGTAGTTGCGTTAATCTGTAATCCCAGCGGCAAGTGCGACGCGCTAAAGCTCGTCGCGTCGAAATTCGGATGCACCTGATACAGCACAGAAACCTGCACCGCACCTAAAACAGGCTCATAGCCATCCAACTTCGCTGAGATATCATAAACGTTAAGAGTGCTCGGATTCGCTGCAAAAAGATACTTTCCCGAGTAGTCGACGATGAGATCGATGGGTTCCGTGTCGACAATTATGCTGCTTAACGTCTGCAACGTTCTAAGGCTCTGAATGTCGATTCTTGGCTTGAGCAGGTGGAGGGAATCGTAAGGGTGGCCGCCCCCTACAAACGCTAACAAATCGTCGCCGCTCCAGGCGAAAGCTGAGGGGTACAGATCGGTCGCAAACGTATGTGTCGGACCGTTAATATTGGCAGAGTCAACGAACGTCTTCGAACAATTCAGTAATTGCCGTGAATGACTAAGCTTCAGCGGGAATGGGCCTAAGGCGGAGAATTGAAAGAGTCCCGCGGTCCCCGTCGAGACGTCAACTTTAACAACGCCCGAAAAAGTAAGGCCTTTCCAAAACAAAGTCCGCCGATCATTGCTAATCTCGATCAACGCTCGTTCGTTAAGTCCAAACGTGTTCCCGAATGCCTTTTGAAATGTTCCAGTGCTACTGTCGATCTGCATCAAGTGGTACACGCCGTAAGTAGCATTAATACCAGGTGGAGCGGGGTCGCCGCGAATGTAGTCCCCGGTAGTCACGTAGAGCCGGTGATCGAGCCCTTCTTCCAAATCCCATGGGTGATAAGGCAGTTGCCATTTTGCAAGAATGGTCTGCGTCCCTAAATCGATGACGCTGATCGATTTTTCGCCAGAATTCGCAACAAAAAGTCTGGAACCGTCGGCGGAAACAGCGAGGTTTTGCGGTGAATGACCGACTGGAATCGCCTTCAAAAATCCCAAGGGATTGGTTTTGAAGACGACCACTCTGTCTTTAGTCGGCTCTGCCGCATAAACAAATGGGCGAACCGGATCCGCGGCGAAACTGGCAACCGAAAACGCATACATCGCAGCGACCGGAGACGGGGTTGCGCCAGGGAGCTGTGCGAAGCCACAGGAGCAACGCAGCAAAATGATAAGAAAGATTAACCGAGAAGAAAGCTGACACATAAGCGGAGGGAAAGTTGAGGCTACGGTTTAAAGGCCTTATCGCAAAAATGCAAGCCTCAACCAGGCGACAGCCCAAAGAGAATTGTTACAACAGAAACCCGAGCGGCGGTGAACTGCTGCTCGTGTCGTAGAAGTTTCCGATGTTTGGCAAAACCAGAGGAAGATCGGTTTTGCTTACGCCTAACCACAAGGCGAGTTCGGCGAAATATTCATCCGCGCTCGTTGTAGGAATGAGACGACCGCGGCCGACGTCGACTGGGTTGTTGTCGTAAAGCGACGGGAACTGCCCATAAACACGCTGGCCATTCACACCGCCGCCGACGACGAAATGATTCCCGCCCCATGCGTGGTCGGAGCCTCGGCCGTTTGAAGTGAGCGTGCGACCAAAATCCGAGGCGGTGAAAAGCGTGACTTTATCCTGCACACCGAGTTGCACGAGCGCATTGTAGAAAGCGCCGACGGCACTGCTGACATAAGGCAACATCGCCGCCTGATTATCAATCACGTTATCGTGGTGATCCCAACCGCCGAGCTGAAGGAAAAATGTTTGTCGCGTTACATCGAGCGCGGTGCGGCCCGCAATTGTTTTCGCGATCATCTGTAACTCCGGACCCAGCGGTGTGCTCGGAAACGTCACACCCGGCGGCAGGCTGATGTTCGTGGCGTTGTGAAAAACGTCGTAGGCATCGAGCGCGTTGCGCTTGCTGTTCGCAAATGCCTGCATGAGCAGATTCGAATACTGTTGTGCGAGTTGGCTATCGACTGCGGCGCTGGTCACCTTTGCCAGAGTGCTGTCGTTCGCGCTCCATTGCGACGTGTAATTATTAAGACCGACGGCGCCACTGGTGGTGATGGCGTATTCGAAAATGTCGTGACCGGCCTGGAAGACGTTGCTCCCGGCAAGCGAGATGTTCATCGAGACCTTCTGATTCACGTTCAAGCTATGCAATAGGTCTGCCATGCGGCCAGCCCAACCCGTGCCGGCGCGCGATTGCGGAACGGAGGTTTGCCATTGTTCCTGTTGATCGGAATGAGAAAATAATCCGAGCGGAAGACTGACGGAGCCGGCGAGGTATCCCGCCTTATCCACGGGCTGAATGAGCGTGCCGACGTTTGCGATGAATGCAGCGTGACCTTGCTCGAAAAGATTCGCGAGTTCCGGCATTCCGGGATGAACGCCGAATAGTTTACCCGGCGTGTTCTGCGCGTTAACGGAAATGAGTGAGTTTTGCGCGAGCGCGAGATTTTGCCGCTCCTGCGCGTATTCCTGGTACTCGGCGTTGCCGCGCGGCACGAGCATGTTGAATGAATCGTTGCCGCCATTCAGGAATAAACAAACGATTGCCCGATACTCGTTAGGGCCCGGCGGATTTGCCGCCGCGATATCACCGGCCAATCGCAAGTTCAGCAACGTGTTTAGCACCGAGATGCCACTTACCGCCGCACAACTCGCCTGGCCGATAAAATGACGACGTGTAATAAGTCTTGGTTGCTCGCTCATGATTGGGGAGCGCACGCGCCCTCGCGTGCTGGTTTCGGCGCCTCGCCGAAACATCCGACGGCAGCGACGCAGTTAGGTTGGGGCGTCGACGCGAGGGCGCGTCGACCAGCACGCGAGGCGCGTGCGCTCCCCAGAGTTAAGGCAGCGATTTCAGGATTCATCGCTGCACGTTAAAATCGGGTGAAGTGACGATGAGATCGATCGCAAGTGCGAGGCGGTCGCGATGCCATTGCCATGAGCTCGTTCCGATTCGCTCGATCGATTCCCGGATGATTTGAAATTCGCGGGGCGAAAGCGTCCCACCGGTGAGTGCGAAATCCAAACGTCGCAGCAATGCATCGGAATCTTGAGCAGGACCAGGCGGGGTGTTTGCGTTAATATCGGCGCCAGGAGGAACAATCATCGCCAATTCCTGATCAACGTTGAGTCGCACCGTTTGAGCCGGAACGCCCGAACCCCAGCGATGCAAATCGTTGTTCCGAATCGCGTTGAAAAAATAATTCGGTGCAGTGATGGCGGAGCCGGCGTTGATGATTTGGAATTCCGGCGCAAAAAGTCCGGCTTCATTCAACATTCCCGGCGGACTGTAACCGGGTTGATAAAAGTTAAACACGCTCGGCGAACGCATCGGTTCTTCCACGTGATCCAAATAGAAACTATCCAGAGCGTAGTAGCCGGCTTGCGCAGATGCATTGAAGGCATGGGCAAGATTAACGCACCGCAGAAATGGCTCGCGCAATTTTCCGAATGGCGGATTCGACATCATCGCCGGATCGCGCCCCTCGGGATCGAGCAGGACGGCTTTGATGACCGCTTTCATGTCGCCACGCACACCCTGGCCGTTATCGGCAAACGCCGCGGCCACGCGCGAGATATAGCCGGGACTCGGATTGGATGTGACCAGCCGCTCAATCAATTGCCGGCCAACGAATGGCCCGACATTCGGATGATTGAAAAGGCAATCGACCGCGCCGTTGATGTCGGCAAGCGTTGCGGTGCCGATATCGGGATTGCTCGGCGTGCGTGCGGGTAACGTGACGCCATTCAACAAAGTCTTCGCATCGCAATCGTGGTATGTGTCCCACAATTTCATCGGTTCTACAAAGTTCTGCGGATAAAGCGAGTAGCTTGGATTGCCGGCGTAGCCAAGCCCGGTGAAAACACGCGCGAACTCGGTGATGTTGGAATTGTTATAGGTCGGAATCGGTTGTCCCTGCGCGTCGAGCTGGCGCGTGCCGTCCTGATTTAATTTCCAAAGACCAATCGTGAACAACTGCATGACTTCACGCGCGTAGTTTTCGTCGGGGAAAATATTGTTCGCGGCCTTCTTGTTCAGAAGATGACTGAGATAAACGCCCATCACCGGATGCAGCGTGACGTCGAAGAGCAAGGTGCGGAAGTTGCCGAACGTGTCGTTAAGCAACGTGTCGTAATAGTTGGCCAGACCGCCCGGTTGCACGGCGAGCGTCTCCGGACGATCGGAAACGACAAAGAGCTGACTGAGCGCAAATCCGATGCGTTGCCGCAGAAAATCGGGCTGAACGGTATTCGCGTCGTCCGGGCGAATTTTTGTCACGCCCATGGCGCGATTCCACCACGCCGTCTGTCTCTTGATGTTGTCACCGTTCAGAATGCCGGCGCTGATCGCGTAATTGACGAACGGCTCGAGCTTGCAGACGGGACGCGCGAATTGGTCGTCGATCCAACCTGCGAATCCGAGATTCATCACCTCGGCGACATTTTGCGGAATGCCGTTGCTGTCCGAGGGCGTCACGCCGTTCGCCCCGAATGCCGCCTGAATAAGAAACCGCGCGGCCGCCTGTGGTGAAGGCGGACTGGTTGCCGTTTCGTTTGCCAGGTTAATCGTCGCGGAAGTGCTCGTGCCCAACGAGTAGCTGCTATCCGATTGCAACGTGACGGTGATTGTTTCGGTCGATTCCGCATCGTCCGCATCCTGTATGGGTTGAAATTGCATCCAGACTTCGCGCACGCCGGCGGGGATAAAAACGGAATTCGAGGTAGCGTTGCCTAACGAGTAATCAACTCCGAGCGTGGCCGTGCCGCCAATCGCCAAATGAACGGTAATCGGTTTCAATCCCCCGCCCGATCGGCGCACCGTGACGACGCCTGGTTGCGGCCATCGTTCGCTGATCTGCGATTTGATTGCGCTCACCGTAATAATGTTCGCGGCGTTGGGAGCGATGCCGGCGGTGATGCGTTGCAGGTCGGTCTGATCGTAACGATCGGTGTGCGCAGAATTCGGATCGAACCCGAGAACCAATTTCTCCCAGTTCGTCAACTGAGGATTTTCGCTTGGCTGATCGCTGATCGAAATGCGAAAGAACAGACTCGGCTGACCGGAGAGTTGACTGAGTGCGCTTTGCACTGAGCCGTCTCCGACAAAAGTGGTCGAGGATTGCCAAGCCGAGAGGTTGTTGGACATTTGCAAATCGTAGAGTTTGCCGACGGCGCTGAGCCACGACGTAGTAATCGTATTCGCGGCGGGCGACATGATAGTGATGGACGGCCGCGAGAGCGCGTTGAGCGGATCGGTTGCCGCGAGCGCCTCCTGAAAATTCGTAAAACCGTCAAGATCGCTGTCGGCATTCGCGCTTAAGTTCTGTGCGTTAAAGATCATCTCCCAGATGTCACTCATCTGGTTGTTATTTGAATCTAACGCCGGCGACTGCGACGCCACAAAAAGAATGATTGCTGCAATAAAACTCGGGCGGATGCGTCCTAAGCAAGGCCGAGCCAGGCGTACCCGCGAGTCAGAAGGTGGACTTGCAGCCATCAGCGCGGCGTGAGCGTAACGCAAAAATAGTTTCGTGCATCCAAAAATATCGTTGCCAGCGAGGTAATTACATCGGGATAGACATGCTGCATGGCGGAACGGTCTCCGCGGGTGAAAACTCTTCTAGCGTTAAATGCGTAATAAATACTCAAAAACCTTTGACTTCGTCCGTGGAATGCTAGTAGCTGGTTTGATCGTCATGAGTCGTACGGCTTTCGTGGCATCGCTGGGGGCTTTCCTCTTTGCCTTCGCTGGAATTGCCCCCGGGCAGGCCATCGCAAAAGCGGAGGGCAATTCCTCCGCTGGTCAAGGGGCGAACAACGTCGCCCTTCCCACGGGGTCCAATCCAAATCTGCTGAGCAACGGAGATTTTGAAACTCCGCCGTACGACACGGTGGATGCTGGTTGGACCGTTGGCGGCACTGGGGCCCTGGCCGAAGCAACGGAAGGAGCGACCGATGGAACGCACGCTGCAGCATTTAATGTGGGCGGGGATTCGGAGGGCAGCATACTTTCCCAGAGTTTTGCTACGGTTGCTGGGCACAGCTATAAGGTGGAATTCGACGCGGGGGTCTCAGGTATTCCCAGCGGGACATTGCAGTTGCACGTTGAGATCCTCGGTCCCGGATCAATTATTGATGACGTCATTACCCCACCGGTGGCCAACACCTTCGATCCGAGCCTTGTAATCTTTCATCACTACACCTTCAGATTTACGGCCACCGACAACACGACCACCTTGCGCTTTACGGATGTTGGTACCGGCAATTCCATCGCCGACACCTTGCTTGATGCAGTTTCTGCCGTGGAGACTGTTCCAAATCTGCTGACTAATGGAGATTTTGAGACTCCACCCTTCGATACCGTAGGCGCTGGTTGGGACGTCGGTGGCACCGCGAATATCGCCGAAGCATCTGAAGGCGCGATCGACGGAACACACGCCGCGGCATTCAATATCGGCGGCGATTCCGAGGGCACAACGCTTTCCCAGAGTTTTGCGACGGATATCGGGCAAACTTACACGCTGGAATTCGATACAGGTGTCTCCGGCGTCCCGAATTCAACGTTGCAGTTGCGCGTGGAGGTCTTTGGCTCCGACTCACTCATTGACCAAACGGTCACGCCGTCAGTCGCCAACACCTTCGATCCGAATTCAGTGACCTTTAGTCATTACGACTTTGCGTTTACGGCTGACGCCACGACGACGACATTGCGGTTTACAGATATTGGCACTGGCAACTCCAGCGCCGATACGCTGGTAGACGCAGTGCTCATTGCACCACAGTCTTCGCCTACCCCCACTCCCACCCCAACGCCAACCCCAACTCCAACTCCAACTCCAACTCCAACGCCGACTCCAACTCCAACTCCAACCCCGACACCAACTCCGACTCCGACGCCAACACCAACCCCAACTCCAACTCCAACCCCAACACCAACTCCAACTCCAACTCCAACCCCAACCCCGACTCCAACCCCAACCCCAACCCCAACCCCAACACCGACTCCAACTCCAACTCCAACTCCAACTCCAACTCCAACCCCAACTCCAACTCCAACCCCAACTCCGACTCCAACCCCAACCCCAACCCCAACTCCGACTCCAACACCAACCCCAACCCCAACCCCAACCCCAACACCAACACCAACCCCAACACCAACACCAACCCCGACTCCGACTCCAACACCAACCCCAACACCAACCCCAACGCCAACTCCAACTCCAACCCCGACTCCGACTCCGACTCCAACTCCAACACCAACTCCAACTCCAACCCCAACTCCAACACCGACTCCAACACCAACACCAACTCCAACACCAACTCCAACCCCAACTCCAACACCAACTCCAACTCCAACTCCAACGCCGACTCCAACCCCAACACCAACACCAACACCAACTCCAACTCCAACTCCAACCCCAACGCCGACTCCGACACCAACGGCAACTCCGACCCCGACTCCTACGCCAACTCCAACGCCGACGGTAACCCCACCAACTGGAACTTTTTATCGCGCGATCAATCTGGGCGGCCCGGCCATAACCATCGATGGCCACCCCTGGGAGGCTAATACCTCGTCGACATCCAACTTCTTCACCAACGGCTTAGTTGGCACAGCTCCCGGCACCGTCTTTAATCCACCAGTGGATACGGCAGAGCACGAAACCATGCTGCGAACATTTCGTTATAATCTCAGTCTGCAGCTTCTTCTAAACAGCGTCCCGAGCGGCATCTACGATGTCTACGTATGGGTCTTCGAAGACGGCCCATCGTCGTTGAATGCGACTTTATCCATTAATGGGAACGTTGTTCTGGCCAGCTACAACACTGGCCCAACCGGGCATTGGGATCGCTTAGGGCCCTACGCAACGACAGTAACCAATGGAAACGTGCAGGTCGATTATGTATGTAACACTTCCGGCGATGAGGGTCTGCTCAGCGGAATAGAATTGTGGCAACAATCGGGACCGACTCCAACTCCAACGCCTACGCCCACGCCGACTCCAGCTCCCACTCCCACTCCTACCCCGACACCGACTCCGACCCCAGCTCCGACTCCCACGCCAACACCTACCCCTACCCCAACACCTATCCCGACTCCGACTCCAACTCCAACACCAACGCCGACACCTAGTCCCGGTCACCTAGTCAACATCTCGTCGCGATCGGATGTTCAGACCGGCGACCAGGTCACCATTAACGGTTTTATCGTAAAGGGAGGCGCGTCCAAGAAGATCCTTACTCGGGCCCTCGGCCCTTCTTTGGAAGTTAATCATCAGCCTATCCCAGGCAGACTCATGAATCCTACCCTGGAACTGCATGACAGCAGTGGAGCACTTATTTTCTTCAACGACGATTGGACAAAAAGCACAGCGTCACAGAGGATGGACATCCAAGCCAGTGGTCTTGCGCCTCTGGATAGTCGAGAGCCAGCCATTATCGCAACCCTACCGCCAGGAGCTTACACTACTATCGTACGGGGTAAGAATGACTCGACTGGCATCGCTTTGGGAGAAATCTACGGCTTGCCCCCCAACAATACATCGGAATTGATCAACCTCTCGGCGCGCGCACTGACCCTGAGCGGAGACAACGTGCTGATCGATGGCCTTATTATCGGTGGTACAACATCCAAACAAATTGTGCTCCGCGCCCTCGGGCCAGAGCTCCATGCTCGGGGCGTTTCCGGCGAACTGCACGACCCGATACTCTATCTCTACGACGCCAATGGCATGATCCTGAGAAAGAACGACAACTGGCGCGATGCCCCTAACATGAACAAAATTCAGGCCAGCGGCCTGGCTCCGACCGACGACCGCGAATCGGCCATCTTGATGACCTTGCCTCCCGGTAACTACACCGCCATTGTCCGCGGAGTCAATGGCACTACTGGCATCGCCCTTGCTGAAGTCTACATGCTTAAATAGCAGGACCCGGCGACCGAGCATTAACAATTGTCGCGGTCGCATACCGGGCTCTCGACAACCATTGACAACTCCCCATTTCCTTTCGGCTCGGAATAGACGAGTGTAGCGCATTCGCCGGAGATAAGGGTTCCACGTGCAACGCTTTTTCCAACGATTGGTCGCAGTGATGTTGCTCGCGCCAGCGACTGTTTGCGCTGTCACGGTTCTTGACTTTTCCGCCGGGTTTGCCGGCTCCTCCGCGCTTCTGAATTACAACGGTTCGGCCCAGATCGCCGGCACCCGAGCGCGCCTGACCACTAATGGCTTTAGTAGCCAGGCCGGGACGGTCTGGTCGAAAAATCAGGTCAATATTCATGACTTCAGCAGCCAGTTTACGTTTCAGATTACCTCCACATCGGGATTTGCCGATGGATTTACCTTTGCCATCCAGAGAGACGGGAACACGGCCGTGGGCGGTTCTGCCGGCTCAATGGGCTACCATGGGATCAATAAGTGTGTCGCCCTAAAGTTTGACACCTATCCCACTACCGCCAGCACCACCGGCATCTATGCCTACGACGCCGGAACCTCCGATCAAGCTACCGTGTCCTTCGATATGACTGGCGCAGGCATCGACTTGCACAACGGTCATGTTTTCAGCGTCACGCTTTCCTATAACAGCGCCACTTTTACGCTTCATCAGGTGGTCACCGATACCTCGAACAACGCGACTTTTACTCACGACTATACGATCGATCTTATTGCCGCCATCGGTGGGACCCGCGCCTACGTTGGGTTTACCGGTTCGACTGCCGGCCAGAGCGCCACACACGATATCCTCACCTGGTCCTACTCGGCCACGGCGGACCCGTTTAGTGCCACCTTCAGCGCTTATCCCAATTACCTACAGCTTTTCCCGCGCAACAGGATGACCAATACCGCAACTCTGCAAGTGGCAGGGGCGGAATTGGCCGGTGGATTCTCTTCAGCGATTCTGCGCGTTTATCGCAATGGCACGCAGATGGGAGCCGACCAATTACAGGCGCTGAGTTACTCGGGAGGAACAGCCCCCTTTTCCTTTTCCGCCACGATTATGGCGGAACTGGCCGAATACGATGTGGAACTGCTATTTCGCAATGGGATGGGGCAGGACTTCAGTGTGCGGCGCACCATCAACATTGTCGCCGGCGATGTGTACATCATCCAGGGTCAATCCAATGCCACCACCGTCCCCATTTCGGGTAATGCGGATGCTTACATTAGTCCCTTTATCCGCACCTTCGGCCTTGGCACCGCCGACACCGATGGCACCTTTACCTATAGGTCCTGGTTTGTGGCCAATGGCGGGGGCAGCAGTGGAGTGGGCAGTCTGGATGCGGTGGGCGGTGTCGGCCAATGGGGCCTGGTCATGGGAAATCTTCTCATGAGCAATAACAATCTCCCCATTGCGATCATGAATGGTGGAAACGGCGGACAACCAATCAGTTTTTTTCAACGAAATGACGCCAATCCGAGCGACATCCTGACCAACTACGGTCGCCTTCTCTACCGCATGCAGAACGGCGGACTCGCCGGTGCGGTCCGATCCATTCTCTATTATCAAGGGGAAGCTGATAATGGTCAGGGTGCGCAATACCAGGCCGGTTTCACAGCGCTACGTTCAGACTGGTTGCAAGATTACCCATCGATCGAGCGGATCTATGTCTTTCAAGATCGGGACAGCAATCCGGCTGGTGCCTGCGGTAACTTCGTTGCCAGGTTCGATGTCGATCTTCGGAACCGCCAGCGTTTGTTCGCCGACCAATTCCCCAACCTCTCAGTCATGTCTACTAACGGCCTCGATGGATACGATGGTTGCCATTTTGCTTTTACCAACGGTTACGAAACCATCGGCTTCAATATGGCTCGCATGTTGCAACGCGATCTATATGGCGGTCCCAGTCTTCCCAGCACCGATCCACCTAACCCGGCCTACGCTCTCCTTACTGGTGCAAACAAGAACTTGATCCGCATTCCTCTGCGCAACAGCAGCGATATCGTCACCTTCGATGCCGGAGCCAAGGCTGACTTCGCGGTTGTTGGGACGCCTGTATCAATTGTCAGCGGCACGATTTCCAACGGCGCGATCGAACTCAATCTTTCTGGGAACGCGACCGGGGCCACCTCACTTGTGTACACAGGTCATAGCGGACCAGCCTCAGGGAACTGGGTTAGCAACGCCAATGGGATTGGACTGCTCTGTTTCATCGAACCGCTCTTGACAGACCCGCCACCGACACCGACACCGACTCCAACACCGACTCCAACCCCAACACCAACTCCAACTCCAACCATCCGACACCAACTCCAACTCCGACACCGACTCCCACTCCGACACCGACTCCAACTCCAACTCCAACTCACGACACCCGACTCCAACTCACGACTCCAACTCCAACTCACGACTCCGACTACCAACTCCAACTCCGACTCCAACTCCGACACCACTCCAACTCCAACTCCGACACCGACTCCAACTCCGACTCCAACTCCAACTCCAACTCCGACACCAACTCCAACTCCGACACCGACTCCAACTCCGACACCAACTCCGACACCGACTCCAACTCCGACTCCAACTCCAACTCCAACTCCGACTCCAACTCCAACTCCGACTCCAACACCAACTCCAACTCCGACTCCAACTCCAACTCCAACTCCAACTCCAACTCCAACTCCGACTCCGACTCCAACCCCAACTCCAACTCCAACTCCAACTCCAACTCCAACCCCAACCCACTCCAACTCCGACTCCGACTCCAACTCCAACACCAACTCCAACTCCAACTCCAACTCCAACTCCGACTCCAACTCCAACTCCGACTCCAACTCCGACTCCGACTCCGACTCCAACCCCAACTCCAACTCCAACTCCAACTCCAACTCCAACTCCAACTCCAACCCCGACTCCAACTCCAACACCAACACCAACACCAACTCCAACTCCAACTCCAACTCCAACTCCAACTCCAACTCCAACTCCAACTCCAACTCCAACTCCGACCCCGACTCCAACTCCGACTCCGACTCCGACTCCAACCCCAACACCAACACCAACCCCAACCCCAACACCAACTCCGACTCCAACTCCAACTCCAACTCCAACTCCAACTCCGACTCCGACTCCGACTCCGACTCCAACCCCAACTCCAACACCAACCCCAACACCAACTCCAACTCCAACTCCAACGCCAACGCCAACCCCAACTCCGACTCCGACTCCAACGCCGACCCCAACTCCAACTCCAACCCCAACCCCAACTCCAACTCCAACTCCAACTCCAACCCCAACACCAACTCCAACTCCAACTCCAACCCCAACCCCAACTCCGACACCTAGCCCCGGAGAGCTAGTCAATATCTCATCGCGGTCGGATGTTCAAACCGGCGACCAAGTCACCATTAACGGCTTTATCGTAAAGGGAGGCGCGCCCAAGAAGATCCTTACTCGGGCCCTCGGTCCTTCTTTGGAAGTTAATCATCAGCCGATCCCGGGCCGACTCTTGAATCCTACCCTGGAACTGCATGACAGCAGTGGAGCACTTATTTTCTTCAACGACGATTGGACAAAAAGCACAGCGTCACAGAGGATGGACATCCAAGCCAGTGGTCTTGCGCCTCTGGATAGTCGAGAGCCAGCCATTATCGCAACCCTACCGCCAGGAGCTTACACTACTATCGTACGGGGTAAGAATAACACGACTGGCATCGCTTTGGGAGAAATCTACGGTTTGCCTCCCAACAATGCATCGGAGTTGATCAACCTCTCGGCGCGCGCTCTGACCCTGAGCGGAGACAACGTGCTGATCGATGGCCTTATTATCGGTGGTAAAACATCCAAACAAATTGTGCTGCGCGCCCTCGGGCCAGAGCTCCATGCCCGTGGCGTTTCCGGCGAACTGCACGACCCGATGCTCGATCTCTACGACGCCAATGGCGTGATCCTGAGAAGCAACGACAACTGGCGCGATGCTCCCAACCAGAATAAGATCCAAGCCACCGGCCTGGCCCCGACCGACAACCGCGAATCGGCCATCTTGATAACCTTGCCTCCCGGTAACTACACCGCAATCGTTCGCGGAGTCAATGGCACCACCGGCGTCGCCCTTGCTGAATTTTATACGATCAAGTAGCGAAGCGCTGCACTTGAAGATCGATCGACCACTCGCACCACTCGCTGATGTAACGCGTAAGTCCCACCACAATCCGGAGCCGAGTCGTTACGTAGTCAGCTAAGAAGCTGGGTCATCTCATTGGCCAGCTTCGGTCCTACGCCACTTTCTTCGTGTTTGAAATAGACGAAGATGTCGGCCCAATCGCCATCGCTGCTCTTTACTTTCTCCGCCCACTTCTGCACGTCCGCGGACGTGTAGTCTTCCCGTCGCAGACGCAGATAACCAAAGGTCGCTGTCCGCACAAAGGGCGTAGATAGCTTTTCGCTATCGGCGATACAGAGGGCCACGTTACGCGCTTTTAACTCGTTGAAGACCTCGTCGTCTAGCCAGGAGACGTGCCGAAACTCGAATGCGGCCCGCATTTCGCTCGGAAAACAGCGCAGGAAATCGCTCAAAAGAGTTATATCCTTCTTCAGAAATGGCGGCAGTTGAAACAAGACCGGGCCGAGCCGTTCCCCCAGCGCAGAAACAACCTTGTAGAAGTAAGTCAGAGTATCGTCGCATCCGCTCAACTTCGCGAAATGTGTGATCTTTTGCGGAGCCTTAAGCGCAAAGCGAAAGTTTTGCGGCGTCAGCGCGCACCAGTTCTCGATCGTCTTAGGACTGGGAATACGGCGGAAAGTGTAATTGATCTCCGTGGTGGAAAGTCGCTCCGCATAAAACGGAAGCATCTTCGCCGCAGGCAGATCTTCCGGATAAAAGGTTCCCTTCCATTCAGGATACTGAAACCCAGATGTGCCGATCCAACGACTCATGTGAAATTTTAGCGTCGGTGTGATTGAAAAGGTCGCGGCAATAATTCCTCGATGCGAAAGGAACCATCCTTGCCCAGGACCAGAATCTCCGCGCGCGGTGCAAGTTCGAGTATCCATTGCCGGCACGCGCCACAAGGTAATCCCTCCGATGAATCAGCGGAAGCATCAACGCACGCGATCGCGATGCCTCGAATTGTTTTCTCGCCCGCCGCGACCGCGGCAGCCAGCGCCGAGCGCTCGGCGCAGATCGCCAGACCGTAGCTGGCGTTCTCGACGTTAACGCCCGTATAAGTTGCCTTTTCTCCGAGAACGGCCGTGCCGACCCGAAAGTTGGAATACGGCGCGTACGCTTTCTCCGCCACACGAGCGGCCGCGTGCAAGAGCTGCTCGCGCTCTTCAGCGCTCAGCGGCTCAACGTTATCAAGTGAAGTCACGGTGTTAAATCTTTCGCGAATCATAGGCCCAATGGAGCAGGGCCTGTCTTTGCTTCTTTCTGCAACTTAAGTCACCGCGCCGGCAATTCTTTTTCAACTGCGCCACATGTCTTCGCACCGCGCGCCATCGTCCGATCTGCCGTAAATCGTCCACGCATCTCCGGCCCATATAATAACGACAATACCATTGAAACCAACCGCGCGGATCTTCGGGAAAAATCCACCCTTTCTCCTGCCATTCCGCTAATGGACGAGAAGCATTCACCTTAAAGTAATTCAACTCGGGATCATGACGTTCGTGACAAAGCTTCGCGCGCTTGAACCACTCGCGCGGAAATTCGTTTGTGCAATCCGTGAGATATTTTCCACCGAAGACGCCGAGGGCGAGCATCTGCTTGGGCGTGAGCTGAGGCCGAAATTCTCGATGGAAATCTTTCCCGACCGGCTTTGTCCGAAAATAAACATATCCGTGCTGCATCAAATCGTTAACCTCCACGCAAACCGGTTCCATCACGTGACGCCAGATAGCTTGCGCATCTCCGGGACATCCAAAATCCGAATGCCATTCGCCGGATTTTCCACCGACCAGACAAGCGCGTTAATCATTTGCGGCAGGCGGATGAGTCCAAGACGTTGCGCGGATTGTTGCGTTGCCGGTAATCGCTCCAGCAACCAGTAAAAAGGAATCAGCGCGTAGGGCCAGCGGTGACCCGGCCCGAGCACATACCACGGCCGCAAAAATGTTGCCGGCATTTCGCTGGCACGAATCATAGCTTCACACTTAGAACGCACTTCGATAAACGCATGCATCATCGGCGCAGGATGCGCCACGCTTAAATAAACGAAGTGCCCAATGCCCGCGTCGCCCGCGGCTTTTACGGCGACCTGCGCGGAGACGAAATCGATTTCGCGAAATTCCTTCGCCTTTGCCGGGCTGGGATGCGGGACACCGATCAAATGCACAAACGTATCGGCTCCACGCACGTCTTCCGTATACGAATCAATCTTCAGCGCGTTGCCTGTCACGCGAGTAACGCCATCCGGCAATTTTTTCTCCGATTCTTCCCTAACGAGTGCTTTGACCTGATGCCCTCTTTGCACGAGGAGCGGAATCAGTCTGCTTCCGATGTATCCGGTGCCACCGGTGACAAATACGCATTGGCTCATCGCTCGCCAAATCTATTTCATTCGCACATGAAAACACAACCGCCTTGAGATTAAGACGGTCGTAGCTGTCGCCGTCGTCGCTCGCAGAGGCCTTTCTGTCATGTCGAGCGAAGTCGAGACGTCTCTTACTGTGAGAATGATGAGAGATTCCTCGGCTTCGCTCGGAATGACAAAAACTTCGCCTAACAAATCTCGTCGCTGTCCGCTGTAGCTGTCGCCGTGACGGCAGCAGTTACAATCAACTCAACTCACGAGGCGATCTGTCGCAGAAGCGCCCGCAGATTCTGAAAATTTACCGGCTTGGTCAGGTGATAATCGAATCCGGCCTCGATACTTTGCCGGACATCTTCTTCGGCCCCGAATCCGCTAAGCGCAATTCCCATTAATGGCTGCCGTTTCTTGGCTTCACACACGAGTTCGTTACCGCTGCCATCCGGCAGACCGATGTCGCTGATGAGCGCATCAAAGCGCTCGTCCTCCAAAAGCTTCAAGGCCGCTTGCATGGAATCGGCAGAAGCAACTGCGTGTCCGCATTTCGATAGTAGGCGCGAGAGGATGCGTCGCGTATCGACATCGTCGTCCACCATCAGAATTTTCAACTTTGCTTCGACCGCAGCCTCTCCCTTCGATACCGGAATCGACACGCTCACCGGTGCGGCCACCGTATCGAGCGCGACGCGAAATGTTGCGCCGAGATTCTTTCCGCGACTGCGGACCTCGATGGCGCCGCCGTGAAGTTCCAGTAGCTTTTTTGAAATCGTCAAACCAAGTCCGAGTCCTCCGAAATGTCGCGTGATGGACAGTTCAGCCTGTTCGAACGCGTGGAAGATTCGTTCCTGTTGTTCCGGCTCGATACCGATGCCGGTATCGGTAATTTCGAGCACAAATTTTTCTCCCTCGTTTGCCGTTTGGATCGTGATCCGACCTTCCTGGTTGGAAAACTTCACCGCGTTATTTAAAAGATTCCAAAATATCTGCTGAATTCGTACCGGATCGGCCCAGACATGACTGGCGCCGGCGTGAAGTTCCAAAACGAGCTCAATTTTTTTCTCCAGCATGTCCTTATGCGCAACCGCGACCGCGTTGCGCACCAAGCAATGCGCATCAACGGTTTCGCGATGCAGCTCGATCTTGCCGCGCGCGATTCGCGTGATGTCCAGAAGATCGTCGATCAATCGGGCCTCCAGCTCGACGTTTCTCCAGATCGCCGTCACTTCTTCGTGAAATTCAGACGGCAGACCCTCGTGTTCCGCAAGATAACTCGCCGCTGCCAGCGCGGGCGTCAGGGGCGTTCGCAATTCGTGACTCAACATCGCAAGGAAGTCGTCCTTGGCTTTGCTCGCTTTTTCCGCCGCTGTCTTCGCCGCCCGCAGTTTTTCTTCGGCGCGCCTGCGCTCAGTGATGTCGCGAAAACTCCAGACACGGCCGCGGCTCCGTTCGTCGATCGACTGCATCTTCGAGTAGCGTTCGAAAACTCGGCCGTCGGCGAACTCTAGAATATCAAATGTTTCTGATGGCCCCGTCGCGTAGATTTCCCTGATCCGGGCAAGAAATTGCTCCGGATCCCTGAACTGCTGGCTGAAGATTTTCCGAAGCTGTTCAGGATTCGCAGAATTAATTCGCTCGCGCGATGACCCCAACATTTCGGCGTACTTCTCATTGAAGTCGGTCACACCGCCCACCTCATCCGTCACCACGATCGCATCTGTGGTCGACTCGAGCGTGGCCCGCAGCACGGAAATAGAATGGGCCAGTTCCTTCGTTTTACGTTCCAGCGCTTCCTTCGCGTGAAGTAATTCCTGCTCGGCCTGCTGACGCGAATGAACCATGTTCTCCGCCGTTTGCTGCGCAGACGAGCGAGGCGGTCCTTCACCTTTGTCGGTCGGCCTCGGAACACTACCAATCGGTTCAGCGGGGATCGTCATGCAGAATGCCTGGGAGTCATGCTGACTCTCTGTTTCACAACCGTCAAGCCGCCGCCGCATTGCAGCATAGGGGCCATGTTGGCGGGGCCGACAGGCTCCCTGCCTCGTTGATCATGCAACTGCCTAACGAGTTAAGACAACCCAAATTCAACATGACTTCGCCGTGGAAGAGTCTCCAATTCCTCGATTTCAACAATTCGATTCGCGTAGCTTAGCTTGAAACAAACATCATCACCTGGCGCGACGATCCACAAATAGGTCGGCTCGAACCGAACGCACAACTCGTACATATCGTGGTTCTGCTGGAACGCACAGTCGGCTTTGGCGTGCGCACCGCGTTTGCAGCATTGCCGAAAGTCGCTCGTGAATTTTTCTACTTCGTGCACACTCCGTTTGACCTCGATGTAAACCAGGGCTTCTCCGGCAACTGATTCGACAATCATATCGACGCCATAGGCCGCAACATCGCCCGCCTCAATTTTGATCTGACCTGGCAGCCAACCACGCTCAAGAACGAGCGCCGAAGCAGTCGCGAGTTTGCAAATGCTTTCGCGCACAATGCGCGGTGGCGGATCCAGCGCAAAAATCTGGCAAAGCTCTGTTCTTAGGTTGTCTTTGCTCGGATACGGGAGTGATTCGCTTTGAACACGTGCGTTTTCGTCGAAGCGAAAGAGCCCGTTGTCCAATCCCAGCAAAAAATGTTTCGCCTCCTCGATTTCGAGTGGGGGATTTGACCGTAGATCGGTCGATCGCCCGCGGTTGGCCGATCACCTCACAAAGTCGACGGAAACTTTGCTGCAAGTAATTCGAAAGGTCCCTCACCCAATCGCGGTCGTTCACCAAGTCGAATCGTTGATTGCTAGTATTCCGCGAACGCTTCGTCCGGATAGCAATAGAGCCAGCGCTCGTTAGGCTGAGCCGATGCGATGACGGGATGACCGCTGGCGCGCGCGTGCTTCGATGCGTGCTGGTTAGGCGAACTATCGCAACACAATGTCGCGCCGCAGGTCTGACAGGTGCGCAGATGAAGCCACGAGGAACCGATTTTGACGCATTCTTCGCACTCTTGACGCTTTGGATGCTTGATGGCGGTTATCTCAGCAATATGAGAACATGGTTCGTTAGGCATAGATGTTACGAGTCGCTCCCCCAAGCACGTCATCCCGAGCGCAGCGAGGGACCTCGCAAGCCACTCTCGACGTAAATTGCAGGGTCCCTCGCTGCGCTCGGGATGACAACGCTATTTGTAAGAAGCCCCATATAACAAAAAGGATTCCAGATCACATTTCTTTCAAAACCTCATGCACAAACTGCACACTCATCGAGCCTTCACCGACGGCGGAAGCGACGCGTTTCACCGAGCCGGAGCGAACATCTCCGGCGGCAAACACTCCGGGCCGGCTGGTTTCAAGCAAAAATGGTTGACGCTTTGCGATCCAGTGCGGCGAGCTTGCCAACTCATATCCCGTCCGCACGAAATTCTTATCGTCTTTCTCAATCTCTGATGGCAGCCAGTCGGTTCGCGGCAAGGCACCGATGAAACTGAAAACAGCGGAAGTATTCACCGTTCGTTTTTCGCCCGTTGTCTTGTTCAAAATTTCAATCGAACTGAGATGACCGTCGCCCGTCATTCGCGTGATTTCAGTGCAGCGATGCAACTCAATGTTTGAGCGTGTTCATGATGCGATGCGCCAGATAAGCGGACATATTTTTGCAAAGATCGTCGCCGCGAATGAGCAGGCAAACCTTGCGCGCATTCTGAGAAAGATAGACGGCGGCTTGTCCCGCTGAATTTCCGCCGCCGACAAGGACGACATCCGAACCACGACACATTTGGACCTCGTTAGGCGTGGCGGCGTAATAGACGCCGCGGCCTTCGAAATTCTCGCAACCTTCGACCGGAAGCCGGGAATACTCGGCGCCCGTGGCAATAAGCAAACATTTCGCGATGACGTTTTCGCCGCCTTCCAATTCCAAAACAGACAATTTGTTCTCGAACTTTAGCCTAACGACTGGAGTGGCGATCGATAGGTTGGCGCCGAACTTCTCAGCCTGCAGCGTCGCGCGATCGGCCAGTTCCGAACCTGTAATCCCAGTAGGAAACCCGAGATAATTTTCGATGCGCATGCTGCTTCCGGCCTGCCCTCCGGGCGCAGTGCGTTCCAATACGACAGTGCGCAATCCTTCCGATGCGCCGTAGACCGCCGCTGCCAATCCCGCCGGCCCCGACCCGACGATGGCGAGATCGTAAACCGTTTGCTCGAGCGGATGTCGAATACCGATCTCTTCCGCGAGTTCGCGATTCGATGGATTGCGCAAGAGGAGCATGTGCGCGCATGCGACGATCGGTGTGTCGGCTTCGGTCACGCCAAATTGTTCGAGCATCTTCGCCACCGCCGGATCGTTTTCCAAATCGAGCCACGTGAAGAGGACGTGGTTCTTGGCGAGAAAATCACGGATGCGAAATGTGTCCTGCGAATAGCGCGAGCCGATCACGCGCAGACCCACGAAATCTGCGGCTTCGCGCAGCAGCTGGCGGCGCGCGATAAACGCCTGCAGAATAATATCGCTTAGTTGCGGAATCTGATTCAACAGTTCGCGCAATCGCTCCGACGAAATTTCGAGCGCTTCCCCTTCCGTGCGCGCGATGCCGGTCACGACCGAAGGGTTGCCGGTCAAATGATCGACGTCACCAGTAAAACCTCCCGGCTTATGGACTACGACGCTCTTTGGCGTCTCACCCGTTTCATCGATGATCTCCACCTCGCCCGATTTGATGGCGAAAAACTTCCGGCCTCGATCGCCGTGATGAAAAAGCGCTTCGCCCGGATGGAATTTTCTTGTCGCATCGGCATAGTTCGCCAGCTCGGCGATCTGCTTATCAGTCAGCGTCGGAAAAGCGATTGTCCGCAAATCATGTTCCGGCATATATCAATCTCGCCATTTCTTCAGCGCGCGCCAACTCCGGTTCGCACCGTCGCGCCCGCTCGATCGAAAAAGTTTTTGCATCCTATTCTGTCACTAATAAAGTAACAGTAGTGGCAGTCAATACTCAGTTCTCGATCGCAGTCCATATCATGGCGGCGCTTGGCTGCCTGCGCGACGAAGATATGACTTCGGCTCGACTGGCTCGAAGCGTGAACACCAGCCCAAGTTTTCTGCGACGGATCCTGGCCAAGCTTTCGAAAGCCGGACTCGTTCTCACAACGACCGGGAAGAACGGCGCCTGCTGGCTGGCGCGGAAGCCGACGGATATTTCGCTCCTCGATATTTATCAAGCGGTGGAGGCACCGAAGGCATTTTCCATTCATGGCTACGCGAAGCAGCGACCCTGCATCGTGAGTTGCAACATCAAGTCATCTCTGAATCGGGTCTTAGAAAAGACGCAAACAGCCATGGAAACGCAGTTTGAGAAACATCAGCCTGGCGGAAATCATCTCTGACTTGAGAAAGAAATAAATTTTTGTGCTAAATTGATACTAATAAAATAACAGTTTAAGAAGACGACGTTTAAAATGACGACAATCATCAACTTTCCCGATGTGGGACACGATTCTTTTTCCGGAACCCACCGTGAAGGCGATCACGATCGAGCCCTCCTCGACGATTACTCGAAGACGATCGCTGCGGTCGTGCAGCGGATCACTCCCAGTGTGGTTAACATTCGTGTCCTTACCGGCGAGCGAGGACCGGGCGGCGGCTCAGGATTCATCATCGCCCGCGACGGTTTTATCCTAACGAATAGTCACGTCGTGCGTGGCGCGCGCGAAATCGAAGTGACGCTGCACGATGCGCGTGTTTATCAGGCGCGACTCATCGGCACCGATCCAGAGACGGATCTCGCAGTCATTCGCATCGATGCGCCCGATATCCAGCACGCGCGCCTCGCTGATTCGTCGAAGATTTCAGTCGGACAAATCGCGGTCGCAGTCGGTTCGCCTTACGGATTTCAGCAAACAGTGACGGCGGGAATCGTCAGCGCGCTGGGACGATCGATGCGAGCGGAATCCGGCCGGCTGATGGAAGAGATCATCCAGACCGATGCCGCGCTAAATCCCGGTAACTCCGGCGGTCCGCTCTTGAACAGCGCGGGCGAAGTCATCGGCGTGAACACGGCCGTGATTTTGCCGGCGCAAGGAATCTGTTTCGCGATCGCGAGCAACACCGCAAAGTTCGTCGCCGGCTGGTTGATCAAGGATGGCCGGATCCGTCGCAGTTCGATTGGCGTCGCCGGACAGAACGTGACGCTCCATCCGCGCGTGGTTCGTTTTCATAAATTGCCCGCCGATCGTGGCGTGCTCGTCATGGAAGTCGAACCGGGCAGTCCCGCGGCGATCGCCGGATTAAAACAGAACGACACCATCGTCGGATTTAAAGGGCAACCGATCACGACAGTTGACGATTTGCAGAAGCATTTGGTCGCTTCGGAAATCGGCGTGCCCTCGCCGCTCATGTTCCTGCGCGGAACGGAGAAGCTCTTCTGCATGGTCGTGCCGCGCGAATCGAAACCGCTCCGGCGCGAAAGTTTGAAATAATTATTAAGAACGAAAGGAACATATGACCGATAACACGAAGATCTCCGCTCCCGACCTAACGAAACGTCCACCACGCAGTCCACGCTGCCGCCTCGGCGGATACGCGATTCTACCGCGCATGCTCGACAAAGGACGCGCGGAAATCGCCGGACTAAACGGCGAGTTCAATTACAACTGCCCGCTCGATCAACACATCGTTAATTTCCTCGGCTTCGATGCCGAAGCGTTACGCGAGCAGCTGGCCTCCGGTAAAGGCGACGGCGAAATTCTCGAATGGCTCAACGCAAACGCGAAGAACAAACGCGCGCCATGGGAGATCGAACAATGGAGCGATTACATGCAACGCCGCGGCCCGGATAGCGACACGGAGACTTTGCAATACTTTACCGAGGCGGTCGGCAAGTTCACGAAAACGCGCGAAGACATAAAAGGCTGGGCCGATCTGCTCGACCTCGATGATTTCGTGACCTTCGGTGGTCGACCGTGACTGAATGCGGTAAAAATCTTCAAAAAAGATAGTTGACTGATCGGTCTACATATATCAGTTTTGCCGCATGCCGAGAGTAAGCGACATGAAGGAACGCCTGACCGACGCAGCGATGGATTTGATCTGGGAGAACAGTTACGGCGGCACATCGGTCGACGCGATTTGCGAACGAGCCGGAGCGAAGAAGGGCAGCTTCTATTATTTCTTCAAGTCGAAGTCAGAATTAGCGGCAGCAGCGCTGGAGGCAGACTGGACGAAGCGCAAAGCCGATATGGACAGCATTTTTTCGGCGACGGTTGCGCCGTTGGAAAGGTTTGAGCGGTACTTTGATTTTGTTCACGATCGTCTCGAGGAAGTGCAGAAAAAATGCGGTTCTATACTCGGCTGCCCTCTGATGACGCTCGGCAGCGAGGTGAGCACACAGGACGAGGTGCTTCGCGAAAAGGTCCACGAGATTCTCGACCGCAAGATTCGATATTTTGAATCGGCCATCCGAGACGCACACTCGCACGGTTTGATTGTCGCGCCGGATGCAAAGGCGAAAGCGAAAGGATTATTTGCCTGTTACCAGGGAACGCTGGCGCAAGCGCGCATTCAAAACAACTTGGAACTGCTTCGCGAGTTCAAGCATGTCGCTCTCGATGTTCTTGGGGCGACGAAACCAGTCACTGCTCGCAGAAGGTGATCTCTTTTTTTGCCAATTGTATAGACGACTAGTCAAGTATGATCCACAAAACCCGAAAAACTCAGCCAGATGAAAACTGATCCAACACCGAAATCGGCAGCAGTAGTTTTCCTCCAGACGGTTTCAGTCGCCGTTGCGCAATTGAAACAACGGCTGCAACAAGATTACGAGCGAGTTTATCCAAACTTGCGCGAGGTCATTCACCTCGTCCTCGACGAGGAAGAAACAAACGCCTGGAGGTTATCGACCTTCCCGCATTTGCTTCTTCCAGATCTAGTCGAGGCGCACATTGCGAATCTGAATCTGCAGCCAGTCGAAACCAGGCAAGAGCGTGTCTACGCGCCCCGCAGGTACGACGAAATGGAAATCTACCAGCCCGCTTTCGCCGCATGCGCATAGGCGCCGCGGAAATTCACAACCTCAACCAATGAAAGGAAACAAAATGAAAACTGGAAAGTTGGATGGAAAAGTTGCAGTCGTAACAGGTGCGTCGAAAGGGATCGGCGCCGATATCGCCAAACATCTGGCGGCCGAAGGCGCGGCCGTCATCATCAATTACGCATCGTCAAAAACCGATGCGGACAAAGTCGTGGATCAAATCAGCAAACGCGGCGGAAAAGCTTTCGCGGTCCAAGGCAATGTCGCGAAGAAGGCGGAAGTTGCGCAGCTTTTTGCGACAACGAAGAAAGCGTTCGGCAAGATCGACATTCTCGTTAACAACGCCGGCGTTTATCAGTTCGCGCCTCTCGAAGAGATAACGGAAGAGGAATTCCATCGAGAGTTTAATACCAATGTTCTCGGTTTACTGCTCGCGACTCAGGAGGCGCTGAAGCATTTTGGTGCGAAAGGCGGTAGCGTGATTAACATCAGTTCGCTCGCCAGCTCTCTCACTCCGCCGACAGCGGTGGTTTACAATGCGACGAAGGGCGCGGTGGACGCGATTACACGAACGCTCGCGAAGGAACTTGGCCCAAAGAAAATCCGCGTGAACTCCATCAATCCGGGCATGGTGATAACGGAAGGCGTGTCCTCCGCCGGATTCGATCAAAGCGACTTCCGAAAAACTTTGGAATCGCAGACACCGCTTGGTCGCATCGGCCAAACGGATGACATCGCACCAGCCGCGGTGTTTTTCGCTTCTGACGATTCCAAGTGGATTACGGGCGAAACGCTGATTATCGCGGGAGGTCTTCGTTAATTTCGATTAGTAATGATTCAAAGCACAGAGAAGGAAATCTAAGTCATGAAAACAAAATTCTATTGGGTCGCGCTGCTTGCGAGCGCGGCCTTGATTGCTCAAGCAAACGCAGGAGGTCATCACGGAGGAGGCGCAGGACGTTCTGATTCAAGTGCGGCTGCTCCCACGCGGAGCGCCGGCGTTTCCTCATCCCGTTCCATGCCGTCGCGAAATTTCGGCGGCCGAATTTATTCAGGCCGACGCTTTTCACCTCTCGGCATGGGGCAATTCTACCGCGGCGGTATCAACCGCGACGGATTCGCGCGTTCCGGAAGCAACACGCACGCCCTGCGGAGCCGGAATAATTCCGGAAGGCACAATGATGCAACTACGCGTCGAGGAAATGGTGCGGGTCAGGTTGGGAGCGGAACCAATCTCCCGCGGAACTGGCAGAATCACGTCGTCACACGGCATGCGGCCAACTGGCATCGTGATTGGGACCGAAGCCGCGACCATAGATGGCATGGCCATCATTGCCGCTTCGTCAACGGGTCCTGGTTCATCTTCGATCTTGGATTCTATCCCTGGTCGTACGGATATCCCGGCGATTATTACTACGGCTACAATTATTATCCCTACGACTATCAACCGGACTACTACGTTCCTGGAGACTACACGGATGGAGATTATTATGGCCAGAACGCATACGACTCATCGGATGCGTATGCCGACTCACCAGTTGCCGCGGCGCAGGAACAACTTGCCCGCCGAGGTTACTACGATGGAGAAATCGATGGGATCCTCGGGCCGCAAACGCGTCGCGCGATCGCACGTTATCAAAGCAAGCACGGCCAGCGTGTGACGGGCGAGCTAACGACCAACACGCTCGAGGCTTTGGGGCTGGGAGAAGTCGCGAACGACTAACGAAAAACAGACGAACGAATGAATTCAGATACCAATATGAGCAATGGTCAACTTCGTGGACTGAGAGGAACGCAAACGGAAACGCCGGAACCCAACTTCGCGGATAAATGGCGGGCGATGTTCCGGCGTCGCCGGCCGAGGCACGATCCGATGCTTGTGCTCAACATGTCGGCTTTCAACTTTGAGGATGGGTGGAGTCGCACCTTCAATCCGTTGAAAGTTCACGAAAACGGCACGTGACAAATTATCCTCGGCTCCAGTAAGGAGAGAAGAGAGCCAGCGAAGATTTGCTGGCTTTCTTCAAATGCTGGCGTCACCGTCATCACGAAAAAGAACCGTCTAATGGCGTATCTGCGATTATCCACGATCGCGGTATCTCAGCGCACCGATCAAGCCTGTCGCAAGATCGAAGATTTCCTGAGCAAACCACCGGGCGTCCAATACAGAACGAGCGTTATCGGATTCAGCTTGCTCAGTCTCGCGCAAAAGGGGGAGGGGGAGGGGGGGGGGGGGGGGAGTGAATAGGAAGAAGACGCCCTCTAACGAGATGGTGAGGATTTTTAGGAAAAAAAGGGTTTCGCCGCGGGGTCTTCGGTTGTCCTGTGTTTGTTTTCTGTTCTGGCGGGTTTTGGGCGCTGCGTTCAGGTTCTGTCGGCACGCCGTGCAGTCTTGGGCCTTCGGACGCTTTGGTTGCGCGGCATGCAAAACAATATTTACGCGCAGATCGGTTTGATCATGCTCATCGGTCTCGCCACAAAAAACGCCATTCTCATCGTGGAATTCGCCAAGGATGAATACGAAAAAGGCAAACCGTTGATCGAAGCCGCGCTTGAAGGCGCGCGTCTGCGTTTACGACCGATCTTGATGACGTCATTCGCATTCATCTTCGGATGTCTGCCGCTTTGGTTCGCAAGCGGCTCCGGAGCGGTCGCGCGCCGCGTGCTTGGATCGACCGTGATCGGCGGAATGATCGCAGCATCTGGCATCGCAATTTTCCTCATCCCGGTAACGTTTTATGTCATCGAGCGCCTCTTCGCCGGTCGCAAAGCCACACCGGAATCCCAGGAAAAAAGGCCGGTCGCCGAAAAGCCGGCACTGATTTCGCAAGGCTGAAGCGCCTAACGCTTGCGCGTTGTCCTGACCAAGAGCACGTAATCCGGTCGCCGACTGGATGGCAGAACAATCCTTCGGGTTTCCCGCGGGAGTTTAGCCGCCGCAACGAACTCTCCGAAACGCGGCACTCATCCCTCTTAGCGGCTACGGTTTCGGCAACTCCAAGTCTTTACAGATCTTCTGCGCGAGGAAATCGATGATCTCGCGGTGACGCGGAATGGCAGATGATTTCTGCGCGCGTCGATTAACGTAGATCGTGTGATTGCTGCCTTCGCGCAAAAACTCGCAACCGTGTTTCTCCAGATGGCGCAGGAGATCGCGGCGTTTCATGCCGTCGTCAGCGCGAGCGGTTCACGCAGCACTTCCGCTCCGCGCAGCGACTCTTCCGATAATTCGCGGTTCGCTTGTAACACCATCGCAACCGCTTCCTTCAAATTCTCGCGCGCTTCGTCCAACGTCGCGCCTTGGGTATTTGCACCGGGTAGTTCCTCGACGAACGCAGCGTAGCCTTGCGGGAATTTCCGAAACACCGCAGTCAGCTTAATCTCCATCTCCATCTTGTAGCACGAATCACTGCGTTTCGACAGCAAGAACAAGAACAGCTGAGTAGGATTGGCCGGATTAATCCCGGATAGGACGAGGATTGGTTTGTAGGGCAAGCGCATCGCTTGCTGTTGATGTTGTCCGGCCCCTCTTTTAACTTTTCGGTTGCTGCTCGCGGCTATCTGAGACACGAATCGTCATGGCTAGGAAACTCGCGGGCGGCTGCTGAAGATCAATTTGCCGCGCTTCTTCGTCCTCTGCCATCAGACGTTCAACGTAGTCGGCATGGCGGCGGAGGTCCTCGAACTCGCGAACCGCCCATATTTAGTTACTGAATAATTTCTCTCCTGGACTCATAGATCGCGCGCAGGCGCAAGATCGACAGTCACGGTCGGCTCATAACTTCCCCGATTTGATGGGAAGAAAAAGGGGCAAGCCCTGGATCCCAAACAAACGTTTTCCCAGCGTACTCAAATGAAACCGGCTCCGCCAGAGGTTGCTGTGGAGTTTCTCGTCGGAGACCGCTGCTAACCCAACGACCCATAACTCGGTGCAATACGAAATCGTAGGACTTGAATATCTTATCCTCCGTTGGTGTCCGACGGCGCTTGGGTGAAAACTCCCAGTTCATATAGCAATCGAAGCCATTTGTCTGCGCGCGGGTCGTAATGCAGACCAGAAGGTGAACATGCTTTGAATTGCGTACCGCATTCGCAGCGATCTGTTCGAATAAATTATGGCTTAACGAGCAGTAACCCGAGTTCAAAAGGATAATTCCACCTTTCCATCTCTCCGAAGGCAATCGACTGATTGTCGTTCTTACCTGTCTCCGCGCCTTCTTGATCCGCTCTTCAATTGGCCGAGCAAGAATCTGAACGTAACGTCGCCGATCGTTCTCAGAGAGAATGCTTGGCTCAATTGGTATCACTGCCGCTTCCTCGAAGTATGGCCAAAAAATCTCGGCAATCTTGTGATGGCATTGCTGCTTTGAAAGCCGTTCCTCCTGAATGTCTTTTGCCTCTATTACATATTCATCGAGAATGTAATCGGCATTTTCCTCCTCATTGTTCGCGCGTTCTTCGATGGTTAAGCGTCGCCCACCCGCGTGAACAACAATATCGTCGAGGAATGACTCGTCGGTCCGCGGCGGAGACATTGGCTCCCTTGCCATCGTGTCCGCCATGAAATGTTCGGAGTCGACACGATACCATTCTCCGTGCTTAAGCGCGAACTCGTAAGCTTCAAGGACGTCGCTGCCAGCCTCTCGAATGCGCTGATCAATTAATTGATCTCGCAGTTTCCACTCCAAAATCTTCCAATGCAGCTTTCTTACCTTGGCCTCGAATTTCTCTTCCGCCGCCAGCCCATCGTCTGCGACGATGAACGCAATAAGCTCCGCCGGCTGCCAAGTTGCATACTTCGGATTATTTACAGTCGGCTGGGCGCGAACCCCAAAGCGAAAAACAGCCATTCTAAATATGTGCGTACAATCCGAATACGAGCGACCGTTGAGCTTGGATTGCACAGATTGGGGTCAGTCAAATGGTTTATCATCATACGGCCAATTACTTCGTTAAGAGCGCCTGCGGAGATATCTCAGGTTTTGTCTCCGAAATGCTAAACGCTCTCGTCAAAATTTCCTCCAGCGGAATTAATCCGCGAGGTCGAACACCATCTGCGTAAAATTCTCGGGTATAGCAAAAATCTCCCTCACCTTCACGTTGCGCGACTTTAATTGAACCCGGCGTCTCCTCGTATACAGCGTTGAATTTCCACGGCCCGTTTTCCTTTACCTCGACCTTTTCGGGAATTGAGACGACGACGGCTTCAATAAACTTTTCGCGGAGATATGGGCAAAACCGAAACCGGTGAATGTTCGTCGCTAGGTCGTGGCGAATTCGGTCTTTATCAAACACCCAGACGGCGCGCTTATTCAACAACCCAGATTGTTCCCAATGCCCAAGTGAGAACCAGCTTGACCATTCAGTCCAGTCCATGCGCGCTTGCTTGCATCCCCATGGATTGATTCGGTTTTCATCTTTTCCGAAGCAGTCCTCGACCGCGTTGTATGCGCGATCTCGCTGATTTGCGCACCAAATGAAACCGAACACTTCATCCCAATCCAGTTGCTGGCCGTCATAGTAAATGCCGCGATTGCGAATACCGGATAACGCCTTCGCCATCCGCGACACATCGACAAAACGTTCAGTCGGTATACTGACCAGATACCAGTTCTTTTTATTCTTCAGTACCGGTTTGGACCGGACCAACTTGCTTCGATAGTTTTAAGGCTGCTATGAATCCCGGAGCTGTTGATTCGGAAAACGTGATCGCGTACCCCGTCTTCGGAATATCAAATTCAAGAGCAGTGGCTGCCGGCGCCGCGCCTTCAACAACGGCGCCGCACGAAGGGCAGAAACGTGCGCCGCTTTGAATTTGAGCGCCGCATTTTGCGCACGGAATCGTCGGAGTTTGTTCCTTTAAGCGTTTGGACACGTCTGACGTGATAAGATCGAGTTGTTCCTGTTGAATTCCGATCATTCGACAGAAAGAGGCAATTAAGTCCGCCTCCGCTTGCGCCAAATCGGAATCGGCAAGCGCAACCGCGACCATGTCTTCAAGATTCTGCACTTGGTCCGCAAATGAACCGACTTTGCTGAGCGAGAATCCGCCAGTTTCGACTGCCTTTTGTGCAGCCGCATTGTGAGCGCGTTTCGCTTGAATGCTTTTCTGAACTTCGCCGATTAACGTCTGCTCTTGATCGGATAACGCTTTGTCAGCTCTGGCGATTAGCCAAAGGTTTGCGAGATAATCCGTTTTTTCTTTATCTGTCAGCCCAAGGGGAATCACCGTTATGCAGTCGTATAAACGTCTGCCCCTTTTTCGGCAAACTCTTTCGCTTTCTCTTTTAGTCCTTTCCCTGCACGAACATCGGCTTGCGCCGCAGGAACCTTGGCTGTAATTCCGAAAACGTTGCATGTCCGATCACGACGAAACTTCTGGAAGATCTGAAGCCGACGCTCGGCTTGAGTTTGGGCGATCGACACGACGCACTTTTCTTTCTCGAATGGGTTTGGCGGGCCTGTTGGCAACGACGGGGCCTGTTGCTACCGTCTTGAGCCAGGGTCCCGTGAAAGAACAAACGTTATCTTCCAAATCAAAGGATGCCGTTCCGGTTACGCTGAGTGTTAACGGCAAGAAATACGATCTACGGATCGATCCGCGCACGACTCTTCTCGATTGTTTGCGCGAACATCTGCACCTGACCGGTTCGAAAAAGGGATGCGATCACGGCCAGTGCGGCGCGTGCACGGTGCACATCAATGGGCGGCGCGTGAATTCCTGTCTCTGCCTGGCCGCGATGCACGATGGCGAAGAGATCACGACGGTTGAAGGCATTGGTCAGCCGGAAAATCTGCATCCGGTGCAGGCTGCATTCGTTGCCTGCGATGCTTATCAATGCGGCTACTGCACATCCGGACAGATCATGTCGGCGGTGGCTTTGTTGAAAGAACCGTGCGGGTCGGACGACGCGGACGTAAAGGAATTCATGAGCGGCAATATTTGTCGCTGCGGAGCCTATCCAAACATTGTCGAGGCGATTCAGAGTGTGCGGCGAAACGGCAAGACGCAGAAAGCAGGATGAAAGCATTTGCACTCACGCGCGCGAGCGACAGCGCACAAGCGATCGCGACGGCGGCGAAAGCGACGACCGCGCAACAAGGCGCGGAGATTCGCTTCATCGGCGGCGGCACGACGCTGATCGATTTGATGAAGTTGAATGTCGAACAGCCGAAGACGCTGATCGACATCAACCGATTGCCGCTCGACAAAATTGACACGCTTCCCGACGGCGGCCTAACGATTGGTGCCGTCGTTCGCAATTCCGATCTCGCCTTTCATCCACTCGTCAAAAAAAATTACGCTGTCCTTTCCGAAGCGCTCCTGAGCGGCGCGTCGGCGCAGCTTCGGAATATGGCGACGACCGCCGGCAATCTGCTGCAACGCACTCGATGCATGTATTTTCGTGCGACGGATATGCCGTGCAACAAACGCGAGCCCGGCAGCGGTTGCGCGGCGATCAATGGAGCAAACCGCAGTCTGGCGATTCTCGGAACGAGCGAACATTGCATCGCGACCAATCCATCGGACATGAACGTGGCCATGGCCGCGCTCGAAGCGACCATTCATGTGCGCGGACCGAAAGGCGAGCGCAGTATTCCGATTGCGGACTTTCACGTGCTGCCAGGGAACACGCCGGAACGCGAGACAGTCCTGGAGCCGGGCGATTTGATTACGCATGTGACGCTTCCGCCGCCCGCACCTGGCAGCCGATCTCTTTATCTGAAACTGCGCGACCGGGCTTCATACGAATTCGCGCTCGCGTCTGCTGCCGTGGTGGTAACGGTTGCGAACGGAAAAATTACGCGTGCTCGCATCGCGCTCGGTGGCGTTGGCACAAAGCCCTGGCGTTCGACTGAGGCGGAAAGTGAACTGACCGATCAACCGGCGACAGAAGCCGTCTTCCGCAAAGCAGCGGATGCAGCGCTGCGTGACGCGAAGCCACAAAGCCAAAATGGGTTCAAAGTGGAATTGGCCAAACGTTGCCTCGTGCACGCGCTGAAACTCGCGACTCAATCTGCCTAACGAGTAAACATGCCTACGACCCAGAAAACCCCACCGACATCGCCGATCGGTCGCAAGACGCCGCGCGTGGATGGTCCGTTGAAGGTAAGCGGCATGGCGCAGTATGCTTCCGACTTCCACTTTCCCGGAATGTTATATGCCGTGCCGGTGGAAGCGACAATCGCCAGCGGCCGGGTGCTCAAAGTCGATACAAGCGCCGCCGAGAAAATGCCGGGCGTCCACGCGATCTTTCATCGCGACAACATCGGAAAGATCTTTCGCTCAACGCAAGGACCGGGATTCGAAGGCATCATCGATGAGCGTCGCCCGCCATTCGAAGATGATATCATTCGCTACTACGGCCAATATATCGCGCTCGCGGTCGCCGATACATTTGAAAGCGCCAAGGCTGCTGCTGATGCTGTTCGCGCCACCTACAAAACGGAAAAGCCGAACGTCGAGACCGACCTCAAAGCGGATGACGAGCCGCAAACAATTACGACCACGTTCGGCCCGACCGACCGCGAACAGAGCAAACGCGGAGACGCCGCGAGCGCTTTCGCAAGCGCGCCGGTCAAGCTCGACCAGACCTACGTCACGCCGGCCGAAACACATAACCCGATCGAGCTGCAGGGAACGACCGCGATCTGGGATGGCGAAAAATTGACGATCTACGAAGAGTCGCAGGCAATCTTCAACATGCAGGGCGTGCTCGCGCAAATGTTCGGCTTGCCGAAAGAAAATGTTCGCGTCGTCACCAAGTTTGTTGGCTCGGGTTTCGGCAGCAAGCTATGGCCATGGACGCATTGTTCGCTGGCTGTCGCAGCCGCGCGGCAGTTGAGCAAACCGGTCAAACTCGTCATCAGCCGCAAGATGATGTTCCAAACGGTCGGTCATCGCCCGCGCACACAACAACGCGTGCGCCTCGGCGCCACCGCCGATGGAAAGCTCGTTTCGCTCGAGCAGGATTACGTCTATCACAAAGCGATCCTCGATGATTATCACGAAGATTGCGGTGAGGCGACGGCGTTCCACTACAGCGTGCCGAACCTGCTGGTAAAGTTCGGCCGCGCCAAGCGCAACGTCGGTTCGCCGACCGCCATGCGCGGCCCCGGCGCTGTGCCCGGCCTCTTTGCCACCGAATCGGCCATGAACGAACTGGCCGATCAGCTCAAGCTCGATCCCGTTCGCCTGCGTATTCTCAACGAGCCGAAGATTGATGAGTCGTTAGGCGTTCCGTTTTCGTCGCGGCATTTTGTCGAATGCCTCGAGCTTGGCGCGGAAAAGTTCGGCTGGTCGAAACGCAACCGCGAAATCGGCTCGATGAAGCGCGACGGATTGATCCTCGGCTGGGGAATGGCTGGATGCGCGTGGGTCGCCGCGCGCTTTCCCGCGGAAGCCAACATCCAGCTTCGCGATGACGGCACGGTCCGCGTCGCGTGCGGCACGCAGGATATCGGCACCGGCACCTACACGATTCTTGCGCAGCTCGCCTCGGAAAAGACCGGTGTGCCGCTGGACAAAGTCGAAGTCGTGCTTGGCGATACGTCACTCCCGGCAGGCCCCATCTCCGGCGGTTCGATGGTGACCGGTTCAGTGATTCCAGCGGTCTTCGAAGCGGCCGACAAGGCGATCGAGTCGCTGCTGACGATCGCCACGACAACAGCCGGCTCGCCGTTCGAAAAACATAAGCCTAACGAGTTGGCACTCGAAGGCGGCCGAATTTTTGTAAAAGCCGATGGTCCTTCTGGCGGCGTCGCATTCGCGGATTTGCTCCGGCGCGCCAACCTTCGTCTGGTCACAGGCAGCGGGAAGTCCGAAGCCACATTCGGAAACCCAAAACCAAAGTTCTCGACGCATTCGTTCGGCTGTCACTTCGTCGAAGTAACATGGCAACCGGAGATCGCTCGGTTGCGCGTCAGCCGCGTCGTGACTGTGATCGACGCCGGCCGCATTCTCAATCCGCTTGCCGGGCGCAACCAAATCGAAGGCGCGGTCGTGATGGGCATCGGCATGGCGCTCTTTGAAGAGACTTCGTACGATCCGCAAAACGGCGCGCCGATTAATTCAAACCTCGCCGACTACATCATGGCGGTGAACGCCGACGTGCCGCCGATTGATGTCCACTTCCTCGATTATCCCGACAAAGAGATCAACGAACTCGGCGCTCGCGGGATCGGCGAGATCGGCCTGGCCGGCATCGCCGCCGCCATCACCGACGCGGTCCATCACGCGACGGGCGTTCGCGTGCGCGAACTGCCGGTCAAGATCGAGCACCTGCTGACCTCTTCGGTGTTGAGCTAGAGGACACTGAATGTCAGGCGATCTTCCAACACCATCATTATATATATCCGCGCGGAGAAGATCCTGACATCCGATCATGCCTGGCCTGTTTGATTCGCTTACGATTCGAGACCTTGAGTTTGCCAATCGGGTGTTCGTTTCGCCGATGTGTCAGTATTCAAGCGTCGATGGATACGCTAACGACTGGCACTTCGTTCATCTCGGCAGTCGCGCGGTCGGCGGTGCCGGACTGGTTTTGACTGAGGCAACGGCCGTTCTTCCCGAAGGTCGCATCAGTCCACAGGACCTCGGCATTTGGGCCGATGAGCATATCAAGATGCTGACCCGAATCGTCGGCTTCATTCATGAACAAGGAAGCATCGCGGGAATGCAGCTCGCTCATGCCGGCCGCAAGGCGAGCACGCACCGTCCATGGGAAACGCCGGGAAGAGTTCCCGAAAGCGAAGGAGGTTGGAAGAAGGTCGTCGCCCCAAGCGCGCTAGCCTTTGCCGACAACTATCCAATGCCGCAGGCCCTAACGAGTGATGGCATTCAAGAGATAATTGCTGCTTTTGCCGCAGCGGCGCGACGCGCCTGCCAGGCCGGCTTCCGCGTCATCGAGATCCATGCTGCGCACGGCTATCTCATTCACGAGTTTCTGTCGCCTCTGAGTAATCGACGCGACGACAATTACGGTGGTTCATTCGAAAATCGAACCCGGCTCTGCCGTGAGATTGTTGCGGCAGTTCGAGCGGCGTGGCCTAACGAGTTACCGTTATTCCTGCGCATCTCGGCGACGGAGTGGGTCGATGGGGGGTGGAATATTGATGATTCGGTCAGACTCGCCAGGCAACTGAAGCCAATGGGAGTCGATCTCATCGATTGTTCTTCCGGGGGAAACGTGCCGCACGCAAAAATTCCGGTCGGCCCCGGTTATCAAACGGCCTTTGCCGAACGTATCCGCCGCGAAGCCGGGATCATAACCGGTGCGGTCGGAATGATCACTTCGCCCGTTCAGGCAGATCACATCATTCGGACCGACCAGGCGGATGCCGTGATCATGGCGCGCGAATTTCTGCGCGATCCGTATTGGCCGCTGCGAGCAGCTCGAGAACTGGAACAACCGATCGCGTGGCCCGTGCAATATCTCCGCGCGGCTCCGAAAGACGCGCAGCCCCGGGTTCCGGTAGATCTGAAGAGTTTCGTATCGTGCTTCGAAGAACAACACGGCGTTCCGGAATAATAGGCTCCGCGTTTTCAGCTTGATGGCTATTCCAAGATTGCGTTTTGCTCACCTTCCGACGCCCGTCGAAGAACTCGTGCGACTGCGTGAAGTTTTGGACAGCGGACCTCGCATCCTTATCAAACGCGACGACCAGACGGGACTTGCCTTCGGCGGAAACAAGACGCGGAAATTGGAATTTCTCGTCGCAGAAGCGCGCGAGCAAGGCGCGAAAACTTTGATCACAGGCGGGTCGTTGCAATCCAATCATTGCCGCCAGACCGCAGCGGCCGCGGCTCGATTTGATTTTGAATGCATTCTTGTTTTAAGTGGCGATAAGCCGGCGCGGCCTTCGGCAAATCTGCTGCTCGATCAGTTGTTTGGAGCCGAGGTTGTGTATGTCGCAGATCGCAAAGATCGCGACAGAATTCTACAGCAAACATTCGATCGTGCCGTCGAAGAGGGAATGAAACCTTATCTCGTTCCGTATGGCGGATCGAGTCCCACAGGAGCGTTGGGATACGCGTTCGCGGTGAAAGAACTGATGGAGCAAAACGTCCACGCGGATTGGGTTGTGTTTGCCACGTCGTCAGGTGGGACGCAGGCAGGACTCGTGTTGGGTCAGCGCGCGTTTGGATACAAAGGTAAAGTGTTGGGAATTAGCATCGATGAATCGGAAGAATGGTTGAAAACCCATGTCGCAGAGCTCGCGACTTCATCCAGTGAAAAACTGGGGAAGCGAATTCAGTTCACGCCGGCGGACGTGTTGGCAAACGCCGATTATAATAAAGCAGGCTATGGCGTTCTAACCGACTTGGAACGCGAAGCGATCCATTTGTTCGCAATGCGTGAGGGCCTCTTGCTGGATCCGGTTTATACCGGACGCGCCGCAGCGGGGATGATCGACCTGATTCGTAGCGGGTTTTTTGAGAAGGCCGAGACTGTGTTGTTCCTGCACACCGGCGGACAGCCCGCGCTGTTCGCGCATGAATACGCGAACAAGATCTAATGGGAGATCTCTCCATGTCCGCGCAGTCGAATGTTTATCTCGGACGTGAGCGTGCGATGGACGGGACATTTCGCCGCAATCTCAATCAGTTCGGCGCGTTGTTCCGGCGTTAACGCACCGGTCAACTCAATGCTCATATCGATTCGATCAAGGATCCCTTCCTTCGTCTCGCATTCTTCGCAATCCTTCGCGTGAATGCGCGAATGCGAAAGCGAGACCGTAATATTTTCCAGCGGCCATTGTTTCCGGCGCGCGTAGAGTCCGACGGTCATCGACGTGCATGAACCTAGTGCGATCAACAAGTAATCGTACGGCCCTGGCGCAGCATCGTTGCCACCCACACTCACCGGCTCATCGACGCGCAGATGATGCTTGCCGCTGTCAACTTCCTGCAGAAATCCACCGGCCGTCCCGCGCACAACGACGTCAGCGCGTTTGTTGACGGTTTCTCCGGTTGCAGCCGAAGTTGAAATGTCCATCACTTTCCTAAGTTCGTTAGGCCGATTCGCGATTGGCCATGTTCAATTGTGCCGCCGAGTCGTCTCGAAGAGAAACCATGCCCGCCGTTCGCTTTCGTCGATCCAAACCTCGATCAGGCTTGCCGTTGCCACATCTCGATGCTCGTCACAAACGTTGTGTGCTTCACGCAGTCGCGCAGTCAGCGTTCTGTTGTCCTCCGCCAATTCTGCGAGCATGTCTAACGGTTCAACGTAATCCGCGTCGTTATCCAGCACGCGCTGCTCGCGCGAAATCTGGCCGATCGATTTTAGCGTCGAGCCGCCAAGTTTCCGCACTCGCTCGGCGATTGGGTCGGTCATGGCGAAGAGCTGTTCGGCTTGCTCGTCGAGAAGCAAATGATAATCGCGGAAGTGCGGACCACTCATGTGCCAGTGAAAGTTCTTCGTTTTCAAATAGAGGGCGAAGACATCAGCAAGAATCGCATTCATCGTTCCAGTGATGTCCTTCGTTGCCGAGGGCTTCAGATCCGTCCTGGTTGCGAGCGGAGCCCGGCGGCGCGCCGCAGCCTCGTTAGTCTTATGGGAATTATTTTTCTTCATAACGTTCAGCTTGGTCAACTAATTAACTACTTAATTTAAGTGAAAGAATTTCATAGGAGCGTCTCGAGTTTTCGCGGGTGAGAGTACCTCACAACACACTAGGGGCAAATGTACACTCCGTCATCGTAATCGATGAACCCGTGCCGGATCGTTTGGCCAAAGACAGTCCAAATGATGATCGTGAGAAAGATGCTTACGGCCAGAATCGCAAGTCCATCGTCATGAGAATGCGCCACTCCCGGCGGTTTTTTGGGCAGGCCGTCCTCCGATGAATCACTCGTCATCGCTAATGATGTAGCACGCATCAGGTCGTCCCGGCAGAAGAAAAGCGCGCGCAATCCGGCTTGGCATTATTAGCTCGTATCGCAGCTGTGTCTTGAGTAATTACGAAAGCGCGCTTGGAAAGATCCTATATGATCCTGCAAATTTACACAATCATTCACACCATCATCAGTTTGATCGGAATCTTCACGGGACTCGTGGCGCTCGGTGGAATGCTCGCCTGCAAGAGGCTCGAAGGCTGGACGAAGTGGTTCCTCACCACCACAGCCCTAACGAGTGTGACCGGCTTCTTCTTCCCGTTCCACGGTTTCACTCCGGCAATCGGCGTCGGCATCATTTCGTGTATTGTCCTCGCGATCGCGATCTACGCGCGCTACGCGAAACATCTCGCCGGTGCGTGGCGCTGGATCTATGTGATCACTGCGAACATCGCGCTTTACTTCAACTGTTTCGTTGGCGTGCTGATGGCTTTTCGCAGGGTGCCTGCGCTGCACGCTCTCGCGCCCACGCAAAGCGAGCCGCCTTTTCAGCACACGCAGCTCGTTGTGCTCGCAATTTTTGTCGTGCTTACGATCGTCGCCATGGTCAAGTTTAAGGTCGAACCCGCAACGCGAACGTAAACACGATTTGGTTCTTGGTTGAAGTTTGATCCGAAGATTTCGCAGACCTTATTTGTCATTCGCTGCGGAGCCGTGCGCAACTACGCTTGCCATGACAGAAATCGAAGGGACAGAGGCCGAGTCGACTTGTCACGAAGTTATTGCCGGAATCGTCCAGAAGTGGCAAGGCTTTCGCTTTGAAGAACTGTATGAGACGAAAACGCGAGTGCCGAAGTTCCCACCAGCAGATGATAAAGATGGTGGCTGACCGGTCCGCGCCAATCCAAAAATCGGAGCCGATCGGAATCCACGGCGGCCTGGGACGCGATGTTATTTAATAGCGTTCCATTCGTCGCCCTTGTTGCGATCACCTTTGCACTTTACTACCTGCCTTTCCTGCGCCGGTGGCAGCGCCATATTCTGATCGCGGCCAGCTTCGTCTTCTACGCTTATCAGGCGCCGGCGCTGCTCCTCCTGCTCCTGGCTTCAATCGCGATCAACGTCACGACCAGCTACATGATCGCCATGGATGATCCGTCGCGGCAACGCTTGTGGGCAGTGTTAGGAGTGGGGCTCAATCTTGGATTGCTGCTTTTTTTCAAATACGGCCCTCTCATCGCTCACTCGATTCCCGGAGGGACGAACACTTCGATCGGGCATTTTTTAATCACAATTCCGCTTCCTATCGGAATCTCCTTTTTCACGTTTCAAGGAATAAGCCTGGTCGTGGAGGTTTTCCGAGATAAGCACCCAGCCCATCATGGTGTCCTCGACGCGTCGCCGCGTGTAGTCCCAAACGATTTCATGCAACATTTGCAGAACACCGCGCTCTTCAAGTCATTCTTCCCCTACCTGGTTGCCGGGCCGATCGTTAAAGCGCACGAGTTCTACCCGCAAATCAAACCGAAATGGTTGAAGGAGATTCAATGGGAGGCGGCGTTTCGCGCTCTGGTTGTCGGTTACTTCCTCAAGATGGTTGTGGCTGACAACCTCAAGGACTCAACGTTCTGGCTCGAGTATCCCTATTTCCTGAGAGACTCTTCGCTCACACTCGTCGCTCTGCTTTTTGGTTATTCCATGCAAATCTTTGCCGACTTCGCCGGCTATTCGCTCATCGCGATTGGGTTGGGACACCTGTTCGGTTACGTCCTGCCTATCAACTTCAACTTTCCGTATATCGCCGATTCCTTTTCGGATTTCTGGCGGCGCTGGCACATCTCTCTTTCTACCTGGCTTCGGGATTATCTTTATTTCCCCCTGGGAGGCAATCGCCGCGGACCGGTCAGGACTTACTTTAACTTATTTGTCGTCATGTTCCTGGGCGGCTTATGGCACGGCGCTGCCTGGAGCTACGCAATCTGGGGGAGTTTCCACGGATTAGCCCTGGCGTCGGAGCGTTTGTGCAGGAATCGCATCACGCTACCGCGACACTGGGCGATTCTAAGTCTGCGAATACTGATAGTGTTTTCGTTTGTCACCCTGGCCTGGCTGCTCTTCAAGCTCCCGAAGTTCGAACACGTCATCGCCTACATGGGCGCGCTGGTACACAATCATGCATCGACACGTTCCGACGTTGTTGGTTGCATTTTGGTCTATTCGTTACCGGTGATCCTCTACTACCTCTGGCATGTGATGCGGCTGAGATACCCCGCGCGATTGCAGAGATATGAGTTTCTTATCTTTGGCGCCTTGCTCGTGGGCATAGCTCTAAACAGCGGCTCTCCGCAAAAGTTCATCTATTTCCAATTTTGAGCGGCATATCCCTGGCCAAGAAATCGATGCTCGCTGCATTCATAATGCTGCTGGGCTACCATTTCCTTTACCCGCATCTTTCACACAGGTTTTACAAAGTCGGCGGCCAGGAGCGGGCGAATTACGTGCGGGCCCAAGATTACATCTCTGAGGTCCCAAAACGCACAAGCGTAATTCTTGGCTCATCCATGTCGTTAGAGCTAAATGAACGCATTCTCGGTCCCGACTACTTTAAGCTTACGTTTCCAGGCAATAGCATCCTCACTTCGCTGGAATTGGTTCGACGCGCCGGTAAACGTCCGCGTGTCGTGTTAATCGAGACGAACGAGTTGAGCAAGGACGCGGATTCGGAATTCCTGCACGATCTCTTTAGCCCGTGGCTGTTTGCGCTTCGCCGCTACACTCCGATCTTCAAAGGAGAAGGGCGACCCGCGAATTTCCTTGTCGGAATCGCCTCGACCGCAGTCAGCAAAAGCATCTCTTGGAGCGACCAGATCCTTTCGAAAACGAAACCTGACTGCGCCACAATCGTCGCAGGGTGGAGGTTTGGCGCCGTCTCTGTTTGCGCAGGTCCTGGATCTTTATCACAAACAATTTAATACCGTCGGGTCGATACCGGTATTGAAAAGCAGAATCGATCGCCTCGCCGACGATGTCGACGCCTTGCAACAGGAAGGATCCACCTGTGTGTTCTTCGAAATGCCAATCGATTCTTCTCTGGTTCATCTGGCTGGACCAACGAACCTGCGGCGCATGATTCACGAACGATTCCCTGCCGGGAAATATCATTGGATCAGCTTTGCGCAGGATCACAATTACGAAACGAAAGATGGCGTTCACTTGACCGAGGAGGAAGCCAGCAACGTAACGGAACAACTAGTCGAAAAAGTGAATCCCTTGATCCACCAATCGGCCGACAAGACGAATCACGACTGATGTTACGGTATGCCATCAGTGTTAGTTGGAATTGGAATGAAGACATCCAGACGTTCAGAAGTGGCACTGGGCTTTAGTTAATGGCGGGACGTTGGCGCGGGCACGCGGGAAGACGTGCCGCTTATTCCTGCGTCGGCGGAGGGTCTTTCGGGACTAACAGGGCGCAATTTCATCATTCCAGACTCGCTGGTTGTCGAATATGAAAAATGGCCGCCAGCAAGACGCCCTGCATGTATCAGCGCGGCAAACGGCCAGTTGACGAACAGGCTTAAGACTGTTATACCGGCTTCGGTGGATCCCCTCTCGCCAGAACAATTTCTTCTCGTTGGCTCGCTTCTCGTTGGAATCGCTCTCAGCAGCGATTCTGCACAAGACTTTATCGGTTTCCACTTTTGAGCTGCTTATCTTTGGCTAAGAAATCGATACTCGCTGCATTCGCGATGCTGGCGACCTACTATTTCCTCTATCCCCATCTGTCACACAGATTCTACAAGGTTGGCGGACAAGAACGCGCCAATTACGCGCGAGCACAACAGTATGTTTATGAGGTACCGAGTCGAACCAACGTAATTGTCGGCTCGTCAATGGCGAACCAGTTAGACGAAAGCATTCTGGGGCCTAACTACTTTAAGCTTACCTTCCCCGGCAAGCGCACCCTGACCGCGCTGGAAATCGTTCTCCGCGCGCACAAGCGACCAGGCGTCGTGTTGATTGAGACAAACACGGTAGATGCGGACGTAGATTCGGAATTATTGCACGATCTCTTTAGTCCCTGGCTGTCTGCGCTTCGGCGCTGCTCTCCGATCTTTAAAGGAGAAGGACGCCCCGCAAATTTCCTGGTCGGCATCGCCTCGACCATGGTTAGCAAGAGCGTTGCGTGGAGCGAGCGAATTTTTCCTGAAACGAAAACTGGCTCGGCCCCGTCGCCGCAGAGTGAAAGTTTGCCTTCACCTCTGTTTGCACAAGTCCTTCGGGAGCACCAGATGGAATTTGGGGCTGCACCTTCTGCCACAGAGTTAACTAACAGGATCAATCAACTTGCCGACGATGTCGCTGTCCTGGGCCACAACGGATCATCCATCTGTGTGTTTTTCGAACTGCCGATCGATTCTTCTCTCGCTCAACTGCGCGGGTCATTGATCCAAAGGCGGATGGTTCATGAACATTTTCCCCTAACGAAATATCACTGGGTTGTCTTTGCTCAAGATCATAATTACGAAACAATAGACGGCATTCACCTAACACACAAGGAAGCCAGGCACGTAACTGAACAACTTATGCAACAGGTGAATCAAATCATCCATCAGTCGGTCGTCGAGAAGCATCACGGCTGATAATCGCGCGCAGAAAGGCCACGAATCTCAAGAACAGCGCGCCGCTATATTGAAACCGGTTCCGTTTCGTGCAAGCGGCCGTAATCAACTGTTAGCTGTCGATCGCCAGATTCTGTGTAGATCTCGACGAACCTATGGTCGAACCGCACATCGCGCCAGGTGTAGTCCTGCTGCGCCTGCACTGACGCAGGAATTACTGGGTCGGTGCCAACGACGGAAGCAATAAACAGAGCGCGCTGCGTTTCGAGTGCATCGGCCGTTACGGCGTGAAGCGGACTTTGTTCGTCAATCGTGTGTCGGAGCGTGAGCGCCGCCGGCCACGCACTGAGCCGGTCGAAGGCGAGCTTGAGATTGTAGAAGTGGCGGAAGTTATCGCCTTCTACGATCGGTTCGTCGCGCGTGAACATGATGCGGAACTCGACTTCGACCATGCTTTGCTGACGCAGATTCCCGACGCGCAACATCAGTGTCGGACGGCCGTTAAACGGTGCGATGACAACGCAATTGCTAAAGACGATACGCGCGGTCGGTCGGGAAAAACGGACGAAGATAAGGCCCGTCATGACGGCAAGAAGGAAGGTGCCGCTCATAATTTCGATGGTGGAAACGATGTGCCCGTAGAGAGTTTGCGGATACAAGTGGCCGTAGCCGACGGTGGCGAGCGTTTGCACACTGAAGAAGAACGCTTCCAAGAACGAGCCGGTCACCATGCCGGCGATGCAATTTGGCTTGAGCGCGTAAAGCGTCGCGAAGAGGAGGTTGAGCGTGAGGTAGACGGCAGCGACGAACGCAATGAAGTTGAGCCAGCGCAATCCGAGCAGGCCCTGGTAGGCATCGCGCCATTCCCAACCGGTCGTGTTGACCTTCAGAAATTCGGTCGCGCCGGTGCGCATGGAAACGGTGTGTTTTTTCATCGGGCCTAGCGCGTGGATCGCGGCAAGCGACGTGTGGCCAAAGGTAAGATCTGCCGGTTTGCATCCATTGTGAGGCAACTCATTTCGCTTCGACCCATTTCTCGACACACAAGTTCTCGATATTTTACACGAATGGGTTCCATCGGAAAGTCAGGCGGCTTCCAAATGAAGGACAACGCGCGCCTGAATACGTTGATTGATTTCACAGAGTCAGAATAAGCTTTGCGGTGACTTTAATGCGCGACAAATCGACCAAGGTCACTTTCTTTCGGACGCCAGCCCATTTCCGCAAATGGCTCGAACAAAATCACGCCACAACTGCGGAACTTTGGGTCGGATTTTATCGGAAAGATTCCGGCCGGCCGAGCATCACCTGGCCGGAATCGGTGGATGAAGCGCTCTGTTTCGGCTGGATCGATGGCTTGCGCAAACGGATCGACGTGGAGAGCTACAAGATCCGATTCACGCCACGTCGCGCGATGAGTTATTGGAGCATGATCAACACGCGGCGCGCAAATGAGCTACTGCGCGCGGGTCGGATGCATCCGGCTGGATTGAAAGCGTTCAAACGGCGCGCGGCGACGCGCAGCAAATATTCTTACGAGAATAGGGAGAACATGGAGCTGGCGCCCCGGGCGGCGAAACAACTGCGGGCGTCACCACTAGCGTGGAAATTTTTCCAGGCTCAAACACCAGCCTACCGGCAGATGATGACATGGTGGGTGATGAGCGCAAAGAAGGAGGAGACGCGCGCGCGTCGGATGCAGAAGTTGGTCGAAGCTTCGCTGGGCGGCAAACGATTGATGTAGGTGGCAGGGATAAACGCGAAAGCAGGCGCGCGCGAGGGTAGAGGTTCGCTACACTGTTAGCTGTGCGCAACGTTGAGCCACCAAGGAGGGGCGCTTTCCACGAGCGCCCCTTAAAATAATTCGGCGATCTGGAGATCGCCGCTCCTTGATGGCTTCTAGCGCATTCGTTTTGCTGAATGAGTCACCATACGCATTTCCCAATCAGCGTCCTGCCTTCTCCTTAACAAAACCCGTTCGCGGCGCTCGACATTCCATTTCGCCTGCGGCAGTTTCGCGTTCTATGGGTGAACTGGCAGATCGCGCGCTCACAGTTCTTCACGAATGGGTGCAATCGGAAAGTTTGCGTCGTCATTGCTATGCAGTGGCTGATTCGATGAAACATTTTGCGCAATTGCGCGGAGCGGATGCGGATTTATGGGAAGCGGTTGGATTACTTCACGACATGGATTACGAGCAGCATCCAAATCAGGAACAAAGCTCGACCGAAGGTCACCCGTTTGTTGGCGTGAAGTGGCTGCGCGAGAACGGATGGAGCGAGGAAGTTCGTCGCGCGATTCTTTCGCATGCGAATTACTCCGGCGTCGTGCGCGAGACGCCGATGGAGAAGACGCTATATGCGGTCGACGAACTGAGTGGCTTCGTCATGGCCGTGGCATTCGTTCGCCCGTCGAAAAGTGTGCACGAAGTCGAGGTCGCGTCGGTGAAAAAGAAAATGAAAGACAAAGCGTTCGCGCGTGCTGTTAATCGCGATGACATCGTTCACGGCGCAGAAGAACTCGGGATGCCACTCGAAGATGTGATCACCAACGTGATCGTAGCATTGCGTGAGGATGCCGATCGCCTCGGGCTCGCGGGCAGGGCATGATCGCGAACCAAACACAACCGCTCGCGGCGGTCGCTCAAATCCGAGAACAATTTCCCGCTCTGCAGCGAAAGCATAACGGCTTTCCCGTCGCCTACTTCGATGGTCCAGGCGGGACGCAGGTTCCCCGCGCGGTGGTCGAGGCGATGAGTGATTATCTCTATGATCATAACGCCAACACGCACTGGGCTTACCCGACGAGCGAAGAGACCGACGGGATCATCGAGACCGCGAGGAGTGTTCTCGCAGATTTCTTAAACGCCTCGCCTAACGAAATCGTATTCGGCGCGAACATGACATCGCTGACGTTTCATCTCACGCGCGCACTCGGGCGCGAATACGAACATGGCGACGAGATTATCGTCACAGAGTTGGATCATCACGCCAACGTCGCACCGTGGCGCGCGCTGGAGAAAGAGCGCGGCATAAAAGTGCGAACGGTGAAAATGATTGCCGAAACTGGCCAGCTCGATTGGGAGGATTTCGAGCGGCAATTGAATAAGCGCACGAAATTAGTAGCGATCGGCGCAGCCTCTAATGCGCTCGGCACGATCAGCGATATTCCTCGTGCGGTTAAAATGGCGCACTCGTTAGGTGCGCGGATTTTCGTCGACGCTGTCCACTACGCTCCGCACGAATTGATCGATGTGCACGAGTGGAATTGCGATTTTCTCGCTTGTTCCGCCTATAAATTTTACGGACCCCACATCGGGATTCTCTATGGGCGAAACGACCTGATCGAGTCGCTCGATTTTCCGAAATTGATTCCTGCGCCCGACACCGCGCCAGAGCGCGCGGAAACCGGGACACAAAATCACGAAAGCATTGCTGGCGCCGCCGCGGCCGTGAACTTCGTCGCCTCGCTCGCGCCGGGCGCGACGCGCCGAGATTGCCTGCGTTCTGCATTCATCGGACTTCATGAACGAGGCAGCGAGCTTTTGAAACAACTCTGGGATGGCCTGACAAGCATCGAACGCCTGCGGATTTACGGACCGATGCTCAATGCGCCTCGCACACCGACGATTGCGTTTACGGTAGAAGGCGTTCCTTCGCTCGACGTGGCAAAGAAGCTCGCGACAAATGGAATCTTCGCATCGCATGGAGATTTTTATGCCGCGACCGTTATCGAGCGACTAGGCCTGAGCGAAGACGGAGTCGTGCGCGCTGGCTGCGCTTGTTACACGACGAGTAAAGAAGTGGACCGCCTGCTGGACGCGCTTCGTATTTGCACGGCCACCAATTAGAAGCCGTCGCGTCACGCGTCTCTAATGGAGCTGCTTTGCTGCAATAAAACCCACCCTCACCTGGCGCGTCGAAAAAGCATCGAAGTCTGCAAGCCAGCATTAAATTCAAATCTCATGAAATCAGCGCGGTTTTTTCTTTGCGCAATATTCGCAGTTTGTTTCACCTTCGTGTCGGAGATGAGCGCAAAACAAACACCTGCGGAACGAATCGACTGCAATTCAATCGGCGCTGCGCGAGGAGAAGCTTGATGGCTGGCTCTTCTACGATTTTCGCCACAGCGATCCCCTCTCCTATCGCATTCTTAAGTTGGACGAAGAGATGAGCGTATCGCGCCGCTGGTTCTACTACGTGCCCGCCCGCGGCGAACCGGTGAAGATTGTGATGTCAATCGAACAGCTCAAACTCGATGCGCTGCCGGGCAACAAGCTCATCTATCGCGGCTGGGAGGAATTGCATGCGCGGTTGCGTGAAGCCCTCGGCGAAAAATCCGGCAAGGCGAAACGGATCGCGATGCAGTATTCACCGATGAACGACATTCCTTACATGTCGCGCGTCGATGCGGGAACGATCGAGCTTGTTCGCTCGTTAGGCGACGAGGTCGTGAGCAGCGCGGAGCTGGTGCAACAATTCGAAGCCGTCTGGTCACCCGAGCAATTGCAGATGCACATCGAAGCTTCCGATAAAATGCGTCGCATCTTTCTCGACGCGTTTGGAGAAATTGCGCGACGCGTTCGGGCAAACGAGCCGACGACAGAATATGATATCGAGCAGTTCATTCTCCGCCGCTGGCGTGAAGAAGGAATGGGCAGCGAGCATAACGACGCCATCGTTTCCGTAAACGCCAATACCGCCAATCCGCATTACGTGCCGACACGGGAGAAAGCTCTGCCGATCAAGCGCGGCGATTTTGTGTTGCTCGATCTTGCTTCGAAGCTGCGAAAACCGGATGCGGTCTTCACAGACCAAACGTGGACCGGCTACGTCGGTGAAAGTGTTCCCGAGGAATACACACGCATCTTTAACATTGTGCGCGAAGCGCGCGATGCCGCTGTAGATTTTGTGCGCAAGAACGTGCGAGCCGCCAAATCTATTCGCGGCGCCGAAGTGGATGATGTTTCACGCGACGTGATCAAGCGCGCGGGTTATGGCGATCAATTCACGCACCGCACCGGCCATTCCATCGGCGAAGAAGTCCATGGCAACGGAGTAAACATCGACAATTTCGAAACACGCGATTCGCGACGAATCATTCCGGGCGTTTGTTTTTCGATCGAGCCGGGCATCTATCAGGAAGGAAAATTTGGCGTCCGTTCCGAGGCCGATGTTTGCGTCGGAGAAAAAGACATTCAGGTAACCGGACAGCCGATTCAGACGGAAGTCGTCGCGATTCTAAAGTAGCCCTGTCTCGGAACAATCATCCTGTCATGTCGAGCGAAGTCGAGACATCTCTTACTGCCTCAAAGGATAGTGAGAGATTCCTCGACTTCGCTCGGAATGACATTAGAGGAAACGCGTCTCGCTCAGAGCGTGCCTTTTATCTGCCCCGGCGATGAACAAACTGCGAGTATTCGGCAATGGCCGTCAACGTCGTCTTGATGGCGTAGATTTGTGGCAACACGCTTGATACGATGATGCGATGAAAACGATTATCGCGCTTCTCCTGTGCTCTGTTTCCTTCTGGCAAATACGCGCCGCGTCGGACGCGCCGGACAGGGATGCGTTCGTGCGCGACTTTTATGCGGCCTATAAAGCAAGAGATGCGGAGCGCATGGCTCAGTTCTACACATCGGATGCCACTTTCGTTGATCCATCCTTCGAATTAAATCTCAACGGTCCGGATGAAATTCGCGCTCTGCTCAGTAAAGCATTAGCGAAATACGAATCGCTCGATTGGGAGATTGCTCATACGATCTCGGCGCGTGATGATCTTGTCGTCGAAGGAAAGATGATCGGAAAGCTCGGTGCGAAAACAGTGCAGGTCCCGTTTGTTTCCGTTTTTCATTTCAAGGACGGAAAGATCGCTGAACAGCGCGATATGTTCGACGTCACTCATTTTCTCGTGCAGCTCGGGGTGATTCCTCCGCCGTTTGGTCCAAAGCCATCGCCAGCCAAAGTGGGAGGAACCTGAGTGTTCCGACTGTCGCTGCACTAAGCCCGCTCTAACATTCAAATAGACGCCTTCGTATCTCGGGCCCGGTTGCATTCGTCAAGCAGGCAAATTTGCTGCTAGATTCTTCCCTGACAGAACGAAAGGAAATAGTAATGAGAGCCATATGGAACAGCGCCACATTGGCCGAAAGTGACAGCACGGTTGTTGTCGAAGGCAATCATTACTTCCCTCCACAATCGATCAACCGCGAATATTTTAGCGAGAGCGACACTCATTCGTTCTGTGCGTGGAAAGGCGAAGCGAGCTACTACAACATCACGGTCGACGGCGAACTAAATAAAGATGCCGCCTGGTATTATCCCGATCCGAAAGAAGCCGCGGCGGACATCAAGGGTCGCATCGCATTCTGGAAGGGTGTGGTGATCGAATAAATGAAGCGTCTTGCTCTTGCACTTCTGTTGTCTGTTTTCTTCGCTGCGTCAGCGGCAGCTCAGTCCGCCATTTTTATTGTCCGCCACGCCGAGAAGGCCGAAGGCGGCGGCAACGATCCCGATTTGTCGCCAGCGGGTCGGGCGCGCGCCGAATCTCTGGCCAGCATCCTGAAGGAAGTTGGTATTACCGCCATCTATGCAACGGAGTTCAAGCGCACGCAGGAAACGGCCGCACCGCTGGCTAAAATTATCGGCATCCAAGTCGTAAAGATTCCTGGAAAAGCGACGACGGAACTTGTTGCCAAGTTGCGCAAACTACAAGGTGGGAGCGCTTTGGTTGTTGGCCATTCCAACACAATTCCACTGCTCATAAAAGCTCTTGGCGTCGACGAGCCGATCAAGCTAAGCGACAATGATTACGATAATATTTTCGTCGTTATCCTCGACAAGAAACCGCGCCTGCTCCGATTGCGCTTTCGCTGAAACAGCGCTGATGCTAATCGATCTCAGAGCCCCAAACCGTGTCTGTATATTTGCCCACGCGATAGGTCACCTGCACCCGATCGCCCTCTTTTAGCTTGTCCCACTTCGGCTGATCGGTTTGCACATTGAACCGGCGACCATCTGCGATCATTCGCACGCTTACGATCCATTGTTCGTCAGCTATTGCGCGAGGATCTCGACTCGTCCCGCGCACCTCCTTCTTCATGACGTATGGACCCAACGTAATCTCATCTGGGCCGATCGGTCTCTCGCTCACCTCGGGAGTTGCTTCGGGAGAGCCGGCCGTTGGCTCGTTCGTGGGCGTTTTGGGAATTTCCTTTGCGGCAATGTGCTCCTTTTCAATAACCACTGCTTCTCCGCGCTTCTTGTCACAGCCGGCAAAGGCGAAAGCGAAAATGAGTCCGCTGAACAAACTAACTGCGATCAGCGGAGAAAGGTTCTTACCCACGAAAGTAGTGTCTGCTACCTGGTCGCGAAGGAAAGCCGCGAATTGCGAAATGATTCGCCTAACTAGCTGAATGCACACGCAGCGGCGGATGCGCGCTTTTGAGTTCGGCGAAAATCAAGCGGCCAGCGGCGGTTTGCAACGCACTTGAAACAATCACCGGCACGGTATTGCCAATCTGCGAGTGCGCATTATTCACCACGATCATTGTTCCATCGGCGAGATATCCGACCGCTTGATGACTTTCGCGTCCTTCTTTGACGAGATACAAATCGAGTTGATCGCCCGCAGTCGCCGCCGGCCGCAACGCATGCGTCAGCTCGGTCAGGTTTAAAGTGGTCACCTTTTGCAATCGCGCGACCTGCGAAAGCGCCTGATCGTTCGTGAGCAAGCATGCCTGACGCAAGCGCGCCGTGCGGATGAGGCGCTCGTCGATCGGCAATTCGGCGTCATCAGTCGTGTCGTGCACTGCGAGGTCGACCTCGCGGGAGCGTTGAAGCTCATTCAAAATATCGAGACCACGCCGGCCGCGCTCGCGTTTCAATGGATCGCGCGCATCGGCGAGCGCTTGCAATTCTCCAAGAACAAAACGCGGCACGATCAAGGATCGGCTGAGAAAACCAGTTGCGCATAGATCCGCGATGCGACCGTCGATGATGACGTTCGTATCGAGGACGACCGGCTCGTGCTGCATCGTTTCACGGGCGAAACGGACATAGGGAATGATGAGAGAGAATTCGTCGCGATTGCTGCGCATGGCGAGCATCATGCCGAGATAAGCGAACGTGCAGTAGACGATCAAGCGAACGGTCCATTGCGTGATTTCGGTCTGATATCGCAGGATGTCTGAGGCGAGAAGAAGGTTGGCGAAAAGGAGACCGAGCAAAAGGCCGAAGGTTGCCGAGGAAAAAACGCGCAGCGAAAAACCTTTCAGGAGTCGATCGATCAGGACGACGACGAGGCCGAGCAGAGCGCCGAAGATCAACCCTGAAATCGCGCTGCCCTCCAGCTCCACCGAAACGGAAGCGCCCATGGCGAGGCAAAACGTTACAAAAAGGACGCGAAGAAGATTAACAGTGACAAGCGGTGTCATTTTCAGCGTCGACCGCTGCGCGGTTCTCGCTGAGATTGTCGCAGGTCTTGTGCCCGCTGCTCTGTTTTTGCGGCGCTGTCGCGATAAAAAAGCACACCGTGTCTGCGGAGATTGCTGATTAGCGCTTCCAGATCGTTGGCCAGCTGCTGATTTGTCAGCAACGTCGCGAGCATTCCCTTCCCATGTGTCGCCTCGTCCATCAATTCAGTCGCAGCCTGAATTGTTTTGCGCGCGTCCCTGATCGCCTTTTGCAAATCATCCGACGCTTCCTTCGTGGACGTCATGGTCGCGCCCGCTTTGTCGACCACGCCATCAATCTTCTTCGACGATTCCGCGAGCGCCCCGGTCGCCTGGTTCAAATGTTCGATGCTCGCTTTGAGATTCTGCATGTTGTCCTGCGACAACGCCTGCTCATTCAGTCGCGTCACGGTGGCATTGACGTTTTTTACTGTGCCACGCAGATCTTGCACGAGAGCTCCGCCTTCCCGGGTGAGATCGTCGAGGCCGGTTTCGCGCGTTCCTTCGATGGTGGCGTTCTTTGGGAGGAATGCCGTCGGCTTGCCCGGTGGCATCGTGACGGAAACGAATCGATCCCCTAATAAGCCCGAACTTCCGACCGTGAATTTGCTGCCCGCCGGCAGTTTCACGTAATCATAAATTCGCAAAGGCACGGCTACACCATTGCCCGCACCGACAAGATGCGGTCCGCCGGAAACGCGGCCAATCTTGGCGCCGGCCAGCAAAACATCAGAGCCTTTCAGCAATCCGCTGGCATCCGTGAATCGAACGGTGAGCGGGTAATATGTTTTCCAACCTTCGCCAATGCGCCCGAACTGCACGACCAATGCGGCGAGCGCGGCAAGCCCGAGAAAAACAAACGCGCCGACTTTTGCCTCAATTCCTCTCTCGCTCTGGCTCATCGCAAATTTTTGGACAAAAGCATAGTCAGTGCGCTTAAAAAAAATGCTACTGCTTTCATCGCTCCTGAAGCCGCCGGGCTGTAGCCGCCGCCCTGTGGGCGGCGATAGTTCCTGCGCTTCGCACAGCGAAGCCGCTACAGGATCCGCAAGCGCGACTATTTTTCTTCTTCCGATCGCCCAAGCAAGAAATCCTGAATCAATGGGTCGCTCGAATTCTGGAGTTCCGTAGCACTACCGTGAAAATAAACTCTGCCTTCGTGCAGATACGCGATGCGATCGGCGACGTGAAACGCGCTTTTCATATCATGCGTAACCGCAATGCTCGTGACGTGAAAGCGTGTCTGCAATCGGCGAATCAATCGGTTGATGCTGTCCGAGACAATCGGATCGAGGCCCGACGTCGGTTCATCATACAAAATGCAGGATGGTTGCCGAATGATGGCGCGCGCGAGTCCGACGCGCTTTTTCATTCCGCCGCTTAGATTCACCGGCATTTTCTTCTGCGTCCCCTCGAGTTCCACGACCTCCAACATTTCGTTCACTTTTCGTCGAATGGCCTTTGGATCGCGTTCACCCGCTTCGCGCAGTGGGAACGCGATGTTTTCCTCCACCGTGAGAGAATCGAAAAGCGCCCCGCCTTGGAAAAGGATGCCAACTTTGCTGCGGATAGGCGCGAGTTTGCGCTCGCTCAGTCCGATAATGTTTTGTCCTTCAATCCAAATTTCTCCTGAGTCTGGCAGCAGAAGTCCAATGAGATGTTTAAGTAAAACCGTTTTCCCGCCGCCGCTGCGACCGATGATGGCAAGCGTTTCGCCTTTAGCCACCTCGAGATCGACTCCACGCAAAATCTGTTGTCGCCCGATTTTCTTAGTCAGCGATCGAACGGCGATCATAGCGGTGGCTGCCGCGGCTGTGGTCTCTGCCGACGCCGTTGTAGCTGCCGCCGTCGCCGGCGGCAGATGCGCTTGAATTGGATTCACGATCACACCATTCACCTATGTTCGATGAGAACAATCTCGCCCTGAAATGGCCACTCGTCAGCCCGCTGAACTAACCCGGCACGAACTGGATTTTGGCAAACGTAATCCCACTTCGCTGAATAGCTTTCGCTATTTCGAATGATATGATCGAAAAATCCACGCTGCCAAATTGAATCAGCCGCCGCCGTTGTAGCTGCCGCCGTCACGGCGGCAGAATCTTGACCTTGCATATCTCCCTTTCTGCCGCCGGCGACGGCGGCAGCTACAACGCGCTTCAAGCCGCGCACCCAGATTCCCAGATTAAAATCGTCACGCCCGCATACAAATAAATGAATGTGATCGGGCATGATGACGTAACGGCCAAGGGCGATGCCGCGATCTTGGCCCCGGTCTCCATAATTGATGAATGCGTAGTGAACGATCTCGTTCGCCAAAACGCTTCGTCGTCGCGCGGCGCACAACGTCACAAAATAAACGGGCGGATCGTAGATTTGGAAAACGCGTTCCAGACGAGGGGGTTTGCCAAGGGTCATAGAGAAATATGTGCGCACAACTCTGCCGCCGGCGACGGCGGCAGCTACAACGGCGACGCGCTCATTGATAACCGGCGGGGAAGATGATGTTCAGGAACATGGTGAGGAAAAAGTTCGCGATCAAGACGGCAAGCGACGAATCGACGACGGCTTGGGTGGTTGCTTTGCCAACGCCGACCGCGCCCTCTTTTGTCGTTAGGCCACGATGGCAACTGATGAAGACGATGATGATCGCGAAGCAGAATGCTTTCGTCAGGCCCATGATGATATCGCGCATTTGCGTCCAACGCACCATATTCGCGACATAGTAGGTGCCATTGATGTCGAGCATAAAAATCGCGACGAAATATCCCGCGACGATGCCGAAGCCAATGCACTCCGCGACAAGCAGAGGCATCGAGATCATCATCGCCAAGGCCCGCGGAACGACGAGATAATCCACGGGATAAACTGCGAGGGCGCGCAGTGCATCGATCTGCTCAGTGACTTTCATCGTGCCGATCTCAGCCGCCATCGCCGCGCCAACGCGACCTGTCACCATGAGCGCGGTGAGAACCGGTCCCAGTTCGCGGCAGATCGCCACAGAAACGACGGCCCCAACGGCGGAACCCATCCCGAGTTTGTTGAATTGAAAATAAGTCTGCGCCGCAAAAACGGCGCCGGTGAATCCGCCCGTGATCACCACCACCAACTGCGAGAGCAATCCGATTTCGACGATCTGGCGCATAAATAATTTCCAACGCAACCGATGCGTGAAGATGGAAATAAAAGTATCCGCGGCCAGGAGGACGACCTCGCCGAGATACGAGAAAAACCGAATGACCCCGGTACCGATGGCGCCGAAAAATCGAGCGATCATCAAATGCGCCTTCGTTCCGCGCGGACCGCGCGCCTCTTACAAATTGAGCAGTTCCGTTTCCGGTTTTGCACGCAACTCCGCGGGAATAGTACCGATGAAGCGCGGCTCGAGGCCGAGCTTGCGAAAGATCGATCGAATTTCGCGCACGCTCATGCTCGGCCCTTCCAACTCCATGTAAACAAGATCGTGATTGCGATCGACCTTGTAGCGCAAGCCGGGGACCGCTTCGAGCTCATGATCGAGTTCGAGAATCTTATTCAAGTCGCGCACGCCGGCGGCATAAACTTCCAGTTCAATCATAAGGTCGGCGGGCAAATTACGATTAACCCATGCCGATGCCAACGGAATTCCGGTGATTGCGCAGAGCGCGAGGCTACGATAAAGAAACGCATCCATGATCTCGCGCGCGCTACGTTTCCTGCTTGTCACAGAAGTTATTTTGGTCGGCTCGTTCTTCACCGGTTGCGAAACCATTCCCCAGGGAATCCAACAGGCGCGGATCGCGATGGCGCAACAAATTCAAGCCGAGCCACCGGGCGATTATTTTATCGGAAGACGCTACTTTAAGCCGGATTACAAATTCTGGGGGTATGTCCGCCGGCCGGGACAACCGTGGAGCACTGCGCAACTCGTCATGTTAAATGAAAAGCTGAAGCTCGCGCCCGACCGCGAACAACTTAGCTTTGGCAGCGACAATAATTACGAATACAAACTGACCGGTAACTTTACGGGCGACAAAGTTTACGAGCCAGCGAGCAATTCTGTTTACCCGGAATTTCTGGTGAGGAGTTTCCAACTCATTTCTGTCAGTCCGCCACCTATTTTTAAAAGTCAGTACAACAGTCGTGCTGCAGCGGAGAATAACCGATATCACATCGAGCAACCTGAGTGACGTCACAGTTTAGAGCTTTGCGTCACGAAACGCCACCAAGGAGCGGCGGTTTTTAACCGCCGATTATGGTGGCCGGCGCTTGAAAAGCGCCGCTCCTTGGAGACAAACCATTTGGGATGACAAACTCGGACCACGGTGCTGCAAAGAAAAAAGATCCGTTGCTCGAAGAATTTTTGCGCTTCCTCGAAGTGGAACGAAATGCCTCGTCGCGAACGCTGATCGCTTATCGCCAGGCGTTCGCGGCTTTTCGTGCTTACACAGATCGCCCTTGGAAAAAGTGCACGGCTGACGATTTTCGCGATTACCTTTTCGCGTTGATGAAGAAGCGCCAGGCGCGCTCCTACATTCGCCTGCAATTTTCCGCGCTACGCAGTTTCTACCGTTTTCTTGTCGAGCGAAAAGGTTTGCGCATCGATCCGACACGCGAGTTACAGCTTCCGAAAACGGAGAAGAAATTACCAATCGTGCTTACGCGTTTGCAGATTGACGAGCTGCTTTCCGCGCCGTTGCGCGTGGCCAAACATCAAGCCGCGCCCGCGTGGATGCCGCTTCGGGACGTTGCAATCATGGAGCTGTTTTACAGCAGCGGTTTGCGCCTGGGCGAACTGGCGGCGCTGAACGTGAGTGACCTGGATATCTATACTGAAACCGTGCGCGTTCTCGGCAAGGGGCAAGCCGAACGCGTTTGCCCGGTCGGCGCGCCGGCTTTGGAAGCGATCTCGCGTTATCGTTCAGCGGCCAATGTTCATTCCGGCCCGCTCTTTATTAATAAGACACGACGGCGGATATCGCCACGCTCGATCTGGCTGACGCTCAAGAGATATTTGCGATATACCTCAATTCCGGTCGCGTTGAGTCCGCACAAGTTGCGACACAGCTTCGCGACGCACTTGCTCGACAACGGCGCGGATTTGCGAAGCGTGCAAGCGCTGCTCGGTCACGCCAGTCTTTCCACGACGCAAATCTACACGCACGTCACAGTCGAGCGCCTGAAGAAAGCATACGCCGCCGCGCATCCCCGCGCCTAACGAATTAAGAGCACGCGACATTACCAGTTGCCATCCTGAGCGAAGCGGAGGACCTCGCGATCCAGCTCAAGACGCACATGTGCATGTGTGCGCACAACTGAGACGTGAGGTCCCTCGGTCGCCGCGGCGACCTCGCGGGATGCCAGCGCCGGGTGATTGCGCGCGTCGGCTAGCTTGCGTTTGCTGCCGCCGCATGCGGCTCGGCCACCTGAAAAGTCAGGTTGTTTTCCTTTACCGACACCTGCACCAGATCGCCTGCTTTGACGTTTCCCTTGAGCAACTCTTCGGCGAGCGGATCTTCGAGATACCTTTCCACAGCGCGTCGCATCGGCCGCGCACCGTAAGTGGGATCGTATCCTTTCTCGATAACGAATTCGTGCGCCGGCGTATCGAGAACGATCTCGATTTCCTTCAACTTTAGGCGCGCTTTCACCTTGTCGACTTCGAGATCGACAATGCGCAGCAAATCCTGCTTCTCCAATGTGCGGAAGACGATGATTTCGTCGAGCCGGTTCAAAAACTCCGGTTTAAAGACGCGCTTCGTCTCCTCCATGATCTTGTCGCGCATCGTGTCGTAATCGTGCACGTTTTGCGCCGCGCCAAAACCCATCGTTGTCTGCCGCTTGATCAAATCAGCGCCGACATTGGACGTCATGATGATGATCGTATTGCGGAAATCGATCTTGCGGCCTAACGAGTCGGTGACCTTGCCATCTTCCAAAATTTGCAGGAGCAGGTGCATGACGTCGGGATGCGCCTTCTCAATTTCGTCGAAAAGAACAACGGAATAGGGGCGACGACGCACCGCTTCGGAAAGTTGTCCGCCTTCTTCGTAGCCGACATAGCCAGGTGGCGAACCAATCAAACGCGAGGCCGTGAATTTTTCCATGTATTCAGACATGTCGATCTGAATCAGCGCATCGGAATCGCCGAACATGAACTCCGCCAAAGTGCGCGCGAGAAACGTTTTGCCCACGCCGGTCGGTCCGAGAAAAACGAACGACCCGATGGGGCGTCGCGGATCTTTCAAGTCTGCGCGCGATCGGCGCAAAGCTTTGCTGATGGCCGACACCGCCATGTCCTGGCCAATCACGCGCTGCTTCATTTCCGCCTCCATGGCGAGGAGCTTCTGCGTTTCCTTTTGCTCCATCCGTTGCAGCGGAACGCCAGTGACTTTGGAGATGATATGCATCATGTCGTCTGCCGTCACGATCACTTCGCGTTCTTCGCGCTCTTCGCGCCACTGGCTGAGAATGGTATCAAGCTTCTCTTTCGCGTGTTTCTCCTTATCGCGTAACGACGCCGCCTTTTCGAAATCCTGCGCTTTAATCGCGGCTTCTTTCTCGACGCGAATTTCTTCGATCTCGCGCTCGATCTCCTTGACGTCAGGTGGCCGCGTCATGGCGTTGATGCGCGCGCGCGCGCCGGCTTCGTCCATCACGTCGATCGCCTTATCCGGAAGGAATCTTCCCGTGATGTAACGCTCGGAGAGTTTGACCGCCGTTTCGAGAGCTTCGTCGGTCAGTTTGGCCTTGTGATGCGCTTCGTATTTCGGACGCAGCCCTTTCAAAATTTGAATCGCTTCGTCCACAGTCGGCGCATCGACTTTCACGGTTTGGAAACGCCGTTCCAGCGCCGCGTCCTTCTCAATGTATTTGCGGTATTCGTTGAGCGTGGTGGCGCCGACGCATTGCAATTCGCCACGACTTAAGGCCGGCTTGATGATGTTTGAGGCATCCATCGCCCCTTCCGCCGAACCCGCACCGACGATGGTGTGCAATTCGTCGATGAAAAGAATGACATTCTTCGAGCGGCGAATCTCATCCATGACTGCTTTGATTCGTTCTTCAAATTGTCCGCGGTATTTAGTGCCCGCCACCATCAACGCCAAATCGAGTGTGATTACTTTTTTGTCGCGCAGCAGCTCAGGAACGTTACCGCTCGCAATTTCCTGGGCGAGACCCTCCGCGATCGCGGTCTTGCCCACGCCGGCTTCGCCTAACAAAACCGGATTGTTTTTCGTGCGCCGGCAAAGAACCTGAATGACACGTTCGATCTCGTTGCGACGACCAATGACCGGATCGAGCTCGCTTTTCTTGGCTAATTCGGTGAGGTCGCGCCCGAAGGCCCGTAAGGCCGGCGTCTTTACATCCTTCTTGCCGCCGGTGCTTTCGCCGTTGCCTTCCTGTTCGGATTCCGGCGGTGTGAAATTCGGATCGAGTTCTTTTAAGATTTCGTTGCGCGTGCGCTCGATATCGACTTCCAAACTTTTTAAGACTCGCGCCGCAACACCTTCGCCTTCGCGCAAGAGCCCGAGCAAAATGTGTTCGGTGCCGACGTAAGAATGATTCAGCGCCTTCGCTTCCTTGCCCGCGAGTGCCAGAACTTTTTTCACGCGCGGTGTGTAGGGAATATTCCCGACCATCTTCGTCTCGGGTCCGGAGCCGACTTGTTTCTCGACCTCCATGCGCACCGTTTCCAGATCGAGCCCCATCTTTTGCAAAACGTTGACGGCAACGCCCTGCCCCAGTTTGATCAGCCCGAGCAACAGATGCTCGGTGCCGACGTAATTATGATTGAAACGATCCGCTTCTTTGCGGGCGAGCGCCAACACCTGTTGTGCGCGCGGCGTAAAATTATTCATTATTTTTTGGCTCGGATCTCGAACCGTTCTCCGACTCCCTCGCCAGTTTACTGATATCAGGTTTAGGAAACACTTTCAAACGGTCGCGGATAATTTGCGCGCGTAAATGGTCGCGTTCCTCCGCGTTCATCTTTTGTTGCGAACTCTTTTGCAAATGTGCCGGTTGTGTTTCGATGAAGAGTTCGTCCACCGGCAATCGGCGATCTTCCGGAAATGCGCCCAGATCAATTCCGAGCTTCATGATCGAAAGCAAGTTGAGCGCCTCCTTTGACGTCATGGCGTGAGCATAAGTGAGCACGCCATATGCCCGCCCGATCTGATCCCAGAGCGTATTCGATTTTTTCTGAATCAGCACCTGCCGCGCGTCGTGCTCCTTCTCGATAATGGTCTCGATCACCTTGGTTAGGCGGCTGATGATTTCCTCTTCTTTCTCACCGAGGGTCGTCTGGTTCGAAATCTGGAAGAGATTTCCCATCGCCTCCGTGCCTTCGCCGTAAAGGCCGCGAACGGCGAGACCGATCTTGTTCACCGCCTGGATGACCTGATTGATCAATTCGCTTAGGACGAGGCCGGGCAAATGGAGCATCGCGGAAGCGCGCATGCCCGTGCCGACGTTCGTGGGGCACGCAGTCAGATAGCCAAGCTTCGGATCGTAGGCGAAATCGAGTTTGTTCTCGAGCGTGCTATCGACCTTATCGACTAATTTGAAGGCGCTCTTCAATTGCAGACCGGACCGAATCGATTGCATGCGCAGATGATCTTCTTCGTTGATCATGATGCTGAGCGTTTGGCGTCGATTCATGACAATGGCGCTGCCGATACTTTTGGCGGCGTGCTCGCGACTTATGAGATGACGTTCGACCAGGACTTGTTTTTCGGTTGCGGTAAGATCCTGCAACAGCTCTGAAAATGAGTCCTGCATTTCCGGCAACTCTTCCACGCGCGGTTTAATCATTTCCAGAATGGCCGTGCGTTCCGCCTTTTTCGCCCAACCCGGAAACCCGCGATTGCGAAGATTGCGTGCGAGGCGCACTCGACTGCTCACGACGATCTGATGATGCGGACCTTCGCCGCGTAACCATTCCCCGGCCGTAGCGGTGAAATTGGCAAACTTCATGGTCGACTTGCGAACTCGTTCTCCAATTGCTTGATCTGGTCGCGCAACGCCGCCGCCGTCTCGTAATTTTCGTCTGCCACCGCCTTTTGCAGATCCTGCGTGAGCGTGCGCATGCGATCGTTCCGTTGCATTTCCTGCTGGGCGCGCTGCGGAAGTTTACCGACGTGCTCGGTGCCTTTGTGCATGGCTTTGAGCAACGTGCTCAGCCCTTCCGAAAAAGAGTGATAACAAGCGCTGCAACCGAGGCGTCCTGTTTTCTTGAAGTCCGCCTGCGTAAAACCACAGATCGCACATTTCTGCGTGACCGACCCTTTCTCGATTTCTTCGGCCGCGCCAATCCCGAGGAGCAAGTCGGCCAGAGCGAACCCAGTGGGATCCTGCACTCCTTTGTCTTTGGAACAGGCGTCGCAGAGATTCACCTTCTGCATTTTCCCCTCCAAAATTTGTGTCAGGAAAACAGTCGCGTCATTACATTTGCAAACGTCGCACAACATCTCGCTTAATTAGACCACAAATGGCGGGTAACATTCAACCCCCACCCAGTTTGAGCACCTTCTACGCCGCCAGCGCCCGCTCACCTTTAGGGGAAAATCGGCGTGCCGGTTTCGCGCGTAAGTTCACGGAATCTTTCTATCATTCTCGCAGTGATTGGACCGGGCTTGCCGGTTCCGATCGTGCGACCGTCTGCTTTGATCACAGGAATGAGTTCCGCCGCCGTGCCGGTAAGGAAACATTCATCTGCAATAAAGACATCGTGGCGCGTAATGTCGGTTTCAGAAATTTTGATCCCGGTCTCCGCCGCAATATCAAACACAACCGAACGCGTAATGCCCCGCAGCGCTCCCGCCGCAATCGGTGGCGTAAAAACCCGGCCGTGTTTGATGATGAAAATATTATCGGCGGTGCATTCCGCGACGTTGCCTTCATCATTTAACATGAGCGCCTCATCCGCTCCCGCCAGATTCGCTTCGATGCGCGCCATCACGTTATTCAAATAATTGAGCGATTTCACCGCTGGATTGAGTGCGCCCGGATTCGTTCGGCGCGTCGCGCAGGTCACAACCGTCAACCCCTTTTCATAAACTTCGCGCGGATAGAGCGTGATCGTCGTCGCGATAATGATCACGCTTGGATTTTTGCATTGCGTTGGGTTCAAACCAAGATTGCCAACGCCGCGCGTCACCACCAAACGAATGTAACCTTCGCGTAAATCGTTTTGCCGGATCGTATCCAGCAACGCATCCGTCATCTCGCGCGGCGTCATTGGAATCTCCAGACAGATCGAGCGCGCGGAATCCCAGAGACGATCGAGATGCTCTTCCAGCCGGAAGACGCGCCCGTTGTAGAAACGAATGCCCTCGAAAATTCCATCGCCGTAGAGCAGACCATGATCGAAGACAGAGATCTTCGCTTCCGATTCAGGGAAAAATTTTCCGTCAATATAGATCGTCGATTGTTTGGCAGGCGTCTTCGCCGGTGCGTTTCTCTCGCCCGCCGGCTTAGCCGCGCGCGTGCGGTTTGATTGTCTGATCGCCGTCTCGCCGTTACCAGCCGTCGCAGTTTTCATAAGCACAAGAAAACGTTCGATGCTCCGCCGTGCAATTCAAGCGGCAAAATGAAAGTCGCGATGAGGCAAAACCGTGCAGGTAGGGGCGATTGACCTCAATCGCCCGCGGGCGGTTCGGTGAACCGCCCCTACCTCAGCAAGCCATCGACGATGTGCAACGTGCGATCACCGCGCTCAGCCAGCCGGTTGTCATGCGTCACGACGAGCAACGTCTTCTTCCGATTGCGCGCAAGCTCCAAAAGCAGATCGATAATCGTGTCGCCGGTTTTTGAATCGAGATTACCCGTCGGCTCGTCGGCGAAGATGATGTCGGGATCGTTCGTTAGGGCACGCGCGATCGCCACGCGCTGTTGCTCGCCACCGGAAAGTTCTGCCGGCAAGTGATGCATGCGATCGCCCAGCCCGACCGAATCGAGGCTTTTCTCGGCCACCGCACGCTTCGGCCGCCGCGCGATCATTGCGGGTAACATGACATTTTCCAGTGCCGTCAATTCCGACAGCAAAAAATATCCCTGAAAAACAAAACCCATCTTTTGGTTGCGCAGATTTGCCTGCGACGACTCACTGCCGGAATAGAGCCGGCGTCCCTCAAATTCGACCGTGCCCGATTCGGGACGCTCCAGCCCGGCGAGCGTATAAAGAAGCGTCGTTTTCCCCGCGCCGGATGCGCCGCATAGAAAAATCGCCTCGCCGTGCGCAACCTCCATGGAGATTCCGCGCAGCACTTCGATCCGGCGAGAACCGATGCGAAATGATCGCCGCACGTCGTTCGCCACAAGTTGCGCTGTCGCCATTGCCCCTCAGCATTCGCTAAAATGCAGCCACCCGCAATTCGCGATCATGCCAATGCTGTAGCGCCGGGCGTGTCGCCCACCAACCCTGCAGCCGACACGGCCGCCACTACAACAAGAAGCCGCATGACGGAATGCCCCATCATGCGGCTTTGGATTTTGGTTGCTGTTTGTTAGGCTAAACCAAGCGCTTCGAGTGTCGGCTCGTCGATCGCGCGTGTCACATACAACCCGTGATCAGCTTGATATTGTGCCAGGGCTTCGCGAGTCATCGGACCGATCAGCCCATCGACCTCGCCATCGTAATAGCCTTCACGCTGGAGTTCGATCTGCACGTTGCTGATGACCTGGCCGGGCGCGTAGTTGTTGTAGCCGTAAATAGGCTCGTCATAAGTGTATGTGCTGTAGGCCGGATCGTAACCGTAGGCCGGATACCAATAACCGTTGTTCCAGAAGTAATACCCACCGCCAAAGAGGACGAAACGGGTATTGCTGTAATGGTGTCTCCACCAACTGCGGTCATGCCGCGCGTGCCAATTAAAACGGCGCGATGCTTCGTACCAGCTGTTGCGGTTGCGAACGGTCACATTGGTTTTGTGCCGGCGGCTGACACGATTGTTTTGATTGGCCACAACCGCGTTGTTGTTGTGATTCCGATGCTTCCAATTCCGCGCTTGGAATTTAGCAGCATCATTCTTGTGCTGGATTTTCGCCTGCTGATGTTGGTAGTGGAGCGCGTTTTGATTTTTGTGCGCCTGGATGCCCCGATTAATCCTGGCGCCGTGCTGAACACTGCGCTGATACCGGGCATTTTGCTTTGCTGCCTTTACTGTGTTGTGTTGCGCAGCCGCGGCCGCCTTGGCTTCTCGTTTCGCGTTTTTTTTGTCTTTGTTATCGGCGTGGACCACCTGCGTCAGGGCCAGGCCAAGACAAAATGTTAGAGCAAGAATTCTATTCATATTTTGTACCTCAATCGAATTAGACCGTCTGAATGCGCGTTTATTCAAAGGTTCATGCGTTGTTGCCGCTCCGCCTCGAAGAGAATAATCGCGACGGCAGTTGCGAGATTGAGGCTGCGAGTGCCGTGCATCGGGATGGTGAGGAGCTCGCCCGCCCGATTGCGCAGCAAGCTTTCCGGCAGCCCTTTTGTTTCCCGGCCAAAAATCAGGAAATCGCCGGGCTTGAACGCGACGGAGTAATAGGGCCGCTCGCACTTCGTCGTTAGGAAAAAGTATCGCGGGTCGTCTTCCTGCGCCGATTCGAGATCGGCAAAAGAATCCCAGAGCCTTACATCGACTTCCTTCCAATAATCCAGGCCGGCCCGTTTCAGTTCCCGATCGTCGATGGAAAAGCCGAGCGGTTTGACCAGATGTAACGTTGATCGCGTGGCCAGACAGAGACGGCCGATGTTCCCGGTGTTCGGCGGAATTTCAGGCTCGATCAGAACAACATTGAACATAGGTAGGGGCGATTGACCCCAATCGCCCGGGCGGTTCGGTGAACCGCCCCTACCTCAGTTTTTCCGCAACAAATTTCTCTAACTTCACGATGTCCGCCGCGAATTTGCGAATGCCCTCGGCCGTTTTTTCCGTCGCCATGGCATCATCATTCAGAAGATAACGGAACTTCTTCTCATCCAACTCGAGCTTCTTCACATCCGATTGTTTCGACACTTCCGGACTCAACTTTCTCTCCACCGGCTCAGTCGACTCGGATAGTTCCTTCATCAATTCCGGACTGATCGTAAGCAAATCGCAACCCGCCAATTCCACGATTTGCCCAACGTTGCGGAAGCTCGCGCCCATTACTTCCGTCGGATAATCGAACTTCTTGTAGTAAGAATAAATCTCCTTCACCGATTGCACACCGGGATCTTCCGCGCCGACGTAATCGCGTTTGTCATGTGCCTTGTACCAATCGTAAATGCGCCCGACAAAGGGCGAGATGAGTTGCGCCTTCGCTTCGGCACAACGCACCGCCTGCACCAGCGAGAACAGCAGCGTCATATTACAGCGAATTCCTTCCTTCTGCAGTTGCTCCGCCGCATTAATTCCTTCCCAGGTCGATGCGATTTTAATCAACACGCGCTCGCGCTCGATGCCCTGCGCTTTATACAGCTCGATCAAACGTCGCGCTTTCTTGATGGAACCCTCGACATCGAAAGAAAGTCGCGCATCCGTCTCCGTCGAAACGCGCCCGGGAACGATCTGCAAGATCGCGCATCCGAACTTCACCAAGAGATGATCGATGATGTCTTCGATCTGGGCGGCTCCGCTCAAGCCGGATTTCTTTCGGTCCGCCAGAACTTCGTCGAGTAAATGGGCGTATTTCGATTTCTGCGTCGCGGCAAAAATCAGGCTTGGGTTCGTCGTGGCGTCCTGCGGTTTAAAATCGCGAATCGATTCGAAATCACCCGTGTCCGCGACAACTTTCGTGAATTTTTTCAGCTGCTCGAGCCGATTGAGTTTGGTGTCGGTTTTTCCTTTTTCCAGAACGGTTGTGCTCATTGTTTTGGGTCCTTTAATTCAGATACAATCCACGCGGATTGGCTTGATCTTCGAACGTATCCGCCAGAGAGCCCCATACAATTGGAAATTGCTCGCACCTGGGCCGCAATTTGGCTCGACGGCTGCTGCTAAAATGCGCATGCGGAAGTTTTTCCTGTTCGCTCTCTTACTCACAGCGTTCTTCATCTGGCTGAATCGAAACGATAATTCCACACCGGCGCCGCCGCCGGACTCGAATGGGCAACGCCAATCCGTTTCCGAACACGATTGGGCAAAACGTTCGCTCGATCGCGCCCGCTCGGTGAGAGACGAAGCCCGACAAAATCAGGTCGAGAGCCAGCAGCCCTGAGGTGTAGCCCTCGCCCTGTGGACGACGTTCGCTTCGCATGGCGAAGCGGCTACAGGCATTGCTCTTAATTTGAGGCAGAGTGATTGGTTGACCCCAATCACTAAATCGCTAAATCATTAATTCGCTAAATATTGCCGGGCCTGTAGCTCAGTTGGTTAGAGCATGCGCTTGATAAGCGCAGGGTCACTGGTTCGAGCCCAGTCAGGCCCACTAAACCTCTTGCGCGTTTGCCGCCGAGCCATTTTGCATAAGCATCCGGCAGATTAGCAAGCCGGCGATCGCTCCCATCGTATCGATCAACACATCGTGCACTGTCGCAGTTCGGCTCGGATAGAAGGATTGATGGAATTCGTCGGTTGCCGCGAAAATGATGGCCAGCGCCAACGCCATTATCGCCGGTCGCCAAAAGCTCCTGCGCACGACCTGCCAGTGATGCCGCAGCACGCGCCAGATTAACGTCGCGAGGATCGCATATTCCGTCAGATGACCACACTTCCGCACGATCAATTGCGCGAGCATGATGGTCTTGAAGGAAACGTGCGGATCAAGCCAGAGCAGGAACGGCACGAGAAAGCGCGACGTGTGCTCGGCCGACATCAGGTTGGTCGAACCGGCAAAAATCAAACACATCCAAATAATGGCGAGCACCCAATCAATGACGAGCGGACGTATCTTCCTGTTCAAAATGAGCGCTTACTTTATTGCTTCCTCTGTCTGAAACAACTTGCGTTGCAAAGAAGAAGCCCACTTCTAGTTTGAACCGCAAAATTTCGCCATGCCGTCGTTGCAGCTATCCGCCCCGCTCCTCTTCGAACCGATTTTTATGGAGCGAGTCTGGGGCGGACGACATTTGGAAAAATTCTACGGGAAAAAATTGCCAGCCAACAAGTGCATCGGCGAATCGTGGGAAATCGTCGATCGAACCGAAGCGCAAAGCATCGTGCGCGATGGACCATTACGCGGCAAGACGTTGCACGAACTTTGGTGCGAGTATCGAAAAGAAATTTTTGGCGACATCGCCGACTCGCCCCGTTTTCCGCTACTCATCAAATTGCTCGACGCGCGCGAGAAACTTTCCGTGCAAGTTCATCCGCCTAACGAATTGGCGCAGGAACTTGGTGGCGAAGCGAAAACGGAATTCTGGTACATCGCGGACGCGGCGCCGAACGCCGAACTTTATGTTGGCTTGCGCGAAGGATCGACGCGGCAGGATTTCGAACAGGCCTTACAAAGCGGCGCCGTCGCGCGACACGTTCATCGCGTTCGAGTCCAGGCCGGCGATGCCATGTTCCTTCCGAGCGGGCGCGTTCATGCAATTGGCGCCGGAAATCTCATCGTTGAAATCCAGCAAAATAGCGACACGACATATCGCGTCTTTGATTGGAACCGCATCGGGACCGACGGCAAACCGAGACAGTTGCATGTCGAAGAATCGCTGCGCTGCATCGATTTCGCCGATTACGAACCGGCGCTAACAAAAACCGCCGGCCAAACACTCGTTAGGCACGAACATTTCCAAGTCGATAAGTGGAAACTGAATGCGCCGCGTTCCGCTACTGAGGAAAACAAATTCGCCATCGTGTTTTGTCTCTCTGGAAAAATTGAGTGCGCCGGCGAAACCATAAGACCCGGCGAGTTTTTTCTCGTGCCCAGCTCGTTAGGTGATCGCGTTCTACAACCATCATCCAACGATTGCGAGCTGCTTCGAGTAACGATCCCCTAATTTCTGTAGCGGCGGTCTATGACCGTCGCATAAATCCGGAGGGACGGTCACAGATCGCCGCTACAGAAGAAAACGTCATACGTGGAGATCAACCTGCCTCGAGCGCAGGACCGGGGTTCGCTCGACCCCTTCAATCTTCCAAACTCCATCCTCGACCACAAAACTATACAGAAAAGCGCGCGTCTCGCCGTCGTCAGCGAAAAAGAACACCTGAAGAACCGCAATGTCGCCCTGCGCCTGCACAACGCCGAATTCGACGCGCTGCGTTTCTCGCATCATCTCTGCATAATTGCGCCGGATCATGCTTTCGAATTGCGGCAACGAAAATTTTTGCTGCACCCGGGTCGAGGCATTGCGATAAGCGCGGGAAAAATCAGCAGCTCGAAACGCAGTCAACTGATTGTTGACGATCGAATAAAGCTCGCGCGGCGCCGGTGCGGGCGTTTGCCTGCCAAACCGCGGCATCACAATGATCGCCGCCGCGCAGATCGAAAAGAAAAGCAGGAGCAGAAACGACTTTACGATGGTGGTCATTACTTCTTGTTGTGTGTCGCTTCTTCCAAACGCCGCAAATATTGGAACGAAAAAAGCCCGGTGTCGTGCCCGTCCGCCCAACGAGGCTGCAAGGCATAGCCACCGACCATTCCAAATCCCGTTAGCGCAAAACTCTTTTCCGAATAGCTAACTTCGGGCCGCATGACATTTCCGAGAACATCGGGCTCGCCGCCGCAGGCCGCACAGGGACAGGCGCGACGCAGGAATTCCAGCGGAAAATACGACTCGACACCATCGTCCCATTGAATCGCCAGCTCGTCGCCGATGAGCTGAATATTCTTTGGATTCAACTTCATAACCGACCGATCTATCAGATTCGCGTCGTTAAGAAAAGGTGGATCGAGCGCTCCGAGCCCGATGGCAAATGATGCGGCTTCGTCGCCAGTTTAACATCGCCCGCGGAGAGGTCGATCCACCTTACTCATCAAAATTCGCTGCCGTCCGCAATCGCAGCGGCGTCCGCGGGCCAAAAATTGCGGTGCCAACCCGCACTAAAGTCGCCCCTTCTTCGATGGCGACGAGAAAATCATGGCTCATGCCCATGGAAAGCTGCGGCAACTGAACATCGAATTTCTGCACGAAATTGTCACGTAACTCGCGCAGGGCCACGAAGAATCTCCGGGATACTTCCGCGTCTTCCGCCAGCGGCGGAATCGTCATCAAGCCCTCAACGGTAATTCTGCCTAACGAATTGATTTGCTCGAACTGCGCATGCAACGAATCCGGCGGAAAGCCGATCTTGCTCGCCTCGCCCGCCACGTTCACTTCCAGCAAAACGCGCGGATGCAATCCTTCTTCCTCGGCGATTCGATTCATATTCTCGGCCAGTGCGAGCGAATCGACGCTGTGGAAAAGTTCGAAGAGCGGCAGCGCGTGGCGCACCTTGTTTTTTTGCAGGCGTCCGATGAAATGCCAGTGCAGCGCGGATGGCAACAGCGGAATCTTCGCACGTGCTTCCTGCACCTTGCTCTCGCCAAAGATTTCCTGACCTGCATCGAACGCCGCGCGGACTTTCTCAGCTTCGTGAGTTTTTGAAACGGCGACCAGCTGGATTTCATCCGGCGAGCGGCTGGATTTCCTGGCCGCTTCTGAAATTTGCGACCGCACCTGCTCGAGATTTTGTGCGATGTCACTCATCGATCAATTCCTCCGAGAACTGCACGCGAAAGAGTTGCCACCAAGGAGCGGCGGCTTCCCAGCCGCCGAAAATTTCCGGGGCCGGCGACTTGGAAGTCGCCGCTCCTTGGTGGGTTTTCCTGGAGGTATCATCGGTCTTGGTTTTCCAGCCAACCGGCGCGCCGTAGCACGTCGACGAAGTGCGAATTGTCGGTCGATAATGGCGGGAGCCAAATTTGTTTTTCGTCGCGTTCCCACCAAAGATGTTTGCTATTTCCGGGCGGCGCAAATTTGTAACGGTACCAAACTGCGCGGATATAACGCGGTGGTTTATCGGGAAATGGATTGCTCGCGAAAAGGCTCAATGCGACGGGGTCATTGTGCAGCAATTTCCAAATCAGATTCAGCGTCCAGGGATACTCGTTAGGCGTGCCCATGGCGGCGAACCACATCTGCCAGTCCAGATGCAATTGATAGGGCGCGATCTGCGGCGGTTGTTGATCGAGCGCTACCGGCAGTCCCTTGTAGGGATACGGCTTCCACGTCGCCGTCTCATCCGGAAAATATGAGTCGGTTCCTTCGAATACGACATTGAAGCGCTGTTTCCCGACAGCGCCGAACGCGCCGTAGGTGTTCACCAAATCCAGCGGATCGAACGAGGTATTCATGATTTGATTAGCGGAAACCATGTTGAGCAGCGGTTGGAGGCTCAAAAGCGCGATGAGCGCCGCCATGGCCAACGCCGTTCTCTGCATCGGACGAGAGATCTTTGCCGTTTGCGCCGCACGTTCCGCGCGACGCACCAGGACGCCCGGTAAAATCTTCGCCCAGACGCGATCGTCGAAACAGGCGAGCGCGGGAACAATCGTGAGCCAGTTTAAAAACGAAAGATTACCGCTCAGAATGATGACGATCTGAAACGCGATGATGACCGCGCCGGCGACATAACGCGCGACGCGCGGCCAAAAGACAAACCAAGGCGCAACCAATTCCGCGATGTGATTGAACAGCGTGCCGCATCGCAGCACGGCTCGCGGCAAAAAATGAAACCAACGGCTCAGACCATTTGGGATTGGTTGCGTTTCGAAGTGATAATAGAGCGCTGTCAGATTTCGCCAGCTCGCGTCGCCCCGAATTTTGATCAAGCCCGATCCGAGCATGAGTTTGAAAATCAAAAGACGAAACAACCAGAAGATGACAACCGGCGGTGCGCGCCGCGGGAATGGCCGCGGATCGAGTAGAGGGCAAAGAAAAATCGCGAGAAACCCGGTTTCAAGCAGCTGAACTTCCCACCCATAGCTGTACCAATCCTGACCGATGTGAACGATCGACATGTAGAGCGCCCAAAGAACGCCCAGGAGAATTGCATTCGCGTATCCGGCCACCACGATGCACGACAATCCGAAGCCTATCCACGCGACGGTGAGAAGCGCCGTATCCGAATGATTGATCCAAAAAATCGATGGCAATCGCAAAAACCCGGCGAAGGAAGAACCGAGCGCATCCTGCACGCGATCGATAAACAAATGCAGCGGCAACAATCCGTGTTCGCCGATCAGCGGCACCAGTTGATTTGCCGCTACGAGAAATGCGACGGCGTAAATCAATCCAAGCAGGCGCAGGATGCAGAAGCGCGTCAGCCAGTAGCTGCTTCCCGTTTCACCGGGGAGTTGTAGCCCTTGTCCCAATTCCATCAGAGCATCGTCTTTCGCTGAAATTAAATTACAATGCAGTAAGTTCGCGCGTTGACTACCGCGCCAGATGTTGTTACACGCGCACGCGTGAAGACGTTTCCCTCCGTGGGACCATTACATTTGGTGTTAATCGCCATCGCTCTTTCGGTCCTGCCGGTTGTGTCCTGTGAGGCCGCGGTCGCCCTTGGCGCCCTCGGACGGTTTCTTACCAGTCGCGGCTACGGTGGCGCGCAGCTTGTGCATCCGGGAAATTATTACCGCCTGCCCATCAACTCCAACGGCAGGCCCGGCGATCTGCTCGTGGATACGGGGACACCAACGTCGCTTATTTATCGCGCCAGCGTGACAAAACTCGGACTCACTGTGAGCGAAACGGATCACGCCGTTCAGGGAGCTTTCGGTAAAGGGCGCGAAAACTTTGGCCGTGCCGTCATTCCTTCGCTCACGATGGGAAACCTGGTGCTTGTCAATATGCCTGTGGTCGTCGCTTCAGATAAGGAGGGCAGCGGAATCTTTCGTCGCTACGGCAGCTCGGATGGACTTTTCGGGCTGCGCGAAATGGTTTCCTACGGCGCGGTGCTCGATCTGGGGGAGCGTCTGCTCTTCGTTAGGCCAAGTGGTCCGAGCAAGGAGATCGGCGCCGCCGTAAAATCGATTATGACGGCGCAGGGTTACACGGCGGTCAAACTCATCACTTTAAGGTCGCACCTCCACGCCGCGGGAGCGATCAATGGGATGGAGTGCCAGTTTGTCGTCGATACCGGCGCCATTCTTACCGCGATCGATCGCGATGCCGCGGCCAAGGCGCGAATCGGCGGCTCTCACACCGATTCGGTGGCCGACGGCGTGGGACCTTCCGGTGGCGAAGTCCGGCTTGCGAAATTTCCAAGCCTGCGCATTGGCAAGTACGAAATTAGGAGTGTCAGCGCCACTGTGGTCAAATTCGACGACGCTGTCGTCGGCCGCGGCAGCGATACCGAAGATGCCGGATTGCTCGGCGTGGAATATCTGGCGAAAAACTCGGCCGTTTTCGATTTCAATTCCAGTACGCTTTATCTTAAAGCGAGACCAACTCGTTAGGCAAAGATTAGACGCAGATCTTCCTTCGTGTCATGTCGAGCGAAGTCGAGACATCTCTTACTGTTCAGTCGCTTGGATAATGACAATAAGAGATTCCTCGACTTCGCTCGGAATGACAGACGCTTCAGCACAGCCCGACTACCTCTAGAACGGCGATTTCACCACGCCACCATCCACGCGCAAAGCAGCGCCGTTTGTCGCCGAAGCGAGCGGACTGCAAACGAACGCGACAATCGGCGCAACTTCCTCCGGCTTGGCAAAACGTCTCAGCAGCGAGGTCGGCCGCGCTGTCTTGAAAAATTCCTTCTCGAATTCGTCGCGGCTTTGATCGTTCTCTTTCGCGAGCGATTCGACGAAATCCTTTACGCCTTCGGACGCCGTCGGTCCGGGCAAAACGGCATTCACAGTTACGGCCGTTCCGGCGCAGGTTTCGGCAAGGCCGCGCGCGATCGCGATCTCGGCCGTCTTCGTCATTCCATAGTGAATCATCTCGGCCGGGATCTGCAGACCGGACTCACTGGAGATGAAGATAATGCGACCCCAATTGCGCTCTTTCATTTTCGGAAGATAGGCGCGGCTCAAGCGGACTCCGCTCATGACGTTTGTTTCGAAAAATCGCAGCCAATCTTCATCGCTAATTTTCTCAAATGGTTTCGGTTCGAAAATGCCAAGGTTGTTTACGAGGATTTCTGTTTCGGGAATCTCCTTCAGGAATTGGTCCACTCCCTCGCGCTTGCTTAGATCCGCTGCCACACCGCGCACTTTTCCTTTCGCGCCCGCTTTTTGGATTCGCTCGACGGCTGCCGACACGCTTTTGTCCGAGCGCCCATTTACGATTACGTTCGCACCTTCATTCGCGAGTAAACTTGCGATTGCAAAACCAATCCCCGCGGTTGATCCGGTAACGACCGCGGTTTTATGCTGCAGTTGTAAGTCCATATCTTTATATCGCTTCGCCAGGATGAATTTCGCGCGCAAAGTTCAAAAACTCTTCACCGCCGAAGCGCTCGAGAGTCTTTGGGATCACGCCAAACGCTGGACGCATCCAGTTGATTCGCAAAAAATCCGCGACGGCATCGATCGCAAAGCATGGAACGATTTGCGCGCGCGCTATCCGCAACGCCCCGATGCGCCGCGTATCAATCGATTTTCCGATGTTGATCACTGGCTCAAAATTAACATCGAGCGCGCCCAGGATTTGTGGCTCGATCGCAGTCCGCCGTTGCGCGTCCTCGATCTCGGCTGTGGTCCCGGATACTTTCTCTACGTCTGCAAACAGCTCGGCCACGAAGGAATCGGCGTCGACATCGACGAACAGCCGCTCTTTCGCGAAACGACTGCGCTACTCGGAGTGCGACGCGTGATTTTCCGAATCGAACCGCAAACGCCTTTGCCTGATCTGGGCGAAAGATTCGACCTCGTTACCGGACATCGGGTGTGTTTCCAAAAAACGGTGCGTTGGGGGACGGGTCCCGGCGAATGGCACGAATGGGATCCAGCGGATTGGAAATTTTTTCTCGACGATGTGCGCACTAACATCGTGAAGCCGGACGGCCGAATTCTTCTCGATTTCAACCCGCGCGCCGATGGTCGCTCGTTTTTCACGCCGGAGTTACGCGATGTTCTTGAACGGCGAGGGCGCGCAAATTTTTCGTTCGAAAGCATTGCTCGCAGCCGATCCAAAGAAGGAAGCGCGTTTCAAGCAGTAGCGTCATCCTGAGCCTCAGCGCAGGACCTCGCGAACGCGCTGTGGGATTTCTCGGCGAACTACTAGACTCTGAGATGACGACTCGATAAGTTCTTTCGCGTTATGCCGGGACCGATGGGCAACGATGGACAACCGTTAACACGCGTTGCCTGGTATTGGATTTTGCTTCAGTTCGCACTTTCCCGAGGCAGATTTCCGTGGGATTCGCTCCGCTTGTTTTATCACACCGGATTGAAGCATTCGCTCGCATTTCGTGGTTGGCGTCGTTTTAATTCCGAAAAAATCTTGCCTTTCTCCGCGCGTGGGAAGGGCGGCAGAAAAATGCACGGGGAAGAGCTCGCGATCGATTGTATGAAATGGGCGCTGGACCACGGGTTTAGCATTCCACACGTGCATTCGCTGCCGGGCGGATTTTCCTCGATATGGTGCGATCGATACGCGCCTGGCGTTGGATAAACAAGGCGACAACACAGGTAGGGGCGATTGACCTCAATCGCCCGGGCGGTTCGGTGAACCGCCCCTACCTAAACTTTCCAATCACTCAACTCCCAGCTGAGAAGCTCTTCCAGCCTGGCGATGTCTTCTTCGAATAGTTTGTAAACTTCGCTCCGCTCCTCCGTCGTAATAGCGCGCTCATAGCGAATCGGATTTCGCTGCTTGTTGCGGACATTTCGCAACGATTCGACACCAACAAAGCTGAAGATGGAATTGATTGTATCGGCAAAATTTTTCCGCAGATCTTCAAATCGTACGAGCTTTACGAGATAGCGCGGGAAAAATTGGAACACTCTGGTCAGTTGTTCGCTGTAAAGTCCGCGCCCGATATACGAGAATCGGCGCGACTGCAACGGCGCGTCCTTTTGCTGGCGCTTTTCTTCCGCGTTGATCGCATCGAGAAAATCGAGCGTCTCGTACTCGCGTTCGCGTTGCATGTTCCAATGCGAAAAAGCGCGATCGACCGGATTCCGCAACAAAATCACAAGCTTAATACCTTTGCGGTAATTCCAAATGCGCTCCATTGCTGGATGCCAGTAGAGATAAACCGGCGTTGATTCGCCCGCCACGGTCGCGCGCGATGATGGACGAAAACTATCGTGTAGATCCTGATAATTGACGCCCGCCGCGAATCGCTCTTCGTCATCGAAAAAATGCAACTCCTCTTTGTTAGGCAACGCAATTTGGGGATGCCTTTCCAACTGATAATGCAGCGCGGTCGTCCCGCATTTTTGCGCGCCGGCAACGATGAAATCGAGCTTCTCGACTTTACCGTTCTTGATCATTGTGAGGAGATCGGAAACGGGTGCCTTCCGGAAAGTGTAAACCGAAACGTTCGCGCAATACTTTTAACAGCGCGCTGTCGCCTTCGATTTTCTCGATACGATTGCCAGACGCATCGGACGTACTCAGTTCGTCGCCGCGTAAAATGGTGCGCACATTTTCCAACGGCAATTGCGCCGTCACCAGGCGGACGAAGGAAGATTGCGGCCAGGTCGAGCAGAAGTGGTTAGGCGGTTCGTAATCAACCGGGAACTGCGGTTCGAGCGTGAAAGAATATTGATCGGCGCTGACGGGACACTGCGGACAGGAAAGAACCCATTGCCCGTCTTCACGTCGTAAACGAAAACTCCAGAGGCCCTGCTTCGATTCTTCGCCATCAACGAGCGCAATCGGTTCGAGTAATCCCCAACCGCCGAAACCGACATCAGCCAGCCACGAATTTCCATCCGCTTCCACCTTCAATGCCATATGCGTGCGCGGTCGCACCTCGCTCGTGCCGAATCGAACGCGCGCAGCCAAACGTGTTATCGCAAAACCAAGCCGCTCGAGCACGGCCGCGAACAACGCATTTTGTTCGAAGCAATAACCGCCCCGACGATCACGCACCAGTTTCGCCTGCAAACTTTCGAGATCGAGTCGAATCGATTTCCCCAGCAGGATATCGAGGTTCTCGAATGGAATGTGCGCGACGTGCGCGCGATGCAATTGGCGCAAGGTTTCAGCCGTCGCGTCGCGTGTTCCAGAATAGTCGATGCGCGTGAGATAAGCCTCGAGATCGAGAGCACCGGCTTCGTTGTTCATTGCGGTTGGAACTTGTGCGCGAAGCCGTAGCGGGGCAACCGTCGTAGCGAATCATGCGACGACTATTTTTGAAAATTGCGATTCTCATTGTCACTCTCGCAGTCTTGTCGTTGCTGTGGATTTTTTTGGCACGACACGTTTCGCTGCTCATCGATCGAATTGCCACCGTGAAAATCAATTCGCGGTCGATCGATCGCTTGAGCTACGAAGGAACAGAATCCGGGGGCACACTCAAGATCGACGGATTGCCTCTCAGCACGCAAGGGAACCACTTCAAGCCGTTTCCGCTAACGTTCAGGGCAGATTCACAGCAGCGGTTCGTTGTCGTTTCGGATGGAAAAACTTTTTTGCTTGGCCCGTTCTCAGGCGATGAAGGTAACTTTCAGATTGTTCCTCAAGCTCGTGACCAAGTTTCCCTGACGGTTCGGCGAAGCGTTCTCAGTTGGCCAACGCCATTCGATATGAATTTCATGACCGGCCATTCGCCCTCATGGAAACGACATACTTATTATCAATTTCTCTGGCAGAAACCGTCCCGCCAGCAGCTGAAAATGATCTGGCGCTACGAGCAATACTTCTATCCGGGCGACGGCTGGACCAGTGCAATGATGACGCGGGAGGGATCGACCGGGTTGATTCGAGCAGAGATTTCTCCCTGACATTTTTACAACGCCCCGACCGCGCGCGAGATCAGCAGCACGACGATCGAAAGCGAAATAAAAACCTGAATCATCGCCAGCACCTTTGCCCAGCGCGCGAGCAACGGCGCATCCGTCGGACCGAAAGTAGAGCTCTGGGTAAAGGCGACAAAAAGATAATCAACGAAGTGCGGACGCCAACGCACACAGGCAAACTGCCCGCGCTCGTCTTTGGGGATCTGCATTTGCGGGAAAAGGAAACTGTGGCTGCCGAATTCGTAGCGTTCGTGACGTTTGGTCGGTCCGCCGCCATCGATTCGCCAATACCAAAGCGCGAAGACTATGACATTCGTTAACCACAACAACGCGGCCGAGAGCAGCAGCTGAAGCGGCGGCTCTTTGTGCGAAGGCAGCGCGTGCACCAACAGGACCACCGATCCGATTAACGCGATCGTGATAATCGAGCTGATGGCGAAACCGAGAATGCGATTGAGCGAAAGTTTCCCCCAGCGATGACTCACCACAGTCGGCACCAAAAGCACGGCGATTAAAGTGGGCAGCAGCCACGCTGGGCCGACGATGAGATTCTTTGGTAGCGCCAGATAAATTCCCGCTACGGCAACAAACGCGAGCGCCGCCTGCCAGCGCGGCTCTGGTTTATCAACGCGTTTCCCGTTATTGCTCATCGCCTCGCCATATACCATGAAGCGCCGAGTTCGTTAGCCTCTTTTCGTTGTGCCCGTAGCGCAACTGCCGCAACTTTACAACAGCGAGAATGTTTCCTAAACATTCCCGGCATGAAACCAAGAACGCTCCTTGGGGTTCTCATGGGATTGGTTGTGTTAGTTTTTCTGGCCTCGCGTGCCGCGTCGACGAAGCAAAGTCGCGCCGAATTCATAACTAACGATTCGATTGCGCACGCGCAGGTTCCCAAATGGTCGCAGCAGGATATGGATTTTTTCCTGCACGGTTCGATGAGCACGGAAGTTGTGCCCGAAACAGTCCTGCACGCATTCATTCAGATTTATCCGGATCTGTTTCCGAAATCAGATCTCAGTCATTTCGGTTTGGTGCCCGATCCGGAATTCGGATGGCCGATTGGCTTTTCGCGAAAACAAGTGCCGCATCTCGGCGGATTGTCCGCCATCGGCACTAACTGCGCCGCATGTCACGTTGCGCAAATCACGACGAAAGAATTCGGACAAACCGGTGCGCATTCTCGGCGTCGCCAGTCATTTCGATGCGGAAGCGTATTTCGGCGCCGTGACCGTTGCAGGATTTCGCACCGCGCAGCCGGAGAACATGAAGAAGTTTCTCCTGGCGTACTTGAATGACGGCGCGAACAGAAAAAATATCGCCGAGCCTTCATTCGATTCCGCCTGGAGCGCGCAGCAACAAAAAATCGAGAGCGCGCTCTCTGCCGATCCTTCCGGTTCAAAAGAAGTTTCACCGGGCGCTCTGCACAAGATCGAGAGCAGCGAAGTGCAATTGAATGGGAAAAAAATCGATGAAGCCGATCTCGCGGCCCTGTCGCATTCGATGCTGAAACTCTTTCACAACATGCGCGCGGCTTTGCACATTCCGGATCAGCCGCCGGAAAAAGTTCCGCCGCCTTCGGGACCCGGGCGCAATGATGCATTCGGTTTGCTTTCCGCGTCCCTCTTCGGTGCGCCACAACCGCCTGCGCCGGTGAAGTACGGAATCGTTTGGAATGTTGCGAATCGAAAATGGGTTCACTGGGACGCGAACACGCGCTCGCCGCTCGGCCGCAATTTGCTCGCTTCGCTCGGACTCGGCGCGCCATTGATCGGCAAACATGGCGAACTGGATTTCGCGCTCGTGAAACGTCAGACCGACATCAGCGAGCACATCCAGGCACCGCATTTTCCGTGGAAAATCGACAGACCGCGCAGCCGCACGCGGGGCAAGAATTTATCAGGCGAATTGCAACTCTTGTCACGGCGGCCAGGAAAGCGATAAGCGATCTGTATTCGCCTAAGCGAAATCGGAACCGATCCGCGCCGCGCCGAGCTGTTCACTCAATTGCAGGCAGATCGCTTCAACAAATTTTTAGCGGAACTGGAAACCCCCGGCTATCAGGCGAGCAAAATGCCCGGGCTACGCAGCACGCAAAAATATTGGGCGGCAAGCATGCCGGGCGTTTGGGCGCGCTCGCCCTATCTGCACAACGGTTCCGTGCGCACGATGGAGGAACTGCTCACTCCGCCTAACGAGCGCCCGAAAACATTCCATCGCGGCTCGCGCGTTTACGATCCGGAAAAAATGGGCTTCACGGACGAGGGCGCGTATGTTTTCGATACCGCCGGCCCCGGAAATGCAAATACCGGCCACGATTACGGCACAACACTCGCTTCTGATCAAAAACGCGATTTGATGGAATACCTCAAATCGCTTTGAAGTGTAGCCACGGCGCTGTGTCGCCGGGTCTCCATCTGAAAAGGGCGCCCCGACACAGCGGGGCGGCTACAGCGTTATGAGCAGCGAGAAACAATATCCATTCATGCAAGCCGCCATTGCGCAGGCAAGAAAAAGCCGGCGCGAAGGTGGAATCCCGATCGGTTCGGTTTTGGCGCGCAATGGCGAGATCGTTTCCGCCGGCCACAATCGCCGCGTGCAGGACAACGATCCGATGACGCATGCCGAAATCGATTGCCTGCGGCGTGCTGGTCGGCTCGGCAGTTTTCGCGACACCACGCTCTACTCCACTCTGATGCCCTGCTATCTTTGCGCCGGCGCCGTAGTGCAATTCGGGATCAGAAAAGTTATCGTTGGCGAAAGCCGAACTTTTCCAGGCGCCGTTGATTTTATGCGTTCGCACGGTGTCGAGATTACCGATCTCGACTTGCCCGAATGCGTCGAGATGATGCGCGATTTTATCGCGCAAACATCCGCAACTTTGGAACGAAGACATCGGACGATCATAAGCGAAGTTCCAAATCCCAAGCACCAAACCCCAAGGAAGCTCCAAGCTTCAAACACCAAAGCGCGAATCGCAGGTTTGAGTGTTTGATGATTGCAATTTGGAGTTTCCCTGGGGCTTGGTGCTTGGGATTTGGTGCTTGGGCTGTTCATGCCGCCGTCGACTAACCTGCTTACGAGTAATCGTGACAACCTCGCATCCCTCTTCTACTCTGCGCGCCGCATGGAGCAGGAACTCGCACGACGACCGCTAAAATCACGCTCGGCAAACTGGCCGCGGCAAATCGCTTTTGCGTTGGTTCGCAAGGGGTTCACTCCAAATCAGATTTCCGTCGCCAGTCTGGTCTTCGCCTCGTTAGGCGCCGTCTGTTTGGCGCTGGCGCCTGGCCGATCAAGTTCCGTCAGCCGCACTCCTTTTTGTGGCGACCGCGATCTGCATTCAACTCCGGCTCGTCTGCAATTTGCTCGACGGCTTGATGGCAGTCGAAGGCGGGAAAAAAACAAAAGCCGGCGAAATCTTTAACGAATTTCCAGATCGCATCGCCGACGTGCTCCTTTTCGTTTGCGCGGGCTACTCGATCTATTTCCTCCCACAAGCGATTCAACTCGGATGGGCATGCGCAGTTGCAGCAGTGCTCACTGCTTACGTGCGAGTCTTCGGCGGCGCGGTCGGTTTTCCCCAGGATTTTTGCGGCCCGATGGCGAAACAACAACGCATGGCCACCTTGACCGGCGCGTGCGTTTTATCGGCAGTCGAACTGCTGCTGGCGTGGCCTCCGCGAATCATGTTCCTGGCGCTGTGCGTCGTATTAATCGGCGCGTTGATAACGGTGGTTCGACGCACCGTCCGCATCGCTCGCTCACTTAATCAACGATGATCGCCAACTGCGCCGCCGCCGCAGTGCGGTTACTTACAGGGGCTACCTGCCGATGGGTCGGTTGCACGCCGACCGCAACGCAACGCGTTTACTTCGCCAATCACACCAGCAATCTCGATTTCGTTTTGCTTTGGGCGTCATTGCCGCGTTCGCTTCGCATCAAGACGCGGCCGATCGCCGCACATGATTACTGGACGAAAGGACGGTTGCGACGCGCTTTGGCCGACAAGATTTTTCACGCGGTGCTGATCGAACGGAAACGTGTTACGCGCGCCAATAATCCTATCGCCGCGATGCTCGCTGCACTGGCCGACGGTTGCTCCCTTATCATCTTTCCGGAAGGTGGACGCACGCTCGACAAACCAGGCGAATTCAAGAACGGCATTTTTCATCTGGCGCGCGCTCGGCCCGATCTCGAATTCGTGCCGGTTTATATTCAAAACTTAAATCGCGTGCTGCCGAAAGGTGAAGTGCTGCCCATCCCGATGCTCTGCTCGGTTCATTTTGGCTCGCCCATTCATCTCGAGCCTAACGAAGAGAAAACTGCGTTTGTCCAGCGCGCGCAAAAAGCAATGCTCGATCTCACTCCTGCTTCATGAACGATCGGCAAACCATCTGGCTCGTCGGCGGCGTCGTTGCGTTTCTTTTTCTCGCCACCGTCATCGGACAAATTCTTCGCAAGACGGCAAAGAGCGATCAGGCGCGCAAGGTTGTCGTTAATCTTAATGCTCGCATCTGGGCGTGGTGGATCATCGTCGTCATTTTTGGCGCGGCATTATTTCTCGGACTCATCGGCACCATCGTGTTGTTCGCCTTGGTGTCGTTTATCGCCTTGCGCGAATTTATCACGCTCACGCCGTCAAAGCGTGGCGATCATCGCGCACTCTTCTGGGCGTTCTTCATCATCCTGCCGATCCAATACATTCTCATCGCGCGACAATGGTATGCGATGTTCAGCATTTTTATTCCGGTTTACGCGTTTCTTTTCATTCCCATCCGCAGCGTGCTCGCCGGCGATACGGAACATTTTCTGGAACGCACTGCGAAGATTCAATGGGGCTTGATGGTCTGTGTTTATTTTGTCAGCTACGCCCCTGCTCTGCTGACATTGCAGATTCCCGGCTACGCGGGGCAAAACGCCAAGCTGCTTTTTTTCTTCGCCGCTATCGTGCAAATGAGTGACGTGCTGCAATACGTTTGGGGAAAGCTTTTTGGAAAACATCCGCTCGCACCAACAGTGAGCCCAAACAAAACGGTAGAAGGTTTGGTCGGCGGAATACTTTCCGCGAGCCTGCTCGGAATGGCTTTGTGGTGGGCCACACCGTTTCGTCCGCTTCAAGCCGGGCTGATGTCGCTCGCCATCACACTCATGGGATTTTTTGGCGGCCTAACGATGTCCGCGATCAAACGCGATCGCGGCGTGAAAGATTACGGCGAATTATTACCGGGCCACGGCGGCATGATGGATCGCATCGATTCGCTGTGCTTCGCCGCGCCGATTTTCTTTCATCTGACGCGCTACTTTTACACCTAGCGCGCCGTAAGATTGAGTGCGGACGCAATACCAATTCCTTCTGGGGAGCGCACGCGACCTCGCGTGCTGGCGCTGGCGACTCGCCAGCGCGGACTTTGAAGCGGGCGGCGTGCAGATCCTCACAAACTGATGACTTCGCGCCCTTTTGTTTGTTGCGGCGAGTCGCCGCAACCGGCACGCGAGTCGCGTGCGCTCCCCGAAAGCAGCGATCAAGCCGGACCGGAATAGCGGTCGTTGAGCCAAACGTGCGCTGCTTCGTCATCGCGCGATGTCTTCAGGAATCGCTCCCACGATTCTTTCTCGTGCCAGACCGGCACGAGTTCCCACACGCAGAATGTCGGTTTGTGCGTGCCCTCGCGCGGCCAAAGCGCGAAATCCGCCATGGCATCGCCATCTTTGTAGAAGACCGTTTCCCAAACTTCGTTATTCCCGCGCCATGTGTTGACGATCAAAAAATAAAAATCGTTCCCGCACCGGTGCAGAATGACAAAGCCAAGTCCCTTCGCTTCGAGCGCGGCTCGCTCCAGGTATGAGCGAGCCAGCAGATCGATTTCGTCCGGTACCGGCTCGCCTTCCGGATAAAGCGCATACCACTTCGACACAGCGCTTTTTGTTTCAAACGAATCGCCGGGCATCACCCATTTCGGCGTGTGCCGGTATTGCGGCGCAATTCCCAGATCGTGCTGCAATATGGCCACTAAATTTTCGTTTTGCTGAATCATGGAAGAATTTCCGACTTTTGTTTCGAACTTCTACTTCTAACTTTCCGCATGAACGAGACTAATTCACTGCAATCCGCCGCGGTCGCAAAGTTTCGTGAACTGCATGAATCCGGATGTTTTGTTCTGCCCAATCCATGGGACATCGGCACGGCGATGTATCTCGAGCATTTGCAATTCAAAGCTCTCGCGACAACGTCGGCCGGTTTTGCATTCTCGCGCGGTAAACCTGACGGCGGTGTGCCTCGCGATGAAATGCTTTCGCACATCCGCGAAATTGCGCAGGCAACGTCGCTCCCAGTCAACGCAGATTTCCTGAACGGCTTTGCCGATTCGCCGGAAAACGTCGCCGAAAATGTAAGGCTGTGCGTCGCAACCGGCGTGGCCGGTTTATCGATTGAAGACAGCATGAGCGGTGGCGAATCGCTCTACGAAAAAACTCTGGCGATTGAGCGGATACGCGCGGCGCGCAAAGCGATCGATGACGCTGGAATTCCAGTCGTGCTAACAGGGCGATGCGAGACCTGGCTCGTCGGCCAGCCTGACTCGTTAGGCATGGCTCTGGATCGGCTCGCCGCTTACGCTGAAGCGGGTGCTGATTGTCTCTACGCTCCCGGCGTGACGGCGCCTAACGAGATCGCCGCAATCGTCAAAGCCGTCGCTCCGAAGCCAGTCAACGTTCTGGTGGCCGGTTTCAATCACGAGCTGTCGCTTGCGCAGCTCTCCGACCTTGGCGTTCGCCGTATCTCTGTCGGATCGGCTTTTGCGACTCTGGCGTGGGCCGCTTTTATTCGGGCTGCGCAAGACATCGCCGCCACCGGGGACTTCGACACGCTTGCCGATACGGCGTCATCCGCCAAAATCACTGCGGGTTTTACTAAAGGATCCTGACTCATTTTCGACTGCGAATTAAGGAATGATGCCCGCGCCTAGTTCTGTTATGTTGCTGCCGACCTCTCAAGCTTTCCCAACAATGGACTACGTGATTCGACCGCTCGCTCCAGATGACGAACCGATTTTGTGGGAAATGTTATTTCAAGCTCTGCAGACCGTCGAAGGTGAGACGCCGCCGTCGCGCGAGATTGTGCGCCAACCTGAATATGCGCGTTATGTCGAGAATTGGGGACGGCCGGGCGACGCCGGTTTCGTGGCACACGATACATCAAATGGTCAATTGCTCGGCGCAGTCTGGTTTCGCATGCCAGCCGGAGATGCGATGCCAGAACTCGCCTTTGCGGTCAAAGCTGGCCATCGCAAGCACGGCATTGGTGCGGCTCTCCTGACGCATTGGGTGAAAACTAACCCGGAACAATCGGAGATCTCGTTACGTGTTCGGTCGACCAGTCCGGCGGTTCGACTCTATGAGCGATTCGGATTCAAGGTCGCGCAGGAACATCCCGGATCGGTCACCATGCGTCGCGATTTCTGAAGGAAACTCTTCCTCTCAATCTGCTCTCGAAGTCGATTCGCAGGGTAAGCAAGGGAAGACTAAGAGAAAGGGAATAAGTTTTCGGAAAAGCACATCGATTCGCAGTTACCGCGACACATCGCGATATGGTTTGTGTTGCCGGTAAAGACCGAGTCGCGCCTGCGCACCTTTGGTGTCGTCATCTTTCTTTGCTTTCGCGATGGCTTTCTCTTCGAACTTAATCGCCGAATCGAAATCTCCCGACTCGGCATATGCAGCGGCCAGGGTGTCGATGTAATCCCAATCACCCCAGGAGCAGAGACTGCAGGCTTCCTTCGCGTCCTTAACGGCCTTCTTGCCATCGCGAAAAGCCGAGTTTGGACAAGTGGCCTCCAGCCACGCGCGCGCGGTTTTCGCCCGGCCGCGCGAACCGATCATCGGATGCAGGCTTAGCACCCTGTTGTAATCGGCCAGGCTCAGCTCGTATTTTCCCAGATGTGAGTTTGCCTCCCCGCGTCTTATCGCGGCCAGGAAAAACCCCGGGCTGATTTTGAGCGCCGAGTTGAAATCGTCAGCGGCCTGTTGCCATTTATGTTGCGTCATCGAGATCTCTCCGCGGAAATAGATTGCGAGATATAATCTCGGGTCGGCCTGGATAGCGGCATCGTACAGTCGACGCGCTCCTTCGAAATCGCCTGCCTTGTAGAGATCGGCCGCCTTATTCGAGGCGTCGAGAGCAGATTTCTTGGTATCAACTGCGATGGTTCGATCGCGGGCCGGCAAATGAGCTGGCGTGCTTATCAAAAAAGCTACTACGAACAGAGGGAACAATTTTTTCATGGCGCCGTTGCTAGCGGATGAAGGAACAAATGCCAAGAATTTTCGTGCAAAGTTCTCTATTGATTCCGTTCATCGCCGCGCAGCAAGCTCTCGCGAGCAGCATGACTCGGATCTATTGAAGTTGCTTTGCGCGATTAAATTCCTCGACTGCTTTCGGCATCCACGCTTCAAGCTGCGCGATGCGCGTGCCGTGTGATGGATGAGTGGAGAGGAATTCCGGAGGCTGCGCACGGCCGAGCTGTTCCATTCGACTCCAGAACCGAACACTTTCGTGCGGGTCGTAACCGGCCCGCGCCATGTACATCAGCCCGATCTCATCCGCTTCCGATTCGTGCTTGCGACTGAACGGCATGAGCACACCAAACTGCGCGCCCGCGCCGAGCGCGCCCATAACCGCGCGCTGCTTGTCGTAATCCATATCGGACAACGAAATCGCGATCCCGGTCATGGCTGTTTGCGTGAGACTTTGCTGCAAGACGCGTTGCGCTCCATGCCGAGAAGTCGCGTGTGCCATTTCGTGTCCGAGCACCGTTGCGAGTGCCGCATCATTTTGCGCGACCGGAAGAATCCCGGTGTAGACGACAATCTTTCCGCCAGGCAAACAAAACGCGTTCACCTGATCGTCGCGAATCAATGAAACCCTCCAATCAAAATTCTGTCCTGCTTGTCCGGTAACAGCGGCGAGGTGACTGGCAACTCCCTTCACCATTTCGAATTCAGGTCCGGAACTGATCGTCTGCGATTGCGAAAGAACCTGCTGATATGTTTGCAGGCCGAGAGCTGCTTCCTGTTCCGTCGACATCCCGACGTGACTGGCACGTCCTGTCTCCGGATTCACAAATTTTTCCGACGAAAAATATTGGTAAGCGAAAAAAAGAGCGGCGAGAACGATCGGAAGCCATTTGATGTGTCGGCGTTCCATGGCTCCGGTTTAGCAACGCGCGCGCAAGGGAGCAAGCCGGCAATTCGCGCACCGACGAGATCAGAGAAACTTGATCAAAGCATCCATCGTTTCTTTCGGTCGCTCCTCCATGATCCAGTGACCGGTCTCTTTCAACACAACGACGGTGACATCGGACGCGACCAGCTTCATCTGTTCGGCAAGCTCGTTGCCTAACGACTTCTCGCCGCCGATCGACAATACCGGCATCGTCAGTTTCGTTTGCGAAAGAACCGCAAAATCTTTCGCGAGGTCGGGCCACGAGGCGAAATACGCCCACGCTGCGCGCATGCGTCCCGGTCGCGCATACGCTTCGGTATAGGCTTTTCGATCCGCTTCCGGAATCGAGCGAGTCTTGTCGGCCGCGAAGACATTCCAGAAATACTCGAAGTAAGTGCGCTCACGTCCCTTGACCAACTTTTCAGGATATTCGCCGTTGAAGCGAAAATGCCATGTGTGCGGATCATTGTAGATCGGTTCCCAACCCGGCACGCCGGGAAGAAACGCGTCCATCACTGCGAGCTTTTCTGTTTCGGAAGGAAACTGCGTAGCATACGCGTACGCCACCATCAGACCGATATCGTGGCCGACCACTCGCGCCTTTTCCACGCCTAACGAGCGAACGAGCGCGTGAATCCGCGTCGCCGAAGTCTTCATGTCGATGCCGTTTTCGGGAATCGATGACTCGCCAATACCCGGCAAATCCGGCGCGATGACCGTAAACTTTTCCGCGAGCAACGGAATGAGCGGTCGCCACATGCGCGAAGTTTCCGCGTAGCCGTGCAACAAAATCACGGCAGGCCCGTGACCAGCGGTCATGTAATGCAGTTTCACGCCATCGATTTCCGCCGTACGCGAGGCGATCGCCTTGTCGTTAGGCGCAGCGTTGCTCGGTGTCGCCGACACAACAAACGTGAAGAACAAGCCGGCGACGACATGGACAAAGGAAAAATTAGAAATGCGTCTCATAAAAACTTCCCGTTAACGATGTCTTCGATATGATCTTCTCCGCGGCCGAAAATTGGCTGGCGAAAAATTGCGGCCGCCATTGCGCTGGGTCGGATCGCCGCTTCCGCGCGCAGAATTCCCCGGCAATCGCGGCTCCATTTTTTCCGGCCGGGAAGAGCGCGCCTCTCCTCTTCGACGCTCTTCGCGTGGTGGAGCGGCTGCGTTGTAATCGAAATCTTCGGCCTTCCTACGCACGATCCCGCGACCGATGAAGCGCTCAAGCGAACGCAATTGCCCCTGATCTTCCGGCGTGACGAAGCTGATTGCGTCGCCGACCGCATGCGCGCGACCCGTACGGCCAATGCGATGAACGTAATCCTCCGAGTGCATCGGAAAGTCGTAATTCACTACGTGCGAAATCCCATCGACATCGATACCGCGTGCCGCGATGTCGGTGGCGACAAGCACGCGCACTGCTCCTGATTTGAAATCCTTCAACGCGCGCAGTCGTTGATTTTGCGAACGGTTCGAGTGAATTGTGCCGGTCTTGATCCCGGCGCTTTCGAGCCGGCGCGCGATGCGATCGGCGCCATGTTTCGTGCGAGTAAAAACCAGCACGGTGTCAAACTGCGGATCCGCGAGCATATGGAGAAGGAGCGCCGGCTTCAAATGCGGACGCACGTCGTAAACAAATTGCGTCACGGTTTCAGCGGGATTCGCGCGTCGGCCGATCTCGATGATTTTGGGCGAACGCTGAAACTCGTGCGTCAGCTTTTCGATTTCGTGCGAAAGCGATGCCGAGAACATCAGCGTCTGTCGTTGCCGCGGCAACGCTTTCACGATTTGCCGGATCGGCGGCAGAAAACCCATATCCAGCATGCGATCGGCTTCATCGAGCACGAGGAACTCGATTCCTGAAAAATTGGTCTGCCGCTGGCCCATCAAATCGATCAAACGGCCCGGCGTCGCGACGACAAGATCTACACCTGAACGCAGCGCCTCGATCTGCGGGCGTTCGCTCACCCCGCCAAAAATCGTCGCCATTCGAAAAGGAAGATGTTTCGCATACGCGCGCACATTCTCCTCGATCTGGACCACGAGTTCCCGCGTCGGCGCGACGATCAGCGCACGCATCCCGCGTCGCTGGCCATTCCTTGTCGAACTCGCGAGCTTTGTCAGGATCGGCAGCACGAATGCCGCGGTCTTTCCCGTTCCGGTCTGTGCAATACCGATCACATCATGTCCCGCCAACACTTCAGGGATGGCAGCAAGCTGAATGGGCGTCGGCTCCGTGTAACCAGCTTCCTGGATGGCTTGGAGAATCTGAGGCGAAAGTTGCAGGGCGCGAAACGGCATAAGAATGCTTACTATCGTCTGTTAACGACGATCTGCACGTAATGATCCCGACTAACGAGTGAAGCCGACCCGAATTTTCTTCCTCACGCTGCTGGCGATGATCGCATTCGCGAGCAACTCGTTGCTTTGCCGCCTGGCGCTGAAGCAGACGAGCATCGACGCGGCCACTTTCACGCTTGATCGCATCGTTTCGGGTGCGATCGCACTTTGGCTGGTGATGAAAATCCGCCGCCGGACCAGGTGGACGAAGGCGGGGAACTGGCCGTCTGCGATCGCGCTCTATATATATGCCGCCGCGTTCTCGTTCGCCTACATCAGCCTGCCGGCGGGAACGGGCGCACTGCTCCTTTTCGGCGCGGTGCAGGCAACAATGATCTTCTGGGGAGTGCGAAACGGCGAACGGTTGGACGCGATTCAAACCATCGGATGTGCGGCAGCTGTGGGCGGACTCATCGCTCTCGTCTCTCCCGGACTTTCCGCACCGCCTTTGCCAGGTTCGATCCTGATGCTGAGCGCAGGCGTCGCCTGGGGAGTTTATTCGCTGCGCGGCAAAGGAGAGAAGAGTCCGGCCAGTGCCACGGCCGGGAATTTTCTGCGCGCCGTCCCTTTCGCCGCACTCGTTAGTATTGTCACGATGAAGCAGCATCACTTCGACTCGTTAGGCGCGACTTACGCTGTAATTTCCGGCGCAATCACATCCGGGCTCGGCTACGTGATTTGGTACCGCGCATTGCCGGGTCTGAAAGCCACCAGCGCGGCTACTGTTCAACTGAGTGTTCCGGTCCTCGCAGCTATCGGCGGCATTCTCTTTTTGGGCGAACCGCTCAGTCTGCGGTTTCTCCTCGCCTCAATCACCGTATTGGGAGGAATCTTGCTCGTTATCCTGGAGAAGAAGCGACATACCTCGGGACCCTGATCATTCAGCGCGATCTTCAACGTTCGGCCGATTCTCCCCCTCTCGATCGCAGCCGCTTTTTTCTAGGCTGAACGAAGGCACGCTTTGTCACAAGGGCGAGCTAACAATTCAACTCCCCGTCAACAGCTTGGAATATCAAAGACACCTCGATCACGGAGACACCGTGGGGTCGTGCAGCCCTGGGAAATTGCCAGCCAGGCAGCCAGCCGGAATCAGATGATTGGAGCACGATTCTAACCAGTCCGGCGTGGCGCCGACTCTCTTTCATATCTCCCTGCAGCCAGTTCGCTTGTGCGCTCGATACGAAGGCAAGCAGGATAAATTCGAGAAACCATCCGGCTCGACTCGTTAGTGCGTCGCGGCGACCTTGCGCTCCACCTGCACGTTCCAGTCCTGCATGCGGCCGTCGTGCAAATTGAGCGCGACGAGATGTTCACTCGAACCGGTCACGCCCTTCTCTGTTTCCTGCACGATCCCGTAAAGAAGCAGCGTCTCCGGCGTTTCATACCGATTACGCAGATCGTGAAACGGCAGTTTCGTCGTCCATTGCGATTTCAGATCGTTGTCGAAACGCGTGAATGCGAGCCGGCCTTCCTCGCCCAGTCGTGTCCGATGCAGCACCAGAAACCCGTCGGGATCCTTCAACTGCAACGGTTGCTTTGTCCCCTGCCGAATCAGCAGACCGGCCTCGAGAAACTCCGGCGCGCCCGGGATGCGCGTCACATCGAAGAGCCGAGCGTGCGTCCCTTCGGTAAACTCTTTCGTTTTTCCGATACGCGCACTCCAGAACGTCCGCCGCGCCTGCGACGTTTCATAATAAACGCGATCCGGGTTCGATCCCGGTTCGCCTGTTGCGATCTTGTCGCCAAACCCATCGTCTCCGGCATCAGCCGCTTCCTTCTCGTTGAAGAAACCAACCCACCGGCCGTTGAGCATCATCTGCCTAACGAGAAAATCCCTTGTGTGATATCCGCCATTCCAACGCGTGGCCATGAATTGCACATTGCGAAAATATTCATCGTTAGGCGGCGTGTAAGGCTCTGCGTGAAAGTCGGAACCGCGAACTCGCCAGCGTCGTGCATCGGCCGCGACAAACACCAGACCGCCATCGTAAGCGTAGAAATCCAGGTCTTTCGGAATCAAATCGCGCAGTTCCGGATTGTTCTTCTCCAGCGTGCTGCGATCGGCCAGCGTGCTGCCATCTTTGGCCGAGACCGCGACCGGCTGATCGTTTAAAAACAACCAGACCATCTCGCCTTCAGGCCCAAGGATGCGCGCCTGCGCCACGCGTCCACCACTATCATCCTTCACCGTGAGCAATCGCTTCTTCCACACCCGGTCCGGCGGTCGAAAGCTGCTGTGTTCGCATGATGAAAACAAACTCGCGATCGCAAGCGCTCCGCTTATCCCGATAAACCGCGAATTGATTCGATCCATTTTCAAATGTTGGTAGCCGCGCACCTTCGTCATCTAACAACCAGGTGTCGATTCAATAAATTCCGTTCGCGAAATTTTTGGCGAATGAGATCGCGCCGCTCTAGACTCAGTCATGATTTCGTTTCGCTCGTTGATTATTTTTCTTTCGTTAGGCGTCGGCATCGCCAGTGTTCGCGCAGATGAAGGAATGTGGCTTTTCAATAATCCGCCGACTGCAAACTCTGCAGGCAGAAATATAATTTCGAGCCGACGCCGCAATGGCTGGAGCATCTGCAAAAGGCGAGCGTGCGTTTCAATTCCGGCGGGAGCGGTTCGTTCATTTCACCGAACGGTCTGGTCATCACGAACCATCACGTCGGCGCGGATACTTTGCAGAAGTTGAGCAGTGCCGAGCACAATTATTTGCATGACGGATTTTATGCGAAGACGCAGGCGGAGGAACAACGCGCGCTCGATCTGGAATTGAACGTTCTCGAATCGATCGAGGATGTGACCGCGCAGGTAAACGCGGCGGTCAAACCGGAGATGAATTCCGATGCTGCACTCAACGCACGTCGCGCCGCATCGCGCAAATCGAGAAGGAATCGAAAGACAAAACCGGGCTGCGCAGCGACGTGGTCACACTTTACCAGGGCGGCTCTTATCAGCTCTATCGTTACAAGACTTATACCGATGTGCGCCTTGTTTTTGCCCCGGAACAGCAGGCCGCGTTTTATGGCGGAGACCCGGATAATTTCGAGTATCCACGCTACGATCTCGATATCTGCATCTTTCGCGTTTACGAAAACGGCAAGCCGGCGAAGATCGAGCACTATCTAAAATTTAATCCGGCGGGTGCGAAGGAAGGCGATCTGGTTTTTGTCAGCGGCAATCCTGGCCGCACCAATCGCGAACTGACCGTTTCCGATCTGGCCGACCGGCGCGACCGATTGATTCCGCAATGGCTCGCCATGTTTTACCGGCGGGAAGTTGCCCTAACGAGTTTTGGCGAACGCTCGATCGAGAATGCGCGGCGCGCGCGCGACGAGCTCTTCGGCGTGCAGAACAGCCGCAAAGCTTTCACCGGAATGCTCGGTGGCCTGCTCGATCCCGCGATTTTTGCGAAATTGGAGACGAATGAAACAAAGTTGCGCGACGAGATGAAAACACGCGCCGCGAAGGGCGATGCGCAATGCAAAGCCGCGCTCGGCGCTTACGACAAAATCGATAGCGCGAGGGCCGCCATCATTAAGAACGCGCCGGTTTACGATTACTACGAGAGCGAGCGGCACCGACTCGGTCTTTACCGGCAGCCGCGTGGATTTGCCGGCACACTGTTTAAGTATGCGCGCTTTCTTGTGCGCGCGGCCGAGGATCGCAAAAAACCGAATGGCGAACGGCTGCCTGCGTATCAAGAAAGTTCGCGCGAACCGCTCGAGCTCGATCTTTTTTCCGCGCAACCGATCTACGACGATCTTGAAGAGCTGCTCCTGACCGATTCGTTAACCGATCTCGCGACCCAATTCGGCGCCTGACGACCCGCTGGTGAAGAAAGTTCTGGCCGGCAAATCTCCGAGGGAACGCGCGGCCGAACTCGTCACCGAAACGAACGTGAAAGATCTCGCCTTTCGCAAGAAAATGTACGCAGGCGACGGCGCCGCGATCAAAAGCGCCAACGATCCGATGTCTAAACCTGGCTCTCCTCATCGACCCGACCGCACGCGCCGCACGAAAGGTTTTCTATGCAAACGATGAAGCGAAGCAACAGGCTTACGCGCAGATCGCCAAGGCGCGTTTCGCGATTGCAGGCACGAGCACTTATCCGGACGCGACGTTTACGCTTCGCATTTCCTACGGCACGATCAGCGGTTACGAAGAAAACGGAAAACAAATCCCCGCCTTCACCGATTTTGCCGGGCTCTACACGCGCGCAGCCGAGCACAAGAACAAAGAGCCGTTCGATCTGCCGCAACGCTGGATCGACCGCAAAAACCAGCTCTCGTTAGGCACGCATTTTGATTTCGTCTGCGATGCCGACATCATCGGCGGCAACAGCGGCAGTCCCGTGGTCAATCGCGCCAACGAATTTGTCGGCATCATTTTCGACGGCGACATCGAATCGCTCGTCCTCGATTACATCTACGACAACAAACAGGCGCGCGCTGTCTCGGTCGATTCCGCCGCGATCAGTGCTGCGTTGCGCAAAGTTTACGATGCCGGAGCGCTGGCCGATGAGATCGAAAGCGGAAAATAATCTCCTATCGAGCGTATGACACGTTGTCCCTGGGCCACGATTGAACCGAACATTACTTATCACGATGAGGAATGGGGCGTGCCGGTACATGACGATCGGAAGCTCTTTGAGTTTCTCATTCTTGAAGGCGCGCAGGCGGGACTGAGTTGGACGACGATTCTGAAAAAGCGCGAGAATTATCGGAAAGCGTTCGAAGAATTTCGCGCGGAGAAGATCGCACGTTACGGCCCGCGTGAGGTGAAACGATTGCTCAACGACGAAGGCATTGTCCGAAATCGGTTAAAGATCGCGGCAACGATTCAGAACGCGAAGGCGTTTCTAGCCGTTCGAAAAGAATTCGGCAGTTTTGATGCGTATCTCTGGAGTTTTGTCGGCGGCAAGCCGAAACAGAATCGCTGGCGAAGCATGAAGCAGGTGCCGGCGCGCACGAAAGAATCCGACGCGATGAGTCGCGATTTGCTGAGCCGCGGGTTTAAGTTTGTCGGCTCTACCATTTGTTATGCGTTGATGCAGGCGACTGGAATGGTGAACGATCACCTAACGAGTTGTCCGCGACACGCAAAGGTGAGTAGCGCTTGAGCAAACACGGGCTTTCACCTTTTTCCGGCCTATTGCGACGCGGGCTTTGCGTCGACTAATTCTGGCGGTTTGCTCGCGGACAACTTCTGCACCTGCTCGCGCTTCGGGCGCTTCGCGCGCGCAATCTGTTCCACCGCTTCCACTTTTCCGCTCGCGATCGATTTCTCGATTGCCTTGATTACAGCGACATCGCACAAACCTTCTTCGCCATCCGGCTCCGGCTCCTTGTTATTGAGCACGCAATCGGAAAAGTATTTCGTTTCGCCCGCGAACTGATCGACCTCGTCGTACATCTTTTCGTTTGTCCTTCCCTTCACCGTTAGTGTCAGCGTTTGTCCTTTTACCCAGGTAAATCCCGGGGTCATCATCAGGTCGCCTTCCGTCCCAGCCACACGATATTCGCTCACATCCGGCGATCCGTAACTGACCGTGAATTGCGCGACGCGTTCTTCCGGGAACCGCAGCCAGACGTTCACCATCTCCGGGACTTCTTTGAATCGTTCATCGCCCTGCGCGCTCGCATTCGTCCGAATGCCTCGATCGGTTCTGCACCGAAGAGATTGCGCACGGCGTTGATCGGATACGGTCCCATGTCCGGCAGCGGTCCGGCCCATTTGTTTTTTTCCGTGCGATGATTTGAGGGCTCGACCTGCTGCGTGAAGACGGAAGAAAAAAAGCGCGACTTCCCGAGCTTTCCGCTCCGGACCGTTTCAATCGCTTCCAGTGTCGCTTCTTCGAAATGCAAACGGTAAGCGATCATCAGTTTTGCGCCCGAGTTCTTTCCCGCCTCGATCATGGCGCGACAATCTTCGATCGTGGGCGCCATCGGCTTCTCGCACAACACATGAACGCCTGCTGCGAGCGCACGCACCGTAAAATCGCGATGCATCGTATTTGGTGTCGCAAGATAAATCGCGTCGATCTTGCCCGACTTCAGTAGCGCGTCGAACCCATCGTAACCGCACGTGTGTTCGATCTCATATTTCTCGCTCAACGCCTGCGCCTTTTTCGGATCACCCGTCACCAGCGCGGTCATGACCGAATTGCCGGTCTTGGCCACGCCCGGCATGAAATCCTCCTGCGCGATCCAGCCCACGCCCACCACCGCATAACGCACTTTGTCCTTAGTAGTCATTCCATACTCCGCATGAAGTTTACCCGTCCTGGTCGCCGCGCCGACCGTGGCGGGCGCTTCGAATTTGCCACAAGCTCATCGAGAAGGAATCGCGCGTCGCGAATGTTCCGTCCGTGTCTCGTGGATCGAGCTCGGAGAGCGCGTTCCACCTCTATTTTTGAATCAACGTCCGACTTGGGAGTGCCCAATTTTGAACGACAATGCCCTCGCCCTCGTCTACGTTGCACTATGACAAAACTCATTGCGCTAGTGGCAGCAGGACTCTTTGCGGCAGGAACGATGTTCGCGGGCGAACATGGCAACTGCACCAAGAAAGTTGGAAGCGATAAAATGGCCTGTGCGGCTTCATTGGCCAGCCTCGATCTGACGGCCGATCAAAAAACCAAAATGGACACCGCCATGGCCGAACATCATAAAGCCGGTTGCTCCAAAGAGAGCGAGCAGGCTTACATGAAAGAAGCCAAGGGCATCCTGACCAAGGAACAGTACGCGAAGTTCAAAGCCGAATGCAAAGGCACGAAGGATAAAACGCACGCCTAACAGCGACTTCATTCACGCTCAAAGATTCGCGCCGAGAGTAATCTCGGCGCGTTTCGCGTACCGATCTTTTTGCGATCCGAAAGCCGTGGCTGGATTGCGTTCGTTTTCCCTTTCTGATTTCTAACTTCCTCTTTTCCTTCGTTTGAGTCATACCACCAACCAATGTTACCATCAGGCTGCACGCAAAAATGCACGAGGCGATCTCACGACGGCGAGCAGCGAAATTAATCGGCGCGACTGCGGCCAGCGCGTTGCTTCCCTTCGGGACATTGGGAATCTACGCGGCCGACAAGTCGTCCCAGATGTTGCTGCGCTCTATTCCGAAGACGGGCGAGAAGCTGCCAGTTATTGGGATCGGTAGCGCGACTACATTCAATATTCGTCCCGGCTCGCCCGAACTGAAACCGCTCGGAGAAGTGCTCTCGCTTTTTGTAAAGCAGGGCGGGAAAGTAATCGACTCTTCGCCGATGTACGGAAATGCGGAAAGCGTGATCGGCGATCTGGCGGGCAAATCGCATCTGCGCAATTCGCTTTTCATCGCGACCAAAGTGTGGACCGCGGATAAGCAAGCGGGGATCGCTCAGATGCAACGCTCATTGGAGCGTTTTCAAACCAGGAAGATCGATCTGATGCAGGTGCACAATCTGGTCGGCGTGGAAACCCAGATGGGTTCATTGCGCGAATGGAAGGCGAAAGGCCGCATTCGCTATACCGGCATCACCCATTCCGAGCGTAAAGGCCACGGCGAAGTAGAAAGAATCATGAGGGTGCAGAAGCCCGATTTCGTTCAGATCGATTATTCGCTGATGGATCGCGCGGCGGCGCAGCGCATCCTGCCGCTCGCCCAGGACCTTGGCATAGCGGTTCTCATTAACCGTCCTTTTGGAGGTGGCGGCATCTTTCAAGTTATCTCTGCGAAACCATTGCCAGCGTGGACTGCGGAATTCGATTGTCATTCCTGGGCGCAATTTTTGTTGAAATGGATTGTGTCTCATCCGGCGGTCACTTGCGTAATTCCGGCTACAAACAATCCGCAACATCTCGTCGACAACATGCAGGCGGGATTCGGCCGGATGCCCGATGCCAAAATGCGCGAGCGCATGGCATCTCTCTTCGTCGGGTTCTAATGTTTTCCTGATATTTCGGGGCGCGAGCGGCACGGGCATTTGGAACTGCGGAAACTTCCGCGAACAGGCGAATTCGCGAGCGAGAAGATTTTTGCCTCGATTTGCGTTCGCCAGCCTGTTAGAACCTTCGATCATCGTGTCTCACGCTCGCCTTTCTTCACAACTGCATTGTGTACTCGGCGTGCTCCTCCTCGCCATTTGTTCAACAAGTTCCGTCAGCGCCGGCGGCGTCACAGTCATTACACACGGGTTCAACTCGAACGTGACCGACTGGATCATTCCGATGGCGGGAAAAATGGGTGGCTATCCAGGATTTCCCGGCACGACCTACAGTTGTTACGAAGTTTCCATCACTCGAAACGGTTCCGGACAATACGTCACAACCGCCAGTCTCATTGCCGGACCGGCTCCTCTGTTAATCGACTCAGGCGAGATCGTGGTGAAACTGGATTGGTCCACGCTTTCGAGTCTGGGCGGACCTTCGACGACGACGATCGCGCAGGTGGCGGCGGGTGCGTTGTTGTCGACAACGTTGATTCCAGAAATGGGCGGCCGGCCGCTGGCTGAGTTACCTTTGCATCTGATCGGTCATAGCCGCGGTGGTTCGGTCATTACCGAAATGGCGCGGCTGCTCGGCGCACAAGGCATCTGGGTCGATCAGGTGACGACGCTCGATCCACGGCCGGTATCAGCCTTTGGCGACGCTAGCGTGACCAGCTGGTCGAACGTCCTCTTCGCGGATAATTTTTGGCAGGACATGGGCGATGGTTTGATCGTGCCTAACGGGCAATCGGTCTTTGGCGCATACAATCGCAAGCTGCTCAATCTCAGCGGCGGCTATTCGTCGAGCCACAGCGATGTCCATCTCTGGTACCATGGCACGATCGATCTGGCGACGCCGACGAGCGACACGCAAGCGAACATCACCGCAAGCCAGCGCAGCACGTGGTGGACGGCGCCAGAGATGTCGGGCGCAGCAACTGGATTTTTTTATAGCTTGATCGGCGGCGGCGATCGACTCAGCAACCTGGAACCTGCGGGCACAGGCACGGGAATGATTAGGGACGGTTTCAACAAGAACTGGGATCTGGGCGGCGGGCTAGCGGCCAATCGCACGGCATTACCGGCGAATGCCGGCTTATGGCCGAACGCGATCCGCTTTGATCTTATCAATACGAACACGGTTGCCGCCGGTGAATCTTTTGACGTCGCGCTTTATCATCAGGAAGGAACAGGTGGCGGCGGCGGCATCGGTCTCGAAATCTTTCTCGATGCAGATTTCAATCCCTACAACGGCAATGAAACTGCGGTGGATCAAGAGATGTTGTCGCGGACTGGGACCGGTACGGTTTCGCTCAACGCGCTAAACCCGATCGTTGACGCGACTGTTGTGCCGCCCGGCACTTATGCGGTTTGCGCAAGACTCAACGGCGACGGGTACACACGTTATCTCTACGCTCCGCAACTGCTTGTCGTCACTCCCAGCCTTCAGGCACCTTCTATCGACGCCGCTTCGCTCGCGCTTAGTGGCGGCGTCATGCACTTCAACGTGCTCGGCTTCCCCGGACAGCTAGTGACTGTCGAGGCTTCGAGTAACCTGACAGATTGGGCTCCGCTCCAAACTCACACCTTTACCGGGACGGTTTGGGTGTTCACGGATGCCAACGCGGGCAACTTCACCAGACGCTTCTACCGCGCGGCGCTTGGTCCGTAACAGTTGCCATGAATAACCGAATCTGATTGGCTCGTTGATATGGCTAGACGATTTAAACCACTACGGTTCTTCGTTATGATGGGAGTAGCAGCGTTTATCGTTTGCGGTGTGACCGCTTTCTACACTCATCGTGCCGAGCATGGCAGGACGAGCGAGGAGCGCTCTGCTTATTCCATCGGGGAAAAGGCAGGAGAAGAGGCCGCAACAGCGGGCCAACAAATGCCGACTGCCGCCGACTTAAACATGATGGCTCAAGAGCGTTTCAAGCAAGAAGGCTCGGGAGAAAAGATGGATTGGGATCTCGCTTTCGAACGTGGGTTCGAAGAGGGATTCAAGAAGAAGAACCCGTAGCGCCTCACCTTTTCGCGCGGGAAAGCTCAACTTACCATTTCGCGCCCCCGTGCTAAACGCGGGAAGCAAGCTGAGCTACACGTTTAAAGCGAATATCCTTGTCGGCCATATTGGTTCTGATAAACGATGGAAATGAAAATTCCTTCTCTCCCGAACGTCGTTCGGCTTTGGCTGGTTGCTAGTTCTCTCTCCTTTGTGCAGCTCCCTTTAGAGGCCGCGACGACTCATAAGGTGACAAATACGCATGACTCTGGTGCTGGCTCCCTTCGAGCTGCGGTCACCGGCGCGGCTGCGGGCGATAAGATTCTTTTCGATATTCCGGCAATCGACCCCGGTTATAACGCCTCCACCAATTTCTTCACGATTATTCTGACGAGCGGTGCAATTGCGATTCCTGAATTACTGGACTTAACTATTAGCGGACCATCCGCGGCCAACATCGCGATCAGCGGCAATCATTCGACCAGAGTTTTTGGTATTTCAAGCGGAGCAAAGGTTGAGATATCGAACGTCGCCATTATCGATGGAGTCGCCAGAGGCGCGGATGGCGACCAGTTTTTCCCGGCGGGTTCGGGATTGGGCGGAGGCATATTAAACAATGGCCGGCTGACTCTTATAAATTGCAGCATAACGGGAAATAGCGCCATCGGCGGGAACGCAGGAATGAATCAGGATCCTTTTGGCAATTGGGGTGGGTTCGGCGTAGGCGGCGGCATTTGCAATGGCGGGAGCTTTTTTAGTAGTAACGCCACGCTCCTCATGTTCGATTGCACCGTGGCCAATAACTCCGCAATTGCAGGTCTCGCCAGCGATGCAGGGTTCGGCGGTGGCAATGGAGGTCAGGGACAGGGCGGCGGAATCTTTGGCGACTCGGCTGCGAGGATGACATTGATCAATTGTACGGTGACTGCCAACAGTGCCACGGGAGGACCTGGCGCCGGAAGTGCCTTGAGCAGTGGAACTGGAGGCGACAGCTTGGGCGGGGGAATCTTAAGTTTCGGCTCGCTGACATGTGAGTACACAACCATTGCGAGCAATGTGGCTTCGGCGGGTCAAGGCGGATCGAACAGTGCGAGCTTCGGGGGCACTGGCGGTAACGCTCGCGGTGGCGGTGTCGCCTCGGGTGGCTTTTTCCAAGACATTGCAATCTTCAGGGCATCCATTATAGCGGCGAATAATGTGCACGCTGGCGCTCCTGGCACGGGTTCCCAGCCCGGCGACCCGGGGGTTGAAGAAGGACCTGATATAAGCGGAGATGTTTCAAGTCAGGGACACAATTTGGTGGGACGCTCGGATGGCAGCATAGGTTTTACCAGCGCTGATCTAATCGGTGGAACGACCAATGCCACGAAGCTCGATCCACTGCTGGCGCCCTTGGATTCCAATGGCGGCCCCACAGAAACGCTGTCGTTACAAGCTGGTAGCCCGGCGATTGATGCCGGGGATTTCACTGCTCCAGTACGTGATCAACGGAACTTTGTGCGCGCAGGTGTTCCCGACATTGGCGCTTACGAACATCGCGGGACTCAGCCGGTTCGGTTAGCTAACATCTCGTCGCGCGCGAATGTCAAAATGGGCAACAATGTGCTCATAGGTGGTTTCATTATAAAAGGAAAGCATAATAAGACAGTCCTGCTCCGCGCCATTGGTCCTTCTCTAACTGTGCCTGGTGCATTATCTAATCCGACGCTTGAACTGCACGATCACACTGGAGCGTTAATCGAACATAATGACGACTGGCAAGATGCCGACAATCATAGCGACATTTCCACTACGGGACTCGCTCCCACAAACACGCTGGAATCAGCTATACTCGTTAGCCTCGCTCCAGGCGGATACACTGCGATTGTCAAAGGCGCAGCCGACGTTACTGGCACTGGCCTGGTCGAAGTCTACGACTTGGATTCGATGGTCGATTCAAAGCTCGCAAATATCTCGGCGCGCAGCCTGGTGCAGACAGGCGACGATGTATTGATCGGCGGTTTCATCGTGGCGGGACCTGATTCCGAGAGAATCATTTTCCGCGCGCTTGGACCTTCTTTGCCGCTGGCAGGCAAACTCATGGACCCGACCCTGGAGCTGCACGACAGGAACGGAGCGATCGTCGCTTCCAACGATAATTGGAAAGACACGCAACAAACAGAGATAGAGGCCACAGGCATTCCGCCAACGAATAATGCCGAGCCTGCGATTGTTTCGACGCTGCCACCAGGCCCCTATACAGCTATTGTGCGCGGTAAAAATGATGCGACAGGCATCGCCGTCGTCGAGGGCTATGAGTTAAATTGAGTCAAGTTCACGACGCAGCTTACTTTTCTCTCGATTTACTTCGGGCGGGCGGATAAGCAGCCGCTGCCGCTGGAAAATTACCATCTGCCGCCGACTTGAACATGATCGCGCAGGAGCAATTCAAGAAACAGGGCCTTGGTGATCAGGGAGCCTGGGATCTCGCCTTTGAACACGGTTACGAAAACGGATTCACAAAGAAAAATTGAAATCCTGAAACCTTGGAAGCAGCCGATTATCGCGCGAGGACTTAAAATTGTCATTCTTGTTTACTTGTGGGCGGCCCTGCTAGAGGACTCAGTCCTTTTTCTCATGAGTTGGCTTGCCCCTGACATCTGGTTCCGCCTTTTCCACACGGTTACACCTACTGGGCTCGAAATTGCCTTCCTTCGCAGATCGGGCGGTCAGTGGGCAGCGTTCGCACTCGCACAAGCCATCACGTTGTGGCGCTGGAGAAAGAATCCGATCTGGCTCCCTGTCACCGCGGGAGTTCGTTTTTCCGACTTGTTTACGGATATCTCATACATTCTTGCCGCGCCTTCTCTGACCACGTTCGGCTGGATCTGCCTTATACCGCCTCCCCTGCTAAATCTCGCGGGAGTAGTGATTATGCTTCGAGGCTACGAACAAGCGCGGAACCCTACGCGCTCTTCCGATGACCAGCGGTGAGCCGACGCGCAAGCATCTGTGCCACGCGTCCGTAACTAATGATGCGCAGATAAGCGCGGCAGAACAACGAAAACGAAATCGACCAGGAAATGGCCAATCATGTTCGCAACAAGATCGCGCCGCCAGAGGTAGACGATCATTAAGATCAACCCCAGGGCGAGAGCAATAATGACGTTGGCCCAACCGTTGGTTACGTGCCCGAAACCAAAGATCAGCAGAGGGATGGTGCCCGCCCAATAACTCTTCAAACCAAGTAACTGAAGCCGTTCGATGGCGTAACCGCGATAGAAGAGTTCCTCCACGATGCCAGCGCGCAGGACGACGAGGATCACCAGCCAGAATGGAAGTCTCGATAACGCTTGTCCTGTTTCACCGCCCTTAAAGTGGGTAAGACTGGCAATCACACCGCCCACAATCGCGCATAGGACAGCGAGGATTACTCCCCACAAGATTGAGCTTCCTACACGCGCCGTGCCCAGGTTGATTGAGGAAAGCGAGAGTCCTTCGCCGCGTCGAATGATGAGTAGGAGCACAATGACGCAGATCCAGATGAGCGATTCTCTCCAGAGCGTGGCAGCAAAGCTTTGCGACGGATAAAATTGGAAAACCGCCCAACGGACGATCAATATCCCACAAAGTGCGACGAACAAACCTATCCAGGTAGCAAAGGTGGCTTTCGGTGCGGTCGTTGAAGAAGGATGCATCTTCCAATTAGATTCCTAGGATTGCCGATTGGATTCAAGTAATCAGACGGTTCTCGTGAATG
>CAWDLY010000028.1:0-92304 GCA_963803315.1 uncultured Verrucomicrobiae bacterium | reverse complement strand
CGTCAGCTTTCAGCTTTCGGTTTTCAGCTTTTCAGTTTTCCCAACGCTGGGTGAGACAAACCCACCGAGAAACAACAGTGCGGGAAGAGATGCTGGAATGATTGAGGCGAATTTCATTGGCTGAGGCTCCGGGTCCGTTTGTATTTCACCAGCCTGCCGGGCAGCCTTTTCTTCGCGCCGAATCAAGACGCCTTGGATGCAGAAAATCAAGAGAGGACCAAGCCTAAATTCCTTGACACTTCAATCGCAACTGTCCGTACAATCAGAGCAAGCCCACTCTAACCCCTTTGTCCTTTGTCGGACTTTGTGGCTTCGACCCCTTTGTGGCTTCCTCAAGCTCTCCGTGGCGAGTCTTCGACCGGACTGGCACTAATCGCGCCCTACTTCTCGGCTCTCTTTACGCAATCGCGCGCCGCCGGTGGAGAGCGATGAGACCGAGAATACCGGCGCCCAGCAGAAGGGCGGCGTAGGTCGACGGTTCAGGGACAGCCTGGAGGGAGGCGTTATCGACTGCGATCGCGCTATCGATGCTGGCGTTTGTGAGGGTGATCGTCTCTGAGCCAGACGTGAGCGGGGTGAATGAGAACATTGCTGAGGTAAACGGAAAGGTGCCGCTGCCTAAGGACCGCCGACCGGGGCGTTATAGGTCTGGCTGCCATTGAAGACGCCTGAGAGCGTAATCATAAGCATCGGATCAGGGCCACCGAGAGCATCCGCGAAGTCGACGCTGAAAACATAGGTCACACCCGCTTCAAAATTAGCGATGGTTTGCGAATCGCTTTCGAACATGCTGGCGGCGGAGAAAGCGTTCAGACCGAGGAACTGGATTCCATCAGGCGTGTTGCCGATGCCGTTGCCATTCGAAATGATAAAAACACCGCTCATGTCTGAGGGCGTCCAGTTGTCGCCACCGCCGGGAGTGACGCTGCCGGCCGGAACAGTGGGCGATTCAAAACTGCCGTTGAGCAGAACGGGGTCGGCGGACGCGTAGCTGGCCGCGATTAATCCCAAGGCGAGAGTGACAACGAAGGTAAGAGAAGTGTGTTTCATAAGATGGGGTCCTAAATATTTGAATTAAAATGATTTACCCACTTGGAATGCGGGAAATTGGGAAATCAGTCAATCATAATTAATTTCGGCCGAAGTAGGTGGCGCTTTCCCGGGTGGTCAAGTCGTGATGTTGCCGTTTGCATTCACGTCGCTGCGGAAATTAGCATTGGATACTGGCGCTGGTTTGGCATCCGTCGTCGCGTCATGGGGACGGCAAACAATCCCGGTTTCATATTATGAGGTGAGGAAAATCACTCAGGTCTCGCCGGGTGTTGGTCACAACCTTTCCGTTAGCCCAGGCAACATCCCAGGAGGATTTCTAGATTTTCAGTTCGTTATTCCAGGAACCGATACCTTTGCGACTGTTAACGAGGTTGGCTTGTGGGTTGAGAATGGCGATGCGGGCTCGGTCGTGAGTTTTTTTGACCTCAACGATGCGTTGATAATGAGCCTTAACACGTCAGTGGGCGACCAATTCGCGGGCATTCACGCCGACGAAGGGATAGGCAGCGTTCGCATCAACGACGTGGGGTACTTCCTGGTTGATGACCTCCAGTTTGGTTCCGTGCCAGAGCCATCGAGTTCCGTCCTCCTGGGGTTTGGCGCCGCCGTTTTTGCTTGGATTCTTCGACAAAAGCTTCCCAAGCGGCGGTTACGGATTACCAACAGCAATTAACAGAAAGCAAAGGCGGTCACAGTATGCCATTGACAGTTTGGGACGAAAATAAGCTCTCACACTCGCTCGATCGCCTTGGTATCTGAGGTGATCGCGTCCTTCTTGCCGTAGCGCCGTCCGCTTGGCGATGTCCCCTGGAAGTCGTCCGCAATCACGTCCTTAAGATCCGGTTGCGGACTACAGGCCGAGTTGGCCCACTTCGCCTCGGCCGCAATGATGAACTTCACCGTCTCCTCCCCCGGCGATCCCCATCGAGATTCCTGCCCAACGCTGGGTGAGACAAACCCACCGAGAAACAACAGTGCGAGAAGAGATGCTGGAATGATTGAGGCGAATTTCATGGCTTTGGTCCTGTTCGTTCTATTTCACCGACATCCACGGGCAAGCCTTTTCTGCCTGCGGATTAAATGCTTGCCCTTCGCTGCGAAAAACGAAAGATTCGGACCACAACGATGCTCCCCATTTCCGTTCCCCGAGTCGTAATAGACGAAAAGATGTTCGTATTTAAAGGCGAACATTCGTCGAATTCTCGTTAGGCCGCTAACGCTCACACCAAAAACCAACAACCAACCATGAAAACAAATACTATCTGTCTTCTCCTGTTATTGTCGTTTGCTCATGTTTTGAGCGCCGCGTCAATTACACTTTTTAGTCCGGCGTTGACTCTGTCGGGGTGCCACTACCCGGTGGGGCGAGCGACCCACATTGGGAGATTGTCTCAGGTCCAGGCATCTCGTCTCCCGCGCCCGCGGTAGTCCTCACGAACCAACAACCTGCAGGTCCCCCGGGTTACATTCAGACCCTTGATTCCCGTTGGATTTGGGTTTCCGCCAGTGGGAATGGAGGGACCAGTGCTCCATACACCTTCCGCTTAACCTTCGACTTAACCGGCCTCGATCCCGCGACAGCGTCGGTGACAGGGCAATGGGCGATCGACAACATCGGGTTTATTAGCCTAAACGGCCTAAGCACCGGAATCGGCTCGGGAGTCCTTTCACTCCCCGACGTTATTGCTTCCAACTACGAAAACCTCCATGCTTTCACCCTGAATAGCGGCTTTCTCCCAACCATAAACACCTTGGATTTTGTTGTAACTGACGATCGCAACCCTGGAGGACTTCAAATATCGGGACTTACCGGAACTGCTAATGTTCCCGAACCTTCCTCCTGGCTGTTGCTGACGGTTGGCGCTATATTGGTGCCTTTCAGACGCCTGCATAAGCGCAAGAGCAGCAATCTTCAGCAAAAAACAATGGCCTAACCAGTTCGTTGAAGCGGGGTCTGATCTTCACATTGCACTCTTCGCCAAATGCTGGCAACGCGCATAAACGCTAATGTGGAAAGTGAAGATCAGACCCCGGCAGACCCCGTCCCCCGGCGATCCCCATCGAGATGCCTGCCCAACGCTGGGTGAGACAAACCCACCGAGAAACAACAATGCGAGAATAGATACTGGAACGATTGAGGCGAATTTCATGGCTTTGGTCCTGTAGGTTCTATTTCACCGACATCCACGGGCAAGCTTTTTTGCCCTCTCACCATAATTCCAGCAATTGCCCGATAACGACAACGCGGCCGTTTGCGACACGGGCTCGACTTTGTTCAGCGACCCTATCGTCCTTGCCTACCGGCACGATCCACGCTTTGCCGAGTTCTGTCGCAAAGCCGGGCTGCCGACTCCTGCGGAAACAACATCAGCATCCAAGTGAAGAGCCAGCAGCCTTCTTTTTTCAGTGACAACGAAAACGGGTCAGTGCTTACTTTCGACACGAATACTCAATAGTAAGCTGTGGGGTTGCATTGATTTGACGGACAGTGGGCAAAGGGTCAAAAAACCGAGGAGCCCACATGAAGACGCAGTTAAGCAAACCAGCTCGCAGCAAAACGAGCTACACGAATCAATACAAACAGGAGGCGCTGGAATTATGGCGTTCCAGTGGTCGCAGCGCCGCGAAGGTGGCGGCTGAGTTCGGTATCCGCGCCCCGCTACTTTACCGCTGGGCCCACTTGGAGCGCGAACCCAACGCTTCCAAGGCTGAGCCCAAATCCAAGCGCAGCATCGAAGCATTGGAAGCAGAGATCCGCCGTTTACGGGCCGAAAACGCCAAACTTTTAGAGCAACGTGAAGTCTTAAAAAAATCACTGGGCATCCTCTCCGAAGTGCCGCCCAGAGGTATGCCCGAATCGAGCAGATGAGCGGCCAATACAAAGTAGCCTGGTTATGTGAGGCGCTTCTGGTGTCACGCAGTGGCTACTACGATTGGAAAGAGCGAAGGCGCCGACCAGGTCAACGACACTTGGAGAACCTGCGACTGCGTCAACGCATTCGAGAGGAGTTCCTCCACAGTCGTCAGACCTATGGCAGTCCGCGTCTGGCGCAAGTGCTCGGCTGTCCGGGACGACGCAACCGCATCGCCCGTCTCATGCGGACAGAGCGTCTCTTTGCCCGCCAGCGTTCCAAGTATCGCGTGGCCACGACCGACAGTCGTCACGGTGGACCAATCGCGCCTAACCGCTTTAAAGGTCTCACCATCAAACGGCCTGACCAGGTCTGGACCACCGACGCCACCTGCGTTCTCACCGGCCAGGGATGGTTATATCTGGTGGCGGTCCTGGATGTCTTCACTCGCCGTGTCATCGGCTGGGCCATGCATCAAAGCCTCGATGCTCAGCTGGTCATTGCCGCTCTGCGCATGGCTTTGCAGCGGCGTCAACCGAGCGCACCACTCATCCTCCACTCCGATCGCGGTCGCCAGTTCGCCAGCGCGGCCTATCGCCAACTGCTCACCCAACACCGCTTGCTCGCTTCCATGAGCCGCAAAGGCAACTGCTACGACAACGCATTTATCGAAAGCTTCTGGAGCAGCCTCAAATACGAGTTGGTCTATCATCACCGCTTCGCCACTTACGCCCAAGCTCGCACGGCCATCTTCGATTACATCGAAACCTTCTACAACCGTACCCGGCTGCATAGCGCGCTGGGTTATCGCTCACCGCTGCAATTTGAACAACTGTTCCCCTCGAACTAATAATGCAATCAGCTAACCTAAATTATCCTTGCCAGACTGTCCGAAGAAACAATGCAAGCCCATTCCTTCCTCCCGCCACCAGCACCTTGCCGTTGGGCAGCAGTGTCGCCGTGTGATTTGCACATGCGGTGTGAAGGCTGCCGGTGCTGCTCCACCTTCCCGTTGCCGGATCATACAGCTCCGCGCTGCTCAAGGCACCGGTGGCACCGCCGATTCAGTCCTCCCACTACCAGCACCTTGCCGGCGGGCAACAGCGTCGCGGTATGGTTAAGGCGTACGGTGCCGAGGCTGCCCGTGGTCACCCATCCGGGACTTGTCTTAACGTTGTCCGTTCTCTCGCTGCCATTGTGGCCGGTTGGATTTGCCCCGGGTGTTGCGGCGAGACTTACCAGGACTGCTGAGACCAACATGAGCATCACTGAAATCGTGCTTCGTAGTGCACTTGCGCCTTGGGAGGTGTTCTGTCGTTTTTTCATAAGGGGATTTTCTTCTTTAGCCTGCGGCGATTAATCTTTACCTAACGAGTCAGTTTGATCGGACGGCTTGGAAGACGGGGCAAGCGCCCACGGTGTCTCCGTGGTCCAAATGTCTGTGATACTCCAGGCTATTGCACGGGAAGGTGAGCGTCGCTGTGTGCTTGTGGCATACTGTGCATTCGCCTGACGGTGCAGCGAGCACGAATTGCGATGAGCTGGGGATACCGTTGGTGAAGACAGTTACGAGTGCATAGCCAACGGGAAAGCCGCTTGAACTCTCTGTCATGATCGTGAGGGGCTGGGAATTGAAAGACGTGTCCGACCAGCCTGCCATCGCGTCCACAGGCAGGAAAAGCGTTTGCTCGTTAGTCAGGCTTAGTAGTTGGACCAGTGGATAATTAGACGAAGAGTTCTGCGTGCCGTTACCGCCGGACGCTTCGGAGATGCCTTTGAAACGGGAACCAGAAGCTGTTAGCGCGCTACCACTCGGCACGATTGAAGGCGAAACGTCGGTGAGCAGAGGCTGCCAGCTGGGATCGAAGCCAAGTCCTTGATCATATAGCTCCGCTTTGGTAAGGGCGGCGGTATTATGTCCGGCAGCGACGAGGAGTTTCCCATTCGGTAATAATGTTGCTGTGTGATTTGCGTGTGCGATCGTTAGTGGGCTGCCCGCGCTCCAAATGCCTGATGCTGGATCGTATAACTCCGCACTGTCGAGAGGGACAGGGTTATCGCCCTTTAGAAAAAACCCACCGGTAACAAGGACTTTTCCACTCGGCAACAATGACGCCGTGTGTGAGAAACGCGACGTTGCCAGTGAGCCAGTGGTGCTCCAAGTGCCTGACGATGAATCATACAATTCCGCACTGGCAACGGAGAACTTCACATCAAGTCCACCAACGACGAGCACTTTCCCATTCGGTAATAACGTCGCGGTGTGAGCGACGCGTGCCGCAACCATTGACGCAGTGGTGCTCCATGTGCCGGAGGAGGGGTCATATAGTTCGACGCTATTGGTGGCGTCACCAGGAATGTGTCCACCAACGACGAGGACTTTGCCATTCGGCAGTAATGTTGCCGTGTACTCCGAGCGGCCTGTGGACATTGAGCCAGTGATGCTCCACGTTCCGAATACCGGATCATACAACTCTGCGCTAGCCAGGTCGTCGCGGTTCGCGTCCTCTCCCCCAGCGACAAGGACTTTCCCATTCGGTAACAAAGTTCCCGTGTGCAGAATGCGCGTTGTCGTCATCAAGCCCTGGGATATCCATCGCCCTAATTCCGGATCGTACGCCTCTGCGCTGGCGAGGAATCCGTCGGCTTGATTAAACCCACCAGTAACAAGCACCCTGCCGGTTGCTAGCAATGTTGCTCTATGCTCGCCGCGCGGCCGCGACAAAGAGCCAGTGGTATTCCACATTCCGGACGAAGGATCGTACAGCTCTGCAGTGTTAGTGTCGAGGCCAGCAGCACCACCAGCTACAAGTACTTTACCGTTTGGTAACAATGTCGCCGTATGAAATCCGCGGCCATTGACCAATGAGCCAGTCATACTCCAGCTTCCCACCGCCGGGTCATACAGTTCCGCGCTGCTCGAGACATGACTGTTACTGAGTCCTGCTGCCACCAGCACCTTACCGGAGGACAACAGCGTCGCGGCACTATGTGCACGTGGGATGCTGAGGCTCCCGGTGCTACTCCAACTCCCCGTTGCCGGATCATACAATTCCACCCTGCTCAGGTATTGGCCATCCCCAAATCCTCCCACTACCAGCACTTTACCGGAAGGCAGCAGCGTCGCCGCGTGGATCCAGCGTGGGCCGACGAGGCTGCCAGTGCTGCTCCAACTTCCCGTCGCAGGATCATACAGCTCCGCACTGCTGATGTTCATAGAGTTGAATCCTCCTGCCACCAACACCTTGCCAGAGGGCTAATAGCGTCGCCGTGTGAGCGAAGCGTAGCGTGACCAGACTCCCGGTGTTGGTCCAGCTTCCGGTCGCCGGATCATACAGCTCTGCGCTGCTCAAGCCATCTCCAGCAGAACCGTTCCGTCCGGCCGCCACCAGCACCTTTCCGGAGGGCAGCAACGTCGCCGTGTGACTGTCACGCGCCGTGCCAAGGCTGCCAGTGTTGGTCCAGCTTCCGGTCGCCGGATCATACAGCTCTGCGCTGCTCAATGAACTAAAGGGATCATTGGCTCCTCCCGCCACCAGCACTTTGCCCGAAGGGAGTAGTGTCGCAGTATGCTCGTAACGTGCGCCAGCGAGGCTGCCGGTGCTGCTCCAGCTTCCCGTCGCCGGATCATACAGCTCCGCGCTGCTCAAGTAACCACCGGTCACCTGTCCTCCCACAACCAGCACCTTACCGGACGGAAGGAGTGTCGCCGTATGGAAACGGCGAGCGGCGCCGAGGCTGCCAGTGCTGCTCCAGCTTCCGGTCGCCGGATCATAGAGCTCTGCGCTACTAAAGGAGTTAAAGTTATCATCAAGCCCCCCCACCACCAGCACCTTGCCGGAGGGCAACAGCGTTTGCGTGTCGCCCGAGCGTGCAGTGCCCAGGCTGCCAGTAACCGTCCAGCCGGGAGTTGTCTTAGCGTTGTCAACTCTCTCATTGCCATTAAGGCCGGATCGGTTTGCGACGGGTGTTGTCGCCAGGCTCAGTAGGATTGTTGAGGCCAGCGTTAGCATCACCGAGATCGTGCTTCTTAGCGCGGTTGCTCTTTGGGAGGGGTTCTTTTGTTGTTTCATAAGGGGATTTTTTTCTTTAACCTGCGGCGGGTGGAATTCGCCCCGAATAAATAAATCAGGGTCCGTTCGGTATAAGGGATTGCTCTCCCAAAAAGCAAGACTTTACAGGGCCGCTCGGCCAGCCGTTATCAGCCAGATCACGGCAGATTCCAGTTCAAGCCGCACATCTCGTGTTCGATGCTCCGCACGCGGCCAGCTTCGATATCTATCAAAAACTCCAAGCCGATTCCGACTTCACAAAAATCGCCGAGGATATCATCACGAAAACGTTCGATACCGGGAAACTCGATGCCAGCGCGACCTTCGAATTCAAAGTCGTCGGCCGCAATTCGCTCGGCGATGGGCCGGAGAGCGCGGTTGCGTCTATTACGATGACGTAGCTATCGCGGTTCGCCGCGAGGTGATCTGTCCGCTTTCGTTAGTTAGCGGGAACCTTTCGTCGCCTGGCAACTTGCCGAAGAAGTGCGCCGACCATCCGCGGCGCAATGGAGCTTGACAAAAGAGCGGGATTTTCCTAACACAGCGAAAACCATCCCTTCAACAGCCTCGGAAATGAAAACAGAAAAAGCCGCGCAAGCGTAATCAGCGCACAAGGAAACACCTGGATACTCAGGATCACCGCTCCCCGCAGCCCGGATTCCCAAATGCGAAAAGTAATCCTCGCCCTCGCTGTCATGCTTCTCGCTGCCAGCTCAGCCCACGCAACAATGATGGTCTACGCAGATCAGGTTGGTGGTAATGTGGTATTCACGCTATCTGGGAACCTGAATACCGACTCCTTGGGCCAGAGATTCACAGTAACCATCCAGACGCCCACGGATTTCCTCGTGCCTAATTATGTCTCCGGGGTCCCACCGTTAGTAGAAACGGCGTTTGAGTTCGGCACACCCGGCTCTGCACCTGTCGTTGTTAATGGAGGCGCTCTCCCCAATCTGACGGGACCGTCCTCTTTTGGCTTCGGCGGGATCGGGAGGAGCGTAGATCAACCTAGTAATAATACGGGTTCCTTTTTTGAATTCATAAATACTTTGGGCGTCGGCTCGCTCAGTTTCCCACCTTCTTACTTTAGTGGCTCGCCGCTCTCTGCCTCAATGTCGTTTACAGGCACCTTTTCATCACTCCGTCTCACGCCGGGCACCTATGAGTGGAACTGGTTTAATAGTTCGACAAACGCCCATGACTCTCTCGTCTTGGAAATCGGCAGCGTCCCCGAAACTGGCTCCACGGCGATGTTGATGGCTATGGCGTTGGCAGGGCTAGGCTGGGTGCGCCGAAAGATGGTCGCAAGGCCTTCATCGCGATAGACGCCCCCCAAAGCTTCGAGGTCGGGTAGAAGGCTAACCTTACCAGGTCGAATCGACCGCAAGATCGTCGATTTCTTCTTTCGTTAGGCCATGCAAGAGGATGATCAGTCCTCGATGGGCTTCCTACCTGCGATACCTTTCTTCATTGCCTGAATTTCCTCCGGAGAATGTCCCACCCAATCGAGGTGTTCGCTCACGATCCGCAGCGGCTCCTTCGAACGATAGGACCTTGTGGGATTACCTGGAAACTTTTTGTCGGTCAGGTTGGGGTCGTCCATAAACGGGCCGGTCGGTTCGACTACGTAAATCCGGCCGGGACCTTCGCCCTTCGCCAGCTCCGCGCCCCAGGTAGCCGCGTGCAGGGTCTCGCTGAAGTAGATCCAGGGCGACTTCCGCTCGGCGTAGTAGTTGGAGGAATAGCCGGGTTGAAGCAGGTCGCCCGGCTTCAGGTCGGCCTTGGTGCCATGGTAGAATCGTCGCGTAGTGGCGTCATAGACGAATGGTGCTGCGGGTTTTCTCATGCTTGTGCCGTGATTCTATATCGTGGCCATCGTTCCGCGGGCGCAACCGGGAAATCTAAGAACGCGAAGTCTGCGAACTCGGCCAATCAAGGTGGATCGAGATCTCCGAAATGGCCTGTCCGGCTCGGACCGATGCTGAGTAAATGGGGCTTCGTCGCCTGATTCTAACAACGCGCTCGGAGAGCGCGTTCCACCTTTGAAGACATCAAGCCACGACGTCGATCTGGCTCATCATGCGAAAAACTTCGTAGCGGTCGTCGATTTCTTCTTTCGTTAGGCTACGCAAACGTTCCATGCTGAAAGCTTCGACGTTAAAACTGGCGAGGACGCTGCCGTATATCATGGCGCGGCGCAGATCGGAAAATGTGACTTCGCCACCAGTCGGGGCGCTGAGGCCCCTCCCACTTTCGCCGGCGAGATAACCGGCCATCCCCCCGGCGAAGGTGTCCCCTGCCCCAGTCGGATCGTGGATGTCTTCCAACGGATAAGCGCCGCAACTGAAAAATTCGTTTTCGCCGAAAAGCAACGCGCCGTGCTCGCCTTTTTTGATCGCAACATACCGCGGTCCCGCTTTGCGAATTTTTCGGCCGGCTTTGATCAGGCTCGTCTCTTTGGTCATTTCGCGCGCTTCGCTGTCGTTGAGAATCAAAAGATCAACGCGCGGCAACAACGCATCGAGCGCCGGTCGGGCGATTTCAATCCACAAATCCATCGTGTCGGCGACGACGAAGCGCGGTTTCTCCATTTGATCGAGCACGTGCGATTGCAGTTCGGGCGAGATGTTCGCGAGCAAAACGAAATCGCTTTTGCGATACGACTCTCGGCAAGGCCGGCTGAAACTTTTCGAAAACGTTGAGCGCGACCGAACGCGTCTCGCGTGTGTTCAAATCCCACGCGTATTCGCCGGACCAGCGAAACGTTTTCCCGGCGACGCGCTGCACGCCTTCGGTTTCGATGTGGCGCGATTTCCAAAATTCAAATTCTGACTGCGGAAAATCGTCGCCGACCACGCCAACCATTTTTACCGGCGTGAAGAAGCTCGCGCCCAACGCGGCATAGGAAGCCGAGCCGCCTAACAAATCGGCATGTTCTTCGACCGGCGTCTTGACAGTGTCGAGTGCGATGGAACCAACAACGAGAACGGACATAAAGTAGATTTGCTGACTTAAGGACGACCGCGTTGCGCGAGAAGGCTCTTTTGCAGTCTCTGCGTATGCCTCAATATTCTTGCTTTGCAAGAGTCCGGAGACAATCACGACGCGTCGTGCGCCGGCGGCGAGCACATGCATGAGATTGTTCAGCTTGATTCCGCCGATGCAGAAAATCGGAATCTGCACGGCATCGTGGACCTTGTTTATGGCGCCTAAACCGATGGGCGGATAATCGGGTTTGGTCGGCGTCGCGAATAGCGGACCGAATCCGATGTAATCAGCGTCTTCTTTCTGGGCCGCGACCGCCTGCTCGAAACTGTGTGTGGATTTTCCAACGAGTAAGTTCCGCCCCGCAATTTCGCGGGCCTCCGCGATTGGCATATCCTCCTGCCCGAGGTGAACGCCTTCGAGCGCGACCCAGCGCGCAACCTCAGCGTGGTCGTTGATGATGAGGGGCACGTCATTTTTCGATGTAACAAAATGCAATTCGGCCGCGAGTTCCGTTAGCTTCTCAACTTCCTGCGTCTTGCCGCGAAGCTGGATGATATCGACGCCACCGGCGATCATCGATCGAACGACGGCAGGCGCATCTAAGACATCAACGTAGCTTAGATCTAAGATGCCGTAGAGCAGGCGGTCCGTTAGATCGTGAATCTTCATCTCGAGCCCTCAAGGAGCGGCGGCTTCCCAGCCGCCGAATTCCCCAGCCGGCGCTTCGGAAAGCGCCGCTCCTTGGTTACTCATGCAGGCGCGGCGCGCGCAGTTCAAAGGTGTCCGCAGCCATAACGCGCGCGACAAAACCAGTGTCGTAGGTGCCGTTGCGAAACTCGGCGCTTCGGAGAATGGCGTTGTGAAATGGCACCGTCGTTTTGATTCCGGTAATAAAATATTCATCAAGAGCGCGCCGCATCCGGGCGATGGCTGAATTACGCGTCGCGCCAACCGTGATCAACTTCGAGATCAACGAATCATAATACGGCGGAACGGTGTAACCGGTATACACATGCGAATCGACGCGCACACCGCGCCCACCCGGCGCGTAATAGAAAGCAATCCGTCCGGGTGACGGTTGAAAATTTGCCGCCGGATCTTCGGCGTTAATGCGGCACTGAATCGCGTGCAATCTTGGAGTTGCCTTGGCAACATGCGGAGAAAGTTTTTCGCCGGCCGCGATACGAATTTGTTCCTTTACCAGGTCGCAGCCGTAGACTTCCTCAGTGATCGTGTGCTCGACCTGAATGCGCGTGTTCATCTCGATGAAATAAAAATGGCCGGCTCCATCAACGAGAAATTCGATTGTGCCGACATTTTGATAGCCGACCGATTGCGCGAGTCGTACCGCTGCGTTTCCCATTTTTTTCCGGAGCGCTGACCTCATGAACGGTGAAGGACATTCTTCGATTACCTTTTGATTCCGCCGCTGAATCGAACAATCGCGTTCGCCCAAATGCACGGTGTGTCCGTGATGATCGGCGACAATTTGAAACTCAATGTGATGCGGATTGAGGATTAGCTTTTCAATATAAACAGCACCGTTGCCAAACGCTTTCTCTGCTTCTGTGCGCGCGGCGTGAAATCCTTGCACCAAACTCGCGTCGTTATGCGCCGCGCGCATACCACGACCGCCGCCGCCGGCGACAGCTTTGACCATGACAGGATAACCCAACTTTTTTCGCGACCTTGATCGCTTCCTGTTCGTTCTCGACGATCCCATCGCTCCCCGGCGTGACAGGAACTCCGGCCTTGCGAGCGCAGGCGCGCGCCGAATTTTTATCGCCCATCAAATACATCGCGCTCGCGGGTGGCCCGATGAATTTGATGCGGCAACTTTCGCAGACTTCGGCAAAGTGCGCGTTCTCGGAAAGGAAACCGTAACCCGGATGAATCGCATCCACGTCGCCCACTTCGGCCGCGCTCATGATGCGATCGATCTTCAAATAACTTTCCGAACTCGCGGCCGCGCCGATGCAAATGGCTTCGTCTGCTAACTGCACGTGAAGCGAGTCGACGTCTGCGTCCGAATAAACTGCGAGCGTGCGCACGCCGAGTTCCTTGCACGCGCGGATTACGCGCAACGCAATCTCGCCGCGATTCGCGATAAGAATTTTTTCGAACATGCAGATAGCGCAAGCTTAGCTTGCGAAGCGAATCCAAACGCTCGCCGCGGCGAGCGCCACATCATCATCGTACACGGAAAAGCACCTGCCCGAATTGCACGGGCTTTCCGTTTTCCGCGATCACTTCGGCAATGACCCCTTTTGTTTCCGCTTTGATTTCGTTCATCACCTTCATCGCCTCGATGATGCAGACGACTGTCTCTTCGTTCACTTCGCTGCCGACCTCGACGAAAGAAGGCGAATCGGGCGAGCCGGCGCGGTAAAACGTTCCGACCATCGGCGAGATAATATCCTTAAGCGTCTCGGCGGCTTTCTGTGGTGCCGCCGCGGGTGAAAGAGCAGCCACCGGCGCCGTTGGTGCAGCCTGAACGACTGGCATTGCCACTGACGTCGTCATTGGCGTTAGTACCGTTTTTTCCGTCGCGCCTTTTTGCAGCTTAAGCTTGAAGCCATCCTTCTCCATCTCGAAGACCGAAAGTTCGTTCTTCCTCATCAAATCGATGATGGCTTTGATGTCTTTAAGTTCCAAAACGAGTCCTCCTGGCGAAGCTGCGGCGTTAGGTAAAGCGGTTTTCCGAGCCAGGTCAAGCAAACGAAGAAGGCGCCCGGAACTTCTCGCAATTGGGAGAAGGTTAGGATGAGGGGTATTTTGGGTATCTTGCGAAATGTTTGGTGAGACAGGACATCGCAACGTGGCGCCCGAATTTCAGATCGTCGCGGAGACAGACGATTACGCTATCGTTGAAAAGCCACCGTTCTTGTTAGTCCATCCGACGAAACCAGGCGGTCCACGTACACTCTGGAGCGAATTGCGAAATCTTTTCGCGTTTGAAATCGCCAACGGCGGACAGGTTTCACTCATCAACCGGCTCGATCGCGAGACGAGCGGTCTGATGCTCATAGCGAAAACTTCCACGGCGGCGCGGCGCTTCGGTTTGCTGATGCAGGAACAACGCATCGGAAAAGAATATCTCGCGATTGTTTGGGATTGGCCGGACTGGGACTCGACGACGGTGGACGCGCCGATCGCTCGTGCCGGGGAGTTCGGTCCGTCACGGATCTGGTTGAAACAAGCAATTCACCCGAGCGGCGCGAAGGCTCTCACGGAATTTGTCGTAGCGGAACGATTCGTTCGTGCGGGCGAATGCTTCGCAATTGTGCGTGCGATTCCACAAACCGGACGCACACATCAAATTCGCGTTCACCTTGCATCGCTCGGTCACGCTGTTGTCGGCGACAAGATTTACGGGCCGAACGAAAATCATTATCTCGAATTCATCAAGACTGGCTGGACGCCGCAGCTCGAACGCGCACTGCTTTTGCCAAGGCATGCACTACATTCAGCGCGGCTTGAGATCGACCAATCCGAGTCGTGGGAAAGTGCGCTCCCTTCCGATCTACAGCGCTGGATTGAAGCCGAGTAATCAAGGAGCGGCGGTTTGGAAACCGCCGCAACAAAGCCCAGGGCGCTTTGGAAACTCCGAAAGCCTTCGCGAGCGGGTCGCCCCTCCTTGATTGCTTCACGTCGGCGGCGCTCCATTGCAATTCGATCCGGCAGCAATATGCTACGCGCTTTCATGAAAAAATTCCTTTGCGTTGCATTTATCTTCGTCGGGTTCGCTGGCGTGGCGCGCGCTGGAAGCGAAACTGCTTCGACGCGAATGACGGAAGATTTGGATGCGCCGCGTTTCGAAATCTCGACCGAATCCGCCTACCTGCTCGGCATTATTGGAAACCCAAATAGCTACGAAATCGGCGCGCAATTTGTTACCGGTCGCGTGCGCTGGGGCGCGGTCCACACCGACGGTTGGCTGCGCGGGTTCAATCAAGCTTATCTTCTCGTGATGGCCGAACCGATTTTTCGTGGACCGGAAAATTACTACTTCGGCATCTCGATGGGACTGCGTTACAACTTCGTGAGACCCGGGGCGCGATTGATTCCGTACATCTCCGGTGGCGTTGGTGCGGGATTCATCGATAGCAGGTCGCAGGTCTTCGGCGCGCAAGGCCAGGATTTCACCTTCAATATTCTGACGGCGGCAGGCGTTTCCTACAAAATGAACGATCACTGGAAGGCGACCGCTGGTATTCTTTATCAACATCTTTCCAACGGCGGCCAAACAGATCCCAACCCGAGTCTGAACCTGCTCGGTCCGCAGCTTGGAGTTACTTTTTCCTTTTAAGTTTAGAGAAGCAGCTGACGCTTCCATCAGCGCCTGTCATGTTGAGCGCAGCGAAACATCTCTCGATCCATTTACGAGCTATGCGAGGTTCTTCGCTTCGCTCAGAATGACACCTCTTTAGCGCATCTTAATGAATGATCCGAATGAAAATGTCCTGGTCGTTAGGCGAAGTCTGTTCGACGAGCTCGGCAGTTTCCACGGCTTGAATTTCGAGCCGCGGAGGTATCTCGACGCGTTTCTCTCAAGCAAGAATAACTTCTTTTTGCCGCGCTCGCAGGCGGAGAACGATCCAACGCACAAGCAGATCATCCCTTATGCGATCATCGCACATGGCAACACCGTCCTGCATTACGTGCGAGGGAAGAAAGCGGGCGAACAGCGCCTGGTTTCCAAAGGATCGATTGGGATCGGTGGCCACATGAACGACATGGACGAATCTCTTTTTGCCTGGGACGAGAATGCTTATCGCGCCGGCGTCGAACGTGAAGTAGAGGAAGAAATCAAGATTGAATCGGCGTTCGAAGATCGCATTGTCGCGCTGCTAAACGACGACACAACGGAGGTCGGGCGCGTCCACCTTGGAATCGTGCACGTGTTTAAACTCGCCGAACCGAAAGTGCAAAAACGCGAGGCGATGATCACGAACCTGGCGTTCTTGTCGGCGGACGAATTGAGGGCGCGACGCGACACCCTGGAGACGTGGTCGCAGATTTGCGTTGATTCGCTCGACCGTCTCCTTGCCTAGCCTCGAGAAAGCGATTTGCTTTGTTCGAACGCAACGGCTCGTTTTTTGTCTCACAAAACCTATGAGATCAACGCAGGAAATCACGCAACAAGTCCAGGAGCTGGGTCGCTGGATCCCGGAGTTGCGCGAACAGGTCGGGCGTGTGGTGATTGGGCAGAAGTATCTGGTCGATCGGCTCTTACTCGGATTGCTCGCCAACGGCCATATCCTGCTCGAAGGCGTGCCCGGTCTAGCGAAAACGTTAACGGTCAAGACGATGGCCGCAGCTATTCAGACCGGTTTCCAACGTTTGCAATTTACTCCCGATCTCTTGCCAGCGGATTTGATCGGAACACTCATTTACAATCCGCGCACCGGCGAATTTACGACGAAGCTCGGTCCGCTTTTTTCGAATTTAATCCTGGCCGACGAAATTAATCGCGCACCGGCCAAAGTGCAGAGCGCTTTGCTCGAAGCGATGCAGGAACGTCAGGTGACGATTGGAGAAAAAACGTATCCCCTTTCCGATCCATTTCTTGTTCTCGCGACACAAAATCCGCTCGAGCAGGAAGGCACATATCAATTGCCGGAAGCGCAGCTCGATCGCTTCATGCTGAAATTGAATGTCGGTTATCCTGAAAAGGCAGAAGAGCGACAGATTCTCGATCTCATGGCAACTTCGGCGCCTAACCTGACGGTGAGTCCAGTGGTCGATCCACAACAGATCATTAGCGCGCGTTCAGTCGTGAACAGCATCTATATCGATGATCGCGTAAAGGATTACATCGTCGATGTTGTCTGGGCGACACGTGAACCGGCGACTTACAATTTACAGTTGGAGGGGCTTGTGCGTTACGGCGCATCGCCACGCGCCACGATATATCTCGCGCTGGCCGCGCGGGCGAATGCGTTCTTAAACGGGCGCGGTTATGTCACGCCGCAGGACGTGAAAAGTATTGGTCCTGACGTTTTACGTCATCGCATCATCGTGAGCTACGAAGCCGAAGCGGAATCGATCACAAGCGAAACAATCATCGAACGGATTTTTGCAGGACTGCCGGTGCCGTGAGTTGTTTTCTTTTGGCACCAAAGCACCGCAGCAAAAATGCCGTCATCCTGAGCCAAGCGAAGGACCTCTCGAAAGCACAAGGAGATTCGCGAGGTCCCTCACATCCGTTCGGGATGACCGCGTTGTTTATTTGATTCCTCAATGAGCGAAACACAGAAAACTCCCGCTGAAATTCTCAAGAAGATCCGCGCACTCGAAATCAAAACCAAAGGTTTGGTCCAGACTGCGTTCGCCGGGGATTATCACAGCGTCTTCAAAGGGCGCGGAATGAATTTTGAAGACGTCCGCGAATATCAACCGGGCGACGAAATTCGCGCGATCGATTGGAACGTGACCGCTCGACTCGGGACCGCGTACGTGAAAAAGTTTACAGAGGAGCGCGAGCTCACTGTCGTGCTTGTGGTTGATGTGAGTGCGTCGGGAAGCTTTGGAAGTGTTTCACAATCGAAGCGGGAGCTCGCTGCCGAAGTTGCCTGTTTGCTGGCCTTCAGCGCAATCCGCAACAACGACAAAGTCGGTCTGCTTCTCTTCAGCGATCGCGTCGAACTTTTCATTCCGCCAAAGAAAGGCCGCTCACATACTCTGCGCATCATTCGCGAGATTTTATTTTTTGAGCCGGCAGGACGCGGTACCGCGCCGGCGCTTGCGCTGGATTATTTGAATAAGGTTGTGACGCGGCGTGCCGTTGTCTTTTTCATCTCGGATTTTCAAACGGGGGATTTTTCGCGCTCGCTTTCTGTGAGCGGACGACGACACGATTTCATCGCCATCCACGTGGCGGATGAACGCGAGCGCACGATTCCCAACATCGGTATTATCACGCTCGAAGATGCCGAGACCGGCGACCAACTCGAGATCAACACAGCCGATCGAACGACGCGAAGACGCTTCGCCGATCTGACGGAAGAAAATGAGTCCGAACTAAAACGGACACTGCGACGCAACAACATCGATGCGATTTCGCTGCGCACGGGCGATGATTATCTGCCCGCGCTTCGTTCATTTTTCAAACAACGCGAGCGCAGACTCGCGATTCGTTGAAGCGCCATGAGACTTATTCTTGCTCAGGAATTTCACGACATCGCGCCACCGGTTGATTACTCGTTAGTCCCGCCCTGGGTCGTTTTCGTTGCTGCGTTCCTCGCGCTAACGCTTCTGGGAGCAATCGTTTGGTGGTTTCTGCGACGCCGTGCCCGCCGTCCTGCGATTATCCGTTCGCCCCGCGATCTTGCACTCGAGCGTCTCGAAGCAGTGCGCGTGGAGATTGAGCGCATCAATCCCTATCAATTCAGCATTCGCGTTTCCGATATTTTGCGGCGGTACGTGACCGAGCAATATCACTTGCCCCTTACGCGCCAAACGTCGGTGGAATTTCTCACGGCGCTGGCGCGGCGTTCGGAATTTTCCGAAGACGACAAATCGCTTCTCACCGATTTCCTGAATCGCTGCGACCTGATCAAGTTTGCGCGTTACGATGCGACCACGGCAGACAGCGAACAACTGCTGGAGGAAGCATTTCGTTTCGTGAAAGGAGGCCAGCTTGCACCTGCCTGATTGGTTTTCACACGACACCGGTTTTTCCTTCGCGCGGCCGTGGATGTTGTTGCTGTTGCTCGCGGTGCCGCTGATCGCGTATTTGCGAGGCAAACGCGGTCCGGCAGCTGCCCTCATCTTCTCATCGACAACGGTGCTGCGTGGGATCGGCAAAGCGAGCACTTCGCGCGCGGGAAAAATTTTGCGCGCCCTAATGCTGTTAAGTCTGGCGCTTCTTATCGTCGCCCTGGCGCGTCCTCAGCTTGGAAAAAGTCTGAGCCAGGTTCAGGCCAGCGGTATCGATATCATGATCGTGCTCGACGTTTCCGGTTCGATGTTAACGAAGGATTTTACGATTGGCGGCGATCGGGCGACGCGCCTGGATGCGATTCGCGAGGTCACGCGCAAGTTCATCGAAGCGCGGCCTAACGACCGCATCGGATTAATCGCTTTCGGCGGGCGCCCGTATGTCGTGAGCCCGATGACGCTCGATCACGATTGGCTGTTGCAGAATCTGGAGCGGGTGCGGATCGGGCTGGTGGAAAACAGCACGGCCATTGGCTCGGCGATGGCGGCAGCGGCGAACAGATTGAACGACAAGAATTCGAAAAGCCGCGCGATTGTTTTGCTGACAGATGGCGAAAATAATGCCGGCAAAATTCCGCCGAATACCGCAGCGGAAGCGGTCAAGGCATTGAAGATTCATTTCTACGCAATCGGCGCTGGGATCAATGGCATTGCGCCCTATCCGCAATTTGACCCTCGCACAGGAAACCCGATCACCGATGTGATGGGGAACGTGCTTTACGAAAATCAGCCCGTCACTTTCAACGATGCCGGTTTGCGCGAAGTGGCGCGCATTGCGGACGGAAAATTTTATCGCGCCACCGACACGAAATCGCTCGAACAGATTTATGGCGATATCGACAAGATGGAAAAATCGACGGTGACGGTGAACAAATATCAGGAATACCGCGATCTTTTCCCGGCGTGCATCATGGCCGGTTGCGCATTGCTGATCGCACAAGTGGTCTTGTCGCAGACGATTTGGAAAAAATTGCCATGAGTCTCGGCGTGCCCATGTGGTTGTGGGGGTTGTTGCTCGTCCCGCTTTGCGCGCTGCTATTCTATCGCGCAGAACGGCGCGCAGCATTGCGTCTGCATGAGTTTATCTCTCCCCGATTGTTTTCGCAGCTGGCGGGAACGGTGAGTCGTTTTGCGCGCGGACTAAAGTATGCGCTCATTCTTGTGGCGCTGAGTTTCGCGTTGGTGGCATTGGCGAAACCGCGCTGGGGTTACACTTACGATGAGAGAAAGCGGAAGGGCCTCGACCTGATTTTTGCTGTCGACACTTCGCGCAGCATGCTTTCGAACGACGTTCAGCCGGATCGTTTGGAGCGAGTAAAACTTGCCACACAGGATTTGGTCGATGAGCTGCAGGGCGATCGCGTGGGACTGATTGCGTTTGCAGGGCGCGCATTTCTGCAGGCGCCGCTCACGATTGATTACAGCGCGGCGATTGATTCAATCAACGACCTCGACACGAAGACGATCCCCGAAGGCGGAACGAATATTTCCGCGGCAATTAATCTTGCGGTGCAGACGTATGGCAAGAGCGCGGTTGGAAATCGAGCGCTCGTTATCTTTACCGACGGCGAAGAATTAAGCGGCGATGCAACCAAATCTGCAAAAGCCGCAGCCGATAGCGGGGTGCGGATTTTTACGATTGGAGTCGGAACGCGGGAAGGATCGCTCATTCCGATTACCAGTGATGATGGCGGGACCGCGTTTGTGAAAGACAGCAAAGGCCAGGTTGTAAAATCGAGATTGGATGAAACCCGGCTACGCGAAGTGGCGGAAGCGACCGGCGGTTTCTATCTCCATTTGGAAAACGGGCCGCGCACCATGAAGCAATTGATCGAACAAGGGCTGAGTAAAATGCAGGCGGGCGAAATCGATGCGCGGTTTTCGCGACGGCCAATCGAACGATATGAGTGGCCCCTAGGTGTCGCGATTGTTGCACTAGCCGTGTCGATGTTGATTAACGATCGCAAGCGTCGCGCGCGCAGTGCTTCTTCTGTAGCGGCGGTCTATGACCGTCGCACGACGCAGGGGAAAGTTAGCGACGGTCACAGACCGCCGCTACAAACAACAATAGCCGGCATCATTGCTTTGCTAATTTTCGCTAACAGCGGCTACGCAAGCGCACCCGGTCTCGATTTGTATCAGAAGCAAAAATTCAACGACGCTTACTCCGTTTTTCAGAAAACATTACAGGAACATCCGCAAACGCGCGCGACCGACAAAATCCAATTCGATTCCGGCGCGGCTGCTTACAAGATGAAGGAATACAAGAAAGCGCTCGAATCATTCAGTCAGGCGCTCCTCTCGAAAGATTCCGGCCTGCAAAGCAGCAGTCATTACAATCTCGGCAACACGCTTTATCAACGAGGCGAAGCGGAAAAAGCCGATGACAAAAAACTAACCGACTGGACGAACGCGCTTCAGCATTACGCGCAGACTTTAAAACTTCAGCCGCAAAACAAAGAGGCAAAAGACAACTACGAGTTTGTTAAGAAGAAGATCGAGGAGCTGAAGAAAAAGAAAGAGCAACAGCCCAAGCCTACGCCGACTCCGTCACCCTCACCTTCACCGCAATCAGGGAAAGGCAAAGATCAGCAGAACCAACAGCAGCAGAACAAGGACAAACAGCAACAGAAAGATCAGCAGGGAAACGGCGGCCAAAATAAACAGGAACAAAATCAATCCCAATCAAAAGGAGAGAATAAGGAGTCCGGGAAAGAGAACGAGAAACAGGATCAGCAGAAAAGCGAAGCGTCACCATCGCCATCGCCAAATCAATCTCCGTCTCCCTCGCCATCTCCGGGCGAAGGCCAGCAACAAAACGAAAATAAATCAGAACAGGGCAGTTCTCCGACTCCGAGTGGAAACGGCAACGAGCAGTCTCCTTCGCCCACTCCAGAAAATGGCGACCAAACCGCTGGTGGCGAATCCCCCACTCCAACGCCCACGAGTTCGCCGGAAAAGAAATTTGCTGGAGACGTAAAAAGTGCTGGTGAAGAAAAGAACGACCAGAAGCCGCAACAAGCTGGAGAAGCAGAAGCCGTGAAAGAAGGCGAGATGACTCCGGAACAGGCGAGGCGTCTGTTGCAATCAATGAAAGCGGAAGAGCAGCGCGTGCAGCTGGATGAACGCAAAGCCGTGCGTCCTGTCTATAAGGATTGGTAAATCGCAATGTCTCGAGGGAACAACAAATATCTGGCATTCATTTTCGCGGCGAGCTTGCTGGCGACGTCAGCGTTCGCGGAAGAGCCTTCTGTGACGGCGGTGCTAACGAGTTCGCAAACGGTGCTGGGGCGGCCGGTGCAGTTGCAAATCAAGATTACCGGTTCTCCGAGCGCGCGACCGCCTGATGTCATCAATGTAGACGGACTGGACATCCGCTACAGCGGACAATCGCAGATGATCGAAGGACGCAACTTCCAGTTCAGTTACAGCTTTGTTTACAGCTATACGGTGATGCCGGTGCGCACGGGCACATTCAGAATTCCGCCGCAGAAAATTCAGGCTGGCAGTAATGCGCTGCGCACGCCGGAATTAACGTTGAATGTTGTGGATGCCGGGTCGGGAACGCAGCAGCGCTCTGGACGCGGGACAGCATCGGTGGATGTGCACAAGCTGGTGGCCGCCGAACTCGTCTTAACGAAAACCACCGCTTATGTCGGAGAACTAATTCCGGCAGAAGTGCGTCTTTACATCAATTCGCGCGCGCGAGCGACCCTTAAGGATGGTCCGGAAGTTTCGGGACAGGGATTTACGATGCAGAAATTATCCCAGCCGACGCAGAGTCGCGAAAATGTCGGCGGACAATATTACGACGTTTATACCTTTAAGACTGCAATTGCGGCAGCGCGCACGGGAAAATTTGAAATCGGTCCAGTCAAAACGACGGCGATGGTTCTCGTCCCGCGCCAATCCAGTTCCGGCGGCCGCTCGCCGTTCGATATTTTCGGAATGGACGATCCATTCTCCGATCCATTTTTCGCCGATCCTTTCGGCCGTTCGGTGGAACGGCAGGAGATCGATGTGGAAAGCAAGCCGGTAACTTTGGATGTGAAGCCGCTGCCACCCAACGCGCCGCCCGAGTTTTCGGGTGCGATTGGCTCGTTCACGATGGAAGCGGACGCAAAACCGAAGAATTTGCAGGTGGGCGATCCGATTACGGTGACAGCGAACATTTCCGGACGCGGCAACTTCGATCGTGTAAGCGCGCCCGTGCTGGAGGACGAACACGGCTGGCATCAGTATCCGCCGTCCGCGAATTTCAAACAAGACGACGACGTCGGAATCAGCGGCATGAAGTCGTTTGAAACTGTCCTTACGCCTAACGAGTCGAAGAAGGCCGTGCCGCCGTTTGTTTTTGCGTTCTTCGACCCGATTAACGAAAAATATGTGACGCTGCGCAGTGACGCGATCCCGGTAAAGATCGAGGGCGGCGCAGTCGCAGAAAAATCGACGACGGCCCCTGCCGCTGCGGCGCCGGCCAAACAGCCGGGATTACCGACCCCGGCACCAACGAAGGCCGAGGACATTCTCTATCAATTCAGCAATTGGCCGGGAACGACCGAATCTTTTGTGCCGATCTACATGCGATCGAGTTTTTGGTTGGCGCAGATTTTTCCGCTGGTCGCGCTACTCGGATTTATCGGGTGGAAATGGCGGGGATTAAGGCTCGGCGATCGTGAAGCGCGACGACGCGCGCGTCTGCAACATGAAGCGATGGAAGTGCAGAAGCGTTTACGGCGCGCAGGTGCGCCCTCGCAGGAATACTACGCGGAAGCCGCGCGCGCCGTGCAGCTCAAGACCGCGCTGGCGAAAAATGTGAATCCGAACACGGTGGATGCGGTAACGGCGGCTACTGCTTTTCGGCTCGATGAGACGATGCGCAGCCAGCTCGAAACCTTGTTTAAGCAGAAGGACGAGTTGCGTTACAGCGGAGGTCCGAATGGCGAAAGCACGGTTTCGCCTAACGAACAACGAGAAGTCCTCGAATTAATCGAACATTTGCGCGTATGAGATCTCTTTGTCTGGCGGCAATTCTTTTTCTGGTTGGTGCAGGCGCATTGTTTGCCGATGCGGCAGGCGATTTTGCGGCCGCAAATCGCGAATACGCGGCGGGACATTTTCAGGCGGCTGGCGAAGGTTATGCCACGCTCGTTCGTGCCGGTCACTGGAATCCGACTTTGTTCTACAATCTCGCGAACGCGTATTATCGACGGGGCGATCTTGCCCGCGCGATTCTTAATTACGAACGCGTGCTTGCGCTCGATCCGCATCACGCAGAAGCAACGGCAAATCTGCGCCTGGTCCGCGATCAAGCGCGCGCCCTGGAATTGACTGCGACATGGCCTGAGCGCTTTCTCGGTTCGTTGAGTTCGAATTCCTACGCCTGGATGGCGGCGATTGGATTTTGGGTGGGCATTTTTGCATTGGCCGCGTTCGGATTTCGTCGTTCCACGGGAAAGGCAGTGGCGATGATTGCCGCGTTTCTTTTCTGCGGTGGCGCTGTTTACGCGCTTTATCGAGTCGAAAACGGAAATCGCGGAGCGTCGCTCGCTATTGTGACGGGGAAAAATGTCGATGCGCGTTTGGCGACGGCTGATGACGCGGGCAGCGTTTTGGCGCTCCCGGCTGGGAGCGAGATCAAAATCTTGAGCACGCGCGGCGATTGGAGTTATGCCGCGCTGCCAGGTGATTTGCGCGGCTGGATCCCGACTAGAGGCGCGGAATTGGTGCGACTGTAATTGTACCTGCCGTCAGTGACGGCCGGTGCGACGTGGCAGGCACACCGTTTGCGGCAATCAACGATTACCGCTAAGGAATTCTTATGAACGCTGAGATGGATATCGGGACGAACAAGAAGGCGTTCCAAATTAATCTCGACACAGATAAGTACGGCACCTTCGCCGAAATCGGCGCAGGCCAGGAAGTGGCGCGCCGGTTTTTCCATGTCGGGGGCGCCTCCGGCACTGTCGCCAAGACGATGTCGGCTTACGACATGCGTTTTAGCGATGCGATTTATGGGCCGTGCGATCGCTACGTCAGCCGCAAACGTCTGCACACGATGCTCGATCATGAATACCGTTTGCTGCTCGAGCGGCTGGACGAAAAAATGGGCGATGAGCGCACGTTTTTCGTTTTTGCCGACACGGTCGCGGCGCGCAGTTTCAAGCAGCATAGCGAAGCGCATGGCTGGCTCGGCGTGCGATTTCAGCCGAAAACGCGCTGTGAACCCAGTGAGATCATCATTCACGTGCGCATGCTCGATGAAGAAAACGTCGACCAGCAGGAAGCGCTCGGTGTGATCGGTGTGAATTTGCTTTACGGCGCGTTCTATTACCATCAGCCGGAGAAACTGATTTCATCGCTGCACGAAAACCTCGCGCCCGGACGACTCGAAGTGGACATGATTAGATTTTCCGGCGCGGCTTATGCAGGAGTGGATAATCGGCTGATGAGCTTGCAGTTGGTCAGTCAGAGCCTAACGAATGCTGTCATGTTCACCGCCGAGGGCGAAACAGTGCAGCCGGCGGAGGTTTTGTATAAGAAATCGATCGTGGTCGAGCGCGGAAGTTTTCGTCCGGTGACCTACGCCACCAATGACATGTTGGATGGAGCGTGCCGCAAAGTGTTGACTGAAATGTGGACATCTGAATCCGACGTGGTGGTTCTGATGGAAATGACGCTGGAGAATCTTCTTTCCGAGGGACAACTGAATCACGCGGATTTCCTGGCGCGGGTTGATATTCTGGGGGCTCTTGGCCGCACCGTTTTGATCTCAAGATTTGGCGAATATTATCGGTTGGCTGGTTACATGGCTCGCTACACGAACAAAATGGTCGGATTGGTCATGGGCCTGCCGAGCCTGATGGAAATTTTTGACGAAAAATATTACCGCAATCTGGAAGGCGGAATCCTGGAAGCGCTTGGTCGCATGTTTAAAGGCAACTTGAAATTGCTCGTTTATCCGATGGTGGACGAAGAAACGAATGAGATCATCACCGCGACCAATCTCCGCGTAGCGCCCCATTTGCAGTCGCTTTATCGTTACCTGATCGAGAACAAATTCATCGTCGAAATTACTGATTTTAGCCCGGAATATTTGGGGATTTTCCCGCCGGACGCGCTGGCAAAACTACAATCCGGCGATTCCGGATGGGAAGCGATGGTTCCGCCGGAAGTGAAACGGATCATCAAAGAGCGCGAATTCTTTGGCTATCGGGCGCCCAAGGCCGCTTGATTCCGGTGCCATTCGAGTTTGCCAAACCGTCAGCGCAGGAAGGCGCCGCCAGAAAAACCGCCTACGTCGGCACGCTTCCCGCTACATGGAACGAAGCATCATGGCCCGGCGTGGAAATTCTGTCATTGGCATCGATTTGGGGAGGAACAATTTCAAGGGAGTACTGCTGCAACGGAAGGGCGAGGATCGATTCGTTTTAACCAGTTACGCTTCCCGCGAAGTTCCCGAAGAAATCAACAGCAGCGACGAGTTGGCGCAGCAGATCAAGCTGCTGGTCAAGGACCTGGGTGGCAGCACAAAAGGATGCGCGCTGGCCGCTTCGGACCCGGACTCTCTCCTGCGCATCATCGAGCAACCACACACGCCCGTTGATTTGTTGCGCAATGCGCTGCGGTTAAATGGCCTCGCGGTTTTAAACCAGGAGTGCAAAGATTTCGTGCTGGATTGCGCGCCCGTGGCGGCGAACGGAATTGGCAACGCACAGACAGCGAACGCCGAAGGTGGGCAAGCTCACGCGGAAACCACCATGGTCGCGACGAAGGCGAAATATCTCGTGGGCGGAATGCTTCGGCCGATGGTGAAACAAATTTCCGAAGCGGTCGCTAAGAGCCGCCTGTCGGCGGAACTCCTGCAACTCGCTCCCGTCTGTTCCTTCAACGCTTTCGAATTCGCGTATCCCGAGATCTTCGCCAACGAAGCCTTTCTCCTGCTCGACATGGGCCACTTGCAGAGCACGGTGTTGATCGGGAGCAAGAAAGAGCTCGTGCTGGTGCGCAGCATCGATTACGGCGGCAAGGCGCTAAACGAAGCGCTCACAGCCGATGGCGCTCTCGATGCCAAGGCGGCGCGGCTGATGGTTGCCCAAGGCGACGCCGGGATGACTGAAATCTGTCGCGATTCGCTTCTGCGGCTCGCAACCGAAGTGCGCAATTCGATTGGATTTTTTGAAGGTCAGCGCGAGGAAAGCATTCATCGCATCTTTGTCTCAGGTGGCCTGGCTCGCGTAGAAGCGATCCTGCAAACCTTGAGCGATGAACTCGGGTTGCCCTGCGAGATTTGGGATCCGCTAGAAATGTGTGAAGTGGCGTTGCCGGCGGCAAAACGCCAGGCCCTGCCGAATGAATTCGTTTCCCTCAATGTGGCCTGCGGCGCGGCCTTCGAATACCTGAGAACTTAGCGGGCCATGGCGCTGCATCTTAACCTCCTGCATGAGGAGATTCTGGAACACCGGCAGCGTCAGCGCGATCCGCTGAAAATCGGCACGATGGTGCTGGCCGGGATCGGCGCGTTGCTTTTTCTCTACTACATGTGGACCGCGTATCGGACGTTGGAAATTAAAGGCCGACTCTCGGCGGTGCAGGCGGACTGGGCCAAGGTCGAACCGAAAATCACTTCCGCGCAAAAGAAGGCGAAGGAGCTTGACGGCATTATCAGCACCACGCGCGTCCTGGATGAGATGATCGCGAGCCGATTTTATTGGGCGCCTTTCCTCGACCGCGTAGCGCGTTGTGTGGCACCGAATACACAATTGACCGGCCTCGACGGCAGTATCGGCGAGGACAAACTCGTTCACGTATCGATCGAAGGCGTGGCCGCAGGACGCGAGCCGCGGGCAGCGGCAGAAGATTTGCGCCAACTTATTCTGGAGCAACTGGGAAAAGACTACAGCAACGTCAAAGTGGAATTCAAGACACTGGAAGATCTGGACACGATCGTGAATGTGGCTGGCGCCAACATGCCGATGGCGCGTTTTGTTTTGACTGTGAACTTTGATATGCCGGCGGCGGCAAAAACCGACGCCTCTCCTGTTCCTCAACGCACGAAAAAATGATTAAGAAAATCGATCTGAAGAAATTCAGTAAAGACCAGATCCAGAAAATGCTTCTGAGCACGATCGGCTTTTTCATTCTGCTATACGTGTATTTCAGCTTCTTTCTCGGCCCTTTGAATCGGAGTCGCGATTCCATGATTGCTTCGATCGCCGATCTGCAAAACAAAATGGGGAGTTCAAAAAACGAGCTGCTTAAAGTAAAAAATCTGGAACGGCAGGCCGGCGCAGCGACCGATCGATTTGCCGCGCTGCAAGCGCTTATCCCGGAAGGTGCGCCGATTGCCTGGTTCCCACCGCGAATCAAGAGTTTTTTCTCCAATCAGAACATCGACAAGGCCAACGCTCGCCTGGATTCAAGCCAGGCCTTCCCGCAGCCGGAATTGTCCGGTTGGGTGAATGACGCCTGGACGATTGACATTCCCGAGACGGATTTTGCCACGCTCGGAAGTGCGATGGCAAAACTCGAGAATACCGAGCCGCTTATGGCAGTGAAAAAGCTAAGTATTCGCGCCAATGCCGCCGAACCGCAATATCAGCAGGTTACGATGGCGGTCGACACTACCCTGATAAAACGATGACGATGAAAACGATCGCTCTCTTACTCGCTATTTTGGTTCTTGGGCGGGAAACGTTGCGCGCAGCCGATGCGCCGTTGATCGACAAAAAAAATCAATCGACCTTTACGATGGAACCGAACGATCGGAACCCATTCTGGCCGATTGGTTGGAAGCCCGCTGCGAGAGTTGGTCCGGAAGCAGCCGGACCTGAAATTCCGGCCAACGTTTTTCTCGTTAGTTCCATCACTCTTGGTGAAACTGAACGCTTCGCCATCATCAATGGAAAAGTGATGAAGGAAGGCCAGCAGTTTGGATTGCAGATGGGCAATCAAACCTATCAGATCACGTTGAAGGAAATTCAGGATGGCCAGGTTGTCCTGCTCCGTCGCGACGAGGAAATCGTAGTTCCGCTGCGGCGAAAGTAATTTTCTGTCATTCCGAGCGCAGTCGAGGAATCTCTTACCGTTCGTTCCTCGTTAGGCTAAGAACCGGCAGGCTGTGCCATGCTTACAGGCACGAACTCACTTTCGTGCAGCACGATTCGCTTGGTTCCCCGCAGCAAGCGCCACCATTCCCGCGCACAGCCCGCTACAATTAGCAAGACCAGGACAAGAAAGACGAGCGCAACGATCGCATCAAGCCGCCACACCGAAGCCTGACGAATCGCATCCGCTGCCTTGGAAAGATCGGTCATCGAATCCGAGCCTTGGAGCAACGCCTGCGCGCCGCTCAGGAATCCAATCTTGGGATCAGGAGAAAGAACCTTCAGATAACCCGCGGAAAAGGTGACCACGCACATAAAGGCGAGCGGAATCAAGGTCACGAAAAGATATTTTGTTTTCTGCATCTTGATCAAGAGAGTCGTGCCGAGGCAAAGCGCGATGACCGAGAGCAATTGGTTCGCAAGACCGAAGAGCGGCCAGAGCGTGTTGATGCCGCCGAGCGGATCGATCACGCCCTGGTAGAGAAACCATCCCCAGGCTGCGACCAGGAGGACGCTGGAAAAGAAATTGGCGCTCCACGATTGGGTGTTGCCGAGCGGTCGCCACAAATTGCCTAACAAGTCTTGCAAAAGAAAGCGCCCCACCCTCGTGCCGGCGTCGATGGTTGTTAAAATAAACAGCGCTTCGAACATGATGGCGAAGTGATACCAAAGGGCCAGCGCGGTCGGACTCGGCGAAATGCGCGCGAACATATGAGCCATCCCCACGGCGAACGTCGGCGCACCGCCCGCGCGATTGAACATCGTCTTCTCGCCCAGGTTCGTGGCGAGCTCTTGCATTTCAGTTTCCGAAACGGGAAATCCCGCGGCGCTCACTTTGGCCACGACTTCGGTTGGTGTTCCCTTGGTGTTAATGGCGAAATACTGCCCGGGCTGCAAAACGCATGCTGCCACCATTGCCATCAGCGCCACCATCATCTCGGTCACCATCGCGCCATAACCGATGTCGCGAATGCGCGCTTCGCTCGAGAGCATTTTCGGAGTCGTGCCCGATGCAATGAGGGAATGGAAACCGGAAACCGCCCCGCATGCGATCGTGATGCAAACGAATGGAAAGACTGGACCGGCGAAGACAAGACCGCTTCCGTCGATGAATCGAGTGAGCGCCGGCATTTGCAAGGTCGGATGAATCAGGATCACTGCGACCGCAAGGGCAGCGACGGTTCCGAGTTTTAAAAACGTGCTCAGATAATCGCGCGGAGTGAGAAGCATCCAGACCGGCAGAATGCTCGCCGCCAATCCATAAATCATGATCGCCCACGCAATCCATTTCTGGTCGTGTCGAAACCAAATTTCGATTGCAGGATAATGCGCGAGGAATTGCCCGCCCCAAACGCCGAAGGCCAGGCCGGCCAGTCCAAAAATCGTAATCGCAGTCACGTTCACTTTTCCGGTGCGCAGCCCGATGCCCATGATGAATGCAATCGGAATTGTCATGGCGATTGTGAATACCCCCCACGGACTTTTCGCGAGCGCCTGCACCACGACGAGCGCCAGCACCGCCATCAGAATAATCATGATCGCCAGCACGCTGATGAGCGCGAGCGCGCCGACTCCGGCACCGATTTCTTCCTTCACCATTTGCCCGAGCGTTTTTCCGCGGCGACGAACAGAAGCGAAAAGCACAATCATATCGTGCACGCCACCGCCGAGCGTCGCGCCGATCAAAATCCAAAGCGTGCCCGGCAGGAAACCAAACTGCGCTGCGAGCACCGGTCCAACGAGTGGTCCCGGTCCAGCAATCGCCGCGAAATGGTGACCGAAAACCATCCATCGACTCGTCGGCACGAAATCTTTTCCATCGGCATGGACAACGGCCGGCGTCGCGCGTTCGTCATTGAGCACGAGAACCTTCGTCGCGAGCCATTTGCTGTAAAAGCGGTAGCTGATCGCCAGCGTGCAGAGTCCCGCGACGATGATCCAAAGCGCGCTGATCTGTTCGCCGCGCGACGTCGCAAGGACGGCGACTGCGCCCGCTCCAAGAACGCCTACCGCAATCCATAGAATTTTTTTCCAGAGATTCATCGCAACTTGCCGACGCCCTTATTATATCAAAGCTTCCCTGTGCGCCACCGTTGTTGACAGCGGCATCTCCTCGAATTACGGACCGGCTCGTTTTCTCATGCGCTTCTCCCACAAGATCGGAAAACTTTTCAGCGGCGCCGCTTTCAAAAGCGTCGGTCATCGGATGCGTCGCTCTCTTTTGAAAAAACGAGCGCCGGAAAATTTCGACGCCGATGCGGTCGTGAAAACAATCGACCGCGAAAAGTTTGAAAAAATTCAGGCCCAATATCGCGTCCCAAATCCGGGCGACACTCCGGCCAAATATCTCGATTTGCACACCTGGTTGAACGCCAACTTGCAACGAATTCGCGATCTCGAGCTCGATCTGGGCCGGCGTCGCAGCGTTCTCGATATCGGGTCGGGCAGCGGATATTTTCTCTACATCTGCAAACTGCTCGGTCACGACGCCGTCGGCTTGGATCTCGACGATATGCCGATGTTCAACGAAACGATCGCACTGCTCGGTGTGAAGCGCGTGGTCTGGCGCATCCAGAAATTTATTCCCCTGCCCGATCTCGGAAGAAAATTCGATCTCATCACCGCGCACATGATTTGTTTCAACAATCACAAAGTGCCCGGTCTTTGGGGCGTTCCCGAATGGGATTTCTTTCTCGATGATATTTCGCGCTTTCTTGCTCCGGGCGGTCGCATCTGGTTCGAATTGAACCGCGAATACGACGGCACCTGCTACACGCCGGAGCTAAAACAGTTTTTTGAGAGTCGCGGCGCGCAAGTCATCAGTCACCGCATTATTTTCAATCAAGCGCCACGCGCGCGCGCTGCAGTTGCGCTAGCCGCTCGCTAAATTCGCTTTCCCGACGTCGATGTTCTTCGACGACGTTCGCCGGAGCTTTCTCGACAAAAGCGGCATTCGATAATTTGCCTTTTACCGTCCGCAATTCGTTTTCCATCTTCGCGATTTCTTTTTCGAGCCGCTCACGTTCGGCTTTTTTGTCCGTCTCGGCGATTATGAGAAACAACTCACCCAGAGCCGTCGCCGCGACGGGAACGCCAGCTTGCGCTTCGTAATTGCGATCGAGCAGAACCTCTTCGGCATTGAGCAAACGCGCGATTGTCGGCAACTCGTCGTTCAAGGACTCGTTAGGCGTTCGTAAAACGAATTGCACTTTCTTGTTCGATGGAAGTTTAGCATCGGCCCGTAGATTCCGCCCTGCCTGCACCGTTTTGTAAATCGCAGGAACGAGCGCGCCTCTTTTTACGAGGTCCGCATCGAGATCGATAGCCCGCGGAGGATCGGCAAACTGAATCGAATTCTTCCCCAAGCCGAGCAACGACCAAAGCTCCTCCGTGATAAACGGCATGAACGGATGCAGTAACCGCAAGACCGATGAAAGAACCAGATCCATTACCGCAAGAGCAGATTTCTTGCGCGATTCATCGTCGCTGAAGATGTCGCTCTTTGAAGCCTCGACGAACCAATCGCAATAATCGCTCCAGAAAAAATCATAGAGCCCCTGCGCCACGCTGCTGAATTGATATTGGCGATATGCAGTTTCGACCGCCGCAATCGTTTCATTTAGCCGCGTGAGAACCTCGATCGCGTAAATGGAGAGCGTGATATTCTCGACGCGCGGCGCAGGATCGCTCGGTCCATGCATTTGCCGGAAACGGGCTGCGTTCCACAGCTTGGTGGCAAAGTTGCGGCCTTCCTCAATTTGCTTTTCCTCAAAATGAATGTCCTGCCCGGTCGGGGCAATGCGCATCAGGCCAAAGCGCAAGCCATCCGCGCCGAATTTCGCAATTAGATCGAGCGGATCGGGAGAATTGCCTAACGACTTCGACATCTTCCGACCCTGCTTGTCCCGAATCAGACCGGTGAAGAAGACATCGTGAAACGCGATATTGTCCTTGAGGTCGTCCGTTTGGCCGGGCTTGAAATGCAAACCCGCGATAATCATGCGCGCGACCCAAAAGAAAATGATGTCCGCTGCGGTAACCAGAACGCTGGTCGGATAAAATTTCTTCCGCGTCTCCGCGTCCATCGTTTCGTAAGCCCAGAGCCACGACGAGAACCAGGTGTCGAGCGTATCAGAATCCTGGACCCATTCTTTCCCAGGAGAGTCGACTTGAACTACGACCTTGCCATCTGGATCGTGCCACGCCGGAATGCGATGGCCCCACCAAATCTGCCGGCTAATGCACCAATCGCGGATGTTCTCCAACCACTGCACGTAAACCTTCTCCCAGTGTTGTGGAAAGAATCGGATAAGATGTTCGCGAACAACCTGCAAAGCCTCTTTTGTTTTCGGATAACGTAAAAACCATTGCTCGCTGATTCGAGGCTCGATCGGCACTCCAGCACGCTCGCTAAAGCCGATATTGTTTTCGTACGGCTGCTCTTTCGCGAGCAAGCCCTGCTCTCGCAACATTTCCGCGGCTTTCTTGCGCGCATCGAATCGATCCAATCCATCCAGCTCGGGCACCGCGGGACAATTGATGCGGCCATCGGGATGTAGCACATCGATGACAGGAAGTTTGTGACGCTCACCGATTTCGAAATCCACTTTGTCATGCGCGGGAGTGACCTTCAAAACGCCGGTGCCAAATTCCGGATCGATCGCGTCGTCGGCAACGATTGGAATTTTCTCACGGGCCAACGGTCGCCAGGCATGTTTGCCAATGAGATCGCGATAACGTTTGTCGTTGGGATGAACGGCCACGCCCGTGTCGGCCATGATCGTCTCTGGCCGCGTAGTCGCGATTTCCAGAAAGCGCCCCGCTTCCTCAGCGATTTCATAGCGGACGTAGTAAAGCGTGCTTTTCTGCGGCGTCGGAATGACTTCCTCATCCGAGAGCGCAGTAAGCGCGACGGGATCCCAGTTGATCATCCGCCGGCCGCGGTAAATCAGACCTTCTTTGTAAAGATCGACGAAGACTTGTTGAACGGCACGAATGTAGGCTTCATCAAATGTGTAACGTTGCCGCGACCAGTCTGCGGAACAGCCCAGGCGCTTCAGCTGCTCGATGATGATGCCGCCGTGTTTGTCCTGCCATTCCACCACGCGCCTGAGAAACGCCTCGCGACCGAGATCATGGCGCGTTTTCTTTTCCGTTCGCCACAAATGCTTCTCGACGGCCGCTTGCGTGGCCACACCCGCATGATCGACTCCGGGAAGCCAAAGCACTTCATGTCCGCTCATGCGCGCGCGGCGCGCGAGAATATCCTGGATAGTGTTGTTCAACACGTGACCAAGCGTGAGCACGCCAGTGATATTTGGTGGCGGCATCACGATCGAAAATGGCGGCTTTGTCGATTTCGCATCCGCATGGAAATCGCCCCGCTCCAACCAGCGCCCGTACCATTTCTGCTCGACGCTCGCCGGATCGTAATTCTTCGGAAGTTCCGCCATCGCGCTGGAATCATCCGAGCACGCGACGCGATTGCAAGCTGGGGAGCGCACGCGACTCGCGTGCCGGTTTCGGCGACTCGCCGAAACCTCCTTCTTCACTCCCAGACAAGGAAGAAAAAGTTCGCGATGGCGAGTCGCCATCGCCCGCACGCGCCTGGCGTTGCGCTCCCCAGAGGACTTGCAGGGCACATCCTGTGCCGCCACGTTGGTCGGCGATGTCGCTTTCACCAAAAGCACTTCTTTCTGCCGCGCCGCTCTTTTTGGCGACCGCCCTGTTCGCTTCCGATTGGAGCGTGATCCGGCTGCAGGATCGCGATTACGTTTCCTTCGCAAACATCGCGCAGTTTTATCAATTTCCTCAATACACGCGCGTGAATCGCGACGTTTCGCTGCGCAATAATCGACGCGGTTTGCGCGCGCAAGCCGCCACCAGCGAAATCAATATCAACGGCGTGCGCTTCTTCACCGACTTCCCTATTCTCAGCAATTCCGATGACACTTTGATTTCAGCCATGGACGTGAGCAAGATCATCGAGCCAATCCTGCGACCGAACCGGATTCGCAACGCGCACAAAGTGGAAACGGTCGTGCTCGATCCCGGCCACGGTGGCGATGATCAGGGCGCAGCGAATGGATGGGGCACGGAAAAGGCGTTTGCGCTCGACGTCGCGCTCACCGCGCGCGATCAGCTGCAACACGCGGGATACAAGGTAGCGATGACGCGCTCGGAAGATTTGGCGCGCTCGCTTGAAGACAGGGTCCGCTTCGCTAACCAGTTTCCGAATGCAGTTTTCATCAGCATTCATTTCAATACGAGCAGCGGGGGCGCGGGAATTGAAAGTTATGCGCTCGCGCCCGCGGGAGTTCGATCGAATGCCGCAACTGAAAATCAGACTTCCCTTGCCGACACACGCCTCTGCGACGGGAATGCGCAAGATGAACAAAACATAGCCCTCGCGGCGGCAGTGCACGGCGCCGTCCTGGCGCACGTCTCGGTTTTTGATCGCGGCGTGCATCACGCGCGCTTTCATGTTTTGCGGAACATCAAGATTCCCGCGGTGCTGCTCGAAGGCGGCTTTCTGAGTAATCCGGGTGAGGGCCGCCGCATCGCCACTCCGCAATATCGGCACCAGCTCGGTTTGGCTATTGCGCAGGCCGTGCAGAATTACGACGCGGCCGTAAACTTCCGATCTTCCGGCGCGACACTGGCCGCCACCACGAATAATCTGCCGCCGCACGAACATTCGATTACCGAGCCGCTCCGCGACGACATAACACCTTCACCTTATCATGCCGGCAAACCCTCGATCTCCATCAGCGGCGGCCAGTAAGATGGCGCCTCAGGGAGCGGCGACTTCCAAGTCGCCGAAATCTACAATGTCAGAATCCGACCCACGTCCAATCGGCGTTTTCGATTCCGGCATCGGTGGTCTCACGGTCGTGAGCGCGTTGCACAGATTATTGCCTAACGAACAAATCTTTTATATCGGCGACACCGCGCGCGTTCCCTATGGTGGAAGGAGCGCCGCGACGGTCGAGCGATACAGCCGCGAAATTACCGCGATGTTATTGGAGGAGAATTGCAAAATGATTGTCGTGGCGTGCAACACGGCCTCCGCGCTAGCCCTGCCGCGATTAAAGGAAACACTCTCCGTTCCGGTGCTCGGCGTCATTTCGCCGGGGGCGCAGGCTGCGGTTGCCGCCACGCGCAACAAACATGTCGGCGTCATCGGCACGCGCGCGACGATCAAGAGCGGCGCCTACGAGCACGCTTTGCGCTCGCTCGATTCCAAGGTGCAGACTACGGCGCTGGCTTGTCCACTGCTTGTGCCGCTCATTGAAGAAGGCTGGCTGCAAAACGAGATCACCGATTCGGTGATAAGACGTTATCTCGATCCGCTCGTGCAAAAGGAAGTCGACACGCTCGTTCTCGGCTGCACGCATTATCCTTTGTTGCGGGATGCCATTCTTCGTTTCCTGGGCGATCGCGTTCGGCTGGTCGATTCCGCGGAAAACTGCGCCATCGCTGTGCGAGCCATGCTTGATGAAAAAGGATTGCGCGCTTCGGAAAAGAGCAAGGGTTCGCTGGAAGTAGCCCTCACCGATCCGCCCGATGCTTTCCTCGAGATTGCGCGTAAGGCGTTGCATTTGGATCTTGGCCAGGTGCAACTGCGCGAGGTCTTACATCCCGCGAAAATCTCATAAACCTCCTGCTTCCCAAGCCTTCAAGGAGCGGCGGTTTTCAACCGCCGAAATAATTTGGTGGGCGCTTTAGAAAGCGCCCCTCCTTGGTTGCTTCACGTTAACGCGACGCCGCGAAGCGTTCTCGTTCCTTCTTGGGCAGGCTGCGCACCACCAGCTCATACGAATGGTCGATCATCTTTCGGATCTCGTGATCGGGAACGCCGCTCCCCAACTCCACCGTGTTCCAATGCTTCTTGTTCATGTGATAACCGGGCCGTACCTGCTCGTAGCGGTCACGAAGTTCAAGCGCCAAATCGGGATCGCATTTTAGATTCACGGTCGTCGGCACTTCATCGAGCGAAGCAAGCGCAAACATTTTGCCTGCAACTTTGAAAACGAGGACTGTTTCACCGAATGGTGTTCCTTCGGTCGCTCGCTTCTTCTTCAGGCAATATTCCCGAAAGGTTTCAAGGTCCATTCTTCGTCTTCTGTAGCGGCGGTCTATGACCGTCGCTCGAAATATCCGGGGAAAATAATGCGACGGTCATAGACCGCCGCTACAACAAAATTAGACGATCGCGTCGAGCAGACGATCTCTTAACTCTGAAATCTTCACCCGTTCCTGCTTCATCGAATCGCGCTCGCGCAAGGTCACCGTGTCCGTTAGCGCTGCATCTTTTTCGCCGAGCGTCTCAAAATCCACTGTCACACCAAACGGCGTGCCGATTTCATCCTGACGCCGATACCGGCGCCCGATGGCGCCGCCCTCGTCGTACAAAACGTTCATATGCGGCCGCAGCAGATCGACAATCTCGCGCGCCTTCGCCACCAGCGGCTCCTTGTTCTTGAGGAGCGGAAAGATCGCGCACTTGATCGGCGCCATGCGCGGATGAAACCGCAGCACCACGCGCGTTTCCATTTTTCCTTTATCATCCGGCGCCTCATCTTCGGTGTACGCCTCGCAAATCAGCGCCAGAACCGACCGATCGACGCCCGCACTCGGCTCGACCACGTGCGGAAGAAATTTTTGCTTCGTCTCTTCATCGAAATATTCGAGCGACTTCCCGCTCGCCTTTTGATGCTGCATCAAATCGTAGTCCGTCCGATACGCGACACCCTCCAGCTCCTGCCGGCCAAATGGGAATTCGTATTCGATGTCGAACGTCCCCTTTGAATAAAAGGAACGTTCCGCTTCCGGAACATCGAGCACATGCAATCGTTCGCGCCCGATCCCGATGTTCTGATAAAACTTCAATCGCTCTTTCAGCCAATACGCGAGCAAATCCATCCCCTGCTCCGGCCGGCAAAAATATTCCAGTTCCATCTGCTCAAATTCGCGCGAGCGAAAAGTGAAGTTGCGAGGATTGATTTCGTTACGAAACGCCTTCCCGATTTGCGCAATCCCAAACGGCAATTTCTTGCGCGACGTATCGAGCACATTCTTGAACTGGACGAAAATCGACTGCGCCGTTTCCGGTCGCAGATACGCGATCGATTCCGGATCCGCTGACGCGCCCATTTGCGTCGAAAACATCAGATTGAACGGCCGGGCTTCGGTTAAGTCCTTTCCTCCGCAGTTCGGACATTGCTTGACGCCATTTTTCTCGGGAATCTGATCCGCACGCAGTCGCGCCTTGCACGTGCGGCAATCCACCATCGGATCGCTGAAGGTATCCTCGTGCCCGCTCGCCTTAAGCACAGCGCGTCCAGTTAGAATTGAACCGTCGAGACCAACGACGTCATCGCGCTCGCGCACCATCACGCGCCACCAATATTGTTTGAGATTATTTTTCAGCTCGACGCCGAGCGGGCCGTAATCCCAGACGCCATTGAGTCCGCCGTAAATCTCGCTCGATTGAAAAATGAATCCGCGCCGCTTGCACAAGCTGACGATCTTCTCCATGCGTTGTGCTTCAGGCTTGGCGTTCATTCCAGAAGAGAGTCGTCCACAGATTTCACAGATTCACACAGATTTTCTCGGAAGCGATTCGCGGCTCAACCTAATCTGTGAAATCTGCGTAAATCTGTGGATAAGATTCCCAGGCAGAGACGAGGGACTACTTCACCACCGTTACTTCGGTCTTGACCGAGTTCGCGATGAAACAATTCTCGTGCGCGAAATGGTGCATGTCGTCCAGATCCTTGGCGGTCGGCTGATTGTCGCCCGAGAATTTTAGTTTCGGATGCAGCTCGCACTTTTGTGATCGCCATTTTCCCTTCCGCATTTTTTTCCATGTGGCCGACCGCATCGTCGGTGTATTCATCGAGCACGAACTTCTTCTTACACGCCGCGGCGAGAAACGTGAGCATGTGACAACTGGAAATCGCCGCCACGAACGCTTCTTCCGGATCGACATTTTTCGGATCGCCCAAATACGCGGGCGCGGCGGAGGCCGTCATCTCGTGGCCGCCATCAAATTTCCAAGTGTGGTTCCTCGGATATTTCTGATATTCGAAAGCAGCGTCGCCGCGTTCCCAACGAAGAGAGACTTTATGTTCGGACATGTCTCTTAATAGAATGCACAAGCGTTACTGACAAGCGACTCGATTTTCCGGTGACGTTGTAGCTGCCGCCGTCACCGGCGGCAGAGGGATCGTTCCTGGCTCGGGACTCTGCCGCCTGTGACGGCGGCAGCTACAACGGAGAACGCAGCTACAACATCGCCGAACACAACTCATCTTGACTCGCGACTTGTCACTCGTCAGTTATCACTTTTCCAATTCGCGCGATTAGCTCAGTGGTAGAGCGCTTGCTTCACACGCAAGAAGTCGCAGGTTCGAACCCTGCATCGCGCACCATCCGCCGGTTGCTAAGAAAGTCTGGACGACTTTCTACAAACGGCGGCTGCAATCACGAGCAGACTGGCGATGAATAGCACAGTTGTCTTCGGCTCAGGGACCGCGCGAATGTTATCGATACCGAGTTGTCCGACCACCGGCGTGCCGCTCAGGTTGCTCGTGCCGGATTCATTAATAAAGCGTACTTCGCTAATGAAGAATGTGTCCCATGGCGGCGGGGTCGCGACTGGAATCAGGTTAGTCGGCAAGAGCGAAATGGTGAAGTGCTGCCAACCGCTGCCGACAGGTAAAACCATGGCCTGGGTAAGATAACCAGGGATATTCCCGCTGCCCGCCCCGTTCTTGAATGCCAGCCGAATCGACAATGTTACCGAACTCTGGTTCAGGAGATCGACTTCGATCGACGTGACGTTTGCGGCAGGATAGTCGCCGAGCCACTGGTCGCGATTAAAGGCGGTTAGTTTACCGCCTGAACCGCTTCCATCAGACGTGACCTGGATGTAGTGATCACCGATACCAGCGGGGCCGCCGGTCGCAATATTTGTCACCGGCGTGGTGCCAATGATTTCACCGTTCGTCCAATTCATGGTAGTGCCATCTTGAAAATCATCGATTTGACCGATCACCACAGCGCTAGCGGACCGAATAACAAACAGCAACGCGAGAACCGCCAGACCAGAACACTTCGGATTCATAGTGGCGCTGATGATATCTGCACGAATCAAAAAAGAAAGGATTACGACCGGCCTTCAGGAGAAACCGAACCCCGAGGATCGGTTTCTTTGTCGGAAATGGTCCTTTGAAAAACCTGTCATTCCGAGCGTAGTCGAGGAATCTCTCATGATTATTTGTTCCAACGCGATTGTTCCATCGCGAGTTGAACAGGAAGAGATGTCTCGACTACGCTCGACATGACACGACATAGCTTTTCAACAGAGCCGGGCCGGCATAGAAGCCTCCCTCGATCACAATATTTGGATTCGCGCCTGGACAAGCTCGGAAGCTTGTCTGTCCTCAGCTAGGGCACACTCGATCCAGAGTGCGATTTTACGAGACTAACGTCGGTAGCGGTGATCGAGCCGCTGACGACTACGTCTTCGCGAAAATTAGCGGCACTGACGGGAACGCCCGATTGAAGTTTGGTCTGCGAAATGTCGGTGGCGTTCACCGTTTTGTTTCCGCTCGTGTCGCCGGCAAGAATGTTCATGCTGACGGTGGTGGTCGGTAATAGCTGAGCCGATGTGTCGGTAACACCGCTCAACGTGACGGTTATTTTCTGCACATCAGTTACGCCCATCAGATTCACCGTCATCGTATTCGCAGAAAATGTCGGACCACCAGTTACACTGCCGACGCCAGCGGTGACGCTGGCATTTCCGCTGGCAACATTATTGTTGAAAGTGAAAACGATCGTGTGATTCCCCACAGAGCTGCGACATTCCACGCCGGGTTCGCCCGTGAGCGGTAGATTGATATCGAACGTTCCCGCTGCTCCATGGGTTTTCCGTGAAACCGCCGTCGTCAACTGCATGGGCGACCCGGGAGTGAAACGCGCGATGGCGCGGCCACCGGTGGAAATCCACACAGTCCCCGCGCGCCATGGGTCGAGCGCGACCGCTTCGGCGTTGGCGAATCTTTGGCCGGCGCGCGTGATCTCGTTCCATGTCGTTCCGTTATCCGCCGAATAGTAGATGTGATCGGCATCATCGCCGGTTTGGCGACCGATGGCGACGATGCGGCCGTTGTAAGCATCGAGCTCCGTCACACTCGTTAGGCCGCTCACCGCTGTCCATGTTGCGCCTTTATTTGGACTGTATTCCAAACCAACGACGTGCCCGACCCAGATGCGGCCGGAAATTGGATCGACGCGGAGCCGGCCAAAATTATTTCCCGGTTGCACGGCGGGTTTACTCCAGGTGGCGCCGCGATCGGTGCTTTTCCAGAAACCGCTGTTGCGCAGAAGCGCGTAACGAATCGTGTTGTCGGTTGCATCGCGTTCGAGCGAGACGTTCCAATAAAATTCGGCGCCGGGATCGTAACCGCTTGGAAAGCCGGTCGAGCGGGTAAAATTCGCGCCGCCATTTGTCGTTCGGTAAACGCCGCCTTCGCTTGCGGTCAGCGCGGTAGCCGTGAAAACGATGAAGTCGTTTGCATTATCAGCAGAATCGACCGCTTCGATTATCTCTCGGTTGTCGGCTGTCGGTAGGCCTGTGCCGGCAAGTTTGCTCCAATTCGCACCGTTGTCGGTTGATTGATAGATGCGCGCTCGATGCGTGCTCTGTTCGCCACCCGGCGCAATTGCTTTCGATGCGCTCACGAGCACACGATGCGAAAACATGACGTTATCATCTGGATAAGGAAAATGCGGCGCAATGTAACCGGCGCTTGCTCCGCTTGCTCCAGCGTCGCTAACCGTTGTCACGCCCAGGTCCGCCAACGGCAACCAGACGCGATTAGAATCAGTGGGATGAAAACTGACGCGCCACGCGTCAGTCTCGCCGATTCCTTTTTGGATATAACGCCACGTCGCACCATTATCGTCGCTTCGAAACGGCGCGTAGCCGCCGCCGAGAAAGAGCCGATTCGCATTTGTCGGGTCCTGAATCAGACCATTACGCCCGCCCTCGACGGTGGTCGCGCCGGGTCGAATCCAACCGGGAAGCGAGCCAGTCAGTGTCATCGGCATCTGCGTAAAGGCGTCGCCGTTGTTCGTACTTCGACAGGCGAATTCAAAAAGATCCGCCGCCCACAGATCGCCATTCGCGAGCAACTGCACCATCGCGAGATCGCTTCCGGGCGCGTAAGGCAGGGCGTCTATGTAATGTTGATAAAGATTTGTCGGCGTCGTCACCGTCGCAGCGGTCATGCGATAGAGGACGTTGCTTCCACTGTCCGTGCCTGCGGCGAATGCTGTGCCGTCAGCTTTAAGAACAACCCTGTAGATGATGGTTGCCGCTTTGTGGGTCCAATTCGCACCGTGAGTGGTGCTAACCCAAATCCCGCCTTCACCGTACACCCAAATCGTATCTGGGGCCGAAGTATGAATGGCGATGCCTGCAATGATTACGTTCGGCGTATCGAAAGTCGTGGGCGAAAGATTTGTCCAATTGGCGCCCGCGTTTGTTGAATGCCACAAGCCTTCACCGCGCGATCCTGCCCAGAGTTCATTATCGTTTCCCGGCTGAATCGTTAGGCATTCGCCGCCCCAGTGGACCGCATCATTTCCCGAAAAATTGACGCCGGACAAAACGTGCGCCCAGGTTGTCCCGCCATCGATGCTTTTCCAGATACCGCGACCGGGATCAGTGTCGGCGTAGGACGTTCCCGTCGCTTGATAAACAACGTCCGCATCCCCTGCCGCAACAGCTACGCCTTGGACGAAGTAGCAAGCCACATACGGTAAGTCGCCACTAATGAAGTGCCACGTATCGCCGTGATCGTCGCTGCGATACATACCGCCGATATCGGTGCGTCCATAGATTCGCCCCGAACCGTGCGGAATGATTTGTTCAAACCATCCCCCGCCGTCGCAATCAATCTGCTGGAAAGTGCCGGGAATGGTGGCGTCGATCTTTTGCGGGGAACCGAAAGCATTCGTGCAGACGAGTGCCACTAACAGGGAAATATATTTCACAAGCGGAGATCGCGCATGCGAGTCGTGCCGGTTGTAATGCTGGCTGGAACGGCCGACGAGTTCCTCCGCCTCGCGTTATGGCACGCTCGTCCCGGAGTGCGATTTCACGAAAACAATATCGGTTGCGTTGATCGATCCGCTCACAACTACGTCGTCACGGAAGTTTGCGGCCGTTACGGGCGCGCCAGATTGCAGTTTCGTTTGTGAAACATCTGTCGCATTGACAGTCTTGTTTCCACCGACATCGCCCGGAAGAATGTTCAAACTTACCGAGGTATCCGGCAACACTTGCGCCAATGTGTCCGTCGCCCCGCTCACAGTAACGGTGATCTTCTGTCCGTCGGCGACGCCCGTCAGATTTATCGTCATGGTGTTTCCGGAAAATGTTGGGCTGCCTGCAACGCTGCCGACACCCGAAGTCACGCTCGCATTACCGCTCATCATGTTGTTATCGAACGTAAGAACGATCGTATGGCTCCCACCGCTGCTGCGGCATTCTACAGCGGGTTCACCGCTGAGCGGCATCGGGATATCGAACGTGCCGGCGACGCCGTGAACCTTGCGCGACACCGCGCCAGTAAGAAGCAGATGATTGACGGCAGCGAGGACATCGATACGGCCGTAGCCATAAGTGTTGTTAGGCGAACCGGAGCTGCTGCAGGCCGTAGAGCTAATGTGCGTAGCGGAATCGTTAAGAATGCTGCGCGTCATGGCGATATTGTGGCGCAACGTCGGGCGTTCCGACCAAAGCAATGCCACCACTCCCGCAACGTGCGGCGTAGCCATGGACGTACCGCTGAGATTCGCGTAGGACGAATCGCTGGAATTGTAACGACGAACGCGTGTTCGTGCCGGGCGCACAGATATCGGGTTTCATGCGATTGCTGCCATCCGCCGTAATCGGCCCGCGACTGCTGAAAGACGCGATGGTGTCCGTGCCAGTATTGAGCGCGCCAACAGTGTAGGCGGCTTCGTAAATTCCCGGAGGGTCGTTTACTGTCGAACACGACGGGCCAGAATTTTGCGCTGCGACGACCATCATGATGCCGGCGTCACGCTGCGCCTCCACACCAGCCTGCAGTGTCAAAGCCGAACATCCTTCCGAAGCAGGGCAGCTCCAGGAATTAGTCGTAATATCCGGTGCCTTGCTTGGATCGCCCTGGGCCGGCGTGCCGCCTACAGGATATGGCGCGAGGAAAAATTCGAAGCATTCCATGTAGCGGGCCGGAGTGCCGTCGCCCTGATTCATGTTTCGGCAGCCAATCCATTTTGCACCGGGCGCCACACCCACCTGGTTTGTTCCGCCATCGTCGCCAATCGTCGTTCCAATCGTGTGCGTGCCGTGGCCGTTGTCGTCACAGGGCGCGAGCGCGTCGTTACCACACGGATTGCCTGTGCTGTCGTGAATGCTGTCGTGCCAGTTGTAATTGTGATTGGCTACCGCTCCGTCCCAACCGCGGTAATGATTTTTCAGCGCGTTATGTGTCCAGCGATAACCGGTGTCCGCACCACCGACAACAATCCCCTGCCCGGTGAAACCCTGCGCCCAAACCTGGGGTGCGTGAATGTAGCTAACTCCCGTTTCCACAGTTTCAGGCGTCGCAGGTGAAGAGCTAACATTTGTCACCGGAAGAGGATTCTGCACGTTGTGAATTACCGGATTTCCCTCGATGCGGGCGACATCAGGGCGCGCCGACAACTCAAGCGCCAGATTGTAATCGCCTTTCACCCAGATCATATTCACGATGTAGAACGGGCGATAGGCAACGCCGCGCGCGCGGAGCATTTGCAACAGCGGTTGCTGAGTCGCCTGGGCCTTCAGCCACAATGTGTCGCGCACAAATCGGCCTTTTTCTTTTTTCGTCGAGAGGGCCTTGGCCGCACTCAAGTCTGCCTGATCCGCGAGGACGACGAGAAATTCCATCTGGCCACCTTTTGCCGCATGATCGACCACCCAGGGCGCGATCTTATTAAGTGCGCTTTTTTGTCCAGCACCGGCCGAACTGTTGACCGCTCGCAGCGGCGTAATGCTTCCGACCAACGCCACAGCCGCGGCCACGAAAAGGAATGTGCAAAAAAGCCAGCGTAGCGGCCCGAAGGTGGATTCGATCTTTCTTTTCATAAAAGTGCGTCTCGTCTAGCGATTTCCAAGGTTACAACAAGCCTAATCTATCGGAAACGATATGGGAATAGGCTGCTGTAATTTAAACGAGCTCTAGAACTTTCTTCGCCGCATTATGGCCGGGAATGCCGCTAACAGCCCCGCCCCGCTGTGCGCTCGAGCCGCAAAGAAAGACGTTTTCAAAATCGGTTTCGACGCCCCAGGTGCCGACCTGGTGTTTTGTCTGAGCGAATGGGAACGACGGCGCGTCCTGGAAGATATTGCCGTGATATAGCCCTAACGAGTCTTCGATATCGACCGGGCTCTTGCTTTCGATGCACAAACTTCCGTCTCGTGCGACAGCGAGACAATCTTCGACCGGTTCCGCGAGCCAGGCGTTCATGCCTTCGACGAATTTCTTCTCAGCGCGTTGTCGCATCGTTTTGTTGTCGCGCGAAAACAAACTCCATGGCGTGTCGAGGCCAAAGAGAGTCAAGGTGTGGAAGCCTTTCGCGCGCAGTTCTGGCGAAAGGATGCTGTCGTCGGTGAGAGTGTGGCAGTAAACTTCGCCCGGTAACTTGTTAGGCAACTGGCCGCGCATTGCTTCGCGGTAGCTCACATTCATTTCTTCATAGCCTTCGTCGATGTGAAAAGTCCCGCAGAAAGCCTCCTTCCCGGCGTAGCGCTTTGCCTTTAATTTCGGCAAGCGGCGCAAAAGCATGTTGATCTTGAAGACAGAGCCTTCATCAGTCGCATCGGGCTGATATGGTTTACCGATGAACTTCGCGAGGATGTTGCGTCCGAAGTTTGCGAGGAGAAAGCGCGCATCGACCGTTTGCGTTTTTCCATCCAGATCAAATTCAACGCTGCGCTGTCCGTTGACATTGAGTGCGCGAAGATTCACGCGCGTAAACATTTCGGCGCCACTCTTGCGCGCTGCCTCTTCCAGTTCGCGTGCGACGCGTCCCATCCCGCCGACCGGCACCTTCCATTCGCCCGTCTTGTTGCCGATGAGGTGATAGATGAAACAGCGGTTTTGTAAGAGCGATGGATCGTGTGGGTGCGTGAAGACGCCGATCTTTCCATCCGTTAAGACAAGCCCGCGTATCAAATCATTTTTTAAGTAGTGTTCGATCGCGACGCCGAGCGGTTCCTCAGCCAAACTGCGCCACGCTTCCCGATGCAGATCGTCCACTTCGAAGCGGTTGCGAAAATCTTCTTTTGACGCCAGCGGCTCGAGCATCGTATCCCAAACCTTCTCCGCAAAAAGACGCGATAGACCGTAAAACTTTTTCAGCCGCTCGTGTTCGGTGTCGCTTCCCGTTAAGTTGATAATCGATTGGCGACTCTGTTCTTCGGATACGTTGCTCAAGAGCAGACCGTCGTGTTGCCCCTTTTTCACATAAGGCGTGAACGACGCAGTCTCGCGCCGGCGCAGCTCAAGATTCAGCCCGAGATCGCGAATGATCTTCTCGGGAAATAGACTGACGAGATAGGAATAGCGCGACAGGTACGCGTCATAATCTGGAAAGACTTTTTGCGATGTCGTAGCGCCGCCGATGTAATCGTTTTTCTCCAGCATCAGCACACTCAATCCCGCGCGCGCGAGATAAACCGCAGCGACAAGACCATTGTGCCCCGCGCCCAATATGACGACATCGTATTTCGATTTCATCCGGCGCTGAGTCTATCAGATGGACGGAATCGCGCACTTTTTTCGACCTGCTTCCCCAACAGAGTTGCCGGCAAGCTGTCGGCAACTGCGGGGTGGTAGCCCGCGCTTCCCGGAATGAGTTATGGCAGGTTCGAGCCGGACCGCAATTTCACCACACTAAGATCCGTCGCGTTGATTGATCCGCTAACGACTACGTCTTCGCGAAAATTCGTGGCGGTCACAGGCACGCCCGATTGCAGTTTGGTTTGCGAAACATCTGTGGCATTCACAACTTTGTTCCCGCTGGTATCCCCAATCAGCATGTTCATACTGACTTGGGCGCTCGGCAGAGTTTGGCCAAAGCTATCGGTCACATTGGTCAGGGTGACGGTGATCATCTGGACATCGGCAACCCCACTGAGATTCACTGTCATGGTGTTGCTGACGGCACTGAAGAGAGCAGGCCCAGACACACTGCCCGTGCCGCTGGTCACCATTGCGTTGCCGCTCACGATCGGATTGTTAAAGGTGAAAACCAGCTTGTGATTTCCGCTGCTGCTGCGGCATTCGACGCCCGGCGATCCGGAAAGCGGAAGACTTATATCGAAGGTTCCGGCCCCAGTGTGAGCCTTGCGCGAAACGGCAGACGTTAAGGCCAGCGGCAGTGGCTGGACGTTATAAACGCCAATGTGGGTAGCAATCGCGCCGTTGTTCTCCTTTGCCAGAAAGTAAACGGTTTGGGGGCCGGGACGTGTGTCGGCCGGAATCGTTCCCTGCCAGTGCATGCCATCGCCGCTACTGATCGGATTGCCATTGGCGAAAACGTTGGTGATAACGTGTGTCGTCGGCATCCCGAAGTCAGGAAGTGCAGTCACCAGGACCTGGATCGGTTGGCCCGCGTGACACCACGGGTGGGTTCACCTGACCGGGACTTGGGATGATGGGGGCGTTGCCTAGTTCGCACTGATCGATCACAGCATTGTAGTTTTGATCTTGAGCAGTGCCCTGGGCGATGTCTAAAGCGTCTGGGGTGCCGTTGCCGTTACAGTCGTCGGTTCGCGGCAGACAAGCTGTCGTCGGCTGCGAAGAATCGACATACAGAGCCATGCCGGCACAAGCGAACGCCCCAGAGTTATCGGCAAAGGTGCCCTGACACGCGCAATGTGCTCTCGGCGCAGGAGCCGGATGCGCACATCCCGTAGGATCGGATTTCCACAAAAACATCAAAGAATGAGTTCGGCAGGATAGGCGGAATCGCCATCATGATCTCTGGCTGCGTGTAAGGATGCCCCGGCAACGGAAGACAGCTGGTTGGACCAAACGCAATTGGAAAATCATCGCCAAACGGATTCGAAATGGCAAAAACACCCTGCTGTTCGCTTGCACCTTGCGGCCGCACGGCAACCTGTTTGCCCGTAGCGAACGCTGTAAGAGTGACCGAGTTCACCGGATCGTTATTCGTAATGCGATACGTAGCTCTGTGCTGGTCGCCTCCAGCCAATCGCGGTGATGCGGGGCTCAGCAGTTGTACATTCAGCCGCGGCACGCCCGGGTTGCCCGGAGCCGGATCGACGAGACAAACCACTGCGTTGCCGCTCTGTTTAATCGAAGATCCATCGGAGAAATTTACGGTCGCTTTTGCCATTGCCTGGTAAAGCCCGGTGGCAGTGCCCGCTGGCACGGTGATGGGAACCGAATAGTTGTTGAAGCTACCGCCGGGCGAGGCCGTGGGCAGAATCATCGTCGCATCGGTCGTGCTGATAGTTGTTGCGGCAACACTCTGAAGCGAGAGCGACACTAATTCGACATCGATTCTCGCCGAAGTCGGACTGATCGGCGTCGCGCACGGGCCGCATCCAGGAGCGGGATTGTTGGCGATGAGGAAGAGATTTATCGGGACGCTGAATGTGACTTGAGTTAGCGGCGGCAAGAGAACCACACCAAGAGTCGATTTTGCCAGCACCATCGACTTGAGACAGGTCGTGGTCGTTACCGTGCAGACCGAGCCGCTGCTGCCGGAGCAGGCAACGAGACGCTGCGACTCCGGCGCGATCAGCGCACCGATGCTAAGGAGAACAAACGCATTGAGAATTTTTGAGTACTTCATTGGGCCTCCGCGAATCCTTCAAGGGATTCTGATTTCTTGTACTTTGGTTGCGAAGGAATGCGATGGCCGTTCTGCGACCATTGCCCAATCCTTCCAATACCCGTGACGTCGGAAGCCGCCGGCGTCGTAGCCGTTCTTGGAGTTATCACGGCCTCGCTTCTGTAGATGCGAGTGGTCGATGACATAAAACTCCTTTGGAAAAATCGATCGTCGGCAATGCCGCCTAACGAGGTCAAGTGCTTTTTTTCAATAAGAAGTCGCCCCCGCAGCGGGTTGTTGTGTCGCAAGATCAAGCCCAGCTGATCACAACTCTTTTCTAGATCGAAAACTTCTTCGCGACGACACTCGACGCGATGATCATTTTTCACGATCCCACTTGCGCAGAGTACTCGCGGCCCGGTCACCCGGAACGGCCGGAGCGGATTTTGCAAAGCTCGCCTTATCTCAAGCGAAGACATGACGATTGGGAATGGCGAATGCCTAACGACGCGACCGACGAAATGCTGTTGCGCGCACATTCGCAGGAACATCTCGCTCGTGTTCGGGCACCAGTGGAAGATTTCGATGTCGATACTCCGGCGTATCCGAGCATTTACGATTACGCGTTGCGCGCGGCGGGGGCTGCGGTGGATGTGGCGAGAGAAGCGATCAAGGGAAATGCGGCCTTCAGTTTGATGCGACCGCCGGGACATCACGCCACGCGCGATCGCGCGATGGGCTTTTGTTATTTCAACAATATCGCGATCGCGGCGCTTGATGCCCTAACGAATGGTGCGAAGCGGGTCGCGATCTGGGATTTCGACGCGCACCACGGCAATGGCACCGAAGCGATCGTGGCGCATAATCAACAGATCGCATTCGCCTCGATTCATCAATTTCCCGCCTATCCCGGGACTGGTGAGCGTTCGTTCGACAACATTCACAATTTCCCCGTCGCACCCTACACCGAGCGCGCGACCCATGTCCGCGAAGTCGAACGCGCACTGCGGACGTTGCTCGATTTCAAGCCGGATTTGTTGCTCGTTTCTGCCGGATTCGATGCGTACTCCGGCGATCCTCTCGTGCAGATGACTTTGGAGCCGGAAGATTTTGCGACATTTGGAAAATGGTTACGCGAATGCGGCGTCGCGACCGGCGCAATTCTGGAAGGCGGATATAGCGACGAACTGCCGATCTTGATTGACGCGTTCTTGAGCAGCTGGGGCAATGACGCCACGGATTGACACGGATGAAACGCGGATAAGATCATCCGTGAAAACCCGTGTTCGTCAGTGGCGAATTTTTTCTGTTGATGGATAGTGCGCGACATCTCGGGCCGTAGCACAGCTTGGTAGTGCGCTTGAATGGGGTTCAAGAGGTCGCGGGTTCGAATCCCGCCGGCCCGAGGAAAACAAAATCCCAAACCCCAAGTTCAAACCCCAAACCCCAGGGAAGCTTCAATCTCCAAGCAGAATCCGCAGCCTCGACACTTTTGAAGCTTGGTTATTAAAATTTCCCTGGGGTTTGGGGTTTGGAACTTGGGGTTTAAAAGTGCGCGCGACTTTTTGCAACATTGCTCCATTCGACTTACCCTCCGCGCCTCATGTTAAGCGCTGGAATCGTTGGTCTGCCGAACGTCGGAAAATCCACGCTCTTCAATGCCGTCACGCGTACACGCAAAGCGCAGGCCGCAAATTATCCTTTTTGCACGATCGATCCCAATCTCGGCGTCGTCACCGTGCCCGACCCGCGGCTCGAGACGCTGGCAAAATTATCCCATTCCCAAAAAGTAATCCCTGCAACGATTGAGTTTGTCGACATCGCCGGTTTGGTCAAAGGCGCCAGCTCGGGCGAAGGACTGGGCAATCAATTCTTGAGTCACATCCGCGAAGTGGACGCGATTGTGCAAGTGGTGCGCTGTTTCGAAAATGCCGATATCCATCACGTCAGCGGGACGATTGATCCAGTGCGCGACATCGAAGTGATCAACACCGAACTCGTGCTCGCGGATCTCGCTTCGTTGCAGAAACGTCACGACCGTCTCCAGAAAGAAGTGCGGGCGGGATCAAAGACCGCCAAGGCCGAGAGCGCCATCATGGAGAAATTGTTGCCGCACCTGGACGCTGGAAAACCAGCTGTGACGTTCAGCCTGACTCCGGAGGAGAAGATCATCGCGCGCGAATTTTTCCTGCTGACCTCAAAACCGACATTGTTCGCGTGTAACGTCGCTGAATCGGATTTGGCCGCGATTTCCAAAGATGATGATTCAGCGGCGCGGAGGCACGTGAAATCGGTTGAAGATTATGCGCGAAGTCATTTCGCCACGGAAGCGGTGGTGATCAGCGCGCAAATCGAAAGCGAGCTGGTCGATCTGAGCGAGCAGGAAGCGCAAGACTATCTGCGCGACCTCGGCGTCTCGGACAGCGGAGTGAATGCTTTGATTCGCACGGTTTACCACTTGTTAGGCCTTCGCACCTATTTAACGACTGGCGAAAAAGAAACACGCGCGTGGACGATTCATGAAGGCGACAAAGCGCCCGCTGCCGCGGGAGTCATTCATTCCGATTTTGAGCGCGGCTTCATCGCGGCCGAAACGGTGCATTACGACGACCTGGTGGCGCTGGGTTCGTTCGCGAAAGCGCGTGAAGCCGGCAAGCTGCGGATCGAAGGCAAGGATTACGTTGTGAAAGACGGCGATGTGGTCGAGTTTCGCTTCAACGTCTGATTCTTCTGTAATGTGGGAGCGGCCTAAGTGCCGCGACTCTTCGTTCTCATCGGGACACTAAGGTCCCTCCCACATTGCCAGTGTTGCCGCATTCTTGTCATGTCGAGCGAAGTCGAGACATCTCTCGTTGTTTCAGCAACGCAAGCTTGACGGGGAAAAGTGAGAGATTCCTCGACTACGCTTTGCTCCGCTCGGAATGACAAGAGACACAAACGGCTCGAGGCGAATTATTCCACGACGTAAAGAATGCGGCCGCATTGCTCGCAGCTCACAATCTCTTTTCCGGCTTTCACCTGCACCACTGTTTGCGTTGTCACTTTCATGTGACATCCCGTGCAAACTTCATGCTCAAGCGCGACGATGGCCGCATCACCTTTACTCGCGAACAATCGTTCGAAGCGATTCAGCACATCTTCGTCGATCTTCGCCGCGATTTCCGTGCGTTCCGTGTTCAATTCCCCCAGGCGCTTCTGCAGCGTTGTTCCTTTTGCTTCCAAATCGGTGAGCTGACGGTTGATCGACTCCTTCGCCGCATTCGTCTTTTTTTCTTCGGCGGCGATCTCCGCTTTTAGCTTGTCCGCCTGCTCCATCAACTCGAGTTCCTGATCTTCAATCTGCGAAATCTCTTTTTCGTAGCGCTCGATCTCGTGACCCAACGCCTGGAACTCATCATTCTTGCGCGTCTCGTATTGTTGCGTCTTCAGACGCGCGATGCTCGTTGTGCGCGTGCCGACATCGAGTTCCATCTTTTTGCGATCGACCTCGACCAGACGCGCCTTCTGTTTAATCGCTTCCAGGTTGGCTGCATTTGCCGCCAGCTGCTCTTCGAGCTGCTTTTTTTGTAACGGCAGCGTCCTGGTTTCGTTCTGGATTTGTCTGATCTTTTGCTGCCGATCTTGCAGCACGAGCAGTTGCTCCAGTTCCGATTGCACGCGCGAATGTTATGGGCTGTCCTCGAAGCCGTCAATCGAGTCGCCGATGGCGACTTCGCCTTCGTTGAGAACCGCCGCATACAGGCCTCCGCGATGGACGAGTCCGCGCAACACGGCAGGATGAGTCAACCGCACCAGATGCGTGCACGGTTCGCATAAGCGCAGTCCGCGCATCCGCACCTCGCCGACTTGAAATTCCTTACCGACAAGATCGTTCAACCGCACTCCGCGCGTGAGAACATTCCGCCGGCTCTCCGCCGCGGAAAGCGTTATGCCCGAATCGCGCTCAAACGCTTCGATTGCTTCCGATTCGATCAGCGAAACATCGCGTTGTCCTTTATTCTTCGAAAACGTTCCGATACCAGCGGCGTAACGATCTCCCTCCAGGCCACGCCCCGGCACGGCACGCACCCGCTCCACTGCGTGAGGTAGCTGCTCCGCTTTGGGTGCGATGTAAATGGCGAGGATAGTTCCGGGCTCGGGCATGTTTTCAATATAACTCCACCGGCGATCGGGCCGCATCTTCAACGCTCAGCACTTTCGCTCGCTCTTCACCCAACGCTGCAACGCGCAAGTCCCAAATTTCATCATTAATCTTTCGAAACGATTCCTCCGAAAATGGATCCGGTTTCACCAGTTTCTTCTTGAAGGTGTCGACACGACTAAGAGCGCGATCGATTTGCGAGCGCGGTAACCTTCTCAACGTCGCATGCACTTTATCGATACCAGCTACGCGATGACAAATCATCGCCAGATCGTTTCCGGCCGCGAACGCGAGCTCAATTGTTTCATCGAGATCGTATTCATTCAGAATCGCGCCCATATCGAGATCGTCGGTCATGATCAAACCGTCGAAACCGAATTCTTCGCGCAATAATTTCGTGACGATGCGCTGCGAAAGCGACGCGGGCATTTTGCGCGGCTCGAACGTCGGATACCAGCCGTGACAAATCATCATGCTGTCGACGAGGTAGGGGCGATTGACCTCAATCGCCCGTCCCGTCGCTGTGCTTTCCGCCGCGGGCGGTTCAGGTGAACCGCCCCTACCGGTGAAGGCTTTGAATACAGCTAACTCTTCCGCATCCATCTGCGCCCGCGTGCGCTCGATTTTTGGCAGCTCGTGATGCGCATCGAGTGTGGCTGCGGAATATCCCGGAAAATGTTTTCCGCAGCTCGCAATCCCCTGGGCGCGCATCGCATCGTTGAATGCGCCCGCCAGCCTAACGACTTCTGCGACCGTTTTTCCATAGCAACGGCCGCGCAGGGAATTATCCGCATCATCATCGAAAGAAAGATCGAGCACGGGGCAAAGATCGAGATTGAATCCGAAAAGCCGCAGCAATCGGCCGGTGATGTCGCCGTGTCGCCTAACGAGCTCAACATCTCCTTTTTCCCGAAGCTGCTGCGCATTCGGCGGTTCGTTCCCGATCAAGCGCAGCCGGGAAACCCGCCCCCCTTCCTGATCGATCGTAATGATCGGCTCGACCTTGCTGAGGCCGCGCAGATCATCGAGAAGCTTTCGCAATTGCTGGGCGCTTTTGATGTTGCGACCAAAAATGATGAAGCCGCCCGGCTGCACACGGCGAAACAATTCCGCGCTCTCGCGGTCAAGGTCTGGACCCGGCACGCCGGTAAGGATCAGTTGACCGAGCGAATCCGCATTCATAGTGTCGCCAGATTAAATTCGATCATGCGCACCGAACATAAAAAACGCATTTTGCTTTGCCTGGCAACGCTCGTCTGCTGCGCCACCGCGCACGCGACCATCAGTCTCGGCATCGATGAGCTGGCGCACCGCGATTACGAAATTCTCCGTGGCAAGCGCGTCGGGCTCATCACCAATCAGACCGGCGTTGATTCGCATGGCACCCGCACGCGCGTACTTTTGAAAAGGCATTGCAATCTTGTAGCACTTTACACACCGGAGCACGGATTAGACGGCACGGAAAAGGCCGGGCGTTATGTGAAATCACGGCGCGATCGCATCACCGGATTAATCGCGCACTCCCTTTATGGGCCGACGCGCAAACCGACCCCGGAGATGTTGCGCGGAATCGATGTGCTGGTTTTCGACATGCAGGACATCGGGTGTCGCGGTTACACCTACATCAGCACGATGGGTCGGTGCATGGAAGCAGCCGGCGAAAATCACATTCCATTCGTTGTGCTCGATCGTCCGAATCCGATTGGCGGCAATCGGATCGAAGGGCCTTCGGTCGATCCGCAATGGATTTCATTCGTCGGCCAATTCCCGGTGCCCGCGGTCCACGGCATGACCGTGGGCGAGCTCGCAAAAATGGTGAACGACAAAGGTTGGATGGCGGCCCGTTGCGATCTCACCGTTGTGCCGATGCGCGGTTGGTCGCGCAAGCAAACCTGGCGCGACACAGGTCTGCGCTGGATCCCAACGTCTCCGAACATTCCGTATGGCACTTCGCCATTGTATTACGCGGCGACTGGAACCGTGGGCGAATTGAGCGGGCCGGAATGCGGTGTGGGAGCATCGAGACCGTTCGAAAGCATCTCGGCGAGGTTTTTGAACGCGAAAATTTTTACCCATTATCTGCGTTCTTTGGATATGCCGGGAGTTTACTTCACGGAATTTCGGAGCGGCCATTATGAAGGAGCAGCGATCAAGATCGACCCGAACGCCAATGCCAATCTCACTGCGCTCGGTGTTTACATCCTCGCGGAAATGAATCGCTACGCGAAGCCCGATCTTTTCCGACGTACGCCGGGCAGCAAGCTGGATATTTTCTACAAGGTCTACGGCAGTTCGTCGATTCGATCGCAGGTCGAGCGAGACGTTTCGCCGCAGCGGATAATCTCCTCGTGGGAGAGCAATGTCCGAAGCTTCTCACACGAGCGCAGGCCGTTTTTACTTTATGATTGAAGCCGACGTTGTTTGCTGCGGTGGCATTCACAAAAGTGCGGTCATTCCGAGCGCAGCGAGGAATCCCGCGAATAACCCTGGGCGTAGTGCGCGGGGTCCCTCGCTGCGCTCGGGATGACCGTGAATTGAGTTTGTTCTCACTTCAATATTCGTGAAGAAAATTGGCATATACGGCGGCACTTTCGATCCGATTCATCACGGACATCTCATCCTCGCGCGCGATGCGTGCGAGACGCTCGAGTTGGAAAAAATGATTTTTGTGCCGGCGGCCGTATCGCCGCATAAATTAGATAAAGCCGCGGCCGCCGCCGAAATTCGATTAGAAATGGTGCGCAAGGGCATTGATGGCGAATCGCGATTTGAGGTCGACGATTGCGAACTCCGCCGCGACCCGCCCTCATACACGATCGACACGGTCGAATTCATTCAACGACGCAAATCCGGCGCGCAGATTTTTTATTGTCTCGGTGAAGACAATCTCGCTGGCCTAACGAGTTGGCATCGCTTCAGTGAATTAGAGCGGCTGGTGCAGCTTGTCGTTCTCGATCGCAGAGGATTCGAGAACAAAACAAATTACCCAATCATTCGGCGACACATCGATATCTCGGCCACGGAAATCAGGAAACGAGTTGCCGAAGGTCGTTCGATTCGCTATCTCGTACCGCGTGCGGTGGAGGAAATCATCAGCCGCGAGCAGTTATACAGGGAGCCGAAATAATCGAAGCGGAAAATTTAGCCAAACGTTGCGCCGAGCTGGCCGCGGATAAAAAAGCGGAAGAGATCGTAATTCTCGACCTGCGTGAGATCTCGACGTTCACAGACTTCTTCGTCATCTGCTCCGCCGCCTCGGAGCCGCAGCTAAAAGCGATCGCGGGCGAAATCGAAATGCGGCTCAAGGAAGAGGATAAGATTCGGCCCGCCGCGGTGGATGGATTCCCAGCGAGCCAATGGATCGTGCTCGATTACCTGCAGGTCGTGGTGCACATTTTTCATCGAGAAAAACGCGCCTTCTACAGCCTCGAGGATTTGTGGGGCGACGCGCCGCGCCTCGCGTGGGAGCCCGCTAGCGCACGCAGCTAAAGTGGCGCAAGCCTTTAAGGCTTCTCTTTTTTGGTAACGCCGTGGCCGCCTCAGCCGGCGTTGTTGCCGGCGTCGCGCTCGCAGAAGGCGCTGGCTTAATATCGAGCAGCTCCACTTCGAAAATTAATGTTTCGTTAGGCCCGATATCCTGCCCCGCGCCGCGCTCGCCATATGCGAGATTTGCAGGGACGAATAGCTCATACTTCGAACCCTTCTTCATCATCTGCAAAGCTTGGGTCCAGCCTTTGATGACGCCGTTAACGGGAAACGTCACCGGCTCGTTGCGCTTGTAAGAACTGTCGAATTCCGTTCCGTTGATCAAAGTGCCGCGATAATTTGTCACCACCGTGTCGGTTTCCTTCGGGGAAGGCCCGCTGCCTTCCTTCAGGACCTTGAATTGCAACCCGCTGGGCAGTGTCTTCACGCCCGGTTTCTTTTTGTTTTCGGCGAGAAATTTTTCGCCTTCAGCCGCATTCTTCTGCGTTGCCTCCTCCATCGATTTCTGCTGTTTGTCCCTCAGCTCCTTCGAGAAATTCATCATCGTTTCCTTCATCTCCTCCTCGGTCATTTTAGGCTTGGCGCCGGTCAGAGCATCTTTCAGCCCGGTAAACAGCGTGTCCGTATTGACATCAATGTTTTGCTTTTTCAGCGTCGATCCGATATCCAGACCGATACTGTAGCTGACTTTATCTTTCGGATCCTTTAACGCCGACTTCTCTTCCGCTGAAACGGCGGTAACAAAAGTAAGCGCAATGATGGCAATAAATAGATTTTTCATAGGTAGTGCGGACTCGGAAGCCGCGGAAATCTGCACGCTAGTGGATAAGCAGCGGGCGTCAAGACGACCGCATCGTTTATTGGCGGATTGGCGGGCTGGTCCATGTCTTCTCGCGATCTTGCTTTTGGGCGCCGCTGCTGTTTCTGGTTTGACTCTATCGGACGCTGATGCGCAGCGAATCGGCAAAAAAATTTGGCAGAATGAATGCAACGGCACGGTGAGCGGGCTCACTTCCTGGAATGAAGGGGAAAATTTCGCTTCACTCGGGATCGGTCATTTCATCTGGTATCCCAAGGGCGTGCACGGTCCATTCGAGGAGAGTTTCCCCAGGCTGGTCAGCTTTATCTCACGGCGCGGCGCGAAATTACCGACCCTGCTTCTTGCGCCTAACGAGTTGTCTTGTCCGTGGCACACGCGCCATGAATTTCTTGCCGCCCAGGACACTCGCGATATGAAACAGTTGCGACGCTTTCTCGCCGATACGGTGGATCTCCAGGCCCAGTTCATGGTTGCGCGCCTGGAGGAATCGTTGCCGAAAATGCTGGCTGTCACACTGCCGAACGAGCGCAGCAAAATAGAACGCCGCTTCAAAAATCTCGGCTCTACCGCTCAAGGATGCTACGCTTTGGTCGACTACGTGAATTTTAAAGGTGAAGGAGTTCTGCCGAGCGAACGATATGACGGAGAGGGCTGGGGCCTGCTTCAGGTTTTGGAGGGGGTGCCGGATTCTGCCTCCGTTTCCGAGTTTGCCCATTCGGCAGAAAGAGTGCTACGTCAACGAGTGAAAAATTCTCCGCCCCAACGCAACGAATCGCGGTGGCTCCCGGGCTGGTTGAATCGGGTCCATTCTTATACGACAGGATGATTGTGCAGATCAGATTCTTCCGATTTCTTTTGGTCGCCGTTCTCTTTGCGATGAGTTCGCATGGGGCGCAAGCGCAGGGACGCCGCCGTCCTCCCCCACCGGCGGTTCGTCAGCCGCAACGTGTGGCGAGCCAGCCTCAACGAGTGGCAAGCCAGCCGATGCGCAAACCATCGGACTTGATCCACAAACAGGACCCGATCCGCATCAATCAATCGTTGCTAGCGCAGGTCACGCCTGATGACGCGCACATCTTCGTCTCGATTCCAAAACAGCGCGCTTATTTGATGAAAGGCGAACAGGTGGTGATCGACAGTCCGATCTGCTCCGGCAAACGCGGGCATTCTTCACCAACAGGGAAATTTTCCGTTCTGGAAAAAGACAAGGACCATCACTCCAGTCTCTACGGCGACTTTCGCGATTCGCACGGCCGCATCGTCCGCGCTGGTGTCAGTGCGCGAATCGATGCCGCACCCAGCGGCACGCATTTCGTCGGTGCGGCCATGACGTGGTTTATGCGCTTGACCGGCGACGGCGTAGGCATGCATGTCGGCTTTCTTCCCGGCTATCCCGCGTCCCACGGTTGCATCCGCATGCCATCACAAGCGGCCGAATTGTTTTACGCTCACGTAAGAGTCGGCACGCCGGTGGAAGTGCAGCCACCGTAATCTCCTGTAGCCGCTTCGCTGTGCGAAGCGTTTGCAGTTGCCGTACTCTACTTTACGTCGCCCATAGGGCGACCGCTACAGCAGCCGCTCGCGCAAAAGATTCAGCGCCGCCTGTGTCGCCATCTGCTTGAACGTCTCTCGATCGCTCGCGAAATTAAAATGCCTAACGAGCGCTTCGGCATTAGCTGAGGCCAAGCGCAATGTATACAGTCCCGACCGGTTTCTCTTTCGTCCCTCCGTCGGGTCCAGCAATCCCCGTGGTTGCGAGTGCGTAAGTTGCTCCTGTGCGCGCACGGGCGCCTTCGGCCATCGCCAGCGCAACAGGTTTACTGACGGCGCCATGCTTTTCGATCAACGACTCCGATACTCCCAGAGCAGCGATCTTCATTTCATTTGAGTAAACAACAAATCCACCAACGAATATTTTCGACGCGCCCGGAATATTCGTTAGGCGATTCGCCAGCAACCCGCCCGTGCACGACTCCGCGGTGGCGATGGTCTCGTTCCGTTCCGTAAGTAAACGCACAATCACCTGCTCCAATTCTTCCCGCAGTGACGAAAAGATCGAACTTCCGAGCGCACCCATAAGGATCGACTCCGCTTCTGCGACTGCCGCCGGTTTTCCAATGATGCGCAGATCGACTTCGCCCGGACGCGAACAATAACCCAATTCGATACCGGGAATTGCCAGAATGCTTTTCCCGACCGCTTCTTCCACCAGCGATTCTCCCATTCCAGTGATGCGATAAGTGCGATGCTCATGTTGATTCGCGTCCGGATTCATTTTGCGCAAGATCGGCAAGACCGATTCCACAAACATGGGCTGCAGTTCGCGCGGCGGACCAGGAAGCAGGAACAAATGCGGAGAGTGGATTTGGGAATTTACGTTCGCGCGAAAATATAAGCCGGGCGCCGTGCCGTTGGCGTTAGGCAGGACCGTTGCTCCCGTTGGAACAAGTGCCTGTCGCAAAATGCGATCGGTCAATTTCCAGCCGCGGCTCGAAAGCCGACTCCGAATCGCCTTCGCGACGGTTTCATCTTCTTCCAGCTTGAGCCCGAGAAGATCCGCCGCTGCTTCGCGCGTAACATCGTCGCTGGTCGGTCCCAGGCCTCCTGTCACGAAAACCAAGTCATCCGACAGCGATTCTGCGAGAGCCTCGCCTATTCCGCCGCCATCAGGCACTGTGATTTGCCGATCGATCCGCAAGCCCAGCGGAAAAATTTCGCGCGCGATGAAGGTCAGATGCGTATTTAACACATCCCCGAGCAGAAGCTCTGTTCCGGTATTGATAACGATGATTCTCATTCGACACCAAGGAGGGGCGACTTCCCAGTCGCCCGCCATAAATACGGCGATCTGGAGATCGCCGCTCCTTGAAAACTTATTCGTGCGCGACGCTACTGCGAACTTTTAACCTAACAAAAAATCCCGCGATGGACATCCTCCTGCTCAAACTTCTCCTCACGCCATTATTCGTTGCCGGCTTAACCTTGATCGGAAGGCGATGGGGACCGGCAGTCAGCGGCGCGGTTGCAGGTCTGCCGTTAACTTCCGGCCCTGTTTCCATCTTTCTCGCAATTGAACAGGGAAAAACTTTCGCGGCACACGCTGCAATCGGAACGCTTGCCGGATTAATCGCCGTGGGCGCATTCTGCTTCGCATACACATTCACGGCCTCGCGAAGAAACTGGATCGTCAGCGCCCTGGCAGGTGTCGCTGCGTTTTTCGTGTTCGCATCATTACTACTTCGCCTGCCGCTCGGCCTGGCCGGGATGTTCATCGTCGTCGCTTTCTTCCTCGCGATAATCTTGTGTGCAATGCCAAAGCCAGCCGTTGACGAAGGCGTCGCCACTTTCGCGCCACCGAAATGGGATCTCCCCCTGCGCGTCGGAATCGCGACCAGTCTCGTATTCTTGCTTACCGCGATCGCGCCAAAGCTCGGTCCACAAGCAACGGGATTGGTCTCGCCTTTTCCAATTTTCGGCGGAGTCCTCGCCGTCTTCGCCCATCGGCATATTAACGCGCCAGCGGCACAGCGTGTTCTCCGTAGCATTGTGATCGCTTCTTTCGCATTCGCTGTTTTCTTCCTGATCGTCGGGGCGATGCTTACGCGCTACGGTTGCCTTGCGACTTATTCGATTGCCGCCATCGCTGCGTTGGCAACCAACGCACTCTTGTTTATGCGATTGCGCCGAAGATCGTAATCGCGAAACCGATTACGCCGCGTCCTTGTCCTGCTTTTTGCGAATGAGCGGGAGCTTTTTGCCCTCGACGACTGCACGATTGATCGTCACTTCCGCGATATCTTCGCGGCTCGGCACGTCATACATAATATCGAGCATGATTCGCTCGAGCATCGACCGCAGGGCACGCGCGCCGGTTCCTTTCGTGACGGCTTGAGCGGAAAGCGCACGCAAAGCGTCTTTCGTCACAGTCAAGCGAACACCTTCCATCGCGAAAAGCTTGGTGTACTGTTTCACCATCGCGTTTTTGGTTTCGGTCAGAATCAAAACCATTTCGTCCTCTGTAAGCGCATCCAACGCGCTTACCACCGGAAGTCGTCCGATGAATTCCGGAATCATCCCAAAACTGAGCAAATCTTCCGGCTCGGCATGACGAATGGCTTCGCGCGCGAGCGCTTCCTCCACTTCCAACGTTGGGCTGCTGAAGCCCATCGTTTTTTGCCCGATGCGCTTCTGAATGATTTTGTCGAGACCCACAAAAGCGCCACCGCAGATAAATAGAATTTTCTCAGTATTGACCTGGATATATTCCTGATGCGGATGCTTGCGCCCGCCTTGAGGCGGAACATTGCAAGTGCTGCCTTCGAGAATCTTGAGCAATGCCTGCTGCACACCTTCACCGGAAACGTCGCGTGTGATGCTGACGTTATCAGTCTTGCGTCCAATCTTATCGATCTCGTCGATGTAAACGATGCCGATCTCGGCCCGCTTCACATCGTAATCCGCATTCTGCAACAAGCGCAGAATGATGTTCTCCACGTCTTCGCCGACGTAGCCGGCCTCAGTGAGCGTCGTCGCATCCGCGATGCAAAATGGAACGTCGAGAATCTTTGCCAGCGTCTTGGCGAGTAGCGTTTTTCCGGAACCAGTAGGTCCGATGAGCAGAATGTTGCTCTTCTCTATTTCCACGTCTGCCAACGGATCAGGTTGAAAGGCCGAGGAGGTGTCAGCCGGCGTCGCGCTCGCTTGGAGAACGCGTTTGAAATGATTATGGACAGCGACCGAGAGCGTCTTCTTTGCTGTGTCCTGGCCAATTACATATTGATCGAGCGAGCGGCGAATATCGACCGGCTTAGGGACGCGGATCGTCGAAGACTGACGACGCGCATCTTCATTCAGCTCTTTATCGAGGATGCTTTTGCAAACATTGATGCAACTGTCGCAAATATAGACGCCGGGCCCCGCGATCAGCTTCCGCACCTCGGCATGGCTTTTGCCGCAAAAGGAACACATCGTCAGGTTCGAGGCGCGCGCCATAAAATCGGGCCCTAAAGAGCAGTTCTTATTCCTCTATCTTCCGGGGTAAAGCAGCCTCCGCGATGGCCGTAGTGCGATCTGGAACGGCGCCATCGAGCAATTTAGTTTCTTTACGCGATTTGATCACCTCATCGACCAGTCCGTAATTTTTTGCTTCCGCTGCTGACATGTAATAATCGCGATCGGAATCCAAGCGCACCTGCTCTTCCGGCTTGCCGGTGTGCTGTGAAATGATTTTGATCAGGCGCTTCTTCAGCTTGAACATGTAGTCAACCTGACGCTCGACATCGCTCGCCTGTCCCTGCGCGCCACCTGAAACCTGATGGATCATGATGTCGGAATTCGGCAGCGCAAAACGCTTTCCCTTTGTCCCGGCGCATAACAGCACAGCGCCCATACTCGCCGCCATTCCGAGGCAATAGGTCGTCGTATCGCACGTCAGAAATTGCATCGTGTCGTAAATGGCCAGTCCCGCCGTAACCGAGCCGCCGGGCGAATTGATGTAAATGTTAATGTCCTTCTTGCCGTCCTCCATTTGCAGGAAGAGCAGCTGCGCGATGACCAGGTTCGCGATGTGATCGTCAATCGGCGTGCCGATGAAAACGATCCGGTCCTTCAGCAGCCTCGAGTAAATGTCGTAACTGCGCTCCCCTCGCCCGGTTTGCTCCACCACCATGGGGATGAGCACGGACTGGGACAAATTCTCGTTCGATGTCGTCATGTTTTTTGTTCGGAAGTAACCGTCTCAGCAGCCGATTTTTCCGCTACTTCGATGGTAACATTCGCCTTTAGGAAATCAAGGGTCTTACCTAGCAAGAGCTGCTCCGCGAGACCATTAATTCCATCATTTTCTTCAAGTTGCTTGCGCATTTTATCCACCGAAACGTTGTAATGCGCCGCCTGTTCGCGGATGGCTTTGTCCACTTCCTCGCGCGTGATCTGGATTTTCTCCCGTTCCGCGATGCGGTGGAGAATGAAATTAGTTTTGAGCCGGTGTGATGCCAGGCCACCCGCGCCTTCCACCAGCTCTTTCTCTTTACTCTTCAACACTTCATCCGGCACACCGCGCTCGCGATTGCGCTGGACCAGTTCGTTTAAAGCGCGGCGCGTCTCGTGCGTCAGCAAACTCGGCGGAAGATCGAACTGCACGTGTTCGTTCAAAAACTTCACGATCTCATTTTCCTTTGCCCGTTCGACTTCATGTTCCTTTTGGTGCTCGAGATCGTGCTCCACCTGGTGTCTTAACTCTTCGAGATTTTTGCCGGGCAGCATTTTTTCTGCGAACGCGTCGTCCAATGCTGGCAAAACTCTGTCTTTAACTTCGCTTACCGTTACGGCGTAGTTCGCAGTTTTCCCGGCCAGCTCTTTCACCGCAAAATCGTCGGGAAACTTCACCTGAATGAGCAACGTATCTCCGCGCTTGTGCCCGACGAGCTCTTCGCAAAACCCCGGCAGAAAATTGTCCGGCGCGAGTCGCAGCCAGAACTTCTTTCCGCCGTGCAAATTTTTGCTCGCCTCCGGCGCCACTTCGGCGACCGGCTTTCCGTCAACCGATCCCTCAAAATCGATCACGACAAAGTCGTCCATCTTGAGTTCTCGATCGGGTGCATCGACAAAGTCGGCTGATTGCTCACGCAGCCGTTCCAGCGCGGCGTCGACGTCTTGCTCGGAAACGTTTGTATCCGGCAATTGCACCGGAATGCTTTTATATTCCGGCAAATCGAATTCCGGCGCCGTCACCACCGTGGCGCGAAATTTCATCGACCGATCCTGCGCAAATTCGACGTCTTCCACATTCGTTAGGGAAACGACGCGCAATTGTTTTTCCGCAATCGCATCGTGATAGCTTTTTGAAACAAGCTTCTTGGTCAGTTCTTCCTGAATCTCCTTGCGAAACTTTGCCTCGATCACACGCCTTGGCGCCTTTCCCGGACGGTAACCCGGTATGCGCGCATAACGTGCATAGTTATCCGCGATCGCGTCCCATTCTTTCGAGACCTGTTCCGCTGGCAATTCAATGCGCAACGTCGCCGTTGATTGCGGCTGATGTTCCACTTCCACCTTCATGAAGGAGCGATGTTAACGGCGCGCGCTGCGTTGCGCAAATTTCCCTCTCTTTCTTCTGTAGCGGCGGTCTATGACCGTCGCTCGAATCGAATGCAGGAAGTGCGACGGTCACAGACCGCCGCTACAATCAAAAGCACGTTTCCCGCCGATATAAACCGAATGCACAAGCGAAACACCGAAATAATAAGCGATCTCGCGATAATCCTCACAATCGAAGACCGAAAAGTTCGCGCGTTTGCCAACCTCGAGCGATCCGACTTTGTCGCCACGATTCAAACTGTAAGCCGCATTGATCGTCGCAGCGCTTAAAGCCTCGGCCGGCGACATCTTCATTTGCGTCGATGCCAGCGACAAGATCATCGGCATCGATGCAGTCGGCGATGAGCCGGGATTAAAATCCGTTGCGAGCACAATCGCCAATCCCGCATCGATCATTTCGCGCGCACGCGGATAACGATCTTTGCCTAACGAATAGACCGATCCCGGAAGAAGAACCGGCTGCACTTTCGCCTCAGCCAGGGCGGAAATCCCGGCAGCGTTAGTTTGTTCCAAATGATCCGCTGTTTGTGCGCCCAATCTTGCGGCGAGGAACGCTCCGCCGGAATCGCTCAATTGATCCACATGCATCCGCAGTCGCAGTCCTTCTTTCTTGGCCGCGTTCAAAATTTTCTCCGCGTCGGCGATGTCGAAGTAACCGCGTTCGCAAAAAATATCGCAATGCTCGGCAAACTGCCCCTCCGTCACGCGCGGCAACATCTCGTGAATCACGAGCGCGACATATTGCTCTGGCGCGTTGCGGAATTCTTCCGGGATTGCATGGGCGCCAAGAAATGTCGGAACGAATTCGATCGGACTTTCTGCATTCAGTTTCCGAATTACACGCAGCAGCTTCAATTCGTCGTCCACAGACAATCCGTAACCCGACTTGGCTTCAACCGTGGTGGTGCCGTTGCGCAAAAACCAATCCGCGTGTTTCAACGCTTGCCGCAAGAGTTCGTCTTCGGAAGCCGCGCGCGTTTTTCGCACCGTCGAACGGATTCCCCCGCCGCTGGCCGCGATCTCTTCGTATGTCGCGCCCTTCGATCTCAATTCGAATTCGTCGACGACGATTTCCGCCAAACACCGGATGCGTATGCGCATCGACGAAACCCGGCAGAACCGTTTTTCCTTTCGCATCTACAATTTCGGCTTTCGCGGAAATCTGTTTCTCGATTTCTGCTGACGTGCCGACCGCGACGATCCGGCCCTCATCAATCAGCATTCCGCCGTCCCTAATGATCGAAAGCTCGCCCAGCTCGGATCTGGTGCGCGCACGTGGAGCGCCAGCAAGCGTGACTAATTGCGATGCGTGAAGAACAGCCAGCATTTTAATTTTTCAGCCGCGTTCGATACGCCGATTCGCCTACCCCAATTTGCTCTCAACGACCGCGCTTATCTTTTGAAATCGCGACTCAGATTCCGAATCGATCTTTTGAAGTTTGCTCTGAAGACTCGACTTGAATTTTTCATCCTTCAATCCTGCCAGATTGATTCTGACATTCATCCCCGCCCCCGTTACACAAGCACGTGTAGCAAGAAGGCCTACGCCAACATCTGAAATCGACGCCGGATTCCCCTTCTCCGCCATTTCGCCTAACAAGTCGTATGATCTGGATCGCTGTCTCCATTACGCGCAGGGGAATTTCCGCGGCGTATTTGTTCGCTTCGTTAATTGCGCCGACACGGGCGATCTTTTCTTCCGGCGAATCCTTGGGCAAGGCGAACGCCGCCATCACCCGGTTAAAGGCTGCCGTGTCCTCATCGACCAAAAAGAGCAGCTCGTCTTTCAGTTGTTGAGCCTTCACCGCCCACTCGCTGAAGAACTCCAATTTATCATCCCAGCCGCGCTTGGCCGCGGAAAGATTTGCGACCATTCCGCCTAACGAAACACCCAAAGCTCCCATCAATGCCGCGACCGAGCCGCCGCCCGGAGCTGGAGAATCACTCAAGGTTTCGTTGCAAAATTCCCGCACCGCTTGCCTAACGAGCGATTTTTTCGAAGCTGCGGCTTCAATCTTGAATTCAATAACTTTCTCTTTTGGGTCGAACGGCTTCAATTCGCTCAAGCCCAGAGAGCGAATCGCCATATCGATCAATCCCTCTTCGGACGCGCCTTCCGACCATTTTTGTTTGGCGAGAAAATATCTCCCCGCATCAAGCAGCGACTTCTTCGGCACCATTCCGACGATTTCGGAGCCGGTGACGCGCAGGCCGCGTTTACTCGCCGATTCCACGCACGCATCGAAAGCTGCGTGCAAAGGCGTCTCTTCGATATTGGTCAGGTTAATCGAAACCTGCGCCATTCCGTATTCTTCGACATACCAGCCGATCGCTTTCACGTGCTTCAACATCCCGGGGATGCGCACCGGTTCCCCCTGTTCATCGAGCACTTTTTTCCCCGTCGGCGTGCCGTCTTCGGTTTTGATCCGGCCTTGCTCTCGAATATCAAACGCAACGGAGTTCGCTCTCCGCACTGCTTTCGTATTCAGGTTCACGTTGTAGGCGACGAGGAATTCACGCGCACCGATTACAGTTCCGCCCGACTTCTCATTAAACACCGGCGCGCCGAAATCCGGTTTCCATGCCGGTTGCTTTATCTTTTCGAAAAAACCTTCGTATTCACCGGCGCGAATGATCGAGAGATTCGAACGCGACGGATCTTTCGCCGCCTTCTCGTACAGATAAACTGGAATCTTCAGTTCTTCGCCGACGCGCTTTCCTAATTTGCTCGCGCACTCAATCGCCTCTTCCCAGCTGACGTCGCTCACGGGGATGAATGGGCAAACATCGGTCGCGCCCATGCGCGGGTGCGCGCCGGTGTGCTTGCGCATGTCGATTAGCTCCGCGGCTTTCTTAATTCCGCGAAACGCGGCTTCCACTGCGACGTCGGGAGTTCCGACAAATGTTACGACCGTGCGATTCGTGCTCGCGCCAGGATCAACGTCCAACAACGAAACGCCATCCACCGACTCAATCGCCGCAGTGATTTGGCGAATGATGTTCTGATCGCGCCCTTCAGAAAAATTGGGGACGCATTCGATGAGTTTTTGCATGATGATTACGTGCCGTCTGTCCTTGTCATTCCGGCAAAGCGGAGTCGAGGAATCTCATATTGTTAGGCGCAATCGTTGCTCCCAAAACAAGAAGAGATGTCTCGACTTCGCTCGACATGACAATAGTCAGTCACGAGCGGTTGGTTCCATTGGAATTTTCACGTCGTGCGCTTTCGCAAAATCGATCGCGCGTGAATAACCGGAATCGGCGTGTCGAATCACACCCATCCCAGGATCGCTCGTTAGCACCCGTTCGAGACGGCGTTTCGAATTGTCCGTTCCGTCAGCAACAACAACCATCCCGGCGTGCTGTGAATAGCCGATCCCGACCCCGCCGCCATTGTGAATGGAAACCCATGAAGCTCCGCCGGCGGTATTCACAAGGGCATTGAGCAACGGCCAGTCCGCGATCGCATCGCTGCCGTCCAGCATCGCTTCCGTTTCACGAAACGGCGATGCGACCGAGCCAGTATCCAAATGATCGCGACCGATCACAATTGGCGCTTTTATTTCGCCGCGCCTAACGAGTTCATTCATCGCGATTCCCAATTCCGCTCGCGCGCCGTAACCGAGCCAGCAGATGCGCGCGGGCAGACCTTGGAAATGAATTCGTTCTTTCGCCAGTTTCATCCAGCGCGCGAGAACCTCGTCCTTTGGAAAAAGCTCGAGCGCGAGTGCATCGGTGCGCGCAATGTCCGCCGGATCGCCGCTCAGTGCCGCCCAGCGGAACGGACCTTTTCCCTCGCAAAAAAGCGGACGGATGTATTCGGGAACGAATCCCGGAATTTCGAACGCGTTTTCAACGCCTGCTTTTTTTGCCTGCGTGCGGATGTTGTTTCCATAATCAAATGTGATCGCACCGCGGCGTTGCAAAGCGAGCATCGCTTCCACGTGCACTCCCATCGAACGCATCGATCGCTCGACGTATTGATCCGGATCTTTTACGCGTAGCGCGAGCGCTTCCTCCAGCGTCATTCCATGCGGCACGTATCCATTCAATGCATCGTGCGCGCTCGTCTGATCGGTGAGGACGTCGGGAACGATATCGCGCTTCACCATTTCCGGGAGCACGTCCGCGCAATTGCCGACGAGCCCGACAGAAATTGCCTGTTTCTTTTTTCGTGCCTGCTCGATCAATTCGAGCGCTTCATCGAGCGATGCCGCGATCTTATCGCAGTAACCGCTCTTCAATCTTTTCTCGATTCGCGAACGATCGACTTCTACGCCGAGAAAAAGCGCGCCATTCATCGTCGCGGCGAGCGGTTGCGCTCCGCCCATGCCGCCGAGCCCGCCCGTGACGACAAACTTTCCCTCAAGCGATCCCCCGAAATGCTTTTCGCCGGCGGCTGCGAAAGTCTCAAAGGTTCCCTGCACGATTCCCTGGCTGCCGATGTAAATCCACGAACCGGCCGTCATTTGGCCATACATCGTTAGGCCAAGCTTCTCCAGACGATTGAACTCAGGATAGTTCGACCATTGTCCGACCAGGTTTGAATTCGCAATCAGCACACGCGGCGCTTCATCGTGCGTTTTGAAAACGCCAACAGGTTTGCCCGATTGCACGAGCAATGTCTCGTCGTTTTCCAGTTGCTGAAGCGATCGGACAATCGCATCGAACGCTTCCCAACTGCGCGCGGCGCGACCGGTCCCGCCATACACGATCAATTTTCCGGGATTCTCGGCGACATCCGGATCGAGATTGTTCATCAACATCCGCATCGCCGCTTCCTGATGCCAGCCTTTGCAGCTCAGCTGATTTCCGCGCGGCGCGCGCACGACTCGACTTGTGCTCATGATTGAACAATTTTCCTTCGCGAATTGCGTTTGCTACCCGGGCAATGTCCCCGGATAGCGCACGATCTTCCGTTAGCGGCGGCTGCGACGGAACGCAACACTTTGAATGCACGCTCGACGCCAGCGCCTGCTTTCAGCGGCCGCCGATGTTCGATTCCCTCCGCCGCCGCCAGCAATTCAATCGCGATCACATTCTCAGCGTTGTCCACAATCGTGCGAAACTTTAGCGCTCCAGTCATTCCCATGGAAACATGATCTTCCTTTCCACCGGAAGTGGGAACGCTATCGACGCTCGCCGGATGCGCCAAAACTTTCGCTTCGTTCAACAACGATGCAGCAACCACGTGCGCGATCATGAAACCAGATTCAATCCCGGGTCGTCGCGCAAGAAATGCGGGAAGCCCTTCGTTTGAATCCGGATTTACGAGACGATCGGTTCGCCGTTCGCTGATGCTCATCAGGTCCGTTGTCGCGATGGCTGCATAATCCAGTGCGAGAGCGAGCGGCGCGCCGTGAAAATTCCCGCCTGAAATCACATCGCCGTTGTCGGAAAAAATGAGCGGGTTGTCTGTCGCCGAAGAAGATTCAATGCGCAGAATTTCTTCGCAGTGCGTCAGCGCACCACGCACCGCTCCATGCACCTGCGGCATGCAACGCAAGCTGTACGCATCCTGCACGCGCGGATCGTTCTCGATATGAGACTGGCGGATTTCGCTTCCGTCCAAAAGTTCGAGCAAATGTTTCGCGACCGCTTGCTGCCCGGGATGCGGACGCGCGTTATGAATTCGTGCGTCAAATGCGGCTGGCGTCCCTTTGAGTGCTTCCAAAGTCATGGCACCTGCCACGTCCGCGATGACTGCCAGCCTTTGAGCGCGCAACAGTGCGAGCCCACCGACGGCATGCATTGCCTGCGTCCCATTCAACAATGCCAGGCCTTCCTTCGCTTCGAGTTCTATTGGCTGAAGGCCAGCTTTCTTCAATGCCTCGCCGCTCGGTAACCGCGCTTTGTCATAGACCGCTTCGCCTTCTCCGATTAATGCGAGAGCGAGATGAGCGAGCGGCGATAGATCGCCACTAGCGCCGACAGAACCTTTTTCCGGGACGACCGGATGCACGCCGCGGTTTATCATTTCAATCAGCAGCTCGATCACTTCGAACCGGATGCCGCTGAATCCGAGCGCGAGAACATTTGCTCGCAGCAACATCATGGCGCGGACTTCCGCCTCAGAAAGCGGCGATCCTACGCCACAGGAATGGCTGCGGACCAGATTGCGTTGCAAATCGCGAAGGTCATCGCGCGCGATGTGCACTTCGGAAAGTTTGCCGAAACCTGTGCTTACGCCGTAGACCACAGCATCGCGCGCAACAATGTCTTCGACCACACGGCGCGACTTGTCGATCCCTGCCTTTGCCGCTGGAGAAATTTGCACGCGCGTCGTGATCGATCGCCACCGCCGCGATCTGAGCGAGAGATAACGGCTGGCTGTTTAATTCGATCATCGGCTTTGTAATACAACCAAGAAAAAGAAAGGACAACCGACAGTCGGAGGGACGTGCTTCTGCACGTCCAAAATCGCGCATCGACAACTCAGGACGTGCAGAAGCACGTCCCTCCGGGAAAAGGAAAGGCCAGGCCGACAAAACGGCCTGGCCTAAGTTAAAGTTATCCAGGGACGCACGACTCGAACTACTTCGAGTAGCCCGTGGTCGAAGCGTTTGTGCTAGTCGACATCGTCTCCTTTTTCTGTGCGCAAGCACCCAGGCTCAGGGCACCGGCTAACACTGCTACGATCATGATCGCTTTAAGTAATTTCACTAATATTTCGCCTCCTTCCCTAGCTGGTTGCTGCCGTCTTTTAGGCGGGGAAGATCATCCACGCAACGACTTTTTTCTCCACCTTTCTTCAATAAATCGAACGGGTTCAGGCTTCGATGACCACCGGCGTCTGTTCGTCTACTAAATCGAACAATTCGATCACATCGGCGTTCGTCATGCGAATGCACCCGTGGCTGGCAGGCTCGCCGATTTTGTCTTCGTGGTTCGTGCCATGGATATAAATATATCGGTCGCGCGTGTTCGCATTGTGCTCCTCCGCGCCCTCCAGCCAAAGAATGCGTGACATTACCAGATCATCGTCCGGCAAAACGGATTCGGTCTTATCGATTGGTTTTCGTTCTTTGAAAACGGTGCCACTGAGGGCGTTATGTCCGAATTTTTGGCCAATACGGAAATGGCCGAGTGGCGTTTTCATGCTTCCCTCTTCCGGCCCAAGACCAAATCGCGAAGTCGAAATCGGGTAGCTGCGAATTGTCTTTTTCCCAACCTTCACTCTCAGGCGCTGATCGCGAACCGAAATGTGCAAGCTCTTTGGCTTCGTTTGCATGAAGGACGCTGGACGATAAACTGCGGCAGCCGATGAACAAGAATTACCATGTCGCAATTGTCGGAGTGACCGGAGCGGTCGGCGCCGAATTGCTGAACGTCCTGGAACGGCGCGCTTTTCCAGTCGCCAGTTTGCGGGCGCTCGCTTCCTCGCGCTCAGCCGGCCGGTCCGTGGAATTTCGAGATAAGCCGGTCGCGGTTGAGGAATTGTCGGAACACTCCTTTGATAACATCGACATCGCTTTCTTCAGCGCCGGCGGCGATATTTCGCGTCGCTTTGTTCCGGTAGCGCGCAGGAGCGGCGCGATCGTGATCGATAATTCGTCGGTCTTTCGCATGGAGCCGGACGTTCCTCTGATCATACCGGAGATCAACGGTGACGATGTGACGCAACATCGTGGATTAATTGCCAATCCGAATTGCACGACCGCAGTCGCATTAATGGCGCTTTATCCGTTGCATCGCACGTTTCATGTGCGCCGAATTTTTGCGGCGAGTTATCAGGCGGTGTCCGGGAGCGGAGCGCGCGCAATTGCGGAACTAAAACAACAAATCGATTCGAGCGCGCAAAATCTGCCGCAAGTCGCCAAAGTGTTTCCACATCCCATCGCCTTTAACGTCCTGCCGCACGTCGATGTTTTCCTCGAGGACGGTTACACCAAAGAAGAAAAGAAAATGGAAAATGAAGCGCGCAAAATCATGCATCATCCCGACCTGCGCGCTTCAGTCACGTGCGTGAGAGTTCCGGTTTATCGTGCGCATTCGGTTGCTATCAGCGCCGAGTTTGAGAAACCGGTTTCCGTCGAGCAAGCGCGCGAAGTTTTGGCGAAGGCGCCCGGATTGGAACTGGTGGATGAGCCGCGCGCGAACAAATATCCGATGCCGCTCGATGTCGCTGGCAAAGACAATTGTCAGGTCGGACGCGTGCGGCGCGATTGCGCTTTCGATAACGGCCTGGCCTTTTGGGTCTCCGGCGATCAGCTCCTCAAGGGAGCAGCGCTAAACGCCGTCCAGATCGCCGAGCTTCTTTGATCGAAACGCCGTTTTTCGTTACTCGACGATTTCGAGCGTAGCCTTTTGTCCGTGACGCGCCGCCGAACTGGATAGCAACGCGCGGATCGCCTGAATGGTCTGGCCGTTGCGGCCGATGATGCGGCCGACGTCGCTTCGTCGCATCTGCAGCTTGAAGATCGTTAACTTTCCCGAGGGAATCTCCGAGAGCATAACTTCATCCGGAAACTCCACGAGTTGCCGGACAATGAACTCGAGAAACTCCTTCATCGCGATTCGCGCTTACTCGTTAGGGGAAGGCGCCGCTGCTGCTGTAGCCGCGGTTGCTGACTGCGGTTCTTCCGCGTTGCCAGCCTCTGTTGTAACCCCGGCCGGTGAGCGCGGACCGGCGTCAGCTACAGAGCGTCCCTTGTTTTTCTTAATCAAGCTCTTGACCGTATCCGACGCTTGCGCTCCCCGCGCCATCCAATATTCCGCGCGATCCAACTTCAAAGTGCTGTTGTCCCCCGGCTTCTTCGGATCGTAGGTTCCGATGATCTCGATGAATTTCCCATCGCGCGGGCTGCGGCTGTCCGCCACCACCACCTTGAAGTACGGTCGATTCTTCGCGCCTTCTCTGCGTAATCTGATTGAGACTGCCATAATTAAAGTTACAAAAGTTAAAAGGTTACAAAGTTAAAAGCGTTGCGCCAGTCATCGGTTTAACGATGTAACTTTTGTAACATTTTTAACTGTCTTTTCATCTTGCCCGTGCTCTTCATCATTTTTCGCATTTGATTGAAGCGCTGGAGCAAATCATTCACCTGCGTGACGGTCATGCCGCTGCCGCGCGCGATACGCTGACGACGCCGTGCATTTAAAATGTCGGGTCGCGAACGCTCCTCGTTAGTCATCGAAAGCACGATGGCTTCCGTGCGCTTAAGCTGCTTCTCGTCAACGGAGAGGCCGGAGACGTTACTCATTCCCGGGAGCATGCCAAGTATATTCTCCAGCGGGCCGAGCTTCCGCATCATCTTGAACTGGGCAAGGAAATCGTTGAAGTCGAAGGAGGCCGTGCGCAGTTTTTTCTCCAACCGCGCCGCTTCTTCTTCATCGATCGCTTCCGCCGCCTTTTCGACGAAGCCAACGATATCGCCCATGCCGAGAATGCGGCCCGCTAAACGATCCGGCACGAATGGCTCGAACTGATCCAGCTTTTCGCCGACGCCCGCGAATTTGATCGGGCGCTGCGTCACTTCGCGCATGGAGAGCGCCGCGCCGCCGCGCGCGTCACCATCGAGTTTGGTTAGGACGATACCGGTGATCTGAAGCGCCTCGTTAAAATGCGTGGCAACGCTAACCGCCTGCTGCCCCGTAGCCGCATCGGCGACGAGCAAAACTTCTTGCGGCTGGAGGAAGTCTTTGAGCTGTTTGATCTCTTCGATCAAAGCGGCATCGATCTCCTGCCGGCCAGCGGTGTCGAAAATCTGGACGTTGCCATTCTGCTGCTGCGCCCATTCGATGCTCGCAGCGGCCGCGCGACGCACATCCTTCTCGTTAGGCGGTGGCGTGTAAACCGGCACGTCCACTTGTCGCCCAAGCGTCGCGAGCTGCTCGATTGCCGCGGGTCGCTGCAAATCGCAGGCCACAAGCAGCGGTGCTCGTCCCTGTTTCTTCAAATAATTTGCCAGCTTCGCGCGACGACGTTGTCTTTCCTGCACCGTTCAAGCCGACCATCAAAATACGCGCCGGTTTCTCGAGATTGAGCGGAGCCGCATCGCCGCCCAGCAGCACGGTCAATTCATCGTGAAAAATTTTTACGATCTGCTGCCCCGGCGTAACGCTGCGGAGCACTTCTTCGCCCAGCGCTTTTTCCTTCACGCTGGCGATGAATTTCTTCGCCACCTGGAAATCGACATCGGCTTCGAGCAATGCGAGCCGGACCTGACGCATGGCGTCGTTAACATTGGTCTCGCTGATCGTGCCGTGACCGCGCAGATCCTTGAAGATGTCCTGTAATTTATCGCCCAGTTGGGAAAACATAAACTAGCCTAACGAATTGAGAATTCTGGGTAGCGCACGCTTTTAGCGTGCTGGTTTCGGCATTTTGCCGAAACGATCTTTCGGGAAAGTTCGCGATTGCGCGGACGCAATCGCCCGCACGCGGAACGCGTGCGCTCCCCAGAGTGTGCGATCACGGCTTCTTAGGAGATGAAACCGGAGAGACAACTGGAGCTGCTGCACTTTCATCAATAATAAAACTCCAATGTGTCGAAACTTTCCGTCCGCCAGATTTTGCCTCAATGATCACCGTGCCAGCTTTGCCCTGCAATTTCTGCGAAATTTGATAGGAAATGTTTTTTGTCTTCGGATCGTAATTCGCTTTCACAAGGCCAAGTCCGCTAATGCGCATCTGCACCGTACCTTCATCGATGGCACCGAAACCCGCCAGATTCGCTCGAATCAGTGGCGTCGCGCTCTTGACTGTCTCGCCATCGCCCGGCTGTACGCCTAGCGTAACGGCATTCACTTCCGCGACGGGAGCACTGCCGCCAGCCGATGTGCCGCCAAAATCGATCGCTTCTGCAAAAACTTTCGGCTTGTTACCTTCGATCATGTAACGGCCTAACGAATCCAGCGGCGACCCGAAGGTAAGTTTCTGCCCGTAGACCGTGAAGAGCGCTTCATAACCAGCCTTCCTCGCAATTTCCTTCACGTGCTCGTTGTAGTATCCGTAGGGCACGGCGAAGCAATTCACTTTCACGCCAAGCTTTTGCTCGATGATCTGTTTGGAACCCGCGACTTCATTTTCCATCCATGATTCATACTCGCTCTGCGGAAGCCGGCGTTTCGTAAACCGATCGTAGGGCGGTTTGCGCAAATCCTGGTGCGTCAAGCTGTGCGCCTGAATATCGATTCCGGCATCGCGCATTTCCGCAAGTTGCTCCCAGCCCATCGACTCGCCACCGCTGTATTTCCCCGGCTTGATCCCTTCCGTGTAGATGAACAGTGTCAGCGGGTAGCCGTATTTTTTCAGAATCGGCCAGGCCACTTCATATTGCGATTTCCAGCCGTCATCGAAAGTGATGATGGCGCTGTGCGGCGGAATATTTTTCTCTCCGCGTTTCCAGGCAAGAAAATCCTGCATCTTGATCACGGAAATCTGCTTGTCTTGAAGCTCCTTCATTTGCGCTTCAAAAGCGGCCGGTGTGATTTCTGTGTCAGGCCGCCGCACTTTGTTCACGAAACGGTGATAACCAAAAACGATGACTTCTGCATTCTGGTCCACGAGCGGTTTTGCAGGCGTAGGGAAAGGCGTGGCCAGAACAGTTGGCGCAGGGGCCGGGGTCGCTTTCGAATTGGAAGCATTGCTGAGAGTAGCCCCCTGTTTCTTACAAGCGGATAGGCCTAAGGTGAGGAATATCGAAAAAAGCGCGAATCTTCGGAGCATAAAATCAAGGTAAGGCCTTTAGTTGTGCGTGCACAAAAAACAAGCGGTTTTTCATTTTCGGTAAAGCACGATGCGTTCTCGGCGCGACGAGCCTTCGTGCCCTACCGATTAAAAACGGTGGCAGATAAAATGCTTTTACGTATCAATCAAAAATGCGCGGGCGTTTGCCACGAATCATTGCAGCGGGATTGCTCTGCTCGTTAGCCGGTTGCGCCACTCAAAATCGGCCGGCGAAGAATACCACCCACACCTTCACTACAGTTGTTGTCGATGCGGGACACGGCGGATTCGATAGCGGTGCCTCACGCCGCTACGGCGGACCGGAAAAGGCCGCGACACTGGACGTGGCCAGGCGCGTGGAAAAAAAGCTGCGCGAATCGCAGCTGAAAACTGTTATGACCCGCTCAAGCGACGTCTTCATTTCGCTCGATCGACGCGTCGCCATTGAAAATGCGCAGAAAAATTCCGTCTTCGTCAGCATTCATTTTAATGATTCACGCCGACGCGCGATTCATGGGTTCGAAACCTACTACTATTCGCCGATGTCGTACGATCTTGCGCGCAGAATCCAAAATAAATTGCTTACGCTTCCGCATGCCGTGAACCGCGGGGTGCGTGTGGCGGACTTTCGCGTTTTGCGCAAGGCCGCGTATCCGGCCGTCCTTGTCGAGTGCGGGTTTTTGAGTAATCGCTCCGAAGGAAGATCCGCGCGCAACTCCGATCATCGCGAGCAGCTTGCCGACAAAATTGCCGAGGCAATCGTCGAGCAACGCTACGGCGTCGGCGTTTATCAAGGTGGAGCGCAAAGCGTTGTGGAACAGGGCACGGCGCCCAGCCCGCAGGCGAGCCCCAGCCCTCCGCCGCCCAAAGCTCCTCCGATCGGTTCGCGGGATCGCTAGAATTCTATCCCGCGCGCTTCGCGTCCGATCGCTGCGAGAATAATGATTGCAACAAAGACGGCGAGCGCGACGCACGCCATGGTGAGCGCATAATTCGCGTTCCCATTCGCATCGCGGAAACGATCAGCCAGCCAGGCTTGTTGTTGGGCCGCGTAGGCCGCCGCGAAATTTCCCAGCTGATAGGCGAGCCCGGGGAACGTCCCACGAAAGTGCGGCGGCGAAAGTTCGTTTAAATGCACAGGAACCACACCCCACGCGCCTTGCACCATGAATTGCATGAGAAATCCGCCTATTACCAGAAGTGCCGTCGTCGGTGCAAAAATCCAGAGAGGGATCAATAAGATGCCGCAGAGCGCCGAGACAATGATGGACCTGCGGCGTCCCCATCGTTGCGAAAGAAAACCGACGATGGTGCCGCCGCAAATTGCGCCGAACGCATAAACGATCGTGATCATCGATTTTTCGCTGACCCCGAAGCCGCGCTGTTTTTCGAGAAATGTCGGATAGAGATCCTGCGTGCCATGCGACATATAGTTGAACGCCGTCATGAGCAGCACGGCGTAGACGAAAAGGAGTCCGTGTTGCCTAACGAGCCCCACGAAATCGATCGGTGTTTTTTCTTTTCGCTCTAAATGCCGCTGCCACACAGGCGATTCCGGAACTCGCGCCCGAATGTAAATTACGAGCAATGCCGGAACCGCGCCGGCCACGAACAAGCCGCGCCAACCAAAGAAAGGAAATACGACCCAATACACGACCGCGGCGAGCAGATAACCAAACGCATAACCCTGTTGCAAAATTCCGGAGAACAAACCGCGCGCCTCAGTTGGCAGCGATTCCATCGCCAGTGAAGCGCCGAGTCCCCATTCGCCACCCATGCCGATTCCATAGAGCGCCCGCAGCAAAAGAAAGATCGTGAAATTTGGCGCGAACGCGGTCAGCAATTCCATCAACGAATAAAAAATGATGTCCGCTATCAGCGGAATGCGCCGGCCAAATTTGTCGCCAAGCAATCCGAAGATGAACGCGCCGAGCGGGCGCATCATGAGCGTTAGCGTGATCGCGAATGCGACTTGCGGAATTGTTCGCCGAAAATCATGCGCGACTGGACTCAGCACGAAAGTGAGCAGGAAAAAATCGAGCGCATCGAGCGACCAACCGAGAAAACAAGCGAGGAATGTGCTGCGCTGGTCGCGGTTGAGAGATCGAAAAAGTCTCAGCGCTTCCATCGCTCAGTGAGCTACTTGTCATGTCGAGCGAAGTCGAGACATCTCTCATCGACCAGCCAAGACGGTAAGAGGTTCCTCGACTGCGCTCGGAATGACAAGAAACAGCGTGATGCCATATTAGTTAGTGCGCTACCTCGTTAAAGCTCGGGTGAAAGATGGAAAGCGTGCGCCGCTCTTGCGCGCGATCGAAGACAAAACGCTTGGCCAGGGTTCGATCGCCGGCGATGAATATTTATATGACATGGAACAGGCGCGCGTCGCGGCCGACGCCACCGCGCGTTGGGTTGAAACTTGTTTCTGCGATCCGCCGCTCGCCGAAGAGCGCCCATATTGGGAAAAATACTTTGAATTGCTTAGCGTGAAGGATGCGCACTCGCGTCGCAACTGCCGCCACGAAAACGGAACGGAGCCGTGGGCCTGCTGCGATTGCGACTGCACACGTCGACTCGAGGAAAAGCTGCAAAACGAAGACGAACCGTTTTTGAAAGAGCTGCAATCAAGGAAGAGTGATCTCTAGGTCGCCCCCGCCGGCGACTTGGAAGTCGCCGCTCCTTGAGGGCTCGGTTGCATTTCATCCATCGCGTCACTCAAGCGCTCCTGTCGCCAGCTGCCCGGCGCGACATGGGAACGTATTGACGTATCATGATACGTCAATTTGTTTGTTGATGAAGAGCGTAAAGTAGCGTTTAATGGGCGATGACGATGCCGCCACTCGAGCCTCATCCATTGGAAGAACTGCTGCGCGAACGCATCGCCATCCTGGATGGCGCCATGGGCACCATGATTCAGCGCTATAAGCTGAGTGAGGCCGACTATCGCGGCGAACGTTTTCGCGATTGGAAAGGCAAGGATCTTAAAGGAAGCCTCGAGCTCCTGCTCTTAACCAAACCGGAGGTCATCCACGAAATCCACGCACAGTATCTGGAGGCCGGCGCCGATCTGATCGAAACGAACACTTTCAGCGCAACGTCGATCGGGCTCCACGATTTCCTTTTTCAAGGCGAACCAAAGAGTGGTCGCAAGGATGCAGAATTTTTCCAGCGCGTTGTCGACGACACTGAGCTGCGCCATCTCGTGCACGAAATGAATCTGGTGGCAGCGCGTATTGCGCGGGAAGCGGCGGACCGCGTTGCGAACGAAACGGGCCAGCGCCGTTTTGTCGTTGGCTCAATGGGACCGCTGCCGGTCACGGCATCACTGTCGCCCGACGTGAACGATCCCAGTTTCCGCGCCGTCACGTTCGACCAAATCGAAAACGCTTATGCCGATCAGGCTGCGGCATTGGTGGAGGGCGGCGTCGATCTGCTCGCTGTCGAAACAATTTTCGACACGCTCAATGCGAAAGCGGCGATCTCTGCCATCACCAGGATTTTCGAACGCGCCGGCAAAAAAGTTCCGCTGATTATTTCCGGAACGGTGACGGATCTTTCCGGTCGCATCCTGAGCGGACAAACTGTGGAAGCATTCCTGATTTCGATCGCGCACGCCGATCCGCTTGTCCTCAGCCTTAATTGCGCGCTTGGGCCTAACGAGATGGAACCTTACATCGAAGAACTCGCGCGCAGTGCATCCACTTACACCTGCGCTTATCCGAATGCCGGATTTGCCCGATCCGCTTTCGCCTACCGGTTTCCCGGAGACGCCGGAAAGTCTTGCGCCGAAATTGAGTGCATGGGCGAAGAATGGCTGGCTCAATATTGTCGGCGGCTGTTGCGGCACGACGCCAGATCACATCCGCACGATCGCAGAAGCCGTTCGCGAATTTCCGCCGCGTCGACTTCCTGCTTCCCGCTTTGTCATTCCGAGCGAAGTCGAGGAATCTCTTACTGCTTCGATCGCCGGATGAAAGACGCAGAAACATCGAGAGATCCTTCGACTTCGCTTCGCTCCGCTCAGGATGACAGGAAGGAGAAGCGCGCTCCTCTTCGACTCGCCGGCCTCGAGCCGCTTGTCATTACGCCCGATACCGGATTCGTCATCGTAGGCGAGCGCACGAACATCACCGGGTCGCCAAAGTTCTCGAAACTGATTCTGGGCGGCGACTTCGATGCCGCGGTCGCAGTGGCGCGACAACAAGTAAACGGCGGCGCCAACATTCTCGACGTCAACATGGACGAAGGAATGATCGACTCGGAAGCGACGATGACGCGCTTTCTGAATTTGATTCAGAGCGAGCCGGAAATCGCGCGCATTCCGATCATGATCGACAGCTCGAAATGGAGTGTGATCGAAGCCGGATTGAAATGCGTGCAGGGGAAATGCGTCGTTAACTCGATCTCACTGAAGAATGGCGAAGAGGAATTTCTGCGCCAGGCCGCGCTCGTTAGGCGATACGGCGCCGCTGTTATTGTAATGGCGTTCGACGAGCGCGGGCAGGCCGACAGTCTTGATCGGCGAATCGAAATTTGCGGTCGCGCTTACAAGCTGTTAACCGAGCGCGCCGGATTTTTGCCTAACGACATCATTTTCGATCCGAATATTCTGACGGTGGCCACCGGCTTGGAAGAACATCGCAACTACGCAGTCGATTTCATTGAGGCGACGCGCTGGATCAAAGCGAACCTGCCGGACGCGCGCGTGAGCGGCGGCGTGAGCAATATTTCATTTTCATTTCGCGGGAACAACACCGTGCGCGAAGCAATGCACGCGGCGTTTCTGTATCACGCGATCCGGGCCGGACTGGACATGGGTATCGTCAACGCGGGTCAGCTTGCGGTTTACGAAGAGATCGAGCCTGCGCTGCGAGAGCGCGTGGAAGACGTGCTGCTCAATCGTCGCGACGATGCGACCGAGCGACTGGTCGAGTTTGCCGAAAACGTAAAAGCGAAAGGCAAAGTTGCAGTGAAAGATGAAGCGTGGCGCGAAGGTCCGGTAGAGGAACGCCTCTCGCACGCGCTCGTGAAAGGCATCGTCGATTTTATCGATGTGGATACCGAGGAAGCGCGGCAGAAAGCAAAGCGGCCGCTCGATGTCATTGAGGGCCCGCTCATGGCGGGAATGAGTGTGGTCGGGGACTTGTTCGGCGCGGGCAAAATGTTTTTGCCGCAGGTCGTAAAAAGCGCGCGCGTTATGAAAAAAGCGGTCGCGTATTTGATGCCGTTTATGGAAGCGGAAAAAGCGGAGGGCGCAAAACCGCAAGCCCGAATTGTGATGGCAACCGTCAAAGGCGACGTTCACGACATCGGGAAAAATATCGTTGGCGTCGTCCTGCAATGTAACAACTACGAGGTGATCGACCTTGGCGTGATGGTGCCCGCGGCGAAGATCCTGGAAACCGCGCGCGAAAAGAAAGCGGACATCATCGGATTAAGCGGACTAATCACTCCATCGCTCGATGAGATGGTGCACGTCGCACAAGAAATGGAGCGTGAGAAGTTCCAGCTGCCGCTGTTAATCGGCGGCGCCACGACCAGCCGCGCGCACACCGCAGTTAAGATCGAACCGCACTATCGCGCGAACAGCACGGTGCATGTACTCGATGCTTCACGCGCCGTTGGAGTGGTGAGCAATCTCTTGAACGCGGAAGAGAATGGAGACTTTGCCGCGCAGATTCGCGCGGATTATCAAAGGTTACGCGAAGAACACGCGTCGAAGACGCGCGATAAAAAGTTGGTCTCGCTTGCGGAAGCGCGCGCGAGGAAGCCGTTGTTTGATTGGAAGAACTACCAACCTCCAGTTCCAAAATTTACCGGCGTTCGAGCAGAGCAGCCATCACTCGAGACGTTAATCGATTACGTCGATTGGTCGCCATTCTTTCACACATGGGAATTGCGTGGACGTTACCCGGCGATCTTCGATGATCCGACCGTTGGCAAACAAGCTCGCGAGTTGTTCGATGACGCGCAACAGCTCCTCAAACGGATTGTCTCGGAGAAGTTGCTGACGGCGCGTGGCGTGTTTGCGCTCTGGCCGGCTAACTCGTTAGGCGATGACGTTGAAGTCTACGCGGACGCAGAGCGAAAGAAGGTTGCGACGAAATTCCATTTCCTGCGACAGCAAATTCAAAAACCGGCGGATCAATTTAATCATTCGTTAGGCGATTACATCGCGCCGGTCGAATCCGGGCTCAACGATTTCATCGGCGGCTTTGCGGTCACAGCCGGCATTGGCGCGGACGAACTGGCGCAAAAATTTGCCAAAGACCTCGACGACTATCAGAGCATCCTCACCAAAGCTCTGGCCGATCGCCTGGCGGAGGCGTTTGCGGAGTATTTGCATAAGCAGGCGCGAATCGCGTGGGGATTTGGGGCAGAGGAAAAGCTCTCGCATGAGGAATTAATTCGCGAACGTTACCGTGGAATCCGTCCGGCGGCAGGTTATCCAGCCTCCCCGGATCATACGGAAAAGCGGACGCTGTTCGATCTGCTCGAGGCCGAGAAGAACACCGGCATTGCCCTGACGGAATCTTTCGCCATGCATCCGGGCGCGAGCGTCAGCGGACTCTACTTTTCCCATCCGGACGCGAAGTATTTCGGAGTCGGGAAAATCGACCGCGATCAGGTGCGCGACTATGCTGCGCGCAAAAATATGCCTAACGAATGGGCGGAAAAATGGCTCGCCCCGAACCTGGCTTACTGAGGGTCTTTAAGATCTGACTGCTCGGGACCAAGCGAAGGATCTCGAATCTGCGCGCCAAAAAGCAGGAGCGCACCCGCTTCGTCGGCCGAGACCGGATCTGGAGTTTCCTGGGCCGGCTGGGGCCAATGAACACTCCAGGCGAGCCCGCACTTTTCCAGCATCCAAATAAGGTAGCGGGTCAGATCGAACTCCCACCAGCGCAGGCCATGCGCCGCGCAACGCGGCTTGGCGTGGTGATTATTGTGGTAACCTTCGCCAAAGGCGCCCACGCCGATCCAAAAATTATTCTTGCTGTGATCGGAAGTGTCGAAGCTGCGGTAGCCGAAACTAGGCATGTGACAGATCGAGTTAACGGCCCACGTCATATTATATATAATGAGCATCGGGACGTAGAGGCACCAAAGCAGCCCGGTAAAACCGAAGACGAAATAGAGTGTCGTCGCCACCGCGAGATGTGGCAGGACATAGAGGTAACTGCGTTCCCATAAACGGCAGTACCAAATTTTGCGCACATCCGCAGCGTAACGCATCGAACGGGCGCGAAACCCGGGCGGCTTCCGAATCAACCACATCATATGCGCATAGGGGAAGCCATGCACCGGGCTGTGAATGTCTTCGTCGGTGTCCGATTTCAAATGATGATAACGATGATCCCCCACCCAAGTCACAGGATCGCCGGCCAGCAGGACCGCGGAACCGGTTGCGAAAATAAACTTCAGCCATTCCGGCATTTCAAAACCGCGATGCGTAAGATAGCGATGAAGATAAAGTGTCGTGCTTAGCCCACCCCAGAAATACACGGTGATCATGACCGGCAGATAGGACAGATGAAAGCGCGAGAGGAGTCCGATGACGCCCAGAACCTGAATCGTAACCAGGATCGCGAAAATGAAGAAATTGGCCTTTTCGTTCTTAAACATGCAGTGTAGCAGGAAGCAGCCAGCAGGCCGCGTTCGGGAAATCGAGGCGACACAGTGCGATGGAAGTTGCTCCTGCGCAAGTGGTTTTCCAAACAAGCATCGGCGTTGGATAAGATTGTGCATGCGCAATGGAGCGCATCGTGTTAAACAGCTTCCCCAGAAAGCGGGGTGTAGCTTAGTCCGCCTTCGGACAGATCCGCCGTGGCGGACTTGGTAGAGCGGTCGCCGCGGCGACAGGTCGCTCTTCCCCTGTGCTCTCACTTTTGCATGCACTGCATCCTCTCTCGTGCTATACACGGGTTCAATTACGGGGTGTAGCTTAGTCCGCCTTCGGACGGATCCGCCGTGGCGGACTTGGTAGAGCGGTCGCCGCGGCGACAGGTCGCTCTTCCCCTGTGCTTTCACTTTTGCATGCACTGCATCCTCTCTCGTGCTATACGCGGGTTCAATTACGGGGTGTAGCTTAGTCCGCCTTCGGACGGATCCGCCGTGGCGGACTTGGTAGAGCGGTCGCCGCGGCGACAGGTCGCTCTTCCCCTGTGCTCTCACTTTTGCATGCACTGCATCCTCTCTCGTGCTATACGCCTGTTCGACGGGGTGTAGCTTAGCTTGGTAGAGCGCCTGGTTTGGGACCAGGAGGTCGCAGGTTCGAATCCTGTCACCCCGAGTAAAAATGAACGTCGATGTTTTCAGTTTACGTTCTGAGAAGTGGCAAGACCGGCCGACAGTACGTCGGGTCCTGCGCCGACCTTGCCGACAGGTTGCGACGACACAACGCTGGCGAGTCGCCCGCGACGAAGCACGGATTACCGTGGACCCTTGTTTATGAAGAACAATTCCTCACCCGTGCCGAGGCTTACGAGCGCGAGCGCTATTTCAAAACTGGTCGCGGACGTGATGAACTTCACCGATTGTCTATTTGGAGCGGTCGCCGCGGCGACAGGTCGCAGGTTCAAATCCTGTCACCCCGAGTAAAAAAATGAGCGTCGATGTTTTCAGTTTACGTTCTGAGAAGCAGCAAGACCGGCCGACGATATGTTGGTTCCTGCGCCGATCTCGAAGACCGAATGCGTCGACACAATGCCGGCGAGTCGCCCGCAACGAAGCATGGACTGCCGTGGACTCTAATTTATGAAGAACATTTTCCCACACGCGCCATGGCTTGCGCGCGCGAGCGCCATTTTAAAACCGGTCGAGGGCGCGATGAACTTGATCGACTATCCAGCAAGGGAACGGTCGCCGCGGCGACTCACCCCGAAAATATCACATGAGAATGAAGCGAATTTGGCACCTGCTTTTTTGTGTAATGCTTTGCCCTGCACTCTGTGCTGTCGCGCAAGATTCATTGCCGCGCACCAACGCCGCGACTGTCGCCACTTCACTGACCTCAACGCCAACGCCAATTCCGCAAAAAGCGCTGGCCCTGATACCACCACCATTACCCTCCCCCACCGGCGGCAATACCGAGCCTCCATCCGCGCCGATCATGCCCGATCTCTCCAAGCTCGATCAGCTCTTCAAACAGACCACGCTGGGAAAGGAAGCGGATCTTTATCGCGCGCACGTCGAATGGCGGCGGCTAAAAAATCGCACCGTGAACGATCCCGCGGTGGTGTCGGCCAAAGCGGCGGCGGAAGCTGCGACTACCGACTTGGAAAAACGCAATGGTCTTCGCCAATACTATGAAGTTTTTTACGCACACATGCGTGCGCTCGCATCCACGCCACAGATGATGAGCTATTTGGATACGATGAAACAAGCGCATCTCATTTTTTTGGATCAACCGCGTGTGCGTCCCTCGCTGGTGTCCGAAAAAAAACCCGGACCGGAGCCCGCGCCGCCCGCGCTCCCCACTCCGGAGCAGCCGGCACCGGTTGTGCCGGAGCCAACCTTGCCTAACGAATAATCCCCGTTGCCAACGCCGGCTTGCCTCCGTTGCAACGGCGAATAGAATCGGGCTTATCCACGGCGCGTTCGTCTAGTGGTTAGGACACAGCCCTCTCAAGGCTGGTGCACGGGTTCGACTCCCGTACGCGCTGCTTTTTTGCGATTGGGAAGCGCGCTGCCTGCCGCATTGGTTGGGGACCACTCCACGCGCTACTGCCATTCCGGCTCGGACTTCCGGCGTTCTCGCCGGAACTTCCCTTCCTAGGTAGGGGCGATTGACCTCAATCGCCCGCGGACGGTTCGATGAAGCGCCCCTACCGAAGCTTCAAAACCGCCAGTTTCTGGCAATGCGGAAATTTCGCCAAACTCGTAGAAATATGTTTGCTACCCCCCCTTCGATTCCGTAAAATCGGCGCGCTGTTTCCCCGACCGTGGAATTTTGACCCCTTATGAACACTCTTTCTGCCAGCAGTCGACACCATTTCAGATTCGCAATCCTCGTGACTTCACCATCCTCCTGCTTTTTCGAATCGCGCGGCACCACGGAGACAGGCAATGTTGCCGAACACGACAGCTCTCAAAACCCGGACCGGCAGCCGGCGCGCTAGGGATCGTCATGTTTGAAGGGCAACGATGACCGTTAATGCAATTCTTGGCTTCATTCGCCGCTCTTTTTCAACAACGAAACTTTTCGCCGGTTTTGCAGCGCTTGGCATTTCATGTTTCATGATCGCACCGGTTTTCGCCCAGGATGTCACACCCACCAGCCCCGAAACTTCCCCCGACGATTCCGCCTCTTTACCTGCCGGCTGGAGCGCACCTCCACCGCTAGATGAACCTCCGCCATCGGGCGAACTGCCGCCCTCCACCGAGATCGCTTCTCCTTCGCCCCTCTCACAAGACGACATACCGCTCCCGCCTTCGGAAGGACCGAATCCCGCCGTCGAGCTTCGTGCCGGCGACGCGGCAATCTCTCCAAACGTGAATCGTTTCCACTATTCGATGGGGCTTCAGGTCCGTGGTGTTTACGATGACAACATTTCCTTTTCGTCTTCGGGTCGCGTCGGCGGTTTCTATTTCGCGATCGAACCTTCCGTCACTCTCGGATTTGGCGACGCAGGTGGCGAAGGCAACAACATTCGATTCAGTTACAAGCCGAGCTTTTTTCTTTTTGTCGATCACGACGACGAGAATTCCGTGCAACACATCATTAGCCTGGGCGCTTACCATCGATTTAGCCGGCTCGCGCTGACGTTGGATCAAGGCATTGAGTTGCTGGATGGGGCAAATCTCAACACCACAACCTCCGGCCTGAGCAATCCCGGAATTATCGATGTCGGCGGCCGAAACCGGGTGAATCTTTACACCACGAGCCTCGGCGCGACCTACGACCTTACCGGCAAAACGTTTCTAAGCGGCGGACTGGGCTACTCAAAATCGGACTACACGGAGAGCCTTACCAGTTCGGCATATTTGTCCGGCAACATATTCATCAACTACAATTACAGTCCGAAGCTGGTCGTCGGCCTGGGGGGAACCGGCGGATACAATTGGGTCGATTCACCCAGCCCGAATCAAACGTTCGAGCAAGTGAATGTGCGCGTCGGTTATCAAGTAACAGGCAAGATTTCGTTGAGCGCGTCGGGTGGCGTCGAATTCCGCCAATTCGGGGGCGACGCTCGCGGTGGCTATGTTTCCCCCGTTTACGATCTGAGCGCGACCTACCAGCCTTTCGATGGAACCACCATCACGCTCAGCGGCAACGGCAGCATCCAGAACTCCGCGTCTCTTGCCGGTCAGGATTACCAGACGACGAATATCACCGCCAGCGTGCAACAACGCTTTCTCACGCGTATGCATTTGGGACTGACAGTTGGCTACGAACACGCAGAATATTTCGGTGCTGCCAATGGCGTAAACGCGACGCGTGATGATAATTACTATTTTATTCAACCGTCTGTTGATCTTACTGTCGCTCGCTGGTGGACAGCCGGCGGTTACTACCTGCATCGGGAAGACAATAGCTCGACGGAGAATTTCAGTTTTTATGACAATCAATTCGGCTTACGAAGTGAATTTACGTTTTAGAAATCGGCAACGAGTCTCTTCACAACGATGCTGCGCAGAGCAATCGGCGTACTCGCGTTGGTTGTTAATCGCGGTACTGTTTCTCGCACCCGTTAGCTTCACTCGCTCAGGCTCCGCCAGCGCCGTCGCAGGCTCCCCGGCCGCAAATCTCTCTTCCTTCAGTCTCAAACAATCCGACAGACTCCACGTCTCAGGATTCCACCCATTACAGTAGCGGCGTCACAAGTGGCGTCAGTGCACCAACCGGCTATCAGCTCAGCCCCAATGATTCGATTGCGGTCGAAGTTTTTGGCGAAGACGATCTCAAGACATCGTCGCGCCTGAATGGCGAAGGCGCGGTAAGTTTGCCGTTGCTCGGCTCGGTTCGGCTAAGTGGGCTCACACTTCCACAAGCCACCGCGAGAATAACGGAACTCTACGCGCGAGATTATCTCGTGAATCCAAAAGTGAATGTCGTACTGCTCGGATACGCGAAGCGGCGCTTTACCGTTCTGGGACAGGTGAGCCGGCCGGGAAGTTACGAAATGCCGGAGACCAGTCCCGGCGGCATCGATCTTCTTGAAGCGATTGCCATGGCCGGAGGTTACACGCGGATAGCAGCACCGGAACGCATCAGCGTGCGACGACATCCTGGCGAAAGCGACGAAAAGGTCATCAGAGTCGATGCAAAACGACTGGCGAGAGCCGGCGGAGGAACATTTCGCGTCGAATCCGGCGACACAATCACAGTTGGTGAAAGCATCTTTTAACAAATGACGTCCGATCCCGCTACTTTCGTAAGAGATCAAAACGTGTAACCTCTATTCCCTCTCAATGACTCCCATAGAACAAACGCCGCGCAATTCGTCGCCATCCGCCTTCTCCGTTGGCGGAGAGGCGCTCTCCGAACCGAAGGGTTTCGACTTTCGCCATTTCTGGCACTCGATTTTGGAACGGGTTTGGATCGTTGTGGCATGCGTCCTGGCCGGCCTCGTTCTCGCGCTCATCTATCTCGCGCGAACGCCAAAGCTCTATCAAGGACATACCGTTCTGGAAGTAGAAGTGCAGGAGCCGACGATGGTGAGCGATCCGGAATCAAGCTCCCGCATGCGCTCTGCCTTTCTTGCCAGCCAGGAAGCGATGCGCACGATCGAACAGAACCTGACGAATCGCACCTTGCTTGCGCGCGTTGTTCGCGCCGAAGACTTAACGAAAGATGGTGGCCGCGCCCTTTTAGGGACGAGCGCCGGAGACAGTAAGAAAAACGCGGGATCTCCTACTCCGTCGCCATCTCCTTTATCACGCGCCGACGCGGGAATCGCGGTAGAACCGACTTACACCCCGTTGGAAGAAGGTTTGGCCGGGGCGCTTTCGACAATGATTAAGCCAGTGATCCGGCGCGGCACGCGATTGATCGATCTTTACGTCACAAATCGCGACCCGGCGATGGCGCAAAGTCTCGCCGAAGCCGTTGGTCGCGAATACATCCGCAACTCGATTGAGCATCGTGCCTCCTTCAGTCAGGAAACGCTGCGCTACCTTTTGGAAGAAGAAGAACGACTAAAGCTTAATTTGCAAAAGAGCGAAGCGGCCGTCGCCGAATACAAGGCGAAAACTCCCGATGCGCTTCAGCTTGGTGGCGGCGCGGCGTCTACTGGAAGTCAGGCCGGCGCCGGCAGTGCCGGCGGTCGGGGTGGCCTCGTCGAGGACAAGTTGCAGGAGCTAACGAGTAAATTGACTGCAGCTAAAGCAGAGCGCCTTCGCCTTGAAGGACAACTCAAGCAAGTCGAAGCAACCGGAACAAATGTCGACGCGCTGCTGGCTCTGCCCGTCATTGCCGCCGCGCCGACAGTGAACGATCGACGCCGGGACGTTGCGCAACTGGAATCAACCGTCGCGACTCTCGCACAACGCTACAAAAGCAAGCATCCAAAGATGCTGGCCGCCCGCGCCGCGCTATCCGAAGCACGCGATGCGCTCCGTCGTGAGGTGTTGGCTCAGCCGGAAATTTTGCGGAATACCATTCAACAGGCGCGCACAACCGAAGAAAATATGGGCGCGGCAGCACACGAACAAGAAAAAGCGGCACTTGCTCTTAACAAGGCCGCTATTGGTTATCAGGAGTTAGCTCGACAGGCTGAAACGGATCGCGCGCTTTACGAAAGCGTCCTGCGTCAGATCAAAGATACGAACCTGACGAAAGATGTAAAAACAAATGCGGTGAGTGTTATCGAACATTCTCCCTATCCGTATTCCCCGGTGAGCCCGAATGCCAGGAAAGCCATTCTCCTCGGGCTACTGGGTGGACTTGCTGCCGCTCTTGCGTTTGTTTACCTCACCGATGTTCTGGATCGTTCCATCAAGACGGTCGATCAGGCCGAATCGCTTCTGGGTCTTCCGGTGCTCGCAGCCGTCCCCGAAGCCGGAGACAATTCGAAGGCTTCCAGTCCGAATCCAACGCCCGAAGTTACTGGCACGACCACCTACCGGCTTGTGGCCGAAGCGCCCGAAGGTCCAACAGCCGAGGCATTCCGGAACTTGCGTGCTGCCCTCTCCCTGCTTGGACCGGAAGTAGAACGGAAAGTTTTCCTCTTCACCAGTGCCCTACCCACCGAAGGGAAAAGTTTTACCAGCGCTAACTACGCGCTTGCGCTCGCGCAACAAGGACACCGCGTTCTGCTCATCGATGGCGACCTTCGCCGCCCGAGCCTGCATAAAATCTTTCGATACGAAGGCGATGCCACACCGGAGCAAAAGGAAGAAGAATCACGCGGCATAGTCGATTACCTGATTGGCGAAGTAGACCTGCAAGCCGCCACGCGGCCTGTCTATGCGAGTGACGTTGATCCGGGTGGCAATTCGTTCACGGAGCGAAACACCATTCGCACCGCCATGGGCGGACAGCTTTCCGTCCTCGCCGGCGGACAGCGCGCGCCGAATCCCGCGGAACTCTTGAGTGGTCCGAGCTTCGGCCAGCTCGTCGCTGAAGCCTCACGCCTTTTCGATCGCGTCGTTATCGACAGCGCGCCCGTCCTCGCCGTCAGCGATACTTTGCTCATGACGCCGCATATCCAAACCGTCTGCATGGTAGTGCGCGCCGCTAAGACTCCGCGCAACGCCGTTCGCCGCGCTCTCTCACTTATCATCAGCGCAGGCGGCCATCCTGCCGGTCTCATCCTCAACCGTCTCCCGCATCGGCGTGGCTCCGGTTATTATTACTACTATGCATCACACGGCTACGGCGCCGGCGAAGGATCGTATGGCGGACGGTATGGAGATAGGTATTCGCCGACTTCCAATTCCCAATCCAACGGGCAGAAATAAAATACCGGGCGACACGCCCGCTCTGGGTAGCACATGCGTCTCGCGTGTTGGTTTCGGTGTCTCGCCGGAACGAACTTTTCTGGGACCAACCACAACGCAAAGACAGCTATTTCTTCGATCACTTCCGTTCAAAATCACAGACTCAGCCAGCTACGCAACTGCGCCTCCAACGCATCTCTATCAACGTCGCTCAAACGTCCGACTATCTTCCGTACCAGTCCCTGCTCAACCGTTGCAATTTGTGCTTTAAAGCCACAGGCCACATTCAGCCCTCCATCGCGCCAGTCTCGCAACCTAAGGTCCGTTTTCGACAGTTGCGATGAAATAGGAACGAGAAACAAATCGCGATCAGTCATCCCCACAACAACCGCCGGGCGAACTTTGCGGCTTGTCAGGTCGGTAAATGGTATAGGCAGCAGCACGATGTCATTTCGTGAGCAGATCATTGAAGACGTCATCATTCTCGTTGTCCCACACACTTCGTAGCGACTCCTCGGAAACCTTCAACCATGCCGACCGGGTGGCGTCGGGATGATCACCGTCTGTTTCGATCGTCAGCCGAACAAGCGTGTTATCAGGGATTGGAAGCGGATTCGGCAGAATGAGCTTTCCGTCGCGATAGTGCGCCTCAACCTTTGTCGTCATACGAGAAAGAATAGCGCTGGCGCAACGGCGCGGCAATCCATATCGCACGGCTGGTCGGAATCTCCAGATGTCAGCAGCGGAGCAGGCGGCTGACAGTGGCCTCTCTAATAAAAGGAACGGCGACTCACAAATGCCGCGTAGAGAATTTGCTATGAAAAAGATCGGAGAAGGTCTTCCTTTCGGACACCCTTATGCGTTGCGATCAGCCGCAGAATTGAGTTTAGGGTACCGAGTCGAAGGGGCTTATGATCCGGCACTGATATTCTCTGGAGTTTTGGCGAAGTAGTTTGCAGAATAATGTGGCTGCCTTCCTGGTTTACTACTTGGTAGGCCCAGTCACGACACAGACCCTTTACTACCTCGCGACCGTCCAGGTCTCGCGGTAACCTCATGCCGAGGCGAAGACCTCATTCCGCACCAAGTGGAGGCGGATCAATGCCGGTATCTTCTCAGGCTGGTCGAAGTAAAACGCTCGGACGACTTCTCGCACGTTCTTACGCAGATCTTCCCAGCTATCTCCTTCGGTTACGATAGCATCAGTCAAACACTCCGCGGAGAAACCACCATCGGCCTCTTCCGTCACTTCGAAAACCAGTTCAGCCAACATACCGCGATTGTAGCCTTTGATCGACGCAGAAACAAGACATGGATTAATGTACAAAATAAAACAGCGGGCGAAACGCCCGCTGTTCAGGGGAGCGGTCGCCGCGGCGACCTAATTCCGGCGCCTCGCCGGAATCTCCATCAACAAACCAAAACGCAGTCGCGCGAGGGCGCACGACTGAGCACGCGAGGCGCGTACGCTCCCCAGCAACCGATTTCCCGCAGTCTCACCTCGAATCTTCTATTCACGTC
>CAWDLY010000027.1:0-90918 GCA_963803315.1 uncultured Verrucomicrobiae bacterium | reverse complement strand
GCCGGTTCCGGAACGGTCAGCTGTTCGTATGTCTGATGCACGATTTGGTCGACCACGGCCCGCATATCATTCGTTCGCTCGTAAACTGCAAGCTGCCGATCCGCGCCCGTGCCTTCGCGCATAATCCGTTCGACATGGGCCATCTCTTTCTGGCTGCCGAGTTCATCAACTTCCGTCGAAACGAATTGGAAAGTTCGTCGAGCAAGCGCCGAGTTTCGACTTCCTGCTCGCGCCCAAAATCAATCAACAAACCGTCGATTCCGTAGCGGCTAGCGCGCCATCGGTTCTCGTCGAGCAAGCGCCGGCGATAAACGCGGAAGGTAATGTTCTGCCGAAGCAACTTATATAGCTTGCTACCACCGCCTGAATCAGCGCTGCGATCGCAAGTGTGTCATCGACCCGAGACTGCGCGTCGCACACGCGGACTTCGAGCGTGTCAAAAAATGGATGGAGCCGAATGTCCCACCAAATTTTTTTCGGATTGTTGATGCAACCGGTTCGCACCAGGAGCTTGCAATAGTCTTCATACTCGGAGAGCGATTCGAAGGCATCGGGAATTCCAGTGCGGGGAAAACGCTCAAACACTTTCAGCCTATACCCCTTCAAGCCCGTATTTTGGCCAACCCAGAACGGAGAGTTTGTGGAAAGGGCGTAGATGTGCGGCAAAAAATAGCGCGCCTGATTCATGACGTGGATCGCTACTTCGCGATCGGCAATTCCGACGTGCACATGCAATCCGAAGATGAGATTGGCGCGCGCCAATTGCTGCATGTCTTTAACTATTTCCTGGTAGCGTTCACCCTCAGTAATGAGTTGATCGCGCCAGTGCGAAAACGGATGGGTGCCCGAAGATGCAATCTTTAATCCGCTGCGGCCGGCAAGCTCGGCAAGTTTGCTGCGTAGTTCAATCACGTGCGCGCGTGCGTGTTCGATCGATTGGCAAATCTCCGTCCCGAGCTCGACAACCGATTGATGCATCTCCGGTTTGATCTGCTCTTTGAGCATGACCTTCCCACCCTCGAGAATTTCCTGGATGTGCGAACGGAGTTCACGCGTTTGCGGATCGATAATCGCAAACTCTTCCTCGATGCCGAGGGTGTAGACGTGCTCTTTCATTGCTGCGATCAAGCTATCGGAAAACTCCAACCCTGTCATCCTGAGCGCAAGCGAAACCTCGCGAATGCTTCCTGGCGATCGTGACACCTCGGAGATCGGTACCCGTGTCGTCAATTACGCCATTTCGCCTAACGAGCGCTTCGCCACTGCAGCCTGGACGAACTTGCCCCAGCTCAGATTGTCACGCCCGGGCACATGCTCGCGCGCTTTGCGAATCGCCATTTCCGAAACCGCCTCCACCACCCACTCAAAATTTCCTTGTCCCACATTCGCTGCTTCCGCATCAGGCGCAGGATTACAGAAATCGATTGCGACCGGCACGCCATCGCGAATCGCAAACTCGACGGTGTTCAAATCGTAACCAAGATACTGATTCAGCGTGAGCACGCCCTCCTCGACTTTTTGCAAAATCTCGGACGGCGCCTGCCACTCCGTTTGGTAACGCAGGTGGTAAGGATGCCGTGGTTCATAGGGCATGATGCGCACGTGGCGTTGATCGATCGAGTAACAGCGGAAGTACATGTCGAATTTCACTTCCTCCTGCAACATCATGACGAGCTGGCCCGTTTCGGAATAAGCGCGGAAAAATTCTTCCGAATTGTGCAGTCGATACACATTTTTCCAGCCACCGCCTGCAAACGGCTTGAAGAACGCCGGCCAGCCGACGTAGGAAAATATTCCCTCCCAATCGAGCGGATAACCGAGGTTGCGAAACGAATTATCGTTCGTATCTGGTGGAACCTGATGGGACGGCAACAACACTGTCTTCGGAACGGCGACGCCGATCTTGGTCGCGAGACCGTTGTTGAAAAATTTCTCATCTGCACTCCACCAAAACGGATTGTTAACGACAGCCGTGCCCGTGAGCGCGGCATTCTTTAACCATGCGCGATAAAACGGCACGTCCTGCGAAATGCGATCGATCACCACATCATACCCGGTCGGTTCGCCCTGAATTACCTTGTCGATCTTCACAAATTCCGCGCGGATATCGTTGCCCCCGGTTTTTGCGTTGACGCGCTCGACGAACGCCGGCGGAAAGCTGTGTTCCTGACCAAAAAGAATTCCGATTTTTTTCATAAATGTTACTCGTTAGGCTGTCAGCCGATTGATAAGAGAGCGGCGCGAATAATAGACTGGGGTACGCCACTTGTCATTTCGAGCGATATGCCAGTCCGGCTCGGACCGAGAGATCTCTTACTGTTCCCGCCATGTCACGTGATTATGATTTTTGACGTACATATCGTCACGAATCTCAATCATTCAGTTCTTTATATCGGAATAACGAATTCATTGTCACGCGATGTTCAAAGCGTGACAGGCGCCGAGACTTGCGCCGCGCGAAATCGAAAATGTCGCGAGAGTTGGACAAATCCGCAAAGTTCAGCGAAAGCGTTTTGCTTTCATGCCCGAGCACACACTCACTGGGAACATTAAGGAACACCGCGGATTCCGGTCGAAGATTCTGGGAAACCGACGCGATGTTCTTGTCTATCTGCCGCGCGGTTACCGGCGTTGGTCGCGCAAATGTTATCCCGTCCTTTATCTGCACGATGGACAGAATGTTTTTGACGCTGCCACAGCATTCAACGGCGTGGAATGGGGTGTCGACGAAACCGCGCAACGATTGATCAGGTCGAACCTAATCGAGCCGCTCATTATCGTCGCAGTCGCAAATACAGGCGAAGAACGCGTCCATGAATACGCACCGACAAGAGGAAAATTCGACAAGCGCAAACGAAGCAAGGGTCTCTTAAAGAATTACGGCAAATTTCTCACTGAAGAGTTAAAGCCGTTCATCGATCGAAAATATCACACGCATCCTGGACCCGAAAGCACTGGACTCGGTGGTTCATCCTTGGGCGGTTTGGCTACGCTCGTGCTCGGTCTTTGGTATCCGAAATTCTTTTCCCGTCTTGCGGTGCTGTCGCCGTCCATCTGGTGGGACGATTGCGTCATTTTCGGAATGATCGAGTCGCTCGAAGATAAGCTGCCTCTGAAAATCTGGTTGGACACCGGCACGCACGAAGAAGGCTGGGAACGCGCGCGCATACTACGCCACCTTCTGGTCGAGAAAGGCTGGCGCCTGGACGACGATCTGGAGTACACAGAAATCGAAGGTGGCGATCACAGCGAAGGCGCATGGTCGATGCGCGTTGATCCCTTTCTGCGTTTCTTGTTTCCTCCGCCTCCCCCAGCGCAAAAACAGTTGCGCCGTTCGCTGACGCTCGCTTCTACTCGTTAGGCGACTCCTTTCTTGTAGCGGCGGTCTGCGACCGTCGTTACAGATTAAAGCCGCGTTTCGGCACAAGCACCGTCGCCGTTTGCGTAAAGACAATCTCGTCTTTCTGATTTCGCGTCGCGTAACGAATCCGCGCCGTTCCGCGGTCGGGCTTTGATTTCGACTCACGCACGTCCACGATCTCAAGTTCCAACCGCAACGTGTCACCCGGTCGGACCGGTCTCGGGAAACGCATTTCATCCACACCGAGACCAATTGCGCCGCCAGCCAGATTCAGATCGCTCGTCACAAGCAAACGCATAGTGATCGCCGCCGTGTGCCATCCGCTCGCGACCAGGCCGCCAAAAACGCTCTTCTTCGCCGCCGCGCGATCGAGATGAAACGGTTGCGGATCAAACTCTCGAGCGAATTCCATGATCGCGCTCTCGGTCACCTCATAGGAATCCGATTCAAACCGATCGCCAACTTGTAGATCTTCGAGATATCGCTCGGCCATGCTCTCCTGTAGCCGTTTCGCTATGCGAAACGCCAGAAGAAGTCGCGTCGCCCGCGGGCGACGGCTACGAGAATCACACTGCAATTGGCGCTTTGATCGCGGGATGCGGATCGTAGCCGATTAGTTTGAAATCTTCGAAGCTGAATTCGTGGATGTCTTTCACCGCCGGATTCAACTCCATTTGCGGCAACGCACGGCATTCGCGCGAAAGCTGTTCGCGCGCCTGTTCGAGATGGTTCTGATACAAATGCAGATCGCCGAACGTGTGGATGAACTCGGCGGATCGCAAGTTACAAACTTGCGCCACCATCATTGTGAGCAACGCATACGAAGCGATGTTGAAGGGCACACCGAGAAAAAGATCGGCGCTGCGCTGGTAAAGTTGGCAGCTCAATCCGCCGTCCTGCACATAAAATTGAAAAAGCACATGACATGGCGGTAGCGCCATCTTTTCAATCTCGGCAACGTTCCATGCGCTCACGATTAGACGGCGGCTTTGCGGATTCGTTTTGATCTGCTCGATCACGCGATCGATTTGATTGATGCGCTCGCCATTCGGTCCTCGCCACTTGCACCATTGCGCGCCGTAAATCGGACCGAGCTCGCCACTCTCATCCGCCCATTCATCCCAAATCGTCACGCCATGCTCTTTGAGATACCGGATGTTCGTGTCGCCGCGCAAAAACCAGAGCAGTTCGTAGATGATCGATTTGAGATGCAGCTTCTTCGTCGTCAGCAGCGGAAAACCTTCGCGCAAATCGAATCGTGTCTGCGCGCCGAAGACGGAAATCGTTCCCGTCCCCGTGCGATCAGGTCGGGCTGTTCCCTGCTCGAGCACCAGGCGAAGAAGATCGTGATATTGCCGCATGTTACATTTTCGTGACGGCGCGCGATAAACTTACATTCACAAATTGTCAGTCGCGATGACTTCCGCCATTATTCGGTTCGCGCGCCACACACAAAACTCTTTAGCGCATGAAGTCGACTCCAACCAAAAAAATCCTGATCATCGAAGACGAGCCGGATGTAATCGACTTGCTCACGTTGCAATTGCGAAAGTCGGGCGAATTCAGTGTGGCCACGGCGACCGATGGCGCTACCGGAGTGCGCAAGGCGCGCGAGGAATCGCCCGCTCTCATCATTCTCGATCTCATGCTGCCGAAAATGCCAGGGCTGGAAGTGTGCAAGGTTCTCAAGTCCGATCCGGCGACGCGCGATATCCCGATCATCATGCTGACGGCGAAAGCGGAGGAAATCGATCGCATCGTCGGCCTCGAATTTGGCGCGGACGATTACGTAACGAAGCCATTTAGTCCGCGAGAAATTCTCCTGCGCATCAAGGCGATCATCCGCCGTCGCGCGGGCGAGCCAGCGGAGGAAAAATTGCGGTCCGGCCTCATTACGGTCGATCCGTCGCGGCATCACGTCGCTGTCGCGGGAAAGCCGATTCGCCTAACGAGCGTCGAATTCAAACTTCTCACCATGCTCCTGCGCCGGCCCGGCCGCGTGCAAACGCGCGACCGTTTGCTCAATGAGGTTTGGGGCTATGAAAGCGTGATCGACACGCGCACAGTGGACACACACGTGAGAAGGCTTCGTGAAAAACTGGGCAAAGCCGCCGATGCAATCGAAACTGTGCGCGGGTTTGGTTATCGCGTTCGCGAAAGTTGATTGCGCATGTGGTGGCTTCTCCTCGCTCTTCTCGCCGCCTGCTTCGCCCTTGTCTTGGTCGTGATTTGGCGACGCTGGATTGCGCCCTGGCATCAGGCGCATGAACTGGTCGACGCTATCGCGAACGACCGGCAACCAAAAACGTTTTTGCTGACGGCGAATCCTCCCGCGCATCTTTTCGGTCTCGCTTTGGAAAAAGTCTGGAATCGCCAGCACGAATTGACCAAACGCGCGCACGAGCAGGAGTTCAATTTTGAGGCAATTCTCGGCGCGATGTTGGACGGCCTGGTCGTGATCGACGAGCAACGCCGCATTCAAATGGCGAATCCGGCATTTGCCCGGCTGGTTGATCGCGAGGCCGTCGCTGCGGGCACATTCTTGTTTGAAACTTTGCGCGACGCCACGGTGGAACACGCCGTCACGGAGACAATTCGCACGGGAGAACCGAACCAGCACATCTTGCACATGGCGCGCCGTTCCGGCGACCCTCTCCAGATTGAAGTAAGCGCGACGGCGCTACACGAGAAATCCAACCGCGTGCGCGGTGCCGTCCTGTTATTTCGCGATATCACGCAGCTAAAACGCGTCGAAGAAGTGCGGCGCGATTTTGTCGCGAACGTCTCACACGAATTGCGCACGCCGCTTTCGATTTTCCGCGGTTATCTCGAAACGCTTCTCGAAGAGCCGAAACAACCGCCTGCCGAACTGCGGCGCATATTTGAAGTGATGGAAAAACATTCCAACCGCTTGAACCTGCTCGTGGAAGACGTGTTGAGCCTGGCGCAACTGGAGGAGCCGAAAACACGTCTCACCTTCACCGAAATTTATCTGCCGGATTTTCTGGCGTCGATTCTGCGCGATTGGCAAAAGCGTTTTCAGGCGAAACTGCTGCGCTCTTCTCTCGAAGCGCCGAACGATCTGCCCGTTATTTCCGCCGACGAACATCGATTGCAGGAAGTCATCTACAATTTGCTCGATAACGCCGTGAAATATTCGCAGCCCGAAGGCCGCATCGACTTGCGTGCGACACGCAACGGCAACTATGTGCGCCTCGCCATTTCCGATCAGGGAATCGGAGTGCCGGCGCGCGATTTGCCGCGGATCTTCGAGCGTTTTTATCGCGCGGATAAAGCTCGCAGCCGCGAACTCGGCGGCACAGGTTTGGGATTATCGATCGTGAAACATATCGTCGAGCTGCACGGCGGCCGCGTCGAAGCTGAGAGTACGCTCGGTCACGGCACAACCATCAGCGCCATCCTGCCAATCCGGCCGTCCAACGGCGACTCTGTCACAGAATCGTAACACAAAATAAATTGCCGGGGCGTGATCCCTTCCCGCATCGTTCCCGCGGTGAATGCTGTCGCAGAAATGCCGCCCGTTGCTCCGGCTTGGACGCCATCGAAGGTCGGAAAATTTACCGCTGAAAAAGCGATCAAGCTTTACTTCGGCGGCAATGCTTTCGTCGCCATTCTTGTTCTCGCGCTCATCACCATTTTCCTTTTCCGCGAAGGCGCTGGTTTCTTCGGCGAAAATCTGAGGAATCTTCGAATTTATCGGCAGGCTGGACTCGAGTATGTCGATATCGTTCGCACCGAGGCCGAGGAACACTCGGCTCTGACGCGCGCGCTTAATGATTTTCGACAGCGGCAGGCGCTTATCTCCGCCGGGAAAAATATTCCAGCCGCAAAAATCGCGACGGAACTTGCGCCGTTCGATCGATTCAGCGGCGCCTTTGGCGACGCGGCGGAAAATCTGCACGGCCTCGTTTCCGATCTAACCGACGAGGCGAGCGCGTTGAAGGAACAGATGATTGTCCGCACCGAGATCGCGGAACAAAAGCAAAGTTTGTTGAAGCGCCACGCGTATTCCGAGGCTGCGAAGATAGCCGTTCCCGAGGTCGATCAGGCTGGCGCACTCGCGAAATTGCGCGAAGGCACGCCCGCTTTCGAAAGGATCGCCACCGATCTGCGCGCGAAGCTCGATTCGTTGCTCGCCTCCGCACCGCAACTTTCCGATAAGACAACGCAGAAACTTTTCGAGAAGTGGCAGGCGCGCGTCCGCGCGTATCGAGACAATCTCCCTGTCGCGGCAAAGAAGTTGCACGCCTGGTCGCCGGATCGCCCGGTGAAATGGTATCGCTGCATCACGTCATTCCTTTTCGGTCGCGAATGGATCACGGCGAGTTTCTGGCAGGATTGGTACGGCATCATTCCGTTGCTCGTCGGCTCGATCATGGTGGCGATCGTCGCCCTGGTCATTGCTGTTCCTCTCGGCGTTGCCTCCGCGATTTATGTGAGCGAAGTGGCTTCGCCTAACGAGAAGAAATTCATCAAGCCGTACATCGAATTCTTTCTCCGCCATTCCGTCGGTCGTGCTCGGTTTTTTCGGAATTGCCGTGGTCGGACAAGCGATTCGCGCCGCCTCGCAATCGCACTGGCTTTCGTGGATCTCATTTTTTCCGATTAGCGAACGGCTCAATGTTTTCACGGCCGGCTCGCTCCTCGCGCTCATGGCGGTGCCAACGATTTTTACTCTTTCAGAAGATGCGCTGCGAAATGTGCCGCGCGGTTTCAAAGAAGCTTCCTACGCGCTCGGCGCGAATCGGCTGCAAACGATCGCGCGCGTCCTCGTGCCGGCGTCGTTGTCGGGAATTGTTTCCGCAATTTTGCTCGGACTCGGGCGCGTCATCGGCGAGACGATGGTGGTTTTGCTCTGCGCGGGAAATCGCATCGCCATTCCCGATTTCACGCAGGGCCTCGGTGCATTTTTCCAACCGGTGCACACCATGACTGGAATCATTGCGCAGGAAATGGGCGAAGTGGTTCGCGGCAGCATTCATTACCGCGCGCTCTTCATGGTCGGCCTCGTTCTTTTTACCATCACACTCGGGATCAACTATCTCGCGCAAAAACTGGTGACGCGTTACCGCATGAGCATTGGATAACCGAGGAGAACGCTGAGATCACAGAGGATGAATAATCAAATGCAACAGGACCAGGTCTCCGCGACCTCTGCGGTAAAGAAACGCCGCAGCCGCATGATCGAGAAGATCTCGTTCTGGATCTTTCGCCTAACGACGTATTTCGTGATCGCCTGCGCTGGCTACATCTTTCTCGACATCGCGATCAAAGGCAGCCGCACCGTCTTCACGAGCAAGCCGCCATTTGTAAATCTCGAATTCCTGACGCAGCCACCTCAGACCCTCTACGTCTTCGATTACGAAGGAAAAAAGCAGACGCTCAGCGATCGTGAGTTCCGGCAGTGGAAAGCGGCGCATCCCGGCGTGGAAGTGCAGGCGGAAAGCATCGCCTATTCCGCTGGCGGAATCTGGCCCTGCATCGTCGGCACCGCCCTGCTCGTCATTGGCTCGATGATCATCGCCCTTATTATCGGCATTAGCAGCGCGATTTACTTGAGCGAATACAGCCGCAATGGGCCGATGATTCGGCTCATTCGCATCGCCATTCTTAATCTCGCCGGTGTTCCTTCCATCGTTTTTGGACTTTTCGGCTTCGGATTGTTCGTCATCTTTTTCGGTTGGAATGTTTCGCTGCTCGCCGGCTGGTTTACTCTTGGCCTGATGATTCTCCCCGCCATCATCACTGCGAGTGAAGAATCGTTGCGCGCTGTGCCGCAAGGACTGCGCGAAGGCTCGCTCGCCCTCGGTGCGAGCAAATGGCAAACCATTCGCAAAAATGTTCTCCCGTACGCGCTTCCCGGAATTCTCACTTCCTCCATCCTCGGTATCGCGCGCGTCGCGGGCGAGACGGCGCCGATCATGTTCACTGCCGCCTATGCCATGCGCGATGAAATGCCGTGGCAGGTGCAACACTGGACCGATTTCTTTTTCCAGGGCGTGATGGCGTTGCCGTATCACATCTACGTCGTCAGCTCGAAAATTCCGCAGAATGAATATACCGAGCGCGTGCAGTACGGGGCCGCGCTCGTCTTTCTCGTGCTCGTTATGCTGATCGCTTTGACTTCAATTTTATTGAGAGAACGAACCAGGAGCCGCTTATCATGGTAAGCTTGATTGACATGCCGCAAGTCGCGTCGAAACCCGAAATCAACGACAGAACAGCCGAGCCGGCGCCAATCGCCGCGCGCGGAATCATCGAAATCGATGATCTCGATTTCGCCTACGGCGCAAACCACGTCCTGCACGATGTGACGTTAAACATCCCGCCGCGCGCTGTGACCGCGTTCATCGGCCCATCCGGCTGCGGGAAGACAACGTTGCTGCGTTGCCTCAATCGCATGAACGATCTCATCGACAGCTCGCGCATTTTGCGCGGAGCCATTCGGATCGAAGGCGCGGATATTAATGAAGCCGGTGTTGACGTCGTCGAATTGCGCCGCCGCGTGGGAATGGTTTTCCAAAAATCGAATCCGTTCCCGAAATCGATCTACGACAACATCGCCTATGGCTTGCGTATTGCTGGAATAACGCAACGCGCCAAAATCGATGAAGCCGTCGAAAAAAGTTTACGCTCCGCCGCCTTGTGGGACGAAGTGAAAGATCGCCTGCACGTCAGCGGCTACGGACTTTCTGGCGGACAACAACAACGTCTTTGCATCGCGCGCGCGCTCGCCGTCGAGCCGCAGATTGTTTTGATGGACGAGCCGTGTTCCGCGCTCGATCCCATCGCGACGGCGAAAGTTGAAGAACTGATTTACGAACTGAAACGCAATTACACGATCGTGATCGTCACCCACAACATGCAACAGGCTGGCCGTTGTTCCGATAACACCGCCTTCTTTTATCTCGGCCGGCTCATTGAATTCGGAACCACTTCGAAAATCTTCTCCAACCCAACGGAAAAAAAGACGGAGGACTACATCACCGGCCGATTCGGTTAGGTCAAAAAATCAGAGCCACGGATGAACACGGATTTTCACGGATGAAGAAATCGCCATGCATTGCCAACTAACAAATCTCATCCGTGGTTTCATCTGTGTTAATCCGTGGCTCAAACAATCTTAACAAATGATCGCACCCAAACACATTCTCGGAACCTTCGACGAAGCGCTCGCTTCCTTGCGCGACAACGTCCTCATGATGTCCAGCCTGACCGAGCGCAGTCTCGACCGCGCCATGAAAGGTTTATTCGATCGCAACGACAACCTTTGCGCCAACGCCATCGCCGACGACGAAGAGATCGATCAATTGGAGAAACAAATCGACAAGGACGGCGTCGATATCCTCCTTCGTTTTCAACCGGTCGCCTCCGATCTGCGCCGCGTCGTCTCCGCCATGAAACTTTCCTCCAATCTCGAGCGCATGGCCGACCAGGCCGTCAACATCGCGCGTAAAGCACGAAAATTGAATCAACATCCCGCGCTCGCGGAAGTGGAATTGATTACCCCGATGTACGAGGAGGCGCTTTCCATGTTCAAGGATAGCGTCGACGCCTATGTGCGCGAAGATGTGCAACTGGGTCGCAGCATCGTCCCGCGCGATGAGAAACTCGACGAACTCAACCGCGTCGCCAGCCGCCGCCTCATCGAACGCATGGCGCAGGACCCCGAACAACTGCGCGGTTACTTAAATTTGATGTTCATCGGTCGCCATCTCGAACGTGTCGGCGATCACGCCACCAACATCGCCGAAGACGCCGTCTACGCCGCCGCCGCCGAAGACATCCGTCATCAACCTTTCGTCCCCGCCGCCGGGAACGAATAGCTTCCATTCCTTTTTTTCTGTAGCGGCGGTCTATGACCATCGCATAATTCAATGCCAACATTCGCCTACTTCCAGGTAGACGACTAGCACGTGGACTCAATGCGCGGTTTGGATGGAAACGCCAAATTCGTCGCGGATTGAGTGTCGCCATCCTGTTTCCGGTAATCGTAAGTCTCGCGGCCGCTTTCACTATTCAGCTTGCTACGGAAGCGGGAGGGCCGTGGGTTTTTGCAGTGTCATTTGCAATTTTAGCCGCAGCTTCGTTAGTTTCCTTCGGCGTGGCGCTTTGCCTGCACCTGTTCTTATTTCGAGAGTGAAGGCATACGAAAATGAAAAAGCCCAATCAGGCGATGCAGCTCCGAATTTCGAATGCTTTCGCGAACCAGCGCAGCTGACCAGGCCGCTACTTTTGCAAAATAGCTGGGGGCAGGCATCCTGTTCTCGTTAGACCATTATGGCAGACTCTTCTCGCATCGAAGCATACATCGATCATGTCAGTAATTTGGAGCGCTCGGTTGGCTCGGAAGCGGGAGCGCTGCAGCTGGCGGTGGGAGGGGAGTTCGAAGCGATCGGCAAACTGGAGTACTACCTTTTGCGTTCGTTGGGATTGAACGACGGGGATCTCGTGGTCGATGTCGGCTGCGGGAGTGGTCGATTGGCGTGCCAACTGGCGCCCCATAAAGAGATCCGTTATATCGGAACGGATGTCGTTCCGCGACTGATCGAGGCGGCCATTGCCCTGGCAAAACGAAGTGATTGGAAATTTCTATTGGTCGACGATACCTGCATCCCGTGTCCGGAAAACTCCGCGGATATGGTGAGCTTTTTCTCGGTCCTCACCCACACCACGCATGAGGAAAGCTTCAGATATTTTTTGGAAGCGGCGCGCTGTTTAAAGGTAGGCGGACGAGTCGTCGCCTCGTTTCTCGAATTTCGCATTCCGTGCCACTGGGACACGTTTATCGCATCAGTAAATGCGGAAGGTCGCCGGCCTTTAAATCAGTTTCTCGATCGGGACGCGATCAGCGCATGGGCGAGCCATAGTGGGCTCGTTGTCGAATCTTTCTTCGACGGCGACAAGCCTCATATCCCGATTCCTGAAACGATCCAGTGGGAAAACGGTATCTGCATGACTGAGTTGGGGAACCTCGGCCAGTCCGTGGTTATTCTGCGTAAGACTTAATCAGACAGCGCAGCCGGCTGCGAATTGACGCAAACTCTGTAGCGATGCGGGAAACAAGCTATTGCTGGAGCCTGTAAGCTTCGAGCAGGGCGATGCCAGTGGTGTTGTTTACCCCGCGGAGGATCGCGGTGTAATTTCCGCCCGGCAATGTCATCATGATGGTGGATTCGCGATTGTCGGTCGGGGCAAATCCTTTCGATTGAATGTCTGCGTGATTCGATGCCGATTGCCAATTGTCATTGTGGCCGATGGCTACCCCGTTGCTGTTATACAAATCCAGCATGGGATCGTGCAGCGCGCCGCTAACTCCACGAGCCGTCAAAGAAGGTCCGATGCCGCGGAAGACAACGGTTTTTGATACGCCACTTCCGATAATAAGACCGTCGATCAAGACGTCATTGCCGGTCATGACATTGGCTCTGGCGGATAAATTCACTAGTTGTGCGCTACTATGCCGATCGAGATCATAGATTTCAGCCAGGGCAATGCCGGTTTTGTTACTCACTCCGGTAACAACAGCTGTGTAAGTCCCCGCCGGGAGGTTGGCGATAACAGCCGGTTCATGGCTGTCGCCGGGAGCGAGACCGCTGGTTTGGATTTGCGTTTTTTGCGCACTGCTCATCCAATTGTCGTTGCTGCGAAGGAGCGCGCCATTGCGATCGCGCAGATCAAGCTTCGGATCGGACAGAACCCCGGGAAATGCGTGACCGTTCTGCCGCAAGGATGGTCCGAGAACGCGAATCAGAACTTTTTTCTGTCCGCTGCCGGTAACGATGAATCCGTTGATCCCAACTTTGTCACCGCCTTGGACACTGAATCGTGATGAAATATTGACGAGTTGAATTGGTGACGGAGTCGGTGTCGGTGTGGCAGTTGGTGTTGGCGTTGGTGTTAACGTTGGCGTAGGGGTTGGTGTAGGAGTGGGTGTAGCGCTAGGTGTAGGTGTAGGCGTTCCGAATGGTGGCGTAACGGTCGGAGTGGGCGTAGGAGTTGGTGTGGGTGTCGGCGTGGGAGTGGGCGTCGGCGTGGGCGTGGGCGTCGGTGTAGGGGTTGGCGTAGGACTGCCACAAGGCGTAACTGGAGCTGCCAGAAGTGGAAGTCCGGAGATTTGCAGCGTGTACGGTGTGCCGCTTAATCCAGCGGTATTGCCAACCACTACCATCACAATGGTCTGTCCGGCTGGTACGTCGAAAGACATCGTCATCGGCACGATTCTATTGCTTGTTCCCCAGTCAGCCAGATAGTTCGTTGCTGGCGCGCCCGCGACGTAACTCCCAAGGTAAGCAACATGGAATAAGAAATCGTTTTCTGTCTTATCGTGCGTCAATGTTGCAGTCACGCAAACAGATGAGCTAGTCGGGTTCGTTAAAGTATATGAATCGAAGAAGCGTGATCCCGTGGCGCTGGCGCCAGGGTTAGTCTTCAAGACGCCACAGGTACTTTGTGTGCCCGATCCACTCAGGTTCAAACGGCCGGTCTGCGTGCCATTCGCGGTTACAGGAAAGCTAAGGCTCGTTGGCGGTGCTGTGCCATCGAGCGTAGTCGTGATCGGCTGTCGGCCGGTCTGCACGGTAAAATTAATGACCTGGGACGGATTCCATCCGCCCGTATAATTAATCGTTAGGGCAAAGCTTACGACCTGGTCCACCGGTACGGCCGAGCCGAGGGAGAATTGGTACGAGGTAGCATTGGTTCCCGAACCGCCCGATGCCACCATGTCGGAGTAGCTGGACGAGCCTTGCACAATCGTAACATTAGGCGTGGACGTAGTAAGCGAGGTGGTAATACCGGTGGCGTTAAGCAGACCGTTGTTCGTCAGGTTAACGGTCAGGCTTCCGGTTTCGCCGGGCTCGAGCAGGCCGTCACTGTTACCGCAATCCTCCAACGCGACGTAGCTATCAAATTCCAAGTATGCTTTGCCCGTGGAGCCCGCTGCTTGCAGCGCCGGATAGGCCATTACGATGCCGGCGCCCGTGTCGCGATCTGTTCCGGGGATTTCGATGTCCAACGCAGTGCTTAACAAAGAGGTCTTGATCTGGGCCGGCGTTAAAGCCGGATTCGATGATTCGAGCAAAGCGGCAATGGCCGCCGCCGCAGGGGCCGCGCACGACGTTCCAAAAAACGGACTGCCGAATCCTCCTACTCCAGTAACGGAATTTCCGTCAGAGGCGGTGATGAGAGGTTGTTGAAGGACACTGCCGCCTGTGGAAGAAAAATTTCCCGGCGTAAACGGTGTTCCGTCTCCCTGGAAAAAGATACGACGCGGTCCATCTGAACTGAAAGTTTCCGTCTTATCCAACGTGGTGAATAGATTAGGAAAGGGACCGTTGAAGAAGGTGGAGCCCACTGGGAATGCAAACGGCATGAACACTGGTGCTGCAGCTACTCCATACGCGCCCGAGGCGGCATTATGGCCATGCGTATTTCCAGAAGTTGCGATGCTTAGTACGCCTCGGTTGGTATCGAGATGAAGGAATCGATTCGCCGCTCCGGTCTTTTGCAGAATAACGGCCCTCCGATTTGCCGCCACCGTTACGGATGTTTGCTCATAAGGATCTTGCGTGCCGGTCTGGAGGTTGGTCGAAGAAGTAACGACGCTTGTGAGCGTACCATTTAGGATATACAGATCGTAGTCGTTACTCGAGCCGCCGAGTGGATCCGACCAAAACAGAGTTAGCGGAGCCGTGCCGGTTCCCGTTGTAAGGAGATCGGATTGGGCGACTGCAGCCGATGGATCAAAGTCATGGACGTGGTCTGTGCCTGAGATCAACGCCAGGGTGCCGCCATCCGCGAAGTCTCCCTCCCAGGTGCCGGAAGTGTTGTCATCCAGGTTACCGGAATTGGCGGCCGAAGAGAAATAGAGCGCGCCTGATGCGACCACATCATTCACCGCCTGGGTGACGATGCCCGCGTTGTTCGGCGAAATCACCAGCGGCCCCTGTCCATCCTGAAAAACCGATTCCGCGAAGTAACCGACGTCGTCCACAATGATGTCGCAGTTGTACACGTTGCGAAGGGCAAGAATGTTCGCGGCAAATTGTGTGATTGTCGGATTGGCCGTGGCGAAGACGAGTTGTGCCGCGGGCGCGATATCGTGAATCACTTCCAACATGGCCGTTCCTTCATCCGCTGAACCGGCTTGTCCGGGTATAACATTGATGCACTGTTCCGTCGCCGGCGGCGTCTGTGATGAACAGGTCGGTGGCAGGTCCCCGGTCGCCTGACTTTGCGCCAAACTCGTAACGCCGTTTGAGAGGACGCCGATTCTGATTCCCGAACCGTTAGTGTTGAAAGTCCCACGCGCGGAGTAAACGCCGTGTGAAATCACCGCTTCCGCGATGGCCGCACCGATCCCATCGAATCCATTCGGAATTACGCTTGGCATCGGCCCGAGACCGTGCGCGGCAAGAGCGTATCCTACCGCTGCAGCGCGATCTTCGACGCTCGGAAATGTGCGCGTCCCCGAATATGCTTCCAAACTTCCCACCGGGTTGTAGGCCGGGTTGGTTCTGAATTGCTGCTTTGGTTGAATGAAACGAACCTCACTCCTACTGGCAATCGTCTCGAGTTGGTCCAACGAAACTTCCGCCCGGAGCGCGTGGTACTGCGGAAAAACGTTCGAATATCTCACTCCCATGGCATCGAGAGCGTCGAGCAAATCCTGCGTGATATTGGCACTAATATCCACCGTCACTGTGCCCTCGGTATCGGCCTGCACATCCACTTCCAAGGTCGGTACGCCCGCCGCGATACTTTCGCCGCGATGCATTTTCGTCGCGTAAAGAAGTTGCGAATCGATCTTTCTTTGCGCGGGTGTGCGCGATTGTTTTTCTGCGTCCAGCGCCTGGATCTGTTGAATTGCGGATGCCGAAAGCGCGCTCGGTGATTGGGTTTTCCCGCTTGGGGCAAGCGATACAATGAGAATTGCTGGCAATAAAAATCGCCAGCTGTTGAATCCAAAAGTGCGACGAGCGGCAAGTGAACGCCTCTGATTTGGAGCGACCCAGTTCTTGAGAGACTTATTCATAGCAAGAATGATTGCGATGCAGAGCAATCGTGAACCGTAATGACTGCGAGAGCTTCCAGACTTCTTCTGCCATCAGTTAATGGCGCAGTGAAAGCAGATAATTGGCCATGCCGACAAGATTTGTTCTTTCCGATATTCGGCTCGCCTTCTGCCGGACACATATGAACCTGAGCATCCTCGTTCCCGAAAGTCTTTTCGCCGTCCTGCAGCGATCGTACTAGGATTGCGTTGCAGACCGGGGTGAGATACCATCTACGCTTTCGCCGCGAAAATTCTTCGATGAAGATACCTGCTTTGACGAAAATCCTCGCCGCCTGTACCGCGGGGATGCTCTTCTTTTGGATGGTAAATCCGAGAGCAGATGCGCAGTTAGTTCGTCAACCGAACTCGACGCTGAATCTCTCCGAGACTTCGCCGCCAGCCACGCTCTCGGCCACGGGCGCATTCGCCAATCTGGCCACGCTCACGCCGAACCAGGGAATCGTTCCTTACGCGCCAAATGTTTCCTTTTGGAGCGATTACGCGCAGAAGTCACGCTGGTTCTGCATACCAAACCTCGTCGATAAAATCGCGTTTAGCGCCGATGGCAATTGGACATTCCCAACCGGCATGGTGTGGGTAAAACATTTCAATTTGCCTAACGAGCGAACCAATCCGACCGGCCCGAGCCGTCGCATCGAGACGCGTTTCATCGTTAAGACGGGCGACGGCATTTACGGTCTCACCTATGCATGGCGCGCCGACCAAACTGAGGCCGATCTCGTCCCAGACTACGGGATGGACACTTTCTTTGATGTCACAGTGAACAAAAGGCCGGTGCGGCAGCTCTGGCATTATCCCGCCCGTTATGAGTGCATCGAGTGTCACTCCCCCGCCGGTGGTTACGGACTCGGTTTTAACACCCGGCAAATGAACGGTTCGCACGTTTACGGCACGCAGAACCTCAATCAAATCAAGGCTCTAAGCGATGCGGGCTACTTCACCGCACCAGTCAACCACGTGAACAATTTTCCGGCTCTCGCCAAAGCGTCCGACACGACGCAAAGCTTGGAATGGCGTGTCCGCTCCTATTTTGCGGCCAATTGTCTCCAATGCCATCAGCCCGATGGCGAAGCCTACACTTACTGGGATGCGCGCCCGACTACACTTACTGACTTCGCTAATATTATTAGAGGCATGCTCGTTTACGATGCGGACGATCCTGACAATCGCTTCATCGTTCCCGGCGACACCTCGCACTCCATGGTTCTCAAGCGCCTGACCGGCGAACTATCGCGCATGCCTCCGATCGCAACGCGGGAGATAGATCCGGAGGCCATCCAGCTCGTCACTGATTGGATCACGCAGGATCTTCCGACAAGACTTTCCTTCACGGACTGGCAAACCTATTATTTTGGATCAACGAAACCACCCCAGGCCGCGCCAACCGCCGACCCTGATCTCGACGGCCAAAACAACATGGAGGAATTTTTGGCCAACACGAACCCGACCGATTCGTCCAGCAGGCTCGATCCACTGCGCGGTTCTACTAGTGGAGGCCAAGCACAGTTTACCTTCACGCAACCCGCGAATCGCGCCGCTCTCGTCGAGACCAGCACCGATTTGATAAACTGGAGCCTGTGGGATGTGCCCGGCAATTTGCCCAGCTATCCAAGTGCGCCTGCGCCGCGCATCATCACTACTCCGTCCAGCGTGGAAGCTGGGCGCTACTTCCGTCTGCAACTTTCTGCGCCATAATTTGGCCCCGGCGTAGTTTCGGCCGTGCGTTTGCATTTTCCCGGAGGGACCTGCTTCCGCAGGTCCACATTTGTGCGTCGCGCGAAAAGGTCAGAAGCACGTCCCTCCGACTACACCTTCCGCGCTTTTCGATTGCACGCCTTCTACTCGTTAGGCCGAATTCCTGTTCTTCTTCTTTTTTGCGACCCAATCTTTGATGAAGATTGAGATGCGCTTTGCAAACGCCTTGGGCGGCTCGGCGTAAAAACGCCTTCCTAATTCAGTGGCGTTGCGTTGCAGGCGCCGGCCTCGTTTGCGAATCAACTTCTCCAAGTCGATTCGCTCTTTCTGCAGGTCTGGCTCCGGTTGTTTTTTGTCGAAGCGCTCCAGAAGAAAAGCATAATCGTGATCGCAGCCAAGGAGTTGACCTAAAGTTTTCGCGTCTGCGGCAATTTTTTCCAAAACGACGCGATTAAGCGGCTGGAGCAGGCGCAATTGATACCAGAGTTGTTTCACTTCCATGCGCCAGGCATGCATGCATTCCGCGCTCGGCTTTTTCAAGGCGCGCGCGAGCGCGTTCCAACCGCTTCGGTAGGATTTCGCGACCGCCCCACAAACATTCTTCCACGCCAGATCTTCCAGCGGCCAGGCGGCAAGACGCTCTTGCAGCGCTTCCAACTTCGGGATCGCTTGTTTCTGCCAACCTTCGAATGCGGCCGAAAAACTTTCGCGCTCGATCGAGAGCAGATTTTCCAATTGCGAAAATCGTTTCGTATCGTGCTCGCGAAGCTCGATCAACGTTTGCAGGCGCACATGCGCATCGCGCAGATCCGACACGAGTTTGCTGATTTGCCGGACACATTTGTCTTCGCGCGCGTAGCGCTGTTTTCCAACTTCAGACGCAACCAGATCGAGCGCAGCGCGCAGCTTTTTCAAATGTTTGCGCGTTTCGTGGACGGTCTGGCCGCGTTGCGGCGCGGGATGCCGGCACTCTTTCAGCGCGGCCTGAATTTCCTCGCGAAAGATCCGCTGCAAACCTTGCGCAGGTGACTCTCGCGCTTTTAGCCGGTAGCTCATGTTTCGCCGGACGGATCATTCTCTCGCCAGGCGCACATTGCTGTAGCGCTTCACACCAGTAACCTCGGCGCCAAACCAGGTCGGGGCCTTGAATTTTCGGCACGCCGCCTGGGTCTTAAATTCCACTTCCGCCACGACCAGTCCTTTGTTTTTGCCGCGATAAATATCGATCTCAATGGTCAATCCTTTCCACGGGATGTAATAGCGCGCCTTGCGCAAGCGGCGTCCCACGGTGGCGGGCCAGAGCGCGGCAAATTGTTTCGCGCTGAGTCCGATCTCGCGTTCCTCGCGATGGGTGCTGCGGCCGACTTTGAACGTAAGCGACGCGCTCTTGCCTCTCTTGCGCAATCGCACGTGACGGCCGCCGGTTTCATTTGCGAGATATCCCTGCGCGATGGGGTAACTTTGAAAACGCTCCAGCCCCGGCGGCAACTCCTTGACTAGAAACTTGCGCTCGATTTCGCGGCCATTATGCGCTGCCATGTTCTGTTAGATTACCGTGCTTGTCATGTCGAGCGAAGTCGAGACATCTCTTGGAGAAGCAGCAATAAGTGATTGCTCGACTCCGCTGCGCTCCGCTCGGAATGACAGAGAGAGAGTCATGCGTTTCTGGCTAATCAGATCGAGCCCACAAACTCGATTCTTCCGCCGGAACAAGATCGACAATGCGCTTTTGCGTAATCGTCACATGCATGCCGATGTGCAGCCGATCGTAGAGCGCGATAATATCTTTCGATCGCATGCGGATGCAGCCGAAGCTGGCGGCCTTGCCAATGCGGCGTTCCTCCGGAGTGCCGTGGATGTAAATACAACGCTCGTGCGCGCCGCGGTTTTGTTGCTCCATCCCACGCAGCCAGATCACACGTGAGACGATGGCATCGCGTCCGGGGGCATTCGCGTTTACCACTTCGCCGGTCGGAATCCGATTCTTAATGACGGTGCCGGCGGGAAGATCGTCACCGAATTTCCCCGAGACAAATAATGCGCCGAGTGGTGTTCGATAACTTCCCGCCGCGTCCCCGGTTCCAAATTTCGAAGTCGAGATGGAGTAGGAAGCGACAATCTTTCCGCGATCGAGCAGCGCGAGTTGTTGATCGGGAACGCTGACGAGAACTTCTGTGTTCAGACCAGAGGCGGACAAATCTGCGACAAAGAATGCGGTTAGTAACAATTGCAGACCGATTTGTTTGGTAACAATACCTGTCACGTTGTGTAAAATGGCCTGTAGCGGCGGTCTATGACCGTCGCACTATTGGTGAAGCGTCGTTGCAGCTGAAAATGCGATGGTCGCAGACCGCCGCTACAGACAATAAGAGATTCCTCGACTCCGCTTTGCTCCGCTCGGAATGACAAGCAGGTGTCGCGCGCGGTTTGGATTCGCTTCATCGCGATGCATTCGGATGCGTGATCGAATGCACATCGCGAATGAGCGAATCTATTTTGCGCACATCTTTGCGGCGGCCGTTCTGTGGCTTGAGCTTGCGATTGCGCACCAGGATCATGAGTTCCCGGATATCGTGCAATCGCTCGCGCGAAAGATTTTCGCCGTTCTTTTCCGCGCCCACCACTTTCGCGCTCTCCGCCAGATCGATCTCGAGCCGGGCGACGTAAGCGCGAATGGTCGCACGCAGATCACGGCGCAACGCTTCCAATTCTCGTTGCAACATTGTCACGGGCGTAACTTCGGAGCGTTTATGCCGGCGGTGCTTGGTTTTCATGAGACAGAGGCGACCGCTGGCATCGAGGGTTGGGCGAAGGCCGGTGCAAACGGATGGCGATTCACCATCTCGATCGTACCATCCATTCGTTCGATTAAAGCGGAACAGGTTTCCACCCAATCGCCGCAGTTATAATAAGTGACCGCGCCGAATTGATGAATGGCCGCGCTGTGAATGTGTCCGCACAAGACCGCGTTCACGGAAAATTTCTCGGCATACTTCACGATGGCCTCTTCGAACTTGCCGATAAAACTCACCGCATCCTTCACCCGCTTCTTCGCGTAAGCGCTAAGCGACCAGTAACCAAGTCCAAGCCGCCGCCGGAAAAAATTAATCGCCGGATTGAGCGAGAGGAGAAATTGATAACCAATGTCGCCGGCAAAGGCGAGCCACTTCACATTTTGCACAACCGTATCCAGCTCGTGGCCGTGAATGATCAAAATCTTTCGTCCGTCTGCGGTGCGATGAATGGCGTGTTTCTGGATCGTGATGTTGCCGTAGACGCCGTAGAAATCGGCGAGGAACTCATCGTGATTTCCCGGAATGTAAACGACGCGTGTTCCCTTGCGCGCTTTGCGGAGAATTTTTTGGACGACATCGTTGTGCTCCTGCGGCCAGTAGCGTCCACGGCGCAACTGCCAGATGTCGATCAAATCGCCCACCACGTAAAGCGTTTCGAAATCGTAATCGCGCAAAAATTCCAATAGCGCCGTCGCGTTGCTTCCGCGCGTGCCCAGATGCACGTCAGAAATCCAGGCGGCACGGACGCGTTCTTCGGAATTCAGATTCGGGCGCGCCGGCGCAACCGAAAACCGCGGCGTCATGATATCAGGCGACATGTTAGATGTTGCCTAAATTTTACCAGCGCCCCTCTGTTACCGACAAAGACAGTTTTGTTACGTTTCTGTGTCGGAGAAGCGCCGCCGGTAGAGCGACCAGCTTTGGTAGTGTCCGATCATAACGATCGCAATGCTTCGGCAGCGTGAAGTATTGGCCAAATCGAAATTGCGGCGAGCACTCCGAAGAGCAGCAATTCGATGACAAACGACCATCTCGATTCGCTTTTAAACTCTTCGCCCGATTTCCGGATCGAAGCCTGCCTGCAATTTGTCCGGCGAGATGCAACGATGATGTAAGGAGTCATAAGAGATTTTGTTTCTGCGACTCCCTACGTGCGCAGCTTGATACGTCAGGTTACAAACTGTTGCGATTCGGTGACGATTTGATGACAGACTTTTCTCTCCTGTCATGTCGAGCGATATGCCAGTCCGGCTCGGACCGAGACATCGCTTACTGATATCGACGGAACAGTGAGAGATTCCTCGACTCCGCTTCGCTGTGCTCGGAATGACAAGAGGAAAGGTGTCTGGTTCGGGTATTGCCTTCGGGGACGCGTAGCCCGATTGGATCTACCGGCAGCGAGTAGCGCCACAAAACAAACGTTCGGGATCGCACAAAAAAGGAAGCCCGCTGAGATCTCTCTCAGCGGGCTTTGCTTAGCCTAACCGTCTGTCGCTGGATTAAGGAATGGGAACAAAGCCAACTTGCGCGGCGATCTTTTGTCCCGCTTTGCTGATGGTGAAGTCGAGGAACTCCTTCGCAAGCCCGCTCGGCTCGCCATTTGTGTAATAAAAAGTTGGGCGCGCGTAAGGATAAGTCTTGGCATGCACGCTTTGCACCGTAGGCAGCGCGCCGTCGATGGGCATGACCTTTATGCCGGAGGCTTTTGTGTAAGCGAGACCGACGTAACCAATGCCGTTAGGGTTCTTGCCAACTTCCGAGGCAATCTGCTCGTTACCGGCCATCTTCTGCGAACTGCCCGCATAATCGCGTTTCTTCATCGCGAGTTCTTTGAAATCGGAATACGTGCCCGAAGAAGTGTTGCGGGTGTAGACGGAGATTTTTCCGGCCGAACCGCCCACTGCGCTCCAATCGGAAACATCGCCGGTGAAGATTTGTTCCACTTGCTTTTTCGTGAGGCCTTTAATTGGATTACCAGAATTCATAATCACGGCGATGCCATCGTAAGCGACGATCTTCGGCTTCAGAGTTACACCTTTGCCCGATGCGGTTGCTACTTCTGCCGGCTTGGCACGCCGGCTGGCCGCACCGATTTGCGCCGTGCCTTCGATAATGGCGGCTATGCCGGTGGTGGAGCCTTCCGCTGCGATGTCGAAAGTGGTTCCAGGATGTTGCGATTTAAATTGTTCCGCCAGCTGCGGAATCAATTTCGCCCCGAGTGTATCAGAGCCTTTGATAACGAGACGATCGGCATTCGCCTGCGAGGTAAGCGCGGCCAGACCGACTGTTAAGATGAGATGTTTGATTTTCATGTAGGTAGCTGTTTCTGATTAGGATTTAGAATTTCACGCTGAGATCGGCCTGAAACACTTGGAATCTCCGAAGCGGGTTGAAGCCGATATCGCCCACGCCTCCCGTTCCGAGACTATCGTCAGCCTGCCATCCATAGGCGTAAGTGAGATTTGCGGTAACGGCATCGCTCAACGCATAACCGAACGAGATGGCCGGTCCTTCCATGTTCACGCGGCTGTCGAAAATATCGGAATCGACCAGATTCGGATCGAGTGCGTATTGCTCGACGTGCTGCCAGAAGGCGGAGAGTTGCCAGTCGTTCTTGGCTTTAATTTTTCCGATAGCCATTCCGATTTGGTAGGCGAACGCCTGGTCATCGTCATTCGGATGGCCCGCCGCGGCGGCACGATCGTCCGCATCGAGGTTGGCGGCGAAGTCGCCGAAAATGCGCATGGGAAGTTCTCCCACCTTCCAACCGAACTCGACCGGCAACTCGAATACGAGCAGGCTGTTGATGGCACGTTTGATTCAACGTGATGCGATCGCCCGCTCCATTCCGGAAGTCGGGATCGCCTGAGAATGCGCCATTAAACGAATCACCGTGGCCGGTGTAGTTGTAGAACGTCGGCGCGAGTTGGAAATACATGTCCTTGGTGAAATTGATTTTCGCTCCCACCTGCCAGCCGAGCAGAAACGCATCGGTGTGCGCGAGACCATTGTGCCCAATCGGATTGTCCGGATTCACGTCGTCGTAAACGAACTGCCCAAAATTCGCGAAAAGATCGATCGTCATTTTGCGCGGTTCGGATTCGACTGCGGTGACGACGCCTTTGTCATCCTTGCTCGTCGAGGCAACTCCGCCGCCTAACGAGATGTTAAACGTATGCTTGTACTGTTCCGTCATTCCTTCCGGATTAATATCGCCATCCCACACCATGGATGTCGTGACGAACGGATTCGCAACCTTACCGGCAGTGAGTTTTAGATCTTTGAAGCCGGTGTAACCGAGATAGGCCTGACCGACGTTCATTCCGTCGCTGCTCTTGCCGAATGGCCCGCTGTCATCGCCGAAAGTAACGTTGGTAGAACGCGGGCTCGTGCTTGTCTCCAATCGGACGCCGAAGAACCAATCGTCCGTCAATTGACCTCTCAAGCCGATGCGCAAGCGATAACGAGCGCGATTGCGTTGCAGCGTATCGCGGCGTGGATCGACCAAATTAGGCGAACCAGTTTCGCCATTTCGGATCTCGTAGCGCACACGTGCATCGCCGTAGAGCTCGAGTTCGGTGATTGGCGTGGAGAGCTTCCACTTCCCGGCCGAAGTGGCGGCCGCTTCCTTCGTTAAATCCGCGCGCACCTCCTCCGCTTCCTGATCGGTGATAAGGTGTTTCTTGACGAGCAAATCAAGTAACGCTCCCGCATCCTGTGCCCGTGCGGTTAGCGCTGACAACATACCCACTGCGATTGCAACTGCCGTGAATTTCTTAACAAACATTGTTTCTCCTTGTTCGGTTGCGATTGGTTAAGCCGTATTAAGTTCCGCCGACACGACTGGGTCGATGTCGTGGCGACCCGGTGTTTCGGATGCGGCAAACTAGAAAGCGATTGTTACGATCGTATGACAGCCAAGTAACAATCAGGTGAACTTCAGCGAGACGAACTTCCGCTGTAGCGGCGGTCTATGACCGTCGCACTTTTCGGCAAGATCTTGCCGCTCGTTGAAAGAGTGCGACGGTGATAGACGGCCGCTACAAATGACGAACAGACAACATTTCTTGCCGACGTTGCTTTTATTATTCGGCATGTTTCCTCCCTTCATTGCGGGAGAAGCAGCGCCAGCCACAGGCTTGGAAGGTGTTATTGTCGTTAGTCCCACTCAGCCGGGACCTACGGTAGAAGGCGCGCCCAGTTCTACTCCGCTTGCAGGCGTTGATTTCGACGTAAGAAAAGGAAGCGACATCGTCGCATCTTTTAAGACGGACGAGTTGGGCCGGTTTCGAATCTCTTTACCACCGGGGCACTACGTCGTTTCCATGAAGAGTGGAAAGCGCAGAATGAGAAACCAGAGCTCTTTCGAAGTCGATGTGATCGCTGGTCACATTAAACACGTGCAATGGACGTGCGACAGCGGTCTGCGATAAGGCGCGGACCATCGAGCAGAATCAGTGCGGAAAGTGCGAATTTCCGGCAGCTCGATCGATTGCCTCACAAAGCCTTTCCGGCGACAGCGGTTTAGGCATGTGTTCGAGAAATCCGGCATCCGCGCTGCGCTGCACGTCGTCCGGCGAATTGTGACCGCTGAAGGCGATGCCGCGAATGCGTCGTTCGGCACTTAGCCGTTTCATCAACTCCCATCCGCTGCCATCAGGCAGGCCGAGATCGCTTAAGAGAACATCGAATTCTACGGCAGAGGCAAGACTGAGCGCGGACCTCATATCAGTCGCGACAAAAACTTTGTATCCAGCGGAGCAAAGAAATTTTTTCAGGCCCTCGGCGCTGCTGGCGTGATCTTCTACCACGATCACGCGAATCTGCCTTTGCGACATAGTTGCCTGCTGGAAAGCTAAACGCGTGCCGAACCCTCGGCACAAATCATGAGCCTTGCGTCCTTTAAAGCCGCGGCTGATCCTGTTCTCCATCGATGAAACAGACACCTGTCAGTGGCCGCTGCTATTGCGGAAGTGTGCGTTTTAGCGCCGCTTCGGAAGTCCTGCACCAGGCCAATTGCCATTGCGAAAACTGCCGGCGCGCCGTCGGGGCCCAGGCGGTCGCATGGATTACGGTAAAAAGTTCCGGTTTCCGCCTCGATCAGGGAACTCCCAGCAGATATCGCACGGAGACAGGTGCGTGGAGAACATTTTGCAGCCGCTGCGGGAGCTCTCTTACTTATGAGCATCCCGATCGTCCGGACGAAATCGATATCACAACTGCAAGCCTCGATCATCCTGAAGAATTTGCCCCGACGAGAGATGTCTTTCCGGAAGAAAAGCTGTCATGGGTGGATCTGGTCCGGCGCGTTGAGTGAAATCGGCCATCCAAGGTACTCGAAGCGGCTCGCCCGTTCGCGTGATCTAAAATTCGCACTTGGTCTGGGATTGCCCGGTGCGCAACAAACTCTGCGTTGGAAAAGACACCGCATCACTTATCGAAGCGGATCCTCCGACTACAAGCATATCGAACGGCTGCTGTTACTCGGCAAGCGATGTGAATACAATCTGCCGCGCACGATAGCTCCAAAGAACATTCTGGACGCCGGCAGTCAGATCGGCCTGGCTACGCTCTTTTTCTCAGAATACTTTCCTAACGCCAGGATTGTATGCTGTGAGCCATCGAGGAACAACCTTGAGTTACTCAAGCTAAATACCGCGCACCTGCCAAATGTTAGCGTATTGCATTGCGCTCTTGGCAGGAGAACGGCCAGTGGCACCATCATGCAACCGACGCCCAGCGACCATGCAAATGTCCAAGTGATGGAGAATGAGTCTGGTGACGTCCCGATTTACGACTACAAACAGTTACTGAAGATTTCGGGCGTTCCATCCTTCGACCTGATCAAGATCGATATTGAAGGAGCCGAGTACGACTTCATTAGCTCGATGGATAATGATGACCTGGCTCACTGCAGCTGGATCGTTGGCGAAGTTCACGGAGTTAACGAATGGCTCTTGCTTAACTTACTCGCAAAGCATTTCTCCATCGACATCCGCAAGACAATGGGAAACAGGCCCAGTAAGTTCCATGCCTGTAACCTCGCCCGCATGCAGACTCTCTTGCAGGGCTTCGATCTTTCTATTCTGCAAAAGTAACCGGATGTCATTCCGAAAGCTACTTTTGTAGCGGCGGCCTATCATTGTCGCATTATTTGAAGGACGACACTTATTAATTGAGCGCGACGGTCGGAGACCGCCGCTACAGCCGGCTACCTCGTTAGGATCTAACGTTTCAGATAAAGAGTAAGAGTTCCGAAATCGATGATGCCGTGGTGGCGTTGCAGAATTTCCGAACCAAGCAAACCGACTACCGGCGGCGTGGCTTTCAGCAAACCTCCGTGGATCAAGCCTTCGAGATCCATCACGCCGACTTCTTTCTTCCGAAAATGCACATCGCCGATGGAGAGCCGATTGATGATGGCGATCTGCAAACCGCGCTCTTTTAAGTTCACACCCGCCGAACTGTAACGCGTTTTCCGCAGCGAGAGATTCATCCCGCGAATGAAATTCTGGTGCATCAAAGTCGCGAACGCGCCGGTATCGACCATCAGTTTTGCCGCCGTGCCATTGACTGTGCCATCCACATAAAGGTTGTAGTTCTCACTGACGTGAAGCGGAACGGAGCGCAGACCGCGGAAGTCGTATCCCGGCACGGTTCCGGGCAACCGCGGATCAATTTTAAGAACGAGCGTCCGCGTCTGACAATCGACCAAAGCGCTCGTGGGAAAAAGAATGTCCGCGCCGAGAATGCCATCGACTGGCTCTTCGTTTAGAGCTTTGGCGGCGCGAGTCGAACTGCTCATATCAATTAACACCACCGGTTCGTCGAGTAACCCCAGGGCACCAAGCTGGAAGCGCCGGGCGATGGCGACGGCGTTAAGGCCTCCATTGATGTGCAGCTGAGTCGGCAGCTTCGATTTAACCGGAATGGCAGTGAGGCCGAAATGCCTGCGCCGGTTCAAAGCGATCGCGCTGACGGGCGCGCCGGTATCGACTACGAGCCGGGCGGGTTTGCCGTTAATCAGCGCGCGCACAAGCAAATGATTCTGTTGCGAGCGTTCCAACGATATCGCTTCGAACTGGACGCCGTCGACAGCCGATCGTCGCGGTGGAGCAGCGATGCTTGATACCGCGAGCAAAAGTATCGTGGCGACAACCACGAACTTGCCGCCAAACCGTCGAAACGAGGAAATCACGCGCCGGAGAATAGCGTATTTCGCATTTTCCGCCGCGATTTTTCGCTGCGAGCCATTTCTTGCGTCAGTCGAGCTTTGACGAGAATCTGTCAGTTGCCATAGATACCGTGAAATTCCTCATCTCGATCTTTTTGGTTAGCGTCGCTTCTGCGTTTGCCCAACCTGTACCGAGCGCGACACCGGTCCCGGCCAAACGCCCATTCACGTTTGAAGATATGATGTCGTTAAAGCGTGTCGGCGAGCCCGTCCCGTCGCCCGACGGAAAATGGATCGTGTTCGCGGCCGAGGAAGTGAACCTCGACGCAAACACGAAGACTTCTCATCTGTGGATTGTGCCCGCGGCGGGCGGAGAAGCGCGGCGATTGAATCAAAGCCCTAACAGCGAAGAGCGACCGCGGTTTTCGCCGGGCGGACGCCGCTTTATCTTTACTTCGAAGGCTACCGATCCGGCGCAGATTTGGATTTGCGATTTCTCTTTGAGCACGGGCTCGATCGTTGGCCAGCCGCGGCAGCTGACAAATATTTCCACTGGAGCCGACGGCGGAATCTGGTCGCCCGATGGCCGGAACATTGTCTTCGTTTCGTCCGTTTATCCCGACGCGAAGACCGATGCCGAGAACAAACAGCGCGATGAAGAACTGAAGAGGAGCAAAGTGAAGGCGAAGATTTTCTCGCGGCTGTTCTATCGGCATTGGAAGTCGTTCACCGAGTTCAAGCGCAGTCATCTGTTTGTCATCGGCTCGGAGGGAAATGCGGAGCCGCGCGATCTTACACCGGGCGATCACGACGTTCCGCCATTCTCGTTAGGCGGCCAGGATATGTATGCGATTTCGCCGGATGGCCAGGAAGTCGCCTACACCAGCAACATCGATGAAGTCGAAGCGACGAGCACCAACAACGAAATTTTCGTTGTCCGTATGACAGGCGGCGCGCCGAAGAAAATTTCGACAAGCCCCGGCAGCGATTCCACGCCGCTCTATTCGCCCGACGGGAAATACATCGCATGGCGATCACAAGCGCGCGCCGGCTTCGAATCCGACAAGTGGCGCTTATTCATTTGCGACCGAATGTCGGGAGATATCCGCGACCTGACGGAAAAGTTCGATCGCTCGGTTGGCAGCTTCGTTTGGTCGCCCGATTCGAAAACCATATTTCTTTCGGCCGAGGATCATGGCGAATCGCCCATCTATTCATTGCCTCTGGAAGCGGCGCAGCCGAAGGAACTCGCGAAACTCCACGCAGACGATCTGACCTTTGGCGCAAACGGAAACTTATTTTTCACGCGCATGTCGATTGCCACGCCTAACGAGATCTGGCGCATGCAAATTTCGCAAGGAGGACACGAGGCCGATCCTGTCACTCACATGAATGACGCGCTCTTGTCGCAGATCGACATGCAGCCATTGGAGCCGTCCACCTTCAAGGGCGCGAACGACGAAGATGTACAGGGATTCCTGATCAAGCCGCCTGGATTCGATCCGAACAAAAAATATCCGCTGAAGTTTTTGATTCATGGTGGACCGGAGGGGGCCTGGGAAAATTCGTGGACGTATCGCTGGAACGCGGAGTTGTTCGCAGCCAGCGGCTATGTCGTGGTCATGATTAATTTCCACGGCTCGACCGGTTACGGCCAGAAATTCACCGATTCGATTCAAGGCGATTGGGGTGGGAAACCGTATGTCGATTTGATGAAAGGACTCGATTACGTCGAGAAAACGTATCCGTTCATCGACAAGAATCGTGAGGCGGCGCTCGGTGCGAGTTACGGCGGTTACATGGCCAACTGGCTTCTCGGCCACACCGATCGTTTCAAATGCATCGTCTCGCACGACGGCATTTTCAACACGCAATCGGCCTACGGCACGACGGAAGAATTGTGGTTTCCGGAATGGGAATTCAAGGGACCGCCGTGGAAGAACCGCGAGCTTTACCGGAAATGGTCGCCGCATTTGTTCGCGGAAAAATTCAAGACGCCAACGCTGGTCGTGCACGGCCAGCTCGATTACCGGCTCGATGTAAGCGAAGGTTTTCAACTTTTCACGACATTGCAACGGCTCAAAGTTCCCTCAAAAATGCTGTATTTTCCCGATGAAGGCCACTGGGTCTTGAAGCCGCAAAATTCGCAGCTCTGGTACAAGACCGTAAACGATTGGGTCGATCAGTGGTGCGCGGCGAAATAATTCCTTTGTCATGTCGAGCGAAGTCGAGACATCTCTTACTGTTAACGGCACGGCGCCGACACAGCTAACAATGAGAGATTCCTCGACTGCGCTCGGAATGACAGAATGGCGAGTCCGGTAGATGAATTCGCTCCAACCCACCATCCTCATCGTCGATGACGAAAAGCATACGCGCGATGGTTTGCGCCGGTTGCTCGAGAACGACTACGACACTTACGTGGCGGAGGATATTCGCGGCGCGATGGACGTGATGGAACGCGAACCGATCGATGTGCTCATCACCGATCTGCGCCTGGCAGGTGATGATGGCATGACGTTAATCGATCGCGCGCTCAAGCTGCCGCATCCGCCCGTCGCCATCATGATGACGGCTTATGGTTCCGTCGACACCGCGGTCGAAGCGATGAAACGCGGCGCTTACGACTTCGTGACGAAGCCGCTTAATCTCGACAAAGTCGAAATGCTAATCGCGCGCGCGCTGAAAAGCCGCCGCATGGAACAGGAAAATCGCACCCTGCGTCAGCAGGTCGATGAGCGTTTTGGTCTCGAGAACGTCATCGGAGAATCGCCTGTTTTTCGTGAAGTGCTCGACACGATTCGCCAAATCGCGCCCTCCTCCGCCAATGTCTTGATCGAAGGCGAAACCGGCACAGGCAAGGAACTGGCGGCGCACGCCATTCATAATCTGAGCCGAAGACACAAGGCAAAATTTGTCACAGTCCATTGCGCAGCGCTCTCGCCGACCCTGCTCGAAAGCGAACTTTTCGGTCACGAACGCGGGGCGTTCACCGGAGCACACGATCGGCGCCTCGGTCGCTTCGAGCAGGCGAATGGCGGCACGATTTTTCTCGACGAGATCGGCGAGATCGATATGAGCACGCAGGTGAAATTGCTGCGGGTGATCAGCGAAGAGCGCGCCTTCGAACGCGTGGGCGGCAACCAGCTTTTGCGCGCGGATGTACGCCTCATCACCGCCACGAACAAAAACCTCGCCGCCTTGGTGAAGGAGGGAAAATTTCGCGACGATCTCTACTTCCGTCTCAACGTCGTGCACCTCACCATGCCGCCTTTGCGCGACCGGAAAGAAGATATTCCGCTTCTCGTTCGCGATTTTTTAAGGCATTTCTGCAAGGCGAATGAGAAACCGCTCCTCGAACTTACGTCCGACGCAATGAATACGCTGCTCACTTACGATTGGCCCGGCAACGTGCGCGAATTGCGCACGGCGATCGAGCACGGCGTGGTCATGGCCACAGGATCGAAAATTACGCTTCGCGATTTGCCCACAAACGTGCGTAATGCAGCCATCAGCGCACTGCCGGCTGGCATTACTCCTGCGAAGGCGTATGGCGAGAAATCGAGTCCGCTGAATCTGCGCGCGACAGAAAACCGATTAATTATGCAGGCGCTTGCGGCAACTGACGGTAACATTACGGCCGCGGCAAAGAAGCTGGGGATCAGCCGGCGAACATTACATCGCAAAATCAATGAAATGAATCTGGAGAAAAAATCCGAAACCCGAAGCTCGAAACCGGAAAAAGAAAGAAACTTATCCTCATGATTTTTATTTTGGATTTCGGGTCTCGGGCTTCAACATTCACATCCCATGCCAGGTAGCGCCGACGCAATCCAACGTCTTGTGCACGCCATGGAAGCTGGTGGTGCAGCGGTTTGGTTTCGGCGTGGCCTCGCCACTCTGGTCGTGATCGGGATTGCCGTCTTCTATTTCATGCACGAATTCGAAGGGCTGGCGACTTCCCAGGCGATGGATGCGGCGCAGATCGGTCGCCACATTGCGAGCGGACAGGGCTGGCGCACCAATTTGATCCGGCCTCGCGCGATCGGGCAGCTGCAAAGCAAAGGCAAAGTCGTCACCCAAAAGATTTGGTACGACACGTATAACGCGCCGTTGCCACCGCTCGTCGACGCGATCGCTCTTTTTCCCGTGAAGTCGCATTGGAAAATGACGCCCGCCGACATCACATACGTGGGCGACAGAGCGGTCGTACTCGTTCAGATGTTGTTTTTCATCGCCTCGATCGTGGTTTTCTTTTTCATCGCACGGCGGCTTTTTGATCAACGCGTAGCCTTACTCGCCTGTACGCTCGTACTTATTTGCGACACCATCTGGCAATACTCACTGAGTGGCCTGCCTCAGATGATGTTGTTATTTTTCTTTTGCCTAACGATTTATTGCCTCCTTCGGGCGATGCAGGCTCAATACGGTGGCGGCGCGGTCGGCATCTGGCTCGCACTGGCTGGCGTTGGCTTTGGACTGCTCGCTCTCACTCATGCGCTCACCCTCTGGATCTTCGTTGCCGCGATGGTTTACTGCGTCTTCTTCTTCAGACCGCGCGGGTACGCCGCGGTCATCATTCTGGTTACGTTCCTGCTGATTTATACGCCGTGGCTGGTCCGAAATTATATCGTGTGCGGTCATCCCGGCGGCGTCGCGATCTATTCTGTTTTGAACGGCATCCGGCAAAGCGAGGCTGGATGGATGCGGCAAATAAATTTGGATCTGACCGGGATCACTCCCGGATATTTTCGCGACCGAATCGTGACCGAATTCACCCGACAACTTGGCCGTCTTTTCGAATATCTGGGCTGGAGCGTGGTCGCGCCTCTGTTCTTCGTCAGTTTGCTGCACCGTTTTAAGCGGCCGGAAACAGCGTCGATGCGCTGGCTGATTCTTTCCATGTGGGTCGGCGCCGTGTTGGGAATGGCAACCTACGGCATGGACGAAGAGCAACGCTTCACCGCCAATCAGCTTCATCTCCTCTTCATCCCAGTGATGACATGCTACGGATTCGCGTTCCTGCTCGTGCTCTGGAACAGATTGGAAATCGATCTTCCCATCGCGCGGATTGGTTTTCTCGTGCTGCTGTTTGTGCTCTGTGGGTGGCCGATGATTTACACGATTACGCTCTCGACGAAAAAGTCTCCCATCCGTTGGCCGCCATATGTGCCACCTTACATCTCCGCCCTCAATGATTGGATGGGCCCAGGGGAAATTACGGCGAGTGACATGCCCTGGGCCATCGCCTGGTATGCCGACCGCCATTCGGTGTGGCTACCGGAAACCGTCGAGACTATGAGCAACCTTAATGATTACCGGACTCTGGGCGAACCAATCAACGGACTTTATATCACTCCGATCAGCGGGAGCGACAATAGGTTGCGCGATATTACACAAGGTGAATACAAGGATTGGGGCCCGGTGATCTTGCGCAGTATCGATCCTTCGAAATTCCCATTGCCGTGGGTAACGCTCCTTGGTCTCGAAAATGAATGCATGTTCTTCAGCGACCACGCGCGCTCGAGAGGCCACACCCCTTAACCAGCAGGGCTGGTCCAGCGTTTCCTCACCATAGTTTGCGGTTTACGGGAACGACATGGGGGTCTTGAATACGAATGTGGCGCAGGAGAAAAAAATCTTTGGCACAGATGGCGTGCGCGGTGTCGCCAACGTCGAGCCAGTCACGGCCGAAACGGCGTTGAAACTGGGGCGAGCCGCCGCCCACGTTTTTACCAATCTTAATCCGCGCGAGCACCTGGCCGGCACACGGCCAAAAATTGTTCTCGGGAAAGATACGCGCCTCTCCGGTTACATGCTGGAAAACGCACTCGTCGCCGGCATTACCTCGTTAGGCGTCGATGTCTTGCTCATCGGTCCGTTACCGACGCCGGGTGTCGCCTACATCACACGTTCGCTTCGGGCCGATGCCGGCATTGTTCTCTCGGCTTCTCATAATTCCTACGAAGACAACGGCATCAAATTTTTCCGTCACGACGGATACAAACTCGACGACAAAATCGAACAACAGATCGAAGAGCTCGTGTTCACTGGGGAGATCGATTCGATCAGGCCGACAGCAGGAAAGATCGGACGCGCCCGCCGCATTGACGATGCGCTCGGTCGTTATGTTGAATTCGCCAAGACCAGTTTCCCGCGCGGCCGGTCGCTGGAAAAAATGCGCATCGCCATCGATGCCGGCAACGGCGCCGCCTACAAATCGACGCCGTGTATTCTGCGCGAGCTTGGCGCCGACGTAACGGTTACGCACAACGAACCGAACGGCACCAACATCAACGCCGGATGCGGCAGCACGCATCCGGAAGAGATTCAACGCATCGTGAAAGAAAGCGGCGCGCAAGTGGGCATCACGCACGATGGCGACGCCGATCGGGTTCTGCTTTGCGATGAAAAAGGCGAGATCGTCGACGGAGACGAAATCCTCGCCATCGCTTCGATCGATCTGCTCGGCTCGGGCCAACTGCGCGAGAATACTTTGGTCGCGACGGTGATGAGCAATTTCGGTCTCGATGAAGCACTGAACGCAAAGGGCGGCAAAGTTCTGCGCACAAAAGTCGGCGATCGTTATGTGATCGAGGAAATGGTGCAGCGAAATCTGAATCTCGGCGGCGAACAAAGCGGCCACATGATTTTCCGCGATTTCACGACGACGGGCGACGGCATTGTCAGTGCCCTCCAGATTTTGCGCATCATGCAGGCGAGTGGACGTCCGCTCAGCGAAATAAAAAAATGCCTGACGAAATATCCGCAAGCGCAGCGGAATTTGCGCGTGAAACACAAACCACCGTTAAATGAGCTGCCGACGGTGATGAAACTAGTGAACGAAGCGGAGAAGGAGCTTTCAGGTAAAGGCCGCGTTCTCTTGCGCTATTCGGGAACGGAACCAAAAATCCGGCTCCTGATCGAGGGCCGCGAGCTCGAGAAGATAGACAAACAGGCGAATCGCATTGCGGATGCGATTCAAGAGGCGATCGGAAGTAATTGAGGAGGATGAACAAACAGTTGTCATCCCGAGCGAAGCGAGGGACCCCACACACGATGATGGATCGCGCGAAGAAATTTGGGTGTTCGCTCATGCAAACGCGAGGTCCTTCGCTGCGCTCAGGATGACACGCGTTTTATCGTTATGACGCTTTCACAGGTTATCGAGGCATTGCTTTTTAGCGCGCAGAAACCGTTGACGCCGCGAGAACTTCTTGCCGCCGTGAAGGGCGCCGGCAGCGAAGACGAACTTTTGCCTAACGAGTTTGCCGGAGCGAAGGAAGCGGAAATCGCCGCTGCCCTCGAGAAGTTGAAGATCGAATACATCGAACAGACCCGAGCATTTCAGCTGGTAGAAAAAGCCGAAGGCTGGCAACTCGCAACCGATCCGGCCTATGCACAATGGGTCCAGCAACTTTATCCCGCGCCCAAGACCGCGCGCATGAGCGCGCCCGCGCTCGAAACCCTCGCCATCATCGCCTATCGTCAACCGATCACGCGAGCGGATGTCGAAGCGGTGCGCGGCGTGGCCGTCGATGGCGTGTTGCAAAACCTGATGGAGCGCGGCCTCGTCAAAATTGCAGGGCGCGCGGAGGTGCCGGGACGCCCGCTGCTTTACGAGACGACCCAATTTTTCCTCGATCATTTTGGATTGCGTAATCTCACCGAACTTCCGAATGCGGAAGAATTGAAACGCCGTCATTTACCATCCGCGCCGAGTTCTGAAGCGCCGCGCGCCAAAGCTACAACGGAATCGCCTTCCTAAGCGCGCCGTCCAGTTTCAGCTCACACCACGGCCACAAAGGAACACAAAGTTAGATTGAAATTCCTTTGTGAACCGTCGTGACCTTTGTGCGAGGATCGATCGAAAAGCACCTTTGCTGCTCGCCGGACATGCGTTTAACATTCCGCAGCCATGAATAAATTTGCCATCGGTTGTGGTGGGATTGTCCTCATCATCATTTTCGTTTTAATCGTAGCGGCGATAGCGATTGCCGGGAGCTACAATCGCCTCGTCGGCTTGCAGCAGAATGTCGATGCCAAGTGGGCCCAGGTGCAGAATGTTTATCAACGGCGCGCCGATCTGATTCCGAATCTGGTAAACACCGTTGCCGGCGCGGCGAACTTTGAAAAGTCGACTCTCGAAGCCGTAACCAACGCGCGCGCGAGTGTCGGACGCGTGCAGCTCGATCCAAACAAGGCGCCAACCGACCCGGCCCAGTTGGAACAATTCCAGGCCGCACAAGGCCAACTCGGTAATGCGCTTTCGCGTTTGCTTGTAGTGGTCGAGCGTTATCCGGAGTTGAAGGCGAATCAAAACTTCCAGCAACTCCAGGCGCAATTGGAAGGAACGGAGAACCGCATCTCGGTCGAGCGTGGAAACTTCAACGAGGCCGTGCAGACCTACAACACGACCGTGCGCAGATTTCCGACCAATCTCTTTGCCGGCATGCTTGGATTTCCACCACGCCCATTCTTCAGTGCACAACCGGGCGCAGAAAAAGCGCCGACAGTGAATTTTAATTTCGGAAACACGCCATCACCAGCGCCGGCCACCACGCCGTAGCGGCGCGAGCGCAAATCCCAAGTTCCAAACCCCAAGGTCCAAAGAAATCCCAATCCCAACAATCAAGTGAAAAGGTGTCGCAGCTTGCATTTTTGGAGCTTGGATCTTGGAGCTTCTTTGGGATTTGGAGATTGGGGCTTGGGATTTCCTCGGCGGCAACTGGTTGGTTGCGCTTCAGTCCTCATTTGCATCTTTATCCTAACGACCGCCTTCGCCGCCGAAGTCGTTCCGCCGAAACCAGCCGGTTATTTTAACGATTACGCGGGCGTTGTACCGAAAGAAACCGCGTTGCAATTAAATGAGAAGCTCGCGCAATTCGAACGCGAGACTTCGAATCAAATCGTTGTCGTGGTGTGGCCGGATTTTCCATCGGCCAGTTCCATCGAGGATTTCACCCAGCGAACATTTCAGGCCTGGAACATTGGACAGAAGGGAAAAAATAACGGCGCGGTTTTGTTCGTCTTTGTTAACGATCACAAGATGCGAATCCAACCTGGTTACGGTTTGGAAGGCGCGATGCCCGACGCAACCTGCTACGACATCATCACCAACGTCATCGCCCCGCATTTCAAGCGTGGCGATTACGCCAGCGGTCTCGCCGCCGGAATCGACGCCATGATGCAGGCCGCGCGCGGCGAATACAAAGGAAGCGGCAAAACCGTAAAGGAAAGTGGCGATCACAGCGGAAAGAAGGGCGGGGCCATCGCATTCCTGATCATCTTCGTCATCGCGATGATCATCATCTCGCGCGCCTCGCGCCGGCGAGGTCGTGGATTTAGCGGGCGCGGGCCCTTCGTTGGTCCATTTATCGGAGGATGGGGTGGTGGCGGTGGCTGGTCCAGTGGTGGAGGTTCTGGCGGCGGATTTAGCGGCTTCAGTGGCGGAGGCGGATTTAGCGGCGGCGGCGGCGCGAGCGGAGGTTGGTGATTACTCGTTAGGCGATTCGCAACGCCGCCGGTATTCGGCGCTTTAGAAAGCGCCGCTCCTTGATTACAAACCGGCCGGATGGCGCGCTTTGAAATGGCGAGGCTTGCGATAGGTCGCGCGCCAACGCGGGGCCCAGTGGCGATTTGGTTTTGTTTCGTTCCACTCCGTTGTATCCAGGCGCAATCCGGCGATGACGGCAAAGGTATGACCGTCGCGCGCATAAATCGTGATCCATTTCCCTTTGCCTGCTCGGCCGAATGATCGGAATTCATCCGAACTAATCGGCTTTCGCATTAATCCGGCAGCTGCCAGGACGTAAGAAATCGTTCCGGAACAATCGTAGCCTCTGTCGAAAAACGTTTTGTGTCCGCCACCGTAACGATACGGTTTCCAGCGGAGTTGATTGCCGGCCCAGATCGCTTGTTTCACTGCTAATGGCGCGTCCGCCGGCGCGGAAGCCCAGCCTAAATGCAGGACTGCCTTCGATCCGGGAACGATCGGCCCGTCAGACGGAAATGATTCTGTGGCCGGAGCAGAAAGAGCGAATCCGCCTGTCGCGACAAAAAGTAAAAGCTTTGGGCAGAGGCGGCTCATCGGCTGAGGCGCTGAGTTCTCGTTACAGGGAGGATCGTAACGTCAACGCACGAAGCGTTTTCTTTTCACAATCTTTGCAACTTTGGCAATACAAAACTTTCTGGAGGTGGCATTGTGCTAGTCGATGCGAACGGACGAATTCCTGGGCAAATTGGACCATGATCGGATCGTCGGTGCCATCCGTCTGGCCGAGGAAAAGACATCCGGGGAAATCCGCGTCTTCGTTCAGCGCGGAAATTTGAAAGGCGATGCGTTCCCGGCGGCGCAAAAACAGTTCCACAATCTGGGAATGCAGAAAACGAAAGAGCGCAATGGCGTTCTTATTTTTGTCGCACCGCGGGCGCGCAAGTTTGCCGTCATTGGCGACGACGGGGTGCATCAGAAGTGCGGGGAAGAATATTGGACGCGGCTGGTTGATTCGATGCGCAAACATTTTAAGAAGGAAGACTTTACCCAGGCGCTGGCGGAAGCGATCGAGCGAACGGGCGAATTGCTGGCGCAACATTTTCCGAAGCGTGAAGGAGGTCCGAACGAATTGCCGGACGAGATCGTGGAAGGATGAAGCAGAAACATCGAACGCCCAACATCGAACACTGAACATCGAATGCAGAAGTTCGGCGTTCGGTGTTGGATGTTCAGTGTTCGATGTTTTACGAGGCGCCAATTCGCGCTTGCAAATTGCGCGATGTCGTGTTCATTCCCCGTCCCGCAGCGAGTTTTTAAGTTACGCCGTAGGTCCCTGGGTTTGCATTGCTTGATGCCAAACTACACTCGCCAGGGGAAACCCGGCGATTAGGAGATACCGGAAAGTAGAGACCGGATACCGGAAAGAAAAATGATTCCGCAATCCGCAATCCGCATTCCGCATTTATAAAATGCCAATCCGTTACGGTCGTTTCGAAATGCCAAAAACGCTCTCGAAAGAAGAGGGCACATCCACTGAAACTTACGCCAAGTTTATCGCCGAGCCGTTTGAAGCCGGTTACGGCCATACCGTCGGGAATTCCCTTCGGCGTGTTCTGCTTTCTTCGCTGGAAGGCGCAGCCATTACCGCCATCAAGATTACCGGCGCACAACACGAATTCGCGACTTTGCCGGGCGTGATGGAAGACGTCACCGACATTGTGCTCAATCTGAAACGCGTGAAGTTCAAAGCCGCCGATCACGAAGCGCATAAGCTTTCGCTTTCGGTCAACAAAGAAGGCGCGGTGACCGCGGGCGATATTCAGGTCGTGCAGGGTTATGAGGTGCTCAACCCGAAACAGGTTATTTGCACGCTGGATAAGAAACATAAGTTCGATGCCGAACTCGAAGTGCGCGTTGGGCGTGGTTTCGCCACCGGCGAAGAAAACAAGCGCGGGGACCAGCCGATTGGACTTATTCCGATCGATTCAATTTTTTCACCGGTCACCCGCGTAAAATACGCGGTGGAGAATACGCGCGTGGGTCAGCGCACCGATTACGACAAGCTCATCCTCGAGGTTTGGACGGATGGCCGATTGACGCCGGAGGACGCGTTATTGCAGGCCTCTGCCATTCTGCGTCACCACCTCGATGTCTTCGTGAACTTTAACGAGGACGTGATCGAGTTCGACGAAACTCCGGCAGGCGTGAGCGAGGAAAACATGAAGCTGAAGAAGCTGCTCAACATGAGTGTGAACGAAATCGAGTTGAGCGTGCGCGCGGCAAATTGCCTGAACAACGCGAACATCACAACGGTGGGGCAACTCGCGCAAAAGACCGAAGCGGAGATGCTCAAGTATCGCAACTTCGGCAAGAAATCGCTGAACGAGATCAAGGACAAGCTGCAACAGTTGAACCTCGGGTTGGGCCAGAAGTTCGACCCGGGTCTGGTGGAAATACCAGGTGCTGGAGTTGAGGGAGCCGGGACAAACGGATCTGCCGCCGTTCCGGAGTAACTCGTTAGGAAAAACGTACGCTGGGGACAAGTCATGAGGCATCAGAAAAAAACGATTAAATTGGGACTCACTGCAGCCCATCGCAAAGCGCTGCTTGCCAACCAGGTTTGCAGCTTGATCCAGCATCAGCGCATTAAGACGACATTGGCCAAAGCCAAAGCAGTTCGCCCGCTCGCCGAAAAAATGGTCACGCTCGGGAAAAAGAATTCTTTGCACGCGCGGCGGACCGCTCTCGCAGTACTGCGGCAGAAAGATGCCGTGCAAAAACTCTTTGCCGACATCGCGCCGCGCAACGCCGAGCGCAAAGGTGGATACACCCGGATCGTGAAGCTGGGCGAGCGCAAGAGCGATTCAGCCCGCATTGCCTTCATCGAGTGGGTCGACGCCCCGCAAGCCACCGAGGAAGTGACAACAGAGGCTACGACAAAAAAAGGCAAGGCCGAGAAATCTTCCGCCGACGCCGGGACCGAAGCCAAGACTTCACGCAAGGCGAAGAAGAGCGAAGCAGCCGAGAAAGAATAACTCGTTAGGCGGCGGGTTGGGCGGAGCAGTTTCCGAGTCCCAAAACCGGAACACTCAATTCCCGCACGTGAAACAATTCGGGAATCGCCCAAGGATTCTGTTCATCGCTAAACCGGTCACTCTTAGCGGTTTACCAAATGCCTGTTGCCGCTGGCATGGCGGGTGCATATGCGGTTGTCGTTATGAAAACGACTTGCACGAATCCGACACTTTGGGATGCCGAAGATCGCGGGGAAGACGCGATCCAACATGAATCAACCTACGCGCTGCTCGTGCGTTCGGAAGAAAGACAACGCACATTTCTGGAGACGGCGTTTTGTGTTTTGTGCGCGCTGAGCGCCATCGCTGCGATTTGGCAATTTGCTCACCAACCGATCGCGTTACCACTCAATGCGGTCACGACGGCGAACGTCGCGCAGGTTAGCAGCGCTGCAGGGGCTTGCGCGACAGAGTTGCGCGGGTAGACAAACGTTAGCGCAGTCTTTGCAGCTGCCATTGCAGTTTTCCATCGGCAGAAATTTCGAGGAAAGCTACGCTCGGCGACGCACCGCGATTCGGTCGCGTTACGCAACCGGGATTCAAGAAACGTACGCCGCCGATGACTTCATTGCGGGGAACGTGGGTGTGTCCGTGAAGCAAGACATCGCAGTCGTCCGGTGGATGGTCTGGTGGAATATGTTGCAGGCGAAAGCGAACATCGTTCCGCACCAGGTCGACGACGAGCGGCCATTCGAAATTGCTGTCGCAGTTTCCCCTAACGAGTGTTAACGGCGCTCCGAGCACGCGAAGTTCGTCAAAAATACTTTCCGCGCAGACATCGCCCAGGTGCCAGACCTCGTCCGCACCGGCCGCGAACGCTTGCAGACTCGAAGGCAATCGATCGTGCGTATCTGCGAGAACAAGAATGCGCAAGGAATCGCTCATCAAACCGCTTCGATTCTCGCACAAAGGTCACATCGGTTCACAAAGATGATTTTAACCTTCTCCTTCGTGTTCCTTTGCGTCCTCCCGTGCGAGAAGCTACCTTGTTCCGTGTCATTCAAGGATTTCGGTCTATCGCCAGAAGTCGTGCGTGGGACCCAGGCCATGGGTTTTACCGAGCCGACTCCGATTCAGTTGCGCGCTTTTCCCATTGTTCTGGCGGGAACGGATCTGATCGGTACAGCGCAGACCGGCACCGGCAAAACCGCGGCTTTTGCTCTTCCCATCCTAACCAATCTTGCCACCCATGGCGATTTTCGCTGTCTGGTCCTCGAACCGACGCGCGAACTCGCGGCGCAAGTTGAAACTGCGTTTCGCGACTATGGACGTTTTACAAATCTGCGCGTTTCAGTTGTTCACGGTGGCGTCGGCTACGGAAAACAACGTGAAGAAGCCGCGCGCGGCATGGACATCGTGGCGGCCACACCCGGTCGTCTGCTTGATCATCTCGAGCAGGGAACGATGAGCTTGAAAGACGTCAACATCCTTGTTCTCGATGAAGTCGACCGCATGCTCGATATGGGTTTTCTCCCCGATGTCCGGCGGATTGTGGAACAAATCTCGACTGATCGTCAGACGCTACTTTTCTCGGCAACGTTGCCGCCGGAGATCGAACGGCTGGCCGCATGGGTTTTGCGCAACCCGGAACTCGTCGAGATCGGTGTGCGGCGTTCGCCGGCTGAAACAGTTACCCATGCGGTTTATCCAGTCGCAGCAGAACAAAAATTCGACCTGCTCATGGCATTACTCGACCGGACGAATTTCGATAGCGCGTTAATTTTTTCGCGAACAAAACACGGGGCCGATCGTATCGCGCATAAATTGAAAGCGGCGAAACATTCGATCGCAGTTCTGCATTCCAATCGCACGCAGCGCGAACGCGTCGAAGCGCTCGAGGGTTTCAAGAGCGGGAAATATGAAATCATGGTCGCAACCGACATCGCGGCGCGCGGAATCGACATCGCGGGCGTGAGTCATGTTATCAATTACGATGTCCCCGAGCATCCGGAGGATTATGTCCATCGCATCGGCCGCACCGGCCGCGCGCAAAATGTGGGCGACGCGTTTACCCTCATGAACGGTGAAGAGCTGCCCGCTTTGCAGGCGATCGAGCGTTTCATCGGGCAAAAGATCCCACGCTTGAAGCTCGAAAATTTCCCCTATCTCTACACCGCGCTTTTTGAACCGGAAGCGGCCAGCGGCGGCAAGCGCGCCATCGGAGGCGGTCGCACACATCGCGGCTATTCGTTTGGCCGGCGACGTCGTTAGGGCCTAACGAGTAGAAGAGTCAATCCGCGAAGAGTTCGATCGCGTCGATTAGCGATTCCGCGATCGATTCCTTTGAAATCCAGCGCTGCAAACCGACCGCCGCCTTTTCATCTTGCGCGGGCGCGAGCAGAAACACTTCGGTCCTGTCCACGCGCATCTTGGTCAGAATTTCAAAAACGGAAGTGTCGGCACTGATCACGGCGTAATTTTGCGAGGCGATCTCGGCCACGGTCGCATCCGGGTTAGGATGGCGTATGCCTTTGAATGCGGCATTCACGGTGATGACACCGTAGATTTTACTTCCCTGCATCACCACGAAGCAGGCATCGGACGGATACGAAGGCAGAATGATCGCGAGCTCCGGCAAAGTCATCGACGCTTCCAGCCTAACGATCGCGGCCTGCGCCAAATCTCGCGCCGGTTTCATGTATTGGATGTTCGCCTGCATCGCGCTCGGCATGCGATGGCCGCGCCGCGCGAGTTTGAGCGTGTAGATGCTCTCGTTCGAAATCATTTTCCGAACCCCGTAAGCGATCGCGACCGTAATCGTCATCGGAACGATCACGCCGTAATCGAGCGTCATTTCGAAAATCATGACGATGGCAGTGATTGCCGCTCCAGTTGTTCCGCCAACGATGCCCGCCATTCCCACGACGGCGAAGGCGGCCGGACTGATCGTCGCGTTTGGAAAAATGAATTGGAGCAGAATTCCGTAGGCGCTCCCCAATGTCGCGCCGAGAAACAGCGCCGGTGAAAAAACGCCGCCCGACGCGCCCGAGCCGAGTGTGAGCGAAGTAGCGAAAAGCTTCAGCGCGAAGAGCAACAGAAGAAGCCACGCGGAGTTGAGCGTGCCGGAAAGCACCTGCTGGATCGTCGCATAGCCGACGCCTTCGATGTGGTAATAGCCGGTCTGGCGCAACAACAGATACATCAGCACGCCGAGGAGCAGCATGCCGCTCATGTGCCGCAGGTAAGGATTGCGAATGCGCCGATCGAAAAAATCTTCAAAAGCGTAGATCGAGCGAATGTAAACGACTGAGACCAGGCCGATGATCAAACCGAGTCCGACATAAGCGATGAGCAGAAGCGGATGAGTGAGATGAAAATAACTCAGGCGCAATTCCGGAATGGCGAAGGCCGGATTCGGACCAAAGAAATAACGGCCGATATAACTCGCGCTCGCGGTTGAGATCACCACCGGCACCAGCGTCCACACGCTGATCTCGTGCAGCAAAAGTTCCGCGGCGAAAAGCACCCCGCCGATCGGTGTGTTGAACGTCGCCGCGATACCGGCACCCGCGCCCGCTGCGATTAAAGTGGTGCGTTGCCAGGCCGGAATGCGGAGCAACTGACCGACACTCGAACCGAAGGCCGAGCCAATCTGAATAATCGGCCCCTCTCGTCCGACCGATCCACCGCTGCCGATCGAAAGCGCAGAAGCGAGCGCCTTGATCACCGATACGACCGGTCGAATGACGCTCTTATTATAATAAATCGCGTCCATTACTTCGGGGACGCCGTGACCGCGGGCTTCGGGCGCAAACGTTCGCACCAGCCAGGTCACGCCGACCGCGCCGATGACCGGCACGAAAATAACGAGCGGTCCCCATGGACTCGGCGGCGTGTGAACGCTGGCGTCGTAAAAAAAGGAAAGTTTGCCGAGAAAAAAAAGATTGTGGAAAAATGCGATCATCCCGCGAAAGACGACCGCGCCACAACCGCCGACTAATCCGATCACGGCCGAAAGCAGCCAGAAACGAAGTGGCGAAAGCGGCACCTTCTTGGGCGGCTTGCCGTCAGCCGTGTCGGCGAGCATCCCCGGAATTTCCGGCAGCGACTTAGCCACAACGCATTTTCCTCATCGGTAACAATACTCTCACTTCAGTTGCCCCGAATGCAGCGCAAACGCAACTTTCTGCTCTCGCTGCCGATACTTCGAAATTTCTTGCCGAAGCACCAGGGAGAACGAGTTTCTGCTCCATGACGACAAACCCCGCACAATACGCGCATCCGGAGGCGCTGGTGGAAACCGATTGGCTGGAGAAGCATCTCAAAGACGAAGGGACTCGCATCGTCGAATCGAACGAAGACATTCTGCTTTACGACACCGGACATATTCCCGGCGCGGTGCATATCGATTGGCGCACCGATCTGCAGGATCAGGTGATTCGCGATTACATTAAGCCGGAAAAATTCGCCGAACTTTGCAGTCGGAGCGGCATCACGCCGGACACGACCTGCATTTTTTATGGCGACAAGGCGAACTGGTGGGCGTGTTATGCGCTGTGGGCGTTTCGCTTGTTCGGTCACGATAAAGTGAAAATTCTCAACGGCGGCCGCGACAAATGGAAAGCCGAAGGCCGGCCGATGACGCGCGATGTTCCGAAATATCCGGCAACGAATTATCCTGTGCCGAAGAAGCGTTACGACAAGGAGATTCGCGCGTTTGCTGACGAGGCACTCGCACAAAGCAAGGCGAACAAGCCTCTGATCGATGTCCGATCGCCTGGCGAATTTAAAGGCGACGTGACGCATATGCCTGAGTATCCGCAGGAGGGCGTGTTGCGCGGCGGCCATATTCCAGGCGCGAAAAGCGTTCCGTGGAAAACGGCAACGAAGGATAATGCAACGTTCAAACCTGCGAACGAGTTGGCGGAAATTTATTTGAATCAATGCGGGCTGAAGCCGGGAACCGACACCGTCGTTTATTGCCGCATCGGAGAGCGCTCGAGCCACACCTGGTTCGTTCTCACCTATCTGTTAGGACTGGAGAATGTTCGCAACTACGACGGCTCGTGGACCGAATGGGGAAACAAGGTTGGCGCGCCGATCGAAAAGGGTGCGTAAAACAATTGTCATGTTGAGCGGAGCGCAGCGGAGTCGAAACATCTCTCACTAACAAAGAGAGATTCCTCGGTCCGAGCCGGACTGGCATATTCGCTCGGAATGACAAAAAGCCGGATGCGCGATAAATTGCAGCGCTGATGTATCCGCCGAAACTCGACAAGATCATTAACCTGTTCGAATCGCTCCCGGAAGATGAGCGACGCGAGACGCTCGTCTCTTATTCCGACAACGCCAAGAAACAGGAGCCGCGCGAAGACGAGAAGTTCGATCTGCAGGACGTGCGCAAAGACGAAGAATGTGCCGACACCGTTGGCGTCTACCTGCAAGTCGACGAGCAAGGCAAAGCGCACATACGCATGACGCTTGGGCCCGAAGTGCAAACCCTCACGCGCGCCATGACCGCAATTCTTTGCAAAGGTCTGGACGGCGCGACTCCGCAGGAAATTCTGGATTTGCCGGCCGATTTCGTCACACGAATCGTCGGGGCGGAACTTGTTCGAGTCCGCAGCCAGACCACGTACTACGTGCTCACGCGGATCAAAGGCATTTGTAAAGTTTACCTCGATCGCCAGCGTATTGCAGAAGTCGCGTGACCAATTTGTCATCCCGAGCGAATATGCCAGTCCGGCTCGGACCGAGGGATCTCTCATTGTCGGCTCAGTCGATGTTGTCGGATCAACAATAAGAGATGTCTCGACTTCGCTCGACATGACAAGCGGACAGGTCATTGCCCGATCGGAGCTCGGAAACTTGATTTTCTTTCGCACGTGAACTTCCGCTGATTTCATTTATCGTCCGGCGCGCAAATGCCGCGGAACGATCAGCTCAAGAAAATTTTGCTCATAGGTTCAGGACCAATCGTCATTGGTCAGGGCTGCGAATTTGATTATTCCGGCGTGCAAGCGTGTAAGGCGTTGCGCGAAGAAGGTTACGAAGTCGTTCTCGTTAATTCCAATCCCGCAACTATCATGACCGATCCGGAATTTGCGGATCGCACTTATATCGAACCGATCACGCCGGAAGTGATCGAGGCCATCCTCGAGCGTGAAAAACCGGACGCGATTCTGCCCACCATGGGCGGCCAGACCGCACTCAACGCCGCGATGGAATTGAATCGCAACGGCGCACTCGCGCGGCACGGCGTGAAATTGATCGGCGCCAATGCACAAGCGATCGCCAAGGGAGAAGATCGCCAGCTTTTCAAGGAAGCGATGTTGCGTATCGGTCTCGATGTCCCGCGTTCCGGAATTGCGCGGTCGATTGCGGATGCTCATCGCGTTGCGGACGAAATCGGGACGCTGCCGCTGATTATTCGACCGGCGTTCACACTTGGAGGTTCGGGCGGAGGGATTGCCTACAACCTCGAAGAGCTCGAAACCATCGCCGCGCGTGGTCTCGCTTTGTCGCCTGTCAGCGAAGTCTTGATCGAGGAATCGCTCGTCGGGTGGAAAGAATTCGAAATGGAAGTGATGCGCGATCACATGGACAACTGCGTTGTCATTTGTTCGATCGAAAACTTCGATCCCATGGGCGTGCACACGGGCGATTCCATCACCGTCGCGCCGGCGCAAACGCTCACGGACAAGGAATACCAAATGATGCGAGACCAATCCTTCGCCGTGATCCGCGAAATCGGCGTCGAGACTGGCGGATCGAATATTCAATTCGCCGTCAATCCCGCGGACGGGCGCATGGTTGTGATCGAGATGAATCCGCGCGTATCGCGTTCGTCAGCGCTTGCGTCGAAGGCCACCGGATTTCCGATCGCAAAAATTGCCGCCAAGCTCGCCGTCGGTTACGCGCTCGATGAAATTCCGAACGACATCACGCGCGAAACGCCAGCCAGTTTTGAGCCCACGATTGATTACTGCGTCGTGAAAGTTCCGCGTTTCACCTTCGAAAAATTTCCACAGGCCGATGCAACGTTGACGACGCAGATGAAAAGCGTTGGCGAAGCAATGGCGATCGGTCGCACGTTTAAAGAAGCGTTGCAAAAAGCGTTGCGTAGTTTGGAAATTAAACGTTTCGGCTTTTGCGCTGATGGAAACGAAAATCGCGTCGATGCCGAAACTCTTCGGCGTAAACTCGCGATCCCAAATGCCGATCGCATTTTCCATCTCGCACAGGCGTTGCAGGATGGAATGTCGCTCGATGAAATTTACGAACTCACGAAGATCGATCGCTGGTTCCTGCAAAATCTAAAGCAAATCGTGGAGGAAGCTGCTGCTCTGGGTAGGGCGTGCGTCTCGCGCGCCGCGCCGGATGTCTCGTCCGGCGCAATAAATTTCCGCGCCGAAGGCGTGCCAGAATCTGCTCCGCGAGACACGGAGCAGCACGGGCGAGACGCCCGCGCTACCCAGATCGAAGGCGCTCACTACTCGCGACGGCGCATTCCGCATTTCGAAAGGCCCTGGGCGAAATACGCGCTCACATTTTCTACGAATAAGCGCAAGCCGCTTTCCGCCCCCGCCCGCATGATCACTTTGGACGCGATCAAACATTTCCACGAGCGTCGTTATGAATTGTACGCGGCCTGCGTCATGCCAGATCACGTCCATATTTTATTCGAACCCGGGATCAAAGAAGACGACGACAATGGAGATCCGATCTTTTGGTCGTTAGGCGAATTGGTTGCTTCAATCAAATCATTCACGGCCCATGAGATCAACAAACGTGAGAATACAAAAGGGGCGGTCTGGGAAGAAGAATGGCACGATCGCCTGGTTCGATCCGACAAAGACCTCGAAGAGAAATTCTATTATGTCACGCGTAATCCCTGGGACGCGGGCATTGCCCAGCCTAACGAAGACTACGAGCACGTATGGTGGCCGGAGAAAGAAATCCCGGGTAGGGCGGGCGTCTCGTCCGCCGCGCCGGATGTCTCGTCCGGTGCAATAGATACATGTGCCGAAGGCGCACATGAGTCTGCGCCGCGAGACACGGCGCAGCACGGGCGAGACGCCCGCCCTACCCAGGCAGAAGAAGCTGCTCTGCTTCGCCGCGCAAAGAAGCTTGGCTTTTCGGATCGGCAGATTGCGCATTTGAGCGGAAAACAGGAATCGGAGGTTCGGGAGCAAAGGAAATCAGCGGGAATCATCCCGACATATCGCCTCGTCGATACATGTGCGGCGGAATTCGAAGCGTACACGCCCTACTACTACTCAACCTACGGAACCGAGAACGAGATTCGCGCGGGCACGAAACGGAAGATCATGATTCTCGGCGGCGGCCCGAACCGCGTCGGACAGGGAATCGAGTTCGATTATTGTTGCGTGCACGCGGCTTTCGCGCTGCGCGAGCTGGGATTCGAAACCATCATGGTGAATTCAAATCCCGAAACGGTTTCGACCGATTACGACACCAGCGACAAACTTTATTTCGAGCCGCTCACGCTCGAAGACGTTCTCAATATTTACGATCAGGAAAAACCGGAGGGCGTAATCGTGCAGTTCGGCGGACAAACTCCGCTCAATCTAGCGAACGGACTGCGCGCGGCCGGCGTTCCAATAATCGGGACGCAACCGGAAAGCATCGAGACGGCGGAGGATCGCAAGCTCTTCGCGGCCATGCTTGATAAACTTGGTTTGCGGCAAACGCCGAGTGGCAGCGCGGTGAATGTGGATGGCGCGGTCGCGATTGCGCAGAAGATCGGATACCCGGTGCTGGTGCGGCCGTCGTTTGTTTTGGGTGGCCGCGCGATGGAACTCGTTTACAACGACGAAGATCTGCGCCGCTACATGCAAACCGCCATCGAAGTGACGCCGGATCGACCTGTGTTGGTCGACCGTTTTCTCGAAGATGCAATCGAAGTTGATGTCGATTGCATTGCTGATGGCGAGATCGCCGTTATCGGCGCGATCATGGAACACATCGAGCAGGCCGGAATCCACAGCGGCGACAGCGCCTGCGTTATCCCGACGTTCTCGTTAGGCAAAAACATTCTCGACGAAATTACCGCAGCGACAAAGGCAATGGCGCGCGAATTGAACGTGCGCGGGCTGATGAATGTGCAATTCGCGGTCAAAGGTAACGATGTCTACGTGCTCGAAGTTAATCCGCGTGCATCGCGCACAGTGCCGTTCGTCAGCAAGGCGATCGGCGTTCCGCTCGCAAAACTTGCGGCCAAAGTGATGACCGGAAAAACACTGCGCGAACTCGGGTTCACAAAAGAAATCGTGCCCGAACATTTTTCCGTGAAGGAAGCAGTCTTTCCCTACCTGCGTTACCAGGGCATGGATATTTCGCTTGGGCCGGAAATGAAATCGACGGGCGAAGTGATGGGCATGGACGCAGATCTCGGTCTCGCCTTTGCCAAATCGCAGATGGCAGCACCGCCACCATTACCGAAAGGCGGCAACGTTTTTATCAGCGTGAAAGATACCGACAAGGAAGCAGTCGTTCCGCTGGCGCGACAGTTCATCGAGCTCGGTTTTGGAATAATCGCCACATCGGGAACATGGAGCACGCTGCATGCGGCAGGAATTCCGGTACAGAAAGTTTTTAAAATACGAGAAGGCCGGCCGAATGTTTTCGATCGCGTCATCAACGGCGATATCAATTTCATCATCAATACCCCGAGCGGAAAAATTCCGCGCGAAGATGAAGTGACAATTCGCAACGCGTCCCTGGCGAAAAAGATTCCGATCATGACCACCGTGCGCGCTGCGCAGGCGAGCCTCAACGGGATTCGCTCGCTCCAAAAAAATCCCGTGACCGTCAAGAGCCTTCAGGAATATCACGCCAACAGCGCAGAGGAAAACATCGAACATCCAAGATCGAACATCGAACACTGAAGTTCGACGTTGGGCGTTCGATGTTGGATGTTCGATGTTTGGTTTTAGCAGGTATTGCCAGCAAACCACGTGACATCCGCGCGCATTCGTGCCACAGGTCGAAGATGAAACGAACGTTGTTCTGTTGCCTGATGGGATTGGCGCTCGGCTTCACCCAAGCGCGCAGCGAGGAAAAGAAAGACACACCTTCCATGAATGATTCGAAAAAAGAAGTGGCGGTCATTAAAACGACCGAAGGCGAAATGGTTTGCGAACTCTGGCCGGATGTCGCACCGAAAACCGTCGAGAATTTCAAGAAGCTGGCGAACTCCGGTTTTTACGATGGGACGGCATTCCATCGCATCATCAAAGGTTTCATGGTGCAGGGCGGCGATCCCCTAACGAAAGATGAAAAAAACGCGAGCCGATACGGCACGGGTGGACCGGGTTACTCGGTCAAGGCGGAATTCAACGATCGTCCGCACGAACGCGGCGTTCTTTCCATGGCGCGATCGGCAGATCCTGATTCAGCCGGCAGCCAGTTTTTCATCTGCCTCGCGCGCGTCTCTCATCTCGATCATCAATACACCGCGTTTGGGAAATTGATTAAGGGCGACGACGTGTTGACAAAACTCGGCGATACACCAGTGGGTGGGCCGGAACGAAGTTCGCCAACCACCCGCGTCGGTGTGGAAAGCATCAAGGTCGTACCCGCCGATTCGGTGAAGTAAGCGTCGGCACCGAGTGTAAGACGCCAGGTCTTGTCATTCCGAGCGAAGTCGAGGAATCTCTCGCTGTTCAAGCAGTAAGAGATGTCTCGACTCCGCTCGACATGACAATAAAAGACGCCTAACGATGTCGGATACCACTTCCAAAGTCGCGCTCGTACAGATGCAATGCGGCACCGAGCCGGAGCAGAATCTCGCCAATGCCATTGCATTTGTTCGCGACGCCGCAAAGCAAGGTGCGCAGATTGTTTGCCTGCCAGAGCTTTTTCGTTCGCAGTATTTCTGCCAGGCGGAAGATCACGCGAACTTTGCTCTCGCCGAAGAAATACCGGGTCCGACAACCAATTCGTTAGGCAAACTCGCCGCTGAACTGAAGGTCGTAATCATCGCTTCGCTCTTTGAGAAGCGCGGTGCGGGCGTTTATCACAACACGGCCGCGATCATCGACGCGGATGGAAAACTACTTGGGCGCTATCGCAAGATGCACATCCCGGACGATCCGTTGTATCACGAGAAGTTCTATTTCACGCCGGGTGACCTCGGTTTTCAAAACTGGCCGACTTTGCACGGAAATATCGGCGTCTGTATTTGCTGGGATCAATGGTATCCGGAAGCGGCACGTCTGACTGCATTGCGTGGCGCGGAAATTTTGTTTTATCCGACCGCGATCGGGTGGCATCCCGGCGAGAAGGAAGCAATACGGTGCCGCGCAACATTCGGCGTGGGAAACCATCCAGCGCAGTCACGCGATTGCGAATGGTTGCTTTGTGGCGGTAGCAAATCGCGTTGGCCACGAACGGCCCGTAGGCGGCGATGGAATTGAATTTTGGGGACAGAGTTTCATTGCTGCGCCGAGTGGTGAAATCATCGCCAAGGGAAGTATCGACAAAGAGGAACTCGTCATCGCCGATATTGAATGGAAACGCGTTGACGAGCACCGCACTCACTGGCCGTTTCTGCGCGATCGTCGCATCGACGCGTATGCCGATATTCAAAAACGCATGATCGATTGACTTCTTCCTCTTCCTTTTCCTCTTCCTCTTAATCTCAAGAGCCGAAAGACTAAGATTCAGAGGTAGAGGAAGCGGAAGAGTTTGTTCAATCCGAGGACGTACGGACATTTTACACCGCGCTATCGGCGGGTGTAGCTTCGCCGTATGAAACGAAATCTCTTCCCCACATTCATCGCAGCGGTTGCCGCAATTTTTCTGGTCGGGCTCACCAGCGCATTCGCGGATGAACCAACGAAAGCAATCGCGGTTCTGCATCCAACGAAAGGCAATAAGGTTGAGGGCACGGTCACGTTTACGAAAACCGGTAATGAAATTAAAGTCGTCGCTGATGTGACCGGACTCACGCCAGGCAAACATGGATTTCACATCCATGAATTCGGCGATTGCTCATCGCCCGATGGCAAATCTGCCGGCGGTCATTTCAATCCGACGCACGCACCACATGCAGGACATGATGCGATGCCGCGCCACGTCGGCGATATGGGCAACATCGAAGCCGATAGCTCAGGCAAAGCACATCTCGAACTTACGGACAAACTGATGACAATGAGTGGCGAGAACTCGATCATCGGTCGTGGTGTAATCGTCCATGAAAAAGCTGACGATCTGAAAACTCAGCCCACAGGTGATGCCGGTGGCCGCGTCGCATGTGGCGTGATTGGCGTGGCGAAGCCGTAGCCTTTCAGGTAGGGGCGGTTCACCGAACCGCCCGGGCGATTGAGGTCAATCGCCCCTACCCCTTATGAACTTGATGACGCTCAGTGAGATTCGGAAAGCTGCGCAAAACGGCTCGGTGCAGGCCCGCGTGCATGTGCAGGTGGAATCGGCTTCGGCGGAAATGACGCGGGAGCAAAAGCCGTTTTGCAAACTCACTCTCGCCGATGCCTGCGATCGCATGACGCTGCGCGTCTGGAGCGATCATCCGGAATACCGATCGTGCGAGTCGTTAGGCGCAGGTGAATTCATCGAACTCTTTGGCGAATTCAATCAGCATCAACAATTCGGTTTGGAGGCCCGTCCAAATTGGAAGGTGCGGTTGCTTACCGACCAGGAGCGCTCGGAATTGTTGCAAGGACCTGCCGAACTGCGCGCGAAGCAATCTGCGGATTGGGAATACATCGTTTCTGCGGTGAAGGCGATTTCCGATCCCCGGCTGCGTTCGTTAGGCGAAGCGTTTCTGAAAGAATGGGGAGAGCGTTTTCGTCGCACCGCGGCGGCACGCAGTTACCATCACGCCCGACGCGGCGGCCTGGTCGAACACACGGCGCAGATGATGCGTCTCGCGAGCGCGATCGCACCTTTGTATCCACCGCTGAACTTTGATTTGCTCATCGCCGGGGTCCTCTTCCACGACTCGGGCAAGCTTTGGGAAAATCATTTGCCGGAAACCGGATTCACCATGGGGTATGACGAACGGGGCGAATTAATCGGCCACATTTCGATCGGGCTGGAGCTGGTCAATTCACTCTGGCGCAATCTGCAGTCGCCGGAAAACATCGACGCATGGAAAGATCTCGTGCCGGCGTCCGAAGATGTTCGTTTGCATTTACTGCACTTAATCGGCGCACATCATGGCGAAATGGAGCTTGGTTCGCCTGTTTATCCGAAAACTCCGGAAGCGATGGCGCTGCATTACATCGATAATCTCGACGCCCGCCTGGAAATGTTTTTTGCCGGTTACACGACAGCAAAGCCTCTGGCCGCGCGCATTTTCGATCGCGTGCGTCCGTTGCCAGGAAATCTAGTTAAGCCGCTGGAAAAATTTCGGAATTCGCAATGACGACGTATCGGCATACGCAAATCGGTTACGTCATCCTCTATGCGATGACCGCAAGCGCGCTGATCGCCGGAATAGTCGCGGCCACAGCTTTGAGCGCGCGGCTTGGCATCGTGATCGCTGTGCTTGTGTTGGTCACGGCTGTGATCTTTAGCAAACTAACGATTGCTGTCGATGACGCTCACGTGCGCGCGATTTTCGGATCCGGTTTGACGTTTCGGAAAATCAAACTGGCTGACATTCGCGATTGCGAACCGATTCGTATTCGCTGGTGGTACGGGTGGGGAATTCATCTCACGCCCTATGGCTGGCTCTATAACGTTTCGGGGTGGGATGCCGTCGCACTGACATTGCGCAATGGCCGGCGTGTTTCGTTCGGAACAGATCAGCCTAACGAACTTTGCGCCGCCATTCGGGCCGCCGGGTAGGGCGCGTGTCTCGCGCGCCGTGGCGGATGTCTCGTCCGTCACAATAATCAGAGCCGAAGGCTCTTTATAGTTTGCGCCGCGAGACGCGGCGCAACGCGGGCGGGACACCCGCGCTACCCGGAAAGACGTCGCTTCGCGTCGGCGAGATAGGTCTCATCGATCTCGAACCCGACGAATCTCTTCACCCCGCATCGCTGCGCCGCGACAGCGGAATTTCCGATGCCGAGAAATGGATCGAGCATTGCCGCCGTCTTCTTCACGCCGTGCAAACGAATGCAGTTCTCGGCCAGCTCCACAGGGAACGTCGCCGGATGTGGACGGTGTTTCTCGCGCCGGCTGATCGTTTTGTATGGAATAAACCACGTGTTACCGCGGCATCGAAGATCGCGCCCGCGTGTGTGACTCCAGCGCGCGATATTGCTTTTGTCCGCATACGGAACGCCAAGAGCCAGACGATCAATCGGTGTCCGGCCAGTCGGCGTGAGGTGGAAAATGTATTCGTGGCAATCGTTCAGAAAACGACGCGAACTGATGGGCTTGAAGTGGCCGCGGGAAGCAACCGCGCCTTTGTCGTCATCCATCGAGATCGCTTTGATCCAATGAATTGTGTTCTGCAAATAAAAGAGAGCGCGCAATTGCAAAACGAGTTCGTGTGGGAGCATCGGGTTTGATGGCGATGCGCCGAGGTTGAGAAAAAACGAACCTGTGGGTTTCAGAAGTCGCCGAAGTTCCGCCGCCCATTCTTCGCACCAACGCAGATAATCGCCGCGCTTCCCGCGATCGAAATATTTCCCGTACGAAATCCCGAGATTGTACGGCGGCGATGTGACGACAAGATCGATCGAACGCGATTTCAGCTTCGACATTCCCTCGATGCAATCGAGCAGTTGCAGATCGAATTTCGTCATGGCGCTCCCCTGGCCGTCATCCTGAGCGAAGCGAAGGACCTCACGAGCGTTCTCTCGGACTTTGCGAGGTCCCTCGCGTGCGCTCGGGATGACTCTGTTTTTTACCTGCACGTCATTTCATGTACAACTCAATTCGCAGTCGTACAAGAAATCGTTAACTTAAAGTCATGGCGGACAAACCTTCGAAGCTGCGCATTGCTGATCGCGAATTCACTTCGCGATTGCTCGTGGGCACGGGCAAGTTCGCTTCGAATGAATTGATGCGCGATGCACTCGTAGCAAGCGGCGCGGAAATCGTAACGGTTGCGCTGCGGAGAGCTGATCTTTCCGGGAAACACGATCCGTTCGCGAACATTTTGGATTTCATCGATCCAAAACGCTTTCTGCTTTTGCCGAATACAAGCGGCGCGCGTAACGCGGAAGAAGCAGTACGCCTTGCGCGGTTGGCCGTGACCGCCGGTTTGCCAACATGGGTGAAACTCGAGATTCATCCCGACCCGCGCTATTTGCTTCCCGATCCGGTCGAAACCTTGGCCGCAGCAGAAATTCTAGTGAAGGACGGATTCACCGTGCTGCCTTACATCAACGCTGATCCGGTACTCGCGAAAAGATTGCAGGATGTCGGGACGGCAACGGTGATGCCGCTTGGCTCGCCGATTGGCAGCAATCGCGGAATCGAAACACGCGCGCAAATCGAAATCATTATCGAGCAGGCGACCGTGCCGGTTGTTGTTGATGCGGGGCTAGGCGCGCCGAGCCAGGCGGCGGAAGCGATGGAAATGGGTGCGGACGCGGTGCTCGTAAATACTGCAATCGCGATCGCGGCCGATCCGAGTCGCATGGCGCAAGCATTTCGCAAAGCAGTCGAAGCCGGCCGAGAAGCACACGAGATCGGATTGGCGCAAGCAATTCGTGGAGCATCGGCCACGAGTCCACTCACGGGAATTTTTCGGCAAGATTAGTTGGTCGAGATTCCAGCCTGCGCGCGGATTGGCAGGGCACGCCACCAAGGAGCGGCGGTTTCCAAGCCGCCGACGTGGGCGATCGAGACATCGCCCTTCCTTGGTTGCAACTCGTTAGGCGATCACTTCTTGTCATGTCGAGCGAAGTCGAGACATCTCTTACTACTCTCGCAGAACGATAAGAGATTCCTCGACTATGCTTCGCTTCGCTCGGAATGACAGAAATGTGGAAGCGGCCTTGGTGCCACGATAGTCCCAGAGTCGGGACACTAAGGTCCCTCCCACATTGTCGAACTACAGCGGTGTAAAATGAACGGAAGCGTCTTTGTAAAATTCGATCTGACGCCCACCGATTCGCCTAACGACTCGCCATCCGCGTTCAAACGCAAAGTCGTTTAGCTCTTCAGGCGAAAGCGCGCGCACCACACGCAGCTCGCTCGGATGCGTAACGAAATATTCCGGCTTGTCCGCGAGCACCCGTTCGATTTTTCCGGCCAGTGCCGGTAAGTCCGGGTCCATCTCAGGATTTTTTTCCTTCACCCGGGATTTCTTTGGCTCGCGAAAGAGCACACTCGGATCCGGCGGCGGCTTGAATTTACGATTCAATTTCTGGCCCAGCGCGTGAACCGCTTTTTCGCGCGGAGTAGGCCCGCGCGCTGCCGGTTTTTCCAATTTTAGCACTGCCTAACGTCCTTTCGGTTGAGACAAAGAACAAGCCAAAGATCAATCTAACGTAGCGCGCTGCGACTGGCGCAGTCGCATCTCCTCGCTACCTTGGGCCGATGGTTTCGGAAACCGTTGAACTGCGTGGACATATTATCGATTCGCTGATTCTGCCAAAGGTGCTCGACGAAATTTTGACGCACCGCGGTAATTTCAAGATCGACGAGATCAGGATCGGTCAGAATCGCGTCGATCAAAGCTACGCGCGCATTGAGGTTTCCACCGATTCTCACGAAACGCTCGACGAACTCGTCCTGCGCTTGCGACAGCACGGCGCCGAAGTTGTCGGCCATAAGGATGCGCAACTCGCGGCCGCGCCGGCGGACGGCGTGTTCCCGACAGAGTTTTACGTGACGAACAATCAGCAAACTTTTGTCCGGATCGGCGGGAAGGAAATCGAAGTCGAACCTGCGATGATGGATTGCGGCATCGTCGTTGATCGCTCCGCGGGCCGCGCGCGCGCGGTGAAATTTTATGATCTCCAACGCGGCGTGGAAGTCGTGGTGGGTCATCAGGGAATCAAAGTCGTCCCCGCACAACGCTCCACTTCGCGCACCGACATTTTCGAACTCATCCCGAGCACCGTCGCGATCGAACGGCCGAAGAGCGCCCTCATATGTGAAATTGCGCGCGAATTGAAGCGCGCGCGGGAAAACGGCGATAAGATTTTGGTCGTTGCAGGCTCAGCGGTAGTGCAGAGCGGCGCGGGCGAGCATCTCGAAAAATTGATCGACTGGGGATACGTCGATTTGCTTTTCGCTGGGAATGCTTTTGCCGTGCACGATATCGAAAACGCGCTTTTCCGAACGTCGTTAGGCGCAGTGGCCGAAAAGGTTCTCTTAACCGACGTTAGCTACGAGAATCAAATGCACGCCATCAATGCCATTCGCGCAGCTGGCGGAATTACGGCCGCCGTAGATAAAGAAGTTCTGCAACGCGGCGTTATGTTCGGTTGTGTTCGGAAAAAAATCCCGTTCGTCCTTGCCGGCTCGATTCGGGATAACGGTCCGTTACCGGAAGTGATCACCGACACAATCGATGCACAGAAAGCGATGCGCGACAAGATCGAAGGGGTAAAGATCGCGCTCCTGATGAGCTCGATGCTGCATTCAACGGCGGTAGCGAGCCTGCTGCCGGCCGATGTCAAAACGCTTTGTGTCGATATTAATCCGAGCGTGATCAGTCATTTTACCGATCCGGGAAATTTTCATGCGGTTGGATTGATCACAGACATCGAGCCGTTTCTTCGCGAGCTGACCGGTTGTCTCGAATCGTTAGGCGCGTCGAAGAAGAGTAACGCGCGAACATAAGGAGAAGCGCCATGCGACGTTTGCTCCTCTGTCCGCCGGACCACTACGGCATCGAATACGAGATCAATCCATGGATGAGTCGCGCGCGCGGCGCGGATGTGGAAGCGACCAAGGCGCAGTGGAAAGGATTATTCGAGAAACTTTCCAGTCTCGATTGCAAAATCGAGCTGATTACGCCGCAGCCGAAACTTCCCGACATGGTTTTTACCGCCAACGCCGGGCTCACGGTCGGGAAAAAATTCATCCCGAGTAATTTTCGGCACGAGGAGCGATCGGGCGAAGCGCCGCATTTCGCGCGCTGGATGAAGGAACACGGCTACGAAGTGATCTGGTTGCCGAAGGATCTTTACTTCGAAGGTGAAGGCGACGCGCTTTTCGTGAAGGACGCACTTTTTTGCGGATACAAATTTCGCTCCGATATCAATTCACATCGCGCCGTCGCCGATGTTCTTGGTTGTCTTGTCATTTCGGTCGAGCTGGTCGATCCGCGCTTTTATCATCTCGATACTTGCTTCTCCCCACTGCCGGATGGTGGCGCAGCGTGGTTTCCAGCGGCGTTCGACGAATACGGTCAACGTGCGATTCGCGAACACGTTGGCGACTTGATTGATGTCGTGGAAGAAGAAGCCGCGCATTTTTCGTGTAACGCAGTCGTTCTCGAAAAGGACATCGTTCTTCCGGAAGGCGCGCCGAAATTAGTCAATGCTTTGCGCGATCGGGGTTTCAATTGTCATCCGTTGCCGATGACGGAATTCCTCAAAGCGGGCGGGGCGTGCAAATGCCTGACGATGTTCATGCCGCAACGGGAAAACGGGTAGGGCGCCTGTCTCGGGCGCCTAACGGAGCGTCTCGCTCCGTTTCTTGTTTGTCTTAGAATCGGAACGAGACGTTCCGATACACGGGCGAGACGCCCGCGCTACCCAGATCGCTTGCGCGCCAGCACGGTTTCAATTTTCCCTAACGGCAGACAATTCATCACGTCTGCCTTCGTCAGCCAACCTTTCCGCGCGACGCCGATCCCAAAACGCAATTCCTGCAATCGTTCCACGCGATGCGCGTCGGGATTGATTACGCATTTTACGCCCTTTTTCTTCGCAAGCGGCCACCAACGCCAATCGAGATCGAGCCGCTTCGGCGCGGCGTTGATTTCGATCCACGTTCCAGTCTCTGCTGCAGCTTCGATAATCGCGGGAATATCGATCGCATATGGATCGCGCTTCAAAAGCAATCGGCCGGTCGGATGCGCCAGCATTGTGACATTAGGATTTTGCAGTGCGTGGATGACGCGCTCCGTCATTTGCGCCTCGGACAAATTGAAAGCGGAATGAATTGAGGCGACGACAAAATCCAATTGCGCCAGGACTTCGTCTTCAAAATCGAGCGTCCCATCGCGCAGGATATCGCACTCGATTCCGGCGAAAATTCGAAACCCATCAAACGTCTTGTTCAGTTTCTTGATCGCGGCGATCTGCGCGTTCAAACGATCGAGATCGAGACCACGCGCCTGAACCGAACTGCGGCTGTGATCGGCGATTCCGAGATATTGCAGCCCAAGTTCCTGTGCTGCTTCGGCCATTTCTTCGAGCGTGTTGTGACCATCGCTCGCTGTCGTGTGGCAGTGAAAGGTGCCGCGCAAATTCGCCAATTCGATCAGTCGCGGCAGTTTGCCATTTGCGGCCGCCTCAAACTCGCCGCAATTTTCGCGTAATTCGGGTTCGATGTAATCGAGATCGACAGCGCGATAAAGTTCCGCTTCATCATGAATCTGCGGAATTTTGGTAATCGATCTCGTGGGCTTCGTTTTCGAGGTAGGGGCGATTGACCCCAATCGCCCGCGAGATGAGGTCTTGGATTCAGTTCGCGTGGCGGGCGGTTCGGGTGAACCGCCCCTACCTGTTTTTTTCTGCGCAGTAGTTGGTACGGGCGCTGGCGCCATTCGATATTCGTTCAAGGTCCAGCCGCGTTGCAGCGCACGGTTACGCATCACGATGTTGTGTTCCTTGCTGCCGGTAAAATAATTGAGCGCGAATGGATATTCAGCCGAACTGACCACGCGCAGGTCGCATTGAATGCCCGAGCGCAATCGCACGCTGCTCTTCGTCGGCCCTTGCGCAATCACGCTCTCGACGAGCGGATGTTCGATGAACGATTTTGTAACTGCGGCCGGTTCCTTCGTCGCCACGATGAAATCCAGATCGCGCACGATTTCCTTGTGACGCCGGTAACTTCCGGCAACGCAAACCTGCGACGCATCAGGATGCGCCCGCAAATCCGCCTGTAGCGTTTCGGCTTCCGCCGCGATCTCACCAAGTTGGAACGAGCCGCTGTGCTTCGCACGCGTCGCGATCGCCTGGCAAAGTTTTTCCTGCGTCGTTTTTCCAAATCCGGGAAGCTCCGCCACTTTTCCGCTCTCACACGCTGATTGCAGCTCCGCGATGGAACTGACCTGCAGTTTTTCGTAGAGCGCTTTGATCTTCTTCGCGCCCAGGCCCGGAATGGAAAAGAGTTCGAGAATCGCACCCGGAAATTCCGCGCGCAGTTCTTCGAAGAATTTTAGCGAGCCGGTTTCCGCGAGTTCTTTGATCTTGGCTGCGATTGCCTTGCCGATGCCGGGAATTTTTTCCAGCGTCTCTTCATCTTTAAGATCGCCGATATTTCCGCCAAACGTTTCGAGCGAACGCGCGGCATTCGTGTAAGCGCGAATCTTGAACGGATTCTCATCCTTCAATTCCAGGAGCGTTGCGATTTGCTCCAAAACTTCGGCAATTCCTTCTTTGGTCATGCGTTGATGAAAGCAACGATTAGCCAGAATTCATGGCGCGTCGATTCGTGCTCGCGTCTTGTCATTCCGAGCGCAGTCGAGGAATCTCTCAATAATAAGAGATGTCTCGACTACCGCTCGACATGACAAAGAAGCGAATCGTCCCCGCAGCATCATAAAGCGATTCTCCTTGCAGTGGCCGTTCTTCTGCAAATTGCCGCGGCGCGCGCGGTCATTTTGTTCAACACATCGGATCCAACGGCGAATACCTCGGCGCCCAGTGGCTCACTCGCGGGCAGCGGCTGGCAATACGAAGGAATCTTCGGCGCATTTCTGGGCACGCCCATCGCGCCGCAGTTTTTTCTCACCGCCAAACACATTGGCGGCGCCAGTTCTGTTTTCACCTTCCAGGGAACGACCTACACGATCGTGAATTACTTTTTTGATCCAGCCAGCGATCTCGCCATTTGGCAGGTCGCGGGACCATTTCCATATTTCGCGCCGCTTTACACGAAGTCGGACGAAATCGGCCAACATCTTGTCGCCATCGGCCGCGGGACCCAGCGCGGGAGCGCGATTATTAACGGGACCTTGCGCGGCTGGTTGTGGGGCGGGAGCGACGGTGTGGAGCGCTGGGGTGAGAATGTTGTTTCCGACATCGCGGCTCTGGGGCCGCAAAATGAAACGCTTTACGCCACTTTCGATGAGAAAGGTTTGCCTAACGAGTGCCATCTTTCCGTTGGAGATTCAGGCGGCGCTGTTTTCTTAGACGACGGCGGGACTTGGAAGCTGGCGGGGATCCATTACTCGGTCGATGGATATTTTTACACCGACAGCAGCGGCGGCGGACAGTTTGACGCCGCACTGTTCGACTCGCGCGATTACTACCTCTCCGATGGCGGTAACCCGCCCACCTATACCCAAATTACGGGGCCGGATCCGGTTCCATCTGGTTTTTATTCCACGCGAGTCTCCTCGAAGCTCGGCTGGATTTACAGCGTGCTCGATCCAAACGGCGATGCCGACGACGACGGCATTCGGAATCTTTGCGAGTACGCTTTTTTCCTGAATCCAGTCCTGCCGGATGCAAACGGATCTCCCATGGCAATTGGCGGCGGCAGCAATTTGGCGCTTATCTACACAAAAGTTTTATCCGCGACCGACATTACGTATGTCGTGGAAGAATCCGCCGATCTCGTTTCCTGGACGCCAGCACAGACAACGGATCAAGTGCTCGGCGAAGACAACGGAGTTCAAACCATCCAGTCAAACGTGGCGATGGGAAACAACAGCAGACTTTTTTTGCGTCTGAGAATAACTCGGCCCCAGGCGCAATTGGGCGGCTCACCAAATCGCACGCGGGCGATTGAGGTCAATCGCCCCTACCTATCTACATCCGGCCGCGCCGTTTGTAGAACTCGTAACGCTGCATGATCGAGTCCACATAGCCACGCGTGCCCGGGAAATCGATGTTGCGACGAAATGAGCTCGCGGAAATCGCGGCATCGTCGCCGCCGGCCCAGCGTTGAGCGCGACTCGCGCCGGCGTTGTATTCCGCGAGGGCAAATGACGGTTGGCTCCGCTTCGTGTTCCCAATGTTTTAAGGCCCGTTGCAAATACCACGAGCCGGCCTCAAGATTTTTCTTCGGATCGAAAAGTTCTTCTACTTGAAAATTATCAATCTGATTCTCTTTCGCCCATTCGCTCGCGGCCGTTTCGCTCACCTGCATGAGACCGCGTTCGCCGGCCGCGCCAAATTTTCTTGGATCAAACCGGCTCTCGCGCCAGACGATCGCCTTCACTAACATCGGCTCGATCTCATGCTTGGTCGCGACGCTGCGAATCAAGCCGTCGTATTGGTGAAAACGCGCCGGGCTGATCCATTCGTATAACGTGTAAACAGGATCGCCGGATCGAATCGCGAAATAAGCCAGACCAGCCGCTCCCGCAAAGAGCACGCAGATTATCAGTTTGAAAAGGAATCGCGTCATGCGGCTTTCATTTCGTGCTCGTGCTCGTGCTCGTGCTCGTGCTCGTGCTCGTAATCATAATCGAGTAAATTTCTCCGTGCAGATTCGATTACGAGCAAGAGCAGGAGCACGATTAGGAGGCATCATCAATCACGCATAACGCGGGGTGATCAATTAATTTCGCGCCATGACATGATGAACCCCGCCTACGCCCGCGTCATTATCGATCGATCGATCCATCGCGAACTCGACTATCTCGTGCCGGAGACTCTCGCCGACCGAATCGATGTTGGTTCGCGTGTGCGCGTTCCGTTCCGTGAAAAATCGGCGCTCGCCACGGTGATCGCCATGCTTGATACGAGCGATGCCGAAGGGATTCGGCCGATCGAAGCGGTGCTCGGTGACAAACCGGTTTTGAGCAAACCGCTGCTCGAACTCTCGCGTTGGATGAGTGCGTACTACTGTTGCCCGATCGAGACAGTCATGCGCAGTTTGCTGCCACAGGTCATCCGGCGCGGAGAAGTGGGATGGAAAAAACAATTATTCGTTAGGCGCGCGCGCGATATCTCATTCGAAGACGTGGAGAAATTGAAGCGACGCGCACCGCGACAGGCTGAATTGCTGGAAGCGCTCGCGCAATTGACCGAGCCTGTGCCAGCTTCCGAGTTCCTGCGCAAGCATTCACTTGATAATCAAACTTTGCGTGCACTCGTGAAGCGCGGGTTTGCCGTTTTGGAAGAGCAAGCCGTGCAACGCGATCCACACGCCGACGAGACATTTATCGCGACGACCAATCTTGTGCTCAACGAAGAGCAAACCGCTGCCTTACACATGGTGCAGCAAGCGATGGCCGAACCGGATTCTGCGAAACCAATTTTGCTGCATGGCGTAACGGGCAGCGGGAAAACGGAAATCTATCTCCAGGCGATCAAGGTCGCGTTAGAGCAAGGGAAGAATGCGATCGTGCTCGTGCCGGAGATTTCGCTCACACCTCAAACCGTCGAGCGCTTCAAGAGTCGTTTCGCCGAAGTCCAGGATGGCGTTGCGGTTTTGCACAGTCATCTATCCGAAGGCGAGCGGCACGATGAATGGCACAAGATCCATTCCGGCCGCGCGCGTATCGTAATCGGAGCGCGCAGCGCCGTCTTTGCGCCGCTCGAAAATCTCGGGCTTATCGTGGTCGATGAAGAACACGAAACTTCCTACAAACAGGAAGAAGCGCCTCGGTATCACGCACGCGATGTCGCAGTCGTGCGCGGAAAAATCGAGAAGTGCGTCGTACTTCTCGGCAGCGCCACGCCGTCGCTCGAAAGTTATTACAACGCCACGACCGGAAATTACCAGCTCGCCACACTGACGAAACGCGTCGACGAAAATCAAATGCCGCTCATTCGGATCGTCGATTTGCGGCAGGAACGACGTAAGGAAAAAGCGGCGGCGATTCTCGCGGGAAAATTGCGCGATGCGATCGCTGATCGTCTGGAAAAACGGGAACAGACGATTCTTTTTCTAAACCGGCGCGGGTTTTCCACATCGCTCCTTTGCAGCAACTGCGGCGAGTCGCGCGATTGTCCCAATTGCAGCGTCGCGCTGACGTTTCATCGTGGCGTCGCGCGTTTGAGTTGTCACTTGTGCGGACACACCGCGGCGGTTCCAAAAAAATGTCCGGCCTGCGGCGAAGACGCGCTCATCTATTCCGGCTTCGGCACGGAAAAAGTCGAAGCTAATGTCTCGCAAATTTTCCCCAGCGCGGTCGTCAAACGAATGGACGCCGATTCGATGACGCGCAAGGATGCCTATCGCGACACGCTCAGAAGCTTTCGCACAGGAAAGATCGACATCCTCGTCGGCACGCAGATGATCGCGAAAGGTCTGCATTTTCCCAACGTCACGCTTGTTGGAATCATCAATGCCGATCTCGCATTGCATATGCCGGATTTCCGTGCCGGCGAACGCACCTTTCAATTGCTCACCCAAGTGTCCGGCCGCGCCGGGCGCGGCGAAACATCAGGCGAAGTTTTCGTGCAAACCTACACGCCGTTCAGTCCATCGATTCAGTTTGCGCGCCATCACGATTTCGCCGGGTATTTCCAACAGGAACTCGAGTTTCGGGAGCGTTGCGATTTTCCGCCGTTTAAACACGCGGTTCTCATCACGGTTCGCTCTGCGCACGAAGCGCGTGCAAAGTTTTCGGCCGAAACATTGAAACGCAGGTTAAAGGAGTCTTTGCCTAACGAATTCATTCTCGGCGAACCGACGCCGGCGCCGTTGGAAAAACTGCAAGGTCAGTTCCGCTTTCACATTCTCATTCGCGGCGAAGCGATCATGCGCCTGAGCCGTCTTATTCGCGAAGTGCTCGACAAGCTACCGTTTCCCGAAGATGTGGCCGTGGCGGTCGACGTTGATCCCTATCAGCTGCTGTAGCGGGAATTCTGGGGAGCGCACGCGACTCGCGTGCTGGCGATGACGACTCCTCATCGCGAACTTTTCTAGTCCCGTTACAAATCCAGCTGCGGCGCACAAAGTTCGTTTCGGCGAGTCGCAGTCGGTGCGCTCCCCAGAATTCCCGTGCGTCACCGCAATTTCCGAAACAATCCCTTTTTCCTAACAAAGAGCTTTCTCGTAAACTTGAGGAAGTCACGGATCCGCACCATATTGGGTTGGCGCTTCATCAACCCACGCCAGGGAAAATCTAGTCGACGCATACGTCGCAAGGACATCCCAAAATTGCCGAGCTTCACACTCGGAAAAATTCTCATGAAGGTTATTCCGCACATATCGCGATTCGTTAGACATTGGATTGTGGCTGCAATTTTGGTCGCTGGCGTTGCGTCGCTTCATGGACAGTCTGCGCCGACAGCAGCATCGCCCACCCCAGCGGTGAAGAACGTCGCCGAATTATCGGCGCAACGCGCCGATGTGGAACGGGCAAAAATTTACCGCGCCGGTGTGAGCTACACACATTGGCTTGACGATCTCGCCGCGCACAGCGCGCAACCGTTTCTCATGCGACCGGTATTCGATCGTGTTACCGGCATACGGCTATCCGCTTCTATCGCGGCGCTTATCCTGGTCGCAGCCATCGCCGGTCTTTTCCTTTGGATAATTCAGAAACGCGCCGGCCGAATCGAATCGTCCGAGCACCAGGGCTGGCTCGCCCTCACCGCTGCTGCGATGTGCAAACCGCTCGCGTTGCTCGCGTGCATTTTCGGTGGCTTTTTTGCACTCATGCCTGTGATCGTCGGCATCGGGAACCCATCGGTGCGCGTGTTTCTGGCGGAGGCATTATCCACCATCATTTATGCCGGCCGCGTCGTCGCCGTGCTCTGGCTGATTTTTCAATTCATTCGCGCGGTGGAAAAGCGGATGCGGCATTGGGCGCAACGGACGGGCAAAGTTCTCAACATTGTCATGGTGCCGGTAATCGGTCAGACGCTGCGACTTATCGTGCCGTTACTAGCGATTATCCTGCTCCTTCCGCTACTTCATTTTTCGCAGGATTCGACATGGCTTGTGCAGAAAGCGCTTGGCATTCTGCTCATCGTCGGTCTGTGTGCGCTCATCATTCGCGGTACACTCGCGATTCAACGCGGTCTCATGACCGGTCATCGCCTCGACGTGAAAGATAATCTGACCGCGCGGCAGATTTTCACCCGGATTAGCGTCATCCGCAGAATCATCATCACGGCCGTGGTGATCATCGGCACGGGGTCGATCCTGATGATGTTTGGGCCGTTGCGGCAGTTTGGCACCAGCATTCTCGCTTCGGCGGGAATTGCGGGAATCGTGCTCGGCTTCGCCGCGCAAAAAACGCTTGGGAATTTTCTGGCCGGCATTCAGATCGCGCTTAGTCAGCCGATGTTGATCGACGACGTGGTTGTGGTGGAAGGCGAGTTCGGTCGGATCGAGGAAATCACGCTGACCTTCGTGGTCGTACGCACATGGGATTTGCGGCGGCTTGTGTTGCCAATCACCTACTTCATCGAGAAACCATTTCAAAATTGGAGCCGGCACAGCACCGAGGTTCTGGGAACCGTCTATCTGTATCTCGATTATCAGGTGCCTCTCGGAGCGTTGCGCGAGGAAGTGAAGCGCCTCGCCGAACTAAATCCAAACTGGGACAGAAAGGTCTGCGCATTGCAGGTGACTGATACGAAGGAAAACACCATCGAGGTGCGCGCGTTGGTTAGCAGCAGCAATGCAGCGACATGTTTCGATCTCCGCTGCCAGCTACGGGAGGGTTTGATCGAATTCTTGCGCAGCAAATATCCAGAAAGTCTACCGCGCGTGCGGACGGCGCTCGAGCGCTTGCATGAGAAACGTCAACCGGCCGAAACGAGCGGTCGCTCCGTTCTTGGAACGCAGCATGAACGCGGCTCAACCGCGCCCGGCTTAAAGAAAAACGAAGAGCAGACAAACAACGGAGATAACGGCCGCGGGTCATCCCGAGCGTAGCGAGGGACCTCACAAACAGCAGCGACGCGCGTTCTCGAAATCGCGAGGTCCTTCGCTTTCGCTCAGGATGACAACCTTGGTATGATCGCTGGCGATCTGGTTACGCTTCGCCGATCTATGTCTTCTCACGCATCAGCCTGATCTCTTCGCCTTCGCGGGCTGCGGCCACGATTGTCTTGGCACCACTCTGCGCGACTTCTTTTTGCGCGCGTTCTACCATCGCCGCGATTTTTTCGTCGCTGTGATCGGGATCGTGATGAAAAAGAAAAAGCCGCTTCGCCCCCGCGCGCACCGCGAGCTGCACCGTATCATCGGCACAGGTGTGGCCCCAGCCGCGGCGCGATGGATATTCGATCGCGTCATATTGTGAGTCGGCAATCACGACATCAGCATCGCGGAGAAAATCGACCACCTTCTGGTCCTGAATGCGCGCATGCGCCAATCCATCGGGCGACGTTTCGCACTCCGCTTTCTGGCGTTCGATTTCGCAACGCTCATACGCTTCGTGATCCGGCATGTAAACGATGTCGCCGTTTGGCGTCGACAGACGGTAACCGAGACAGATGCCGGGATGGTTTGCGAACATCGTCCGCACTTTCACGGCGCCGAGATCGAACTGCATGTCGGTCAGTTCTTCGAAGGTGAGGTGCGTCGCCATTTGATTGAGGCCGACGGGAAAAAACGCGCTTTGCATTTGCTCGAAAAGAGCGCCGCGCAATCCGTGGACCGCGCCTTCGTAGCCAAGAATGCGAATGTTAACTTTCGGATGATATGCCGGGACAAAAAATGGGAAGCCCTGGATGTGATCCCAATGCGTGTGCGTGACGAGCATCGCGGCATTGAGACCTTTTTCGTCGACTTCTTTCATGAGCGATTGCCCGAGCCGGCGAATTCCCGAGCCCGCGTCGAGAATGAGAATCTGATCGCCGACGCGAACTTCGACGCACGATGTGTTGCCGCCGTAGATGGAAGTTTCTTTCCCCGGCGTCGGGATGGACCCGCGCACTCCCCAGAATCGGATCAAGGTTGGTCCAGAGACGACAGTTTTCTCCGCCGGTTCGGTCACAGCTTTTTCGCCGTTATCGCTCGACGCCGCCACCATGCGAATCAGCTCAGCCGGGACAATCGGCTTAACGAGGTAATCGTCCGCGCCGGATGCAAATGCGGTTTCGCGATCGTTCGCAAAACGGCTGACCGTCATCAGGATCACGCGCGTCGGTTTGAGCGCAGCTTGCTCGCGAATGAGACGGCAAACCTGGAAGCCGTTGCGCTTCGGCGTGCGAATATCGCAAATCACCGCCGCCGGTTTGTGTTTCAAGACAAGATCGATTCCAGCCTGTCCGTCTTCCGCCTCGAGGACGCGCCAATCCTGACCAGCAAGGCACTGCGCGACCAGAGCCCGGGTCAGCGCATCGCTATCGATGAGGACCAGAGTCTTCATTTTGATGAAGCCGGTTTCGGGAGCCGGATCCAAAAACAATTGCCAATGCCTTCACGCGGTTCGTAACCGATTTCCCCGTGGCAATTCGCAACGGCAATGCGGCAGAACTGAAGCGGTAGTCTCGACGTTTGCGATTCCGTCATTGTCGCTCCAACTCTGGAAAAGAAATTGTCGCAAACGTCGCGCGGCAAGGGAGCGCCGTTGTCCAACACCTGGATGAGAAAAGAGTCGGGTTCCTCGATTACTTTGAGCTGCACTTCGCCGACCGCGGGCGCGTTTTGCAGTGCGTTTTCAAAGAGACTCGATAACACTCGAGTAAGATGGTGCGCGTCCATCGCGACGCGCGATTCGTGCGACACGCCATTGGCGATATTTAATCGGACTTGTCTTTCCGCGAATCGCGGCGCGACATTTTCTTCCGCGGCGCGCACGGCGTCATTTAATTTCGCGGCAGCCTTGGTGGAGGCGTCGAATCCATAAAGTCCTTCCAGCTCGGTTGCGAAGGCATTGAGCACTTTGTTGATCAGCGTTTGTTGCTCTTCGGTCGCGCGCGAGGCGAGACTCAAAAGCTGAGCGAAACGCGCGGGATTCTTTTCCCGCTCAATCAAGCGCAGTGACGTGATCACGTTCGCGAGCGCCGCATTCATTTCCTCGGAGATGCAGCTGAGTAGAATCTCTTTTTTCTGCATCTCGGAATCGAGACGCTGATACGCGATCACCGTCTCGCGCGCTTTTTGCAGCATCGATTTTTTCTCTTCGAAGACTTCACCAAGCCGCTCGAGCAACAGGATCGACTGCCCACCTGCGTTTAATGCAATCGCTTCGAGCGTGAGCTCAGTGCCATCGGTCGCGCGCTCGATCCATGGCCCGGAGCGCGCGCGTTTTTCTCCGCCCGCGCTCCAACATTCGGCGGCATCGATGAGGAAATTTTCGAGAAATGGCGAGGCCTGATCGATTGGCAGCAGTGCGTCGGCCGCATTCAGATTCGGCCAAATCGAAGTCAGCCAATCCGGTGATCGCCCGTTAAGACGAAGTCCGCCGGTTTTGTCTCGAATGAAAATCGCGAAGCCGAGCGCTTCCAGAACCGCGCTGGCAGAAGAATCGCGATCGGAGTTTGGCATGACGATATTATTTGGCTTTCTCGAAAAGCCCTCTCCTGTCATGTCGAGCGAAGTCGAGACATCTCTTACTGTTCATGTGCGCCCAAGGTAATAATGAGAGATTCCTCCCGCCGCGGCGGGTAAACTGTTTCGCTCGGAATGACATATTTGCTATTTCGAAATCATCATTCGCCCCAACTCGACGAAAGCCTCCTCGACGCCGGCACCCTCTTTCGCACTCGTCTTAAACCATTTCCATCCGCGCGCGGTCAAATCGTCAGTGCGCGCCTCATCGATCTCCCATTGCGCAACGAGATCGGCTTTGTTGAGCGCCACGAGAAACGGCAGCGCACCCGCCGCTTCCACGACTCGACCCTGAATTTCAATCGCCTGGTCGAGCGTGATCTGGCGCGTCCCATCGACGACCAAAAGATAACCGCTCGTGCCGCGAAGGTAAGAGGTTTGCAGACGTTGATAATCATCATCCCCCGCCAAATCCCAGATCATCATCATCACCTCCGCGCCGTCCACGGAAACGGTCTTCTTGTCGATCTTCACACCGACCGTGGTCAGGTATTTATCCGAGAACATGCTGTGCACGAACTTGGCGACGAGACTCGTTTTGCCGACGCCCGACGCTCCGATCATGCAGATTTTTTTCTGAATCATGGCGAGGGCGCTGATGGATGTGAAATAACTTTGAAGGCGACACGCCGCTCGGATTCTTCCGGAAGCGGTTTTCCGCCGGGCGCCAGAGAATGCTCCTGCCCAGCTCCGATCGCCTGCAGTCGATTCGAATCGAAGCCGCAAGACACTAGAAAATCGCGGACTTTGTTCGCGCGCCGTTGCCTCAGATCCGCATTCTTGGATTCATCACCCGTGGCATCGGCGTATCCGCGGATCTCAAGCGTCATCTCCAGACCGATTTGCTTCGCCGCATTCTCGCAACGGCTGATCTCATCGGGCAAACGCGACAAGGCAGCGAAACCTTCCGTCGCGATGTCGTCTTTGTTCGAAAGAAAATAAACAAACGCAGTTTCGATGATTGACTTCGACCGTTGAAATGTCTGCTGGTCGAGATCGATGACGTTGTGCTCGGCGACTGAGCTTATTCCCGGCAATTTCGGCGCTTCCGCACGCACCCGCGTCAACCATCGGTGCGACGCCGCGCCGGAAATAACGATGATCCCTTTGGCAAGCGTGGCACTCATGCTCTCGGGCCGCCCGAACGCCTCGTCGAATCGTTTCAAGGCAAGATTTGGATCGTAGATCACCTCGGCGTTGGAATCATCGAGCGAGGCGATGCCAGGAACGAGCGTCGCTTCGCGACGAACACGCTCCAGCCATTCGTAGGGGATCGTTCCGGAAAGGGTCAACACACCATCTTTGATCGCCGCTCGTGCTCCCGGCGGAATATCAAATCGATGTTTAAAGCGTTGCAGAACACTGGCTGAATCCAGCGCGAGAAAATCCTTCCAATGAAAATCGATTTTCTTCGGATCGATTTTTTGAGCACGCGCGATGTCGGCGGGGTCGACTGACGACCGATCGCGCAATCCATTTACTCGCGATGCAGAAATCCAGCCTTTGTGCGCGTCGGTTACGACGATGCCGGGCTGGGCATTGAGCCGGCCAATGAAATCACGCCAGTTCGATGCGCTGCGCACCGCCATCACGAGCGCAAATATCCCGACCGCCACGACGCCAGCGAGCGCGGCCCACGCGAGGAGATGCCGATCGCTATCTTTTTTGGAAGCGCTGTATTGCTCGCGCAGACATGCCTCCAGCTCCGGCCGAACCGGCTCAAAAACGACGGCGTCTCCCTGAAAGTTTGCCAGCGCCGATCCTTTCAGGACGTGAATGCTCTCGATTGTATTTTCCAGCGTCGTCCGCAGTTCGCGCGGTGGATTTCCTCGGATGACCGCGGCGAGATATGCGTAACGGCCCGCTGCGATCCAGACTTGCAGTTCGCCCACCCGAAATTCTTCCAGCGCCGAGTCTTCGCCGGTTGCAAAAGAGTCGCGCGCAAAATCCTGAATCGCGCTCAACATTCCCGCGACCATGTCCGAATCTTTGGAGATCGCGGAATCGGCCGTGACGTGGAGCAACGAGAGACTCGTTTTGCGATGAATGAGAAACAACTGCTCGATCCGATAGATCAGACTTCGCAGCATCACCACTTCGCCAAAACTCTTGCCGGTGCGAAGCGCTTCGAAACGCCATTTCAAACCCTGCCACGAGAAAGTGTGCTCGAGCGTTTGATTCAGCGACTGCATCAAACGTCGAAGACTTTCCGCAATCGATCGCCGCACCATCGGCCCGATGATCGGATGGAGCGCGTCGATAAAAGTCTCCGGTCGCTTTTCAATCGACTCCCTAACCGATCCTTCGACGGCAGGTCGCAATGCGCGCGAAAGTTCTTCGCCTCGTTCCCGGCTTAACTTCACCGCCTCGGGCAACACGCCCGCGACATCGTGCGAGCGACGCTCCTTGTCGGAAACTCGATCTTCGAGGTCGCGCAGTTGCTTCCGCTCCCGGCTCAGAAGCAGGCGGCGAAGTTCTTCGAACTCCGTTACTCGGTCACGAAGAGGTTGGCGCATATGCGGCAAATCTCTTTATGCTCCCGGAACGCGAAACTCGTTTTTCAAGCGGAGCGCGACCTCGCTCAACATTTCGGCGAGCGCCTCGCGTCCCGTCATCGCCCCGCGAATCTGCGCCGCCTCGTGTTCGACCCCCGCCTTCATCTGTTCGTGCTTTTCCCTGATCTCCGCGCTCAACGCCTTGGATTGATCGAGCAACTGCTGGCGCAAATCGCGAACCTCTTTTCCCGCATGCTCGCCAAGACTGTTAATTTTCGAGTCCAGATTCTTTGCCGCTTCGATCAGATCCCGGCCAAGTTTCTCGATCGCGCTGCTGCGCTCGGACTGTTCGGCATTCGCCCGATTCCTGATCGACTCCACTTCGCCCTTCATGAAGTTCTCGAGAATCTCCAGCCGCTTCTGCACGTCGGCGCGCACATCCGCCGCTTCTCGAACAAGATGTTCTTCGAGTCGCTGAAAGCGGCCATCGTAATCGCGCATTTGCGATCCGAAAAGAATATCGCGAATTCGATCGACCTTACCGCTCTCATCGATCCCCCCGTTGCGATCTTCTGTTTTCCTATCGTCGTTAGTTTGTGGGTCCTGGGCTTGTTCGGAGTTCATTATTTTCTGGCCTTCAGAGGTTACGCGAAATCGACGATCCAACGCCGAATTCGCTGCCACCACTTTAGCACCCCTGCCCTAACGGGAGCAATCTGCTTCTCGTAGCCACGGCCCTATGGGCGACGCGAGTAATAATCACGTCCGCAATTCGATCTCGAACAAAGAATTCGCTTCGCATAGCGAAGTGGCTACAGGAAGATTCCCAAATCCATGTCGTTCCGAAAGACGCTGATAATTGTGGGCTTCGTCTGGCTCATCGCGATCACGTTTCTTCACGCATCGCTAAATCTGCATTTATTTCGCTCGAAACCGGTAACTGTCGCCGGCCAGACAAAATTTCGGATCGGATTCTTGCCCGTGACGTGTCACCTGACTTGCCCGGTCACCGATTTCATTAACAAACAGCTGACCGGGCAAAGCTTTTTCGAACCGATTCGATTCAATGGCTGGCCGGAATTGAAGGAAGCGTATTTGTCCGGATATACACCGGCGACATTCATCCTGGCGCCGATGGCGATCGCACTACGCGAACAAGGTGTGCCGATCAAAATTGTCTATCTCGGGCATCGCGATGGCTCCGCCGTAATGGTGCACAAGGATTCACACATTTACCGAATGGAAGATCTGCGCGGCAAACGCATCGCCGTGCCGAATCGATTTTCCAATCAGCGCCTTTTGATTTTCCGCGCGCTCAAGCGAGCGGGCATGACGGTAAAAGATGTGGAGCTGGTCGAAATGCCGCCGCCGGACATGCCGGCTGCGCTTTATTCCAAAGCAGTCGATGCCGTTTCGAGCGGCGAACCGTTCATGGCGCAGACGGAAATGGACGGTTACGGCCGCGTGCTTTGGCTAACGAAAGATGTCTGGCCGAATTTCATTTCCTGCGTGCTCGCGGTGCACGAAGAGATGATCAAAACCAATCGCGACGCCGTGCAGCGACTGGTCGACGGCATCGCGAAGAGCGGGAAATGGCTCGATTCGAGCATGGATAATCGGATGGAAGCGGCGCAGTTCGTGAGCGCAAATTATTACAACCAAAATCCGCGCCTGCTGAGTTTCGTTCTAAGTAAACCGCCCGACCGAGTGAAATATACGAATCTCGCGTTGCGAAAACCGGATTTCGAAGAAATCGAGCAGCTCGGACGCGAAGCGGGCATACTCAACGGCACCGCGCACTTTGAGGACTACACCGATTGCTCGTTTGTGAAAGACGAAAGCGCCGTGCAGCCTTACGCGTGGGCTCCGAACCGACGAAAGTGAGCGCCGAATTCAAAACGCCGGGGAGCGCACGCGCCTCGCGTGCCGAATCGGGCGCCTCGCGCGATTCTCTTCCCCGCACAAATGTTTTCGGCGAGGCGCCGAAAACCACACGCGAGGGCGCGTGCGCTCCCCGGAAAAATCCTCATTGGTTTAACAATCCCGATTCACGATTTTTCCGAATCGTTAGGCCAATCGGGATGCTCGCCATCTTTTTTACCGCGTGGGGCGTCGCGGTTCGGCTTTCGCACAGTGATTTGTTTCCAACTCCCATCAGCGTGGCCATGGGAATTGGGGAGCTCTTTCAGAAAGGTCTGCTCCTTAAATACATCGTTGCCTCGCTTTTTCGGGTAACTTGGGGTTTCACGCTTGCGGTTCTTATCGGCGTTCCGCTCGGTCTCGTGCTCGGCTGGTATTCTCGACTGTTCCAGGCGTTCAATCCAATCATCCAAATCCTGCGGCCGATCTCGCCGATCGCGTGGATTCCCGTGGCGATTCTCTGGTTCGGCATCAGCGACGCCGCGCCCGTCTTCCTGATTTTTCTCGCGAGCGTTTTTCCGATTACAGTTTCCGCGATCGCCGCCGTGCAAAACATGCAGCCGGTTTACTTGCGCGCCGCACAAAATTTCGGCCTCAAACGATTCGAACTTTTTCGGCTGGTAATATTTCGCGCAAGCCTGCCGCAGATCATTACTGGCATTCGTATCGCGCTGGGCATCGCCTGGCTCGTGGTCGTCGCCGCGGAAATGATCGCCGTGAACAGCGGCCTCGGTTATCTCATCATTGACGCGCGCAATGCCGGTAAACGCTATGATCTCGTCGTCGCCGGCATGGTCATGATCGGATTGATCGGACTAGTTCTCGATCTACTCGTTAGGCGACTGGAGAAATTTGATGAAGTGCGGTGGGGGTACGCGAATCGATGAAAGAAGAAGAGAACGCCGAACATCCAACATCGAACACCGAACATCGAAGTGTTCAGTATGGCGCGGTCGGTGATGCGGACGCGCGAGTAGAAGAGAAAATTTATGATCTCGAGGAGCGGTTGTTGGAATACTCGGCCGCAATCATTCGATTAGTCAGAGAGCTGCCGAAAGATCGTGAAGCGAATCACGTTGCCGCACAATTGCTTCGATCCGGCACGGCCCCGCTGCCGAACCATGGCGAAGCGGAAGCGGCCGAATCGCCGGCTGACTTCATTCACAAGCTTCGTGTTTGTCTAAAAGAACTTCGCGAGACTCGGCGCTGGCTTCTTTTGGTTCAGCGCGTTCCGGTCATCACTTCACAAACAACTTTGGGCCCGATTCTCGCGGAAACGGACGAACTCATTCGCATTTTCGTCGCGAGTATTCGCACCGCCGAAAAGCGCTCGACCAACCGAGGAGACACCGCCCCATGATAGTTCGACGTTCGATGTTCGATGTTGGTTGTTCGATGTTTGCCTTTGTCTTCCGCGCATGAATCCCTCCATTACCATCCGCGACCTTTCCATTTCCTTCCCGGGCAAAGGCGCGGGCGAGCAGATTCGCGTCCTCGAAAATGTCAACGCGGAGGTTTCGCAAGGCGAATTTGTTTGCATCGTCGGACCGAGCGGCTGCGGCAAATCGACATTACTCAACATTGTCGCTGGGTTTTTAGTGCCGAGCAGTGGCGAAGTGCTGGTAGAAGGACAACGCGTCAATGGTCCGGACCGGCGACGCATTTTCATCTTCCAGGAAAACGGCGTTTTCCCGTGGTTAACCGTGCGCGAAAACATCGCGTTCGGCGTGCGCACTGAAGAAACGCGCGGCGAAATCGTTGCGCGTTATACCGCAATGGTCGGGCTGAACGGATTCGAGAACAGTTACCCGCGCGAACTTTCCGGTGGCATGCGGCAGCGCGTGGAAATCGCGAGGGCGCTCGCGGCCAATCCAGACATCATTTATATGGATGAACCATTCGGCGCGCTCGATTTCATTACCCGTATGAAAATGCGCGCAGACTTGGTGCGCATCTGGCAAAGCGAAAAGAAAACTATCCTCTTCGTCACGCACGATATCGAGGAAGCCGTGCAACTTGCCGATCGCGTGCTCATCATGAGCAAACGGCCCGCGACGATCCAGCAAATCGTCGAGATCGATCTTCCGCGCCCGCGCGATCTGGATTCCCCCGGCTACCTGCAAAAGCGCGACCAGATTTTCCGCGTCATGGGAATGAGCCTGCGTGTGGGCGAAACCGCGGCGGCCTAAGCAGGAGCAAACATCGAACATTCAACACCGAACATCGAACATCGAAGTTTTGACGAAGCGTTCTGATCCGTTCGATGTTCGGCGTTCGATGTTGGATGTTCGATGTTTGTTTCCAATCACACTTAGCGAATGAGCGGCCCTTCCGAGATTCCGTCGACTACACGTATTCCGGAAGACGTGACCGGACGGCCGCGGCGCGTCGTCACAGGCGGGATTTCTTTGCGCAATACCTTTTCCGCGCTGCGCCATCGCAATTTCCGTCTCTTTTTTTACGGCCAGCTCATTTCGCTCATCGGAACCTGGATGACGACGACGGCGCAAGGCTGGCTCGTTTATCAACTCACCGGATCGAAAGCATTGCTCGGCGTTGTCGCGGCCTGCGCTTCAGCGCCGATGCTCGTTTTCTCCACTTGGGGCGGCTGGGCCGCCGATCGTTATCCGAAACGCTCCGTTCTCGTGGTTACGCAAATCAGCTCGATGATTCAATCGCTCGCCGATGGCGGCGCTGGTGTGGAGTGGTCATGTGAAGCCCTGGCAAATCATTCTCATCGCCATAACCGGCGGTGTGACGATGGCGTTCGACATGCCTGCGCGACAATCGTTCGTCATCGAAATGACGAGCCGCGCCGATTTGATGAACGCGATCTCGCTCAACAGCTCGGTCTTCAATGCCGCGCGCATCATCGGTCCGTCGATCGCCGGCATCCTGATGGCGAAAGTCGGAATCGCGATGTGTTTCTTTCTCGACGGTATCAGCTTCATCGCGGTCATCAGTGGTCTGCTGATGATGCGATTGCCGAAACGCGAATCCGCGCCGAGCGAAACAAGCGCGATTGGCCACGCGCTGGAAGGATTCCGTTACGTTTGGAATCATCCGCGGGCGCTGACAATTCTTTCGCTCTTCGCCGTCGTCGGAATTTTTGGCTGGTCCTACACCGTGCTGATGCCGGCGTTCGCGCATGATGTTTTGCATCTCAAAGCGCAGGGTTATGGAATGTTAATGGCGGCGAGCGGCGTCGGCGCTTTGCTTGCAGCGCTCACCGTTGCAACCGCCGGGCATCGTTTTCCTACGCGAGCGCTGGCGCTCGGCGGCGTCTGGATTTTTTCCGCCGGCCTGGCCCTGTTTGCCTTCAATCGAAATCTCTATGTCGCGCTCGCGCTACTTGCGCTCAGCGGTTTCGGCATCGTGCTTTACTTCTCAACCTCCAATACTGTGTTGCAAACGATCGTGCCCGATGAAATGCGGGGGCGCGTCATGGGAATCTGGACGCTGGTCTTCGGCGGCATGATGCCTCTGGGAAGTTTGCAGGCAGGTTTGATGGCGGATTTTCTAGGAACACCGGCGACGATCGCCATCGGCGCGCTAGTCTGCGCGCTGGCGGCCCTGATAACTTTGAATGTCGTCCGGAAACGTGAGGCCCGGCTCGCCGCCGTCACATAATTCGTAGCCTACTTTCTACGGCGGTGACGAGCGAATCAGGCGCTTGGGGAACTTTCGCTCTGCTTTTGAGCTGACCAACGGAGCCGGGAACGACGCGTCGGATTCATGATCAATAATTCCGGCTCATCTCTGAGGAGTCCGGCTGCACGCAGGACCTGGGCGGCCTCTCTTGTCAAGGTTTCAAAATTTTTGTCCAGGCTTTCGTTATTCCTAACCAGTCCAAGCCAGACCAGAAAAGGGCCGTCGGTTCGGATAGGATGTTGCGGGAAATTATTAGGTGTATCTAGCGTGACGAGAACGCCTGCCTCGTGCATCCCCGCCGCTCGATATCGAGCGAAAATGTTTTCGGCTTGCTTAGCAGCGGTCTCGAGTTCGTTAGGCGTAATCGCGAAAATTTGCGCAATCACAATTCCGTCGGCGCCATCAGGCTCTTCGACCGGATCCACCGCCGGGAAGACCGGAATCGATCGCTCTGGCGAAAGTGGCCGCAACAATAAGACATTGTCGCTGTCGATCAGATGGCGGTTCATCCGGCCAGAATGCTCTCTCCAAAGCGGGCCGTAGTAGAACGCGCCATTGACTGTGGCTCGGGCATACATATCTCGAAAACCTCGTAACCAGATAAAGAGAGAGTCGTCATCACGAGACAGAAACTGACCGAAGACGATGGCACCTAATTGTTCGAAGGCCTCAGGGAAATAGGATTCGAAGTAGAGAGCGAAATTCTGCCGCTCTTCCGGCTTAATGGTGTAACGACGAAGCTCTACTACTTGAAAGTCGCGAAGATGTTTTACCGTATCCATATGCGCATTCATTTCGTGGTGGTTGCCGCGGTCTGCTTGGAAACTCCTTTAATAGCTCCGCGTTTCTTCACAAGAACGCTCATTTGTCACCAAGGTAAGGCCCATTAACATGAATCATAACGGAGCCACTTTCTTGAGAATGATCTTCGCTTTTTCTAGCGTTGCTTCTTCAGTTCACTTAAGGCGGCCGCCAGGTTGCGCATGCCTTGGCGGAGATCTTTCGCCTTGAATCCAGTGTAACCGAGGCGCAAGGCTCCCTGCTTCGGCCGCTCGATGCTGTAGGCGGATAAGGCAGTAACTTCCACTCCCTTTGCCGCCGCGCCGCGAAGAGCAGCTTCTTCATTCACTCCGGTTGGCAACCATCCAATCAAATCCATTCCCGCCTCATCTGGTTGCAGGTGAAGTAAGCCCACTAATTCCTTCTTTGCTTCACGGACCACGACTCCTTGAAGTTCCGCATATAAGGCTCGCATTGTGCGAATGTGACGAGCGAAATGTCCTTCATTAATAAAGTCGGCCACCACTGCCTGCTCCATGAGAGAAGATGTGTGCGTGACAACAGCTCGCGCTTTGATGAAGGCATCAACCAAGTCGGGCGGCGCGACGATATAACCGATGCGCAGGGAAGGAAACAATACCTTGCTGAAGGTACCGATATAGATAACGCGTCCCTCACCATCCAAGCCTTGGAGCGATGCCAGGGGTCGTCCCCTGTAGCGAAACTCACTGTCGTAGTCATCCTCCAAAATCCAGGCGCGCGCGCTCGCGGCCCATTTCAAAAGTGCCAGCCTTCGTGCCAGACTCATCGTGGCCCCCAAAGGAAATTGATGTGAGGGAGTCACGTAGGCGAGCCGCGCGTGACGCGCCCGTTTGATTCCTGCTTCGACATTCAAACCTTCGCGATCGACCGGGACCGGGATGAGTTTTGCGCCGGAAGCGAGCAAGGCTGCCCGAGCTCCGTGATAACCCGGCTCCTCGATCCACGCCGCATCGCCCGGATCAAGCAGCATGCGCGTAGTTACGTCGAGACCTTGCTGAGAACCCGCTACGATGATGACCTGTTCGGTAGTGCAATGCACGGCGCGCACGGCGCCGAGATAACTCGCGATAGCAGCGCGCAAAGGCAAGTAACCGGCGGGTTCTCCATAGCGCATGAGCTTGTCGGGAGAAGCGCGCCAATGGCGTGCGGTCAAGCGTTGCCAAACTCTCAGGGGAAAGGCTTCGAGCGAAGGAACTCCACTGCGAAAGGGCCGAGGTAATCCGCTTGTTCTCGCCACGGTCACAACCGTCTGTCGAATAATTTCGCCGCGTTTCGAAAGTGGCCGGCGGGCAACCGATCGGAAAGAATCGGCTCGCCCGTTGCCACGCACTTCAAGCATTTCATCGGGAAGGACACGCGAAACATAGGTGCCGGAGCCGATGTGTCCTTCGACGTAGCCTTCTGCCAGAAGCTGGTTGAAAGCATTAAGGACAGTGTTGCGCGAAACGCCCATTTCCGCCGCGAAGTCGCGCGTGGAAGGAAGGCGGGTTCTGGCTTTTAGATTTCCGGCCAGAATCTCCTTACGCAGTTTGTCATAAAGCTGCCGGTGCAAAGCGACCGGAGATTTTCGATCGAGCGAAAGACTGAGACTTATGAATGCGCTGCTTCGCTTGGCCATATATTCAATAATCGACAGGACACAAAGTGGCCCCATCATTCTTCCTCAAAATGGGTCTTGCGACAAGGCCGATTTCTATTTTCTTCGAGAGAGATGAAGATTATCTCTTTTAAAAATTCCAATCATGAAAACTGTCCGGTCGACTATCCTTCTCGCGCTGGCGCTGCTTCCTATGTCCGCCTTTGAAAATTCTGATGCTGCGACAAAAGATGATGAAAAAGCGGTGGGCGCACTCGACACTGAATATCAGGCAGCAGTGAAACGAAATGATGAAGGGGCCATGGCGCGCATTTTGGCGGACGATTTCATCCTCGTCACTGGCCGGGGCGAAACTTTTTCCAAAGAGGATTTGCTCAAAGAGGCTCGTGACAAAGTCCGAACCTACGAGCGCCAGGAAGACTCACGGCACAAGGTCCGGGTTTGGGGAGACACCGCTGTCATTACTGCGTTGCTATGGGCTAAGGGAACAGAAGCCGGTAAGCCTTTTGATTATCAGCTTTGGTTCAGTGATATTTATATTCGTACCGCGCAAGGATGGAGGTATCGCTTTGCGCAGTCTTCGATTCCGTTGCCAAGGGAGAAGTGATTTTACCCCGTCGTTTAGCGAAGTTGACCGCTCTCTCTTCTGCGAAGTCACCGTGAGTAACCAGGTCGAAAAGGGCGCCGCTTTTGCGCGCATGCATGCCAGGGAGTCGGGGATCATTGTTCTCCCGAACGCCTGGGATGTCGGCAGCGCTGTCATGATAGCGGAAGCGGGATTTCCCGCCATTGCTACAACCAGCTCCGGAATTGCCTTTGCCCACGGTTTTCCCGACGGCGGTTATCTCGGTCGCGATCGCATGTTGCGCTCAGTTGCAGCTATGACGGCCGCTGTAGCTATCCCAGTAACTGCTGATTTGGAATTCGGTTACGGCCTTACTCCGGAAGACGTAGGCTTAACGGTCCTCGGCGCACTCACCGCGGGCGCGGTCGGCTGCAACATCGAGGATAGCGTCGGCGGTAAGCTACTAGACATCGACTTGGCTTCCGATCGCATCCGGGCCGGTGCAGAAGCCGCGCGTAGTTCAAAGATCCCATTTGTCTTAAATGCGCGCGTCGATGCTTATCTGCTCGATCCGGGTTCGCCGGCGAAGAGCTTTTCCGAGACCGTAAAGCGAGCTAACGCTTACCGCGCAGCCGGAGCCGATTGCCTCTTTGTCCTCGGACCTATGGACAAAGAGACGATCACGAATCTTGTGCGTGAGATTGACGCACCGCTCAATGTTCTCGGAGCGCGCGGCGGTATTACTACCACGCTTGGCATACCTGAACTGGAGCGCCTCGGCGTGAAACGAGTCACCCTGGGAGGAAGCCTCGCGACCGCATCGTTCGGGTTGCTAAAAGGCGCGCTAAAAGAACTGCGCGAACGCGGAACGTGCAGCTATACCTCCGCGGCCTTGACTCATTCTGAAGTAAACGAACTCATGAAGAAGTTTCGAGCGTCGGTTAAGTCGGAATAATTCGCCGGACAAGGATTGCGTTGGAACGGATCCGCAATTAGCGCGAGCTCGATAGCTCAAATTGTCGGCTGTAATGTCCTGGCTGCCACCGAAACGGCAACCGAAAATGTATCGTGGTCACAAGTTTGACGCCGCGACGGATTGGCTTGGTGGGATTCGACTGCGTAAACGCCCTTCACATCATTGGACCTTCGGATGTTTTCGCTGCAGCAGCCCTGGACGATGGCTATGGCGGTCGTATTCGCTGTTACGAGGTGGTTCTTCTTGGCGTAAGCTTGAGACCGTTTCGCACAGAATCAGGCATAACTCTCGCGCCACACGAGACGCTCCGCACAGCACCGGACTTCGATACTATCATTATCTCCGGGGGCAGTGGTTTGAGGCGACCCGACATCAACGAACCTATCTCGCAATGGATTCGCGGGCGGATAGCAACTACTCGACGGATCGCCGCCATCTGTACCGGCGTCTACGCCTTGGCGCCTACCGGATTATTGGATGGACGCGAGGTCACTACTCACTGGCGTTTCGCCGGAGATCTAAGGAAACGCTTTCCGGCTGTGAGGATCGATCATCGAAAGAACCTTGTCGTTGATGAGCCCTTCTATACAGCTACGGGCTTGACCGCCGGGATAGACTTAAGCCTAAAACTGGTCGAAGAGGATTATGGGCCTTATCTTGCCGCGTCGCTTCGGCGTGACCTGGGTACCTACACCGCTCGATCCGAAAAACAGTCGGACGCGGCCGACTCGTTCTACTTCCCAAATCAAACCAAAGAGCGTTTTGCTCAACTGGTCGCCTGGATGCTGCAAAACCTCGAACAGGATTTATCCGTGGAAGTTCTGGCCCGCCGGGCTTGTATGGCGTTGGGGACATTTAATCGGGCTTTCAAAAGCGTTTTCGGGAATTCTCCTGCCGCGTTTGTGGAAAATCTGCGACTGAATGAGGCTTGCCGTCGGCTTTCCACCAGCCGAAAGACCCTGCGCTGCGTCGCGGAATCCGTGGGTTTCAAAAGCGCCGATGCGTTCCGGCGCGCTTTCGAGCAGCGTTTTGGGGAAAGACCAATAGCTGCTGCTGCCGACGACATCGCGGTCAGCGCAAAGAACGCCCTTGCAAGGCGGCGATTGAGATCTGAGGTCCAGAAGCGCCATCAGATATCATCGGGACCTGGAGATAACGATGGATCGCCTTTTTCACGAAAAAACGTTGACACTGAATTCTTAATCGAGTCCATCTAAGTGTTCAAATCGCGGTATCTCCGGCATATTTTCTTATCGGGATTGAGAGCGCGCATTTTCGAGACGTTGTGGCTGCGCGCGGCTGGCTTTGCCTTCGGACAGTCAATTTGGGCCGTCGCGATTATTTTTGTCGAGTCTTATAGCCGACTTGGCGCGCATGGCTGGAGGTTAAATGGTTTTAATACAATCCAAACCTTCTGACGAAGATATGTTAACAAGACTGCGTTCATCATGCTCCGTGCGACATGCCTGCAAATAACGCGGCAGGCTCGGTCGCAACTGGTGTTCTCGTTTGACTGTAATCGACATGGCAGACAGGATCAGATTTCCGTTAACGATTCTCTGGATCGGTTTGGTAGCGGAAACGTTGGATATAATCGACAACCTTATCTTCAACCAATTGCGCGGGTTCACGCCGAAGATGGTATTTCAATATATCGCCAGCGGGTTGATCGGACCCAGTGCCGCCGTTCAGGGTGGCACGGCAACGGTTACTTTGGGCGTAGCCATCCACTACGCAATCGCGCTCACGTGGACTGCCATATTCTATGCGGCAAGCCGAAAGCTTGTGGTCTTAAGCAAGCGGCCCATTCTCAGCGGATTGGTTTATGGCGGCGTCGTCTATGTGGTCATGAATTACATTGTCCTATCTATGACGGCTGTGCCTCATCTAAGTCACAGAATTAGCCTTGCCGCGAGGATTAACGCCATATTGGCGCTGGTGCTCTTCATTGGTCTGCCGATCGCGTTTCTCGTGCGCATTAACGCAGCGCGAAGACCTTATCGAGATATGATAAAGACGTGACTAATGAAATAGCTCCTACGTTATCCGCTCTTCCAGCAGTTTGGAGAAGAGATCAGAAGGCGTGAAGAAAGAAAGACCATGAAACTTAAAGTTATAGGTACTATTATATTATCAATAACAACTATGGCGACAAATACACTTAAAGCGGCAGAGCCGCGCGATCCGGCGACGACTTCTAAAGAAATAACCGCTTCTACCGCGGGAAGTGGAGCAACTGAGTCCCAAGCTCGCGTTAGCGGCAGCGCAATTTACCACTGTATACGCTACACAATCGATCCGCAGAAGGTGGCTGATTTCGAGACTTATGCCAGGCGCTGGATGGAGGGCGGGATCATTAAGCGGTGTGGAGGTGAGCCGCTCGGCTATTTCCTGCCGAAGAAAGGCTATGGTGGCGCCGATAATATCGCGATGGCGCTGATCGGATTCAAAAGTCTCGCGGCCTACGAGGAATATCGACGGAAGTTAGTGGCCGATCCGGAAGCGAAGGAGAATGTGGAATTTGCCAAACGATCAGGCTGCATTTTAGTCGAGGACCGCTCCTACTTTTATCGTGTGGGCGGCGAGGGAAAGTAGGTGTCTGTTTGAACTGGTGGGATAATTGTGTGGGTTCCGAGGTGAGCATCGACCGGTCTGAAGACGCTTTTTGCGGCGGAAGATTGGCGAGTCTTGATCGACTATCCAGAATTGGCTTGATAATCTTCTCATTAGCGATTGTGGGGACCGGGATCGAGACGATAGTCTGTGCGCATGTGTCGGGCCTTTCTCTCGGCCCGCACTACAAGGTTGTGCCAGTGATTCCGTGGCTCCCGGCAGTTCCCCCTCTCGCTTACGCCGTTGGCGCGATCTGGATTCTATGCGGCACGGCTCTTCTCTTTCGACGAACGGCCGCGGCGTCTTCTCTGACGCTCGGCGTTTTGATGCTATTCTTCGTCCTCGTGCTTGCGCCGAAAAACGCGAACCTCATGGATCCTGGGTGGCGCACCAACGTGCTCGAACCCCTCGTCATAGCTAGTCTGGCGTGGCTCACTCTGGGACCGGATGCCGTTCCGAAATTGTTGGGCAGGGTAAGCCGCTATCTTCTTGCCCTTGCGCTCATCGTATTTGGCATTGCCCATTTACAGGTTCTCACCCTCATTGCCGGCATGGTGCCGAGCTGGATTCCCTGGCACCAGTTCTGGACTGTCTTCTTCGGCATTGCCTTTATCGCCGGCGGCGCGAGCTTCGCAACCGGATACGGGCAGCGCTGGGGGCGGCAGGTGTTGGTTTAATGTTCGCGATTTGGGTGGTGACGCTGCACCTTCCCCGTACTCTTGGCCTCTACGCGATCCCCGGCGTAACACGAAACTCAGACGAATGGTCTAGCCTTTTCATTGCCATTGCCCTCTGGGGCGGGTCGTGGGCGATCGCGCGTAATCTACCGATTACCCGTCAGTTTGAGGACGTTTGGCGTGTAGTGTTGAATCGCCGTTACACCGGAAGGATCTGACGTTCTGCTGGAGGTCGGCCCTTCGTTGTTCCACAGAACGCAATCCGCGTGGCCATGGGGTTGGATACATCATTTCTCGAATATCAATGAGACGAATCCGGTGAGCGACATGGGTTCTCATGCCCCCTGGGTTATTCGAAGCTTAGATAAGTTTACAATTCGTGCGGCACGGGACGACCATAGTTCAGCACCTACGCCACCAAAGGTTCATCTACGAAAAGAGACCAGTTAGAGTGCAAAGGGCAGACCAGCTATTAATTCTCGCGCCTGGCTTTGGTTGATGTTAGTCGTCTGATTCAGAATCCCGTATCTCAGGAGAAATCAATGAACCGAAAAATAATCAGGACGAGCGCATTAAGAAGCTTCGCGCTGGTTGTCGTGCTATGCGCCGTAGGGCAAGGACGAGCACAGGACGCTAAAGCACCGTATCCGAGCATGGCTCCGATTGACCAGTACATGATGGATCGCGATGCCGAGATCGCTCTCGCACGAAGTGCGGCCCCGGCGTCGATATCAAGCGATGCCGAGGTCTTGGTCCTGCCGAAGGAAGTGAGGCTAAGTCATGATAGCTCTACCTGGATTGCCTGGTGAACACAATGCCGGGACCCTCGCAATTCGACGCCATCACTGCTTCTCATCGGGTTCGGCCAGCACCCGACGTTCAGTCAGAAGTGAAAGTCAAAACGAACGTATATGGCGGCCTCTTGGGATTTTTGCTGGAGACACCGCTCGGCCACAAAGTGTTTAACACTTCATCAACTCTAATCTATGATCAAGCGGCGCAAATTTATCCAAACCTTTGCTGCAACGCTGATAGGTTTAATCGGAAACGGGAGAACAACTGTTCCCCTCACTCTGCTCTGAATTATGAAGGATGAAGTGAAAACAAAGCCCGCTCCCGGTAGCTCTCGCTGATCTTATTCTCGTTAGACGGCGCAGGTAAAGCAAGATCCATTCATGAACAAACGACTCTCCGCTTTCGTCCACGATCTATACGCCGAGGGCGTGACTCACGACGCGGCGCAGCCGGATCGACTTCTTAAGCGCCGCAATCTCGAACCCGCTACCGCCGAACTCCTAAGCCTCACGGTGCGGATCGCCGCGCGCGCAGGGTGGTCGAGATCGGAACGGCGAACGGCTATTCGACGGTCTGGCTCGCCGATGCAGTCGGCGACACGGATGGCCACGTCGTGAGTCTCGACACCGCCACGAATCATGAGGCACATGCCAATCTCGCCCGCGCTGCCGCTGCCCAGCCTGGCCTCGCCAAGCGCGTCGAGTTACGACAAAGCGACGGCGGGACGTACCTCGCTGGACTCGCCAACGGTAGCGTGGATCTTCTCTTCCTTGACGCGGAGCGTGTTGAGTATGCGAGCTGGTGGCCGCACCCGGTTCGAGTCCTGGCTCCGGGGCCGTACTCGCGATCGATAACGTATTGTCGCACGCAGATGAGGTCGCACCTTTCTTCGATTTGTTGGCTGGAGAACCGGCGTTGGTTAGAGCCACGATCGCTGTAGGCAAAGGGTTGCACCTAGCGTGGCGCCGCGGGCCCCGCTAATGCGCCGTCTAACAGGCCATGTAGTCAACCTCTGGCGGAGTACATCGAGGCTGAAAGATGAAATGAAACAACCTGCGCGCGCGCGATTACGACAGTTAGTCTGACGGTCCTGTTCCTCCTCCTAGCCGTCTTCGCCGTGGCATTGCGACTATGTCAGTTGTCCGCCTAATCAGGGCGCTCAGCCAACGGCCGTCCGGCGTGCATCAAGCTGAATTATGAAGGATGAAGTGAAAACACAGCTCGCTCTCGCCAGCGATCACCGATCTCGTGGAATCCGCCGAGCGACAAGGATCTCATGCAGCTGCGCTGGTCGAGGTTTAAGTGATCTTACATTTCGTGCGGCGCGGGACGCTTACGAGTTGGGCGGCGCAGGAACGTTCATCAACTATGTCTATCCGGCCTACCTGCGCGGCCAAGCCTATCTCTTGGCACATGACGCTAATGCCGCGGCAGCCGAGTTCCAGAAATTGCCCGGAAATTTGGAGCGCCGCCCGTTGTGCCAGGCGAATTAAAAAAACAGAGCGGAATCTCGCCAGCTCCGTGAGGTAGTTGTCTCAACCCTTGTTGAGACTCTTTTGCTTCCTGAAGCAGTCGTTACAAATCAAAGAGGCAGCGGCCGAAACCACTGCCTCTTTTTTAACCTAACTAACTGGAGAAACTAGAATTTTTTCGTTAGCTGCACATAAACGAAGCGTCCAATATCATCGTAAATGAAGCCGGGATAACCGTTAGCGTTGCTAAAATTGTTCCCAATCTGCTTGGGCGGATCCTGGCCAAAAACATTGTTGCAGCCAACCGTGATGGTCGTGTTATTGAGCACTTGTTTCCAAACTGGAAGCCCATAGCCGGCGGTTTGGGAGGCCGCTGTCTCAACAGCCTTGCCATCTTTACCGCGCACCACTTCTTTACTGTCTTTGGAATACCCCGCGACCGCCTGGGATTCGACCGGCGCGGCGAAAGTGAAGTCATAGCTACCCTGGAGGTCAATGAAGAAGGTGCCATGAACATAGTGCTCCTTCAGGTTTCCGTTAGAATCCTGGCCGAATATTTTTTCTTTGAAGCCATCCAGGTAGTTGACGGTCGTAATGATGTCTATTCCGTTCCACGCCCAATCTAACCTGGACTTGCCTCTCCATTTCAAGATGGCATCGCCGCCGAGATCGTCGACCACGCGACCGCTAATTTCCAAACCTCGCGACTGTTCGGTACCTTGAAAAATGAAGGAGTCGACGTAGGTCGCCTGAGTCAGCGAGGTAAAAGTGCCAAACGCGGTTTGCAGTTGGTATTGTAAGCCTAGATCGACGCCACGCGTGTTCTGGCGGCCTGCGTTTTGAAACGAATCAAAGATCGCGTTGATGGAATCTCCTGATGGATCGAGAATCACCGACTCTCCCGGAAGGGATTGATTTTGGAGGAAACGATTCACCACCTCCTGAGCGGTTGGCGATACAACAACACCTTTTCTTTCAATATCGTAAACATCGATCGAAAGCGTCAGACCGGAAACGAATTTCGGCGTGTAAACGATGCCCGTGGTGAAGGCGCGTGAATCTTCCGGCTGAAGGTTCGGGTTACTAGAAGTAATGGTAGGCACCTCAGGATCAAAGTTTCCCTTAAAGAGTGCCGGAAGCAAACCTTGCGTTGGTGAAGAGTAAAGTTCGAAAAGCGAAGGCTCCCGGAATCCTTCTCCCCACGTGGCGCGGACAGTAAGCGAGTCATCAAAAGGTTGCCAGCGCAAGCCTAGTTTAGGCACGAGCACGTTACTATCGTTGTTAAGAAATTCCTCAAACCGGCCGGAGGCCGACAACTCCAGCGCATGGAAGCCAGGGATGGCGTTTTCCGGGCTAAAGATCGGAATACTTAACTCGCCATAGATGGCGTAATCCTTGCGGCCACCAACCGTGGTTGCTTTAGGGGACTGGCTGGAAAGGTCCCCTGCGCCTTGTATATCGTCGGGTGATTGCTTCTCATCTTCCCGCCGGAACTGACCGCCAAAAGCGAGACCTACTCCGCCGCCCGGAAGCTTGAACAACTGTGTCGTGTAGATATTTAAGTCGAGCGTCGCAATTTTCGAAACATTGATTTCGTGCGATGTAGCCTTGGCAAAGGCAATCGAAGGAGCGTTCGCCGGGATTGAGACGCGATAATCCCCAAACGGGTTATAAGGAATCGTCGTCCCGATATACTGGCTGGAAGTCGGATCAAAGATTGGGTCAGCTGCATTCATGATGCGGTTCAAACGGTTTAAGGAAAAGAAGCCTCCAGTGTTTACTTCCGTTGCCGTCACCTCGCCGTAGCGGAAGCCAGCATCATAGCCCCAATTTCCATCGAATAGCTTATCGCCCTTAACTCCCAGGGTGGTAAGTATGTTTTCGTTATCGTCCAAAGTAACTCGGTTCCCGAAATCAGCGAAGCGCGCGCGCGAGCCAGCGGAGATAATCTGATTGAACGGATTAAACGGGTTAAAAGCATCAGCCGGCACTCCGGTATCTGCATGCGTGGGCGTATTCGGTGGCTCAGCTCCCGGTGCGATGGGAGTGCGAGGTGGAATCGCAATCGTTGTTTGATTGGCGGTGACGAAATTACCTGTAGCAACGGGCGCCAGTTCGTTATGAACCTTTACTTTCTGGTAAAGGAAGTCGCCATAAACGACAACTTGATCGCCAAACCACTTGTGCTCGGCCGACATGTAGCTCCCGTAACGTTCCGACTCTGGAAATGAACCAGAGAACTGGTTGTAGTTAAAACCAGGGAGGCCACCTCCGCCTCCGCGAACACGAGCGCTGGCGTTATAGATATAGCTGCTCGCCGGCGCGAGCCCATTGGTAAAGTCTGGAGCTGTCGTAAACTCAATGCCCCCGGGATTCAAATTCCGACCGCCCGCAGCCGCTGCTACATCGCTGCTAACCTGGAGATTTAATCGGACTGGCGTTGCTACTAAGAAAAAACGGCGTGGCAGAAAAACCGCGATCGCGATTAAAGACGGAATTTTGATGGTAAAAGTTCATGACACCGGTGACCTGGGTTTTATCATCTCCTATTCCGAAGATGACATCTGCCGTAAACTGCCCGGCATCCTTATCCAGGGTATTGCCATACTCCACGGTCGCTTCTGCGCCTCGATAATCTTTGCGCAACTTAATGTTCACCACGCCCGCAACGGCATCCGCTCCGTAGGTGGTGGAAGCTCCGTCCTTAAGGATCTCTATGCTTTCGATGGCAGCGCTTGGAATAGCATTGAGATCGAAGAAGGAAGTCGTTCCACCAGTTCCAAGGGGAAACTGTGGCAGGCGCCGGCCGTCGATCAAAACCAGAGTGGCTTCGGGAGTAAAGCCGCGCAGTGAAACGGAAGTCGCGCCAGGCGTGAAACCCGTCGCGTTGTTAGAAAGCGGAACGCCGTTCAGCATTCGCCACGGGAAGATCTCGCAAAAGGGCTTCGGTATTGTGCTCGCCCGATTTGTTGATCAAATCACGGGTAATGTTCAGGACCGGGTTAGGACCTACTTCCTCGGCCGTCGGGATGTTCGAACCGGTCACGATGACGCGCTCAGCTTCCGCAGTTACGCTGGCTTGATTCGCTGGCTGGGCCGCAGGTGAAGGTTCCTGGGCATACGTGTCGGTTGCAATAAGGACATACAGCCC
>CAWDLY010000026.1:0-60575 GCA_963803315.1 uncultured Verrucomicrobiae bacterium | reverse complement strand
GTAGAACTGCACGGCCCCGCCAGCGAACTCGACAAATTGCGAAAGCCACTCGCCCATCTCAACCCCGCGTGGTTTGTTACTGAAAGCCTGAAAGCCTGAAAGCCTGAAAGCCTGAAAAGCTGATACCCGCCGACCTCTGACCTCTTGCTCCCTTTGGGCCTCCACAGATTCCCGGCGCCCGTGAATCCACACAGATTAGAAGTACCTCCAACCAAAATCTGTGTAAATCTGCGAACGGAGCTAATGGGGTTAGCGACATAGAAGGTAAAGTCGCGAAGGGTAGCGGCGAGGGAGTTGGGAAACGAACGAGTTTCAAATCTGCGGATATTACATTCTCCCCATTCCGCTATGAAGTTTACCCGCTGCGGCGGGCAATCCGAAATTCCAAACCAGATCTCTAGCTGTAGCCGCGCCGCTATGAATGCCAGTGCGGTTCGCACCGCGAAGGTGGAAGTTAGCCTTCCAGGCTGACTCGGCCATCAGGCATCTTGCCTGATGTCTGACCTGTGACTACTGATCTCTCGCGTCCCGCGACACTCTTCAATGGTAGGGCACAGGCCGCGGGTGCCTTTGGGAATAAGGGTCGGGAGGCCGTTCCTGACCGCTGGTCGCGCCGAAGATTTGCATTCGTTAGGCCTTTGCTGCCAGCAAAGGCGAAACCTGCTCACGCACTTCCGCGGACGTGTAGGACTTTTGTGCGGTGATGTGAACGAACGGAACTCCGGCGGCGGCGAGTGCCTTGTCTACAAACTCATCGCGCCGCTGACGCGAAGTTTTTTGATGACTTGAATCATCCAGCTCGATCACACCGATCACTTCGCGCGTTCCGAGATCACAAAGCGCGAAATCAACGTGCTTACTTGTGATTCGGTTCCACGCCGCAGTGCGCGCATTGTTCGACAGTCCTTTCCGCACACGAATGATATCGGCCAGACGCAGCTTTCCAAGAATTGCGTATTCACGTCCGAAGATTTCTTCTAGCACGCCCAAAAACGAGCGTTCTGCCGGGCTGAAAAGCTTTTCGATCCGTTCATACGGATAGTCGGCGCCGCCGGTCTTCTTGAAAACACCGATGATGAAAACGAGAACGAAAACAAAAACAACGACGATCAGCAGAGGAAACAATTGATGCAGATTCATGAATCCAACATGCCGCTAAATTTGTGCCAGTCATTTCGTTGCCACCCTGCTTTCTGACTTCTGAATTTCAGCTTTCAGCTTTCTACTTTCTACTTTCTACTTTAGAACATTGCTTCGTCATACCGACCGCAATTCAATCCCATGCCTAACCCCGACAGCATCGCTCTGGTCGCGAGCGCAGGCGCGGAAGGGCTCGATTCCCTCCTCGTGGGCGGCAATGCCATTAATCTGCTCGCCTACTCTCGTACCACTTTCGATGTCGATTTGCTGGTGCGCGAATCGGATGCGGAACTCTGGCTCTCCTTTTTTGCGCGACACGGCTACGCGGTTTTTCATCGTAGCGCGAATTTCATCCGGCTCCGCTTCGCGGCGGATCCGGCCGCGGCTTTACCGGTTGACTTGATGCTGGCGGATACGGAGACATTTCAAAAAATACTGGCAAATAGTCATCTTCACGATGTGGGGAACGATTTGAAACTTGGCATCCCAAGTCCATTACATCTCATTGCCATGAAACTGCACGCGCTTCGAAATCCGGCCCGGCTCGAGAGTGGCATTGACCTTCAGGATGTGAAACATTTGATTAGAACCGCGCGCATCGACACCTCGAGCAAAGAGTTTGAAGAAATAATATTGCAATATGCCACACCAGCCGTCCGAGACCGACTCTTCCGCGCACTCGGAGAACAATCGAGTTAGAGAGGAACCCGGCGCGCTGAATCTGGGTGCGTTTGCTTCGCTTCCTGCCACCGCCGGGCTGGATAACAACGAAGCATTCCGGCTCAGTCTTCAGCATGCCTTGGGGCTATTGCCGGCGTTATTCGCACGCGGCCTTGGTAGCCGCGCGATGCTGGAAAATCCTGACCGCTTCCGCCTTTAATTTACAATTACATTTGGAAGTTAGCCTTCCAGTCCGCCAGCCGGATGGATTCGCCCTGTGGCGAGGCTGACTCGGCCATCATGCATCCCTGCCTGACCTCTGACCTCTGACCTGCTCCCGCTCGTCGCGTGCTCAGCCTGCCCGCCGTGGTGGGCGAACCCTCCCGCTCGCGAACACTTTCGGAGTTCGGAGTTTACGCGACGCAATCCGCTTCTCGTCGCGTGAGGCGGACGCCTTTTACGCGAATTTTTACTTTCTAATTTCGACTTTGCATTTTTGTTGTTTCTCCATGGTGGAGGTCCGCAATTCATCGATTCACGGACGCGGCGTCTACGCCACGCAACACATTCCTAAAGGTACGCGTATTATGGAGTACACCGGCAAACGAATGTCATGGGCCGATGTGCCTAACGAAGACGACGATCCGCACACGTTCATTTTCGGTTTGGATAATGGCGAGGTCATCAATGCCAGGATCGATGGGAATGAAGCGCGCTGGATCAACCATTCCTGCAATCCGAACTGCGAAGCGGTCGGGGAAAACGGCGGTATTTTCATTTATGCTTTGAAGCGGATTCGTCTTGGCGAAGAACTCTCTTACGATTACGCCTTGCAACTCGCCGAGCCGATCACAAAAAAATTGGCAGCTGAGTACCGATGCCATTGCGGCAGTCCACGCTGTCGCGGCACGATGCTGGAAATGAAAAAGAAAAAGCGCCGAGTTGGAAGTTAGCCTTCCAGTCCGCCAGCCGGACGGACTCGTCCCGTGGCGAGGCTGACTCGGCCATCAGGCATCTTGCCTGATCTCTGGCTTCTGATCCCTGACCTCCTCCCGCTAGTCGCGTGGGCCATGGGCCTTTTACGCGACGCTTTCCCATTCAACATTCAACATTCGGCGTTCGATGTTCGATGTTCGGCGTTCGATGTTCGATGTTCGGCGTTCGATGTTCGGCGTCTTGAATTGCTCACTCGCCACTTGTCACTTCTTCGTCCTCATCCGTTCCTCTTCCATTTCGCATTCTGCAATCCGAAATCCAAATTCCGCTCTCCTTTGCACTTTGCGGTTTTGCTTCAGACGATTTGACGCGATTATTCGGCGCGCGTGAAGGCTTCCTCGGCAAAGGCAATTTTCAAGGCTCTCGATGAGCATCGAGTGAGGTATCTCGTCGCGGGCGGAATTGCTGTAAACGCATACGGTTATCTCAGGTTTACAAAAGACATCGATTTCGTTGTCGAACTCTTACCTGAGAACGTAATCCAGACATTCGCTGCATTGGACATGCTTGGATATCAACCAAATGTTCCCGTTACGGCCGAACAGCTTTCGGATACTAATAAACGGGAGCGCTGGATCGAGGACAAAGCAATGAAGGTTCTTCAATTCTGGAGCGACCAACATCCTGAAACTCCGATCGACCTGTTTATCGATGTGCCGTTCGATTTTCACACCGAGCTGGCTGCTGCCACTTGGAAAGAGCTTGGAGGCGTCGGAGCTATTCCAGTGGTAACATTGCCAACGCTGGTGAAGTTGAAACAAGCCGCCAACCGCGAGCAGGACCGCATCGATCTCGAAAACCTCCGTCTGCTTTATCCAGAGCAAATCCGCTGATGAGTGAAGAAGCCGAGCCCATAGACTGGAACCTGACGACGTGGGAAGGAAGCCGTCGCGAACAGATTCGACGTTGGTCAATGCTGACCATGGACGAGATACTAGCTGCGCAAGAAGAGATGGCCGAATTAGCCGATGAGCTCAAGCCCGGCGACACGGCAAACGTCCGAGAAGATCCGCCAAGCGTCTGACCTCTGATCCGCCAACGGACGGATTCGCCGAGGCGAACCTCTGAATTTCAGCTTTCACTTTCAGAATTTCAGTTTTTGCTTCTCCATTCCGCAATCCGAAATCCGCCGTCCCAAATTTTCGCTCTTTCTACTTTCTAATTTGATCGGCCTCCGACTTTGATAACTATCCTCGAATTAATCTCGCTGTTTCCCGCTTCTCATCGGGAGAGGTTCCGATTAGCCTTTCGAGCTCACAATGCACGTCATTACGAGGAAGCGCTTGAATGAGTTCGCTGGAAAGCATCCGGGCGCCGAATCGTCCCTCGCGCATTGGTACACGATCATGCGGAAAGGCCGTTTTGCGAATTTCGTGCAGTTGCGTGAGACCTTTCCCCACGCTGACCAAGTCGGGAAATTCACTGTTTTTAATATCGGCGGCAACAAAGTTCGACTGATTGCCGCGGTGCATTATAATAGAAACAGGGTTTACATACGCCACGTACTGACTCATCAGGAGTACACGTGGGCAGATGGAAAAAATAAGATGTCTACCGCGGAACTTGAAAAAGTGACAAAAGCGTGGCCGCCAATTTCTCACGCGGTGCGGGTTCCTCGCTCTGAAAGTGAATATCAGGAGCTCGTGGAATTGCTCGATCGCATTACCGACGAGGTTGGCGAAGACGAAAATCATCCGCTCGCCTCGCTCATGGACGTGCTCGGGGTTCTTGTCGAGAAATACGAGGACGATCACGTTCCGGAGCTGACCGAATAGGCGTCACGCCACCTTCTCCTCCCTGCCACGCCGTAGCCTGGCGCGTAGGCGGCTGCTTCCCCTCCCATTCCGCAATCCGAATTCCGCATTTCGAGATCCGAAACTCCGCCCGACCGTCGCGTGCTCGCGAACCCTCCCGCTCGCGAACACTTTCGGAGTTCGGAGTTTTACGCGATCAGAGTTTCAGTTTTCAGCTTTTGCCTTGTGACTTGTCACAGGCCCCGTCCCCCGTTAGAAGAATCAGGCCCCCATGCCGACAATCTTCGATAACATCGAGACTGAGTTTCTCGAAAATGCTGCTCACAACGGTCTGCGCGATGCGCTGAAAGTTGCGCGTCGTGGTGACTTTTGCGTTGGCTATTTCAATCTCCGGGGATGGAAGCACATCGATGACGTAGTCGAGACGTGGCAGAATAACGGAAGCGCGCCCTGCCGCTTGCTGGTCGGCATGCAACGACTCCCGTACGAGGACCTTCCAAAACTCTTCGGCAATGGCGCTGAAGACGAGCGCGTAGATAACAAAACGGTTGCGAGATTGCGGCGGCAGGTGGCGATGGAGTTTCGCCGTCAATTGACGATCGGAATCCCCACGGCCCGGGACGAAGCGGGTCTTCGAAAACTCGCCGAGCAGCTAAAGAACGGAAAGCTAACCGTAAAGCTTTACCTGCGGCATACGCTCCACGCGAAACTCTATCTTGCCCACCGCGACGATAACTTTAACCCGGTTCTTGGATTTCTCGGGAGCAGCAATCTCACAATGTCGGGCCTTCGTGGCCAAGGTGAACTGAATGTCGATGTACTCGATAAGGACGCTGGTGAGAAATTGGTCCGATGGTTCGAAGATCGTTGGGCTGATCAACGCTGCCTCGACATTACTGAGGAGCTTGTCGCGGTCATTGAAGAAAGCTGGGCCAGTGAGCGGCTGCTTCCGCCTTATCACATCTACCTGAAAATCGCCTGGCACCTCTCACAGGATGCGCGCGAAGGAATGAAGGAATTTCGAATTCCTCACGATGTGGCTGCCGACCTTATGTCGTTTCAGACAAAGGCTGTCCAGCTTGCCTGTCGTCATCTTAACAAACGCGGCGGCGTTCTGGTTGGCGATGTCGTTGGTCTCGGAAAGACACGCGTCGCGGCGGCTATCGCACGCGTGATGGGTGACGATCAAATGCTCGAAACACTTATCCTTTGTCCAAAAAACCTTGTGCCGATGTGGGAAGACTACGCCCATCGATTCCGACTACGCGCTCCGAAAGTGATGTCGCAAAGCCGGGCGCAAAGAGAACTCGACAAGCTGCCGCGTTATCGCCTCGTTATCATCGACGAATCACATAATTTCCGAAATCGCGAAGGAAAAATCTATCAGGCCATTCGCAATTACATTGAGCACAACGATTCCAAAGTGGTGCTTCTCTCGGCTACTCCTTATAACAAGGCATATCTTGATCTCGCCAATCAGCTTCGCCTTTTTGTTAACGAGCAGGAGGACATTGGCATTCGGCCCGAGAACATGCTGAAGAAGACCGGTGAGTCCGAGTTTAGCCTTAAGAACCCGAACACGCCGCTTTCGAGCCTTGCGGCTTTCGAACAGAGTTTCGAAGCCGACGATTGGAGAGAAGTAATGCGCCTTTTTCTTGTTTGTCGTACCCGCTCGTTCATCATTCAAAATTTCGCGGAGCGAGATGAGCGCGATGGACGCTATTACCTTACCCTCAGCAGCGGCGTCCGGGCCTACTTCCCTTCTCGCCAGCCACACACCGTTGAGTTCGCGTCCAATTCAGATGATCAGAACGATCCTTGCGCACGGTTGTTCCGCACGGAAATCGTCGACACTATCGACGCGCTTGCTCTACCAAGATATGGACTCAGCGGCTATCTCAAGCCCGCCCTTCCAAGCGACCTAACTCCCGCTGAAACGAAGCTTCTTGACGACCTATCACGCGCTGGTCGCCGGCTAAAGGGTTTCTGCCGGACCAATCTTTTCAAGCGGCTCGAAAGTTCTGCGCACGCCTTCCTTCTTTCATTGCATCGCCACGTCCTTCGGAACGAACTGTTCATCCACGCGCTCGAGAACTCATTGCCTCTCCCGATCGGGCAACAAGATGCTGCGCTCTTGGACAGCCGCGTTCGTGACGAAGGAGACGGTGAACTCGACCTTGACGACGAGGAACAAGAACTCCCTCCGTTGCACCAATGGGACGAGTCGCATTATCGGCAGGAAGCAGCGCGTATTTACGAAACTGAAAGCCAAACCCAATCGCGGCGATACCGCTGGCTCAGAACAGACGTGTTCAAGAAAAGTTTGGTTGCGGACTTGCGCCGCGACGCCCGCGCCCTTCACGAAGTCCTTAGTTTGACCGGAGAGATCCCATTTTCGAAGGACAACAAACTTCAGTCGCTCATTAAGCTCCTAGCAGTCGATTGCCCAAAGGAGAAATTTCTCCTGTTCACGCAGTTTGCCGACACTGCGGTGTATCTGCGGAGTGCTCTTGACGCCACCGACCTGGATGCCGTCGACTGCGTCACTGGTTCGTCAGACAATCCAGCGCTACAAGCGTGGCAGTTCTCACCCGAATCGAACGAGAAACTCATTCAATTTCCACCTCCGTCGCAGACGCGCGTTTTAATCGCCACCGACGTTCTCTCAGAGGGTCAAAACCTCCAGGACTCTTCCCGCGTTATCAATTATGACCTGCCGTGGGCCATCATCCGTTTGATTCAACGCGCCGGTCGCGTCGATCGCATCGGGCAGAAAGCAGAGCGGATCGACTGTTACTCGTTCCTTCCCGCCGAAGGCGTAGAGAAAATCATCAACCTTCGGCGTCGCCTTCTTCAGCGACTGCATGAAAACGAAGAGGTCGTTGGCTCCGACGAAGCATTCTTTGAAAGCCAGACGGTCGACGATGAAGAGGCCCTTCGGAATCTTTACAACGAAAAGTCGGGAGTGACTCGACGAACCACAGGATGACGAAGTCGATCTCACCTCGGAAGCGTTCGAGATTTGGTCGCAGGCGACGAAAAATAATCCCGAATTGCGCAAAGCCATCGAGTCACTACCTGATGTCGTCTTTGCGACGAAACAGCATACCCCTGATCCGGAGCGACCTCTCTTTACTCCACCTGGCGTACTGACCTACATTCGCACCGCTCACGACCACGATGCTTTGCTTTGGGTCGATGAGAAGAAGAAGTCAGTTTCCGAGTCGCCCGTGCGAATTCTGCGCGCGGCCGCGTGTGATGCCGCCACAACAGCGTTACCTCGTCGCGCCGATCATCACGAGTTGGTAGCAGAAGCGACAAGGATCGTCCAGGAGGAGCGAAGAGATTCACAAGCGGGTCAGTTGGGAAACAAACGCGGAGCGCGATATCGGACCTACGAACGCCTGCAAGACTATATTCGGCATCGCGAGGGTGACATCTTTCTGACAGACCAGGTACGTGCAGCGATTCAAGCGATCTATGACCATCCACTTACAACGGAAGCGGTAGACAAGTTGAACCGCCAGTTACGCACTGGCATTTCAGATGACGACCTCGCGCAGCTTGTCATGACGCTGCATCGCGATGATCGCCTTGTTGTCGCCAATCTCCACGATGATGAAATTAAGCAACTTCACATCGTTTGTTCGATGGGCCTCACTGCTAAATAACGTCGAACAGCAATGTATCTCGTTTACTGCGATGAATCCGGCAACACAGGCACAAATCTCACTGATCCAGCACAGCCGGTCTTTCTTCTCGGAGCGCTCGTCGTGCCGGAACAGGATTGGCGAACAATCGAGAAGGCGATCGACGACATCATTGAGTCGCATTTTCCGGCAAAAACATTCCCAGAGCTGGAACTTCACGGAGCCGACCTGAGCAACCCGCGAGGAACGAATCCACTTCGCAACGTCGCAATAAAAACACGGCTTGCTTGTCGTGACGATTGCCTCCGGCTCGCACAAGAACACAAGCTACGGTTTATTTATCGTTCGATTCCAAAGAAGCGCTTTCATCAATGGTGCCAGAAGACTTTCGGTTCGGGCGTCGCGATCAATCCGCACATCATTGCATTCCTTCTTGTCGCCCGCGTGGTGAACGAGTTTCTTCGGTCTCTTCCCGGTAGCCCGAACGGGATCTTGATTTCAGATGAAAACAAAGAGGTCACGAGAGATGTTGAGAAGTCGATTCGTGCTCTGCGCCTTGAACGGGGCCTTTTAAACCTTTCTCAGATTATCGAGAAAGGGTTTTTCATTGAGTCACACAAGAGCCGCCTCCTCCAACTAGCCGATCTCTGTGCCTACACCGCGCGGCGAAAAGAGGAGGACAAACTCGGCTTTCGGATTCGAGAATTGGATCGTCCGGCCCTGCCTCTGATTGAACCCCTCATCCACCGCGGCGAAGAGTCGCTCCAGGACATTCTTGGCTGGTGGGCCGCAGAGCAAAAGAAAGGGGCGGCCGGGGAATTAATCACGGGGTCGGAAAGGTCCGGCCCACTCCGGTCGCCGAAGAAATAATACTCTCTTAAGAGGAATTTTCAACCGCAATGGCGATCAACCTTCAGCAGCGCCAGGAGATCAAACGCTACCTTGCCGCGTTCGATTTTTCCGGCCTCTTCACCGATGCCACGGTTGGCTGGGATTGGCCGGATGTCAGCGACAAACTGCGCGTCCCATTCGAGGGCTCATTCCTCACCCTCGATACCGTGGCCGAAAAGCGCGGCGTCAAGATCCTCCATGTGCCGGCCGACGCTACTGGACAGATTCTCGCGTCAGAGCAGCGCAAGAAACTCGAAAAGGCGGTTACGCCTCTCGCCACTGAGCATGTCCTCATCTCTACGGATACGGCTAAGACGAAACAGATTTGGCTTTGGACATCGCGCCTTCCCGGAAAGCCGATCAGTTACCGCGAGTTGATCTGGGAAAAAGGGAAGTCGAACGAGCTTCTGCTGCAAAAACTCTCCTCGATCTCCTTTACCATCTCGGAGGAAGAATCGCTCGATATCACCGGCGTAGTCGAACGGCTGCGCGATGCGTTAGATCGCGACAAAGTCACCAAACGTTTCTACGACCAGTTTAAAAAACAAAAAGACGCGTTCCACGATTTCATCGAGGGCATAGCCGACAAGGGACTCTGGGATTGGTACACCTCGCTCATGCTGAATCGCCTGATGTTCTGCTACTTTTTGCAGCGCAAAGGTTTTCTCGATGGCGACCACGATTATCTCTCCAATCGTCTCGAGCGTATTCGTGACGAATTTGGCAAAGAGAAATTTCACTCCTTCTACAAGAGTTTCCTGCGCCGGCTGTTTCACGAAGGGCTTGGGCAACCGAAGAATGAGCGTGCCGACGAGCTGACGAAACTCATCGGGGATGTCCCATACCTCAATGGCGGCATTTTCGAAGAGCACAAGATCGAACGCGAACATCCCGGCCTTCACATTCCCGATGAAGCATTCGAGAAAGTTTTCGCCTTTCTCGACAAGTACGATTGGCAGATCGGTGGCCGTCCGAGTCCTGATAAGAAGGCTGATCCGAAGGTGGATGAGATCGATCCTGAAATCCTCGGCTACGTGTTCGAGAAATACACGAACCAAAAGGAGATGGGCGCCTACTACACAAAGGAGGACATCACCGACTACATCGCGAAGAACTGCATCATTCCGTTCCTGCTCGATTCCACCGGCGAGAAACTCGACAATGTCTCCTGGAATCTTTTGCGCGATGATCCCGACAGCTACATCTACCCCGCCGTCGGTCATGGCATCTTTTGCGATTACCCTGCGAATACCAAACTCGACGCGCCTTTGCCCTTGCCCGATTTCATCGAGCAAGGAGTCGACACGTCGAAGCCCGATCTCCGAGAACGCCGCGCACGTTGGACGGAGTCGGCCACTTCCGAGCTAGGTCTGCCCACGGAACTCTGGCGCGAGACGGTTGCCCGCCGGCAGCGCTGTGAAGAGCTTCAACGGAAATTGCGCGCCGGTGAAGTGCGCGCCGTCAACGACCTTATCACGCTTAATCTCAACGTCCGGCAGTTCGCGCAGGACGTAGTGGAAAATGCCGCGCCCGATCTTCTCCTCGCGCTCTTCAAAGCTATCCGCAAAGTTTCCGTGCTTGATCCCACCTGCGGCTCCGGCGCGTTTCTCTTCGCCGCCCTAAACATCCTTGAGCCGCTCTATCGCGCGAGTCTAGACCGAATGCGTACGCTGATCGGTGATTGGGACACACGTGGTGATAAGCATCCTAACTACCGCAAGGAATTTTATACCATTCTCGACCAAGCCGCGCGTCACCCGAACGAAGACTACTACATCTTCAAGTCCATTATTGTTCACAACCTCTACGGTGTGGATATCATGGAAGAAGCTGCCGAGATTTGTAAGTTGCGGCTGTTTCTAAAGCTCGCTGCCCAGCTCGAACCGGGCCAAGAGATCGAACCGCTCCCCGACATTGACTTCAACATTCGCGCTGGCAACACGCTCGTTGGTTATGTGGGTCGCGACGAAGCCCGGAATGCGTTCCAACCTGATTCAAGCGGTCAGTCGAGGTTAGCCGGGATTGAACATTCTCTTGAAAGCTTTGATGCGTTGGAAGAGCGATTGCAGTTTTTCGATAGTCTTTTCCGCGACTTCCAGACGAAGCAGACCAACTTCGATACAGAGCCGGATGCGTTGCGCGAAGCCAAAACGGCACTTGAGACGCAAATCACGCCTCTTCGATCGGATCTCAATCGCTTCCTAGCCGCCGATTACGACATGAAGAATGTTGTGAGTGACGAAGCTTTGACACGTTGGTGCGACTCTCATCGGCCGTTCCATTGGTTTGTTGAGTTTCACGAAATAATCGCACGCGGCGGATTCGACATAATCATAGGAAACCCGCCGTATGTTGAGTTAGTTAAGGTCAAGAGCTATCTACTGCGAGGCTACGATACGATTTCCTGTGGCAATCTTTACGCCCTCCTCATCGAGCGTTCTTTACAATTGATATCTGATTCAGGTTCGGTCGGCCTCATTGTGCCGCTCAGCTTGGTATGTACGGAAAGAACCGCGGCAGTTCGTCCCTTTGTGCGTAACCGCCAAGCGTGGGTTGCCTGCTACGACATGCGGCCGAGTTCCCTCTTCGAAGGCGTCGCCCAGCGCCTTTGTATCTTTGTCAACACAGGTAGGACACAGAGGGACGTGCAACTATGGACGGGAGGCTACCGACGCTGGTCCGGTGCTGAACGAAGCGCCTTGTTGGCGTTGACGCACTTCCGAGTAGCTGAGCGAGCAGAACCGAATGCCATCATTCCCAAGTTCGTCTCAGGCCACGAGCGATCGATGCTCGCCAAAATTGCTGGAGCGCCGTTGGAGAATTACGTGCAAGCAAACGGCCAGCCCGTTTTGGTCCATCGAATAGTGCGATATTTCGTCAAAGCGTTGGACTTTGTCCCGCACTTTCGCAGTGCCGATGGTACGGTACGGAAGTCTGAAGACTACAAGTTGTTTGGATTTGAGCCAACTGAGCAACGTGCGATTACAGCCGCGCTTAACAGCACGCTCTTCTATTGGTTCTGGAGGGCTCATTGCGACGGCTTTCATTGCGGTTACCACGACGTATATTCCTTTCCGTGGGCGCGTTTATGTAGCGAGGACGTGCGGGCGCGCCTAGATCAATTGGTTAGCAGATTGATGGATCGCTTGCGCGACACTTCTTCGCGCAAAAGTGCCCAAACGAAAGCGGGACCCATAGAATATCAAGAGTTCTATCCCAAAAGCTCCAAAGTCATCGCTGATGAAATCGACACCGTGCTCGCCGAGCACTACGATTTCACCGAAGAGGAACTCGATTTCATCATCAACTACGACATCAAATACCGAATGGGATTGAGCGGCGGCTCGGACGACGGCTCAGACGAGTGAAAGATGCTTCTCCGCAATCCAGCTTCGACGCAGTGGCAGAGCCGAAGGCTTTGGAGTCATGGCAATGCCGACCTGCTTCGAATGCCTCTCACCGCCCTTCTTTGCTCCAAGGCGTGCCCTGGCGCGAAAATTATCGAAGCGATGGACCTCGCCCAGCGCTGGCGCGCTGAAAACCGGGCAGTCATCAGCTGCTTCCACACCGCCGTGGAGAAGGAATGCCTGCGCATCTTCCTGCGCGGCCCGCAATCACTCGTTATCTGTCCCGCCCGCGGAATTGATCCCTTCCAATTGCCGGCCGATTGGCAGCCAAAATATGATCGCGGCGAACTGCTCATCATCTCGCCCTTCGATGCCTCAGTCCGTCGGCCTACCAAAGAAACGGCCGAGACTCGCAACAAGCTGGTTGTCGATCTTGCAACTCACGTCACGATTATCCACGCTACGCCAGAAGGCGCACTCGATAAATTGACGACGAAAGTGGCAACCTCATGAACCACAAACTACGTAGTCTGCAAAGCTCAGCCTGCAAAATCAGCTTCCACAAAATCGAAAATCACGAAGTCTGCCGCATCCTCGCTCCCGCCGCCTCTACGCCCGTCCGTCTGCGATCCTAGCTCTCGAATATCGCCTATTTCCTTGGCCACACTTTCTCAATACGAGCCAAAATCTTCACTTTCATTCCCGACGAAATTGGAAAGCTACGAATTTGCGAAATCACATCAGCTCGACGACGCCCTTGTTTGCGCAGTCTTTTAATCACCGACACGGCTATCTTTTCAAAACCGAACTCGCTAAGTCCATGAGCTGCTAGCGCAAGAATTCCGAGCACAGCGATTCCGCCGAGCATTCCTAGCGGCCCTCCTAAAGCGGCAAGCGCAGTCGTCAACGCTGCAGCTCCGGCCCATCCAGAAATCGCCATCGCCGTCAACAGCACGAGACCTGGAACACCTAGTCCGGCAATTGCCTCGACGATTTTATCAAAGGGTACTTTGAAAGACTGACCTTTTTTGACACGCGTCATTGGAAGGATGTTATGAGCCCCCCGTTTTGCTGTAAAGAAGAACCAAACTAAGATCGACAATAGTCTATGCGAAATGACCAAAGAGAATCTCGCGACAAATCATCAAGAGGGAATGCGAGTCAGTTTTTTATCGCCGGTGAGCTCTGTCGTCGCGGCTATTCTGCCGTGGTAGCGCTCGGAAATACGCCAAACGTCGACATCCTATGCAGTAATCAAGCCGGGACGCGCTTCGCCCATATCCAGGTAAAAACGTTCGTTCCGGGAAACAGAACCTGCAGTGTTGGAATGAAAGCGATGAAGAATGTTGGGCCGACATTCTTTTGGATTCTCGGGGGCATTCCTCTGCCGAGCTCCGCCAAACCATTCGAGTATTACATTATTCCATCCGAAGCGATGGCGGTGAATGTCACAAAGGCACACGACCTTTGGCTCGCCACACCGGGCCGCGCGGGACGAGCGCATAGAGACAACACCATGCGAATTGTCGATCTCCCGCCTCATAAATCTCCCGGTGGGTGGGATATTTCTCCTTATCGCGACCGGTGGGATTTGATCGAAGCCGTTCTTACCTCCGACGAAAGCATGGCTAAAGTGAGCTAGTTGAAGAGCTAGATAAAGTCGTCACTGAGATCGAGTGCGAATAACGGACATTCGTTCTTGAATTTTATTGGCAACCATGCCAAGCCGTTAGTGCGTCTTTGCTCGATGGATGTTGGCAGGCATATCTTTACAGGCACTGCAGGCGTTTACTACGTCATGTATCGACTCACAGCGGAAGGATTTCACGCGTCTTGCACTCACGGTAACGCACCAAACATCGATATTCTCGTTTCTTCCGCTGACGGCAGCCGATTTGTTTCAATAGAAGTCAAGACTACCGAATACGCTCTCCGGCTCCGTGGGCGCGGAGCCGCCAAGCAGGCGCACCACCTAGAATTCCCTCTTGGAGCCCGTGCCGCAAAGCTCAATAATCCTTTACTCGTTATTGCATTCGTCGATCTCCGCGGACTACCTGGTGAACATATCCCTGACGTTTATTTGTTTCCTTCGGCTTTTGTTGCGCGGTTTTGCAAGGACTGGGTCGATTCCGCTCGGATGGTTCGCTTCCACATTCCGATCGCCGACGCCGAACCTTACAAGAATGAATGGAAGATTATTCGTGATACACTGGCCGCCGCTTCGACAGCAGCGTGAGCCACTGGTGTCCTGATAGGTCTTGACGACGAAGCATAAATACCCGGAACGCAACGTGCTTCCCGATCAAGAAACGGGCTTTTTTGATAGTTTTTCTCAGCAAAGTTGAGAATGGAGCGACACGGATGAGAGACATAGACGGTTTCCAGCCGCGCAGCGGTGAACAAGGGGAACGAGTGAATCAATCCGGTCGCAAGTCTGAAGCACAACTTTACTAGTTTATGGCGTTGATCCCTCTCATGCGTTCTCTCGCGGCAGAGAAGGTTTCTTTTTTGAATCGCGATCACATTGTTTCAGTGACAATCCATCATGGCGAAATTACCGTGACGACAACGGCGGGGACAACGCTCACTATTCCCGCGTCTCGGACGACGATTGATGAATTCGTCGACGACTTGGCCAACCATGTCGAAAGCAATTTCGTTTCAATCGTCGAGTTCGGCGGAAACACGGATGATTGAAGAAGTAGGAAGTGTTCTTATCGTCCACTCCGATCGCGGGGCCTAGTTCGCCAGCGCCGCTTACCGGCAATTGCTCACCAACACGGACTAACTGCTTCGATGAGCCGGAAAGGAAACTGTTACGACAATGCCTTTATCGAAAGCTTCTTTAGCAGCCTCAAATACGAACTCGTCTATCATCACCGCTTCGCCACGCCTGCCGAAGCTCGCACCGCCGTCTTCGATTATATCGAACCTTCTATAACCGCACCAGACTTCACTCCAGTCTAAACCAAAATCACCCTTAACCAACTGTCCGTACAATCAGGGCAAGCCCAGAGCTTACTATCGATAATTCGTATGAAAGCGGTCAAAGGCTGAAAAGACGTGACGGATTTGTCACTCGCGGGATCCGGTGCGATCGTGCTCTTGCAAAGACCGCATAACCCACTGCGATTAGGGCGATGCCTATTACAAACACCGGACTGCCAATGCTGCGCCGATCGCCTGTCAGGTGCATCAAAAAACACAAAATGGCAACTGCGACCTGCGGTTGGTACCACCGCAATACTGAGCGACGCTTTAACCGGAATCTTGTCTGCCGATATCGAATCCAAGCCCCAAGCGGTACCATCCAAATCAATAGAGTTGGTATCGCTAGGGCCGCGGTTGCCCAAGTCCAATGGCCAGGAGTGGCCAGACTGGCGTTCAGTAAATCGCCAAAGCAAAGGTAGGTGACAAAAAACATAACGATGATCGCCGCCAGATCGCTAGCTCGTGAAGCAAACTTTCGTTGGCTGTCAATCTCTTGGAGTCGCCAGACGACGAGGAGTGAAAAACAGGCCAGGAGCAAACCGGCGAGGTAAAGGGCCCAAATGATCTGTGGACAAAAGTTTGGCGACATCAACTCCGGTACATTGAAAGGGCCGGCTAACCATCCGTTAATTGGGTCTCTTAAATACTGAAAGCCTGTGCGAGAGCCGTCGCATCCATTAGCAACGATCAACCAAAGCGTGCAAAGGGTCACGAAGCTTCCGGTTACGATATTTAGCTTTGCAGGAACATGTCTGGCAAAATTGGAAATCCACCGGCCCAAGACATAAGGCGCACGGGCCGAAAGCTGCGGCCCACGCAATCCCCGTAAGGGAAGTATTTGCCATCTTAGCTGACGTTTTGCGTAAGCTACATACGCGACGGCGTAGATCCCAATAAAAAGGTAAAAAGCCAGCGAACTGGTTCTTGAAGCAGAATCCCAGGTTTTCCAGAATTCCTTTCCCGAGTAGCCCAAATAGCCCACCAAAGCTAACGTGGCTATCCATGTCACCGCGGCTTCGGTACTGCGCAGGATGCCGCATAAGTGGCGGCAGACGACTATTCATTTCGGAGAATTGAATCAGGCTCCAGGTGCTTGCATTCTCAGGATCTCGCCGGACAAGCAGCCCGCCGATTTTGAAAATCAGGCGTCTCTTATAGCGGAGGATTGCCAGGTAACTCTCCGAGAAGATCGCGAAAATCGGAAGAATAAATCCCCAGAACGTCAAATCGATGTCAACCTTGGTTCCTAGCAACGGCGCATTAACAGAGAGATCAAATGCTTTCTGCGCTTGCGCTTTAAGGGCTGTAACCAATTCATTCTGTCTTTGCAAAGCCCGCTCTTTCTCCTGACTTGAATAAGTGGGTCCTGCTGGTTCCGCCGCCTCCGCAGCCGGCTCCGCCAGCGGGGAAGGCAACTGGAACGATCGGCCGTATATTGCCGTAAGGAACGTGTTATCAAAATCCGGAGAAAGTTGAGTTATTTGAAAATTCTCTTTTAGATCGTCGATGATTTTACTTACTCCCGACGAGCTAATTTGGCTCAGCCCGGAAGCCAGCACGAAGGCACTGATCCCGATAATCGCAGCGCGGACAAAGCCGAATCTTCCAATCGTTTTCGACAGACGATCGTATTCGTCGCGAATACTTGAAATATCCTTCGCGTTCAGGGGCTGCACAGGGCCGTTCTATCACCCTCGAAGAGCCCACCGCAATACTAGATTGTCAGCCAACGGCGGACGGCTGAGCAGTCGCCTCGTGGGAGGTTGGAAGTTGCCGAAGAACAAAAAGGGATTCAGGCTTACCACCGATACTAACTCGCGAGAGGGAAATGGGGTCGCGAGAAGGAAATGGGATCGAGTCTTAAATTCTTTGATAGTTGCATTCTGAAAAGCTGAAACATTGAAATCGCATTCGCGATTGGTGCGGTTATTGGTTAACCGTTATTCGTTAATTTCTCAAAATGAAATCCTACTTGCTCAAACTCTCGGGTCAGGAAAAAGGTCCGTACTCCGAATCGCAAATCGCACAGATGTTCGCCGACCAGCGAGTAAATCGCTCGCTGCTTTTGTCGACATCCTCTCAAGCGTTTCCTTTCTGAGCGCGCTGCAAACTTGACGGCTTTAAGCCCTCATCTCCGAGAATCGCGGATTGCTCTGAACGTGACGCCCAAAAGAATGCGTTCTGCAATCTTGACCGCTTTAAACGGTCAAGTTTAGAAAGGCGAATTGAAATCAAAACGATCGTCGATCATTCGCCAATGAAATCCTACCTGCTCAAGCTCTCGGGCTGGGAAGAAGGTCCTTATTCCGAATCGCAAATCGCACAGATGTTTGCCGATCAGCAGGTGAATCGTTCTACGCCATGCAAACCGGAAACGAGCGGTGACTGGAAGACGATCGATGATTATTTGCCGATGTTGAAATACGGGACGCAATTGCCCGCTCCGACTAAACCTCCTCCATTGGCTCCGGCCATTCTGCAATCAAGTGCTCCTTCGACCAGTATGCCGTCGTTTGTTCAACGCATCTCGCTCGTAGACATCGACCTTCCTTTCGGGTCGATCCTCAAGCTCATGTTTAAGTGGGCCGCTGCCGGATTCATTGTCACGGTCTGCTTTATCCCAGCGGCAATTATTGTCTGGCTCATCATGATGGCGATCATGGCCGTGCTCATGGGCGGCGCTCTTTCCAGCTTCCATCATCCTTAACAAGCCGGGAGCTGTCGTTTCTCACAAAGTGAGCACAATCGCTGGTCTTCGCTCACTTCGGCAGCAAAGCCGCTGCGGCAGTTTCTCACTCCAACAGTGACCCTGATCAACAGCCGCGGCCTCGCGCGCGGCTAGGAGATCTTCTTCCGTTTGAAAGTAAGCTTGACGCTTTGAGTCTGAGCGTGGCTCGCAGTGACGTTGCCGCCGAGTGTCACCAGCTTAATCGGCGCCTCCACGCCGCCGCTTACAGCGCGCTTAACGGCGAACTCCACTGAGAGATCGACCTGGCTGAGAGGAAGTCCGACAGCATAGAGTGTGTCTTTCGCCGATGCTGCTGCTTGTTTGATCATGTCGACGAGATCGCGGGTTAGATCGTTCTCCTCCACGCTTGCGATGCGTCGCTGTTTACCGGGCTTAGTGTAGGTAAAGGTAAAGGTATGCGTTATCTCTCGGGAGGATGAGAGGCTGAAACTGAAGAAGAGCGGTTTTACGCTTAACTCCCCGCCCGTACTCTTTACTGTTTGGAAGTTGAACTCGGCAGAGGCGAGTTCAGCATATCGCGCCGCCTCACTGGTTCGAAACTGGTCGACGGCGGCGGTTACTTGCCGGACTACTTGCCCCAGGGGGACGGGCTCTCGGTGTCCTGTGCCCGATCCGGATGTGGCGCAGCTCTGCAAGAGTAGACAGAGCATGCAACAAATCGCAAACGATTTCAGGGGGCCAACCACGCTCGGAGAATAGGAAGCGCAGCGGATGACGTCAATCCAAAAGCCTTCGCGAGCAGCTTTTGACATTCAGTCTCCGAAAAGCTGAGACACCGGGAACCAAGTCAGAGGTCGCCGAATCAGTGCAAATCCGTCGCTGAGATTGCAACGGGGTAAATGTTGTCCATATAGCGCACGTCTATTGTGTCCAACCTGCGCGACACGATCGGCAACTTCGTCCCGGCTGGACGAACGAGTCAAATCGCGGCTGATCTGAAGCGCTAACTTTTTCCTCGCCAAGTTCGGTAACGTGTCGGTATGAATTAGACGACCCCATGAATAAACGAATTATCTATCTTGGCTGTTTAGCTCTGATTCCAATTTTCGGAGGATGCGCGACTACAGGCGTCAAACCAACTAATCCCGCCGTGATGCGAAAACTCGACGAGATTAATAAGGGGACAATGGCAACGGTAGTCATTTATCGGGAAAGCAGTTTTAACGGGGGAGGGTTGCGCCCAACAGTAATGCTGGACGGCCACGACTTTGTGAACCTGGGAAACGGCAGGGTTTTCGTCGGCGCATTTCGCCCCGGCCATTATGTTTTCGAAATGGACGACAAGAAATCCGGAACCGAGTTGAACTTGGCCGCGGGACAGACGGTTTACATGAAAATGGAAATAGTCCCCGGCTTCTGGAAAGGGGGCGGTCGACTCCTACAAATCGCACCAGAGCAGGGGGCCTTCGAGGCTAAGCGTTTGAAGCTCATGCCGTCGCGCGAAATCGAAATCGAATCTTACCGATAGTTCAATCGAAGATCTCCAAAGCTTGCTCGCCGTGGCGAGCCGCCCTCGCCCCAGTTCGCTGAATGGAGCCGCGGGGCAGCGAGCGACATGGATGGGTAAACCCGAGAGGGTGAGGGAGTGGGAACGAACGAATCAAATCGCCAATGACTTGAAAAAGTAAACCGCCCTCCTTCCTAGTCGAGCTGCAAACATGACGGCTTTAAGCCGTCATGTCCGAGAATCGCGGATTGGTATTGAACTGCGAGGTCTCTTCCTTCAAGAGTCCACCCAAAAAGATGCGTTCTGCAATCTTGACCGCTTTAAGGATTTTGAGGCGGTGAACGTTTTCAGGCGACCATACTTTGCAAAGTTTGCCATTGCCCGGAAGAAGAAGAATCAAATCTTTCATAGTCGTTCTCCCAAGAGATGTGCCCTGCAAACTTGACCGCTTTAAGCGGTCAAGTTTTGGGAGCCGGAACGATCGAAGGCGATGATCGATTGTCGGTCATTCGCCAACAAAATCCCACCCTGCTCAAACCCTCGGGACGCGAAGAAGGCCCTGGCACCGGATCGCAAATCGCGCAGAGCTCAGAAAGGTAGAAATTAGAAGGTAGAAATTCGTGTGAACTCCGAAGGTTCGCGAGCACGCGACAAGTAGAAAGTCAGAGGTCGCCGAATCAGTGCAAATCCGTCGCTGAGATTGCGACGGGGTTAATGCTGTCCATGTAACGCACATCTACTGTGTCCAACTTGCGCGACACGATCGGCAACTTCGTCCCGGCCGAACGAACCATCAAATCGCCAACGATTTGAAAAAAAGGTAAACCGCCCTCTTTTCTAGTCGTTCTCCAAGAGATGTGCTTTGCAGACTTGACCGCTTAAAGCGGTCAAGTTTCGTTCTTAGAAGCGCCGATATGCAAGACGGGACACGCACAATTGACTCTTTGATTCGCTGCGCTCCCCGAGTGGATTGTCATCTTGAAACTCGACTGGTTAAACCAGTCAACTTCTCTCAGTCATTCTTCGTTCACTTGCGTTTGAGAAAGAAGACAAACGACCACCATCTCTTAACGTGTCGCTGATCTTGACCGCTTTAAGCGGTCAAGTTTAGAGGTGGCGACATTGTTGTAAGAAACGAGACCGATTGTTCACTGGATGAGACTGTACCTGCTAAGGATCGCCGCTCGCAAAGAAGGTCCTCACTCCGAGTCGCAAATCGCGCAGATGTTCGCCGATCAGCAAATCAATCGCTCTACGCCATGCAAACCCGAGACGAACGGCGACTGGAAACGATCCTCTTCATCAAACCGCCCCTTCTTCCTCGAAATCTTTCGAGCGTCTCCCTCTTTCTCGAAGATGGGCTGCTGACTTGACTGCTTAAAGCAGTCAAGTTCAGAAATCGCGAATCGATATCAAGAACGGTCGTGGATCAGTCGCTAATGAAATCCTACCTCCTCAAACTCTCCGGTCGCGAACAAGGTCCTTACTCCGAATCGCAAATCGGGCAGATGTTTGCCGATCAGCAGGTCAATCGCTCGCCGCTTTTTATTGAGATCCTCTTGACGTTTCCCTTCTGAGTCGGGCTGCAAACATGACGGCTTAAAGCCGTCATGTCCGAAAATCGCGGATTGGTATTGAACTGCGAGGTCTCTTCCTTAAGAGTCCGCCCAAAAGATGCGTTCTGCAATCTTGACCGCTTTAAGGATTTTGAGGCGGTGAACGTTTCCAGGCGACCATACTTTGCAAAGTATGCCATTGCCCGGAAGAAGAAGAATCAAATCTTTCATAGTCGTTCTCCCAAGAGATGTGCCCTGCAAACTTGACCGCTTTAAGCGGTCAAGTTTTGGGAGCCGGAACGATCGAAGGCAGCGGCCAGGAGACCGGGAGGTCGAAGAATCAAATCGCCTCTGACTTGAAAAAGTAAACCACTCTCACGGAGTCGCCCTCCAAAAGATGCGCTCCGCAAACTTGACCGCTTAAAGCGGTCAAGTTGAGCAATTGCGATTTGGTTGCCAGAAGCGTTGGTCAACTGTTCCCGAATGAAATCATACCTGCTCAAAATTTTGGGGCCGCGAAGAAGGCCCTGACACCGGATCGCAAATCGCGCAGATGTTCGATTGAAAAGCTGAAATTCGGCATGGAGCGAGCGGGGCGAGCGACATAGACGGGAAGGTCGCGTAGGTAGCGGCAAGTAGACCGGCAGGACGAAGAATCAAATCGCCAACGATTTGAAAACGTAAACCGCCCTCTTTCTTAGTCGTTTTGCAAGAGATGTGCTCTGCAAACTTGACCGCTTAAAGCGGTCAAGTTTAGAAAAGGCCAATTGAAATCAAAACGAAGGCCCGTACTCCAAATCGCAGGTCGCGCAGATGTTTGCCGATCTGCATGTGAATCGTTCCACGCCGTGCAAACCGGAGACGAGCGGTGACTGGAAAACGATTGATGATTACCTGCCGATGCTGAAATACGGGACGCAGTTGCCCGCCCCGACTAGAGTTCCTCCGGTGGCTGCGCCTATTCCGCAGATAAATGTCCCTCTAATCAGCACATCAGCAGTTGTTCAACGAACCTCACTCGTGGACATCGATCTCCCTTTCGGGTCGATCCTCAAGCTCATGTTCAAGTGGATGGCCGCCGCGTTCATCGTCGGCGTCTGCTTTATCAAAGTGCGTGATCGCGAGGCGCAATCACCAACACGGGAGGGCGCGTGCGCTCCCCAGAACTGAATCGCAAATCGAACAGATGGTCGGTTGAAAAAACTGAAACGCTGAAACTCTGAAAAGCTGAAGGAACGGTTGAACGCTGAAGGTTGAGAGCGTAAAAGCTCCGTGGGAGCCACGCTCCTTTACGGAGTTGAGGGAAAGCCAAGGGTGCAAGAGCTGAAATTGGTTTTCGCGATTAGTTCCCGATTTCTCTCCACGGCGAGTCTTCGACCTGACTTCCTAATTCAAACGCTGAAAGTTCGCGAACGCGAGGGCGCATTCACCAGCTCGCCCTCCGAGCTCTCCTCGCCACGGCGAGTCTGTCCAATGGCGGACACGGTGAGTCTTCGACCGGAGTGGCATTTGCGTGCGCTCCCCAGACGTCGCTGATCACCGAGCCGCCCGCGCGCTGTATTGATGCTCCGTTTGGCCAGCTCCGCACCGAGACCTTCCGCGGCTTGACCGTCTATCCAGCGCCGCCCGCGCGCTGCATTCTGGTCTACTTTGGACGTTACCCGCCTCCGCAGCTGCGTGAGCTACGGCGCGGCAGGCTTTTTCTCCAAAAGCGGCAGGAACGCTTCGTAACCTTCCTCTTTCATCCGTTCGATCGGAATGAAGTGGAAGGCGGCCGAGTTAACGGAGTAGCGTTGTCCGGTGGGCGACTTCGAGTCGGGAAAGAGATGGCCAAGATGGGCGTTGCTTCGTTTGGCGCACACCTCAGTGCGCTGCATGTCGTGCGAAGTGTCCAGTTTCTCGACCAGGAGATCTTTCGAGATCGGTTTGCTAAACGTGGGCATGCCGAGGCCGCTATCGAATTTGTCGAGCGAAGTGAAGAGTGGTTCGCCGGTAATGACATCGACGTAGATGCCGGCACGCTCGTTATTCCAGAACTCGTTTTGAAAAGGCGTTTGCGTGCCACTTTCCCGCACGACGAAATATTCATCGGGCTTTAATCGGCGTTTCAAGACGGCGTCGCTCGGGACCGGCCGGTTCGGATCGAAGCCTGTGGTCTCCTGTTTCTCTTTCTCCGTGAGAAAGAAAATGTAGAGCCCCCCGGCGATGAGCACGATCGCGACGGCGACACCGACGTACGTGCTAAGAGCCGATTTTTCCTCGCTGGTGATTCGGCCCCCGTTCATATGATCGCGATCAACCTGATTGAATCAGAGATTGGCCAAGTCTGTCACTTATTTTTCTTCACGTAATCGCAAACCTGCGCAGATGCTCTTTTAAACACTCTCGACTCTGTCGGTCCCGTGAGAATTTTCCTTCGGCTGAGGACAGCATAGAACGCAGCAGGCAGCCGACACGACAACGATTCCTGACGAGTTAGAGCAAGAAGGCGCGTCGTGTTTATCGATGCGCCTTTCTGTTTAAGTAGTCTGTCTCTTTTTTCCGAACTGGACATGGCTCCTAACTTTGGTTTTGCTTCTTTAGGTCCGCCCGGATACGCGCGAAGTTACCCACTCAACAATCTATCCCGCCAATGGTTCTCGCTACGCTCTCCGAAACCGCGCCCGTCGTGCTCGCCACCTGCACCGCCGGTGTCGCCTTTCTCCTGATCGGAGCCTGGGCCGCGCGAAAGGAAATCGCGCAAGCGCGCGGCGCGGACAAGATCGTTGCCCTGGGCAGTCTCTGTATCGCCATCCCGCTGGCTGTCTTCGGCGCGGAACACCTCTTCGGCGTTGAACTGGTGGTCGATGCCGTGCCGAAATTTATGCCATGGCGCTTTGTTCTGGGCCTATTTCGTTGGGGTCGCTTTGCTCGCGGCGGCCCTGAGCATCGCCACCAAAATTGCGGTGCGCTGGTCCGGTCTCCTCCTGGGGATCATGATGTTTCTGTTCGTGGCGATGATCGATCTTCGCGGCACGCTGGCCCACCCGCAGAACCGGTTTTTCTGGGCTTTGACCTTGCGGGAAGCATCCTTCGGCGGCGCCGGCTTGATTCTCGCCGGCCATGCCATGGCCGGGTGGCGCGGCCACGGGATACTGATCACGATCGGTCGCATCGTGCTCGGGATTACCGCAATATTTTATGGTATCGAGCATTTCCTGCACGCGACGTCACTTCCCGGGGTGCCGCTGGAAAAGGAGATGCCGGCGTGGATTCCGGGGCGCGTGCTGATTGGGTATGTAACAGGCGCAGTTCTTCTCGTGGGTGGTGGAAGCTTCCTCTTAAATTGGAAAACGCGGACTGTGGCTACCTGCGTGGGCGGTTGGATTCTGTTGCTCGTCCTTGTCGTCTATGGGCCTGTCCTGACCGATGCGCTCGCTACTCCGCAAATGGCGGTGCAGATGGTGGGTATTAACTATTTTTTCGACACCTTGCTGTTTGCCGGAGCTATTCTCGCTCTGGCCAGCGCGATGCCACGATCGATTGAAGTAGAAAGTAGAAAGTAGAAAGTAGAAATTGGAACACGCCGAACAGGGGTGCCGGCGAGTAGACGGTGGGCTGAGCTCACGACAAAGGAGGAGTGTCTAGCGGGAGAGCTTTCGGCGAAAGCGAATCAAAGTCGAACACACCGAGCAGGAATGGACGGTTGCGAATGATCTCCCACCGAACAATTTTCCTGGTTTCCTGGTTTCCTAATTCAAAAGCTGAGGCTATTTATTCCTGATTTCTCGCCACGGCGAGTCTTCGACCTGGCTTCCTGATTCAAAAACTGAATACCAAGGCGTGAATCACTTGCGCAAACTTGGACTCGCGTCGTTCCTCTTTCTTGGGCTCGGCTTGCTTAGCGGTGCGCTCCCGGCTTCGACGCTCGGGGGAACTCCGAAAACTGCCGCCACCGTCGCGCTGGTCTGTTATTGTATCGGGCTCATTCTGGCTTTGATGGCGTTCATGCAATCCCGGCGCGGTCAAAGCCTGGATGGAGTAACGAAGTTTCTCGCGCGCGCCCCCCTTCGCGTTGGTGGCCATTGGCGTCCTGATCTTTTTCCTCCGAGCCATGATCGGCGTCTAAACCGAACGCGTTTGAGCTAAGCCGAGTCCGTTTGCCCTCGAGGCGAACGTGTTCGAGGTCAAATGACTAGCTTTTCGCTTCCTTGTAGCCGCCCCGCTGTGTCGGGGCGTCGACGCGGCACGGCGACGTAGCGCCGTGGCTACAGCTGATAGCCCGGATTCTGAGGCTCAAATTTGTAAAATCGAATACTCGCGCTTTCGCGATTAACCCGTTAACCAATAGCTGTTAACCAGTAACAGCTCGCCGTGGGCGAGCTATTCTTCGTTAGGGAAGTTTGAGGCGAGGACAGCGCTTTCCCGGACTCGCCCGCGCGCCGCGGCGGGCAGGCTTTACCTAACCGCTTCCACCCAGCTTCGGAATTGGTAATGATTTCCACTCGCGGTGCCGTTTCGATTCAGCGCCTCGTCATAATGCACGTTGGCCCCGCCGCTAATGTTCATCGTCTTGCCGATCAATGCGCCGCTGAAGCTGGCATTGCCGGACAACGTAAAGTCGGCTCCCGGTCCGTTGATCACGCCGACAAAAACGCCGCTCCCGGATACCGTAACCTTTTGCTGTGAGCCTGAAGGTGGCGTGATTAGATTGATGATGTTGTTCGCGGCGACGTTACTTTTGACGGTGAACGCAGAACCGCTGACGGTCAGATCGCCAGCCACATAAAAGGTTGCGTGGACGCCAGCTTCTTCCAGAACGTACCCGCTGCCAGAGGTGGTGAAATTACCGGTGACCCATACCTCGATGTAGCTTTCGACCCCCGTTGCCTTAGGGGACAGGGTCAGCTGTTGGCCACCGCTAACAGTTAACTCACTGACCTTGTAGCGAGCCGGCGAGGATTTTGTGCCGCCGATAAGGGTGGCGGACTTGTTTATGGCGCTGGGTGTCAGGTTGTAATTGGTCCATACCGGATCTTTTACGGTGGCGATGTCCGCATTGAACGGTTTTGAAACCAGGCCCTGGACATTGTTCGTCCCCGCCGGGCTAGCCCCGCTGTAGGACAGGTCGCCATAAATGTAAGCGCCACCGAGATCCGACGTGCCCTGGGTGTCGTTGATGCCAACGTTGCCTTTGGACTGGCGTTTGGCGATGTCGTAGCTCCCGTTCGTTGACTTCGCCGGGTTGCTGGAGTCGAAGCTGTCGACCCAACCGCCCTTCATGGTTAGTTTCTGATCGAGGAGGATCGGCATACTGACGAGCCCTTTGGGTATAGGCGCGGCAAGGATTTCCACGGTGCGTGTTGCACGCGGGTTTGCACCGACATCGGTGCCATCGGTGCGGTCGTGGCGCAGACTGAGCTTGCGGAGCAGGGCGTCCGATGCATCCAAGCTGATGAATGCATCCCCGGTGAGATCGGCCTTGCCGGTGGAACGGATCCGGAGCCAGTTCGCGCCACCGATCGCGACCTGATCGACGGATACCCTCGCCGTGATCTCTCCTACGTCCGGGACATTAGCGGAGAGCGTAAACAATCTTGTCACCGCTGCCGCACCGGGGGGACCTGGAAGGCCGGACCAGCCGTCGACGATCCACGAGTCTTTCTGGGCGCTAGTCAATGCCGCCTCGACCCCGGCCTCCGCAGCCTGCCCGGCCTGGGCCCATTGCAAAGATTGATGGCTTACGCGAAACCGGTTCAAGGCCTCGGTGAGCGCCGCGCCCACGACAATGAGTGTAATCACCAGAATCGCCAGTGTCGCGAGAAGGGTCGATCCCGACTCACTGAAGCGACTCGGTCGAAATGGCCTTCGGTGCCCTGGCCATAGGTTCATTTCTGAAGCATGAAGCGCGGATAGCATAGGAACTCGATTTGCCGCTGAAGCGTCTGGCTGGTGCTTGCCCACATTGGCCGGGCATAGGTCACCCGGCATCGCACTGCACCATCGTTCTCGTGTTTGAATGAGGTTGCGAAGGCCCCAACCGTCGCGCCAATAGTGCGCGAAATGCCTGCCTCATCGCGGATAGCGGCCCCGCCGAGGACGTAAAAGCGCACGGTCAACGGAATCCCGTAGGAGATGCTAGTGCCCCCGATTGTTGGGAGCGAAGGCGTGCTTGTCCCAAACGCATTATCCTCCTGGCGTGAATCCGTATAATAGTCTGAAAACGTCAGCCGCAATTCGCTGCCAAAGGTGGTGGTGCCGGTTACCTTGGTCGCGCCGTTGTAAATCTCGATCGTAGTCGCGCGACGGACGTCGCGTTTGAGGTAATCAACAAGCCGCATCTGATCGTTCTGGGTGAAGGCGTAAGAAGTTGCATTTATGGCTAACTTCGTCACCGCCATCCAGGTCGTTATGAGCAGGGCAGAAAACGTGGTGAAGAGGCCCATTGCCACCACGATCTCAACCAGGCTGAATGCCGCTATTCGTTTGCCCGAATTACGGGAGAGCACTTTTTGAAACTCCTCCTCTAGAAATAATAGTAACCAGACGGCGAGTCTGCGAACGGAACGAGAAGCGATCAGTCCAAGTGATGGTAGCGACGACTTTCAGCGCGGGTGCGTCACCCACGGGCTGAGCCGCCGCATCGAACGTCACGGTCGGGGTGGACGTTCCGATCCAATTCGCCGAAAGGGTCTTCGCCCCTGGTGTATCCCACGGAGAAAGGGTAATTGTTTCTTGCGTCACGATCATTCCCGCGGTTGGCTCGGGCCGGGCGGTCCAAACCGTACCAGTGATGCCGGTACCGTCGGTCAAATCAGCCCAGGTCAGCAGTCGGAGCTGGTCGATCCGTTGTTCGAGCGCAGAGCAGGCGCGACTCTCGTCTTCCGCCGCGGATGCCATCCTGCCAGCTCGAAGGACGATCGCGAAGGTACCCAGGAATCCGATCGCCAAGACCGCGCTGGCGACGGTTGTTTCGATGAGCATAAAGCCCCCGGCGCTCTCACAAAGACGCCCAATTGCGGATGCTCGCGCCCGGAATCCCGAGTGCGGGCCATAGGGGTTAACGAATCGCATTTCAGATCATTACCAAATGACCGCAATTCGCGTGCGAGAGGCTGATAATTCTCATTGCACGGATGTCTCAAAGTTCGCGCTCGCGAAACGTGATCGGTAGCGGCGAAGCGGGCGATCAGGAGGGGCGCTCGCCTTGTCCTAGGGATGATGTTCAAGTGGATGGCCGCAGCGAGCGCTCCCAGAAGAGAATCGCAAATCACGCTACAATTCCTGATTTCCTGATTTAAATCTGCGGCTTCGATTTCCCGCCGGTTAGACTCCGGCGAGGACTGACGCTTTCTTGTTCAGAACGGCCATTGCATCTTGCAGCTCGTCAAAGTCAAACGGTTTGGTCATCATCATGTCCACATTCAGCTCTTCGTAAGCGCGAATTTCCTCGTCCGCGAGATGAGCCGACAGAACGAGGATCTTGCCGCCAAAGTTTTTCGTCCTGAGTTGACGCACCAATTCAAGGCCCGTCACGCGCGGCATGCGGTGGTCGGTGATAACGACATCAAAGGGTTTGGCGGCCAGGCCGATCTTAATCAGTGCCTCCCAGCCGTTTTTCGCCGTGGTTACCTTGGCGGCGGGACCTCCCAGCATCATTGCGATCACGTGGGCAAGTGCTTTTTCATCCTCGACAACCAGGATCCGCAACGGGTGGTTCATGATTCTAGAGGTATCAGCAGGACCCAGGCCGGAAGGCCCGATCAGACCACGGATTACCCGGATAAAGCTGGAACGGCGAATGGAGCGAGCGGGGCGAGCGACATAGACGGCAGGGCCGCGTAGGTAGCGGCAAGGAGACCGGGAGGGCGAAGAATCAAACCCTGAAACGCTAAAAGCCAATCTGTTGTAAAACGAAGCCGCAGATCAGAACTTGACTGGTTAAACCAGTCAAGTTACTCCTCGGCCGCTTTAGTTCAGTTGTGCTTGAAAACTCGACTGCTTAAAGCAGTCAAGTGCATCTGTCCCTTCGCGTTTCCATATCGACTTTCCAACTCCCAACTCTCCCCGTTATGTATCATAAGCGGCTTATGGTCGGTGACGAACACGATCGGACATCGAGGGCCGAGGTCCCTGATATCAGTCAGTGCAAATCCGTCGCTGAGACTGCAACGGGGTAGATGTTGTCCATGTAGCGCACGTCTACTGTATCCAATCTGCGCGACACGATCGGCAATTTAGTTCCGCGTGGCAGCACAATTTGGCCATACGGAACTTGAAGAGTTACCGGTCGCGTGATGGTAGCGAACTGTGTCGCCGCAGGAATTTCAATATCGCAGGTGAGGGGGTAATGATCGGAGATACCGGAATTAAAGATTCTAAGTCCGCCGGCGCTTCCATTCTTAACCCATAGATAGTCAAAGGTAGCGTTAGGATACCTTCCGGAAGACGGATGCGTCACGCGTTGGAGGAGCGGCAACTGCGCCGTGCTGTCCTGAAAGCCGGCGTCGTGAAGGATCGCAAATGTCTTTTCGGGTAGGAACATCGACTGATCCTGATTGGTGTTGAAATCGCCGCCGATGATTGTGCTCCTGATATTCGGTATCGCTGTGGCAATGACGCTCTTCAGATGTCCGACCAGCTGGCGGGCCGCGACTTCCCGTTTCCTGATATTTTTCGCGAGTTCTTCCTCTTTGTTCCCGCGCATGATGAGATTGCTTTTCAGATGCACGGAGTAAACGCCAAGGTCTGCTCCTCCAATCTTGAACCACGCGAAAGCAAAACCTCTCGGCGGATCGACACCTTCCATCGACTTCCAGCGCTCGGCCCACGCCGCTTGCGCCGGGTATTTTGCGAGAATGGCAACCTGCTGTCTGCCAAACCCTTTTTGGAATGGCTCTTTGAAAGCAGAACAGATCGCGACCTGATAGGTCTTCGGTGCAATGGCTTCCGCTAACCTGGAGCAGGAATCGTAATCTCGAACTTCCTGTAACAACAGGACATCCGGATTCAATCTTCGAAGTATTTCCGCGGCGCTGTTGATTCGTCGCGCCTGTTCTTCCGGGAGGGCATCTTTCGGCGAACCATTAGGGAACCACTCGAGGTTCCAGGTGGTTACGCGAACGAGCGCCGCTGGCGCGGTCGTGGCCGCGAGCAAGAAGATGAGCAGGGGCAGCTGTCTCCAGCAAACCCGCAATTGATGTCTCGCCTCCGCCCCAATCCTTCGCACGCCAGAACTCTCAGCATCGCTCGTTCCCCCGGGAGGAAGCGCCTGAAGGGGTTCTGCCCTTTATCCCATGCGCACGATTTGATGCAAGCGTTTAACGATGCCTTCGCATGGACGTAGATCCTTACGCCGAGTCGCGAACCGCATCTGACTTGAAACGCTGAAAGCCAATCTCCTGTAAAACGAACCCACAGATCAGAACTTGACTGGTTAAACAGTCAAGTTACCCCTCGGCCGCTTTAGTTCACTTGTGCTTGAAAACTCGACTGCTTAAAGCAGTCAAGTTGGACAAAATGCGCAAGGAGGAAGATCACTGTGCGTAGCATAAGTCGCCCCCTTGCTCGCGAACGCATTCACTCGCGAACGCATTCGGGGTTCGCCATCGCCCAATTCACTCTTTCGCTTCCCGCTTTCTAGCCCTCGAATTCTGCCTTCCACTGCTTATAAACCCGTTTACCGGCATCATCGCCCATAGGTCCGGCACATCCCATAAACGCAATAGCCGTGATTAGTGACAAGACAATCGGATGTAGATTCTTCAGGCGTCTTGTTTTAGGGTCATTCGTTAGGTCTTTCATCTTGTGCGGCTTCATTGGTTGCGGTGTGCAACAACATCTACGGGAACTAGCTTCAGAGGCTTCGCTTTTCTTGCGCTACAATTTGGAATCTCGCCGGAAGTTAATACTACTCGTCAGGAAATTGCGCCGCGATGTTGATGGTGGAGCTATGTGGATCATCGTAATCCTATGCTGTTTTCGCTAGCGCATTGAATTGTGCGAACTTCCGTCGGCACTTCCCGTAGGTAGATGTAAGAGCTTGTTTTGTGGTTCTCGGATTGAAGAGGAAATATCGACTCGATGCCCAAGAGACTAATAGTTTGCTGTGATGGAACCTGGAACAAGGTGGAGAAAGCAAAGGGCGGCAAACATCTCTCCACTAATGTCGCTAAGTTCGCGGCTGCAATCCTTCCGACGGATGCAGGCGGAAATAACCTTCAGTTGCTTTGTTATCTAGAGGGCGTCGGAACGCACGATGGCGAATGGGTCCGCGGAGGCATGTTTGGGCTCGGCATCTCCCGCAATATTCAACGAGCGTATGAATTTCTCGTAAAAGTGTACGAGCTAGGAGATGAAATCTGGATTTTTGGTTTCAGTCGCGGAGCCTTTACCGCACGTAGCTTGTCGGGAATGATTCGGGACTGTGGCTTATTAAAGTGCGCGCACATCGATCAAGTAACGAATGCGATGGCACTTTATCGAGACCGATATGGAGATACAGCTCCGGATGCGCCGCGAGCGCGCATTTTTCGGAATACTTATTCACACGAACCTCCTATTAAATTCATTGGCGTATGGATGATCGAGAAAGCGCGCAGGCACGGTCTCAATTTCAGCGACGATTTTCTCAGCGATCCGGATTGGTTCGCCCCGGATAAGAACGCCCCGCGGCACGACTCTTTTGACTTTCCGTTTTCCTGGCTCGACACGCTTCGCCGCAAAAAAGGGGACCGGGTATTCAAAGAGAAATCGGCCAATACGTTCGAAACGATTCATGAAAGTGTCGTAGATCGCTTCGAAAGCGGCAATGATGATTCGTTGCCTCCCAGCTTTCTGGCAGAATTACAACGTTATCGCGGCCGAAGTTAATAAGGGTGAAGAATTCTGAATAACGGTTGCACTCAAAGTGCACGCAGCCGCCACGTACTCGCGAAGGCATTCGGAGTGGCATTTGCGGTGTGCTCCCCAGACAAAGATTGGCGAGGTCGTTGCTGAAAACTTGGCGGCTTTAAGCTGCCCAGAATCCGAGATCGCTCTTCACGTTTCCATTTCTCCAGCGAAATGCGCAGACCAGCCTGGCCCTGCGCGCGATGCTCGTGGTCTTCGTGCCAATTGTTTCGCCACAGGGCGAGAAAGACGCCGATAGTTATGAGCGCGACTTCGAAGAACAGATTGAGAAACGACTTTCCATGTTCGCCGCCACGCAGGCTCATGCGCGGGAGGATGTCCGAGTGAGCGGACATTTTCAAGCTTTCCGAGATGAAGAGATATCGCCCCGTCACGCTTTGCGCGCGAGATAGACAGTGCTGGAGGAGTCGCATTCGAGGAGCGGATTGAAAAACGAGATGACGCGCGCGTCGGCTTCGGGAAAAACCGCGCGAAGGGTGGCGAGAAAGTCGGCGTCGGGCGAATCGTCGGACCAAAGTGCGAAGGCGCCGTGTGGATACAGCTGCGCGGAGAGACGGCGCAGGCCGTCCGCTTGGTAAAAAGCACCATTCTGCTCATAAAGGAGGTGTCGCGGTGAGTGGTCGATGTCGACGAGCACGGCGTGAAATTTCCGCCCGGACATTTCGGGATCAAAGCCCTCGTTAGGTATGGCTGCGAGGGCGAAAAAATCGGCGTGAACGAAACGACAACGCGGATCGGTGGTAAGTTGCGCGCCCAGCGGAACCAGTCCGCGCTGGTGCCAGTCGATCACTGCATCCAGCGCCTCAACGATGATGAGCGAGCGCACCGCAGGATTCCTTAGTGCCGCGAGCGCAGTGTAGCCGAGTCCAAGACCGCCGACTACGACATCAAGCTCCGGCGGGTCGAGGCCGGCCAATCCGAGATCGGCGAGCGCCTCTTCGACCTCGTGGAAAAGACTCGACATCAGAAAGTAATCGCCAAGTTTCACCTCGAAAACTTCAAGGCCATCAAGTGAGAGAACGCGCCGACGGCGGAGGATCAGATCGCCGAGCGGCGTTTGGCGGTAATCGAGTTCGGCAAAGTCGGCGCTCATCGGTCCGAGACTTTAGCGGCACATTAGGGATCTCGCGGAAGATTTGCGAAACGAAGCTTGCACCGTCACCGACGGGACGCGGGAGAACATTATAAGGAGTCGAGTTGCTTGGAGTGTCGTTTCCAAAAAAACAGGAGGTAAAAAATACCGAACCAAAGCAGCCACACAGAAAGATTGAAGGTGATCCGCGTGACGAGCGAGACCCAGGAGTCGAAGATTGCAAGATAATGCGCGCTTGGTCGCGAGAGATGCTCTGCGGGCAACGCGCGCAGGGCCTCGATCACGCCTGTTTTCACGTTTGTTTCTACCAGCATCTCGCCCAGGAGCACCAGTATTCCGACGGTGTAGGCGAAGAAGCTAAATATCTTGAGCGCGATTTTTGCGCCGTGCAGGAAGTAGTAGATCGCCACCACCATGGCGAAATTGATCGTGATCATTTGTGCAAACCACGTGACTTCGTGCTCGGTGGTCGAGCGCGCGAGATTGAGTAGATCGAGTTCCGTCACAGGACTGCTCCGTTTCTAATCGGTGCTGCGCTCCCTGGCAAGAAAGGTAAGTAGCGCGATAGGAAACCGCAGAGAGGAGAGGAATTTTGCCGAAGATTTTTCGCAATGAAGTTTTCGCTTCTGGTAGCGACAAAATGAAAGACGAACACGCGCAATTTTCCGGCTCCGTCCCGGCAGCGTATGATCGTAACCCTGGCCCGATGTTTTTCTGTCTTTACCCCAGAGGATCTGCAACAAACGCTTCTTAGATTTTACGTTCTCTCGCCGCCAGGATGAAAGAATCGCGCTACGAAGTATGCCTCGCTGAAAGCGGGTTGCCGAAGATTAGGAAGCCGACCTTTCGCCGTCGCGCGGCTGGGCCGGAAAATCGAGCTTCGCTTTCGCGAAGTTCTATGCTGCGCAAGGTAGAGCGCGCTGTTTTGGGTGATGGTCTGGTTGAGCATGGTATATCCTTCTGGCAAGGGCCGCGCTAACTTCAGGCTGCAAACGTTATATCCCTAATTGTATTTGCGAACGCCCAATTCCGGAGTTCATGGAAGGACTAACTGAAGCCTGATTTTTTGGATTTCGCTCTGTCGATTTCGTGTCAGTGTTGGTAATGCCAAAAAGAAAACAGAAGTCGAGCAACCAGCCGAAGAAAGAGAAGCGCGATTTCGCGCAAACTACTTTCTCCACCTTTCAGCAAGCGCCAGGGTCGAAACCAAATCTGCGTGTCTCGAGTCAGCGTCACTCACGTTCAAGCCATGGCAGGTAATTTCTCCTGGTCGATGTCTACGGAACCAGACTGATTCTTTACCTAAGAATTTGTTAGGTTGCGTTAAAGCATTTGCGGGCTATAGTAGAAAACTGCCGCATCTATTCACCTGCCTGGTTTGCCGAATTCCTTCGGAAACACTTACCGGATGGCCTTTCGCTGCGATCACTGCAGCAACTTGGTTATTAGAAAGTTAAAAGTAATGATTAAATCATTCCTCAGCGTAGCATTTGCTACAATCCTCCTTGGAATAGTTGCTTACGGGCAATCATCCACATCCTCGACTACGGTCGCCACAGGAACCAACGGAGTTACTGAAACAACGACCACGACGACGGATAATATGGGTACGATCACGGAGATCACTCCGGGCGAGACCATGATCCTAAAAACGGAAGCAGCCGAACCTGTGCACTACAAGTTCAGCAAGGCTGTCACGTATGTGACTGCGGATGGAACAATGATCAAAGCTTCGAAAATCGTGAAAGATTCGAAGGTTCACGTGCACTACGTCAAAGACGGCGACAACATGGTGGTTGATAAAGTGACCCTGACACCGGATCGCGACTAAGAGTTGCGAAACGTGTTTTGCCTGGCTAATCCCTGGCAAACTAGTAATTCAGCGCCTGGCATTTCGAACCATTGGTTCGTCGCCAGGCGTTTTGCTTTTCATCGGATCTAGCGCTGCAAAAGAGTGCGCTCGAGCTTCGATTGGGATGCGACCGGAAGGTGTGATTCTTGTTCAGACGGGTCGTGAGTGAGTCAACCGTTGTCCGAGCCGGCCGATCCAACGCAGGGGCCCATCGATCCACCGGGTAGGAGTATGCTGTAGCCAGCGGATATTATTCGCCTTATTGCTTCTCCGGTCTTGGGATCAACAAGCAGTGGGTCGTCGTGGATACTTTGTTTAATTTCAAGCTCACGAGTTGGTTTTGCCTGGTCCGTGGTTTCGTAAATGTAGGTCGGCATGTTTGTTTTCTATCCTATTCCCGGTATTCGCTCGCGGTGCGTCGCATCAGCGCAGCGTGTGCTAGTTGTTTGCGTCGCCCGGCAAATGGGTGCTCCGAGCGCAAATTGGCGTTCTCTCCAGTCCCCATAAAAGCTAGCGGTCATGACGGAGGGACGCCGCTACGGCGCTGTGCCAAGCAATTCTATCCCGATGTTTTTTGTCCGGGTTGAGTATCTGTTTAATTCCTGAGCCTGCCGTATCTTTTCCTTCGGAACACGTCGCAGGTTGCTCGTTAGGCCAACCTTCGATAAGCTCCAAATAATCCATTTCGTCGGATCAAAATTCCATGGCTTCACGCCGTTACGATAGTCGTGTTGAAACTCGTGATGATAGTTGTGATAGCCTTCGCCCATGGTAAAGAGCGCCATCATCCAGGAATCGCGCGCGGAACACTTGGTCGAATACGGCTGAGTGCCGAAGACGTGGCAGGCGCTGTTGATTAAGAATGTGCAGTGCTGCAGAAAAACGATCCGGGCCACGCCCGCAATCAAGAAGGCACCGAGCGCCCCGATCCAGCCATTCCATAGCGCGCCGGCAATCGTTGGAAGAACAAAGCTGACGATGACGGCGATGACCTGCACGTAGCGGTGTTGCCAGCACACGAGTTTGTCTTTCAACAAATCGGGAACGTTATCGTAGGATTGATCGCCGTTGAGCTTGAAGATCAGCCATCCGATGTGCGCATAAAGGAAGCCTTTTGATATACTGTAAGGATCGTCGTCGTGATCGACATACTTATGATGACGCCGATGCTCGCTCGCCCACATGAGCGCCGAGTTTTCGAAAGCGCCGGCGCCGAAGATAAGTGTGAAAAGATGGATTGGCCGCCGAGCCTGGAAGGTTAAATGTGAGTAGAGGCGGTGGTAACCAACAGTGACGCTAAATCCGGTCGCGGCAAGCATGACCCAGAAAAGCAACACCTGGAAGGTATCTAACCCGAAGTGCCAGAGATACCAGGGGACTGCGGTCAACGCCAGGATGAGTGTGCCAATGAGAAACGAACTTGTTATCCAGTTGATACGCTCGAAGGGGAACTGACGCGCCATGCGAATCGGCCACGGGACAAATTTTGGTTTCGGTGTTGGCACGAGCGCGTTGCCAACTTTATTTGCGTTCAACGGCGAGCTGCCTTGCTTAGTTGTGGATTCCATTCGTGTTCGATCCTACTGGGTCGCTTTTTGGGTCCGACTGAGGACCTTTGTTACTGCGTCGTCAATCGTTTGAATGTTGACCGGTTTGAGGAGGTATTCGACAAAACCGGCTTCTTTACTTCTGACAATATTCTGCGGGATTGCGTAGCCACTGATCTTCGTGAGCCTCGACAAGCGATTTCGCGATGGAAAGTCCCAGGCCGAGGCCGCCATATTGCGAATGAATGGAAGCGTCCGCCTGCTCAAAGGGCAAAAAGATGCGCGTGAGGTCCTTCGCCTCGAGACCGATTCCGTTATCGTGAACCAGAATAATAATCTGACCAGTCGACGTGTTGTAGCTGGCTACGTCGACGACACCGCCAATGGGAGTGAACTTTATCGCGTTTCCGATAAGGTTGGATAGAATTTGATGAAGTTTTGTAGAGTCAGCGTGGAGGTGGTGATCCCACGCGTGCAGCTGCACATCAATCGAGATTTGCTTTAATTTCTGCTGGCTCTCAAAATCCGCCAGGACTGCCAATATCGCCTCATGTGCGTCGATCACTTCCCGATCGAGATGAATCATGCCCCTCGTAATGTGCGTGATTTCGAAAAGCTGATCGGTGAGGGACGAGAGGAATCGGATGTTGCGCCGGATGTGATCGCTCGCTGACTTGTCGAATTCACGGACATTCTGCGCACCTTCCGGCCACATCACGGCCAAGGTCGATCAAATCGAGCATCGACGAAATTGCAGCCAGAGGCGTTCGCAGTTCGTGTGAAACCACGGCCAGCACGGAATCCTTGGCGCTGATCGCGACTTCCAGGTCGACAAGATGATGTCTGGCGGCCTGCTCCGTTTCCGCGCGAGCGCTAATCTCCCGGATATTGCATTGGATGACTTTTTCGCCTTCAACGTCGTAAACGTTACTTACAAACTCCACCTGTTTTCGATGGCCGCTCTGAGTCTGAAGCGGCAAATTCTCATAGCGGACATATTCTGTGGTCTGCAGCACGGCAAACGCAGCCTTGCTCGCAGCCACATCTTTGAATTCGCCGATTTCCCAGAGATGCCGGCCAAACATTTCTTCGAACGGATAACCGAGAAGATCCAGCAAGTACGGATTCGCGTCCGTGATGGCTCCGGTCTCGGCGTCGAGAATCAGGATCCCGTCCTGTGCAGTTTCGAAAAGCCGGCGGTATCGCAGCTCAGATTTCCGCAAAGCGTCCGCCGCCGCAGACCGAGTTATCTTTTCTCTGGGCTGCTCTCGGGATCCATTTGTTTTCATGATTCGAGTGTCGCCGTCATGCAAATGTTGGTGTTAAGCAGACGCGCGATCGGGCATTGTGTTTTCGCTGTGAGCGCGGCATCGATGAATTCGTGTTGCGTTGCCTTCGGCACTCGGGCCCGGACATCGAGCTGGATGCGAGTAAGGGTCCAGCCGGCTTTTAGTTCTTCGAGCGTCGCGACCGCGGTGGTGTCGATTTGCTCCGCATGCAGGCCGGAGAGTCCCAGCTCATTGGACAGCGCCATGGAGAAACACCCCCCGAGCGAAGCGGCGATGAGCTCATCCGGGTTGGTTCCAATTCCATGGTCAAAGCGAGTCCGGAACGAATATTGTGTCTGATCAAGAACACCACTCTCGGTGCTCATCGTTCCATTGCCATCTTTCAAGCTTCCTTTCCAAATCGCTGAAGCTTTACGATTCATCGATGGGAGCGCCTCGTAGAACTTCGAGCATGAATGATCTCTACGGGGGTGCTGCGGAATCAGCCAATACCTTCTTGCTTGGTCAGTAATGCTTTCGAGGTATAGGTTGGTGACGTATCGCTCCTCCAGAGGCGCTACTCTTATATGGAACTGCGTCATCTTCGATATTTCGTCGCGGTCGGCGAGGCACTGAGTTTTACGAAGGCGGCGGAAAAGCTGCATCTGGCTCAACCCTCGCTCACCCGGCAGATTCAGGATTTGGAAACCGAAATCGGAGTGCAACTGCTCAACCGCAACAAACGGCAGGTCACTTTGACTCAGGAAGGACTTTCATTTCTCTCCGATGCGAAAAGAGTTCTCGCGCACAGCGCAGATATCGTGGAATCGGTTCAGCGCCTCAATCGTCATGAGACCGCCGCGCTCAATATCGGTTACGTCGCGAATCTTTTCCCCGCTCCTCTTCCTGCCGCGCTCGCCGCATTTCAGGGGAAGTTCCCAACCGTTTCCATCAACCTCTTTGATATGACTTATGGCGACCAATTTCGCGCACTTGAAGAAGGTAAAATCGATCTTGGTTTCGTGGGATCGAAAAAAACAATCGCAGAGCGTGGTTTGGAATTTCGCGAAATCGGAGTGAACAAGATCGTGGTGGCGTTGCGCAAAGGGGATGCTCTTGAGAAGGCGAGCCTCGGTGAAACTAAAAGAATTGAAGCCGATGTTTTTCGTTGGCATGTCCGAAGAAAGTTATCCCGGCTACCGCGATTGGCTGACGGCAACGTGCCGCCAGGCAGCTTTTGCTCCCAAAGTTCTTCAGGACGTCCACATCGAACGGATGGTCATTCAAGCGGTCGGGGCCGGACTGGGTGTTGCACTCTTGCCCAATCAAGTAGAAAAACTTCCTCACGAGAATGTTGTCTTTCGCCCATTGGTTCCGACCGTGCTCACGCAATCCTGTATCGCGTGGAAGCGTGAAAACACATCCACGGCGCTAAGAGCATATGTGGAGATTGTGAAAGAGCGCAGCGCAAGCATGCGCTGACACCGTTTCAACTCAACGACCGTTATCTCCGAAAAAGATTTGAAAAGAGACCAATCTGGAGTTCTCGCCTTGCGGCTCAAATTCAACGCATGCCGTGCCGGCGGCTTCGGTCGTGCCGAGATTTACGAATCGGAAATGCGTCTCTATTTGTCGAGAGATAACTAAAAGAGCTTGGAAGCGGCGGCGAAAGGCGTGAGTGTCAGATCTTATGGGACACAGCCAAGGTAGAACTAACGCCAAGAAACGAGCGGCCCGCCGCAAGAAGACCGAGCGCCTCGCTCTCGCGAACAAGAAACAGAAGAAGGCGCCGGCAAAATAACTAATACCTAACCGAAGACCGCCGGTGCGGCGTTTGCCGTGGGAACTGGTTTCCCGCGCCATTCACTCCAGAGTCGGCGGGCGCGGCGCGGGGCGTACTTGATGCAGGTATAGAGCAAGACGGGTAGCCCGTAGCGTTGCAAGAGAGCTACTTCGCGCAGGTGACGATGTTTGAGTTCGACACCGTTGAGGCCGGGAGTGGAGTTGGCGTGATGCAAGACGAGGTCGCGCGGGGGCGGCCACTTGTTGCTCCGGGCGTAAAAGGGACGCGGTAGCATGCACCAGGAAAGCTCGTCGTCGCTTAAGGTGGGAAGAAGTTTGTTAATGACACGTTCTTCGATCTCGCCCGCGCATTCGTTGAGCAGGGCGTGTCTTACTCTCTCAAAAAAATCGATGACGCGCTGGTTGCACCGGCAAATAAAGAAACCGCTGTTGATGTCATACGACGGAACGCCGGCGGCCTGAAACACAATGTCGCGTTCGCCTAGCTCCGCTAGCGCGAGGTCCGGAGTGAGCCGGTAAAACCGAATGTCGACGTCGCTCCAAATGATGACGCTGCCGGCGTGCTCTCGCAGGCTTTGCAGTATAAGGGCAACTTTCTTAACCACGCACGGGACAAACTGCGGACTGTCGTAATGCCCTTCGCCAAACATCTCGATGATCTCGGATTGTACGGTGAAGCCGGCAGGGATCGTGGGAAGGAAATCGTCGTGATAAAGCTTGTTGTGTGACGGGGTGTAACAACAAAAGATTTTCATCGGGGCGCGACCCTGCGATTCTTATCGGGATCGAGTCGATAGATCAAGCAAAACTGCGGGCGCGGGAAGAAGGCGGACACGAGGGTTGAGAAGATGCGGCGCCGGACCTGTCATGTCGGGCGAAACAGTTTAGCCGCTGCGGCGGGAGACATCTTTTCTGTTCGGTCGCGTGGACAAGACAATGAGAGATTCCTCGACTTCGCTCGGAATGACATATTTTTTCGGCAGCACAATGCGGTGTAGTTAGTCTTCAAGAGTTATGACACGTGATATCGAATTGATTCGTTTGATTTTGTTACGGGAAGAAAAGGGGGCGGCGCTTGTTGACTTATCAGGCTACGACGCGGCAGCGATCGCTTATAATAGTGTGCTGGCCATCGAGGCCGGATTACTCCGAGGCCAGATTTATCATGAAGCTGGATCTCCGGTCGCCATACCTACGGTGAGTGGCATCACCTGGGCAGGCCACGATTTCCTGGATGCAACGCGCGATTCGCGTATCTGGAAGAAAGTCCGTAATCGCGCGTTGGCGCTGGGAATTTCGTGGGGTCTCTTACGCGAGTATATCGACGATCAGGCGCGGCGACGCTTGGAATTGCCGAGACGGCGGAACTAGGAAAGCGGAAACGCTATTTTCCGCCCTGCACGCTGAGTTCCCAGCGGTAGCCGTCCGGGTCGTGAAACCAGAGACCCATGTGTTTCGAGCCAGGTGCCTCGGGACCTATCTCGTGGCCGGGATCTTCTAACGTCACTCTGTGCTTCTTTAGATGCGCGAGCGCTTTTCGGAGCGTCGCCATGTTCGGCAGATGAAACGACATGTGATCGATTGTGCGCGGCGATGGTTTGCCTTTGAAAAGCGCGATCGTGATATTGTCATTCCCGATCGCGATACCGTCGTCGTATTCGAACTGCTTCTTTAACCCGAGCGCGCGTTCGAACCACTTCGCGCTCTTCTTCGGATCGCGCACGGCAAGACCAAAGTGACCTACGACGCCGAGGCGAAATGGGATTTTCATATCAGCATGGTGAAGACGTTACCCGCGCGACGTGCTCAACCGCTGCAGTTACGGTGTAGGGGAAGGAGATGGATGCGTCGCTGGTGAATCGGGGATGACTTCCATCACTTCCAATCTGTTCTTGCAGGAAGCGAGACCGATGCTGACTACGGTGAGAATGGCGCTGAATAAAAGAAGCGATCTTTTCATACGAAATCGATACTGCACTGACTTCGTCGCCGAAGCCAGAGTGACAATCAATATTCGTATCGAGCGCGCTCGTCGCTCGGATATTTATTCCGCGCGCAGGGCGACGATCGGATCCACGCGCGTGGCGCGACGCGCCGGCACGAAGCACGAAGTCGCCGCGACAGCGGCAAGCAAGCCTGCGACCGCAGTGTAAATGATCGGATCGAGCGCGTTGACTTGATAAAGAATGTTTTGCAAAGCAGCTGCACCGACAACTCCGAGTAAAAGCGCAGCAGCTCCCGCTCCGAGGAAAAGGCCAATCGCCAATTGCCAGGCTCCTTGAGTCATGACCAGGCGGAAGATGCGTTTGGCATCAGCGCCCAAAGCCATACGAATGCCGAATTCCTGCGTACGTTGATTCACCGAAAAACTCATCACGCCGTAAAGCCCGACGCCCGACAAGAAAAAGGCCGCGGCGCCAAAGATGGTGAAGAGAGTCGAGATGAGCCGATTTCCCGAAAGAATTTCGGAATGCAAACGCCCCGGCGTGCCGCCGAAGTATGTCGGCAGATTCGGATCGAGCGCGGCGACGGCTTTCGCCAATGGCGCAGCCAACGTATCCGCGCGTTGCCCCGGATGCGGGCGAACGATCAATGTGGCGAACTGCGGCGCGGGCGGAACGCCGAGCAGCGGAACATAGAAACCGGTGTTGTCGGTTTGCTGGTTAAACGGACCCTGCATCAACGTCTCGGGCGCGACGCCAACGATGGTTCGCCACGGTTGCGGCTGCGCAGGATTGAAAATGCGAATGCGCCGGCCGAGCGGGCTTTCGTTTCCAAAATATTTCCGGGCAAACCCGGCGCTCACGATTGCTACCGGCTGTTTCGCATCGTTGTCTTCGATCGTGAAATCGCGTCCCTCCAAAATTTTCAACCCCATCGTCTTGAAGTAGCCATCGGAAATAAATTCAAAGTTGCCCTGTGGCCGGTCGCGATCGGTGATGTAATTTTTCCCGTCCACTTCGTATTGGCCGAAGCCGCCGAAGGTCATGCGAAAACGTCCAGTCATGGCGGCGTCCTCAAATGCCGGATTACTGCGCAGCGCGCGGATCGCCCTAACGAAAAATTGCTGACGCGCTTCCGATGTCGGATAATCGCCATCCATTAAACCCATGCGCGCGCTGTAAACTCCTTCTTCATCGTAGCCGTAGTCGAGCGTCGTCTGGTTACGGATCGATTTGATTTGCAGAGCGGCCGCGATCAAAAGCGCAGCCGTCAGCGCGATTTGGCCGACCACGAGGACGCGCGTGATGATGTTTACGAGCCGGCTCGAATTTCCGCGTCCGCCTTCCTTCATCACTTCAGCGGCGTTCGCGCGGGCACTCAACCACGCAGGGACGAAGCCGGAAAGAAGCGTGGCGCCGAGCGCGAGCGCTACGGTAAAGGCGAGGACTTTTCCGTCGATCGAAAATACCACCCAGTACGGCGGCGGGAACGGCGAGGCGTTGACGGCGCGGATGAGCAAATCGACCGCCCAGTAGGCCAGCAGCACTCCGACGACCGTGCCGAAAGTAGCGACGCAGCAGACTTTCAGTCATCATTTGCCTAACGAGTCGCCAGCGCGTGGCGCCCAAGCGCGCCGCGAATAGCGAGCTCCTTCGCGCGCAAGGCCGCGCGACCAAATTGCATGTTCATCACATTCACGCAGGCGATGATCAGAACGAAAATAACCGCGCCGAGCATGGCGATAACAGTCTGACGCAGTTGTGGACCGGTGAAAGCATTGAGCAACGGCAATACGGCGGCCGAAGTGAGCTGAGCGTTTGTTTTCGGATTGTCTTTCGCCATGCGTTTGGCGAGTCCGACGAATTCCACATTCGCCTGATCGATACTCACGCCTGGTTTCAGGCGACCCATCACCGCCGGTCCATTGGCGGAGGGATCTCCACGTGGTTTCGGCGGGAACTCATTGTAGAGCGGTACCCAAAGCTGTTCTGAGATTCGGAAACTTGAAGCCTTTCGGCATCACACCAATCACCGTAGCCGCTTTGCCATTAATCCGAATCGCCTGTCCGACGATTTTCGGGTCGCCGTTGAAATCTCGCTGCCAGATTTCGTAGCCGAGTAGAGCAACTTTCTCCGCGCCCGGTTTATTGTCCGCCGCCGTAAAATCGCGGCCCATGATCGGCGCCACTCCGATGATCTTGAAAAAATCTTCGGTAACGTAGCCGCCGGTGTAACGCTGCGGATTACCTTTGTAAGTCACGTTGATGGTTGAACCATTGAGGTAACCGCTCATCATCGAGAACGATTGCTGCGCCGCGCGCATGTCTTCGTAATCCTGCGCCGACGGAATGTTGCCGTTGCCGAAATTATTATTTTGCGGCGTTCCCTGCGGATCGATCAAACCGACGCTCATCAGTTGTTCGGGATGCGGAAACGAGAAGCCGCGAAGGATGAGCGCGTTCACGACGGTGAATTGCGTGGTCACGCCGCAGATGCCGAGCGCGAGGACGAAGACAGCGAGAAAGCAGAATGTTTTCTCTTTGATTAAAACACGAAGACCGATGCGAATATCTTGGAGCAAGGATTCAAAGAACATAAGCGTGGTGGTTAGAAGCGAGTGGGCCGAAACGATCAGTGGCTCGCATTACAGATGAGATGCACTAATCGTTTCATTTGGATTCAAATTTGCCGCGAACGAAATGCGACTGTTGCAAAGCGTGTGCCACAGGTTCTCCCGCCCGTATAAGTTCGCCTCTACGAATGGATTACACGGCGATTGGTTTATCCAGGATTTGTCGAAATGTTCGATTGCGGGATTTTTTTGTCCCGCTAGCGGGAACGATTAGACCTCTCGGACCTAAGTCCAAGCGCGTCGCACCCACAACTGGAGCCTGGGTCGATAACCCCGGTGCGCGGTCAACGACCGCGGCTACAACTGAATTGTCTCGCCGATTTTCGGCAGGAGCAATTCCTTGCCGCTACCGCGCGCAGCTTTGAGCGCGGCATCGTGGTCGATCTTGATCGGCGGAAACGTGTCGTAGTGAACACCGATGATTTTAGCTGTGCCGACGAACTCGGCCGCGCGCATGGCATCATCGACCCCCATCGTGAAGAAATCGCCAATCGGGAAAACGGCGAAGTCCAGCTTCGTTTGCTCGCCGATCAATTTCATATCGTAAGTGAGTGCGGTATCGCCGGAATAATAAAAATTCCCATCGCGTGTTTCCACGACAAAGCCGCACGGGTTCCCTCCATAACTGCCGTCGGGCATCGAGCTGCTGTGAATCGCCGCCGTCAATTTCACCCGACCAAAGTCGGTTTTCGTCGCGCCACCGTGATTCATCGCTTGCACATTCTCGACACCTTTCTTTTCAAACCAGTCGCCGGTTTCGAATGGCGCGATCACCTTCGCTTTTGTTCTCTTCGCGATGTCAACGACATCAGCAACATGATCGCCGTGGCCATGCGAGACGAGAATGAAATCGGCAGAGATTTTTTTAACGTCAATTTCCTTCGCCAGCGGATTCGGACTGATGAATGGATCGAACAGGAGCGACTTGCCGCCGGCCTCGACCGCGAAACAAGCATGACCGTAGTAAGTGAATTTCATAACCAAATTCGATTACGGAGTTCGAAAGCCGAAGTCAAATGAGGCGAGACCCTAATCTAAAAACAGTAAGAGATTTCTCGACTTCGTTCGAAATGATAGAGGACTTGCTGGCGCGACGGGCCATCGCGCCCTACCGGATTTGAGCGACATTGTCGCGTGCAGAACGACACACACACGCGCGCCATCATCCATCTCGACATGGATTGCTTTTATGCGCAAATCGAGGTGCGTGACCGGCCGGAACTCCGTGGCAAACCGGTCGGCGTTGGCGGCTCGCGCGACCGGCGCGGCGTTTTGACGACGTGTAACTACGAAGCGCGCAAGTTTGGTGTGCGCTCCGCCATGCCGACATTCATGGCGCTGCAGCGCTGTCCCAAACTCATCGTCTTACCGACACGCTTCGATGTTTACCGGCGCGAAGCCGCGGTCATTCGCGGAATCTTGCAACGCTTCACACCGCTCGTTGAACCGCTCTCACTCGATGAAGCTTATCTTGACGTCAGCGCGCATCCCGGCGCGCCCAGTGCGCTCGCGCAGGTCATTCGCGAAATGATTTTTCAAAAAACCAAACTCACATCGTCGGCGGGAATTGGCCCGAACAAGCTGATCGCAAAAATCGCGAGCGAGATCAAAAAGCCGAACGGCCAATTTGAAGTCACGGCTGAAGAAGTTCCCGATTTCATGGCGGAACTGCCGGTGCGCAAACTTTGGGGTATCGGCGAAGTCACCGAGCGCAAGCTCGAACAACACCACGTGAAAACCTGCGGCGACCTGCAACGCTTTTCGCGCGCCGAATTGCAGGAGCTATTCGGAAAGTTCGGGATAGAACTCTACGATCTTTCCCGCGGAATCGATGATCGACTGGTCGAGCCCGATCGCGAGCGTAAATCGCTTAGCAACGAAGAGACATTTGCTTCGGATCTCAAGTCGTTAGGCGAATGTGAAATGAAGCTTGGGCGAATTGTTCGGCGAGCTGATGGCCGAACTCGCGCAGAAAGAACCGGTCCGCACCGTCACGAAAATTTTCGTGAAGCTAAAGTTCGCCGATTTCACGCGCACCACGGTCGAGCGTGCCGGATTCCCACCGACACTGGAAAACTTTCGCACGCTCTTGATCGAAGCATTCGGTCGCACAGGAAAAAATGTGCGCTTGATGGGCATTGGCGTGCGCTTCGCCGAACTCACGCCACCCGATGAAGTGCAGCTCAAATTGTTGTAGATGCCGCCGTCGTCGGCGGCACACCAGCGAAACGTTTTCGCCCCTGTCCCCTGACGGACGTTACTAAGAGGGATAAGGGAACGAAATTATTACTGTCGGTCAGCGAGAATTACACGTGCGGGCTCCCGCAAACACGCGACTTCGATGGCAAATCCGAAAACAGTAGGTGGTATGGAAACTGTGTTTAGGAGAGACAATGCATTCATTGTAAAGTAGGCTCGTCGAATCCTTCACAGTCCGGGAACAGAAAGCAGCGATTGAAACTACTATCTATTATGAATCTCCTTACGCGAACTTGTCCGATTATCCTGTTAAGCTTATTCTTTTCTTTCTCGTTGGCCCGAGCTTTCGATGACACTGAGATTGGGCCAGATGGCAAGCCCGGAATAAATGGCGACCCCGGCCCGGTCATCGGCGGCAACGGAACCGATGGCGGCGACGGCGGTGATGCGACGGCCGCGGCCATAAGCAAAGATACTAACAACAATGCCACTGCCACCGGTGGTAACGGTGGAACAGGCGGCAATGGCGGCGATGGCGGAGTAACTGGCGGCAATGGTGGCGATGGAGGCGATGGCGGCGACGCCACCGCCACCGCGTCCACTTCCACATCGGAAGATGATGCGACAGCCAGTGCAATTGCTACCGGCGGAAATGGCGGCAATGGCGGCCACGGGGGGGCTGGCGGTTCTTCTTCCGGTCTGGCGGGAAATGGGGGCGATGGCGGGAACGCCTCAGCGAGCAGTGATGTTTCGGGTGCTGCGGGCACAGTGTCATCAAATGCGCAGGCCATGGGAGGTAATGGAGGCTTTTCTGTTGATAGTGGTGACACCACCCTCGCGAGCGCCGGAGGCACAGCGGTCAAGCGCAACTGCTTCCGGGGAGCAGACCGTCGAAGTAACGTGTTTGGCACAGGGAGGCCGTGGTGGAGATACCAATGTAGGGGGGGTAGGTGACGGCGGCGATGGTGGTGGCGCGACCGCGCAAGCGAATGGCAGCAGCACCGGTTTGGCATTTCTAAATTCGGCAACGGCAACGGCCATGGGCGGAGGAGGCGGACGAGGTGTTGGAGTAGGCCATCACGGTGGAGCCGGGGCTTCGCTGACAAATGCAGCGAGCGCATCGTTTATGGGAGATATCGCGTCCGTGGCCGTGAAACAAGTCGGAGGTAATGGCGGCGTAGGCGCCAACGGAGCCTTGCCTGGTAACGGGGGCGACTCTACCCTAACGAATTCAATCAGTGGAGGCGCCATTACGCTCTTCACTCTTTCGCAGACAGCCATTGGCGGCGATAGTGGCGCTAGGGTAGGGGGGCCTCTTTCTGGAATTCTCGGGGTGGCCGGGAATGCAAGCTCAAGCCTGACATTCACCAACTCGTTAGGCGGAGATGTGGCGGGGACCAGCGCTGCCATGGGCGGCAACGGTGGGTTCGGCGCCGGGCTCTCTGACGGCGGGGATGGCGGAGCGGCGAACGCGCAAATCAATCTCACTTCGCAAGGAAGTGTTTCGGCCAGTCTTGTTGTTGTGGGCGGCGGGGGCGGTAGCGGCAGAGATAGCGGCTTTGGTGGAAACGGTGCGGACGTTTCGATTGATTCGAACTCCATTAATGGAACCTCCACTGGTGGCAACACTGTCCTTCTTAGCGCGAAGGCGACCGGCGGATTTGGCGGTGATTCGGACTTCGCGGACGGTGGGAATGGAGGAGCCGCCACCGTTTCGGTAAGCAAAACGGCCAGTGTGTCTTCTCTGAGCATTCAGACGACGGCCTTGGGGGTGACGGTGGAGGGATCTCACAATTTCTATCTAACGTGCCCGGCTTTGCTGGAAATGGTGGAGCGGCTACCGCAACGAATAGCGCAACGAATACGTCCGGCTCAGTGGCAGCGACGGCCAACGCTACGGCAGGAATGGGTGGCTTTTCTGGGCGAGGCGGGATGGGCGGCGATGGCGGGATGGCTACCGCTGAGGCGGAAGGCGCCGCAACTGGCGACTTTATGGTCGGAGTCTCTAGCGTGGCCCAGGAGGTACAGGTGGACGCGGCGAAGTCAATGAACCTCTCCGCTTTTAATGGTGGGAATGGCGGCGGTGCCGTTGCTACAGCAAACGGCAGCAACAACGGCGTGAGTCTGTTTACTGTGAGTTCGTCCGCCATCGGCGGCGCCGGCGCTAAGGGCTTCATCCCAGGATTTCTTAGCGGACCCGACGGGATCAGCGGAAATGCTACAGCGACGTCTACGGCTTCTGGACTGGGCGAAGTTAACTCCACGGCGACGGCGAAAGCGAATTTCATGCAGGCGCCTCCCATGGGTATTGCCGCCATCCTTAATCCGGTTCGTGGTGGGGATGCACTTGCGCATGCGACGGCGACTGGACAAAGCGGAACTGCGCTCGCGGCGGCGCAAACTGGTGGCGGAGTGTTCAGTAATGTCAATGCTTCGGCTACTGCGCCGGTTGAAGGAACTGCGAATGTGGAATCGCAGGCGCGCATGACAGGCGTCGCGCCGACTCTCGCATCAGCCGCAGGGTTACAATCTGCGGCATTCGTGACTGCCTGGCCTACTAACGCACCGTCCGCTGTTGCTTCTATCGTTCAAGGGGCGTCCTATTCAAGCAACGGCAAGGGTGCGCCGCAGACATTCAATTCTGAAATCGATCTTTCCATTGATCTTAGTCAAATGGCCAATGTCGGTAATCTGCAGGTCCATTTGCTTGATTCTGTCTCATCCGGCGCTGGCTTCGACATGTTGAGCTTCCAAGTTTTTGCCGAAGGTACCGAGGTCGAAAACGATATCTTTACCGATCTCATATCGGCGACGGCGTTTTTTACCAATCATACGCTCGACTTCGGGCAGGCTGATGATGGATTAACCGACCCGCTCGACCTTCGTTTTGTCTTCAATTTAACGGCGAGCAATCCGGGCGATGGTTTCAGTGCATCTTACAACGTGACGACGAGTGAAGGGACCGTTGATTTTCGTCCAGCTGCGGACGTTCCAGAGCCGACTAGCCTGGCGCTATTGCTCGGTGGGTTCGCTGTCTTTGTTTTCTTACGTCGACGAACTCGCCTTGGTGTAGCCCGACGTAGCATCACTTGATCTCTAGCTTGACCGTATCGACGAGAATGTCGTCGAGATAAAACTCGACGCGATATTTTCCCGGCGCCCATCCATCTTCGGGTCGCGACAAGATAAACGTGCCATGTGCGTCGGGCGATGCGGCGACGGCTTTTGCTTCGTCGATTTTGTAGTTGGGCGGCGCAATGTCGCCGACATCTTCCGCAATCCAAACCGCGCGCACCTTGGCGCCTTCGCGTATGTCGAGACCTTGCCAGCGGGCATAGAGATTTTGTGTCGTGGTAGGAAATTCCGTTTTGAAATCCCCGATCGGTTCGCTGGAAACGCCAACCGAAAGTTTCTTCATAACGCCTTTCGCTTTTGTTTCAGTCGATGGCAGCTGGGCTAATTCCAATGTCCGCCGGTGAAGCAGATCGCCAGTCGGCGAGCGCAGCGTTGTGATTCCTTTGACGAACCCGACGCCGTCTACAAACCAGCGATCGATCGTTACCGACATCGGCGCCGACTCTTCGCAGTGGAAACGAAACGCGCGGAAATCACCTGCAGGCACAGAAACTTTTTCGATGCTTCATGATTGTGAAATGCTGATCGACGCGCACATCCGCGATTTCATCGACGCATTCCCAACTCGCGCCCCTCTTTAATTTTGCCGGCATGATCGTTTGTGGTTCGAAATGAATCCGACCATTTTCCCGTCTTTCGCCGGTGCGCGCGAAGCGACGGATGCCGTTTTGATCCACCGACACGATTTCAGTTTTGGTTACGACGTTGTCGACCAGGGTTTCGATTTTCAACAACTCCTTTCCCGCAAACTGCTGCGTTCCGTTGATGCGATAATGAATTTGCGACTGGGTTGGTGTGCTTTCTCCGCCGGCTTCGTCGGTCGCATTATACTGCCACGTAGTTCCCTGTTTTGTCGGAATCAACGGCGCGCCGCAAACCGAAGTGATCGTCAAGAAGTAGCGCGCCGCCAGCGACGCTAAATTTTCGCATCTCCTGAAAATCCGGATTCGTTGCGGCTCCGCGAGAATCGCAGAAACGTTTTGAATTCAAGATGGGGTGCTGCCAGCCGATGCAGGCGTCACGCAAACATTTCCGTTTTCCACTTCGACGCGGACGCGCTTCGCGCCCTCATTCTTTTGCCTCGATGAATTGATTGGCAAAGAGATCAAACAAAATTCGTTCGAGTTCACGAATGCCGAAGCGGCTCACTTTCTCATTTGCCATCAGTGCACGCATGATCAATTCGGGAGCGACGAATTGCATCTTCAAGTCCGTACTCGCGCGCGAGTTTGGAGATCTTCAAGAGCGCGATTTCGGCCACGACCATTCCTGCGAGCGGGCGGAAAACATAAACCTTGTCGATGCGACCGAGAATTTCCGGCCGGAAGACTTTGGCTTCCGCCAGTTCGCCTTTCACGGCGTTGAGCATTTCGTGGTAATCGGTCATCTCGGCCTGAATTTTGCCGATCGCTTCTGCGTGTGCATTACTCGTTAGGATAAAAAGACATTGCGTGTAATTCACGACTTTGCCGCTGCCTTGTTCGGTGAGCCTGCCTTCGCCGAGCAGTTGCAGAAAAAGATCAAAGACGGGCGGATACGCTTTTTCGATTTCGTCGAAGAGAATGAGCCGGCGCGGGTTGGCCATGACGGGACGCGTTAGTTGTCCGCCCTGTTCGCTGCCGATGTAACCCGTGGGCGTGCCGACGAGTCGAGTCTTCGCTTCCGGACCGCTCAACTCCGAGCAATCGAAACGCAGCATGGCGTTTTCGTCCTTGAATAAATATTCGGCAATCGCTTTCGCGAGTTCAGTTTTGCCGGTTCCCGTTGGACCCAGAAAAAGCAGATTCGCGATCGGTTTGTCTTTTTGTTTCTTCGCCGCCTGCAGGCGAATCAGTTTCGCCACGTCTTCGAGTATTACGTCCTGACCTTTGACGCGCGAACGCAAATGCGCGAGCAGTGCGGCCTCATCGATTTTTGTGCCGGTGGTTTCATCCGCTTTTTTGTCCAGCATCGCTTTGAGCTGGTTCCAGTCGGTCATGTTTTCGATTGGGTCCGCCATGGTCGTAAGGTAATCCCGCTTAAATCGAGTGAGCGAGCTTGAAATTCCAGTTCACGGAGTCAGCGCTGCAAGCGTACGGTGCCGCCGGATTCGTGCCAGGTATTTTGTTGATTGCCTCCCAGGAAGCCACCCTTCATCACCAATGTCGCACCGCGGCAGGCGCCCACGCCGAAAACAGAATTCCCGCGTACCGTGCAGTTCGTCAGAAAAATCGAGCCTCTTTTTTGCGGGTCGTTAGGCAAACCAGCCTGCGCGCCGCGTGTCGTGGATTCCATCGTAGAACCGAAAGCCGTAATCGTTCCGCCGAGGTTCGCGTCCAATCCCATGACTTTACAGCCTGTGATCGTGCTATCGGTTATTTTTGCCTGAGACCCATTATCCTGCACGTCGACGCCGACGAAGTCGCTATTGGCGACCTTGCAGGATTGCATGTCCAATTGGCTGCCGCTGTTAATGAAGATGGCGTCGCTATGGGCGCCGTTGATGCGCACATTATTCAACACCGCTTGCGAAGCTGCGGTATTGGCAAAGCCAAGTGTAAGCGCGCTGAGATTCGAGTTCGTGATCGTCGTCTCTACCATTTTTAGATTCGCGCCGCCGCTGACATTGAAAGCATCGTTGAGGGAATCGGAGATCGTGCACCCCATCACAGTGACGGTCGTGCCCTGATCGTTGGCGCCCACTGCGTTGCAGTAGGACTTTAATTTCTGATTATCCGTCACGAGTCCGGTCCGGCGCATTTGCGCTCGCTCGAGAACGAAGCTGCTGCCGCCGATCGCGACAAGTCCCTGGCGATTGTCTTCGAAAACATTGTCCTTCAGGGAAACTCTCGAGCCATGTTGCGCGCAGACCATTCCCAGGCTGGTATTTTCCCCTTCGCCGGTAACGCCGTTGTTGCGAAAAGTGCTGCCGGTTAAATGCAGCGTGCCGCCTTCATCGGCCATGATGGTTGCGGTATTGCCATCGAACTGACAGGCATCGAGCGTGAGCGACGCGCGGCCGCCGACGACGCCGAGCGTCAGGCCGACGCCGTTAACGAGTCCGATTTGCTGAAACGTGCAATTACTTCCCTGTACTTGTGCGGCATTGATCACTTCCATTCCCCAGCGGCCCGCGAGAAAACTACAATGATTGACTGTGCCGTGTGCGGTGCCTTCATACTTCAAACAACAGCCCGCGTTGACTGCTCGAAACTGCGTCCCTCGCGCGGTGAGCGACGCGCTTTCGCTCACTAGAATTCCAAACTTGCTTTGCGTCGTCATCGCGCAGTTCGTCATTTCGACGGCCGCATCGCGCGAAATCTGCACGGCGGGAGAATCGCCCGCCGCTTCAAAACTTAGCGCGACGTTTTCGAATCCTACTTTCTTGCCGAAAATCGTTAGGCCGGCGCGTTGCGCATCGACTCCGCGAATAGTCGCAACGCCTTTTCCCGAAGCCGGCCCGACGAAACGCGCGCTGACGTTCACTTCGCAATTACCGGTGTAGGTTCCCGGTCGCAGATTTACCACATCGCCGTCGGACAAACTTGCGGCCACGGTTTCGATGTCGCCGCTATCGGCATCGCGCGCGCCGGAAGAATCGACAATCCATTGTCCGCGATTTTTCGGCTTTAATTTCGTGATCGCACGTTGCGAAACAGTTGCCGAGGGCGATGGGCCGGGTGCCGGCGTTCCGTCACCGCCAGCGATATCCGAACCCGGTTTCTGCGCGATGTTGTAAATCATCACGCCGCCGGAGAGCGCCGCCACGAGCAGGCACAACTGGAACCACTGGTTTTGCAGCAGCGCGCGCCAGTTCATTTATTCTGGCGGGACAGAAATTTCGAGATTGCCATTCGGGCCGACGATCAAATCCACTTTCTTCACGCCGCGCGCGCGCGCCTGACCGATGGCCGCGCTTGTTTTCATCTGCACGTAAGCACCGAGTTGCCGCACCCCGTATTGCTTGAATTCTTCATTGCGCTGCACGGCGTCGAGAATCAACTCCGGCGCCGCGTGTTTGACCTCGATGCCGTAAGTGCGCCAATGACGCGCGAGTTGCAGACACGCAACTTCCGCGACATGCAACGGCGAAAGTTCGTCCATGAAATAAATCGCCGACCAGCGCGCGAGAAAAGCGCGGTCGAATCCGGCCGCGTCCACGAGCGCATCGCGGCTTTGCCCGAGCCAGCTGATCGGATCGGGTTTACCGTCACGGCGCAACGCACGCAAAGCTTCGACGCCGGCATTGCACGTCGCAAAAAAAACGCAGCCGCTGAAATCCACCGTGCGGCCGGAACTTTTTTCGCGACAACTTGCCGTGTCGAGAATGTCATAGAGACAATGCTGCAAATCGCGGTGCGCTTTTTCCAGCTCGTCGAAAATGATTACGCGTCGCGGATTTTCCAACACCGGTCGCGTGAGTGTGCCGCCGACTTCGTATCCAGGACTGCCCGGCGGCGGACCGATCAAAGTGAAAACATCGTCGCCATGTTTGTATTGATTCATCCGCAAAATGATCGGTTCCGATTCCGGATAAAGCGCTTCGGCGACGAGCTGGCCGAGAAAAGTTTTTCCGGTGCCGGTTGGTCCAACGAGAAAAAAAGCGCCGAGCGTTCGACCGGGCGTAGCGAGTGAGAGATTGGCTTGCAGCTCCGCCAGGATGGAATCGACCGTCTCATCCTGACCGCGCACATTTTCCTTCAACCACGGCGCGAACGAACTGAGATCGGTCGCCGCGAGCTTGCGTGTAATCGAGCGCCTTCGCTTCTGCTTTTTCTGCTTTCCATTCCTGCCAGGCCAGCCAGCCCATTCCCGCGAGCGCGGCGATAAAAAATATCGGCGCGAAAACGTGACTCGCTTTATTCAATCCGAAAATCGCGCCGGCGATCGTGATCGCGAGCATCACGAGCAAATACGGATTTTTCAGAATCTCTTCGTGGCTTTCGCGCTTCACGATTTTGATGACGCGGCCCGGTTGCATGTTCATTGCGCGATCACCTCCAGATCGGCGCTGTCGCCAGCTGCCATGGGTCGCGTCGTTACCACGCCGCCGTTGACCGATTTCACCCAGCAACTGACAACGCCATTCGGTCCCGCTTGTTCGACCGTGAAATGAAAATGAGTCGGCGCGCCCGGTCCGGCGGGAAACGTCGTCCCCTGCGGCCGTTCCGCGGTCAGCAAATCTTCGCCGAGAAAAACGCCGCCAGTCGAAACGCGCGCATGCACCAGAATGCCGCTCTGATTCTGTTGAAGAAGACGTTTCGTGTAGAGATTCTCTTTGCCGGAAAGAATGTTCTGACGCGTTGCCGCGTCCGCATTTGCCAGCACCGGCGGAATTTCTCCACGCGCCAACGCCGCGCGTGCCGCATCGGTCGCGGCGTGGTCGATGTCAGCCGGCGTCAATGTGAGGACCTGCTCTTGTTGCATGGTTGTCCATGGATGCATCCAGTGTGGCAGCACTTCTTGTTTCCAGATAAATCCGGAAACGAGCGCGGCCGCGATGAATGCGATCGCCAGCAAAGGCACTCGCTTTTTCTTTCGCTCTGCGGCGCCGGCGACGATCTCAGCGAACTTCGGTCTTCTCCGTGTATGCCTTGCCGCGCGTCTTGCCCCCGGTGTCGGCAATTCCTCGCGATCGCGCGCTCGGATCCAAGCGCGCGGCGCGTCGCAATTCCGGTTCCAACGGATCTGGATTCGGCTCCGTCATTCAAGCCAAAGGAATATCCTGAGATGGCCTCAGATTCCAATATCAAAAACCGGAGCCTACAGGGTCCGGTACCTTTTTGTCATTTGCGGCTTGTCTTTAGCCGAAACGGAAAATCTCAGAAAGTCGTTTCTCCTGGGTCGAGCCCTTGAAGGGCCAAGGGTCCGAACCCTTTTGACATCCGCGCGAGCAATGCGGCACAGCTGCTCGATCACTGGCACCAGATTACGTAGAGAGTCGCGAGCATGAGAAGCATCAGTGCTCCCCAAACAATCGCGACCAGCTCGAAGCGAATATGACGGACAGCCGGACCGTCTTGATAGTCAGCCAGCTGCGGGTCGCGGTCGAATAGTTGATGTCGCCGGCGATAGATATACGCCCCTATGCCGGCAAAGATCCCAGCCGCGATGATGCTAATGACATGCAGAGCGGGCAGCCCGGCTTCCAGGATCACAGCGAAGTTAGGTGTGTTCATAATATGGATGAGGATGGTAGGTTTCTAGCTAATGGCTGGTAGTAGCGAAGGCCTGATTTCTCCGTGACTTGCGGTTGATGGCTCAGTTTGCTCCGACGCTTTCTTCTTTTTGCCGAGCAATTTCTCGACGAGGTAGAACAAAACGGGGATGAAAAAGATGGCGACGCCCGATGCCGCAAGCATTCCGCCGATCACTGTCGATCCAAGCACCCGCCGCGCGACTGCTCCCGAACCGGTGGCGAACCACAGCGGCAAACATCCACAGATAAATGCGAACGACGTCATCAGGATCGGGCGCAAACGCAGGCGCGCGCCTTCGAGCGCCGCGTCGAGCAAGGATTTGCCTTTTTCGTATTCAGCCTTGGCAAACTCGACAATGAGAATGGCGTTTTTGGCTGCGAGGCCAACGAGCATGATCAGACCGATCTGGACGTAGACGTCATTTTCCATATGGCGCAGGAACAGAGTTAGAAATGCGCCCAAGACCGCGATCGGTGTGCTAAGTAGTACGCTGAATGGTAACGACCAGCTTTCATACAACGCGGCAAGAATCAGGAACACGAACAAGATCGACAACGAAAAGATGGCCAATGGCGAAACACCGTTCTGCGCCTTCTTTTCCTGGAACGACATGCCCGTGTAATCGTAGCTCATTTCCGGCGGCATGGTTTCCCGGAACGTTTCTTCGAGAGCTTTCATCGCTTGCGCCGAGCTGTAGCCAGGCGCGGCGGCGCCGTTGATTTGAGCCGAGCGATATTCGTTGAAGCGGAACGTAAACTCCGGGCCGGTAATGGTCTTGATCGTTGCGAGCGAATCGAGCGGAACGGAATCGCCGTTTGCGTTGCGCACGTAGAATTGACCGACATTTTTCGCGTCGGTGCGGTAATCGCCTTCCGCTTCAATGTAAGTCTGCCAGGTTCGTCCGAAGCGATTGAAATAGTTAATGAAGTAACCGCCCATGAAGGTTTGAAGCGTTGCGTAGAGCTGACTGATGTCGACTCCTTCCTTCAGCACCTTGTCGCGATCGACGTCGACGAAAAGCTGCGGCACGTTCGGTAGGAAAGTCGAGAATAGACCGGCGAGCTCCGGGCGCTTACGCGCAGCAGCCATGAACTTGTCGAGATTATCGCCCAGAAACTTGATGTCCTTCCCGGAACGGTCTTCCAAAAGAAAAGTAAAGCCGCCGGATGTGCCGACACCGGGAATAGCAGGCGGCGGAAACGCGAAAGCAATGCCTTCGGTAACGCCAGCCAGTTCCTTGTTCATTTGCATCTTGATAGCTTCGTATTGTTCCTCCGGCTTCCTTCGTTCCTCCCAGGGTTTCAGAGTAACGAAAAAGAAGGCGCTATAAGTATCCTGCACCACGCTTAGCAGACTGAAGCCCACTACCGTGGTCGTGTATTTCACGCCCGGAATTTTGCCGATTGCTTCTTCAATCTTTCGCGCGGCCTGGTCGGTGCGCTCGAGTGACGCAGCGTCCGGCAACTGCAACGCCATATATATATAGCCCTGGTCTTCTTCCGGTAGGAAGCTTTTCGGCAGTTTGGCGCCGAACCAACCCGCACCGGCAAAAAAGAGCGCCAGTAACGCGAGAGTCAGCACACTTTTGCGGATCGCTTGTCGGGACCAGCTGACATAGCCATTCGTTACGCTGCCGAAGACGCGATTGAAGCCACGGAAGAACCAACCGAGCGGTCCACGCGCTTCTTTGCGCGGTCGAAGTAAAAGCGCGGAAAGCGCGGGACTTAACGAAAGTGCATTGAAGGCCGAAATGATAACCGAAATTGCGATTGTTAGGGCGAACTGCTGATACAACTTACCGGTGATGCCCGGAAGAAAAACGGTCGGTATGAAGACAGCTGCCAGAACACACGCCACGCCGATAACAGGTCCGGAAACTTCGCGCATTGCCTGGCGCGTCGCTTCGAGCGGCGACATGCCCTTTTCAATGTGATGCTCGACCGCTTCGACGACGACAATCGCATCATCCACCACAAGGCCGATGGCCAACACCAGCCCAAAGAGCGAAAGCGTATTGATCGAGAAGCCGAATAACGGGAAGAGAATAAAGGTTCCAATTAATGATACGGGCACAGCGCACAACGGAATGATCGTCGCGCGCCAACCTTGCAGAAAAACGAAGACGACAACTACGACCAGCGCGATTGCTTCGACTAACGTTTTGACAATTTCGCGCATGCCTTCGCGAACCGAATCGGTCTGGTCGAGCGAGACCGCGTAATCCATGTCCGCTGGAAAACGCTGCTTCGCTTTTTCCATGAAGTTGCGGACGGCTTTCGAAGCTTCTACCGCGTTGCTCCCCGGCAATTGATACAGGCCGATTGCTGCCGCGGGTTGGCCATTGAGCCGGCTTTCCAGGTTATAGGTCTGCGCGCCTAGCTCGATACGGGCCACGTCCTTCACCCGCACAAACGAGCCATCTGGATTGGCTCGAATGACGATGTTGCCGAATTCTTCCGGCGTGGACAAGCGACCTTGTGCGCGCACGGTGTAAGTAAACTTCTGTCCAGTCGGAATCGGTGCGCCTCCGATCTGTCCGGCGGGATTAACATTGTTCTGCTTTTGCACCGCGCCGATGATGTCGGTCACAGTAATGCCAAGCTTGGCGAGTTGGTCCGGGTTGACCCATAGTCGCATCGCATATTGTCCGGCGCCGAACACCTGCACGATGCCGATGCCTGGCAGGCGCGTTAACTCATCCACCAGATTGACGTAGGCGTAATTAGCCAGAAAGATCTTGTCGTAGGTCTTGTTAGGCGAAGTGAGAGCAAGAACCATCAGACGGCGACGCAGCTGACTTGGAGGTGGTCACGCCAAAGTTGTTGACGTCCTGTGGAAGCTGCGATTGCGCCTGTGAGACGCGCAGCTGGGTCAGGATCTGGTCGGTGTTCGGTTCGGTATTAACATCGAAATCCACGAACATCCGCATGTCGCCGTTGTTGGCGTTGATCGAATACATGTAGTTCATCTTGTCGACGCCACTCATCTTCTGCTCGATGGGAGCGGCGACTGATTGCTCGATGGTCAGCGCATCCGCGCCGGTGTAGTGAGTCAGGATCTGGATCTCCGGCGGGACGATGTTTGGATACTGCGCAATCGGCAAAGTGATGAGACAGATGGCGCCCACGAGCACCATGAAGACTGCGATAACAATCGCAACGATAGGACGGCGAATGAAAAACTCGGACATGAGCTTAGCGCTCCTTTCCAGAGTTAATGGTTGCCGAAGCCACCTGCGCGGCTGCCGGCACCCAGTCTTTTACAACGACCGGGCTGCCCGGCCTGATCTTTTGAAAGCCTTCAACAATAACCTTGTCGCCGGATTTCAGCCCATCGGTGACTTCCCAAAGCGCGCCGAGTCGCTCGCCCATTTTGACCGGACGCATGTCGGCCTTGTTGGTTTGATCGACAACCACCACCAGTTGGTTGCCTTGTAATTCGCTTACCGCTTCCTGCGGGATCATAAGCGCCGCCTTTTTGGTTTCAACAATCGTGCGCACTTTCCCAAACTGGCCGGGGCGCAAAAGATTTCCCGGATTGGGAAACGTGATCTCCATTTTGATCGAACCCGTCTTCGGATCAAGATGTCGATCTTCGGCGTAGAAGCTTCCCTTTTGCGGGAACATTGTTCCGTCTGACAGGATCAACTGGAATTCGAGTTTGCCCAGATAACGTTCGCGTTCATTGGGGTCGGAATGTTTTGTGAGAAATTCGGTCAATCCATGTTCGCCGAGATTCACTGTCGCTTTAATCGGATCGACCTGTGACACTGTCGTCAGTGTACCGGTCGAGGGACCGACCAAATCGCCTACCTGCGCCGTCGCGATTCCTGCAACTCCGTCAACCGGAGCAGTGATTTTGGTATAGCCGAGATTGAGCTCAGCCGTTTTTACGGCTGCTTCGTCCGCTGCAACATTGGCCTTGTTCGACGCTGCCGCTGCAATCGCTGCGTCTCGCTCCTGCGCACTGAGCACCTTCTCGACAAACAACTGCATCGCCCGCGTCTCATCTGCGGACGTTTTGAATTGCATCGCTTTGTCTCGTTCGAGGTTCGCTTTCGCCTGTGCCAAAGCTGCCTCGAACGGGCGCGGATCGATCTGGAAAAGCAAATCGCCCTTTTTTACGACGCTGCCTTCCTTGTAATCGCGCGAGATGACGTAACCTTGCACCTGCGCATTGATGTTCGCGTTGATGAATCCATCGAGAGTCGCGACGCCTTCTTTTACCACCGGCACATCGCGCGGTGTTACAGTTGCGACGACGACTGTCGGTGGAGGCGGCCCGGCCTGTTCTGCTTTACGCGAGCACGCCGTCAGGCACGTCGCGAGGATGATGAGTGGTGTTGCCCACGCAGTTTTTGTTTTCATGCCCAAAGTGTCGCGCCGCGCACGGTGTTTCGGGAAAGACTATGTTTCTTGCCTCAGCATGCGTTGAAGGCATACCCTTATCGGCGCAGTGGAACTGAGGCACCTGCGCTATTTCGTTGCCGTGGCCGAGATGGAAAACGTCTCGCGCGCCGCGATGCAACGATTGCACGTATCGCAGCCCTCGTTGAGTCGCCAGATTCGCGATCTCGAGGATGAGATCGGCGTGCAGTTGCTCGAACGCACAGCCAAATCGGTGCGCCTAACCGATGCCGGTCGCGCGTTTCTCGATGAAGCGCGCGCGATCCTGAAACACGCCGACGACGCTGTTGGAAAAGTGCGCGCAATCGCCGGGAAGAGCGAGACCGAGTTGCACATCGGCGATTGGCCACTTGCGACCGGCCGGATCATGCCTCGCTTCTTCGTGCGTATCAAAAAGCGATGCCGAAGGTGAAGGTGAAGGTGCACGATTGGCCGGTCGAGAAAAA
>CAWDLY010000025.1:0-115463 GCA_963803315.1 uncultured Verrucomicrobiae bacterium | reverse complement strand
CGGCGCCGAACTGGATCCCCTGCGCCAACGGAAACTCGGTCGAGAAATTGATCGTGCTGGTTTGACGGCGCATGTACATCTTCCACGAATCGCTTCCGCTTTCACGGCCGCCGCCGGTCTCTTTCTCTCCGCCGAACGCACCGCCAATTTCGGCGCCGCTCGTGCCGGTATTCACGTTGGCGATGCCGCAATCGCTTCCGGCTGCGCACATGAATTTTTCCGCTTCGCGCATGTCGCCCGTGAAAATCGCTGAGGTCAGTCCCTGCGGCACGCCGTTCTGGATCGCGATCGCTTCGTCGAAATCGCGATAGGTCATCAAGTAAAGAAGCGGTCCGAAAGTTTCGTGACAGACAATTTCAAAATCAGGTTTCGCGTTCGCCAGGCACGGCGTCATGTAAGCATCCGCCGGAATTTTTCGCCCTTCCAGCCGCTCGCCGCCGTAAAGAATTTCGCCGCCTTCGTCTTTCAACCGCTGGATGGACTCCTGCACCATGTCGACCGCCCTTTTTTCGATCAGCGGGCCCATCAACGTTTTCCTATCGAGCGGATTTCCGATGCGCAACGTTTTGTAAGCGCCCAAAAGTTTCTTGCGCACCTTGTCGGCGATCGATTCATGCATGATGACGCGCCGCGTTGAAGTGCACCGCTGACCCGCCGTACCGACCGCGCCGAAGAAAATCGATTGCGTCGCCATTTCGAGATCGGCGCTCGGGCGACGATGAGCGCGTTGTTGCCGCCGAGTTCCATGATCGTTTTGCCGAGCCGGCCGTGAACGGTTTGTGCAACATGCACGCCCATTTGCGTCGAGCCGGTGGCCGAGATTAGTGGAATGCGTTTATCGTCGGACAGTTTTTGACCCACAGTTTTGCGGTCGCCCATGAGCAACGTGAAAATCGCGGGATCAGCTCCTGTTTCGCGGCAAACGCGTTCGGCGATCTTCGTGACAGCAATCGCAGTCAGCGGCGTTTTTTCCGACGGTTTCCAAACCGTCGCGTCGCCGCAAACGGCCGCGAGCGCGGCATTCCAGGACCAAACCGCGACGGGAAAATTGAATGCGCTGATCACGGCAACAACTCCGAGCGGATGCCATTGCTCCATCAAACGATGATTGGGCCGTTCCGATTGAATCGTCAGGCCGTAAAGCATGCGCGATTGGCCGACGGCGAAATCGCAGATGTCGATCATCTCCTGCACTTCGCCTTCGCCTTCGGCGATGATCTTGCCCGTCTCGAGCGTCACGAGCTGACCGAGATCGTTTTTCACTTCGCGCAACGCGTTGCCGAGACGGCGAACGGTTTCGCCGCGAACCGGTCCGGGGTTGTGCGCCACTTCAAAAACGCTTCGTGCGCGCGGCGATGGCTGCGTCGTAATCTTCCGCCGCCGCCGTCTGCACGCTGGCGAGTTTTTGGCCGTTAATCGGCGAGATCTTGTCGATCTTCGCACCGCCGCCGCGCCATTCGCCGAAAAAGACGCCGGATTGTTTTCGTTAGCGAGACCGAGTCTGTTGAGAACGTTTTCCATCTCATTCGTGGCGCGAGTCGACTTGCCAGCTCCGGCTCGGCTCGCGCCCGACTCATTTATCGCTGCATGCGCTGGCATTGTTTGCGCAGCAACTCCATCGCTTCGTCAACCGCCTCCGCATTCATGTCGAGCGCGGGACGAAAACGAATAGCCTGTTCGCCAGATTTCAAAGCGAGGAGGCCGCCATCAAACAAACCTTTCCACAATTCATCGCGCGTTTTCGGATCGGGCAGATCGAACGCGATGAACAAACCGCGACCGCGCACCGCAGTCATGATCGGAAATTCCGCTGCGATCGCGTGCAGCGATTTCAAAATGCGCTCGCCCATCACGCGCGCATTCTCGACGAGATTTTCACTCTTCGATGATGTGCATGAAATGCGTCGAGCGCACCATGTCGGTAAAATTTCCGCCCCATGTCGAATTCAAGCGGCTCGGCAAACGGAACGCGTTGTCTTTCACTTCATCAATGCGCGGACCCGCCATGACGCCGCAGGCCTGCGCCTTTTTTCCGAACGCCATCAGGTCGGGAATGACGCCAAAATGTTCACAACACCAATTGCGCCCCGTCGTTCCGAAGCCGGTTTGCACTTCGTCGAAAATAAGGAGAATTTCGTTTTCATCACAAATTTCGCGCAATTTCTTGAGCCACTCGCCACGGAAATGATTGTCGCCCCCTTCGCCCTGGATCGGCTCGATGATGATGGCGCAAATGTCTGTCCCGCGTTTAGCGATTGCTGAACGGATTTCCTCCTCGGACTTTTTCTCGCGCGCGATGACATCTGCTTCGCGCTCGTTTTCCGGCAACGAAAAATCGATCGCCGGATTTGAAACGCGCGGCCAATCGAACTTCGCAAAAAGATCGGTCTTGCGCGGATCGGTATTCGTTAGGCTCATGGTGTACCCACTGCGACCGTGAAAGGCGCGACGGAAATGCAAAATATCTGTGCCGCGCTCGCCGCGACCGGCCGCCATGTTCTTGCGCACCTTCCAATCCATCGCCGCCTTGAGAGTGTTCTCGACCGCGAGCGCGCCCCCTTCGATAAAAAGATAACGTTCAAGTGGCTTCATTCCGGCGACACGGCTGAACGTTTCGACAAAACGTGCGTAGCCTTCCGAATAAACATCGGAGTTCGCGATCTTGATCTCCGACGCGCGCAACAAATCGCGCTTCACATCTTCCTGCTCAAAGTATGGATGGTTGTATCCGACCGGAAGCGACCCGAAGAATCCGTAGAGATCGATCAGCCGCGAATTACTCGCCGCATTATATATATAAGGACCCCGGCTCTTCTCGAGATCGATGACGATCTTAAAACCATCGAGCAAAACATGTTGCTCGATCGTGTGAAGAACGTCGGTTGCGGTTGGATTGTTTTGTTTCGTGCTCTTTTTGCGTTGGCTTCGAGCTGAAGCCGCCTCCGTGAGCACGGTCGGCATACTCATCCGCAGATGGTAGCTGGGATGGCGTTCTTGGTCAACAGGAGTGACATGCGTTTAAAGAATGAGATCGCCGTTGAGTTGCTTTGGTTCGATGCAATGCCACTTGCCCAGGTTTTTGCTTTCTTGATTCTGATCGGCTGCTTTCCTGCGAAATTTGGTCTTTCGCCTCGGTCACGCTGTGGCTTCCGGACAATCCATGTAAAACGATATCGATGATCTGCTCTGCCTTTTCTTCAGCATCGCGCCTTTTCAGCACATCGTTTCTTGTGAGGTGAAATGGAAGCAGCGAATTGGTGGCTGCAATCAGCGCATCGGCCAAAGTGGAACAGGCTTGCGACTGAAGAGTCGCGCTCCTTCGTCCACGCTGCAGAACGCCGCTAAGGATCTTGGATTCTTGCTTGCAGTAAAGTTCCTCCCGGTCCCGCAGATCCGGCCCGACATCACGCAGTATATCGTCAAGGCTTTCGGGAATATGTTGAACGCTGTCGAAGCGCAATAGCACTCGGAGGTAAAGCATCTTACGAATCTTGCCTTCCCATGATCCGGATTTTTCCGCAACCCGCCGCAAGGCCTCTCTTACTGTCTTGGTGATTCGATCCTCGCGCGCAAGCACCAAGTCTCCTTTGTTTCGAAAATATAGATACAATGTCTGCCGCTCAATACGAGATTCGTTAGCTACATCCTCCATCGACATTCCGCCGTAGCCAACGCGAATGAGCAGCCGGTCGACAGCGTCCACGGCCAGGTTGATAATTTCTTCTCCACACTCATTCGCTTTCATACTTTGAAATAGTGCAGGAACTCTTAAGTGGAGCTACCTCAGTTAACGCCGCAGGATATATTGCGCGCGATCCTTCCATGCTACAGGTTCGTAACTTTTCCCTTCCATTCTCGGGTGCGCAATCGATCGCCGTCGCCGGGTGCGGATACAGGTACTACAGCCATTAATACAAGTGTCGCCAGGATGAAAAAAAACAGATAAGCGAGTATTATCGCCAAAACAAAGGACATGTCGTTAGGTTTTGTTGCAGATAAAACTACCTTTGCCCTTGCGGGGCTAACGTAAGGTTGTGCGTCTCGCGATCAGTGCGAAAATTCCGAGGACGAAGTTCGAATCGACTCCGAAAACCGCGCGGACTAATTCCGAGCCGACGCTGAAAGGCGCGGCGAAAGGCATCCGCACTATTGAAGCCGACTGATGCAGCGACGCATTCAACGCTCGTACGCGGCATGAGCAGTCGCCGGCGTGCCTCACTAAGGCGTAACTCTTCCAAAAAGTCCGCCGGTGTGCTGTTATAAATTGTTTTGAAAAGCCTGCTAAACTGTCTCCTGCTCAAGCCGGTTTTCGCCGCGAGTAAGTCTACGGACAAACGCTCGTGGAGGTGGGCACAAATCCAGGCTGGCAAGTCGGCGAGGCGTTCAATTGCCGTTGGTTGGAATTGAGGCGATTTCAACAGACACTCGTCCTCCCCGGGCGGTCGCAAGTTCATGACCAATTCGCGCGCCAGAGCTCGCGCTACTTGCACGCCGTAGTCTTCATTCACCAGCGCGAGGCTCATCTCAATACCAGCCGATCCGCCACCACAAGTATAAAACGAGCCATCCTTAAGGAACGTGGCGGTATGGTTGACTTTGAGCTTTGGAAACTGCCGCGCCACCGCGTGCGAGCATCGCCAATGCGTTGTCACGTGGCGGTCGTCGATCAGACCACTTTGCGCGAGCGAGTAGATGCCCGTCGACACCGATGCGATACGCCGGGTTTCCGCGCCGCGCGCATGCAACCAGGCTGCAATCTTCTTTATCGCAGCCGGATTGCCTTGTCCGCCGGGAATGATAATTGTGTCGAACGCCGGAGCGGTTTCAATTGTGCGAGCTGCACGAAAAACAACTCCTGCCTCTGAAACAAAGCTCCTGCCTTCCAGCGCGGTGATAATAATTTCGTAGAGAGGCTTCTCTTTGACTTGATCGTCTTGCGCGCGTGCTTTTGCGAATACTTCGAGCGGTCCCACGAGATCAAGGTTGGAAACGCCTTCGAATCCAACAATGCCGACTCTCTTCGGATTTTGGTGGGCCGGATTTAGGGGAAAATAGGTCATCGAGACCGTCCCTCCGATTGAAAAACTTTGTTCACGACACTTAACGCTGGAAAACCGACAAAAAGGGCTCAAAAAAGAACTTTCCGTGGAGATCACGTTGCAAGTCTGTAGGTTATTACCCAAAATGTCGGACGACGTGGACCAACCTGGCGCTTCGATGGAACAGGCCGGAGATGATGTCGAGGCGTTGGCCGAGATGCTACCGCAAGTCTACCAGCAACTTCGTGACCTGGCCGGCCATTACCTGCGCGGTGAGAGAAGCGATCACACGTTACAGCCGACTGCTCTTGTGCACGAAGCCTATCTGCGTCTTAGAAATCAACGGCAAGTCGATTGGAAAAATCGCGCACAGTTTGTTGGCATCGCCGCTCAAATGATGCGGCGAGTTCTTAAGACGCATGCGAGCGCTCGCACGGCCGCCAAACGAGGTGGAGAGAATGCGCTTCGTCTAACTCTCGATGAAGCTATCGATTTTTCCCAAAGCTGCGACCTCACCGTTGCAGCGGTCGACGAGGCTTTGACCGAACTGGAAAGACTCGATGCAAGGCAGGGAAGAATCGTTGAGCTGCGCTTTTTTGGCGGGCTAACCGTAGAAGAGATTAGTAAGCTGTTGCAGATTTCCCCTGCTACGATTAAACGCGAATGGGTTAGCGCGAAGCAGTTTTTGCAGCGAAGGTTAACTACCAGCTAAATGCCGCTACACCAAATCAGTAAGATGACGCCAGAGCGCTGGCAACAGATCAAGCCTGTGCTCTGCGAAGCACTGGAGTACGAAGAAAAAGCGGGGAGAGACGCTTTCCTGGACCGTGCTTGTGGAAGCGATACCGCCCTACGACACGAAGTAGAATCATTCCTCCAGCCATTCTCGGATAATGTAGAAGCCTTTGCCAATAACCTGCGCACATCTTTGGGACGCAGGATCTGGTCCGAGCCGATCGGTCGACGCCTGGGAGCCTACAAAGTTATCAGTGAAATAGGACGCGGCGGGATGGGCAGTGTTTACCTGGCTGAGCGCGCAGATGGTCAGTTCGAAAAACAGGTAGCCATCAAACTGCTCCGCCGCGGCACCGATACCAACGAAATTGTGGATCGGTTCAGAGCGGAGCGGCAAATTCTTGCGCAATTGGAGCATCATTGCATCGCGCGTCTGCTCGACGCCGGTACGACTGACGATGGATTGCCTTACTTTGTTATGGAGTACGTCGCCGGCGTTCCAATTACGCAATTCGTACGAAAGAACCAACCTGCGATCCGCCAACGTCTCGAGTTGTTTCTCAAAGTCTGCGATGCGGTTGAACGTGCGCATCGCGATCACATTGTCCACCGCGATTTGAAACCTGGTAACATTCTTGTTAACTCGGAGGGCGAGCCGAAGTTGCTCGACTTCGGGATCGCGAAGTTACTCGAGCCGGGAGACGGCGCGCTACAAGCTACCGCGACTAATAAGCGACGACTAACTCCAATTTGTGCGTCGCCTGAGCAGGCACGTGGCGAGCGAGTTACAATCGCGACTGATGTATATGCGCTGGGTGCCCTTCTCTATGAGATCCTGACCGACCAGTCGCCGTATAAATTTTCCTCAGCGCGGCCTTCGTCGGAAGAACTAACGCGCGTCATCTGCGAAGAAGAACCCGCTCTCCCAAGCCTTGTTGTTTCCGATCCCGATCGCCGCAACATTCTGCACGGCGATCTCGATAACGTTGTCCTTTGTGCGTTGCGCAAGGAGCCGGAAAAACGCTATTCCTCGGTTCGCTGTTTTTCTGAGGATATAAGACGATATCTGGCCGAGCAACCAATCGTGGCGCAGCCGCGTACCACGGCATATCGCCTCCGGCGTTTCTTCACGCGGCGCAACCATCGTGGTTTACGCATTGCCTTAGTGGTCGCGTTCATTCTTGTCGCGGCAGGTGTTGTATTTCTTGTCAGTACGGTGCGGCGCCATTCTCCCACAACAACAGAGTCAACAACCCAGGATACTCGACCAATCAACGACAAAAGTATTGCGGTCCTGCCCTTCGAAAGTTTTAACAATGAGATCGACAATAGTTACTTCGTCGATGGCGTACAGGACGACATTCTCACGGATCTGGCGAAGGTATCTGACCTTCAGGTGATCAGTCGCGACGCGGTTGTCTCTTATCGTGGTGCCGGAAAGAAAACCGCCCGAGAGATCGGAAGCATACTTGGGGTCGCTCATGTTTTAGAAGGGAGCGTCCAGAAGGCCGATGGTCGCGTACGAGTAAATGCCCGGTTGATCGATACGCGCACAAATACGCAGGAATGGGCTGAAAGTTACGAACGCAAGGTAGACGACTTATTTGCTCTGCAAAGCGAGCTAGCCCAGTCGATCGTGATGCAGCTTGAGGCAAAACTATCGCCTAGCGAAAAGAGGGCAATCGAGAGCCATCCTACGCAGGATATGGAAGCGTACGATCTTTACCTTCAGGCGCGTGACCTGGATGCGCAATTTTCCACCAAGAATGGCGAGAACTGGAAGAAAGCAATTGCACTGGCGGATCGGGCTATTGCGCGAGATCCAGCTTTCACACTGGCGTATTGCTTGAAAGGCCAGGCGCATATTCTTCTTTATCGTTACATTGATCACACCCCCGAACGATTGGCTCAGGCAAAGGAAGCCGCTGAAACGGCGCTAAGGCTTGCGCCCAATCTACCTGACTCGCATCTTGCCCTCGCGCATTACTATTACCATGGCTTTCATGACTACGTGCGGACGCAACAGGAGCTCAATTTAATCGCACCGACTTTACGCGGGAAGGTTGATTACCTGGACATGGCGGCGCTCACGGAGAGACGTTTGGGCCACTGGAAAGACGCTTTGCGCGACGGGGAAAAAGCAGTCGCGCTGAACCCGCGCGATCCAATCCTAGCCTCGGTGTTATTCGAAACGTATTTTGCTTTGCGAAATTATGGCCGGGCGAACGCGTTAACCGATCGTGCGATTGCACAATCTGCGCCTGCCTCCACAGGCTATCTCTGGGCGCGAAAATTAAGTCTAGCTCTGGCAACGGGCGAACTCGACAAGGCGCAAGCGGCGATTGAAGCGATGCCTAAAACGGAGGATTGGCAGAACTCCGCCGCGCCAGCCACACTTGCCATGTACAGACGGCAATATCCGGAGGCCTTGCGGCTTATCCAAGAAGCAACCTCCAATGAACCATCGGAGCCAGTCTACTGGTTGAACGAAGGGCAAATTCAAGACCTTGTCGGTAACGTCGATCAGGCGCGACAAGCGTTCACCAAAGCAAAGGAATTGCTACAGGCAAAGCTGCGTCAGCAGCCAAACGATCCCCTTTTGACCGGCTACCTTGCCACAGCTTATGCTGGATTAGGGCAGGATAACGAAGCAATAAGTATCGCCCAGCACACAGTAGACTCGCTCCCTATTTCTAGGGACAGCATAGATGGTGTGAACTGCATTAGCCTGTTGGCTCAAGTTTACGTCATGGAGGGCGATTCAAAGGCCGCGTTGAATGCGTTGACCAAAATCGTCGGCTTGCCGAACGGACCAACATACGGCGATCTCCGGTTTAATCCCTACTGGGATTCGCTTCGCGAGAGTCCACTGTTTGCCAAAATACTCAATCAAGCGGCGGCTCCACCGCTGATCGAATAGATAATCTTAGCCTAGCAAGCCAGCAGGCAATATATCATAACGAAGGAGGCAGCGGCTATCAACCGCTGCCTCTTTCTTAACCTAACTAACGGAAACAGCTAAAACTTTTTGGTCAATTCCACGTAGACGAAACGCCCGATATTGTCGTAGATGGCTCCTGGAAAATCGTTGGCATTATTGGCCGCGAAAGCGCCGAATTGTTCCGGCGGATCCTGACCAAATACGTTGTTGCAACCAACGGTAATGGTTGTGTTGTTGAGCAAATTCTTCCAGCATGGCATGGAGTAATTGGCCGTCTGACCAGTTTCAACCGCTTTGCCGTCTTTGCCGCGGACGACTTCCTTCGCATCCTTTGAATAGCCAGCCACAGGGCGAGACTCTACCGGTGCCACAAAGCTAAGCGTGTAGGACGCTTGCGCATCAACAAACCAGGTAGCGCTCACGTAGTGATCGTGATTGCCATCCGGATAGATATCCGTGGGAGCTCCCGAAAAGAGATGCTCATTGAATCCAGCAAAGTAACGCGCCGTCCCCACGAGATCGAAACCATGCCAGGCCCAATCCAAGCGCGAGATTCCTCTCCACTTGAGATAGCCATCGCCAAGAGTGCCTTGATCGGCCGAACCTCCGGATACTTCGAACCCCTTGGATAGGGTTGTGGCTTGGAAAATAAAGGAATCGAGATAGGTCGCCTGAGTTAGCGAAGTAAACGTGCCATACGAAGTCTGGAGCTGGTATTGGATACCTAAATCAATACCGCGCGCATTCTGACGTCCCGCATTTTGGAAAGCGTCGATAACTGCATTAATCGTGTTCCCCGAAGGATCAAGAAGGACCGCTTCCCCGGGCAGCAAATGGCCTGCTATGAAGCGTTGCACGACTTCTTGAGCGGCAGGCGCCGTAACAACGCCTCTGCGTTCAATGTCCCATAGATCTACCGACAACGTTAGGCCCGGCACATACTTCGGCGTGTAAACGACGCCGGCGCTAAAGGCACGGGAGTCCTCCGGCTGCAGGTTCGGATTGCTCGAAGTAATGGTCGTAGTCTCCGGATCGGAGGTTCCTTTAAAGTTAGTGGGCAATAAACCGGTGGTAGGTGACGAGAAGAGCTCGAACAATGATGGTTCGCGGAAACCTTCCCCCCACGTGCTGCGGATAGTTAACTGCTCGTCGAATGGCTGCCAGCGCAGCCCGAATTTCGGAACAAGGACGTTAGTGTCATTGTTCTCGAACGCTTCGAACCGAGCCGCCGCCGTAAACTCCAAGGAATGGAAGCCAGGGATACTGTTTTCTGGACTAAAAATTGGTACGTCGGTTTCACCATAGAACGCATAATCTTTGCGTCCCGCATGAGTCAGGGCTTCCTTCGAGAAACCAATTACATCGCCAGTAAGTGCTTCTTCATCGGGACTCTGGACGATATTTTCGCGACGAAACTGGCCACCGAAGGCAAGTCCCACGCCGCCTGCAGGGAGTTTGAAGAGTTGTGTCGTGTAGATATTCAAGTCAAGCGTGGCCAGCTTTGATAACTGAACGTCCTTCGTATGAATAGTTGCGAAGTTAACCGGTAGCGCGTTTGATGGAATCGGCACGCGGAAGTCTCCAAATGGATTAAAGGGCACTGTTGTGCCGATGTAATCCGATGATGTCGGATCGAAGATAGAGTCGGCTCCGTTAAGAATGCGCTTGAAGCGATTGACTGAGACGAACGTGCCTTGCTCAGTGTCCTTCACCTGGCTGTAACGGAATCCGGCATCGTAACCCCAGCTACCATCAAACAGCTTGTCCCCTTTGACTCCCACCGTGCCGAGAAACGAATCCACATCGCTATCGATCTTCCGATTACCGAACTCAGCGAGTCGTGCGCGACTACCACCCGAGATAATCTGCTGAAAGGGATTGAACGGGTTGAAAGCATCCGTTGGCAGCCCGGTCTCGGCAAAAGTGGGAGTATTGGCCGGCGTAACGCCGCCGGGCAATGGCGAATTCGGCGGAATGGCGATGGTTTGCTGGCCCTTAGTCTCGAATGAGCCTGTGGCGGATGGCGCAAGTTCGTTGTGCGTCTTTGAATTCTCGTAAAGCATGTCGCCATAAACTACGACCTGATCACCACATACTTTATGTTCAAAGCTGGTATAACCGCCGTAGCGTTCAGAGGATGGAAACATGCCCTGCACAGCTCCGAAGTTAAACGTGTTTGAGCGGCCGCGGGTATAGACGTAGTCGGATGCCGAACTACTTCCATCAGTTCCAAATGGAGCGTGGGCAAAGAAGACAGAGCCCGGGCCAGTACCTGCGGGAGGCGTCCCTCCGGCGGCAATTACTGACTCATAGGTTACCTGAAGATTGTATGGGCTGGCATTCGAACTCTGAAATGGCGGATGATTAGAATTGCCGCGGTCTTTCGCAAACACTGAGTTGCGATGGTAGAAGTTCAGCGCGCCCGTGACTTGTGTCTTGTCATCCCCAATGCCAAAGACCAGGCTGGCATCGAATAGGCCGTTATCTTTATCGAGCGTGTTACCGTACTCCACGCTGGCTTCGGCGCCGCGGTAATCCTTGTACAATTTAATATTCACTACGCCGGCGACTGCATCTGCTCCATAGGTCGAGGAAGCACCGTCTTTCAGAATTTCGATGCTCTCGATCGCGCCACGCGGGATCGCGTTCAAATCAATGAAGGAGAATGTTCCACCCTGGCCCACAGGGAACGGCGCTGCGCGCCGGCCGTCGATTAGGACGAGCGTCGCACTCGGATCGAAACCGCGTAGCGAAATGGAAGACGCACCGGGCGTGAATCCAGTGTTGTTATTAGAAAGCGGAACGCCATTCGCATTCGCCACGGGCAGATCTTTAAGGAGTGCTTCCGCGCTACGTTGACCGGATTTGTTAATCAGATCGCGGTTGATGTTTAAGACAGGATTCGGACCAACCTCTTCCGCAGTGGGAATGTTAGAACCGGTCACGATGACGCGTTCAGCTTCGGCTGTTGTTGCTGGTTGCGTGGCGGGCTGAGATTCCGGCGTGGGCTCTGTCGTCTGACCAAACATTTGCGTCGCCATAAGAAGCATTGTTAACGCAACGCCAACGTCTGCTAGCAAACCTGGTATAGTTCTTCTATTAGTAATCATGGGTCTCTCCATTGGTTCATCGTTATTCCTGAGGTTAAGGCACCGGCGAACCATGATTGCGTCTGAGATCAGTTCGATACTCATTGCTTTCATATGGTCTTCGGCATTTGTTACCGAGCCGTATAAACCGGAGAGACGACGTGCTGTTAGGACAAAGAACGTACAATAAGAGCCATCAAGAAGAAGGCCCGCGTGTCGTCCTAACGAATCGATAAATGTAGGGTGTAGGAGCGTCGTGCCTTGGTCTGGAGATGGCGTGATCGCGCACTTGTCCCAAACTGTTCAAATTCTGTCTTAGTCACATACTCTTGCCTTATCCAGTTTTGCTTATGCCCGTGCTTGAAGGAGGCCTTGAGCCGTGCTGCACGAAGCCATTGTCTCTTAACGCATACCTGCGATTCATTTGAAAGACCTTGCGACGAGATTGGATTCCTTCGCTATCGCGGCAGCAATTGTTGTCATTTTCCGGTGCGCAATGGGTCGCCCGTTTTCTCATCCTGAATCGATCGGATTGGGTCGGCCGGGACTCGAACCCGGAACCAACGCCGAAAGCTTTCGGGGCTGCTCTCATTTGTTTCACAAGGATTGCAAAATGAATATGGCTAGTCGGGAACCTAATCTCACACAACAAAACCGACGAGGTTCTTGTAAGAATTCGCTTGGACGCCACCCATCTTCTCTTGGTCGTCTGGAATGAAGCGCGCGACTCCGTGTCTTATCGCTGGAGACGAAAGCGACGGGACGTTTGTCACGCAAACGTCACACTAAAAACTTTGACGGCTGCGCGGCGGTACGCACGCTAAAAGCACTCATGAATGCGAAAAAAATCCTGGTACATATTTTCCTGGCGGCTCTCCTCGTCACTGGCGCACGCGCGCAGATGACGATCAACGGCGCGGGCGCGACCTTCCCGTATCCCATCTATTCAAAATGGTTCGATGAATACGCGAAGGTCGATCCTTCGGTTCGCTTCAATTATCAATCGATCGGTTCGGGTGGCGGGCAGAAACAAATTCTCGCGCAGACCGTAGATTTCGGCGCGTCAGATGGTCCGATGAGCGATGACAACCTCGCCAAAGCACCAGGCAAATTACTTCACATTCCAACGGTTGCCGGCGCCGTCGCGCTGACTTACAACTTGCCGGGAAGTCCTGCACTCAAACTCGATGGCGATACGATTGCCGGAATTTATCTTGGCGAAATCAAGAAATGGAACGATCCAAAAATCGCGGCGCTCAATTCCGGCGCGAGTTTGCCCGACCAGGAAATTGTTGTGGTGCATCGTTCCGACGGCAGCGGCACGACTTTTATTTTCACCGATTACCTGAGCAAAGTGAGCGGGGAGTGGAAATCGAAAGTCGGCAATAACACTTCGGTGAGCTGGCCGATCGGGTTGGGCGGAAAAGGAAACGAAGGCGTGTCAGGTCAGGTCAAACAAACGCCGGGCGCGATCGGTTACGTGGAGTTGATTTACGCGATTCAAAACAAGATGCCGTACGCAGAGTTGAAGAATGCCGCGGGAGAATTCGTTAAGCCAACGCTTGAATCGGTCACAGCCGCTATGGCGACGGCGCAGATCCCGGATGATTTCCGTTTCTCGATAACAAACGCGCCGGGCAAAGATGCATATCCGATCGCGGGCGCGACCTGGCTGCTGGTTTACGAGCGGCAGAAAGACGCGACCAAAGGGAAAAAAATGGTCGAGTTTTTGAAATGGGCGCTAACCAAAGGCGAAGACATGGCGAAGGATTTGGATTATGCGCCGCTGCCGACCGAATTGCGCGATCGCGCCTTGAAGCGCGTCTCCGAAATCAAAATGTAACCGCGACGGAGATGCGATGACCGTCGCGGTAATTTCTGAAGAAGCGCCGCCCGCGAAAACGCCGGTGACGGCGCGGATGAAACCGCCATCGAGTTTTGGCGACAAGGCTTTCGAGTGGCTCACGCTGGCGATGGCTCTTGCTGTCGTCGTGCTCGTCTTCCTTGTCGGCTGGCAATTGGCGCGCGGCTCCAGCCTCGCAATCAAAAAATTTGGATTTCATTTTCTAACGACGTCGACTTGGAATCCGGTTACGGAGCAATTCGGCGCGCTGCCGTTTATTTATGGCACGATCGTCTCCTCGCTCATCGCGCTGATCATCGCGGTGCCATTGAGTATCGCGACGGCAATTTATCTAACGGAGCTCGCTCCACTCTGGATTCGTCAGCCGTTGATCTCGTTAATCGAGATGCTCGCCGCAATTCCAAGCGTGATTCTCGGGCTCTGGGGAATCTTCGTCATGATTCCATGGCTGCGCGATTATCCATTTCCGTTCTTGAAGGAAACCCTGGGCTGGACGCCATTTTTCACCGGACCGATTTACGGCGTGAGCATGCTCGCGGGCGGAATAATCATCGCGATCATGATCTTGCCGATCATCACTTCGGTTTCGCGTGAGATTCTGCGCAGTGTTCCGAATCTGCAACGTGAAGCAGCGTATGCGCTGGGCGCTACGCGATGGGAGGTGACGCGCATCGCGGTTTTGAGTTACGCGCGCAAGGGTTTGTTCGGCGCAGTAATTCTCGGACTGGGCCGCGCGCTCGGCGAAACGATGGCAGTCACGATGGTGATCGGCAATACGCCGCAGATCGTGGCGTCGCTTTTCGCGCCCGGTTACACACTGGCAAGCGTGATCGCGAATGAATTCACGGAAGCGACAACAGATCTCTACTTGCAAGCCCTGTTTGAGATCGGCCTCGTGCTTTTCGCTATCACCATTCTCGCGAACCTCGTTGCGCAACTTCTCCTGAAAACGATGGGGCAAAAAATGGGCACGCGTGCCGTGCAATAAATGAACGCGCCGAATCATCGCTGGCGAAAAACAAAAAGCGCACTCGCTTCCGGGCTTTCTTTTGCCGCCGCCGTGTTGGTGATCGCGCCGCTCGGTCTCGTTTTTTTTCATCTCATGAAGAGCGGCGCAAGTTCGGTGAACTGGGATTTCTTCACGCATTTGCCCGCGCCTGTAGGTGAGAAAGGTGGCGGAATGGCGAACGCGATCGTCGGCTCTGGCGAGCTTCTGGCACTCGCGTCCATAATTGGAATTCCAATCGGAGTGCTGGGAGGTGTTTACCTTGCGGAATATGGATCGGCTCGTGCCAACTCACTGTTGCGCTTCATTGCCGACGTATTAAATGGCGTGCCCTCCATCACCTGGGGCGTGGTCGTTTATGGTCTTGTCGTCTTGCGATTCAAAGGTTTTTCCGCCTACGCAGGCGGCCTCGCACTGGGGCTCATGATGGTGCCGCTCATCATGCGAACAACGGAGGAAGTCTTGTTGCTCGTCCCGAACGGGTATCGCGAAGCCGCGCTCGCTCTTGGCGTATGCCGTTGGAAAACGATCGTGCACATTGTTATGAAAACGGCATCGAAGGGAATCGTCACCGGCATTCTTCTCGCCCTGGCGCGCGTGGCCGGCGAAACCGCTCCGCTTCTTTTCACCGCCTTCGGCAATCGCTTTTGGAATCACAGTTTGCACGAGCCGATCGCCGCTTTACCGCTGCAAATTTTTACCTACGCAATTTCACCGTACGATGACTGGCATCGGCAGGCGTGGGCGGGCGCGCTCGTCCTCGTCGTCACGATCTTCTTTATCAACGTGCTCGTGAGATTTCTTACCCGGGGCCGAGTGACGGGTGTGACCTAACCACAACCGCTTCTCATCATGATTAAAACACCGATGCCGATCCAGAAGCCAAACACGAATCAGAGCACGGCGTCGGCCGCGCAACCCGTCCCGACATCGCCTCCTCCCGCTTTTGAGGTAACGAATCTTTCGATTTGGTATGGTGACAAGCCGGCAATTCAGGACGTCACGATCAACCTTCCCTCCAAGACCATCACCGCGATCATTGGTCCGAGCGGTTGCGGCAAGTCCACGTTTCTCCGTTGCCTCAACCGCATGCACGAACTGGTTCCGCACACGCGCGTGGAAGGAAGCGTTAAATTTCTTGGCGAAGATTTGTATTCCGCGAAAACCGACCCCGCAATCGTGCGCCGCCGTATCGGGATGGTATTTCAAAAATCGAACCCATTCCCGACCATGTCGATCGGCGAAAACGTCCTCGTCGGTCTAAAACTAAATGGTGTCCGAACTCGAAGAATTCTCGATGAACGTCTCGAAAAATCGCTGCGCATGGCTGCACTCTGGGATGAAGTGAAAGACGATTTGCACAAGCCGGGGATGAGCCTGTCGGGCGGCCAACAGCAACGCCTCTGCATTGCCCGCGCGATCGCGGTTGAGCCAGAAGTCTTGCTCATGGACGAGCCAGCCTCAGCTCTTGATCCAATCGCGACGATGAAGGTGGAAGAACTGATCTCCGAGTTAAAGAAGAACTATACGATCATCATCGTGACGCACAATATGCAGCAGGCCGCGCGCGTCTCGGATCGCACTGCGTTTTTTTATGTCGGCAAGCTGATCGAGTTCGGCGAGACAACGCAGATCTTTAATCAACCGAAAGAAAAGAGGACCGAGGATTATATCACCGGCCGCTTCGGCTAAGAGGCAATGGTGGAAGGCAAGCACATCCTTAGCGGGTTTGATGAAGCGTTATCCACGACGCACGCCGATGCGTTAATGATGGCGAGCCTTACCGAGCGTAACCTCGCCAATTCCATGGCGTGCCTGCTCCAAAGCGATTCCGATCTTTGCGCGCGCACGATTGCCGATGAAGACGAGGTAAACGCGCTGGAAAAGAAAATCGACGCGGACGGAATTGAGATTCTTCTTCGCTTCCAACCAGTAGCGTCGGACCTCCGACGAATAATCGCGACCATGCGGCTCAGTAAGAATGTGGAGCGCGTGGCCGATCAGGCGGTGAAGATCGCGCGTCGTTCACGTAAGCTCATAACTCGCCCGGCTCTGCAAGAAATTCAGTTGTTCGAGCCGATTTTTCTCGAAGCCCTTACACTCTTTCGAGACGGCGTTCAGGCTTTTGCCACCACCGATGTCGCGCTGGCGCGCTCGATCCGGCAGCGTGACCACAAGCTGGACGAACTCAACCGACGAATCGCGCGCGATCTTACTCACACTATGGCCAGCGGTCAGCGCATTACCGATTACCTAAATCTGATCTTTATCGCGCGTCACTTGGAACGTGTCGGCGATCACGCCAAGAACATCGGCGAAGATGTCGTTTACGCGGCTGAGGCCATCGACATCCGGCACCCGAACAATTCGATGGAAGTCGAGTTAAGCGAAGTCAGCTGATGATCGCTACGGGATCGCGTAAATCTCGATGAGTGACTGGCCGGTGAGCGAATTTTTTCCGCGCACGATTGCTGTGTAAGGCCCGGGATCAAGCGTGGTGAATGAGTGCCGCCTCACGATTGTCTTCCAATGCCAAACCGGCTGCCTGAATCTCAGCTTTCTGCTCGGAGCCTCTGCCCGACTGGGTGTTATTGGATAGGCGCGGCCAACCGAGGGGATTCGGATTCGTGGCGTAGAGTGTATTTGCCACATCGCCGCGACCGGCAAGAAGACGTCCTGCGACCAGACATGCCGGCCGTTTGATTTTTGCAAGGGATCGATTAGACGAGGGGATGCTACCAGAAGAGAAGGATCTTGATTTTGTTCGTCATGCGACGGCGGAGTTGGCCGTCTCGTTTACCGATGCCCGGGATCACAATCTGCATGCGGCTTTCAATGGTCTGATTAAGGCAATTGAAGCAGATCGCCGGCGCATCAGTGAGCTGGAAGAGAAGGTAAAAATCCTTCGGTCGAGAAGCGGAATTGGTTAAATTCAGTCGGAGGATTTCGCCTTTGTTGTCGACGTTGGAACGGAAACGGATTTATTCACGGTGTCGCCTTCAGGTCGCGTCACGAAATGTCCGCCGAAGTTAAGAAGGAAATTCGGTCCGAGATCGCCCATGTTCTCTTTGTCGACATCGTGGGCTATTCGAAGCTGCTGATTGATCAGCAACACACGCAGATCGACTCGCTCAATCGAATCGTTCGCGCTACACAGGAATTTCAGACTGCGGAAAATGCCGGCCGATTAATCAAGATCCCGACCGGCGACGGGATGGCGCTGGTCTTTTACAGCAGCCCGGAGGATCCGGTGGAATGCGCGATCGAGATCAGTCGCGCGCTCAAAGAACATCCGGAATTGCGGCTGCGCATGGGGGTGCACAGCGGACCGGTCAATAGCGTGATTGATGTTAATGAACGCGCCAATGTCGCTGGTGTGGGAATCAATATGGCACAGCGCGTGATGGATTGTGGCGATGCGGGGCACATTCTGCTTTCCAAACGCGTCGCCGAAGATCTCGGCCAGTATGCGCACTGGCAACCGCACCTGCATGAGCTGGGAGAATGCGAAGTCAAACACGGCGTGCGTGTTTCGGTCGTTAATTTTTACACGAACGAACTTGGAAACCCGGTGCTGCCGGACAAGTTCAAAGCGAAGCCGGGCAAAAAGGAAATGGGAAGGCGAGAGCCTTTCCCAAAGTGGGCGTTGATTGGCGGGACTGCTGTCGTCGCCGCGGCACTCGGTTTCCTGATTTTCTTTCTGGCCGAGCATTCGGCGAAAACGAATTCTACTTCGCTCGTCGGTTCTGAAGTACCGAGCGGCGGCGATCCCGGAAAAGAGCATTGCCGTTTTGCCATTCGAAAATCTTAGCGACAACAAAGAGAACGCCTATTTCGCCGATGGCGTGCAGGACGAAATCCTAACGGACCTGGCGAAGATCGCGGACTTGAAAGTGATCAGCCGGACGAGCGTGATGCAATACAAAACCGACAGGGCGCGCAACTCGCGCGAGATCGGCAAAGAACTCGGGGTCGCGCATCTGCTCGAAGGCAGCGTGCAGCGCGCGGGTAATACCGTGCGCGTGAACGCCCAGCTCATCGACACACGGACCGATGCCCATTCCTGGGCTGAGAAATACGATCGCCCGCTCGATGATGTTTTTGCCATTCAAAGTGAGATCGCGAAGACCATCGCGGATCAGCTCAAGGCCAAACTTTCTCCGAGCGAAAAGGCCGCAATCGAAAAGCCGGCTACGACGGATCTCACCGCCTACGATCTTTACCTGCACGCGCAATCGCTTTTTGCCGACAGCTCAAATCAAGTGCAAGCCCGCGCAAACCTGACTGAAGCCGCCCGCTTTCTCGATGAAGCGCTTACGCGCGATCCGCAATTTCTTGTTGCCTGGTGCCTGCTGGCACGGGTTCACGGGAATATCTACGTCGATGGGTTCGATCACACTCCTGCGCGTCTTGAAATGGCGCGCAGCGCCATCGACAACGCATTACGCTTGCAACCGGATTCGGGCGAAGCCCATCTCGCTCTGGCGGATTATTATTATCACGGCTTTCGCGATTACGCCCGCGCTCGCATCGAACTAACCAACGCGCGGCGCACTTTACCCAATAGCGCCGAAGTCTTCGAATACACCGGTTACATGGACAGGCGCCAAAATCATTGGGATGAAGCCACTCGCAACCTCGAGCGCGCCTTGGAATTGGATCCGCGCAATTTTTTCACCCTGGCGCAGGTCGCATTGCTTTATCACTGGCAACACCGATATGCCGATGAAGCGCGCACCCACGATCGTGCGCTAACGATCAAGCCGGCTGATCCATTAACGCGAATGCTGCGGGCGGCCGTCGCCGCCGATTGGCGGGCCGATATTAAACCGTATCAAGAGACGCTCGTTGCGGTCATCGCCGAGAATCCTGGTGTCGCCTCCGACGTGGACGATCCGAATTATTCTCTCTGCGAGCGCACAGAAGCAGCCGCCGCTCGCACCCTCGCAAATTATCCGCGCGAAGGCGCCGTGTATAACGGCATCACTTTTCCTCACACCTACTGGGAAGGAGTGGTAGCGCGTTGGCAAAACGATCCAGCGAAGGTCCAGGCTGCCTTCAGTGCTGCTCGTAGCGAAGTGGAAAAAGTCGTCGCGAAGCAGCCCGACTTTGCAGCCGGTCTGAGTCTCCTGGGCCTGATTGACGCCGGCCTCGGCCGCAGACAGGAGGCAGTGCGCGAGGGCCAACGCGCCTGCGAGCTGTTGCCCATATCCAAGGATGCCGTGGACGGAACGAATTTCGCCGTTAATCTGGCACAAATTTACGCCTGGACAGGAGAAAAGGACCTTGCTATTCAGCAGATCGCCGCTGTGGAGCGCGTTCCGAATCCGCTTAGCTACGGTTTTCTAAAGCTTCAACCGCAATGGGACGCTCTACGGAAGGATCCGCGCTTCGAGAAAATCGTCGCTTCCCTTGCGCCGAAAAACCCGTAAAAAAAGGGGCAAAAAAGCCAAATTCTTTTGAAATAAGTATTGACACTAATCCTTCGAAACCGCATAAATGGCGTTCTTGGACAAAAAATGAAGTCGAAACCCCGGATATTTCTAACTCTCTTTGCGATACCGCTGTTCTGTATTGCCCTGCACGCCTCGGCAACGCCGATCACGAACATCGTCACCAACGGTGGTTTTGAGACTGGAGACTTCACCGGTTGGACGCAGAGCGGAAATACTGGCTTCACTGGCGTCGCCACTGGAATTCAGAATTCCGGGGATTACGGCGCATATTTCGGCCCCGTCGAGGATCTTGGCTATCTTAGCCAAAGCTTAAGCACGGTAGCCGGAATGTCGTACGATCTCAGCTTCTTCCTCGTTGACGGCGGATCAGGCGGAGAAGGTATTGGGCGAACGCAAAATATCTCGCCTATTCGCCCAGGGGGTGGACCGGTCACGCAGGAATTTCAGGTGTTCTGGAATGGTGTGTTGATCTATTCGATCCCACCAAATTCTGATCCCTCAGCGTACACTCAGATTAGCTTCACCGGCCTGATTGCCACCGGCGCAATGACGGACCTGACTTTCGGATTTCGCAATGATCCTTCGTATTGGTACCTCGATGACGTCGTCGCCGGACTCACCAACGGAGCCTCGGTGCCCGAAACGCTTTCCACAATGTGGCTGCTCTTGCCCGTTGTTGGAATGTTTGGCCTCCTGCGTCTTCGCAGGAAGACAGCTTAAGCAAAGCGCTTAAGCCTCTGTTCGCCAAAGAGGCGTGGGGTGTTTCTCAACGCTGTAGGCACAGTCTTCGAATTATTTCCCCTTCGCCTGCTGGCGAAGGGATTGGACCCTTGGGCCCCCGGCGATGATGAAGAAAACTTGGAACGGGGCCCGGCTGGTTTGCCGGCGGAGGGGCTCGAACCCACACGATCTTGCGATCACTGGATTTTGAGTCCAGCGCGTCTGCCAGTTCCGCCACGCCGGCGGCCTGAAAAGTGCGCGCAAATTACGATGCTCGCGCGAAACCTCAACCGCTTTTCAATGCAGGCGTTTTCACTTCTTCCTCTTCCGCTCCCTCTGCTTCTGATCTCCTTCGCGTTGGGAGATTAAGACTAAGTCGAAAGCGTTCGCGAGCCGGAGAATTGGCGAGCGTCGATAGCAGAGCAAGAGAAGAAACCCTCTGTTTTTATCTCTGTTATCTCTTTCTTTTACCTCCTGCTCAGTTCATTTCCATTCGTTAGGGGAGAGAGCGGATTCGGAGGAAGCGGAAGAGGAAGACTCTCGCTCAACGCTTTTCAAAATTCGAGCGATTGCAAACTGCGCGGGGGACCAAAAATTTCGCGAAGAATAATTGCATCGCGTAAACCGCGCTCAGATGAAAGCAACGTTCGGATTTCGGGAAACGTCGGGGCACGTACGGTTGTTTCGGGAAATAGGGTGGAAGAGGGCTCGGGAAATTTTGCCCTGGCCGAAACTAGCGGCACGCCGACGCGAGAAACTTCGGGCGTGACGGCGGGTGGCAGCGCCGCTGGAATCGCTTCCTCTACTTCAACTGGCAACGGCGGCGGAGTCGTCGTTAACGGAGGGAGCGGCGATGAAATCGTGCGGCCCCGCGGAATAACAACACGTTTTTCCGGAGGCTTGATCGCGCGCCGTTCGATTCGGGGTGGCGGCCGCGATGTCGGTTGACCGAGCGCTTCGAGAAAACGTCGCACACGTTCCTCGTCAGTTTCCTCAGCGGAGTGTCGAGGAATTGCTTCCTTGCGTGCATCATCACCGTCGCTCCGTTTCGCGTTCTCCGCCTGTTTCGCAATCCAGCGGAAAAAAACCGCGACGAGGATGAGCGCGATAAAGGCGAGTGTATCGAACGAGATCATGTCGATTACTCGTTAGGCGTTTTCGGGTCGCGGCTTGTCCGTGCCGGCAATCGATTCGCGCATCGTGGTGTCGGCCTGGACGTTTCGCATGCGGTAATAATCCATGATGCCGAGGTGACCGGAGCGAAACGCTTCCGCCATCGCCTGCGGAATTTGCGCTTCGGCTTCCACAACTTTTGCGCGCATCTCCTGCGTTCTCGCGCGCATCTCCTGCTCCACTGCAACAGCCGCGGCGCGACGCACCTCGGCTTTCGCCTGCGCGATTCGTTTATCCGCGTCGGCCTGTTCGCTCTGCAACTTCGCACCGATGTTGTCACCCACATCGACGTCGGCGATGTCGATGGAAAGAATTTCGAACGCGGTATTGCTGTCGAGACCTTTGGCCAGAACGGCTTTGGAAATGCGATCCGGATTTTCCAGAACGTCCTTGTAGGAATCGGCGGAGCCGATCGCGCTGACAATGCCTTCACCGACGCGCGCGATGATTGTCTCCTCCGTCGCGCCGCCAACAAATCGATCGAGGTGCGAGCGCACAGTCACGCGCGCTTTTACTTTTGCGCCAATCCCATCCTTGGCCACGCCATCGATTGTTTGGCGGCCCATCGTCGGATTTGGCACGTCGATCACTTTCGGATTGATGCTGGTGCGAACCGCTTCGAGCACCGTTTTGCCCGTGCCTTTTGTGGCAAGGTCGATGGCACAGGCGCGATTAAAGTCGAGCGAAATGCCCGCCTTATCCGCCGCGATCAAAGCCAGAATGACCTGATTCACGTCGCCGCCGGCGAGATAGTGCGCCTCCAACGGATCGCTCGGAATATCGATGCCGGCTTTCACCGCGGTGATGCGATTATCGACGATCATTCCCACGGGCACTTTTCGCAGGCGCATTCCCACCATTTTCCCAAGTGTGACCGGCGCGCCGGCGATGTGTGCACGAATCCAAAGTCCAAAAAAGTTAAAAAGGATGATGCAAAGAACGAAGGCCGCGACCGCGACCACCGCGACGCCAACGAGATAAAGTGATTCCATACCAGAGAAGTTAATGGAGCCGCAAACCAGCGGAAAGCGCTATTTGCGGCACGCGACATCGAAGTCGCAATGCAACCACGGCTTCATCTTGAGCTGCCAAGGCGCGGCGGTTTGCAACCGCCGGCCAAACAACGGGCCCTTTAGAGCGCCCCTCCTTGTGGCGAATTCACCATCGAAATCGCAGGTAGCTCTGCACGCGCTTCGTGGCAAAGTGACCCGATTCATGCCGAAAAGTAAAATCACCGTCATCATCGCGTTCGCTGCGCTTTACTTGATTTGGGGCTCGACCTATCTCGGCATCCTGCTCGCGATTCGATCGATCCCGCCTTTGTTGATGGCAGGTACGCGATTTCTCCTCGCCGGCGCCATCCTATATGCGGGCGCGCGCATAAGCGGCGCACCCTCTTCGCCTCCGATCGAATGGCGCACGGCGTTGATCGTCGGCGCGTGTTTGCTTCTCGGCGGCAACGGCGGCGTCACGCTCTCAGAACAATATGTGCCCTCCGGCATCGCCGCGCTCCTCGTCGCTACCGTCCCAATTTACATTGCGGTCTTGAGCTGGCTCTTTGGAATGGCGAAACGGCCCAGCGCAATCACATGGATCGGATTAGCTGGCGGTTTTATTGGAGTCGGGTTGCTGATCGGTCCGGCATTGCATTCTGCGACGGGCAGGTCATCGCGCGCCTGGATCGGAATGGCAATTCTGCTCTGCTCTTCGCTAATCTGGTCGGCGGGCTCGCTCTATTCGCGAACGGCGAAAAATGCGCCCTCACCATTCCTTGCCGCCGGGCAACAGATGCTTTGCGGCGGCGGGCTAATGTTGATCGCGGGGCTTGCCACCGGCGAGTTGCGCCATTTCGATCCGCACCGGATCACCGCGCAGTCGTTAGGCGCATTTGTCTATCTGGTGTTGATCGGCGGCATCATCGGCTACGCTTCCTATGCATATCTCCTGCGCTACTGTGATCCATCCAAAGTGGCGACCTACGCTTACATCAATCCGATCGTAGCCGTCTTGCTCGGCGCGATGTTCGCGCATGAGACTTTGTCTTTGCGCACAGCGGTTGCCGCAGGTTTAATTATCGGATCGGTAGCCCTGGTCATCACGGCCCAACAATTCACAGCGCGATGCGCACCACCGATCCCGGCTGCGATTCCAGAACGAGACAGGGTTTCCTCTAATGCCTGACAAAGACTCATCCGCCCGTCACGATGGCCGTGAAGAAACGGTGGAGGTAGTGCGCCGCAATTGGCAGGCGGAAGTCGATACCGCACAAACTTATCGTGATCTCGCGGAACGCGAGCCTAACGAGAAGCGTAGAGCGATCTTGATCCGCATGGCCGAAGCGGAAGAACGCCATGCCCAACGCTGGGAACGAAAGTTAAAGGACCTCGGTGCGGAGCCGCCGGTTCTGAGAGATTCGATCGCTCGCCGGCTCGACCGCTGGTGGAACAAGGTGGCCGGCGCCGATATCGCCATTCGACGCATGGAAGCGGCGGAGAAGGCGCACGAGGCAGAATTTCGCGACCAACAGGATCGCGCACTCGCGGGCGAAGCCGATGTGCAGGAATTCCTGCGCACGAGCGCGCTCGAAGAAAAAGCGCACGCGCGCGTGCTGAATACGATGGCGCCACCGGCAGGACCCCAATCCGCGCTCGATACTATTTTGAAACGCGAGCGCTGGCACGGGCGCGGCGGCGGCTGGGTTGCAGATGCAATCTACGGCGCGAATGACGGCCTCGGCGCAGTCTTCGGAATTGTTTCAGGCGTCGCCGGCGCGACGGATAATCAACAACACTTCGTTCTTATCTCCGGTCTTGCCGGAATGCTCGCTTCCACGCTTTCCATGGGAGCCGGCGCTTATCTCGCCGCGAAAAGTGAAGCCGAAGTTTACGAGGCTGAAATCTCGCGAGAGAAAGCAGAGGTAGAGGAAAACCCAGAGGAAGAGATCGAAGAGATGGCGCTCTTCTATCAACTACAGGGATTCAATGTCGAAGAATCTCAGCGCATGGCCGAACGGTTAGCCGAGCAGCCCGAACAACTGGTTCAGGCCATGGCGCAAAGTGAGCTTGGGTTGTCGGAACACCGTTTTCCGAATCCTTGGACGTCCGCGATCTCCGCAGGAGTTTCCACCGCAATCGGCGCATTTATTCCGATCATTCCGTTTTTCTTCATGAGCGGTCTCAACGCCGTCATCGTTGCTTTCGCTATCAGTCTGATTGCGCACTTCGCCATCGGCGCGGTCAAATCGCTCATCACCATGCGCTCATGGTGGGCCTCCGGTTTGGAAATGACGTGGATCGGCGTAATCGTCGCCGCCGTTACCTACGGGCTGGGTCTCGCCTTCGGCGCCGCGATCTGACGCGCAAAGAATTCCTGCTTCATGATCACAGGCGGGAATTCCGGAACGCAGCAACCCACCGGACTCGTTAGGCAACTCGGACTCTTCGGAGCAACCATGGCGGTGATGGGCGGAATCATCGGCGCCGGTATTTTCATTAATCCCTACCTCGTCGCACAGCGCGTGCACACGCCAGCTTTGATCCTGGGCGCGTGGATCGCGGGAGGTGTGATCGCGTTGCTCGGCGGATTCATTTACGCGGAGCTGGCCGCGCGTTTGCCTGTTGTTGGCGGACAATACGCCTACCTGCGAGACGCGTTGCATCCCGTCGTCGCTTTCCTCTACGGCTGGGTGCTGCTGCTCGTCATTCAAACCGGCGGCATGGCTGCGGTTGCAGTCACATTTGCTCGATATTTTCTCGAGCTGACGCATTGGCCGATCAACGACTCAATCGTCGCTGCGGCAGCGCTGGCATTGCTCACTGCCATTAATTGTTTCGGCGTGCGCGCGGGAAGTCGCGTGCAATCAATCATGACGCTAACGGCAATCGCCGCGATTGCGCTTCTTGAAGTGTGCAGTTTTTTCGGGACACGCTCGCAGATCGCTTGGCATCCAGCGCTCGATCAGCCTTTCTCCGGCAGTCTCCTTCTCACTTTCGGCGCAGCCATGACGCCAGTGCTCTTCGCTTATGGCGGCTGGCAAACATCGAGTTTTCTCGCGGGCGAAGTTCGCGATGCATCGAAAATCCTGCCGCGCGCGCTGATTCTCGGCGTGCTCGGGGTGATCGCCATTTATGTCTCGGTGAATTTCGCCTACCTGCGCACGCTTGGATCGGAAGGTCTCGCTACAACGACCACGCCCGCGTCGTCTGTCATGCGCGCTTCTTTCGGTTCGCGCGGTGCGCTCGTTATCGCCGCTGGCATTTCATTTTCCGCTCTTGGATTCCTCGCCCAATCGGTCCTGACTGCCCCTCGCGTCTATTTCGCCATGGCGCGAGACCGCATTTTTTTCCAAAGCGTCGCACGAGTTCATCCGAAAACTCATGTCCCGATTATCGCCATTGCACTGCAGGGCGTCTGGGCCATCGCCATCGCTTTGACCGGAACGTATGCCCAGGTTGTCAATTACGTGATCGCGATGGATTGCATTTTCTTTGGCCTGACCGCGCTGTGCCTGTTCGTGTTGCGCCGGCGGGCGAGAGCGGATGGCGCAAAACAAGTTGCGCATTTGGTCCCCGGGCACCCGTTCACGACGCTGTTCTTCATCGCTGCGCAATGGATAATCGTGGCCAGCACTTTTGTTCACGACCCGAAACGGTCTTTTATCGGACTGGGAATCGCGTTGACTGGTTTGCCCGCCTATTTTCTGTGGCGAGCCCGGAATCACCGAACCGCATAAATGAGCCACATCAAGCGTTCCGATTATATGGAATGGGCGAAGACCTGTTCGCAGGCGCGTTTTAATCTGGCGACGAGCGGCCTAACGAGTGTTCGTTTTGCAGACTTTCCTGTTCAGCTCGACGAGCTCGAAATCACAACCTCAGACGGATACGGCTACAAACCGTTGCTTGAAAGATTGGCGCGCCATACCGGCGCGCCGCCGGAATGCATCGTCACCGCGGCCGGAACGTCCATGGCCAACCATCTCGCCATGGCAGCGTTGCTCGAACCCGGCGACGAAGTTCTGCTCGAAGAACCGACCTACGGATTGCTTGTCGACGTCGCGAACTATTTGCGCGCGGATGTGAAAAGATTCCCGCGACGTTTCGATAACGGATTCGCCGTGAATCCGACTGATCTCGAAAAAGTCATCACCAACAAAACGCGACTTGTTATTCTGACGAACCTGCACAATCCGAGCGGCGCCCTCGTTTCAACTGAAACCGTTCGCGAAATTGGGAAAATCGCGCTGCGAAACGATGCGCGTGTCCTGATCGACGAAGTGTATCTCGAAATGATCTTCGATGGCGAAGCGCCTTCTTGCTTTCCGATCGGCGAACAGCTTGCCAGAAACCCCTTCATCGTGACCGCTAGCCTAACGAAAGCTTACGGACTAAGTGGACTGCGTTGCGGCTGGATTATTGCACCGCCGGAACTGGCACACAGGATGTGGCACTTGAACGATCTGTTCGCCTCCAGCCCCGCTCATGCCGCCGAACGCATGTCGGTCATGGCGTTCGATCATTTGGAAGAATTTCGTCAGCGTGCATGCGCGCGATTGAATACCAACCGCGCTTTGCTCGATGAATTTCTCGATTTAAGAGACGATTTGGAATGCGTTCGTCCGCCTGCGGGCACGGTCGTTTTCCCAAAATTAAAGCACGGCGACGCGGAAGTGTTTTTCAAACTGCTGCGCGAGAAATTCGAAACGACAGTCGTGCCGGGAAGATTCTTCGAAATGCCGCAGCATTTTCGCCTCGGCATTGGCAGCGAAACGGACGAGCTCCGTGGCGGGCTCGAACGCCTCGGCGCCGCGCTCGATGAGTTCGCGTGATGGAAAATTGGTTTCAATCACACCAACCTGCACATTTGCCGAACGCAAAATGTTTAGACAAAACTCGACAGCGGCGGCGTCTCTTTATTGAATCCAACCGCAACGGTTGGCACATCTCAATGTAGGAGCGGCTTATGATGATCGATTTTCGTTTCGCGCTTCGGCAGTTGTTCAAATCGCCCGGATTTACTTTGCTCGCGGTCATTACGCTTGCGCTCGGGATCGGGCTGAACACTGCGATCTTCAGTTTGATCAACGATCTTTTCCTGCGCGGGCTGCCATTCAAGGAACCGGCGCGGGTCGTCCATCTCTTCACCGTGCCAAAAGGTGGCGATACGTTCGATTACCCGCTCTCGGGCCCGCGCTTCATGCATTATCGCGATGGCCAGAGGATCTTCGACGGATTCGCGGCGGAGACGAACACCGCCTACACGCTCACCGGCCTGGGCGAGCCGGTGCAGCTGCAGGCGTTCCGCACCACGGCCAATTATTTCGATGTGCTCGGCGTGCGGCCGATTCTGGGCCGCACTTTTTTGCCTAACGAAGAGGAAGGCGCCGATGTCGCGCTCGTCTCGGAGAAATTCTGGCGCAACCGGCTGGGCGGCGATCCGAATGTGCTCGGGCGCAGCATCACGCTCGACGGGACGGCGCACACGATCGTCGGCGTGTTGCCGAACATGCCGGCGCAATGGGTCGGCCCGAATGGGAACGAAGTCTGGACGACGAAGCCGTTCGTGATCGCGGGTTTTTCCTACGAACGGATGATGCGCGGCACCGCGTTCCTGCGCGTGATCGGTCGCATGAAACCGGGCCAGACCGTCGAGCAGGTGAAGGCGGCGCTGCTTCCGCTTTCGCAAAGTTATCGCGCGCAAAATCCGGGCAAGATCGACGCGGACGTGAGCGATCTCGTCAAAACGCTTCCGGTAGATGTGAATGGCGATCTGCGACCGGCCTTCGGCATTCTGCTCGCCGCGGTCGCATTCGTCCTTCTCATCGCGTGCAGCAATGTGGCGAATCTTGTTGCTCGTCAGGTTCAGCGGACGCCGGCGCGAGATCGCGTTGCGCATGGCGCTTGGGCGCTTCGCGCACGAGCGTGTTGCGGCTTTTCGTTCTCGAAAGCCTGCTCGTGAGTGTGCTCGCCGGGATCGCGGGTGCGGCGCTGGCCTGGCAACTGGTTCCGCTCGTCCCGAAACTGGCGGCCAATTTTCTCCCGCTCGATCCGGGGAGTCAGATCGGTTTGTCGCTGCCGGTGCTCGCGTTCGCGATCGTTCTCTCGATCCTGACCGGCCTCGCCATGGGCGTGTATCCGGCGTGGCAAAGTTCGCGCGCCGATCTGGTCGATGGACTGAAGGAAGGCGGCCGCGGCTCGAGCGGCAGCGTGAAGCAGCAACGCTTCCGCAAAATTCTCGTCGGCGCGCAGGTCGCGCTCTCGGTCACGTTGCTCGCCGGGGCGGCGTTGCTCATCGCCAGTTTCGTCCGGCTCAACCGCCAGGATCTCGGTTTCCGTTCGGACAACTTGTGGACTGGCTTCATCACGTTGCCGGCCGCGCCTTATCCGGACATCGCGGCGCGCGCGCGTTTCGAACAACAACTGATGACCGCGCTGCAAGCGGTGCCCGGTTTCGAACAAATCAGCCTGAGCGGCGACGTGCCGTTGATCGGCGGCAAGCCGCACGCTTTATACAAAACCCGAGGGCAACGTGTTGCCCGTCGCGGAACGCGCGGCCGCGCCGTCGCATGATGTCGCGCCGGGCTATTTCAAAACCTGGGGAATTCCCCTGCTCTCCGGACGCGATTTCGACGAGCACGATCTCGCCGATCATCAAAATGTGATGCTGATCAGCCAGGCCGGCGCGCGCAAAGTTTTCGGCAACGAAAATCCGATCGGCAAAGTTTTGCTCACCACGAGCAGCAGCGTGCCGACGGAAATCATCGGCGTGGTCGGCGATGTCCGCTCGGAACGCGTGGCGCAACGCAACGAGATGGAATTCTATCGCCCATGGGCGCAGGAAAATTTTCCGTTCCTGACCGTAACGGTGCGGAGCAAGCTGCCCACTCTGGAAATCACGCGCCTGACGCAGAAAGCCGTGAACAGCATCGATCCCGCGCTCGCCATTGCGCAGCCGCAACCGATGACGGCGATCGTCGCGCAAGCGCTCGGGCAGGCGCGCCTGACGACCATACTGCTCGGCGTTTTTGCCGGCGTTGCGTTGCTGCTCGCGACGGTCGGGATTTATGGCGCAGTCGCCTACACCGTCGAGCAGCGCACCGGAGAAATCGGGGTGCGCATGGCGCTCGGCGCGCAAACAATAGACGTGTTGCGCATGGTCGTGGCGCAGGGAATGAAGCCCGTGCTGATTGGATTGGCGATTGGCCTAACGACAGCACTTGTGGTCGGTCGCCTGATCAAATCGCAGCTTTACGAAACGTCCGCTTACAATCCGCTGCTGCTAAGCGCAACGATCGCAGTTCTTGCTCTCGCCGCGCTGCTCGCCTGTCTTTTCCCCGCGCGCCGCGCCATGCTGGTCAATCCCGTCGACGCCTTGCGCGCGGAGTGATGTAGCATCACAGGCGCCCGACTTCACGCGCTTCTCCAAGAGCGCGCTCGAGATCCGCCCGAGCCTGCTCGAACTGATTGTTCTCCCAGCTCTCAATCGCGCGCTGCATTGCTGCAATCAATTTTTCCGGAAGCGGATGCTGTCCTTCGGCGAACAATCCGCGGGCAAAATCAATCGCACTCGCGACATCGTCTCGGTGAAGCGCGACCGCGATAAGCGGCAGGAGCGCAATCCAATCGAGGCTATAGGGATCTTCCATTCCGTGCCATACATCGAGCGCCTCGCGGCCAAGTTTTTCCGCAGCGCCGTGATCGCCCTCGCGCCACGCCACCCAGGCAAGGTTGGCCGTGGCCATGGCGACGTATTCTACCATTCCAAGGCGGCTCACCAGCTTGAGAGTTTCCGTCGCGCAATCACGCGTCTGTTCGATGTGATGCGCGCAACGATGCGCAAGCGCAAGATAGTTCAAGCTGCGCCCCTGCGTGACAAGGTCGCCGGTCCGCAGCGAAAAACGGAGCGTGGCCTCGAAATGCTCTAATGATTCTAAAAAATTCCCGCGCCAAAAATGAACGAAGCCGAGCACAAATCGAATGTGCGATACCTCCGATAAATTCGTTGAAGTCTCGCTTTCGACGAAGGCTCGCTGCGCCAGCTCCAAACATTCCGGTGTCGGCCGATAGTGCGACCCGGTCAAAAGCGAAAGCGCGAGCATTTGAAAAAATTTCCCGCGTTGCAGAGGTGAACCATGAGCTTCGATCTCGCGCCGGTAACGTTCGGCTAACGATCTCATTTCCGCTGCCATTCCCTGCCAGTAAAGCAGATGCATTCTTTCGAGCTGCACCTCGACCATTTCCTCCCACCACTTGGGCGCTGCGTCATCATGCGGCGGACCAAGTTCCTTTTCGGCCGCGTCGTAGGAGAGAGCGGTCTCCTGATAATGGCGCTGCAAACTGTGACTAGAGCCGGTCTTACGGTGAAGTCGCGAACGCCGGATTGCATCGTCGCTTCCAACTGATGCGAGAGCATTTTCGTAGGCTGCTCTGGCTTCGTCGTGTCGACCTACAAGGGTGAGAACGTCGGCCAATCCTTCATGCAAATGAACAATCGCATTGCTCGTTAGGCCAGCGTCGAGATTCGCGGGATCGAGCCGTTCGCTCTGCGCAAGCGCAGAACGATAAAAGGCGAGCGCCTCAGCGTTGGCAAAGGTTGCCCGGGCGCGTTCGGCAGCGCGCCCAAGATAATGGATTGCCTGCGCTGGTGCGTCGGCCCGTTCATAATGATAACCCAGCGTGGCGGACAGGTCGTCCAGCCGGTCGGGAAAAAGCCTTTCCATGACTTCGGCCGTAGTTTTGTGCAATTCCCGGCGGCGCGCGACAAGCATGGAGCCGTAGGCGACCTCATGCGTGACGGCATGTTTGAAAATGTATTCGTCTTTCTGCAGCGCGGCGGTTTCGGAAGCGTGTTGATCTCTTGATTGGATGAACTCACGCCGCTGCAATTCAGCCAGCGCTAACGCGAGCCGTTCTCTTACAAAACTCGATTTATAAAGCTGGCTCAGAACGCGTTCCTGAAAGATGCGCCCGATCACAGACGCCGTTTGCAGAGCATGCTTGTGCTCGCGCTCCAGACGATCGATGCGCGCCGCCAGAACCCCGTGCAATGTATCGGGAATATCAATTGAGCTTAGCTCGCGCGTAGTGGTCGCGCCTTTTTCGTTAAAGACAACTGCACCGGAATCGAGAAGCGAGCGAAGCAATTCTTCGAGAAAGAATGGATTTCCCTCCGCGCGATCGAGAATCAGATTGCGCATCGCATCGGGCAGATTCTCGATCCGTAACAATTCCTGAATAAGCGAACCACTTTCTGCGCGGCTTAAAGCCGTAAGCTCGATCTGGCAAAAGTTTGCCGAATGATTTGTGCACGCGCGACCGAGCAGCTCGGCCACCTGGATTTCGTCCGGACGCCCCACGCAAAACAAAAGGAGCGGCATCTGGGCGGTGAGCGGCATGATGTGTTCGAGCATTCCCAGCGAAGACGCATCACACCAATGCAAATCCTCCCAGACCAACACGAGCGGCTGCCGTTTCGCGCGAGCCGAAACGTAATCGTAAAATGCCTGCAAGATGCGTGAGCGAAGTGCATCGCCGCTCAGGAATTTCACGCGCTCCTCCATCGCGGAGTCCATCGCCAATTCGAGGACGCGGGCCAGGTAAGGATAGACTTCGGACACACTGGCTCCGAAATGCTCTTCCAGATTCAGGCGCAGGGCTGCGTCGATCTTCGCGCTCGACGCATCCGATTTTAATTCGAGCAAGCTGAGCAGAATTTCGCGCACCAGCGAAAAACTCATCCCGGCGGTGTAGGAAAGGGCGCGCCCTTCCGCCCAAGAGACATTTCCATTCGACAACGCACGTCCTTCCGCGAGCAATCGACTTTTCCCGAAACCCGCTTCGCCGGTGATGGCGAGGATTGCTCCGCGACCACTTTGCAAATTCGCCAGAGCTGCGCGGATCTGATCGATCTCGCGCTCGCGACCAATGAGCGGGGCGCGCAATCCTTCAATCCCGCGAACGGATTGCGGCATGGCCCTGACTCCGATTAAGCGATAACACTGCACGGCGTCTTCTTTTCCTTTCAGACGCAGCGGCGGCAGTTTCTCGAAATCAAAGAGCGCGGCTGTGCGCCGGTGCGTATTCGGGCCGACAAAAATTTCTCCGGTGGAAGACGCATCCTCCAGCCGCGCGGCGAGATTCACGGCATCACCCATGACCGAATAATCGCGACGGCTTTCTGTTCCGATTTTACCTGCGATAACCGGCCCGGTGTTCACTCCCATATGAAGACCGAGAGTTGTATTGTGCGCGCGATTGAATTCCGCGATTGCTTCCATCATCCCCAGAGCGGTGCGCAGCGCGCGCTCCGGATCATCTTCATGCGCAACCGGAGCGCCGAAGAGCGCCATGATTTCATCGCCGATGAACTTATCGATCGTGCCTTCATATTTGTGCACGACAGGAACGAGAGATTCGAAACAATCGTTGATCAGACTGCGCACATCCTCAGGATCCATTTTTTCGGACAACGCGGTGAAGCCGGTGACATCAACGAAAAGCACGGTGACAATTTTGCGTTCGTCATCGGACGCTTTGTCAGAATCGGCAGCGGCGAGATCGGCAAGCTGTTTCCGCAATGCTTCCAATGCGGGCTGCACGACGGCTTCGCCGAGATCGCCACGTTGCGCTTCCAAGCCGGAAATGGCGGCGCTCAACTTTTTTGCCTGTTCCTCTCGATCAGACATAAACGGCGGCAAACACGACATGCTTCTGAGGCAAACTTCGATCGGCTGCGCGTTTCTACAGAAGAAAGAAGAAGTTATCGAGATATCTTTATTAACGAGCGCAACGGTGACTGGTTTCGCAGAATCGGTCGAAACTGTTTCAACACACTCGTAGACCGCCCACCTGCCGGGTCGCGCACTAATCAAACGACGAACCGACTGACCGAGGCACTACATCGCGCGCGCAAGTCGGTTTGTGTTGGAGTCATCAACGCGACATGGTCAACAACGCGTCCTGTGGTAGCACAGGTACCGAAGGCCTGCCTTCGTTGACTTCGATCTCAACTTCGTGGCGATAGTGAAGAGGGAAATCGAGTTGGATTGATTGAACGCCAGTTCGTTCGATCGATTCGCTCGCTCGATCGACCGAATATCCTTTAATCGCAGAGCCTCGTCGTCTGACAAACAATCTCACACGCCAAAAAATATCCGCTTGACGACATGTCACTGTGCTGCACATACTGTGTTATACATAGTGTCCTACACACAGTAACATGGCGACCGACTTGAATATTGATCTTTTCAACAATTTGCGGCTCGAATTGCGGCGCGGGTTGCTCATTGTGGCGGTGCTCGCGCAGCTGCGAAGTGAGCACTACGGCTACAGTCTGCGCACGGACCTGGCCGCGCTTGGGATGGAGATGGATGAAGGAACTCTCTATCCGCTCCTGCGCCGCCTCGAAAGCCAGGGCCTGCTCGAGAGTGAATGGCGCGAGGAAAACAATCGCCAGAAACGCTTCTACAAACTTTCAAAAAACGGTCGCCAGATTCTGAAATTGCTCCTGACCGAGCTCGAGAAAATCAACGCTTCCCTCCATCGCATCATTTAGCCTAACGAACAATCCAAACGAATAACCAATATGCAACTCCTCGATCGCTACCTCACCGCCGTAAAATTCTGGCTGCCGAAAACGCAGTGCGACGACATCGCCGCTGAACTGGGCGCAAATCTTCAAGCTGAAATTGACGATCGCGCGGCCGAACTCGGCCGGTCTCTAACTGATGAAGAGATCGCGGCGTTTCTCAAACAACAAGGCTCGCCGATTCTCGTCGCCTCACGCTACCGCCATGAACACAGGACCGTCACTCTTGGTCGTCAATTGATCGGTCCCGTCGTTTTTCCGTTCTATTGGATCGCGCTCAAGGTCATGTTCGTTCTCTTGCTGGTATCGGCAATCATTCCCGCCCTGGTCTTCAGCACAGACATAAATCCGGTGCGCGAACTCGCGCATGTTCTTTTTCGCGTGATCCAGCTCGCGCTGCCCGCTCTCTTTTTCGTCACCCTCGTTTTCGCACTATTCGATTTTGGTCTGCGCAAATTTCATTTCGTCGAGAAATGGACGAGCGATTGGGACCCTCGCAGTCTTCCCTCACCCGATCGTCAGGCGAAACAGGTGCGGCGCTCGAGTTCGATCGCCGGCATTATCATTCAATCAATCTTCATCGTTTGGTGGTGGAACCACGGGAGCATTCCCTATCTCGTCGTCACGAATGCCGGAGCGCAGGTGCATTTCGCGCCGATTCTCGCCACTCTGCATCTGCCGATTTTGATCATTATGTTCATCAATCTCACTCAACATTGGATCAACCTCGTCGAACCAGACTGGCGCTGGCTGCCGCCGCTCGCCGGAGTCATCAGCAGCGCTGTCGGCCTGATCATCATCTATCCACTGCTCCACACTTCGCCCTTGCTTTCGATTTTCGATCGTAACGGCATTGCGCTTAGCGCGCGAGAAAGCACCGAGATTCAGAGCATTCTCTCACTCAGCGTGATCGGTCTTTGGTTGGGAATTGCGCTTGTCGGCGCGATCTACGCCTGGCGCCTCGTTTACATTTTGTGGCAAACGTTGCCGCGAACGCCCATGGGTTCGGCCAGCAATGGGGCCGCACATGTTTGACCGTGATATGCGATGACCAAAAAGTCCGGCCATCGAATAAGCGAGAAATTCAAATCCAAAGCGTGATCGATTCGCATCTCATCAATGCAACCCGATCGAATATGAAAATTCTCCTTTGCCTCTGCCTGCTTTTACTCCCGAGCGCAATTGTGCGCGGGCAAAATTCACAGCCAACGCCCGCTCCCATTCAAGTGATGGTGCTCGGCACCTACCACTTTGGGAATCCCGGTCTCGATTTGCACAACATGAAAGTCGACAGTGTCCTCACGCCGGAGAAGCAAACCGAGCTGAGTGATGTTGCTTCGCGTCTCGCAAAATTTCATCCGGATAAAATTGCGGTCGAAGGAATCTCCGATCGTCCCGATTTCGCGCTGGAGAGTTACGGGAAATTCGTTCCGGAGAAACTGAGCAGCAATCCCGACGAGCGGGTGCAGATCGCGTTTCGTCTCGCGCATCAGCTCGGTCAAAAGACGATCTACGGAATCGATGAGCAGAGCAAAACGATCGATTATTTCCCGTTCGATAAAGTCGAGGCTTACGCAAAAAAACACGGGCAAAGCGCGGCGCTCGATGCCTTGCAGCAAAAGGTCGAGCAAATGATGAAACAAATGGAGACGGCGCAGAAAACGAAATCCATTCGATTGATGCTGGCTGATTTGAATGAACCAGCGCGCATCGCCGCCGATCATCAAGATTTTTACTACGCTCTATTGCCGTTCGGAAATCAGAAGGAACAGCCGGGCGCGGAATTGAATGCGGCGTGGTATCAGCGCAACGCAAAAATTTTCGCAAAGCTGACGCAAATCGCGAAACCGGGAGATCATGTGTTGATCGTCTTTGGTTCTGGCCACGCTTTTTGGTTGCGCCACTTCGTGCAAAACACGCCGGGATTCGAGCTCGTCGAACCAAACAACTATCTGCGCTGAACCGCTGCCGCATTTCGGATTTCGCCGAAGAGCGATGTCGTGTAAAACAACGGCGTGAACGAAACGGCCCGCTCCCAAGACATTTTCGCGCTGAGTAAGCCGGATCCGGCATTGTGGACGCTGTATATTATCCGCGCAGTGTTATCGGGACCGGGCGTGATCTTTGCGTTGCCGTATCTTTATTTTCGATATCACACGCTGCGTTACACCTTCGATGAAGAGGGAATTCATATGCGCGTGGGAATTCTTTTTCGCCGGGAGGTAAATCTTACCTATGCGCGCATCCAGGATATTCATTTGCGCTCCGGTCTGCTCCAGCGCTGGCTCGGGCTGGCCGATATTCAAATCCAGACCGCTTCCGGCTCGGCTGACGCGGAGCTGGTGATCGAAGGATTCAAGCAATACGAAGCAATTCGCGATTTTCTCTACACGCGAATGCGCGGATACCATGCGACAACGCCATCGCCCGCGAAAGCGACAGCCGTAGCGACCGATTCCAACGCAGAAATGGTGTCGCTGTTGCTCACAATCCGCGATGAGTTGCGGCAAACGCGAGAGCTACTCGAACAACGCAAGGCTTCATCGCCATGAAACTCGTTAGGCGAAGGTAAGCCATCGTTCGATGTTTCAGGCATTCCGAGAATGGTGTGAGCGCTGGCTGCGCATTCCGGGCGATCCGGAACCGCCGCCCGGTGACGAAGCGCGGACGCAACGTTTTCGCGCCGCGCCGAACTTTTACAAATATCTGCTCCTTATCTGGGGAGTGAAGAGCCTCGGACTACTGGCGGTTCTGATGCCGTCGACGATCTTGCCGCTGATCGCCGTGCTAATGACAAAGCAGGGGAATCAGATTGCGATCACCATTTCGACGGCAGTTCCGCTCTTGATTCTCGGCGTAACAATCATGCTGCGATTGTTTGCGCTGGCACTCGTTAGGCTCGATTTCGAAAAGCGCTGGTATCTCGTGACCGATCGCAGCCTGCGCATTCGCGAAGGCATCGTGAACGTGCGCGAGATGACGATCACTTTCGCGAATATCCAGAACATCTCGATCTCGCAAGGTCCGCTCCAGCGCGCCATCGGCATCGCCGATCTGCGCGTCGACACAGCCGGCGGAGCAAGCCCGGCGCGCAGTCACCAAAAGGGAATGTCACAAAGTATGCACACCGCGTGGTTCCGCGGTGTGGATAACGCGAATGCGATTCGCGAATTAATCCAAAAACGGTTGCGCGAATTGAAGGATTCCGGTTTGGGCGATCGCGAAGAAGCGATCGCGGCGACAGCAGGAACGGATGCATTCGCGTCGGAGGAATTCCTCGCTGTGTTGCGTGGCATTGCCGCAGAGGCTACGGCGTTACGATCAGCCGTCGCAAGGTAGCGGCCGATACCCGCGGCCAGTTGTGGTTGCCAACCGCGTGGTGTTGCGAACATTTCCTGCATGAGAACGACCATCATTCTTCTCCGTGGCGTCGTTATCACAGCGGCGCTGGCAATGGCCGGAACCAACTTGCAAGCGGAGGAGCCGTTTTTTGAAGGACTCGGCTCCTATTCGCGCAAAGATCACCACCGACTCGTCGAAAGCGCAGCGGTATTTCAACCAAGGACTCGCCTTTCTTCATGGCTTCAATCATGGCGCGGCGATCCGTTCGTTCCAGGAAGCGGCCCAGCTCGATCCGAAATGCGCCATGGCCCACTGGGGAATCGCTCTTGCCTGTGGGCCGCACATCAACTTCCCTCTCGTTCCAACAGAAGCGGCGGAGCTGGCGTGGAAAGAGCTAAAGCTTGCGCAAGGAAATGCCGATCATGCTTCGCCAGTGGAGCGCGACTTGATCGAGGCGCTCAGCCATCGCTACGCCAATCCGCAGCCGGAAGATCGCGCCCCGCTCGATCTGGCTTATGCAGACGCGATGCGCAAAGTTTGGAAAAAATACCCTAACGACCCGGATGCCGGTGCATTTTTCGCAGAAGCGATGATGGATTTGCGGCCATGGAACCAATGGACGGCACAGGGTCAGCCAAATGCCGGCACGGAAGAAATTCTTTCGACGCTCGACGCGGTCTTGAAACTCAATCCCAAACATCCGTTCGCGAACCATCTTTACATCCATGCCGTGGAAGCTTCACCTCATCCGGAACGCGCGGCTGCGGCAGCGAATCGCCTGCGCACGTTACAACCGGGACTCGCTCACAATGTGCACATGCCTTCGCACATCGACATTCGTTGCGGACGCTGGCAGGAAGCGATCGCAACAAACGTGAATGCAGTCGAAGCCGATCGCCGGTATCGGCAAATCGTTGGCACGCCGAAAGGCCTCGTCCCGCTTTACGCCGCGCACAATCGGCACATGCTCGCTTATGCGGCGATGATGACGGGCCAACGCAAACTGGCTGTAGAACAGATTCGCAAAATGGTGGCGGAATTTCCGCGGGATTTCCTCAAGGAAAATGCGATGACCGCAGAAGGATATGCAGCGATGCCGCTCGAAGTGCTTGTCCGCTTCGGACGTTGGGACGAAATCCTCGCAGAGCCCGATCAGTATCCCGACTACATGTACTTTACGCGCGCGTTTCATCATGCCGCTCGCGCCGTCGCCTTCGCGGCAAAACGTGAAAGTGCGAAAGCGCGAAAAGCGCAGGAGACCTACCTCGAACGCAAGAAGCTTGTACCGGATGATGATTTCATCTGGGGCAACAACAGTTGCGAAGCGATCCTCACCGTTGTCACACCCATGGTTGAAGGTGAAATCCTGGTGGCAGAAGGGAAGACGGATGAAGGCATCGCTCAATTGCGAGCTGCCGTAGCTGCGGAGGACGCGCTCAAATACGACGAACCGCCCGGATGGTTGGTTCCCGTCCGGCATTCGTTAGGCGCAACGCTCATGCAGAAGGGCCGCTATGCCGAGGCGGAACAGGTTTACCGCGAAGACCTCGCGCGATTGCCGGACAATGGCTGGTCCCTTTACGGACTGGCAAGCAGCCTGCGCGCGCAAAAGAAAAATGCAGAAGAGGTTGCTGCGACCAACAGCAAATTCAAAAAGACTTGGGCCGGGGCCGATACCCAGATCACCAGCTCCTGTTTTTGCCAGCCGATGGAGGAGAAAATGTGATCGGGACCTCTTTCTGGGGAGCGCACGCGCCCCGCGTGCTGATTGCGGCGCCCTCGCCACAATCGTCTTTTTTTCAACGCCACGATTGATATTCTCTTTATCCGAAGTTCGCGATGACGAGGCGTCATCGCCCGCACGCGAGGCGCGTGCGCTCCCCATACTTTCGCTGGCTAGTCAACAACTGGAACCCCTTCCCTCGCAGTGCGCTGCGCGTAGAGTTGGCTCAATCGTTTTGTCATCGGTCCTACCTCGCCGTTTCCGATGCGGCAGTCGTCGATTTGCGTGACACCTGCGAGCTCGCCCATTGTGCCGGTGCAAAAAACTTCGTCCGCACGATAAGCGTCGTCGAGTTTCAGATCTCTTTCGTAACACGGAATTCTCTCAGCCGCGCAAATCTCCACCACCGTCGCGCGCGTGATTCCTTCCGGGCACGCGACGACGCGACTCGTAGCAACTTCTCCATTTCGCACGATGAAAACGTGCGTGGCATTCGTCTCCGCGATCAATCCATGAATGTCGAGCATCAGCGCGTCGTCCGCGCCGGCACTGTTCGCTTCGTTCTTGGCGAGGATGGAGTTGAGAAGGTTAGCGTGGTGAATTTGCGGATCGAGAATCTCAGGCGGCGGCCTGCGGAACTTACTTGTGATCAACTTCAATCCTGTCTTCGCGTAAACCGGTGCCTTATGCTCGGCGAGCACGATCAAGGTAGGCCCTGATTGATTCAGGCGAGGGTCCATACCGGAAGTGACCTTCACTCCGCGAGTCAGGGTGAGACGGATATGCACACCGTCACGCATCTTGTTCGCGGCGAGGGTGCGCTTGATCTCGTCGATGATCTTCTCGTTAGGCGGAATTTCGGCGAACGAGAGAGCGACTGCGGAACGGCGCAAGCGCTCGAGATGTTCGTCGAGCTTGAAAATCCTGCCGTCGTATAGACGCAATCCTTCCCAAACGGCATCGCCACCTTGCACCACGGAATCGAATGGACTGACGCCAGCCTCATCCCGATGCACGAGGCGGCCGTTGATGTTGACGATCAAGTCGCGGTTCTTCTCGTTATATTGCTGCAGCATTCTCTCGATTGTAGCGGCGGTCTATGACCGTCGCACTTGTTGGATCTGGATTAGTGCGACGCTCATAGAGCGCCGCTACAGAAGCCGGAACTGCGAAAGCTGCTCATAGCATTCCCGGCAGCGATCGTGAATTGCGCGCAAGCGATCTGGCACAGGTTCGTTTTTCGGTTTGTACGGTTGGAACGATGTCGATTGCATGACTTCGCCATACCAATGCTTCGCCCAGACGCCGTCAGTCTCCCGCAAACCTGCCGGCCACGACAACATGGCTTCATCGAATGCAACATGGACGGCGTCGCAGAGCAATCGCAACAGACGCTGCGGATCTTGCAGAACGTCTTTGGCATCGATGACAGGCGGAGTCGAACCGGTGTGTTGGCGCACCCAATCAAAAATCTCGAGTTGTTGAACGAACCCGAGGTCATCGAGGCTCGGATCGTCATTCTTCTTTATATATGAACAGATGACTTCGGCGGGATCGCGGATGAGGAAACAATTTGTGATTTCGCCTAACCAATCCCGGTCCACTTCTGACAGCAGATGATGGGTCATCTGTTTTTGGTAGAAAATACTGGATTCGTTCGAGGCGCTTAGGCCCCTCCCACATTGGGCGACGACCTTTCGCCAATCGGTTTCGCCTCCTGCGAGGATTTCCTCGGCGCCGGGATGCCGTTTGCCCGTATTCTTGAGATAGAAAGCGTAGAAGGGTTCATCGATCACGGTCGTATCCGCGCGGTTGCCCCACGATCGCATCATCGCCGTCGAGATGTTGCGCGGTCCCGACCACATCGCGAGTCGAATGGGTGGCTGCGGATCCGTTGCCATCGCTCGTTAGGTGATAAGCGCGTGATGGCGGAAAGGGGAGTGCGCCGGGTAGTTCGAACGCTAGTCGAGCCGGTCCACAGAATTATCTATTGCCCTCATTTGCAAGTCGGACCGCCGAAGTAAAAAAACGTTTTCTGTCCCGCATTCGAGATGTCCGTCGTGTAGCAACCAGCCGGCGTTTCAATTTTGAACAACTGAGCCCATTGGCTGACTGTGTTGGTATCTATATAAAAGACGACATCGTGATAAGCCGCTTTCCCCCAGCCTTCCGATGCCAGAGCGCCACTTCCTTCCTGCAGCGCGGACGGGCTGCCCGTATCCTCGCCGCCCCACCCGATTCGGTCGGCGTTAGTAGAGAGCTGGCCGGTGCCGTATAGGTTGCCGGGATAATAGCCAAAGGCGATGTAGTCTCCAGCACCGCGATAGAACAACCACCAATTCCCATCGGTGTGGTGTTTTACCTGAATGTTGAAGCCCCATTGTCCGCCGTCGCGTTGGCTGTAGTGATCGAATCCGGAGCCGAGATAAACATTATTCGCGATCTGAACAAACCCGGAACAATCCAGATTGTAACAACCATCAGCGTAATTGTTGGGCGTGTAATAGATAAAAAGTGCAGCATTGTTGCTATTCCATTTATCGGGGAAAACCTGCCAGCCAGCCTCGACCGTTTGCTGCCCGTCGCCGCTACCGCCGTCCACCCAAATCTGTGACAAAGACATTTCGTGGTTGTTAACTGTAGGACTCCACAAGTTAAGCCAGGAATCTCCGCCCAGATTATTAACGTTGTGGAAGGCAGCCGAATAATAATGACTCGGATCCCCCGGGATAAGCAGGCCCGGCCGATCATGACCGCCTTGAACGTCACGCGCAAAGGGCCGCCCTGCTTTAGAAAAGAAATCTGAAAGCGTGCGGAAACGCGTCATTTCTTCGAGCGTTACGCGTCGCATCGGAATGCTGCCAGGCTTGCAGTACATCTCATGCCCGAAGCGGTCGCGGGCGCCAGGCTTCAGAGTCAAGTCGGCGTTGCGCCGCTCTTTAGGAATTCGCGCGGTATCGCCGCCCGCGCTTTTCGGCAAGGCATCTGCGCTCGATGGCTTTGGCGGCACGCGTTGAAGTGTAAGCGGCCCGGTCTTCGGATTGCGCAAGCCGGGCTGCTGCTCTATCGGAATGCAATCGACAAACTCATTGTTAACGCCGACGAATGTGTTTACCGGAGTGACGCCGTCATAGAGAAACAGCAGGTGTTTACGCATCTTCTCGAATTCGGCCGCACTTTCCACCCTGGCATCCTTACGTTTGGAATAATCCTCGAATTTTGCGCTTTGCACCGATGCGATAAAATCGCTAAAGGCAATGTCCTTGGCCTCGGGCTTTGAATGTTTCGAGCAAGAATTGAATAGAAGGCAGCCGACCAGCAAAATTGCTGACATTCGCCGATAACTCTTGAGACCTACCGACAAGCGAAAAAATCTGTTCTTAAGCGAAGCGTTGGTCTGATCTTTTATCATAAAAAAAATCCTTTCTCGTGAATCAGGGAATCGATCTTATGCAGGGCAGGATTTGACCGGCAAGAAGTTTATCCAAATCAGCCCAACCTGCGTTAAGGCGACGCAAAATTATTGATTAGGATGACAGATCACCCGGAGAGAAACCGCGAAGTGATTCTCCCTATCAGGACCAGATCGCAGATCCGATGGCGCGCATATCGTTTGCGAATTGAAGCCTCGCTAATCTCGCCCTGCCGAGCCTTCAGGTCGGTCTCAATCTTGCAAACCCCAGGGAATACAGCACCTTTTCCAAAAGAATCTGATTTGCCTTTCTCGCAGCGGGTGAGCTACTTATGACGCGAGTTGGCGATCCCTATTCGACAGGCACGGGATTCGCTCTAATCTATATCGAGATGAAGACGATCAGCGCGCCAATCCGCAGAGCCGAAGTCCGGCTAACTGCATAGGCGCGCCCCGATCTCGCCAAGTTGGAGCCCGCATTTCGCGGCACCCCAGTGGTCGAATCCTCGGACGCTCCGCGTCTGGGTAACCCGATCGAATTCTAAGAAATCAATTGAAAGAATCATTATTATGAAACCGACATCAAAACTTAGTTGCCAGGCACGGTCGTCACGCGGAGATATCCGCGGATCGCCGGACCATGGGGCTTTTCCGTTAACTGATTACAACTTCCAGTCGAGCACAGAGGCCCATAGCGTTTCCGCGTTGTTGCCTGGAAAAACGCGCCGCGTTTCCCAGCTGCACAGCTTCTGGAAACTGAGCAACGAATTCCTCGGTGACGAAACGAGCCGCGATAATGTGAAGGAAGGAATTTTGTTCACCGTGATCGTCGCCGTCTCAGCCTGGCCCATCATGCAAATGATCGGCGCGCTGGCGCGGTTAGTTAGATAAGCGGTTGTAACAAATTGTAGGGCGCCTTTATCAGGCGCCCTCTGCAAGCCGGCGGCTGACCAGCCGCCCTACAATAGCGTCGTTTGTTCCGCAGCCGGGATGAACGTCGAGAACTTCTTCACCAGGTCAGCAAGCTTGGCGATGTAGTAATCGACGTTTTCGTCCCGGTTTTGTGGATCAAACTCACCTACGAGCTTCGCTGCTTCGTAGGCTGCGACTTTCTTGGGCGTGGCTTTGACGTAGTAACTGATCTGATCGCCCGGTTTGTAGGCGCGACCGCTCGTTAGGGCAAGTTCGTAGGCCGCGGCACGATTGCGGGCCGATCCGGCGATTTTGGCGCGATATTTCTCGAGCGAATCCTGCAGCGTGTCGGTCTTCATGAGCATGTCGATGTGCCACGCGCGATCGCGAATTTTCTGTTCGAAATCGGCGCGCAACGCCCCGATTGCTTCCGGTTTTCCCCGCATGACGAGCTTGATCATTTCCTCCATGAAGACGCGCTGGAATTTTTCAAGACCGCGCGATTTCAACGCACCGCCCTTGATGACGACATCACCCTCACGCGTCAGCAACGCATAGTTCTTTGCTTTGTAGCTAAACATGGCGTCGAATTGTTCATCGAATTCGACCTCAATTCCGGGTGGTAGTTCCTTCGCGAGTTCGTCGCGCAACTTCTCGGCGTCCTTGTCGTTTGGAGGAACGAAATAAATTCCATCGGTGTCGACTTCGATGACCTGCGCTCCTTGCGTGCCAAGCCAATCGATCATTTTTTTCAGCAAATCGCGACCGATTTGCGTTACGCGCGCGGCCGCATCGAAGTCGGCGAAGTTTCCCTGCGCGAATCCGAGATAACCGTAGAAGCTGTTGATCAAAATCTTGAAGGTATTTTGCAGCGCGTGGAAATAGCGTTGCTGTTTCGGATCCTTCGCGCTCCGCATATCCGATTTGGCTTGCAGGCGGAAAGTGCGGAGATCGGTGAGCAAATGCCGGAAGATCTGAAGTTGATCGCTTGTCGGGAAGCAATCGAACTGCAACATGATCGACGGATAGAGCGAAGCGATGTCGCAATGCCAGACGTTGCGCGCGACGCCGGTGAAGAAAATGTCGGTGTAGCCGCCTTCAAAACCGCGCACCATCGGCATCTCAGGAATCGAGTGACGCTGCCGGAAATACTCGCGCAGGAAGAGCGCGTTGATGCGTGTGGCGTTCCCGCGCACGATAACGTCCTGATAGTTGTATGGGAAAATCTGCGCCTGGATGAAGTAGCTCGGGCTCAGCAGATCGGAAACGGCGCGCGTTTCGTGCACCGCGCACAGCGCGCGCTTTCGAAACTTTTCGCTTCCCTTCAGATAAGCGCGCTGCAATTCCTTGCCGGTAAGCGAGGAAATTTCCTCGCTGTCGCAAAAACCAAAGTGCCGCGCGACATCGGCTCTCTCGAAACCGGAAAGGCTACGCAGGCCGACATCGTAAAATTGCGCGAGCAAGAATGTGTCGACGAAATGACGCCCTTCGACGCTGAACTTCGGGTAATCGATTGTCTTCTCCGCAATCTGCAATCGCGAGGGACGCGAACGCAGAAATCCACCGCTGCGTCCCCAATCCAGTTTCGTTTTCGCTTTCCGCGCGCGCGCTACGAGATATGGGAGATCGAAGCGGAACAGGTCATGCCCCTCGATCACATCCGGATCGCGCTCTTTAACGATACTCGTTAGGCGCTTGAGCGCCGCGTACTCCGACTCTTCGGCGTTCTTCGCATCGACGATAATCAATTCTTCCCAGCCGGAATTATCGGAAAGCCCAATGCTCGCGATGTGATTCTGCGAGGCTTCCGCGAGATCGTTTTCGCCGGATGGCGAAAGCACTTCGAGCTGCAACCGGCGCAGTTCCTCAAAAGGAAGCTGTTTGAAAAGTGTGCGGCCGGTGTGTGTGAGGTAATGCTGCACCGGATCGCTCAAGGCAAAAAAACTGCGGCCCGCTTTTTTCAGGCCGTTTCGCAGTGCGACTAATTCTTTCCAGCTATCAGTTGTGATGAGCCAGTTGTATTTCAGGTCGCCTGAAAGTTTCTCCGCGTTCGTTAGGCCAAGATCGGCCACGTCGCCATCGGCCCAGACGAAGGGATGAAAAGGTTCCGTATCGCAAGTCGTCGCCCCATCTTTCTCGCGGCGGTATACTTTGACGGTCCCCGTCTCACCCAACTCGATCGCCACAACGCGCGGTGTCGGATCGGAACCAAAGAGCAGCTGGTTATCTTCGAAAGCCACACGAAATGGTGCGCGACATCACGACAGATGACAACTGGCGGCGAGCTGGGCCGCATATCTGCCGTTGTTATGAGGACGGGTGCGCTTCGAACTGAATGAGTTTTTCGCGCATTGTTGCGCGAGAGACGCCGAGCCAACGCGCGGCTTTGGCCTGATTGCCGTGCGCGAGTTTGATCGCTTGCGAGAAAAGCTCTCGCTCGGTCGCTTCGATCGCAGTGGCGTGCGTATTTTGAATTTCGCCCCGGCTGGCGGCGCCGATGAGATCGGCAACGAACGCGGACAGGATTGACGCTTCACCGGTGGACTTGCGCGAAAGACGCACCGCCTCGCGCACTTCGTCCAGGCCAATGGTGTAGCCCCGCGCCAGGGCGAGCGCTTTGTGAAGCGCGTTCTCCAATTCCCGAACGTTGCCCGGCCACATCTGCTCGCAGAGGAACTCAATCGCGTCAGAATGAATGGCCGGAGTTTCGACATTGAAATCCATCGCATGGCGCATCAGAAAATATCGCGCGAGATCCGGAATATCATCGCGGCGCTGGCGGAGCGGAGGAATGGTGATGGCGACAACATTGAGCCGATAATACAAATCCTCGCGAAACTCCTTCGCGTTTATGGCAGCATCCAGATCGCGGTGAGTGGCGGCAATCACCCGCACATCAGTAGGAATAATTTCCTTACCACCGACCCGCTGGATTGATTTTTCCTGAAGAACGCGCAGCAATTTCGCCTGCGTGTTGACCGACATGTCTCCGATTTCATCGAGGAAAATCGTGCCTTGATGCGCCTGCTCAAAGCGGCCGATGCGCCGCATGTCAGCGCCGGTGAACGCGCCTTTTTCGTGCCCGAAGAGTTCGCTTTCGAGCAACGTTTCCGGAATCGCGGCGCAGTTCACGGCAATGAATGGTTTGTCGGCGCGATCGCTGTGCTGATAAATGGCGCGCGCTACCAGTTCCTTCCCCGTGCCGGTTTCGCCGCGAATCAAGACCGTGACCGGTTTTGCGGCGACGCGCCCGATTTCCTTATAGATATCCTGCATGACGCGGCTTTTGCCGACGAGGGCGCTGCGGCCGGGCGAAAGCGCGCCGATATCAATCGGCTCCAGCATGAGGCGGCTGCTCGTTACCGCCCTTTCCACCAAAAGAAGAAGGTCTGGCATTTCGAATGGTTTGAGCAGGTAATCGTAGGCGCCGAGTTTGGTCGCTTCGATTGCTGTGTCAGTCGTTCCGTGCGCGGTCATTAGTATCACGGGCAAACGTGGACGCGTGTCGTGCAGACGTTGGACCAGCTCCATTCCAGTCACGCCGGGCATTTTGAAATCGGTGACGACCAGATCGCATTGACCGTCCGCAGCAAGCGAGAGACCTTTCGAGCCATCCGATGCGTGCGTGACTTCATATCCTTCATCGGCGAGAACACGCGTCAGAGCAGTGGCAATTTGCTGATCGTCTTCTACCAACAGAATTTTTGCGTGTGGTTTCACGATTCGATCTCAGCGGGAAGAATAACGCCGAAAGTCGTGCCGCGATTCACCTGCGTCTGGTATTGGAGCGCGCCGCCATGTTGTTCCACGATGCGCGCGGCGATGGAAAGTCCGAGCCCGGTGCCGCTGGATTTGGTGGAAAAAAATGGATCGAATAACCGCTGCTGTACGTCGGCTGGAATTCCTTTGCCGTCGTCTTCCACTTCGAGAACCACAACATCGCGAACACCATTGCTGAGGGCAATCCTATCCGAACGACTGCGAAGCATGATATGCCCGTTTTCGCCAATGCTGTCGGCCGCATTTTGCACGAGATTAATCAGGACCTGCTGCAACTGGTGTGAGTCGGCTTCTATTTGCATGCCTGGACTCGGCTCTACGGTGAGGTCTATGTCCTTTTCCCGCAATTGCGGCGCGAGTAATTCTCGGACCTGGCGAAGCAGATCGACGGGAGAAATGTTTTCTCGCTGCGTCGCGGCGGGCCGCGCGAAGGAAAGGAAATCGCGAACGATCCGTTCGAGGCGACTGATCTCCCGGGCAATAAATTCGCCGTCGATGTAGGCAGGCGATTCCGGAACAAGCGCTTTTTTTTGCGTAAACAAGCGCGCTTTGATCGCTGTGAGCGGGTTACGAATTTCGTGCGCCACACCGGCCGCGAGCACGCCTAACGACGCGAGTTTTTCCTGTCGCTCGGCTATTTCACGAGTCTCGATCAGCTTGAGTTTGAGCGGAGCAATCGTTTCGCGGTAGATAACGCGCGCACTCCACCCCGTCAGAATAATGAGGGCCATCAAAGAACCGAAAATCACCTGCTGAAGAATCACGACCGACCTTCCGGATTTGCGGATCGACTCCCCCAGCGTCTCGCGGCGGATGGTTGCCAGCTTAGCGGAAAGCGTGAGCAGCTGTTCCGAGGCGTGTTGGATTTGTCCGAATCGATCAATCATCACAGCCTTCGGTTCGTCGATCGGGTTTGCGTCGGCCAGCGTTTTGGTCTCAGCAATATAACGAGAATAAGCGGTATTAATTTCCTCGAAGATGGCTCTTTCGCTATCAGTCATGAGAGCCGCTTTCGTTAACTTCATCCAAGTACCGAGCTGCTTGTAGTGTTCCTCCAATTTGTGCCGATCTTCTGCTCGATCGCTGACTTCGAAGGTGAAGAGGGACGCCGTGGTGCTCACAATCAAGGCGCGGAGACGTTCCGCGTCATACTGCAAACTCTCGCTCCCCATGCGTTCGAAGTGTCCGCGCACGTCACTCAATTTCACCCAACTCGTGCTGGCTGCCCAAACGATCATGACGGCGAGACAAGACATTGTCCCGATCAGGAGGAAGAGCCGCGATCTCGAAGAAAGGTTCATGATCTGGCAACCTAGTTACCACGTGCGGTAAGCCAGTGATCACCTGACAAGTCGCTGGCAGATTTCGTTCAACTTCCAAGCGTCTGTCAGCGAGCGCTTAGCAGAGTCGGTCGATCCGGTGGCATGCCGGGAGCTATGCGCACGGACATGAAAAAAAAGGTCCTGTTGGTGGATGATGATTTCGCTGTTCTCGCCGGGTTGGCCGGCGTGCTTCTCTCCGAGGGCTACAACGTGGTCCATGCCGCGGACGGCAACGAAGCAATCGGAAAATTCCGAAACGAAGGACCCTTCGACCTCCTTCTCCTCGACCTGAACATGCCAAAGAAAAGCGGTTGGGACGTCTTCGAGCAAATCACTGCGATCGATCCACTCATCCCCGTAATCGTGATTACCGCGCGTCCGGACCAATATGCTACAGCCGTTGCGGCCGGCGTGGACGCTCTTATGGAAAAGCCGCTCGATCTGCCCGTGCTGTTGCAAAAAATAGAAAGTTTAATGCAAGAGTCCGCGCAGGAGCGATTGACGCGGAAGAGTGGACGAAATCCAAATCTTTCCTATTGCCCGGCTCCGAAAGAAATCGATGGAGAGGTCTTTGGCCAGGTCATTAATCGCGGCAAAGCTATGCGCCGCTCGGCCAATCAACTTTCCACAACCAAATCCAACACGCTCGGGCAAATCGACCAACCACTCGATCGGCTGCTCAAGGCATGGGCAAATTGTACCGAGGAAGAGCGGCAACTATTCCTCGAGGGGTTGAAGCGATTACAAGCGGATTCCCTTGTACCAACCGAGAGCGCGTCGGAAAAAATAAACGGACGTCCTCTCCATGAAAAAAATAATGTGAACGCAGATACTCCACCGCTCGCGCAAGAAATCGTGCCTTCCTCCACATGCTAACTGACGCGCGGCTATGGATCATCGAATTGCAGGAGACGTATGCCTCTCGCAAGCGGGGGGAGCCAATGGGAACCGCTCGGCGACCGAACTGGAAACCAATCGGTTTCGACAAAAAAAGAAGTCGAATCGTTTCGTCCGTTTTCTCTCGATTCTTGGCCCCGGCCTGATCACTGGCGCGGCGGACGATGATCCGTCTGCCATTGCGGCATATTCCATCGCCGGAGCGCGCCTCGGCACTGGCCTCCTATGGACAGCTTTCATTACGTGGCCCTTGATGGCGGCGGTACAAATGATGTGTGCGCGAATTGGATTCGTCACGGGCAAGGGCTTGGCCGGAACTCTTCGCGATAAGTACCCGGCTCCGCTCATCATTCTTCTCTCTGGAGCTTTGCTCGTCGCTAATACAGTCACCATTGGGGCGGACCTCTCCGCCATGGCGGACGTCGCTGAAATGGTGACGGCGATTAACTCTCACTATTTCGTCGTTCTTTTCGGGATCGGTACTGCCGTGGCCACGATTCATTTCCGTCACCACGAAATTGTGGACATTCTGAAATGGCTCACGGTTGCGCTCCTGGCTTATGTAATCACGGCCGTCGTCCTTCGGCCCGATTGGATGGCGATCCTCCACGCCACGTTTATTCCAAGCTGGCCGAGCGGGCGCGAGGCGTGGGCCACGTTGGTCGCCGTCCTCGGGACCACCATTAGCCCATACATTTTTTTCTGGCAGGCGTCGCACGAAGTCGAAGTGAAAAATGCGGCGAAGCGACCAGGTCACGCCTGGACGCGCGCGGAGAAGACGAGAGAAATGCAGGAACGAGCGTTCGCGGTCGGCGGCGGTTCCTTCTTCTCCAATGTGGTGATGTACTTCATCATCTTAACCGCCGCTCTCACTCTTCACCTGCACGGAGTGACTAACATCGAGACGTCCGCACAAGCTGCCTGTGCGCTCGCCCCGCTCGCGGGAAAATTCGCTGGGACACTCTTCGCGCTCGGAGTTATCGGCGCCGGTCTGTTGGCTATCCCCACCCTTACGGGCTCAGCCGCCTACGCTCTCGCGGAAACCTTCGCGTGGAATCATGGACTCAGCCAAAAATTCGCCGACGCGCGCCCTTTCTATCTCGTGATCATTCTTTCCACCCTCATTGGCATTGTTCTCGACTTCGCGAACGTCAACCCTGTGAAAGCACTCTTTTGGGCGGCAGTGCTCAACGGATTACTCGCACCGTTTCTTCTCATTGGAATTCTGATGATCGCCCGCGATCCCGTGATTATGAATCACCACTGCAGTTCGCGTCTCTGTCGAGCAATGGTGGGTCTCACCGCGACGCTAATGGTCGGTGCGGCGATTGGGATGTTCTTGTTCTAAGCAGCGCAACGCAGCAGCTGAGACGGAATCCTTTAACACGATCACTGCACAATTAACATTTGTGAGATGCTTCGACTTCGCTCAGCATGACAGGATGAAAACCCTTTTGCTGATTTTGTCCGCTGGAACTCTTGCATCTTCCCTTCTGGCGCAACAAACACCGCAATCACTCGCCGAGAGCGAATTGCCGTCGCTAGTCACCATTTACAAGGACATCCACACCAACCCCGAGTTGTCGACGCAGGAAAAGCGCACTTCGGCTTTGGTCGCGAAGGAATTGAAAGCAGCTGGCTGTGACGTCACCGAGCACGTCGGCAAGTACGAAACACCGGGCCTGACTGGTTACGGCGTCATCGGTGTGATGAAAAACGGTGACGGCCCGACGGTTCTTATCCGCACGGACATGGACGCGCTTCCAGTTCAGGAGGAAACGGGATTGCCCTACGCGAGCAAGGCCACGGCACAAACGCCCGACGGCAAGGAAGTACACGTGATGCACGCCTGCGGGCACGATGCGCACATGGCGATTTTCATCGGAGCAGCGCGCGCACTCGCAAAGCTAAAAGATCAATGGCACGGAACGCTCGTCTTTGTCGGACAACCGGCCGAAGAAACCGGATCGGGCGCAAAAGCGCTGTTGAATGACGGACTCTACAAGAGATTTCCGAAACCAGATTACGCGATCGGTTATCACGACAACGCCGAACTTGCTGCCGGCAAAATTGCTTATCATGAAGGATACGCCTGCGCGAACGTCGACTCGGTCGACATCACGGTGCAAGGCATCGGCGGACACGGCGCGTATCCACACAAAACCAAGGATCCAGTAGTACTCGCGGCCGAGATTGTGATGGGATTGCAGACAATAGTTAGTCGCGAAAATAATCCGCTCGATCCGATCGTGATCACGGTCGGATCGATTCATGGCGGGACGAAACACAACATCATTTCTAATGAAGTGAAAATGCAGCTAACCGTGCGCACTTATAAACCGGAAGTGCGCAAACATGTGCTCGATGCGATCGCCCGTGTGGCGAAAGGGATGGCCATCGCCGCCGGTTTCCCAGATGACAAAATGCCGATCGTGCACGTTGAGGAAGATGAATTCACGCCGGCGATGTACAACAATCCCGAGCTGACGGAGCGGCTGGTGAAGGATTGGAAGAGCGCGATCGGCGCGGACAATGTGGTCGAGCGCGATCCGACCATGGGCGGCGAAGATTTTTCCGAATTCAGTCTGCCGGATCATTCGATTCCCGCATGCGATTTCTGGATCGGTGCTGTGGCACCGGAAAAAATCGCGCAGAGCGAAAAGACGGGGCAAGCGTTGCCGAGCCTGCACTCGAGCAAATTCGCGCCGCTGCCCGAGCCGACGATCAAGATCGGCCTGATTGGCGTGACGAGCGCCGTGCTAGATTTGATGAAGAAGTGACTTTTTGCTCGGTCATCCCGAGCGTAAGCGAGGGACCTCACGAAGTCAGACGCAACGTCGACCAGCAAACGTCGCACAAAGTAGATCGCGATGTCCTTCGCTTCGCTCAGGATGACAACGCGCGTTAAGCGAGCGTCACTTCACGCGCACGTTCTTGCGCAGGAATGTGGGAACGTCCAGGTCCTGACCTTCGACAATCGTCGGCTCGCTTTTCTCGAAGCGGCCGCGCGTCACCGGTTCAAATTGTAAGACCTCCTGTTTGGCGTATTTCTTTTCTACCGCCGGCTTCGGTTCCTTCGGCAGAATCAGTTTCTTCTTGGTCGAAACAGGAACTGGCGGCGGTGCGACTTCTTCAACCGCCGCTTCCTCTTCAATTTCCGGTTCCGGTTCCGGATTTAACTGTGCGAACTCGGCAAACTCAGTTGCCGGCGGCGGAGCCTCTTCGGATTCTTCAACCGCCAGTTCAGCGACCGGTGCCGGCTGTTCTTGCTCCTCCTTAATCGGTGATACCGGCGGCGGAGCCGGCGCCTCGACCGCCACCGGGATCGGGACAAAAGATTTTTTTGGCGGTTCCGCCACAGCCTCTTCCGCAGGCGAAAGCGAACTGATTAGCGTTACGCTTAGACGATTGCCCATCCGGCTGTCGACCGCTGTGCCGAAAAAAATCTGTGTGTGATCGCTGATGTGACGGCCGAGTTCCTTCATTAGAATTTCCACTTCCGACAAAGTCATGGCGGGCCCACCAGCGATTTGCACGAGAACGTGCGCCGCATCAGCCAGCATCTTCCCGCGATCCATGAGCGGATTCTTTAACGCCAACGTTAGCGCATCGTGTGCGCGGTTGTCGGATTCCGATTCGCCAAAGCCGAACAAACAGCGGCCATTTTTCGTTCGCAATGCCGCGAGCAAATCATCGAAACCGATGCGAATGAGGCCCGGCCGTTGAATTAAATTCACGATCGAGCGAACGCTCTGGCTGATCGTATTATCCGCCACGGCAAATGCCTGATGAATTCCTGCACGCGGCGCCACCATGTCGCCCATGCAATCGTTCTCGAAACAAATAACGGCATCGGCGGATTGATTGAATCGTTCCAAAGCCTCCTGCGCCTGGATGCTTCGCCGCCGTCCCTCGAATGAAAATGGAAGCGTGGCAAAACCAACCACGAGCGAACCGGATTCGCGCGCAATCTGCGCGACGAGCGGTGCGGCGCCAGAGCCCGTTCCACCACCGAGCCCAGCACAAACGAAAACCATGCGCGCGCCCGCGAGCACCTGGCGAATTTCATCCGCGGACTCCGCCGCCGCGTTGTAACCGAGCTCCGGATCGCCGCCCGCGCCGAGACCGCGCGTCACGCTACGACCGAGCTGCACTTTGCTCGCCGCGACCGAACTGGCGAGCGATTGCACATCGGTGTTGATGGCGATGTGCTCGGCTTTTTCCAGGCCATCGAGCACGATGCGATCGAGCGCGTTTGAGCCGGCGCCGCCGACACCGACGACTTTGATGGGAATGATTTCTTCTTCTCGTTCGGGAAGACTGTAGTTTTTGCTGAGCTGGATCATAAATTTAAATCCCAAGCACCAAACCCCAAACCCCAGGGAAACTCCAATCACCAAATCTCAAAGGCGTCACGTCATCCCTCTTGAATATTGAGGCTTGGTGTTTCCCTGGTGCTTGGGGTTTGGAACTTGGTGCTTTCTGTTTCTTCATCGCATTCCGTTAAAAATTCTGCCGAAGATTCGCCCGAAACCGCGCCGGGGCCGGCCGCGATCCGACTGCACAGCCTGGGCGTACTTAATCAATCCGATCGCAGTCGAGAATTGCGGGTTCTCAAATGCACTCGTTAGGCCGGACATGGTCTGGGCGTGTGAAACGCGCGCGGGCAATTCGAAAATTTCGCCAGCCAGATGATCGATGCCGCGCAAATGACTGCATCCACCGGTAATAAAAATTCCTTCGCCGATGTAATTGATGAACGATTCCTCTTCGAGCTGGCGCTTGAGCAGCTCCAGCGTTTCACGCAGGCGCAGATGAATAATGGTGTTGAGCGTCTCGCGCTCGATTTCTTTGCCGGCAAAGCCGGAGTCATCCTTCAGCAAAACCGTCTCGCCTGGCAGACAATTTCCGAGAATGACGCTGCCCTCTTCAATCTTCAGCCGTTCCGCGCGCGCCATTGGAATGCGCAGGCCCATGGAGACGTCATTCGTAATGTGATCGCCGCCGACGGCCAGACAACCGCTCTGCCGCACGGCGCCGTCGACGTACAAAATGTAATCGGTCGTCCCGCCGCCAATATCGATGACAAGGGCGCCGATATTTTTCTGATGTTGTGTGAGAACAACCTGCGCGGACGCGAGCGCGTTAAAGACGACGTCTTCCACTTCCAGTGGCAGCTCCTTCACGCAACGAATTGTATTTTGAATGCGCGTGCGCACGCCGTGCACGATGTGAAAATCCGCCTCCAGTCTTTGCCCGAGCATGCCGACGGGATTAAGCACACCGTCCTGACCATCAACGTGATAATGTTGAATGATCGAATGCAGAAAAGCATTTTGCGCCGGAATGCTGACCTCGCGCGCACTCACCTTCACATCGTCGATGTCCTGCTCATCGATCTCATCGCGATCTTCTGCCAGCGAGACAGAACCGCGGTTGTTAAAGCTTTGAATGTGTGATCCGGAAACGCCGACGTAAACGCTGCGAATCATGACGTCGCTTTTTTGTTCGGCATCGACAACTGCTTCGTGCACGCATTTCATCGCAGTCTCGAAATCGACGATCTCGCCTTTGCGCACACCACGAGACGGCGCCTGGCCCACGCCGAGAATTTTGATCGTTCCATCGGGCCGGCTCTCCCCTACCACCACGCAAATCTTGGAGGTGCCAATTTCAAGACCGACCAACAAATCACTGCTCGCCATTACACTTAATCCTTTCTGCCACGATGAACTGGAATCGCCTTTTTTACCGGCACCGCCTTCGCCTTTTTGATCGGCATCGGCGTAGCTGTCGGTTTCGGTAAAGGATAAACCGGAGTTGCCTTCAAAATTTTCGGCCCTTCACCGAGCGGATCGATCGTTTCGTTGATCACCTCGGCGGCAGGCTGCGTGAATGTGACCGGAATGTTGCGTTGCACGAGCAGATTCACGGTTTGCAGTTCGCGTTTCGAATCGTCGGAATAGACGAGGAACTGTTCGAGACGGCGCAGTTGCGTAGCGACGTCATCGAAGCCGAATGTAATCTGCAGGTGGTTCTTGTCCGTCACGACAAGACAGTAACCTTTCGAGAGATCGATCTCGCGAATTTGAAAACGCGTTTGCATATAACTGCCCATGTTCAAACGCAAGAGATCGAGCGCCGCTTTCGCTTCAAATGATTGGATGGTTCCGCCTGCCTGCAGCGACTCGCCGGTACAACCAGTGACCAACGGCAATCCCAAATACTCCGGAAGCAGTTTCTTTTCTTTCATGAGCACGCCTCGTTCATCGACGAGAAATGCCGCATCGGAAGCGAACGGATCAAAAATTTCTTTCTCGCTCGTGATCCAGGCGATCGGTTTGCGTTCGACGATGTGAATGTCTATTTCGGCCGGCATCTGCCGCGTCACCTGCACTTCGTCGACCTGCGGAAGATCCTGCAACGTGTCATGCACCTTTTGCAGGTTGACGTTGAAAATGTTGACGCCCTCGCGCAGGCCGGCAGCTGCCAGAATTTGTTCGCGTTGTAATGTCCCGTCGGTCTGCACTTCGATCTGGCGCAATTGATAATCGGGATTTTCGAAAAAGAGCCGCTTCGCTGCGAACTGCACACCGAGATATCCGGCGACCACGAGCGCGAGCACGAGCACAATTTTCGAGAGAAAAACGAGGATGCGCCGATTGCGATATTGCGTCGCTTTGCGCGAGCGCACTTTGACGTCGAGCAAATGTTGCTGCTTGCGCTGACGCGCGTTGGAAACACGCTGATTACGCACTCGTGTTCGTGTGTTTCGCGTTCTCATGTGGTCGGTCGCGCCGCCCGCGAAAGTTCGATGATGCGGGCGCAAAGATCGGCGTAACTAATTCCCGCAACCGCCGCTGCCTCCGGAAGCAAACTGGCTTCGGTCATGCCTGGAATGGTGTTGACTTCGAGCACGCTCGGTTCCTCATCCTCCGGAAGAATGATATCGACGCGCGAATAGACCTTCAGGCCTAACGAGCGATGGGCCCGCAGCGCGAGATCCTGAATGGCACGTGTTTGCTCTTCCGGAATATGCGCGGGACACACGTGCTCCGCGCCACCGCCTGCGCTTGGGTTGAGAAATGGATATTTATTTGTGAAATCGTAAAAGCCGCCTTTCGGAATGATCTCGAGGATGGGAAGCGCGAGATCGCCGACAATGCCGATCGTCAATTCCCGACCCAGAATAAATTTCTCCACGAGAAATTCGGAGTCGTATTGCGCGCCGTCCCGCAAAGCTGGCTCAATCTCACTTCCCGTCCTGACAATGTAGACTCCGACCGTGGAACCCTGCCGCGGCACCTTGATCACGATCGGAATCGGAATGGTCGGCTTTTGCCCCTGACGAATAACCTGCCAGTTCGGCGTCGCCACGCTGTGTTCGCGAAATTTTTCTTTCGACTGGATTTTGTCGAAGGCGACCCGGCTGCCCTCCACGTTCTCGCCGGTATAGGCGATCCCGCGATCTTCGAGGATCTGTTGCACCTGCCCGTCTTCGCCAAACGTTCCGTGCAGCGCAATGAAGGCGAGCTCGGTGTCGTTAGGCAATTCGAATCGTTCGTCGCGCACATCGACTTCGGTGACATTTGCGCCTAACGAACGCAGAGCCTTTGCCACGCCGCGACCGGTCGCGAGCGAAACATCGCGTTCCGCACCGGGACCACCCATGAGCACCGCAATATTTCTCCCTGTCAGCGCGTTCATTCGTATTAATCCTTCGCAAGGCGACGCACGTGTCTCCTGTCATTCCGAGCGGAGCGCAGCGGAGTCGAGGAATCTCTCACTATAGAAAAACGCCGCGCAGGCGGAACAGTAAGAGATTTCTCGACTGCGTTTCGCTTCGCTCCACTTCGCTCGAAATGACAAAGGATCACGCCGCTTCCCCCACGATTTGCACTTCGGTCTGCAATTCGATGCCACGCTTTTCACGTGCGGTTTCCTGAATCTTCCCGATCAGCTCCAGCACCTCGGCCGCAGTTGCTCCACCATCGTTCACAATAAAATTTCCGTGCACTTCCGATACGCGCGCTTTGCCGACCGCGAGATTTTTCAGGCCAAGTTGGTCCACCAATTTTCCAGCGGGACAACTCTCCGGATTTTTGAAAATGCAGCCGGCACTTTTCGCAGCTGGTTGCGATGTGCGGCGCTTCTGCTGCGATTCATCCAATCGGCGTGTGATTTCCTCCGTCGAAGCCGGCTCGCCCCGAAACACCGCTGAGACCGCGTAGTTTTTTTCCAGCGACGGAACGTAGCGGTAATGCACTTCCAATTCGTCAGCATTTTTCTCGTGCGCCACGCCTTCACCATCGAGATAACGGACGCGCACAACTCGCTCGAAAGTTTCCGAGCCCATCGCGCCCGCATTCATGCGCAAACCGCCACCCACTTCACCCGGAATGCCTTCCATCCACTCGAGTCCACCGAGCCCGGCCGCTCTCGCCGCATAGGCAACTTCCTTCAGTTTTGCACCCACTCCCGCGGTAATCTCGTTTCCATTGATCTCGATTTTTTCGAAATCGCCGCCGCTCGGATGAACGACGACACCGCGGATTCCACCATCGCGCACCAGCAGATTCGAGCCGCGACCAATAACAAAAAGCGCGAGATTTTCCCGCCGGCAAAATCGAATCAATTCGCCGAACGCGGCCTCGTTGCGCGGCTCGACCCAAAACTGCGCGGGACCGCCGACGCGCAATGTCGTATGTTTCGCGAGCGGTTCGTAAAGACGCACATCGCCTTCTTCTCCCACGATCGTCTTCAGATTTTCCGCAACGACAAGATCGGCGGCGAGGAGCGAAAGCTGCTCGTGGATATTTCCCGCACCCAGGCTCACAACCAGATCGCCGGCATCGAGCATGTTACCGACATCGCTGTGCACCAATTCCAGGCGTGGCTGATAAGTCACGCCTCGATGACCTTGCGCAATAATTTCGTCGGCGATGATTTTTCCGCTGACTCCCGCGATGGGCGCTTCGTTCGAACCGTAAACATCCGTGACCACCACGCGCTCCGCGTCATTAAACGCTCCGCCGAATTGGTCACGCAGTGCTTTCGTCCGCGAGTAACGATGCGGTTGAAACATCGTCAGCACACGTTTCCGGCCAATCGAGCGGGCGGTGTTCAAAGTGGCGCGGATCTCCGAGGGGTGGTGCCCGTAATCATCCACAAGGAGGAAACGATCGCTCTCGTATTTAATCTCGAAACGGCGTCGCGCATGCTGAAATCGCGCGAGCGATTTTTTGATTTTTTCAAACGGGATCCCCAACTCCATCGCGAGCGCAATGACTCCAAGCGCGTTGCTCACGTTGTGCCGGCCAGGCACGCTCAAAATTGCTTCGCCGAGCTGCTCGCCTCGACACGACACACAGAAGACTGAGGCAAAATCCTTCAGCTCCACGTCGGTGCCGCGATAATCGGCACCTTCAGCAAAACCAAATGACACTGCGCTGGATCGCCGTTCGCAAAGGCGTTTCGCGTTTGCATCATCCGCGCAGTAAAAAACTTTCCGGCGTGTTTGTCCGAGCAGTTGGGCAAAAACCGATTCGATCGCGGCCAGATCGGCGTAAAAATCGAGATGCTCTTCTTCGATATTGAGAACAAGCGCATGCTCCGGCTGGAAAAAACGAATGGTGCCGTCGCTCTCATCGCCTTCCGCGACAAAATATTCGCCGCGCGGATCCCAGTGCGCGTTTGTCCCCAGAATTGGAATCTCCGCCCCAACGTAATGCGATGGATGCAACCCGCCTTCACGCAAAGTATGCGCCGCCATCGCCGAAGTGGTCGTTTTTCCGTGCATGCCGACGACGAGGATGCCGCGCTTGCCGCGCATGATCCCCGCAAGCGCTTCCGCACGGCGCAAGAGTAGTTTTCCGCCATCGCGCGCGCTGACCAGAATCGGATTGTCGCCTTTGATCGCGGAGGAATGAATGACGATCTCGGCGTCGCTTGCGTCCTCGGCTCGATGTTCCCGATGGAATCGCAAGCCAAGCCGCTGCAGCCGGTCGGTTTCCAGCGTCCTGATTTTATCGGAACCGCTGACGTCGTGTCCCAGTTCGATTAAGAGCGCGGCGATTCCGCTCATCCCGCTCCCAGCGACGCCAACGAGATGCACGCGGTGCCGTTCTTCGGTCAGCATTTTTTGCAACTCGGCCTCAGGTGCGTGGGTCATGATCGAGTTGAGTATATTTTTCCATCGCCTTCACCACGAGAGCAGCGGCGTCTTTCGGAGCGAGGCGCGAAGAATTGTCGGACATGCGTTGCAGTTTATTCGAGTCGCCGACTAATTCGCGGATTTTGCGCGCGAGCACGTCACCGGAAAGTTCGGATTCCTTGAGAATGATGGCCGCATCGCCGCGCGCAAAAATTTCGGCATTGCGCGTCTGGTGATTATCCGCGGCGAAAGGATACGGAATCAAAATCGCGGGCAACGAAAAAGCGGCCAGTTCCGCGAGACTGGCGGCGCCGGAGCGTGCGATGGCAAAATCAGCCGCGCTGTAAACCGCTTCCATCTGATGATGAAACGCAGCGACATACGCCGGGATATTTTCCCGACGATAATTATCCGCCACCAGGGTCTCATCGCGCATGCCAGCGAGATGGATAACCTGCAGCGGCAACTCCCGAAATGCCGCCATCGATTTGATCACAGCCTGATTGATCCCGGTCGCTCCCTGGCTGCCGCCCATGACGAGGAGCGTTTTCAGATCATCGCGCAATCCGAGTTGTTGCAGCGCCGCTTTGCGATCGATGCGTTTGAGATCATCACGAATCGGCGTGCCGGTTACTTCTGTCCGCACCTTCGGGAAAAACGGCGCGCATTCCTTAAACCCGAGCAGGACGGCGCGCACGAGGCGCGAGGTCATGCGGTTGGCGCGGCCGGGAATGGCGTTCGATTCATGAATGAAACTCGGCACGCCGCGCATTCGCGCCGCCAGTACAGGGGCGGTGGAAGTAAAACCGCCCATCCCGAGCACGAGGTGCGGCTTGAATTTGCGATAGACGCCGCGACAAAGCGTAAGACTCTCGTTGAATCGCCTAACGAATCGCAAAATGGTGGGAGAAAAAGGCGAGGGCAATCCGATGCTGGGAAGTTTCTCCAGCCGGAAATTGCTGTGCGACGACACGGCGAGCGAATCGATTTCTTTTTCGGAAATGAAGAGCATTACTTCGTGGCCGTGTCCGCGCAGCACTTCCGCAACGGCCACGCCCGGGAACAAATGCCCTCCGGTCCCTCCACATGCGACGACAGCGTTCATGGAATCGCCAATCGCCAATCGCCAATCGCCGATTCGACCGAGGCCAATGCCATCTCTGGGGAGCGCACGCTTTCAGCGTGCTGGTCGAGGCATTCCGCCGAGACGCACTTCTCGTTAAGCTCGCCCTTCGAGAAACGATCTTGTTTCAGAAAAGTTCGCAACTGCGATAACGAAGGCAGGGCCGTCATATCCTTGGCGTGATGCGCGACTGCAGCACGACGCGCTTTTTGTTAGCGACCGGCTCGAAGACCGCTTGTCGATATATATTAAGAAGCAAACCTACACCGAAAAGACAGGCGGCCAGATTCGATCCGCCGTAACTGATGAAAGGCAGCGGCAAGCCTTTGTTAGGCAAAAGCGAAGTGGTCACGCCAATGTTAACCGCCGCCTGCAGTCCCAGCAGCGATACCACGCCCGTCCCAAGCAACAGACCAAAACGATCCTTCGCATGAAGCGCGATCATCGTTCCGCAAACGATGATGACGACAAACAAAAAGACAACGAGCAGACTCGCGCGCAGCCCGAGCTCTTCGCCGATGATGGGAAATATGAAATCGGTATGCGCGTAGGGCAGGTAGAGCATCTTCTGCCGGCCGTTACCCAGGCCGAGCCCTTCCATGCCGCCGCTGCCCCAGGCAATCAGGGCCTGCATTTGCTGGAGGCCGTCGGTTTGCTGATGCGCTTTGAGATCACGAAACGCGGTCAGTCGCGCCATGCGTTCCGGCATTTTCGCCGCCACGAGCGCGATTCCGCCGATGCCGCCTAACGACAGAAGGCTGAGCAATGCCGGGTTTGTTCCGGCAACAAACATCACGGCGAATGTCGTGGCACCGATCAGCGCCGTCGTCCCGAGGTCGACTTCACAAACGACGAGGGCGAGAAGCGAGCCGATAAAAACAAGGGGCAAAACGAATCCGTTGAGAAGGCTACCGCTCGACTTTTCATGGCGCGCGTACCAGGCCGCGAGAAAAATGACCGCGGCGAGCTTGGCCAGCTCGGAAGGTTGAAATGCGGCGGGCCCAAGCCCGACCCAGCGCCGCGAACCATTGATGCGCATGCCGAGATGCGGCACGAAACAAAGCGCGAGAGCGATGAGCGCGAGCCCAAACCAGAGCCACCACGTTCGCTGCCAGAAATGGTAATCAATCAGCGCGGCGAACGTGCATCCCACAAGTCCGATGCCAAGCCAGACTGCCTGGCGTTTGATGAAGTAATAAACGTCGTTGTGGCTGCTGCGCGCAAAAGCGCTCGTGCTAAAAAGCATGACGATGCCGATGACGAGCATCACCAGCACGGCCACGAATAAAATGTAAGCGCTTTTGCGATGCATTTTCAGGGCAGCGCACCGTCGACTCGCCATGCCTCATTGCGAGCGACGTCGCTGCGAATGCGCTCTTCAGTCGATTGCACCCCGCCAATAAAGTTCGCGATGGCGGGGTCGCCATCGCCAGCACGCTGACTCGCGTGCGCTCCGCTCAGTCATACAAAATTCGCGGCGCGTGTTGCATTTAGTTAATCGTCCGATTTTTTCGTCTTCTCAGCTTTCGCCGGGATGGAGAGCTTCTGTCCGATCTGCAATTTGCGCGGATCCTCGATCTGATTGAGCTCCATCAAGTCGTCGTACGACACCTTGAACTTGTGCGCGATCGTCACGGGATTGTCGCCTTTGACCACAATGTAAGTTTTCCCCGAATCCTCGACGGAACTTTTTGCGCTGTGCTTCGCATGTTCTGCCTTCGAGTCCTCTTTCGCCACGCTGCGATGGGCGGCGTTTTCTTCCGCGTGATTTGCCGGCGCTAATTCCTTTTCTTTTACGATCGGTTCCGCTGTGGCAGGCGCTCCCGCAGTTTTCGCGCTTTCATTTTTGGCGAGTGGCGGAGCCGGCAAAGAGCCCTGCCGCGTCTTGATGGCGTTAAACGCGATAATTCCAGCGACAGCGACGACATGCAGAACCAGAACTATGAGCAGCGCACGCGACAGCTTCATGTTCGGTTCGGACATTTCCTCGTAATCCATCTCGCTCGGAGCGGTAAGCGAGCGGCGCGCGGTGCTGGCGCGAAGTTTTTTCGATCTCCGGAATTTTGGCATTTTTATTTTCATTTCGGTAAGGCGTGAACGAGGGCGCGAAATTGATCGCCGCGATCGGCGTAACTTTTGAACATGTCGAAGGAGGAAGTTCCCGGCGAGAAGAGGACGATTTCGCCGGGCTTCGCCAAAAGGCGCGCGCGCTCGACCGCGTCCGCGAGCGAATCGGCGATTTCGGTGAGCACCACCTCGTTCCAATCGCGCGCGATGCTTTCTGCCATTTCCCCGATCAAAATCGCCGCCCGGACTTTTTCCCTAACGAGTTCACGCAACGGATCGAAGGTAAAGCCTTTATCTTTTCCGCCGGCAATCAAAACAATCGGTTTGCTTTGCGCCAGCAGCGCTTTCTCCACCGCATCGAGATTCGTTGCTTTCGAATCGTTGATATAAGTCGCTCCTCCGACCTCGCGAACAAATTCGCAGCGATGCGGCTGCGGTTCGTACTGCGAGAGTGGCGGCACCATTTCGGCAAAGCTGAGATTGCGCGCCAGACCAATGGCGAGAGTGGCCATCAGATTTTCAATATTATGGGAGCCGCGCAGTTTCGTGTCGGCCAGGCGCAGCACGGCCTCGTCGCCGTAAACGATGGCCCCGCCTTCGAGCCGAAAATCCGCGTCGTCCGAGTAAGCGCTGAATGTAACAGGACGCGCCTCTATTTTTGGCAACCGCTCGATTGCGTTAACGACAGCAACGTCATCGGCGGTTTGATATTCGAAGATGCGAAGTTTTGCCGTGCGATATTCCCCGACCGATGCGTAACGATCGAGATGATCGGGCGCAAAGTTCAACCAGGCGCTGATCGACGGCCGGAAACTTCGGATCGTTTCCAATTGGAAAGAACTCACTTCCACCGTGAGCACATCGTATTTTTCCTGCTTGCGCACGATGTCCGACAAAGGCTTGCCAATATTGCCGCAGGCGATGGTGCGTTGACCGCAGGCGTTTAACATTTGCGCGACCAGCTCGGTGGTGGTGGTTTTCCCGTTCGTGCCGGTAATGGCGATCACGGGGCGCTCGCAGGAACGCCAGCCGAGTTCCAGTTCGCCGATGGTCTCGATCTTTCGCGAAGAGAAATTTTGCGCGAGCGGTGAATCCGGATCGATGCCGGGACTGAGAACGACCAAATCGTAAGAGGACGAATCGTGTTCCACTTCCGGTCCGCACATAACGCGCACATTTTTCGCGCGAAGATTTTCGAGCGTCGGCTTCAGCAATTTCTTTTCGTCGGCGCTATCAAGCACGGTAACGTGCGCGCCTTCGGCTTCGAGAAGGAGCGCGGCAGCTGTTCCGCTTAATCCAGCACCGAGCACAGCAACGTTTTTGTTTTTGTAGCGCACGTTATCTCAATTTCAGGGTTGCAAGGCCAAGGAGCGCAAAAACTGCGGACAAAATCCAGAAGCGCACGATGACGGTGTTTTCTTTCCATCCGGCCAATTCGAAATGATGATGGATCGGCGACATGGCAAAGATGCGTTTGCCGGTGAGTTTGAAACTCAACACCTGCAGAATGACGGAAACCGCTTCGATTACGAACACGCCACCGACGACGGCGAGCAGCAGCTCTTGCTTGCAGCAAATGGCGACGACACCAATCATCCCACCGATCGCGAGCGAACCGGTATCGCCCATGAAAACGCGGGCGGGATGACAGTTGAACCAAAGAAATCCGAGACCTGCGCCGACCAGCGCGCTGCAGACGACGGTCAGTTCGCCGGTGAACGGATAAAATGGAACCTGCAAGTATTCCGCGATTCGGAAATTTCCCGCGGCGTAGGAAAGCAGCGCGTAAGCAAACGCGACTGTGATCGTGCAACCGATGGCAAGACCATCGAGGCCGTCCGTGAGATTAACGGCGTTTGACGAACCGACCACGACGAGCGCGAAGAAGACGAAGGTAAACCAACCCATGTTGGTGGTCACCGGCGCTTTGAAGAATGGAAGGTAAAGCGCGCGCGCCTGCACTTCGATGAGCGGACTGGTGAGAAAAACGGCGGTGACGATCCCCGCGAGAATGATCTGGAAGAGAAACTTGAGCCGAGCAGGAACGCCGTCGGATTTTTTGCTTACGACCTTCAGGTAGTCGTCAACGAAACCGAGAATGCCGAGATAAATCAGCGTAAAAAGAACGAGCCAGACGAAGCGGTTATCCGGGCGCGCCCACAAGACGCTGGAAACAAAAACGGAACCAATGATGAGAACACCGCCCATCGTGGGCGTGCCCTGTTTGCTGCCGTGCAATTCGGCGAGCCGGCGCACTTCCTCCGCGGTGCGAATCGGTTGACCGACTTTGAGCGAAATCAATTTTCGAATCACGAAATTCCCAAAAATCAGACAGAGCATGAAAGCGGTGATGGCCGCGGCGACGGCGCGAAAGGTGACGTAGTAGAAAACATTGAAGCCGCGAACCTGCTCGCTAAGAAGATGAAGGTAATAAATCACGAGGCGATTCCTTGTGGCGATTGACGTTTCGCGAATTCTTCCAGCACGCGCTCGGTGCGCGCGGCGCGACTGCCTTTGATGAGCACCAGGTCGTTAGGCGAAGTTTCTTCGGCGAGGATTTCGGCGGCTTCATCGGCGGAAGCGACCGTGCGGCTTTTTTCCAGACCGGCTTTTTGCGCCGCGTCCGCGATGGCCGATGCGGTTTTGCCGATTGCGATCAATTCATCGATCTTCAAACTCGCGGCGGCTTCGCCCACTTCGCGATGACCGCGCTCGGATTCGCTCCCGAGTTCCGCCATTTCGCCGAGCACGGCGATACGGCGCCCGTCCGTTTCCAATTCGGCCAGGGTGGCTAATGCGGCGCGCATCGATTCCGGATTCGCGTTGTAACTGTCATCGATGAATTGAACGCCGCGAATGGTTTTGATTTGCAGACGCGCTTTCGTCAGCGGCGCGGAGGCGAGACCGGCCGCGCAATCTTCAATCGAAAGTCCAAAGACCCGTCCGGCCGCGACCGCGAGCAATGCATTTTGGATCATGTGCAAACCCGGCACGGGCAATTGCGCACGGCAGCGATGCGCGCCTTCGCAGAATGGTGAATTCCGATCCGCTCGCGCTCTGGCGCAGATCGGTCGCGCACACTGTTCCTTTTTTTGTGCCGGCAAAAATAACTTTGGCGCGCGTTCGCTTTGCGATCCCTTCGCTGAAGGGATCGTCCGCATTGAGAATGAGTGTGCCCTGCGGTCCGATCGCTTCGGCGAGCGCGCCTTTCTCCAGCGCGATCGCCTCGCGCGATCCCATGAATTCAATATGCGCAACGCCGATGTTGGTGATGATGCCGACATCGGGCGCAGCGATTTTCGCCAGCGCGCGCGATTTCGCCCGGATGATTCATGCCCATTTCCCAGACGCCAATTTCATCCTGCGATGTCGCTTCGAGAATCGTGCGCGGCAGGCCGACGTGATTGTTGAAGTTGCCTTCCGTTTTCGTGACACGAAAACGATGACCGAGCGCGGCGGCAACAAAATCTTTTGTCGTGGTTTTGCCGTTGCTGCCGGTGATGGCGATGACTTTGAGCGAAAGGGATTGGCGATAACGCGCGGCGATTTGTTGATAGGCCGCGAGCGTGTCGTGCACGCGAAGGAGCGGAAAATCCCTTGGAGCGTTCCCGTTCCACTTGTGTTCGACAATCGCGCGCGACTGCGCCGCGTTCCAGCCGCTTGCTCAACAAATTGATGGCCGTCGAAATTTTCGCCGCGTAAAGCCACGAACAAATCGCCCGGTTGCAGCGTGCGTGAATCGGTGCTGATTCGTGAAATGCGCGATTCGTTTCGCCTAACGAGATGTCGTCCTCCGCAAACTCCGCAATCTTGCGAAAGCGTCAGTGAGTCCATGGCGTGATCGCAAAACTCCGGGGAGCGCACGCCTGCAGCGGGCTGGCGATGGCGTCTCGCCATCGCGAACTTTTTGGAAACGCCGCAGTTGGCTTGCAGTAAAGCAGAAAAAGTTCGTTGCGGCGGAACGCCGCAACCAGCCCGCCACAGGCGGGCGCTCCCCGGAATATGCGCATCGCGTGTTCTGAAATCGGATCCATATTCAAAACTCCACGGGATGATCTTCCAAGCGCGCGCCGCGCGACCTGCACGTCGTCGAAGGGAATGGTGTGGTCGGCAAACTCCTGGTAGGTCTCGTGGCCTTTGCCGGCGATCAAAACAATATCGCGCGGTTGCGCGAGAGCGATGGCGCGCGCAATCGCTTCGGCGCGATCGGGAATTTTCTCGTAACGGTCCGAGCGAAATCCTTTTTCCACTTCCGCAATAATCGCGTCCGGATCTTCTTTTCGCGGATTATCGGAAGTGATGATTCCATAATCGGCATTTTCATCGACGACGCGGCCCATGAGCGGGCGCTTTTGCCGATCGCGATCGCCGCCGCATCCGAAGACAACAATGAGTCGGCGCGGCCGAGATCGCGCAAAGTTTTCAGAACATTGAGCAGCGCGTCGTCGCTATGCGCGTAATCAACGAAGATCTGGAACTGTCGTTTTGCCGGAACCGATTCCAGCCGACCGGGAACTTGCGGCGACTTGCCGAGACTCAAAATCGCTTCACGCAAATTGACGCCGAGACTGTTTGCCGCCGCCAATGCCGCCATGGAATTCGCGACATTAAATCTTCCGATGAGCGGAACGCGCACGAGATAACTTTTTCCGCGCGCATCGAGTTGATACGAAGTGCCGCCAAATTCCATGCGATAATTTGATGCGCGAAAATCCGCGTGCACGCCCATGCCGTAGGTGACGACCGGTGTTTTCTTTCCGATGCGATTGATCAAGAGCTGGCCGTAATGATCGTCCGCATTAATGACGGCGACGTTTTTCTTTTTCGATGTTTGCCCGGCCAAACCGGTGAACAGTTTCGCTTTCGCTTCGAAATAATTTTCCATCGTGCCGTGAAAATCGAGATGGTCCTGCGTGAGATTGGTGAACACGGCTACGTCCCACTCCAATCCCCGCGTCCTCTCCTGCGCGAGTGCGTGCGAAGAAACCTCCATCGCCGCAGCTTTGCATCCGGCAGCCGCGATTTGAGCGAGCAACTCCTGCACTTCCAACGACTCGGGCGTTGTGCGAATGGCAGGAAGAATGCGCTCACCGATTTCGTAGCGAACGGTGCCGATAAGGCCGCAACGCAGCCCGGCTTTTTCGCAGATGTGCTTGATTAAAAATGTTGTGGTTGTTTTTCCATTCGTGCCGGTCACCCCGGCCATTTTCAAACGACGGGCCGGCCTCTGATAAAATGCGGCCGCGAGATCCGCGAGCGCTTCGCGCGAGTTTTCCACCACCACAGTGGTGGCGCGGGCATGTTTTTCTTCGCGCTCAGCTAACGATACTCGAAGCACCACGGTCGATCGCCTCGGCCGATGAATTGGTGGCCGTCGCTCTTTTCACCTTTGAGCGCAACGAAGAGAGTGTTCTTCTGCACGCGTCGCGAATCATACGCGATGCCTTCCACTTCCCGATCGAGCGGCCCGAAGATTTGGCGCGGCGTGATCGCGGCGATGAGAGTTTTGAGCTGCATGAGGAACGCTTGGGTGAACGCAAGATACTCAACGTCGCGGGGAATTGGTTAAGGCAATACGTCCCGCCGCCTCTCCTTTGCCTGGTTCCTCATGCGGCTCGAGATCGAGATAACGCGCGGCTTTTTCCGCCACGCGCGAGAAGATCGGTCCGGCCACAAGTCCGCCATAATTTAATTCCGGATTGCTCGTGTGCGCATCGTCCAGCACCACGAGCCCGACGAATTCCGGATGTTCGGCCGGCAGATAGCCGATGAAGGAAACAATATATTTGCCGTGTTCGTAGCCACCTTTGGGATCGACCTTTTGCGCCGTGCCGGTTTTGCCCGCGATGATGAAACCGGGAACGGCCGCGGCCGCAGCGGTGCCGCGATCGCTCACGACACCGCGCAGCGCATTTCCGATCATGGTCGCAGTCTGAGATGAAATGACCTGCCGCAAAACGATCGGCGAAAATGTGGTAACGGTTTTGCCGTTGCTTTCCGTGATCGATTTAACCATGCGCGGCGTAATGAGTTTGCCGCCATTCGCGATCGTCGGCCATCGCGATCGTCATTTGCAACGGCGTCACGCCAATCTCGTGACCCATCGGAATGCGCGTGATGGAAATCTTGCTCCACGATTTGCGGGGAGTGCACCATGCCGCTGATTTCGCCCGGCAACTCGATTCCGGTGCGTTCGCCGAAACCAAAGCGCCGGATGTATTCGTAGAATTTTTCTTCGCCGACACTCATGGCCAGCTTGGCCGCGCCGATGTTGCTCGATTTGATGAGCACATCGCGCACGCGTCAGCTCGCCAAACTGTTTGTGATCGTGCAGAACGCGGCCGCCGTAACTCCAGGCGCCGTTCTCGCAAAAAATCGTCGTGTCGGGTTTCACTTTGCGCTCGTTCAAAGCCGCGGCCGCAGTCACGATCTTGAAAGTCGAGCCCGGCTCCATCATGTCGATGACGGCGCGGTTCTTCATTTGTTCGGGCTTCGCGGTTGCGCGCAAATTCAGATCGAAGCTTGGCCGATTCGCCATCGCCAGAATCTCGCCCGTTCGCGGACGCATGAGAATGATCGTCGCTTTCGCCGGATGATATTCCTGCATGGCGGCGTCGATCTCGTTCTCGACGATGTTCTGCAAATTCAAATCGACAGTGAGATGGACCTGATAGCCATCGCGCGGCGCGTGTTCCTGGCCGCGATAGAGAACAATTTCCTGACCGGCGCGATTATGCTCGATGCAGCGGTAGCCATCTTCGCCGTGCAGATATTGCTCCATCGAAGATTCGACGCCCTGGATGCCGTGATGCTCGAAGTCGGTAAAACCGATGACATGGCAGAGCATGGAGCCATTCGGATAAATCGCGAGAGGAGTCGCGCTCGAAATAAATCCCGCGCACATTTTCGGCGCGCAGTTTATCGCGCAAAGCGGTCGCGACCGTTTCCGGCACCTCGTGTTTGACCACCATGTAACGACGCCCGGCGCGTAGTTTTTCCGACACTTCGGAGCCGGCATCTTTAAGCGCGGCGCTGAGCAGTGAAGTCGCGCCATCGATATTATTAAGAAGCGTGGCGTCGGCGACGATGGTTTCGACCGGCACGTTGTGCGCGAGCACTTCGCCGTTGGCATCGAAGATCTCGCCGCGTTCGGCGTAAATGGTTTGTTTGTAAACGTGTTTCTCCGCCGCCAGCTCCGTGTATTCGTCATGCTTAAGAAGCTGCAGGTAGACCAGACGGAAGGAAAAAAGGCTGAATAGAGCGATGAAGGCGAAGCAAACCAAAGCGCACCGAAATCGTCCGTTCCATTTCATGGGCGGTCTTCCTCGTTGGCGACCGGCTGGATGGCATCTTCCTCCGGCGAGCGAGCCGGCGCGTTCAAACGCACAATGTTTTGTTCCGCGATCGGAATCATTTTGATGTAGCCCTCTTTCAACCGCCGTTGCAACGCCGCGCGCGAAGTCAGCGCGGTGATCTGTCCGGTCGCGACTTCGTTTTGACTGCGCAGACTGGCCAGCTGTTTTTCGAGTTTGTTCTGCTGATCGCCCAGACGATGGAGCTGGATGCTAAGGTAGACGTAGATCAATCCGCTGAGCGCGATGAAAAGCGTGAGCACAATCCAGCGCGCGAGCGAAGGCGCGTCGATGGCATTGAAGTTCTTGCGGCGCGAGCGGTTCATTTGAATTTCTCGGCTACGCGCAATTTTGCGCTGCGCGACCGCGGATTGGCGCGTTGCTCTATTTCACCCGGCTCGATCGGTTTCGGCGTGATCGAGCTGCAAATCCCAGTCGGGATTTTCGCCGCGGCTCGGGCCATTCCGGCCGATCGAGCAATTTCGCGGCTGCGATCGCGAAAGAAATTTTTGACGATGCGATCTTCGAGCGAATGAAAAGTGATGACGGCTATGCGCGCGCCAGATTCCAAACGCTCGGTAAGAGCGCGCAAACCTTCCTCCAGTGCAGGGAGCTCCTCGTTCACTTCCATGCGCAGAGCTTGAAAAACCTGCGTCGCGGGATGGCGGCGGCCGTGGCGGCCGACGATTTTTTCGATCGCGCGCGCAAGCGAACCTGTTTCGTAAAATGGCGCGGTCTTGCGCAGTTTCACAAGCTGGCTGGCGATACGACGCGCGGCCGGCTCCTCACCCAATTCGCGAAACAAGCGCGTCAGTTCCTCTTCGCTATAGGTGTTAACGATTGTCGCCGCGGTCAGCTCGCGCCGCGGATCCATGCGCATGTCGAGCGGGCCGTTGCGCATGATGCTGAAACCGCGTTCCGCGTTTTCCAGTTGCCGTGAAGAAACGCCGAGATCGAGCAACGCTCCGCCGATGCGCGCGATTCCGAGCTGATCGAGAACTTCGCCGACCGCGCGAAAATTGCACTGGCGGAACGTGACGCGATCGCCAAATGCCGCGAGCCGGCTCGCCGTGTACTCGAATCGCATCCGGGTCCTGATCGAGCGCGAGAACATCGGCCCCCGCGCGCAGAATTGCTTCGGCATGGCCGCCGCCGCCGCAAGTGCCATCGACGATGAGACTGCCGGTTTTGGGCGCAAGTAATTCGAGCACTTCCGCCGCAAGCACGGGACGGTGATAGATTGGATCCTCCATTTCCTCCGCCTCCTCTTCAATGGTCAGTGGACCGGTCGCGAACCAGACCGGCCGCTCAAACAGCAATGCATTCATTTCTTCGTCTTACAAACCGACTAAGATTGGCCACGTGTTGATAAGTGGCTGATTCCTCTTCGTGCGCGCGTTTCCAGCGCGATAAATTCCAAATCTCAAAACGGCCGCGGCCGCCGACGAGCGCGACCTCGCCCTTCAGGCCGAGTTCTTTGCAAAAATGTTCCGGCAAAACGAGACGACCCTGTTTGTCCGATGCACCATGTTCGGCGCGCGCATGCAGATGGCGCGAAAAAATCCGACGATCGCGCGCCGAGACACTTGGATCGGATGCCGCCGCCGGCTCATGCGCTCGAACTCCTGCGACGACATAACCAGGAGGCACTGTTGATTGACGTCTGCGAGGAGAATGAATTCCTGGCCATCGTCGCTGCGCCAGCGCGAAGGGATGGTGACGCGATTCTTATCGTCGATGGCGTGACGGAAATTGCCGGCGTAGAAAGTTTGGGGCTGAGAATTCGTTTTCCATACGCCAGTGGAGAACCGGGCCATTTTAATCCACTTTCCCCCACTTTTAACCACCTTCCGTGCCACCGGTCAATAAAAAATAACCGCTGTTTGCGGCATTTTTTCTCAGCCGCTAACATGACTCCCTCCATGCGATCGTTCCGAAGCATCGCCCTCTTGTTGTGCGCGATGCTTACGTGCATCGCGGCCGCGGCGCAACCAGTTCCATCGCCCGATGCGGTCGCGTGTCACCGTTTCGCTCAACGCCGACGGCTCTCGCACGACCTATCGATTTGACGACGCGAATCACAAAGCGACCGCGACGATGACAAATCGGGAAGGCAAGTCGCTGGGAAAAACTCATTACACGCTCGATGACAACGGACGCTTCGCGACGGGGATGATTTATGGCCCGGACAAACGATTGCGTTTTAAATCCATCTATAAATATGACGACGCGGGACGGCTGACGCAGGAACTGCAGATGCGACAAGGACGACAACGTTCTGCACAAAATTGTCTATACCTACGACTCATCAGGCAAGCAGACCGGTTATTCCATTTACGACGGCGCGGGAAAGCTCGTTGGGCAGACGACCGCGCCCGCTCCATCATCATCGCCAGCGAAAAAGAAAAAGCGGTAACGTTCGCTTTTCAAGGTTGGGGCGATTGACCTCAATCGCCCGCGGGCGGTTCGGTGAACCGCCCCTACCTGCGTAACCGATCTCAACTTGCCTGCGTCAACAAAGAGGATTACAGGATTCGCCTAATGATCGATTACCTCCAGAAGGGCGGCCTGCTGATGTGGCCGATCCTTATCTGCAGCATCATTTCCATCGGCGTTTTTGCCGAGCGCCTCTTTTATTTTCATCGGGCCACGATCCATGTCGGCGAATTTCTTACAGGGACTTTCCAATCTCGTCAGGCGAAAAAATTTCGCGGAAGCGCTGCACGAATCCGCCGGCACGCCGGGGCCGGTGGCGCGCGTGATCCACGCAGCCATCATTCGCCACGCCGCGCCGCGCGCTGAACTGAAAGACATTGTGCAGGAGGCGGGACAACTTGAAGTGCCAAAACTGGAGCGTTTTCTCGGAGTCCTGGCCACGCTCGCTTTTCTCACGCCGCTTCTCGGTTTGTTAGGCACAGTCGCAGGAATGATCGAGGCTTTCGGCACGATCACGGCGAATGGCGGCTATGCCACCGTCACTGAACTTTCGAGCGGCATTTATAAGAGCCTCCTTACCACCGCCGCCGGTCTGGTTGTCGCCACCCCAACCTTCGTCGCCTACAGCTATCTCTCTTCGCGCGTAAACATCATGATGCACGACATGGAACGCGCGGGAATCGAGATCGTTCATATGCTGACCGATCGCACTTCGGCCGGCGACATCATCAGTTTCGAGCCAGCGCGCGAAACCCGCAGCTCCGAGCGCGAACGCTAGCCTAACGAGTTTTGCCTGTTCGACGTGAAATGAAACTCACGCGCACAAAAAATTATTCGTTTGGCTGGCTCTGCATCTTTCCCGCGCTCGATGTCCTCTTTCTGCTGATTTTTTTTCTCCTGCTCAGCTCGAACTTCATCCTGCAACCAGGTATCGCCGTGGCCGCACCCTTCTCGCGCTTTACCCTCGGACCGCAGGTAAATCAGCAAATCATCAGCGTGACCGGCGGCGCAAACGCTTCCATTTATTTTCGCGATCAAAAAGTGACGCTGAAACAATTGGAACCGTTGCTGGAGACGGCGAAGAAAGAGGGACGCTCGATTATCATCAAGGCCGATCGGTCGACGCCTTATGAAATCGTCGTCGCCGTGACCAACGCGGCGCTCGAGCACGGCATCTCGTCGGTCGCGCTCGCCACCAGTTCCGCGAAGTGAACGCGCCGACCGCAGACGAGAGTTTGCTCTTCGCCTGGGAACCGGCGCGCACGCGCCGATTTGCCATTTTCGGATTTCTCGCTGCTTCCGCCGTGGGACACGCCATCTGTTTTTATCTCTTCCAAATTGTTTATCCTCCCGCGGTCGCCTTACTTCCTCCACCAGCGCGCGTGAACCTGATCTCGGAAGACACTGAAGAAGGACGCAGCTTACTGCGCTGGATCGCCGCGGAAGATCCCGCTCTGGCCACGACGACGCAACGCCCAGCCGAAGCCAAGGCATTTATTGTTCCGAAACTTCCTCACGTGCCTTCGTATCTGACGATTCAGCCCGCGCTAAAAACTTTCCCCATCATCGAGCCGGAACTGCAGGTCTCCAGCTCGCAACCACCGGGCCCCGTGCCCATGGAGCGCGTGCAAAAGGCAGCTCCGCTTCCCGCCACGCCGACTGCAATCGTTTTTTCCGAAAGTCTCGACTCGTTAGGCAACGTGGAAATGCCGGCCATGAAATTTTCCGCCTCCAGCCGCGAAGCGCCGCAAAGCGCCAGTTTTCGAGTCGCCGTCACACAGAATGGAACGGTCCGTTATTGCTTTCTGCAAGATTCATCGGGCGATGGCGCTCTGGACGAACAAGCGCGCGCTTACCTGCAACGTTGCCGATTCGTCCCGAAAAAGACTGCGGCGATCGGCGACCAGGGACGTCTCACCTGGGGCACCGCGACGATTGAATGGGGTAACGACGTGGTCGCGCCACCTTCTGCGCCCGCCAGCCCAGCCTCGCCGTGATTCGCGTCAGCCTGGCCGTTCTGGTCACGATCTACCTGCTGGTTTTTCTTGCGGCGGTTTTTCTCCTCTGGATAGTGGGAGAATGGAATCGGCGCCGGCGCGAGCGACGGGCTTTACGCCATCGTTTGCGGTGCGTGATTTGCGCGTTTGAGTTCGAAGATCGAACAGATGCGTTGCTACCGCGGTGCCCGCGCTGTGGAAGCTTGAACGAAAGATTTAAACTGGAGCGAATTTAATTATGGGAATGTGGATCGGCCGAAATCGAAAAGCCCGCGTCACCTACGGGTTCGACGAGATTGCTCTCGTGCCCGGTCGCGTCACCATCAATCCGAACGAAGTCGATATTACGTGGTGTCTGGCGCGCAAGAATGCCAAGCCGCTCGAGTTCAAAATTCCGGTTTTGGCCAGCGCCATGGATGGCGTGGTCGACGTCCGCTTCGCCATCGCCATGAGCAAACTTGGCGGCCTTGCCGTTCTGAATTTGGAAGGCGTGCAGACGCGCTACAAAAATCCTCAGGAAGTTCTGCAAAAAATTGTCGAGACCGACAAAGCCGGAGATCACCGCGCTTCTGCAAAAAATTTATCAGGAACCGGTGCAGGAAGATTTGATCGCCGCGCGCATTCGCCAGATCAAAGATGGAGGCGCGATCGCGGCGGTGAGTTCCATTCCTCAGCGCGCAACCGAGTTCGGCGCCATCGCGCAGGAAGCAGGCGCGGATGTTTTCGTCGTGCAGAGCACTGTCTCCACCGTGCGCCATGTCTCTTCAGAATATCAATCGCTCGATCTGAAAAAGTTTTGCAGCGACATGCGCATTCCCGTGATCGTCGGCAACACCGTCGGTTACGATGTCACGTTGGAGATCATGGAATGCGGACCGGCCGCAGTTCTCATCGGCGTCGGACCGGGCGCGGCTTGCACATCGCGCGGCGTTCTCGGGCTCGGAGTTCCGCAAGTTACTGCGACCGTCGATTGCGCAGCGGCGCGGGATGCTTATTTCAAGAAGACTTCGCGTTACGTTCCGATCATCACTGATGGCGGAATGAGCAAAGGCGGCGACGTTTGCAAAGCGCTCGCTTGCGGCGCGGACGCCGTCATGGTCGGCAGCGCGTTTGCCAGGGCGCATGAAGCGCCCGGCCAGGGTTATCATTGGGGGATGGCAACTCCGCACGCCAATCTGCCCCGCGGCACACGCATCAAAGTCGGCGCAACTGGTTCGCTCAAACAAATTCTTTTTGGTCCCGCCGAAGTAGACGATGGCAGCCAGAACCTCGTCGGTGCCATCACCACTTGTATGGGCAACGTCGGCGCGCGCGACATCGCCGAGTTCCAGCAGACCGAAATCATCATCGCGCCTTCCATTAAGACCGAAGGCAAACTGTTCCAGACCGTGCAAAGTGTCGGCATGGGGACGCGATAGAAAATTTAGCGACCGGCAATCTCTCAATCGCTAAATCACCAAATGAACAACGACCGCAGAGTAGTGATTTCCGGAATGGGTGTGATCTCGCCTGTCGGCAACGATCTGGAAACATTTTGGAAGAGCCTAACGAGTGGCAGGAGTGGTATTCGCCACATCCAGCACTTCGATGTCTCGAATTACGACTGCCGAATCGGCGGCGAAGTGCGTGAGTTCGATCCGAAACCGTTTTTCAAAAATCCAAAGGACATCCGCCGTACCGATCGCTTCGCGCAGATGGCGTTGGCTGCCGCGAAAATGGCGATGCAGGATTCCGGCATCGATCTCGAGCGCATAAATCGCAAACGCTTTGGGGTAAACGTAAGCAGCGGCATCGGCGGCTTGAAAACGCTGGAAGATCAGCACACCACCTTGCTTACCAAGGGCCCCTCGCGCGTTTCTGCTTTCACCATTCCCATGCTCATCAGCAACATGGCGAGCGGTTTGATCTCGATGGAATTCGGACTGAAGGGCCCAAACCTTTGCATCGTCACCGCATGTGCGACCTCCAATAACGCGATTGGCGAATCGTGGCGCACGATAAAATTTGGCGATGCCGATATCTTTCTCGCGGGCGGCGCGGAAGCGGCCATCATCCCGATCGGCCTCGCCGGATTTGCGGCGATGAAAGCATTGAGCACGCGCAATGACGAACCGGAGCGCGCTTCACGTCCATTTGATCGGGATCGCGACGGCTTTGTCATGGGTGAAGGCGCAGGCATCATGGTGGTGGAGGAACTCGAACACGCCAAAGCGCGCGGCGCGAAAATTTATTGTGAGCTCTCCGGTTATGGATTGTCCGCGGACGCCTATCACATGACGGCGCCCGAGCCGGAAGGCGAAGGGGCGGCCCGCGCCATGCAGATGGCGCTCGATCATGCCGGCGTTACGCCGGAGCAGGTCGATTACATCAATGCGCACGCTACCTCGACGGGCCTGGGCGATATCTGTGAAACGCGCGCAATCAAGACGGTGTTCGGCGAATACGCGAAGAACGGTTTGTCGATCAGCTCCACAAAATCGATGACCGGCCACTTGTTAGGCGGAGCCGGAGCCATCGAGATGGCGGCGTGCGCGCTGGCCATGCGCGATTCGATTATTCCACCCACGATCAATCTGGAAAATCCCGATCCGGAATGCGATCTCGATTACACGCCGAACGTTGCGAAAGAAAAGAAGGTGCGCGTGGTGTTGAACAATTCGTTCGGCTTCGGCGGACACAACGCCACACTGGTGGCGACAGAATTTAAAGGATAGGGCGTGTCTCGCGCGCCTAATGGAGCGTGACGCAGGCAATCCTGCCTGCGGTCTTTTGACACAGACGGAGCGTGACGCAGGCAATCCTGCCTGCGGTCTTTTGACACAGACACGATTGTCTGCGTCACAACCTTACCTACTCGTTGAAAATATCGCCCGTGCTGATTTCGGCCGGCTCAAAAGAAACATCCGGGGTATTCCCTTGCAGCGATTTCAACAATTCGCCCACCTTCTGCGCCGCGCTCGACGAATAAAAACGCACCAACCCAACCGTCGTACGCGGGCCGAAGACCGTGATCATGATCGTGTCGTCATCGACCGAATTCATGAAAATGTGGTTACCATCGCCCTGATGATAGAGCGCGTTGAATTCGAGTTCGCCAATCCGTCGCGCCAACTCTTTGGTCGCGGCGAAAGATCCGGCGGCGAGCGCCGCGATGATGGTGACATCCATCACGGTCATGTCGCCGTACTGCGAGATGACGTTGCCGCCACGATCGATCACAACGGTCAGTTCGGCCTCAGCTTTCTGCAGAAACTCGGCGAGAATTCCATCGAGTGTGGCGACATCTTCAATTGTGAAAACGGGAATCGCGTTCATACCGTTGCTCCTTCCTCTTGAGCAACCACTGGTTCTATCGGAACCGCCACCGGTAACGCCGGCCCCTTCGTCGTCTCGCTTTGCTTGCTGAATTTGTGCAGCAAAATTTGCGAGACCGCGTTGAGGGAAGCGAAGACGTTCTGCCCGGTGCTGGAAATCACTTCGAAACTTTGGGCCCGCCGTTTTCGATTATTCAGCACAAATTCGAGATAATTGACCGGCGCGATATTGGGCAGGTCGCGCTTGTTGTATTGCAGAACGTAGGGAATCTCATCGATCGAGATGTTCTGCTTCGACAAATTGTCCGCCAGATTTTTAAAGCTCTCGACGTTTTCCTCCATTTTTTCCCACTGCGAATCGGCGACGAAAACGACGCCATCGACACTGCGCAAAACAAGCTGGCGCGTGGCGTTGTAAATGACCTGGCCGGGCACGGTATAGAGTTGAAACTTGGTCACGAATCCCTTGATCACGACCGCATTCACCGGCAGAAAATCGAAGAAGAGTGTGCGGTCCGCGGCAGTGGCGAGCGAAACCAGGTCGCCGCGATTGGACGGATTAATGCGTTGATGGATGTAGCCGAGATTAGTCGTTTTCCCGCACAAGGCGGGACCGTAGTAAACGATTTTGAACTGAATCTCGCGACTGGCGTAATTAATGATCGACATGAGAAGTAGCGGTTTGCGAATACGTTCGGGAAAGTTCTACGAGGAGCCGGCTAAGTTCGGTGCGCACGTCCTCGGTCAGTTCGCCGTTTGTGTGGAGCGCGGCGAGACAAACGTTGGCGTGTTTCAAAAAGGTGAGCGTTTCATTCGCGCAGTGCAGCGTCACGGACTGGAGGGCGCCGATTTTGGAATCGGTCAGGTGCGGCTCGATGCGCTCCAATAACGTCGGCGCCATCGTGCAAACTGCTTCCGCGCCCAGCTCGGGGGGAAGGCTGCCGGCCAGGCTCAAACCATCGGTAAAGCAGATCGAACAGGCGCTCACTCCTGGCAACGCGCACACTTGCGTCACCACAGTCTTCGCATCGAGCTCGGGTGCTGCAGTCGCCGCGGGTTCCGTCGCAGGCTGCGCGACTTCCCTCGTCGGTTGCACTGGCTCCGGCTGAGTCACCGGTGCTGTCTGCTTCACCGGTGCCGGCTGCGACGCCATCGGCGGCGGCATGCTCGGGGCCGTACCTTTCGCCAAAGCGCTTCGCATCTTCCGCTGCCGTAGTCGAGAAGGGCGTCTCAATCGTTTCGGCTGCTACCTCACCTTGTTCCTGATCGCCGCGCATCTGCAGCGCCTCCGGCGGCAAATTCCTCAGCACTTCCTGCAAGGGCAGGACCACCGGCACCTGCAAATTTTTCGCGGTGAAGAAGCGGCGGCTGCCCGCCGGCAGCGCACGTTCGAAAAGTTCCGGTGCGATCGCGATGCGCCCGCTCGACAATTGCGAATGGATGAGCGAAAACGAAAATTCAATCCGTGCTTCCTCCGGCACTTCCTTCGGATCGCCGCTCAACTCAAACACCGGCAGACTTTGCAGAATCGGCTTAAGCGCGAGACTGATCTTTTTGTCGTCGCCGCCCACTTGCGGCAAATCCATTTCCGGCGCCATTTCGAATGGAACGCGTGCTGCTGAGGAAGGAGTTGAAACGGGCGGCCCGCTTGAGGCTGGAACTCTCTCAGAGGCGGGCGCACCCGTTTCTTTCGGTGGAAGATGAAATGGAATCCGGTCCGGCGCCGGTTTCGACGCACGATTGCTCTTCCCTTCGGGCTGCGTCGCCAGCGGAATCCGCAGCGGTTTTTCCGGCTCGGTCGCCTGCGGCCGCGGCACACGAATCACTTCGGTCGCCGCCGCTTCCTCCGGATGGGCCGCGGCAATTGCTGCCGCCGTTGCCGGTATGGGCATAAATCTTTCGCTGTTCGGCGCAGCCTCGGCGCCGGCCGGGGCCGCTTCCGCGCGCGCCGGCGATTTGGCCGGAGCTGGCACTGGCTCGTTAGGCACGCCGAATTTCTCGCTGTCCTCGAGCGTGACCTGGAGAAATGGCGTCTCGACCTGCGGAACGACATCATCGCTCACCTGATCGCGCCGGACCTGCATCTGCATGAACGCCTCCAAAACTTTGTCGAACGGCAGCGCGATCTCTGTTTTGTCCTCCGCCGCCACTGGACGCAGAAAGATTTCCGGCGCCTGATGATGAAGGCTCGCCAGCGACAGCGTCGGCTTGCCCATCGCCATCTTCTTTTCCAACTCCGAAGCCTTGACCAAAATGCGGCGCGACTTGTCGAGGCTCTCTAATGGTTTCGTTAGGCCAGCCGGCATTTGATTGAGCACATCGGCCAGGTCCAGCGAAATGGCTCGCTCCACCCTCGGCTCGAGCGCGAAAGCCACCGCCGGCGGCAAATCTTTGTTGCGCCCCACCGCGGCTTTTTTCGTCGGTCCAAACGAAACCGCCCGTGGCGTCGGGGACGGCGCTTCGAGAGTTCCTTCATTCAATGCCGAGCTTGCCACTTCCGCCGACTCCTCTGTCGAAACCGTTCGCGTCACGTTCGGCATTACGGTTTTGCTCAGTCTCTCCCCTTCGGGCTTGGAAATGGTCGATGGTTTCGAGGTCTGGTACGCCGCCGGGGCGGCTTGCCTGGGCGCGCGCTCTCCCTTCTTGAAACGCTTGAAAAATGGGATCTTCATTCGCTTATTGGTCCTCCGCCGTGACTCGCAGGATTTCCTCGAGCGTCGTAACCCCTTCGAGTGCCTTCTCGATGCCCACCATGCGCAACGTTTTCATTCCCTCGTTCATCGCCTGATTCTTGAGCACGACGGATGAAGCGCGCTTGATGATCAAACGGCGGATCGCTTCGCTCACCGGCAGCGCTTCCACAATGGCGGCCCGACCCAAATAGCCGCGCCCCTTGCAGCGATCGCAGCCCGCCCCGCGATAAAATACTCCGCTCTCCACTTCGACCCCGAGTTTCTCGATCGCTTCCGGCTCGGGCACAAACTCTTCCCGGCAATTCGCGCAAATTCGCCTAACGAGTCGTTGGGCGCAGGTCATGATGATCGAGCTCGAAATGAGGAACGGCTCGATTCCCATATCGTCCAGGCGCGTGATGGCGCCGGCGGCGTCGTTCGTGTGCAACGTGCTCAACACCTGGTGACCGGTCAACGCCGCTTTCACCGCGATGTCGGCGGTTTCGTTGTCGCGAATTTCACCCACCATCACAATGTCGGGGTCCTGGCGCAGAATCGATCGCAGCGCCGAAGCGAAATCGAGTCCGATGTCGTTACGCACCGAGACCTGGTTGATGCCCACGAGTTGGTACTCAATCGGGTCTTCTACCGTCACGATGTTGTACTGCGGACTGTTCAACTCCTGCAGCACCGAGTAGAGCGTGGTCGTTTTGCCCGAACCCGTCGGCCCGGTGACAAGAATCATCCCGTGCGGCGCATCGATCGCGTGGCGGAATCTGGCCAGCGTCGTCTCATCCAGGCCCATCTGTTCGATGCTTCCCGTGAGCGAGGCTTTATCGAGAATACGGATGACGATCTTTTCTCCGTGCGCCGTCGGCAAAATCGAAATACGCAGATCGACTTCTTTGCCGATGACCTTGATCCGGAACCGTCCGTCCTGCGGAATTCGGCGTTCCGCGATGTTCAATCCCGCGAGAATTTTAATGCGCGACGTGATCGCGAGCTGGAGCGCTTTCGGCGGCGATTCTGCCGCCACTAATTCGCCATCGATGCGGTAACGCAACTTCAGCGTCTTATGGAATGGCTCGATGTGAATGTCCGACGCCTTTTCCTTGATCGCCTGCACCAGGATCAGATTCACGATCTTGATTACGGGCGCGTCTTCGCTGTCCGTCGCCAGCCGATCGAGATCGATCTCTTCGTTCTTCGAAGTTTGCACTTCGACATCGGCGTTTTGCGCCACTTCCTCGGACACCTGACGCAATACCTGCGTCATGTTTGCCCCGCCGTGAATGCCAGCGAGCGTTTCCGTGACCGCTTTTTCCGTCGCGATCATCGGAATGATGTCCATTTGCACCCGGCGCTTCAGATCGTCGACCGCGAGAATATTCGTCGGATCGGCCATCGCCACGAACAGCTTCCCGTCCAGGCGCGCGATCGGCACCAGCTTGTTTGCCTTCGCCATCTCGCGCGGCACCAGCGACATGATTTGCTCTGGCACGCGCACTTTCGACAAATTGACTGGCGGCGTATTCAGACAACGCCCCATGCTGAAGGCCATGTCCTGTTCCGTGACGAACTGTTTGTCCGTCAAAATCTTGAGCAACCGGCCGCCCTCTTTCTTTTGCGCCGCGACCGCTTCTTCCAGTTGATTGGGCAGGAGCAGTCCTTCCTCGATCAGGACATCGGCGATTCGTTCTCCGAAAGACTTGCTTCTACTCATACCCCGGTGGCTCGCGCGTCGAGCCGGTAAATGTCCTGTAGCGATTTCATGATCGCGCCTGGCCGCGCCAGGTACCACGCCACCGTGTAATCGAGCGATTGCTGCACCGCTTCGCGTCCCGACACATCAAACGGATTGCAGCACGCGATCATGATCGTGCGACTAATCAGATCGAACGGCACAAAGAGCCGCCCGAGCGTGAGACTATCCGGCAACATCCGCGCCACCTGACGGTCCACGTCGTAATATTCCAGCGGCACGTAAGCGAACTTCGTCCGATCGATTAACTGCGAGAGCACCGCATCGAGCTTGTCCGTATCCTGACGGCAAAGTTTTTCCAATAACGACGCCGCCAGCGCCTGCCCGCTCAAATCCTTGTTCAAACTCTTCACCGTCTCCAGCGCCGCCGTGATCTCCTCTTCGGCGAAGGCCTGTTGCACGATTAGAAATTTTGCCAGCTGATCGTCGCCGCGTTCCCGTAACTGATGCGACCGGCTGTGCTTCGTCTCCGGCATCTCGATCAACGACGACCCATTCGCTCCACCGGTGCCCATCAAATCCGTCGCGATCAATCCCGTGCGCGATCCCTGATCCGGTGCTTTCGAGCCCGTTTGCTGGAGCTTGTGCTCGATCTCGCCCAGGAGCGCGAGAATCTCCGGCGCATTCGGTTCTTTGAGCAGGATCACTTCACACTCCTGCATCGCCAGGGTGTAGGAACCGACGTTGTAATACGCCTCCGCTAACCGGCGCGAGACCCGAAACGATTCATCGAGCCGTCCGATTTTGCGGTAGCCTTCTTTCAGAATCTCCAGCGACTGATAATCATCAGGTTGCGTTTGAGTAATGACCTCAAACATCTCGATCGTCTGGACGATCTGGCTTCTCTCTTCCTCTGATAGCGTGTGTTCCAGCACGGTGAGGCTGTAAAAGCTAGAACCATGCCGATAGACTCCGCCCTCCCCGACGAATTTCCCTGGGGCCCACGCCCAATGGAGCGTGACGCAGGCAATCCTGCCTGCGGTCTTTTGTTCCCAGAGCAACGATTGACGCGCAAGCAGGATGGCCTGCACCACGCCTTCCGTTTCCTCGCCTCGCCCTCTCTCCCGATGGGAGAGAAGGACGCGAAGCGCCAGTGAGGGCCGCCTCCCCCCATTTCTACTTTCTACTTTCTAAATTTCTACTTTCTCTAACTTCCGCCCTCCGATCCGCCAACGGACGAATTCGCCGTGTCCGCCAGCGGACGGACTGGCCGTGGCGAGGCGAACTATCCTTTGCTTCGTCTCAACCCTCAGCGGCAGTCGGAATTTTCGCATCACAGCTTGCGCATATTTCACGCAAGTTTAAATATGTAATCATGCGCGATACGCTCGACCAAGACTCTCGCGTTGCACGTCGTGTTCAAGCCGCCATTCGGCTTCGGAAGCAAATTGATCGATTGGAAAGAAAATTTGCTGAACTCTACGCTCATGTCCCGAAGTATGTATTGGCACGGAATGATTATGGGTTCACCGCCGACGAAATGAAACGGATCGCCCAAAAACTGCATGGCAAGGCGAAGCAAAGAATCGCGAGCGGACGCAGCAAAGCATTCCGCGGTTCGATCGAAGCAGCTTTATAAAGCTCATCTCGACGATGATCTGCTGGCCGAACTGCGCAGTTGGCCGAAAGCCGAGCGTAAACAAGTCGGCGATCTCATCCGGAGAGTTCAGGAATGCTTCGGTCAGCCACATCAACATTCCGGTAGCGGAATTCGCGATCTTTCGCCAAAAGGCAGTCGCCTCCGTGTTTACGAGTGTCGCGTCGGTCTCGGCTTGAGATTAATTTTCACCCGCGAAAAACCTGCGCTGCTCTATTTTCATATGGTTGGCACCCATGATGACGTGAGACGATTCCTTAAATCCTTTCTATGAACAACGCGGGCGCGCGTTTCTCAAGAACCTGACCTCCTCGGCGCGCCGGCTAGTCGCGCCGAAGCGCAGCGTAGGAGGAAGCCTCGCGCGAAGGCGGCTGACCTCCCCGTTTCTACTTTCCACTTTCTAATTTCTACTTTCTCTGACTTCCGCCCTCCGATCCGCCAACGGACGGATTCGCCGTGGCGAACCTCAAACCCCTCCGCCTCCGCCTCCCCCCGTTTCTACTTTCTACTTTCTACTTTCTAATTTCTAATTTCTATTCGCGGCCCGAAGCATTTGCCTTTGCCTGGCGTGTTAGCTAATCTCAAAACGTGAGTCTCGCCGAAATCGAAAAGGCTGTGGATGCTTTGACTCCGGAAGAACTGACTAAACTGGCCTCGTTTATTCGTGAGCGTGAAAACGCTGCCTGGGATCGACAGATCGACGCTGATTTTTCCGAGGGTGGAAGATTGCGACCGGTATTGGACGAAGTGCGCGAGGATATACGCAAGGGCAGGCTTGAGGACCTGCCGTGACCGGTAAAACGCACCGGCGTTTCTGGAAAGCTTTCGAATCGCTCCCAGCACCGGTGCAGAAACTAGCGCGCGAAAAATACGCGCTCTGGAAACGAGATCCATATCATCGTTCGTTGCAGTTTGAAGAACGACGCAACGGAATTTGCGTTGTCCGGATTGGAAATCGCTATCGCGCGGTTGCTTTGCGCGAAGGCGATGTCATCGCTTGGTTCTGGATCGGCACCCACGAAGAATACAATCGGTTCCGATTCTGACCACCGACCTCCCCCTCCCCCGCCTCCTCGCATTTCTACTTTCTAATTTCATTTCAATTTCCCTGCCTTCCGCCAACGGACTTCGTGAACCTTTGCGACCTTTGTGCGAGACATCTCGCATTCCGAATTCCGCATTCCGTAATCCTCATTTCCTTCCCCTTCCCTGGCACGCCCTCAGCCCTCGCCCTCTCCCCACTTGTCCCTTGTCACTTGCCACTTTTGTCACACATCCTCCCCAGCCGTCTTGCAATTTGTCTTACAGGCGGCTATTCTCCCGCGCATGGACACCTCGCTCACCATCCGTCTCCCCAAAAAGCAGCGCGAAACCTTGCGCCGCCGAGCCGCCGCCGAAAAACGAAGCGAGTCCGCCTTGATCCGTGAGATGATCGATCGGGAAATGAATCGCGGCTTCGACTTCGAACGGGTCCGCCATCTCGTTGGCAGCATCTCCAGCGCGCCGAAACACTGGGAGAAAAATCCCTGGCGCAAACACATCCGTCAGCGCAATTGGCGCGCATGACCGCGGCTCTGCTCGATACCGGTCCAATCGTCGCCCTGCTTGACCGATCAGAACCAGACCACAAGCTCGTGCAGACTTTCATGACACGCTTGCGCGGCGAGCGACTGATCACGACCGGGCCTGTTATTACCGAAGCGTTTTATTTCCTGGCCGAAATCGAAAACGGACCAGCCAACCTGGCTTCTTTTTTCGAGGCGAGCGATGTCGAAGTGCACGAAGTCTTTCATCCCGACGCGCTCGCTGCCGCCGTCGGTCTCATGAACAAATATGCGGATACGCCGATGGATTTCCCCGACGCCACATTGGTCTGGACCGCGGAAAAAACTGGCACCGACAAAATTCTGACCCTTGATCGCCGCGGCTTCTCCACCTTTCGCATCGGCAAAAACCGTCGATTCAAACTGCTATTAGATACCGACTTCTGACGTCCGATCCGCCAACGGACGGATTCGCCGCGGCGAACTTCCGACCTCTGACCTCTGATCTCTGATCTTTCTCCCCGTTTCTACTTTCTAATTTCTAATTTCTACTTTCCCTCTATTGAGCTTCTGCGGCGCCGGTTAAACGACCACAAGGCCGAACCGGAAAGTGGTGTGCGTTGGGAAGAATTGCGCGATCGCCTGTTGAAGCGGCGGCATGCCTGAGATCGTTTGGAAGCAGGGCGCCGAGAACGTCTTCCTGAATCCTAAACCCGCACGCGTGTTAAACGCGCTCCAAAACGAGGACGCTTTCGGTTTCGCTTGCGATGAACTCGCGAATAATCCCGCTTCGCTTTCTTAGCAGATCGACAATCGTCGCGGTTGTGCAATTGCCCACACGCAGCCAGATGAATTTTGGCGGTGAACCGAGCGCCACGGCTCTTTGATAAAAATCGGTATCTTTGGATACAATTGCGAAGTCGCGCTGCTTTGCCCAATCCGCTATAAGACTATCGTCGGAACGCATCAGCCCCACGGCTGTCACATGCGCGGAGTCAGGGAACAGATCGCTAACCAAAAGGACAACTCGGTCCGAGATATTCTCGTCCAATAACAGCTTCACTCTGACGCGACGAAAAGCTTCCGCTCACGATCCGCTGCAAACGCCAGGCACGCCTTGATATCGTCGCGTGTGAGTTCAGAGAAATCGCGCAGGATCTCCTCTTCAGTCATCCCACCAGCAAGATATTCGAGAACGTCCTGCACAGTAATGCGCATCCCTCGAATGCACGGTTTTCCGCCGCGCTTCCCGGGTTCGATCGTAATGATCTTCGAATAATCCATCAGCACCAGCTTACATTCCCGCTGCCCGTGAAGCAATCCATTGTCTGAGCTCCCAAAGAACCAGCCTCCCCCCATTTCTACTTTCTAATTTCTACTTTCTACTTCCCCTGCCCTCCCTCTCCCCGTGGGAGAGGATTAAGGTGAGGGGCCGATTTCTACTTTCTACCTTCTAATTTCTAATTTCTAATTTCCCTGCCTTACCTCCTTGGAAAACAAATTGGACGCTCGAGTCAACTCTGATACAATTCGCTCGTGATCGTCGAACGTTTGCCTGAAGTTCTTGCGCTACCGACGGCGGAGAAAGAAATCCTTGCTGAAGAACTTCTCAATCAGGTCGTCCTGGAGCAGGACAAAGATCCTGCATTAATTGAGCTTCTGCGCCGCCGGCTAAACGACCACAATGCCGAACCGGAAAGCGGTGTGCGTTGGGAAGAACTGCGCGATCGCCTATTGAAGCGACCGCATGCCTGAGATCGTTTGGAAGCAGGGCGCTGAGAATGACCTGCTGCAAATCTTCGCTGAGTTGGAAGATCGTCGCGAAACGTCTGGCGAACAGTTCGTCATGAAACTGGACGCCACTCTCGAGAGCCTTCGGCTTCATCCGAAAATGGCTCCAATTTTTGAAGAACCCGCGAGACGGCTCGTCGTCGGTTCCACGGGTTATGGCTTGTTTTATTCGGTGGAACCTCGCGGCATTATCGTTCACGGCTTGATTCACCTGAGTAAAGATCCCGAAACCATCCGGGCGAAGATTCGGCGCTTGCTTCACTTGGGTTAGGCCCTCCCCCCCCGCTTCCACTCGCGTGAGGCGCACGCCTTTTACGCGATCTACTTTCTACTTTCCAATTTCTGCTTTCCTAATTCATCTCCCCGCCCTTCGTGTGAGACTCCGAATTTTATCCGTGAAAATCCGTGTCCATCCGTGGCTAAAAATTCCGCCTCCAACCACGTTTCACGATTCACCATTCACATTCAGATTCACGATTCACTTCACGATTCACCAAAATTTTCCTCGGTTTGCCGCTCCGATCAGAATATAAATTCGGGAGAGTCAGCCGCCTCCTCGATTAATGAAAGTCGCCCACTTCCGCACATTCACGATTCACGATTCACGATTCACGTTCCAGCGCGCCCATGCGCGCCTTTACGCTACTCGAGCTTCTCGTCGTCATCGGAATCATCTCGCTTTTGCTTGTCGCCGCTAATTCCGGCTGTGACTTCACTTTCAAAATCCAACAACCTAAATACAGGCGGCCGACTGGTTGCAAATTTACTCACCAGCGCTCGGTCAGAGGCAATCAATCACCGTCGATTAGTTCAGATTCGAATCGCCACGAAATGGCTGCATTCAGGAACGGAAGACACCTCTGAGAGTTATCGGCGATTCAGCGTATGGCGAATGCCCCAACCCGACGATATCCAACAATCGACAGATCCAATGATCCTTATGTCCAAATTTCTCGGTGGGAGGCCCTTCCTGCAGGACTTACATTCGAAACGGATACTTCATCTGTATTCATTGCCCGCCAATCCCACCGACTCGCTACCCGGGAACCTATTTCTTAGATCCGGCGCTTAGTAATCGAAGAACAAATGTGAAGACGCCAGATGGAACAACCGATATCGCCTCGATTGAATTCACTCCTACCGGAGGATGAACCTCACAGGTTCCATCCCAGCTAAGGTTTACATTCTCTTAACTGAGGGCTTTTGGAACGGAACAACCACTACTTCCACGCAGGTAAGTCATTCCAACTGGCTAGCGACGACAATCGATACGTTAATCGGCCGCGTCAATGTCTTGCGGCCGTGAGCGAAATGAAAAGGCAAAGCGGCTTTTCCCTTGTCGAGGTAACGTTAGCAATTGGTGTTATCGCTTTTGCCCTTGTTGCGATTTTTGCGTTGATCCCAGTGGGTTTAAGCTCTTCTCGAGAGGCAATTGATGACACGACGACGAGCCTGATTACACAAGACATTTTCAATCGGGTTAAAGCCGAGGTAGCTACCGACCAACTCCCGATTCCATGGACGAATCCGACTGGCAACGATACCTTCCAGATTAGGTGGAACCGTATAATCCTACCAGCTGCGGGTCTTTCGTATTCGAATCTGGCTAATGTTCTACCAGCCGTCTATAACGTTTCACCACAACCCTCAACAGCTGTCGCCTATTACGACACCAGTGGATTGTTCGTGAAGCAGGCTCCGCAAAACCCTAACGATCCTGTGGACCCTACCCGGAATTTCCTGCGAGCAGATATCATTATTCGCCCGCTGTATTGCGATCCCACTCAGGTTATCCCCGCTACTGGAGGTCCTCCTGCTTACGATCCACAAGAACATATATGGAGAATTCGTTCGACCGCGGGCAGATCCGTCCGGAACGATCGACTATGCTTATCTTAGCGTTCGCGTGAGCTTGGGCTGGCCAGCGCAGCCGTTTGCAGATGGAGCCCTTGCTTCCACGGGAGCGGCCGCGAAAAGAATCTATACCTTCTACCTTCAGAAGCCGTGAAAGAGCCGACGAGACTCGCCGCACATGCTTTCACCCTGGTCGAGCTGCTAATCGCCGTTGCGATTCTAAGTTTTATCGTTGTGCTTCTGTCCTCATTGCTTTCTGGCGTGAGCAAGACATGGATCGCCGGAGACCAACGCGTCGAGAATTACCAAAATGGTCGAGCGATCTTAGACTTAATAACGCGGGACCTTAAGTCAGCCGTGATGTCTTCTCATCTGCAGTTTATCCAAAATCCTGGCCTTGGCTCTCCAGAGCAGCCCCCTTGGAATCAGCGCAAGAATTCGAGCGCCTTTGTTTTGGCAGTCAGCCCTTCAATCAGGTGCCGCGGGCAATATTTGCGAAGTAGGATATTACCTCGACAAGAATTATCGACTCCAGCGATTCTATGTTCCGCCCATGATAATACCAACTATAAGATTTTCGCAACTGCTCCTTCCGCCACTACGGCTACCTGGATCAGCAATTACGACCCGGCAACGCACCCTGCACTGTTCTCGATTATTTCCGAAGAAATCCTCGCTCTTTGGGTTCGTTGCATGGATCGCAACGGTGACACGATTCCGTGGTATCAAAGCGGCGGCATTCTGTACAATTCCGCAGCTACCCTTTCAACCCGCCCCGCCGGGCCCTTTTCCCTCACCTGCATTCAAATATACGAATTCAACAAACTACGGCGCAGGCGCATTTGCTTCCGGACCAGTGGAAGTAACACTCATCACGGTAGACAAAAAAACCTTGGCACGCCCGGGAATAAATATCCCAGGTCTGCCTCAGGACCTAGCGGATCCTAAATCCCCTGGTTGTCAATGGGCCTAATACGTTCCTGCGGCGATCCATTATTTCGAAAAAAAAACTTGTTTCCAATAAGATCAACTCTGCCCGAACATTTTCGACGCGCGTTCGGTTAATTAATGCATCCGAATGACGAGAACAGACACTACACGAAATAAACGAAAAGGAGTCGCCTTGGTGCTCACCCTCGCGATCCTGGCGATCGCTACAATTCTTGTCGTCGGTTTTGCGACAAGTATGCGAACAGAGCGCCAAGCATCCGCGAGCATGGCAAACAACGAAGTGGCGAATCTCCTGGCGCAAAGCGCAATCGATCATGCGATCTCTATTTTGGACCGAAATATTCCGCAGCCGGTCCCTCCGGGCGCCTCGACAACAAATCCAACTAATTGGATTTGTTAGCCCAGGATTACTCACAACTGTGCAGGGACCTGCAACGATTGTGCAAATTCCGCTCAGCTCAGGTGCATCCTGCGCCACCGCCAGCTCAAAATGCCGAGCTAAATGTGCCACAACTTTCTGGCTCCGGTTATTCCCTTTTTCCAACACCCGCGTCAATGCAGGTCGCTTGGGTGCCTGTTTTAAAAAATCATCCATCACCGCGAGCATTACCAATCCGATAGCCGGCAGGTACGCTTTTTGGGTCGACGATGAGTCTGCTAAAATCAATTTGAATACCGCTTACGGAAAACCGGCCGGCATGGTTTTCAGTAACCTAACACCGGGAGTTATTGGCGTGGGTCCCGCCAACCTACCCGCTTGGGCATCCCAGTTCGGTTAATCTCGATGTCTTAAATCTTCCCGTTGCCACGGATTGACCCCGTCGGGGCTTGCAAGAGCAGTTGGCAACGGGAAACGGATTGACTTCGATCGATCAGGTTAAAGCCCACATTTCCCCTCCCGGAAACCCCGACGCGTTTTTGAATACAAACAAGTTCAATCTCAGTGCGCACAGTCGCGCTCCAGAGTTTAATGTTTTTGGAAAATCGCGGCTTTATTTTCTGCGAAGGGCGACCGGGCAACTCGGGTTTCCACTCTTTCAATTTTTCCGAGACCGCGAGGGACCAAACTATTTTCCGATGGAAGAGAATGCGAATGGAGCTGATCGGGATTTCCCTGTACTACACAGCTGCAGCGGTTTCCGATTATCTGAATCGGAACGACTGGCCCGGCATGCCTGCTCGTAGTTTCGTGGACAAGTGGGGTGGTGGTGCTCTAGGACAACGCGAAGCTGATCAAGTAGCTTGGAATATTCTTTCTCTGGGGAGTTTCGCTGCAGGAGACCTAAGCGGATCAGCCGCGAGCGGACACTATTATGAATTAACTAATAGATCGACGCAGGCTGAGACTGGGTTCGTCAGTCTTAATAAACCCAATAGCGATGCCGTCGCCTTGGCAAACTAAGCACGAAAGCCATCTTACCCGCTTATCCATTGCCGCTGATAAATGAAGTATCTCTCGTTATTTCCCCCGAGTCTTACACACTACAAGATGGCACACAAAGTTACCGCTTACATATTTCTTTGAATATTGAGCTTTGGTTGCCTCCCGGATACCCGACGTTCGATTTCGCGCAATCGCAAACAACGATTGGGATGACATATCTTTTCTTTCATGTCACGCAGGCACCACCCGGAACAGCTAACTCTCAACAGGAGGACGCAAAGTATGTCGATCGATCTCCCGTTCCTAACGACAATGGAATAAGAAAGCTTTGGATGTCCAATACTGGAGGGACAATGAATCCCGGCCAGTATTTGCAATTAACAACACTGCTCCCCTGTTATGTCAGAAACACTACAGGATTTAGTGATACTACTACTGGCGCGGAGGATTTCGAGACAACCGGAACGATTTCAGCGGATTTTAAGATGCGGTTATTTGCGTTAACCCTAAGCGCGGGCACGAAACTGGTACTTATCAATTGATTCCTGTCTGGGATACGCATGATCCGGGAACAAGCGCTGCGCCGACAACCTGGAACCCGCCCCCGCCGGGGAGCCCTCCCGCATCGCTTTTACCTCCAAGCGATGACCCTAAAGATTTTATCGAATTCCAGTTCAATCTTGATCCGTCATCATTTAGCAGCGGCGAGGTTATAACCCGCAGCCTCGAAGTAGCCGATCCGCACCTAGGCGGTCTGGCACGAAGCTGGCAACAAATGCTCACATTTTTGTACCCCAACATGGGCAAGCTGCACAATGAGCGCGATCAATGCTGCAACGACAGCGGCAAATTACGATACTCAAAAGCTCGCTTTCGTAGATCTATCGCAGACTGGATTAACATCAAATCGACCGTCGACTGGATTCCTTTCGTTCGTTCCAACGGGAATGCAACGCGCCCTGCCAGGATCTGCTTTGAAATTTCAATCCAGCCCGTCAGGTTCCGAGTTACCAGACTGGTTACTTTTAGATCGTTGCGCCAAATGTCACGGCTGCCAACTATTCCACAATGTCATTTATGAACAGCACTGCTGGTCTGATAAACATTAATGGACAAATAACTCCAGCGATTGCTGGCTTCTCGCGTTGGCAACCGCTTCAAGCGCTATTTGAAAACATGCCAACTGTGAGCGGCGCTGGAGGCCCATCAACACTTGTCACCAACATTTTACGCTCACACTACCGTCGGCACGGATTTTGGCGCGCCCGGTATATACGATTATCCGGGAGAAATTTGCGAGATCACCGGTATGGACGCTTCCGGAACGACCGATTGGGACAAGGAGGCCATTGTCCGAAATCTCGCCAGTAGTATCACAACGAAGTCGAACGTTTTCAGCGTGTGGGGAGTTGCGCAGACCGTTAAGAAGAATCCAGCGAACAACAATCCGGCAAATCAAGGTATTTTTGAAACGAGAGCCGGTGGCGCTACTGCAGATGACCTTGCCACTGGCGAAAAACGTTTCGAAGCGATTGTCGAGCGGTATGTTTGGCCGGGAAATGACGCAATCGCAGGCGAAGGCCACGTCAACGCGGGGGGTAGCTATGATCAGCTTTCTTCATCGACTATCCAAAAACCAGGTTATGCCCCACCCTACACTGGCGGCAGTTACGTTTGGGAAAAAGTAGACGGACCAAATGCACCGACTTATCCTGTTTCCGCTTCCTCAGATCCTTGGGTTCAGAATGCTCCGAACTATTCTTCAAGCACGATCGACACGGCCAATAATCCAGTCGGCGCATTAATGAAATATCGCGTGATCTATTTTCGATACTTAAACGAGTAGATATCAACCAACATATGAAACTTCGACAAGCTTTTGTTCTCTTTGGCTTTCTTATTTTGTTCTATAATAGATGCTCCACCGTAGCTCAGACTAGCGCTACATCGCATAAACCAATCATGCCCCTATCCCCGGCAGAATTACTGCCCTTCTTGCCTTCTACTCCTGCTGGCTGGCAACTGAAAGAATCTAAGGCAAAGAATTTTTTTCTTGGATGGGTTTGCTCTCAAGCTTCCAGAGAATTTGATCAACCTGTGACGAGCAGGCCGGGAAGCGCTCCTCCGCCACCGAAAATCACCCGTCTCAGAGTAATGGATACAGGATACTATCCTTCGTTTAATGGAGATTTCGAAAATTTTCGCGTTGGCAAGTATCCTGGAGCCGAAAGTCTCGTAATCGCTGGCATGCCTGCGCGGAAAATCAGGTTAAATGGAACGAAGGAGCGTCTGCGCGATTGGTTCCAGGAAGATTTATTGTCGAGGTTGAAACCGAAAATCAACCCGCAAACACCGGCCAAATGTGGCTCCAATTTTTCGATTTTCGAAGAATAAGCAGCATTCCTGATTCGGGAAGCACGCAGCTGCCGAAACCGATTAGCATTCAGTCGCTGGACGAACTAAATCCAAAAAGCAACTCCACGTCCCAGCTGTACTGGGGTGGCTCGACATCAACTGAGTAGCCAAAGCCGAAAGCAGATAACGAGAACAAATCTTCGGTCCACGCGGCCACGGTGTTGCTGTAGCCCTCGTGTTCCCAGAAGCCTACTCGGCATTTATCGCACGTCGGCTATCGATCCGGTAGCGCCACAACGGTTGCAGTTTTCGGATCGGATTGGATGGCCGGGTTCCGCGGGAAAGTAGACTATTCCCATGCCCTGGCAGTCGGGACAGATTTTCTTGTCTTTCGGGACAACCAGCATCCTATATCCCTTACCGAGGCAGACTGGGCACGATTGCGTTCTTCGATCCATCGGATTTCCCGAGCCCGTAGAATCATAAACCACCACCCTTTCGCCCTTGCACGCCGGTACAAATGATTCGTCTCGCGGGATTCGAAGGAGGCCGGGGCGCAACTCTCGCCTGCGCAACAGCCGGAGGAGGAGGCCCGTGTATCCATTCGCTGAATGGCTTTTCCCAGCCGAGCCACACAAGCGCTCCGACCAAAAATTTCTCTACCGAGTAATCGCATCGGGGGTTTTCTGAGCGGCGAAGATTGTCAGAACGTGCCAAGAGGAGCAATCGACTCTTCTTCCCGCGGGAGGGGTAGGGCGCTTGTCTCGCGCGCCGTCGCGGATGTCTCGCTCGCGACACCAAAACAAACCGCCAAAGGCGCACTCTTTTATTTGCTGCGCGAGACGCGCAGCAACACGGGCGAGACGCCCGCGCTACCCAGCGGCCGACATGGCCGCCTCTACACCTTCGAATTTCAGCGTTTCAGCTTTCAGCTTTTCAGCTTTTACGAGAATCGGTCTTCGGTCCAGGGATCGGCGGTGTTGCTGTAGCCGCGCACTTCCCAGAAACCGAGCTTGTCTTCGGCGACGAATTCGATCTGGCGGACGAACTTGGCGCCTTTCCAGGCGTACAATTTCGGGATGATGATGCGGGCGGGACCGCCGTGGTCGCGCGTGATCGGTCTGCCATCGAATTGCGTGGCGACGAGGACGTCGTCGTCACACACGTCGTCGAAGCGGACGTTGGTGGAGTAGCCATCGTAGCTGGTGAAGAGGACGTGTTTCACTTCCGGTTTTGGCCTAACGAGTTCGATGAGAGTAAAAAAGGCGACGCCGCGCCAGCGGCAATCGAACTTGCTCCAGGTCGTGACGCAGTGGAAATCGCTCATGTCTTCGAACTGCGGCAGCGCGTTGAATTGTTCCCATGTGAATGTCTGGGGGTTCTCGACGAGGCCGCCGATTTCGAGGCGCCATTCTTTAAGCGGGATGTCGGGTTTGATGCCGAGATCGAGCACGGGAAAGCCGGGGGTGAGATGTTGCCCGGGCGGGAGCCGGTTCTCCGAGCGCACGGCGGGTTTGGCTTTGCCGCTCATCTTGCGCGCCCAGCGCTCCTTGCGCTCGATCAATGTTGGATTCGGCGTAGCCACGAAAGAGATTAACCGCGGATTACGCGGATGAAACGGGGATTTTTTGCGGATGGGTAGCGCGGATGTCTCGTCCGCGTATCGGAACGTCTCGTTCCGATTCCTAACTGTCTGTTCGATTCCTAACGTCTGTGCGATTCCTAACTGTCTGTGAAAGAAACGGAGCGGGACACTCCGTTCGGCGCGCGGGACCCGCGCCCTACCCTCTCCTGAAAAGATTTACTTTCCGGCTTTGAGCAGCTTGATCGCGTCGCGCAGCTCGGCGGCGCGCTCGTAGAGTTCCTTGGCAATCGCGGTTTCCATCTCGCGTTGCATGATCTCGAGTTTGGAGAGAGGACGCTTGGAGCTGACTTCTTCGAGCCATTCCTCAAGAAACGCGAGCTCGGAACTTTTCTGCGCGAGCTCAGGAAAATTCGATTGCTGAAAGAATTCCTGAATCGTGTCCCGGCCGCGCTCGATCTCTTTCATGGCTTCGGCAAATTTTCCTTCGCCAAGAAAAATGGAAGCCTTGGCCCGCGTGTTCATCATGAGAACGTAGGGACGAAATTGCTGGAAGCTCCAGACGACGTCTTCGCGTTCGGCATGGGAGACGACAAAGTTGAAAAGATCGAGGTTGCGTTGCGTGTCGCGAATGACGCCCTGGAAATCGTTGATCTGAAAGAGGCTGAGGTAGCGGTGATAATATTGGATGCCTTCCTGCTGCAGCTCGGCGCATTGCTCCGGGGTGAGGAGATAGGTTTCGCCCTGGTCTTCGGCGCGCGTGGCGCGGCGCTGATGATACGCGAGCAAGGACTCGGCGTTGTGGGGGCGCTGGCCATCGGGCCGGCCTTCCATTTCCATCTGGAGCAAACCGAGATCGATGCGGAGCTGCAATTTCTCGCGTCCATCCAGGCCCACAACTTTACGCACCTTGATCGACCCGGATTCATGCGGCCAATCTTTCACCAGCGAATTTAAATCGAGGCTCATGTGCTTAATGATCGGACACTATGGGTTCGTTTGTCAACGGGTAGAGGGTTTGGATCATTTAGCGAGTGAGCGAATTAGTGATTTAGCGATTTGGAATTCAACCGCGGATTGCGCGGAGGAAACGGATAAGTAATTAAGTGCGGAAGAACGCACGTTCGCGCGTTCTTCGAAGAAGAGGGTAGGGCGCGTGTCTCGTACGCCTAACCGTGTGTCTCGCACGGTTTCCAAATCTCATTACCGAATCGAAACGAGACGTTTCGTTACACGGGCGAGACGCCCGCGCTACCCAATCAGGAAACCAAACCCTCAACTAATCTGTGGAAATCTGCGTAAACTGTGGATGAATGGCGGCAGCGTGGAACAGGAGATCGATGCTTTCATTCGTTTCCTCGCGGTCGAGCGCGGTCTCTCGGAAAATTATCAGCTCTCGACCCAGCGTTCCCTGACGGAATTTGCGGAATGGTGCGCGCGTGTGCGCAAAATCACGCGACCGCGCGAAGTGACGCTGCCTTTGATCAGCGAATATCTTGGCGTGCGAAAACGGGGCGGACTTTCGGCGTCGTCGATTAAGTTGATTGTGGTCGCGCTTAAAATTTTCTTTCGCTTTCTTGCGGGCAAAGGTGCGCTGGAGCGCGATCCGACCGAGACGCTGACTTTGCCGCGGATCGAACGGTATCTGCCGGAAACGCTCAACGAATTGCAGGTGGAGCAGTTGATCGAGAGCACCGATACGCGACGTCCGCTCGGACTGCGGGACCGGGCGATTCTCGAATTGCTTTATGCGAGCGGCCTGCGCATTTCCGAGCTGGCGAACGCGCGCCTGGAAAACTTTGATTCGAACGAGCGCATTCTGCGTGTGACCGGAAAAGGAAATAAGATGCGGCTGGTGCCGGTGGGACAGAAGGCGTGCGCGGCTTTGGCGAGCTACATTTCGACGGAGCGTCCGGAATTGGTGAAACGTCGAACCGGGAGCGAGATTTTTCTTTCGTCGCGCGGGACGAAACTGACGACGACGCGCATCTGGCAGATCGTGAAAGAATGCGCGCGACGTTCCGGGTTGGAGGCGAATATTTATCCGCACTTGTTGCGGCATAGTTTTGCCACGCATTTGCTCGGCAACGGAGCAGACTTGCGCATCATTCAGGAAATGCTGGGGCATGCGGATATTTCGACGACGCAGGTTTACACGCATGTGGATCAGCAGCGGTTGAAGGCGGTGCATCGGAAGTTTCATCCGCGCGCGTAAATGTAGCTGCTTCGCTCTGTCGAGACTTCTCCTGTAGCCGGCTCGCCTTTAGCCGCCTCGCCTGTGTCGAGGCGAAAGTGGAAAACGAAGACGTTCACGGCGACATAGCGCCGTGGCTACAGATTTATTTTGGCGACGGTCATAGACCGCCGCTACAGTCCCAGACCCATGAGAAAATTGCTTTGGCTCGTTCTCGTCGCGCTCATCGCTGCGGCAGCGATCTGGTATGCACTGCGCGTCGCGGAAAAAAACGCTTCGAGGGCCGTCACCGCGTTGTTGCCCGGCGATACTCTTCTGGTCGTGCACCTGCCGGATTTCAACCGGATGCGCGACCAATGGCACCAGACTGATATCCACAAAATCCGAGAGGAGCCGGCGGTGCGCGATTTTCTCAAAAAGCCGCTCTCGAAAATTCCGAAATCGGAAGCAGCAACACAAAACCTGGCGGAATTCGAGAGCCTCGAGCCGAAGGATGTTTTCTTTGCCGTCACTTCATGGACGAACGGACTGAAACTGGCAGGCGGATTCCGTTTCAAGGGAAAGCCCGATGATGCGGAAAAGGTTCTGGGCAAATGGCGCGCGCAGTTGCTGGCAAAATCTCCGCAAGCCAAGAGCGAAGTGGTGGAATATCAGGAGCATCAGATTCAAACCGTGACTTCGTTGGGTCAGCTCTTCGCGACCGTGTACGATGAAGGCTGGTTTCTCGCGGCAAACGACGTGGCGGAGCTGAAAATAATTCTCGATCGTGTGGACGGCCGATTGAAGGATCAGACTGCAACGCTCGCCGGCGATTCGACATTTTCGGCGGCGTTCAAGCACATGCCGGCGAGCTACAACTCGTTGATCTACGGTCGCGTCGATCGTTATCTCGACAAGATGGCGCCGTTATTGGGCGCAAGCGGCGTCAACGAACCGGGAAACCGGCCGATCTATCGCCAGATTCATGCGTTTTGCGGGGCGCTGACTTTCGATGACGGCAAGATTCGCGATGTTCTTTTTATCGGAATGCCGCAGCTCGTCGACGCCGGGCCGTTGACCCGAAGTTCGCTGGCGCTTGGAACAAAGGAGACGTTTTTGTATCTCGCCACGTTCCTCAATTTATCCAGCCAAATGAGCTGGCCCTCGGGCGTGCCGGCCGGCCCTGGCCTTCCCGGAGCGATGCAAAAAGTGCTGGACGCTGTTTCGAGCAGCGGAATCACCATGCCGGAGTGGAATGCTGCGTTCGGGCCGGAGATTGGCGTGCTCGGCAATTGGGCATCCGGTGCGCAATGGCCAACGATGATGGCAAGTTTGCCCGTGAAAGATTCGGCGAAAGCCAGCCAGCTTCTGACCAAGATGACTACGTCCGCAGATGGCGGCACTTGGACGCAGGAAGAGAAAGATGCGGTGAAATATTTCTCAATGCCCGATGCGGGCGGTCTCTTTTCCATCGCGCCTGTTCTCGCGCTGTCCGACAAAATACTGGTGGTTGGTTCCAACGAAAGCGCCGTCGAGGCAGCGGTAAAGCGGAGCGCCGAAGGAAACTCAGAACTCGCCTCCTCCGAAAGTTTTCGGGCGGCCGAACACTCAGTTCCGGCCGCAAAGCAGGCGTTCTTTTACATAGATACGGCGCTCCTCTATACGCGGCTCGATGCCGCCGTTCGCCCAATCCTCATGATGGGCGCCGCGTTCATGCCGTCGATCAATGAAAATGTCGACCTGAACAAGCTTCCGCCCGCGGAAGCAATCACAAGGCATCTCAGCCCGATTGTGATGTCGCAGAACTACGAAACGGATGGATATGTGACGGAATCGGTTGGCCCGGTGACAATTTATCAGGCGGCGGCCGGCGCAGCTTTGATCGCAGGCGCGGCGATGTACACTTACCAACAGCACACACACGGCGGCAGCTTGCCAAACTTTGTTCCCTCACTTTCATCGCCGCAAGGCGGAACCTCTCCACCGCCCTCCCCTCACCCAGCCCAAGCGGAACGCCGTAGGGACGGGCTGTGCCTTTTTGTCCTGAGATTCTTCGCCCATTCTTTGCGGTTTTCGGGATAATTTAAGCTGCTATTTGACAGAAATATGCTATTTTTGCCGCCCTATGGCTATCCTCAAGAAAAACGCGTTTTCCCGCCGAGTTCCTGATCTCGTGACCGAGGAGTTGGTCGCGGTACTTTCCCGACGCTCTTCGTTCGAATTCAAGCAACTCTTCGATATCGTCCACGAAAATCTCCGGGCGCGTAATGCCGCCAGCGGCGGTGAGGAAATGCTTCGCCTGCGAGCCTACGAGAAATTGCAGAATCTGGTGGCGCGAGGCGCCGTTAAGAAGAACGGCAAGAAATACAAAGGACTCCCGTCAGCCCTCGCGGCCGCGATCGCGCCGCAAAACGGCCATCCGGCCACGGCAATGAGGTAGGCTTCCCGGAAGCCGGCAAGCAAGCAGAGCGGATGCTCCGCGAATACATACCAGTCCTGCTTCAGTTCGTTGTGGCCGTCGGATTTGCGGTCTCGGCCATCATCGTCAGCATCATTCTGGGCAAAACGGGAAAACGCACCCGCACCAAGGACACAGCCTACGAGTGCGGAATGGTTCCGCAGGGCGAGGCCATGCCGCGGTTCAGCGTCAAGTTTTACCTCGTGGCGATGCTCTTCATCCTTTTCGATCTGGAGATCGTTTTCATGTATCCGTGGGCGGTGGTTTACAGGGAAGTGATCGTCCAGAGCAAAATCATTTTCTGGAGCATGCTCAGCTTCGTCAGCATCCTGATGGTCGGCTACGCTTACGCGCTGAAAAAAGGCGCGCTCGACTGGAAAAAGTAATTTCGAAGCGAGGCGAGTTGCGCTTCAGTGCGGAGAAGATTGCGGATGCGGTTTAGCGCTTGCGCGAGACCCACTCCCCGCCTAAACCTTACCCCCCATGGTTCATCACATTGTCCTGTTCAAACTGAAACCCGAAATGACTCCGGCGCGAGTAGAGGAAATGATGATGAACACGCGCATGCAGCTGCTCAAAATTCCCGAGGTTCTCAGCATCAAATGCGGCAAGCGCATCGATCCCGAACTGCCCTGGCCGTTTTTCATCGCGATCGATTTCGAGTCGATGGATAAATACGAAATTTTCCGCGAGGATCCGATCCAGGTAAAATTCATGGAGGAAGTGATCAAGCCGAATACGGCCGACTCGCTGACGCTCGACTTTGAGATGGATCCGGGGAAAGACGTCCGGTTTTCCTGATTTAGTCTTCCTCTCCCTCTTCCTCTTAATCTTCGTTCTTTCGTGAGAAAGCAGACGCAGAGGAAGAGGTAGAGGAATAAAAGAATGCGACTCGCTTACCTTTATTCCCGCTATCCGGTCATTTCGCAGACGTTTTGCGATATGGAAATGCTGGAGCTGGAACGGCGCGGCTTCGATCTGCTCGTTGGCTCGGTCCATTCGCCACTGACCAGTCTGCGACACGAACATTTGCGGCGGCTGAAGGCGCCGGTTTACTACGCGCCGCCGCAGTCCGTTCTGAAGATTTGGGAGAAAAAGGCGAAAGCCGAGGGCCGCTGGCCGCAAAAGCTCATCGACGAACACGAAAAGAAATACGGCGCGCCGTTTAAGGCGGCGCTGCGCGCGCGCAATGCACTTTATTTTGCCGACTTATTTCGGCGAGAAGGCGTCGAACACGTTCATGTTCATTTCGCCAATCGCGCCGCGCATACGGCGATTTTTCTCAAAACGCTGAGCGGGATTCCCTTCAGCATCACCGCGCATGGCCAGGATTTCATGTCCGATCTTGCCCAGGACGATCTGCTCCGGGAAATTTGCGATTCCGCAGAATTCGTCGCGGTCGAAACCGATTACAGCCAGAATCTGATCCGGAAGCGCTGCCCGGAATCGGCCGCGAAGATTCATCGCGTTTACAATGGAATGGATCCGGCAATTCTTTCGCAGCCGGCGACCGAGCCTGTGCGATCGGGGCCAGCGCGAATCCTGAGCGTCGGGCGGCTTGTTTCGTTTAAAGGATTCGAGAATCTCATCGACGCATGTGCAGAGTTACGGGCAAAGCAGCTCGATTTCACCTGCGACATTATCGGTGATGGACCGTTACGGCAGAAACTGCAGAAACGCATCGATGATTTGCGGCTGGAATCCGTGGTTACGCTTCGCGGTTCCCAGACGCAGGAACGAGTCTTCGAAGCGCTGCGCAACTGCGATATCTTTGCTCTCGCTTCAATTGTCGACCAAGCGGGAGCAAGCGATGTGTTTCCCACCGTGATCCAGGAAGCGATGGCCTGCGCGCGGGCGGTCGTTTCCACTCAACTCGCCGGCATCCCCGAGACGGTTGTTAATGAGCAAACCGGCTTCCTTGTTCCACCCGGCGACATGCCCGCATTGACCGCGGCTTTAGAGAAACTTTTAAACAACGCGGAGTTACGATCGCGCTTTGGCGCAGCGGGCCGCGCCCGAGTGGAAAAGCATTTCCAGATCGAAACGACTGTCGCTCCTTTCGTCGACTTGCTGAGAACAGGTGACCGAAAATCAACGCCGGTTCGTCAGACGCCTGGCGAAAATCAGATCGGCTATTTGATCGATCTCTGGCCGGACGATCGGCTGCCCATGCTGGAGAAGGAACTCCTGGAGATGGGACGACGCGATGTGCAGGTCACAGCTTTTGTTTGTCGTACGGCGCCCGACGCCTACTTCAATCCGTCGATGGAACAGCTTGCGCCGCGACTGGAATTTCTGCCGGATGCGATGGCGATTGAAGCGGAATGGCTGGCCAACCCCGGGCTCGCGCACCAACTGGAGAACGATCGCGCGGCGGAAACACATCGCGCCCCACCCGATATTTTTTTGCAACAGGCGCGTTTTGCGCTCGCCTTGCGCAAATTGATTTTGCAAAAAAAAATCTCGCATCTCCACGCGACGAGCTCGCGCGCGCTACTATGCGGAGTGATGCTAAAAAAAATGCACGGCATAAGTTTGAGTGCTGCGGTTGAATCAAAGCCGGCGCTTCCGCGGCAGGTAGTGGAAAACGGGTTGCGCCATTGCGTGGGTGGGCGCACGAATGATCGCGACTTGAGCGAACAGCTCGGGAGTCATTTTCTTTTCGAAGCCGTAATACTGGGGATCGGTCTCAGCCGAAGCGATCGCTTTTGGCGCGAATGGTCGGAACTTCTCAGACAATGGAGCGGGCAAAAACAAAGCGCGTGAAAAAGAAAGCGATCATCCTCGCGGGCGGCGCCGGCACGCGTCTTTTCCCTCTCACCAAGATCGTCTGCAAACAATTGCTGCCGGTTTACGACAAGCCGATGATCTGCTATCCGCTCGCGACGCTGATGCTCGGCGGGCTGCGTGAGATATTGATTATCTCGACACCCAAGGATGTCCCGATGCTGCGCGATTTTCTTGGCGACGGTTCCCATTTGGGAATCGCAATTTCCTACGCCGAGCAGCCGAAGCCGGAAGGAATCGCGCAGGCGTTTCTCATCGGCGCGGATTTTATCGGCGGTAGCGGCGTCTGTCTGATTTTGGGAGATAATATTTTCTACGGCAAACTCGATTTTTTTCGCGAAGCACTCGCTGTCGAAAAGGGCGCCCGTATCTTCGGTTATCAAGTCCGCGATCCGGAACGTTATGGCGTGGTCGAGTTCGGCGAGGATGGTCGCGTGATTAGTTTGGAAGAAAAACCGAAGCGACCCAGGAGTCAGTTCGCCGTGCCTGGTTTGTATGTTTACGACGATCAAGTCGTCGACATTTGCAAGACGCTGCGTCCATCGGCTCGCGGCGAATTGGAGATTACCGATCTGAATCGCGTTTACCTCGATCGAAACCAACTCTTCGTGCGCTTACTGAGTCGCGGCATGGCGTGGCTCGACACGGGAACACAAACGAGTCTGCTCGAAGCCGGCAATTACATCGCCACAATCGAACATCGGCAGGGCCTTAAGGTGGCGTGTCTGGAGGAGGTCGCTTTACGGATGGGTTTTATCGATCAAGCGCACCTGGCCACAATCATCGATCGACTTCCGAAAGCAGAATACCGTGAATATCTTCGCCTTGTTTGCGATGAAGGTTCGGGCGCCGCTTTTCCAGAACCGGGCGCCGCCGATTAGCGTTTCGGCTGTTCGCGCAGAAGATGATTCGTGTCCGCGAGTAATTTCGTTACCGCATCCGGAGCCAGGCGCGTCGTAGTAACCGCGAATCTCGCCCTGCCGGTCGACCAAAACCAGACGCGTGCTGTGCACGGGCGTCCCCATCTCTCCGCTGCCATCCGCGATCGCAAGTTTGAATCCATTACGGGAGAGATCGTAGATCGCCGGGCTCGAACCGGTGAGAAAATCCCAGCGTTGCGGCTGCGCATGCAGCTTCTCCGCATAATCGCGCAACACCGCCGGCGTATCATGTTCCGGATCGACGCTGACTGAGACGAGATGCACATCGGTATTCTCGAGCGGTTTTTGCAGCTCGCTCATTCGGCTGCTGATCATCGGGCAAGGACCGGGGCACATCGTGAAAATGAAATCGGCGATCCAGATTTTTCCTTTCAAGTTTGCCGAACCAAATGGCTGACCGTTTTGATTGGTCAGCTGAAATTGCGGAACTTTACCGTAGTCCGCTGATCGTCCGATTGCGCAATTGCTTCACTTCCGCCTGCCGAAGCAAAAGCAGAAGAACGGCGATGACCAGAGGGATGGAGAGCATCGTCACCTTCCACGCGATCGCGGGTTTTGAGCGCGGTGGGTTTGCCGTGGCGGTAGTTGCACTCATGATCTTGTCAGCACCAGCGTAAGCAGGAGCAAAGCAAGATAAACGATCGAGGTGAGGAATAAAGTGCGCGCCGCGCGTGGCGTTCGTCTGCGATGAAAATGCATCGCGACAGCAGTGAACCAGCCACCGAGGCCAAGGGCGATGGGAAGATAAATTGCACTCGTTAGGCCGAGATATGCCGGCACACCGGTTACGATCAAAAGCAACATGCAAAAGAGAACGCTCTGACTGGCGCTGCGCGCTCCTGTTTCGTCACCGCTCGATAACATTCGAAAACCGGCGCGGTCGTAATCGTCGCGATACATCCAGGCGATCGCGAAAAAGTGAGGGATTTGCCAGACGAACAGGATCGCAAACAAACTCCACGCTTCGGCCTCGAGTTCGCCGCGCGCCGCCGCCCAGCCAATCATCGGCGGGATCGCGCCGGGAATCGCACCGACCAGCGTGTTGGTGGTGCTGAATCGTTTCAGCGGCGTGTAGGCAAAAATGTAGATGGCGATCGTCGCCGCTGCGAGGAAAGCGCTGAGTTGATTGCAGGTAATCGTGAGATAAACAAGACCCGCAACGCCAAGGATAGTTCCGATGATAAGAGCATCACGCGGGCGCATCCGACCGGCGGGAATTGGTCGCATCTTCGTGCGCAACATCAACGCGTCGAAGCGCCGCTCCCACCATTGATTAAGGGCGGCTGCGCCTGCCGCGGCGAGTGCGGTTCCGAAAACAACATGAAAAAATCGCCGCGTAACTGATCGGGCGAGCCGCGCCGAGATAATATCCGACCGCAGTCGTCAGCAAGACGAGAAGCGTCAGGCGCGCCTTGACCAATTCGCTGAAATCTGAAAAACACACGACGGCCGGATTCGTTCGCCGAGATTGCGGCGTTGTTCCAAAGCAGCTGCTTTCACGACGAGGTCGCTCCTTCGGAACGAGCGGCCGATAACCGGAATCAATTGGAACATTTTCGGCCGGCAAGTCGCAGACAAATCGCGGCAAGAGCGATGCCCAAGCCAAAGATCGTCGCGCCGACGGCAACGTGCGCGGTCGCGATGTCAGCCGCTTTGTTGCTCCAAATCGTCCAGGCGCCAAGAGTGATCTGACAGGCAAGAAGAAAAACCCACAACGCTCGACAGACGTTTCAGTGCAACCGATTCGCGGCGCGAGACGCCGAACACGAAACCAGAATGCGATGATGCCGATGGCGATGATGAGAGCGACGAAGCGATGCGCCATTTGCAGCCAGATTTGAAATGCAGTCACATCGGAAAGAGCATGCGCGTCGCGCCAGCGTATTGATGGCGGCGAGGTTTTCGGCGCTAACATCCGGAATAACTTTTCCGTAAGCGAGTGGAAAATCGAGGATCGAGAGATCGCGATGTTCATGTCGCATCGTCGCGCCGAGCGCCAGTTGTCCATAAATGATGAAGTGACGTTGCCATCGACATGCGCGCGAGGAGACGGGCGTTTTTGTGACGACGCCGAGTTGAAGAAAGGCGCGTCCAAAATGGCGAAGTGACAAGCGCGATCACGATGAGTAATCCGAAATACGCCTGCGCGAGGCAGGCGTGAAAGATTCCGATCTCATCTTTCAACATCGTGACACGCAAGCCACCGAGCACGCCCTGTAAGACAACCGCCCCGAGCGCGGCGTAGCCGAGATTGCGCACCCAGCGTCGCGATTCGGAACGCCACAGCCACACCGCCAAAATGATGGTGAGAAATCCGACGGTGGAAGCGATCAATCGGTGAACGTGCTCGAAGAAAATTCCGCCGATCCATTTTGAAAAAGGAAAGAAAAACATGTTGTAGCCGAAAGTGGTCGGCCAATCGGGAACGGCGAGTCCGGCATTTTTGCTTGTGACCATGCCGCCGCTGCAAATGAGGAAAAGCGTCGCGATCGCTGTGAACCAGGCGAAGCGATGGAGCCAATTTTTGTAGCGGCGGTCTATGACCGTCGCATTATTCGAGATCGAGTGCGCTCACTTTACGAGAAAATACACCGACCCAGCGATAAGTGCGACGGTCATAGACCGCCGCTACAGAAAACAATTGTTATCCGCCGCTCGGATTTGCCGTTTTCGGTGCGCCAGGCAGGCGGAACAGTGCCCGGTGCCGGGGCCGGCGGAGCGCTTTGATTGCCGGAAAGTTCGACGCGTTCCTTCAGCCAAGCTTGATAATCTGCCGGCGTGTCGACGACGAGTGTGCCTTTCATTCCGTAATGGCCGAGACCGCAAAGCTGGCCACAGATAATTTCGTATGTGCCCGTCTTAATCGGTCGAAACCACATCGGAATCATCTGACCCGGAATGGCATCCTGCGCGATGCGCATGTTCACGAGCGCAAAATTATGAATCACATCTTTCGACGATAATTCGACAATCACCGGATGATTCACCGGGACGTGCAATTCACCGAGCACGACGATATCATCTTTTGAAGCCGGATCATTTGAATCGAGTCCGAGCGGATTTGAATTCGTCACCAAATCGGCATTGCGGCGGCCGAATACGCCATCAGGACCCGGCAAATGAAAGTTCCAATTGAATTGCTGGCCAATGGCGTGCACCAAAACCGCATCCTTGTCCGGCGGAAATTGGTTTACGCGTTTGGCCCAAAGCGGGACCGCGAAGCCCACCAACAGGACGGCCTCAATCAACACAACGGCAAATTCGAGATGCGTTGAGATGCCGCTCTTCACGCCTTCATGATCCGCCTGCCGATGGCGACTCTTGTGAAAACGGATCAGCACGAAAATAAAATAGGCAGACCACCCGACGAAAAGCGTGCCCATGAACCAGTGACAAAACTCGATGATGTGATCGATCTGGTAACCGTGCTCTGATGCATTCAGCGGTTGACCGAGAAACTGATTGATCAGCGCGAGGCTATTCATACTGCTCGAAATTTTCTTCCACGAGTTCTTCGTGTGGTTCGAGCGGAGTATGAGCATGCCGCCAAAGGTGAAAACTAAACGCGCCCACACCGCCGAGCACAGACATCACCGCGCCCATTAAAACCCATATCGCAACCGCAATGTGCTCGGTTGATTTCGCATCCCTGGCTCCGAAACAAACCGAACAGGCCATCGCCTGACCCAAGGGTGAGCCGACGAAAAGAACAAGCAGCAGGATCAGTTTCGCCTTCATGTGATGATGCGCGACTTCTTCATCTTCCGATAAAACCATACACCGTAAACGATCAAGGCAAACGCGGCGATGAACGACCAGATCGCTCCGGCGCGATACACTGGCGCTCCTGCCACGAGATCAATCCAAACGCACCACGAGCCAATGCCGACCGCGAGCAAGGTCGAAAACGCGATGAAAACGATATGAAAGCCTTTCAAGGTCATCAATGGTGGACCGGATCGTACCAGGCAAGAAACGTCAGCCAGAAAAGGCCGAGCACGAAAAGACCGGTGAAGATCAATACGCGGTAGATCAATTTTTTCTCCGCCGAAAGGTGCATGAAAATCGCAGCGACCAATCCCGCCTTGAACATTGCGACGAGCATCGCGACTGCGATGTTCGCTTTGCGCGTTCCGAAATCGAGATAGGAAAGAAAAACGGTGAGCGCGGTGAAGGCGAGCAACGTCGCGCCCACCATCATGTATTTCTTTACGTGATGCGCGACATCGTGGGCGTACTGCTCGTGCTCGCTCGGATCCTGCGAAACGTCAGGCGGATTGTTCATAGCAAATAGAAAAGCGGGAACACAAAAATCCAGACGAGATCGACGAAGTGCCAGAACAAACCGGCAACCTCGACCCGGTTCGCCAAATGCTCGGGATTTTGCTGGTAAAGTCGTTTGCTCACCGGCAGCCACATGTAAATGAAAACGAGCACACCAGCGAGAACGTGCAGCCCGTGCAGCCCCGTAATGGTGAAGTAAGACGCGAAGTACGTGCTGTGCGTCGGCAAAAACATGGTCGCGCGTTCCACATCTTCCTTTTCAATTTTCCCGATTTTTTCAGTCGGCGGGACGTAAAGGAAATGCGGACGATCCATCGCGCGATTCGTTGGATCGGCGTTAACGGGATCGAGTGCGACCTCGTACTCTTTGATGTTAGGATCGTTCAGCGCTTCGCGATTGTGCAAATGACCAGTGATTTCAACGCGCGGCGGGAGACCTTCCTTCTCCAAATGATGGTTCCCGAGATAGGGCTCATATTTTTCCAGCGCATCCTTCTTAATGTAGGCGCCGAAGTGCTCGTACTTCTGCGGCCATTCGTAAGCGAGTTTCACGACAAGAAAAGTCACGCCACACAGAATGGTGATCCCCATGTAAATCTGGTAACGCCGAAATTGCCGCATTTTCAGCGCCGCCCACGCCAGCACGACCGTGACGGATGACGCAATCAGGATCGCGGTATTCATCGTGCCCACCGGCACATTGAGCAGGCCGTGCGGCCAATAACCCGGTTCCGCGTCGAGACGCAGAAAAATGTAGGCGGAGAAAAGTCCGCCGAAGAGCATCACTTCCGACGCGAGAAAAAGCCAGATGCCGATCTTGGCATTCCAAAGGCCCGTGTCGGGACGCGCGGCAACTGTATACGGGATTTCCATTTTACTGACTCGTTAGGCGTGGACCAGCTCGGCCGGTTTACGCGGCGTGCGCTCACTCGGATCGACCGGCTCATTTTGCATGGTGAAATCCTTCGCGCGCCCCGGCAGGCTATATTCGTACGGGCCGCGATAAGCCACCGGCGTCTCAACAAAATTTCCATGCGGCGGCGGCGACGGCGCAGTCCACTCGAGCGTGGTCGCTTCCCAGGGATTGTCGTTCACCTTTTTACCATGCTTGATGCTCCAGAAGAAATTGATGATGAATGGAATTTGCGCGAGCCCCATGCACCAGGCCGCGATTGAGATCGGCGTGTTCCAATGAAATCCGGAAAGGCCCCAGGCTTTTTCGTTGGCGATATTCCAGCCCTGACCACCGTCGTACCAACGGCGATGCATGCCGAGCATTCCTTGCAGGAACATCGGAAGAAAGATGACGTTCATGCAAACGAGCGACGGCCAGAAGTGCACTTTGCCCCAGAACTCGCTCATCATTCGCCCGGTCGCTTTCGGGAACCAGTAATAGATGCCGGCGAAGAGCGCGAAGATTGTGCCGGGGGCGACGATGTAATGGAAATGCGCGATGACGTAATAGGTATCGTGCAGGTAAAGATCGGCGGTATTGAACGCGAGAGGAATGCCGGTCAGTCCGCCGATTCCAAACATTGGCAAAAAGGCCGTCCCGAAAAGCATTGGTACAGTAAATCTGATTGAACCGCCCCAGAGCGAAATGAAAAATGCGCTCAAGATAATTACCGACGGAATCGAAATGATGAGCGTCGTCGTCTGAAAAAACGCACTCACAGCGCTTCCCATGCCGGTCAGCCACATGTGGTGCGCCCAGACGATGAAGGAAAGAAATCCGAGAACGAGCACCGAGAAAACGAGCGACTTGTAACCCCAGAGCGGCTTGCGCGAATTATTCGCGAGCACTTCCGCAACGATTCCCATGCCCGGCAGAATGAGCACGTAAACTTCCGGGTGACCAAGGAACCAGAATAAGTGCTGCCACAAAAGCGGGCTGCCGCCGCCGCTGATGTGCATCGCTGCGCCGTTCACGACCAAACCCGCCGGGAGAAAGAAGCTGGTGTCCGCCAGGCGATCCATCAGTTGCATGATGATTGCCGCTTCAAGGGGCGGGAAAGCGAGCAGAAGCAAAAACGCGGTCACGAATTGCGCCCACACAAAAAACGGGAGGCGCATCCAGGTGAGACCCTTTGCGCGCAGTTGAATGATGGTGGTGATGAAATTCACCGCACCGAGAAGCGATGACGTGATGAGAAAAATAAAACCGATTAGCCAAAGATTCTGGCCATTAAAAAACCAGTGAAACTCGGGCCCTTTGTCCGCGATGTCCGAAAGCGGCGTATAGGAAGTCCAGCCGCCCTTGGCCGCGCCGCCTGGAACAAAGAAACTGGCGAGCATGATGACGCCGCCGACGGCAAACGCCCAAAAACTCGCGGCGTTGACTTTCGGGAACGTCATGTCGGGCGCACCGATTTGCAGCGGCACGACAAAGTTTCCGAACGCGGCAAACGCCACCGGCACAATGCCGAGAAAAATCATGATCGTGCCGTGCATCGCGCCTAACGAGTTGTAAAACTCCGGCGTCATCTTGCCATCGGGCATCGTACCGGGGCCGAAGAAATGGCCGAGCGCGTTCCCGATGATTGGCAATGCCTGCCCCGGATACGCCAGTTGCCAGCGCATCAACATCATCAGAGAAAAACCGAGAAAGAGGAAAACAAGCCCGCAAAGACCGTATTGAATGCCGATCACTTTGTGATCAGTCGAAAAAATGTATTTTCGCCAGAAACCGAGCTCGTGGTGTTCGTGTTCGTCGTGATGATGTGGATCGTGGGCAGCGTGAGAGGCCAGTTCGGTAGAAGCGTCCATATTCGGAAAAACTGAACGTGAATATCAGGGTAAATTTCTCAAGAGGAAAGCGCGAATTTATGGAAAAAGTTAAAGATCGGCCGTGAAAAGCGTAGTCATCGCCTTTGCCATGCTTTGATCGCCGAGAATATCTAGAGTTTGCTCGCGCGCTCACTCGTGGGATATGATGACGACGATGCGAAGTTCCGCGGCTAAATATTTTTCGATCGCAACACTTCTTTGCTTTGTTTGTTGCGTCGGAACCGGATTTGCGCAGACGCCGACACCCACGGCCACCGTAACTCCAACTGCGACTCCAACCGCGACACCGGTCGGAGGCAGTCCCACGCCTACACCGAGCGCAACGCCAACGCCGTCCGTCACGCCGAGCCCTTCAGCAACTCCGACCGCGAGTGCGACGCCGACACCGAGCGCCACGCCCACGCCAAGCGTCACTCCGACACCGGGGGGCGGAACTACGCCAACACCAACGCCGAGCTCAACCGGCGAGCTTCTCAACATCTCGACACGAGCATTCGTGCAGACCGGCAATCAGGTTTTGATCGGCGGATTTATCATCACGGGCACAAACGCCAAGACCGTTATTATTCGCGCAATCGGTCCCTCGCTGACACATCGAGGTGTGAGCGACGCACTGCAAGACCCGCTTTTGCAGTTGTTTGACTCGGGCCAGAACCTCATCGCGCAAAACGACAACTGGCGCGATGGACAACAAACCGACATTATTGCTACGGGCATTCCGCCGACTGACGATCGCGAATCGGCCATCGTAATCACGCTCCCGCCGTCTAACTATACCGCTCTCGTCGTTGGACAAAATAATACGAGCGGGACAGGTCTCGTTGAAGTCTATGACCTTGATCCGATGGTCGGGTCGATTTTGGCAAACATCAGTTCGCGCGGTTTTGTGGGCACCGGTGACAACGTCTTGATCGCAGGTTTTATCATCCTGCCGAATGGGACGAGCGCTAATGTCGTGGTGCGCGCGCTTGGTCCTTCCCTGAGTAACTCCAATGTCTCGGGCGCGCTGCAGGATCCAACATTGGAATTGCGTGATGCGAACGGCACGCTGGCGGGGGCGAACGACAATTGGAGAGATTCGCAGGAAATGGAAATCCAGGCCGACAACCTTGCGCCGACGGATAATCGCGAATCGGCGATTGCCGTTTCGTTAGCCGCGGGCAGTTACACCGCGATCGTCCGAGGACGCAATCAAACAACCGGTGTTGGGTTAGTGGAAGTGTATCGCCTGCAATAAAGGCCGATCAGGCCTTCGGTGCCGGCGTCGGGGCAACAGGTTTTGGTTGCTCGTTAGGCTGACCGCCTGCCGGTTCGCCGCCAGGCAAACCAGCATCTTCTGGGACCGCCTTTAAGTCGGCTTCGTGCCACGATTCGGTGCGGCCGGCCAAGTTCCTTGCGCAATGCCGCAATCTGTTCTTTCGAAACGGGTCCAGCCGTATTTCCCCATTCCTGACGAACATAGGTAAGCACGTCGGCGATCTTTTGATCGTTTAGCGTCTTTTCCCACGGCTGCATGACCGCCGAGCCGAATTGCTGACCTTTGACGGTCACAGGCCCGACCAAACCCTTGAGAACAATCATGGCCGGGCGGCGCGCGCCGCCGTTGACGATCTCGGAACCAGCAAGCGGCGGATATTGTCCGGCCACGCCGAGCCCCGTCGTTTGGTGACAAGTCACGCAATTGGCCGAGAAAATCTTTTTGCCGCGCTCGGCTGGCGTAAGCTCCACCGTTTCAGTTGCAGCTTCTCCGCCACCGGCGGTTTTCTTTGCTCGTGGCGCACCACCTAACGGATCGAGCCCATCGCCGCTAAAATTTCCGGAGTAACGGCCGAGATACGCGCCGCCGAAAAAGACGGCGAGTCCGTAAAGGGCGATCAACCAAAGCGAAAGCGGTTCGAGTCCGGCGCGTGGTTCGCGTTTTTCGCGTTGAATCGCGGCGTGCGTTTCCTGCACCTCTTCCGTCTCGCCATAATCCATTCCCTGGCGAACGCGTTTTTGCGTGGATGGATCGTCGTTCATTTGACCTGTTTGGCGGGCGCGGCCGGCGAAGCTGGCGCCGCAGTGGTTTTCACTTCTTTCAACGGATGCGATTGATCGAGCGACATCAAATACGCGACCAAACATTTTGCATCGTAAGTCGGAATAATTTCCCAACCGGGCGGCGGCGCATCGTTGGAGGATTGATCGAAGCTCAAAGCGTCCGCCGAAACCTGGCCGCTAATCCGACGTTTTTCGTAGAGAAAACGAAATGCCGGCATGTCGGAATCTACCGTGATGCTGCGCGGATCGTATAAATGTTGGTGATGCCACGCTTCGGTATAGGGAATCGGAGCGCCGTTGATGGAAGTCACGGCTTCGTTAGGCGCAGATGGGCTTACTGGCGGAGTTGGATTTTGCTTGGCGGCGGGTGGAGCACTCGTAGTTTGCGAAGCGGGCGCGGGCGAAATTGCTGGAGCTGGTGAAGTTGCAGGTGACGCGGCTCGGCCGGCGGCGGCGCATTTTCGCCGGTCACTGATGCGGAATGTCCCACGTTCGCGAGATCCGGACCCATACGCATTTTTCCGAGTAAAACCGGGCGACCGAAAATGTAGTCGCGCGGCGCGCTCCGGCGTTGGCCCCATTTTAACTTTAGGTCGGCGTCGCGCGTGCGATCGAGATCGGAGGCGGCGTAATCGGCGCGGACCTGTTGCGTGTGACAATAGTTACAGCCGTTCGCGGCGTAAACACGACGGCCGCGCTCGACCATTCCCGATTGCGGCGCGGGATAAACATCGGTTCCATCCTCTTCCATCTGCGGATCGAGATGACCGATTTGCAGATTCGGAATGAAAATCAGACCGGTCCACGAAAAGGCGAACGTGCCAAAGATTCCGAGAAAAAGAGGAAGCAGTCCTTTCATGGGTGCACATCCTCCGGTTCGATGGGGTTGAGAAAGGTCGGCACTGTCGCGGTGCGGCCGAGTCCGAAGAGCATCAGGACAAAATGATAGGCGAAGATGAAATGCGAAACCGTGAGCAAAATTCCGGAAACGCTGCGGCCGCGCAGATAAGGCAGAACCGACTGCGTGGTCTCGCGAAACGAGAGCGTCGCGTCGTTCATGCTCAGGCCCTGCACCAACCCGCCGACAAGAAGCATTAACACCATGAGGCCGACACCGTAAGCGGATGCCCAAAAATGTAATTTGATCAGAGTCGCGTAACGCCATTCGCGACCGACCAAACGCGGCACGATGTAATACATCGAACCGAACATCACCATGGTGAAAAAGGCGTAAAGGCCGAGATGCGAATACGCCACGCTGACCTGAGTGAAATGAACGATCCGCGCCATCGAACGCAGCGAAATGATGATGCCGACTACGCTAAATGCGGTGTAGGAAATCGCGCCGAAAACAGTAAAACGCAGCGTCGGGCTGTAACGCATGAGCTGAAAATATCCGCGCATCGTCATGTGATGATTCAGTCCGACAGTAGCGACGGGAATGATGGAAAGAATCGCTGCCGCGATGCTCGCCGTAATCATCCATGCTGGGAATGGGCCATCGACCAGGCGCTGCATTCCGGTCCAGCTCGCAAAGAGCGCGTACGTCCAGAAACCGATCGCAGCGAGATTGTAACTGTAAACCGGACGCCCGATCACTTTCGGAATCATGTAATAGGCGGTGCCCAATCCGATGGCGCCGAGCCAGAGGAACATGAGATTGTTCGCGTACCACCAATTCACCACGGCCTGCATCACTCCCTGCACCGGGACAACGAAGAGCATGATGTGCGTCGCGGCGTAGAGCCACGGGAACCAGAGAAATGCCGCGAGCAAATACCATTGCGTGATGTAGATCGTGTCGCCGCGCCGGAAACGGAACATTAAAACCGCCCACGACATGACGAGCAGATACGCCACGAACAAAACGATTCCCGCGTAGGTCGGGAATTCGAACCACTCGTAGCCGGTACTTTGACCCGCGAGAATTCCGCCGACACCAAGCAACACGCCAAAATTCCAAAAGGCCGCGCCGGTCACGAGCAAGAGCGGATGACGCAAAGTCGTCCGGCACAAACGCGCCATGAGCCAGATCGCGGTTCCCATTCCCGCCATCGACGCCC
>CAWDLY010000024.1:0-173202 GCA_963803315.1 uncultured Verrucomicrobiae bacterium | reverse complement strand
GCGCGTTGCGCCGCGCGACATCGAGCATCTCGTCCGTCATATCCACGCCGATGACTTTGCCTTTCGCGCCGACTATCTGCGCGGCAATGAAGCAAATCTTTCCTGTGCCACTGCCGAGATCGAGAACGGTTTCTCCTTCTCGCAAATATTTAGTCGGATCGCCGCAGCCGTAATCGCGTTCGATCACTTCCTTCGGAATGACTTTCAGGTATTCCGAATCGTATTCGACCGGGCAACACAGGCGTGATTCGGTCGATTGCGCACCGGCAGCATAGCGTTCACGGACAGCGGATTCAGCATTCATGGGATTCTTTGTGCGGGATGTTGCGGCGTCGGATTCCGACACCATTTGAATTACATTCTGTCAATCAGAATGGATGCATTGAGGGAAGCGCAAATTAATTGGCTCAACTTCATGGGATGAACCGTTCGGAAAACGTGGAGCGGTTTGGGCTGGAAGAAATCAATAAAACGTTGAATCGTTGCGAACGACATGCCTGAACTGAAACCACTTTCGAAAGAAGCGATTCCCGCAGCGGTGGAAAAAGCAAAGCAATATCGGTTGCTGAACGAGCCGGCGGAAGCGGAAAGCATTTGTCTCGATGTGCTCGCAGGCTGATCCGGAAAATCAGCAAGCCATCATCACGCTTTTGCTTGCGGTGAGCGATCGATTCAGCAAGGGCTATGGCGTCAGCGATACGCAGGCGAAAGAGTTGCTCGCGCGGGTGAAGGGCGACTATGAGCGCGCCTATTACGCGGGGATTTTGGCCGAGCGACGCGCGAAAGCGAAACTCGCGCAAGGCACGCCGGGCGCGATTCATTATGCATATGACGGTTTGTGCGAAGCGATGAGTTGGTTTGAAAAAGCGGAAGCGATCCGGCCTGCGGGCAATGATGACGCGTTGCTACGCTGGAATACTTGTGCGCGCCTCATTGCAAAAAATCGCCTCGTTCCACGCGAAGAAGAAAACATCGAGCCGCCGCTGGAATATCGTGTGCTGCCGCCGTCAGCGGCGGCGGTCTATGACCGTCGCACTTTTGCAGAAAGAATTTTGCGACGGTCATAGACCGCCGCTACAAGAGAGAGCATTGAACTTCGCCTCCAATTCAACGGCGCGTGATCCGGACATTGTGCGGGAAATGTTCGGGCGGGTGGCGCGACGTTATGATCTTGCGAATCACGTTTTGAGTCTTGGCATGGATTTTCTCTGGCGCGCGCGCGCGGCGCGACTGGTGGAATCGTGGAGACGCAGAACGAATTCTTGATCTTGCCACCGGCAGCGGAGATCTCGCGCTGGCGATTGCAGCGACGTTTGCCGAATGCAAAAATCGTGGCGGCGGATTTTTCGCCCGGGATGATCCAGATCGCGCGCAGCAAAGGAGTGCGCGAAACAATTATCGCGGATGCATTGCAATTACCTTTTGGCGATGGCTCGTTCGATTGCGTAACGATCGCATTTGGTTTGCGCAACATCGCGGATTGGAGCGCGGCGATTCGTGAAATGTCGCGTGTTCTTGCGGCGGCGGTCATCGTGCTGGTGCTGGATTTTTCCCTCCCGAAATCGATTCTTCGCGTGCCGTATCGATTTTATCTTCATCATGTTTTGCCCAAGCTGGCGGCCCTGATCACGGGCGAAAGAGATGCGTATGATTATCTTGGCGCATCGATCGAAGAATTTCCGAGCGGGGATGAAATGGTGCGGCTGATCGAGGCGAATGGTTTCGTCGATGCGGATGCGCAGCCGATGACCGGCGGCGTTGTGACGATGTATACGGCAACAAAGGTAGGGCGCGTGTCTCGCGCGCCTAACGGAGCGTCTCGCTCCGTTTCCTGTTAAAATATCTTTTAGTATCGGAACGAGACGTTCCGATACGCGGGCGAGACGCCCGCGCTACCCAGTCAGGGCATTGCCGATGGCGAAGCGGTGGCGGACACAGAAACGGTTGGTGCTCGGCGTCGGAGCAGGCGGATTCTCGATCGGCAATTGAACGCATTCATATCCGGATTGCTGATGAGAAATGTTCCCTCGCGCTCGTCCGTCTTGGCGAACCACATCCCGCTGCCGTTTGACCCTCCAATGAGAAGTTTGTGCATCGCTCTTATCATCCGGCGATGTCGTGAATGTAATAGCCATCTGCGGTTTTTCGAATCCGTGCGCTGCCGCTGTTGCTCCGACCCAGCGAACCGCATGCAATGAAGTCAGAGTATTGAGAAGCGATTGCACGTTTACTTCGATTGATCGGGCCGCTTCCTCTTACCCACTTCCATTCGTTCTTCGGCCCGCGCGTGATCGATTGCTCGCGATCTGTCACAACGCTCAATCGATGGACTTGCTCGGGCTTGAACTGAAAAATGACAACGCCCTGCCATTGCAACGGATCGACGAAAATCTTGTCGAGCAGATCGCGTTTCACCGCCACGATGAATGGCTCATCGCCGAGATGCGCATAAACATCGTCGCCTTCGGTCTTGCCGAACGCGATCGTGGCAAAAGGCTGTTCGCCGGACTTGGTTTCGGCGGTGTTTTCCGAGGCGAATGAGCTGAGCGTGAGTTGCAGTTGCGGCTTATCGAGTCCGTATTTGCCAAGCTCCGATGCCACGTCCGCGACGAATTTTGTGACCTGCTCGTTCTTTAGTGTCTCGATCAGTCGATTCACTCTCGTCCGCGTTTGCAGGCTGGTTATTGTGGTTGGCTATCGTCCAGTTTTCGTTCTTTCGGGCGAGAATCAGTTTTGCCTTTGCCGGGAGCATCGATCGTGATGCGATCGAGCACATTCGTTTCGAACCGAACGAGATGTCGATCGCGCAAGTCGTTAGGCTTGGTGTCCAGGATCTCTTCGATTTTCTTGGGCAACGTGTAGACGGCATTGCGCGCAGCGAAACGAACGTAAACCTGTTCTTTCTCTTTTTCCGGGATGCTGCCGATCTGCAGAGCCTGCCCTGTTCGCCACGGGACGAATCCGTCGGACCGGCGGATTTATCCTCCGGCAGCGAAAAGCGTGATCGAACCGCGTGGTTCGGCCAGTCCGTAGGGATGCAGATCGCCGCGATCGTCGGCCACGAATTTTTCAATGCGCGCAGTCGTGACCTGCGCGAGAAGGTCGTCCACTTTTTGATCGTCCGCCCGCGCGTGCAAAGGCTTCACGATCTCCCAATGGTCCGCCTGTCTTCTGCAATTCCATTTCGCCGGCTGGCGTTTTTACGAGCGCACGCGAAACTTGCGCCGTCGTTAACTCCGTCAACTTCCGGTCGCGAAAATCTTCCGGCTTTTTCGCGATCTCGTTTTTGACCGAATTCGCCACGATAAACGTCGCTTTTGAATTTTCGAAGCGCACATACATCCTGTTTTCGAGGGCGGCATCTTTGCCGAAGAGAATCTCCGGAGGCATTCCCTGGCCCGAGCAATTTGAGACGCAATTTCGGTTTGCTCAGGCCGTATTCCTCGAGCCGCCCTTTGACAGCGCCGACTTCTTTGGCGGGAATCGTGTCGTCCTTGTGCCAGGATTCCAACTCGGAGATCAGCGCCGAGACAGCGCCATTGTCGGCCTGATCTTTGATGGGAGATTCCACGCGCCATTTGTTGTCGCGCAGCCGCAGCTCGGTCTTGTCATCGCCGTTCTGAATGATGATGCCTTCGAGTTTGTCGCGATCGAAATTAAGGACATTGCCGGCCTGACGTTGCGCTTCTTCCGTATTCGGTCGTTTGCTCTCGACAAGCTTTATGAACGCGGCGACCGCCACGACAATGGCGAGCAAAACAAGTGTCGTTCTAATTCTCATCAAAATCTCAATCGGTCAGGCGCGACGTCGCCACCAAACGGCAAGACCAATCACCGCGGGAATGAGCGGCATCAAAATAAGAACGAGCAGGCGGATATTTCCCAGTGCCTTCTCGTCGAGCGTAAACGTCAGCGTTTTCTGAATTTTTGGTGCGATGCCGATGAGCTGCTCGCGGTTCATCAACCAATTCACACTCGCAGAAATAAAATCGAGCGCTTGCTGACCCTGCGTGATCGCATTGTCCTGCACGAAAGTCGAGTTACTCACCACCACCATGCGCGACGAGTTCATCTGCACGCGTTCATCGCCGCTGCCGCCTCCTTGCTCGATCGAAGCGGCGATGTTGAGCGGCGCTGCGTGATCGCGCGTCTGATCGAATTGGAGTTTCGTTTCGTCGGTCGAATTGTAATCGACTTCGCCCCAATAACCTTTCTCGGCCTGCGCGAGCGGCTGAACACGAATGTTTGCGGCTGGTCCGCGTTCGGGCTTGAGCGTGAGCGACGCAGCGCCGCCGACAAAAGCTGTCTGAACATTTGCCAGACGCGCGGTCACCGGATTGTCGGGTAGAAAATGCGCCAGCACATCGCGCACGCGCGCAACTTCCTGGATGCCCGTCTGCACCATCGCCATCAGACGGTCGTCGTTCACTTTAACGCCGAACTCATTCAGAAAAGCGTCCAGCTTTGGCGTCTTGGCCGCGGGATCGCGCAGGAATAAAATGCGTCCCTGCTTTCCCCAAAAATCGCGCAGCAACTTCATCTCGCGATCCGAGAAATCGTATTGCGGGCCGTTGATGAAAATCGTTTTGATCTCCGCGGGAATAGCCGGGACTTCGAACAAATTCAGCGGCTGAAATTTCACGTTCTCGTTTTCGATGAAATGTTTTCAGGATCGAGATCGGACTGTTCTCGGCGATCGGCGGTTCCTTGTGCCCGAGGACGTAACCGAGCGTGTTTTTCTTGCCTTCCACCAAATCGATCATCGCGCTCGTGATTGCCTGCTCGCCTTTGAAAGCGGTGATCTTCGGCTGCTCGCCAAACATCGGATTGCCCTGGTCGACCTCCGCCATCTCCGAAGCCTTCACAGTTTTGTTTCGGCCCTCGTAATCGAGAATGAGAAGGCTCTCATCGCTGACCACCTTGTATTTGTCGAAGAGCTCTTTTGCGCGGGAAAGATTCCGTTCCGGATCGACATTTTCGACGTCAATTTTTCCTTTGGCGGCGTACTGGTATTCGGTGAGCAGATTCTGCACGTCGGCCCAGATCGGATTGTTCGGGCCGAAGAAAACTGTCACGCGCATCTTGCCTTTTACGGTATCGAGGAAACGCTTCGTTTTATCGGAGAGCGCGTATCTCTTGTCGCGCGAAAGATCCCAGCGCTTGTAATGCTCGAAGCCGAGGTAATTCACCATCGCCGCGAGGAAGAGAATCAACCCGATCTGGACAAGCACGTTCAGTCCGATCGGAACGCGATGGATTTTTTTCGGTTTGGCTTGTGGTTCGGACTCGTTAGGCATCGGATTCAGTCATCAAGGAGCGGCGCTTTCCAAAGCGCCGAAATGCGGCGGTTCGGAGACCGCCGCTCCTTGGTTGCTTCTCGTGGCGTCATCACAATCTCCATTTGCGTGATTGGAATGCCTGGTAAGTGAGCGTCAGCATCACCACGGTCATGCTGAGATAGAGAACCATCGGGCGCGTGTCGATCTCGCCGCGGGAAAGCGTTCCCATTTGCTCGATCGCGGAAAAGTATCCGAGCAATTGCCGCGTGGTCGAGCTGACATCGAGCAGAATGAACGAGACCAAACCGAGAAAGAAAAGGAGCGTGATCGCGCAAAAGGAAATGACGGCGGCGATGATCTGATTTCTCGTTAGGGCAGAAGCGAGGCATCCGACCGACAGATAAAACATGCCGAGCAACAGCAGCATGAGATACGCGCCGAGATATGCGCCGGTGGAATTGGCCGCGGGCTGATGCGTGATGGCCTGGAAAATGGCGAAGTAAAGAAGCGTCGGAATCCAAAGAACAATGTAGAAAACGAGCGCGCCGAAAAATTTGGCGAGCACGACCTGCCAGTCGCGCACGGGCGCGGTCATGAGCGGCTCGATCGTGCCGAGCTTAAATTCTTCCGCAAACAGACGCATGGTGATGAGCGGGAAAATGAGGACGAACGCGAACCAGAAGAAGACGGAATTGAAAAATGCCTCCTGCACGGAATACGGCACGGGCCGTTGATTCATGAACGAGATTTGGAAATAGAAATCGACGCCGCTAACGAGCAGGAAGAAGACGAGAACGATGTAGGCGATCGGCGAGTAGAAGTAACTGCGCACCTCGCGATTGAGCAGGACGAAAAATTTACGCATGGATAAATAGCGTGGTCATCCCGAGTGCAGCGAGGAACCTCGCGAATAAGGCCGTGGGATATTTGTGGGGTCCTTCGCTACGCTCAGGATGACACTTTGAGTGAATTCAGAATTGCTCATTACGTTTCGTCCTAGACTTCGTCCGGGTGCGTGATCTCGACGAAAACGTCTTCGAGCGTGGCGCGTTGTTGCGATAACTCGCGCACAGCCCATCGCCGATCTGTCGCGAGACGAAAAAGCTCTTCTCGCACATCGGCGCCGGATTCGACGCGAAGTGAGAAAAGTCTTCCAATCGCCGTCGCTCGACGCCGTAACGTCGCGCACGCCTGCGATTTTTTTCAATTCCTCGACACCATCGTCTTTGCCGACCTTCGCTTCGAGTCGCACACCTCCGGCGGTGCGAATCTGGCCGAGAAGATTTTCTGGCGTGTCGCAAGCTTCGATTCTTCCTTTGTGAATGATGATGACGCGACTGCAGGTCATTTCGACTTCCGGCAAAATGTGAGTCGAAAGCAAAATCGTATGCTGTTTGCCAAGGTTCTTGATCAAATCGCGCACCTGCCGAATCTGATTGGGATCGAGTCCGCTTGTCGGCTCGTCGAGAATGAGCAAATCGGGTTCGTGCACGAGCGCATCGGCGAGGCCGACACGTTGCCGATAACCTTTTGAAAGCGCGCCAATTAATTTTTTCTCCACGTCCTTCAAACCGCAAAGCTCCTTCACATCACCGACGCGTTCGGCGATGCGGCGGTGCGGAACGCTTTTGAGCGCAGCGCGATAATTAAGATATTCCGTCACGCGCATGTCGTTGTAGAGCGGGACGTTCTCCGGCATGTAGCCGAGATGGGCGCGCGCCTGGAGCGATTGGTCGAAAATATCGAAGCCGGCAACGGTGGCGCGACCGGAAGTGGGCGGCATGAAACTCGACAGAATGCGCATCGTCGTGCTTTTGCCCGCGCCGTTCGGGCCGAGAAATCCCATGATCTCGCCTTTGCCGACTTCGAAATTCAGATCCTGAATCGCGGGCTGTCCGGCATAACGTTTGGTGAGATTCTCGACTTTAATCATTTCGCAATACTTCAAACAGACAACGCGAAGCGCGATCTGTTGCAAATTTTCCTGCATCAACGCGCCGCAAGCGTGACGCGTTCGACACGCTGCCCGCCGCTTTTCGCGCACGATGCCGACTGCAAAATCGACGCGTTCGCCGCTATTCGCACGTTTGAGCAAAGTGTCCACCTGCTTCACGGAATTCACATTGTAATTGCCGATGCGATAGAGAACGAGCCCGCGCTCGATGCCGGCGCGATCGGCTGGACTATCCGGTTCGACCGCGCTCACGAGCACGCCGCGTCCGCTTGCATAACCGAGCGCGCTGGCGAGTTCGTCGCGTCAGGTCCTGCAATTGCAAGCCGAAGAATCTGTTCCGACAAAGACATCGCCTCCGCTGCGCCCGCAGCCGGCGTCGGCGGTTGTTTTGTGCAAACTTTTTGAACTCGTTAACGCTCTTGCGGACGATATCTGCCGGAATGGCGAAACCGAGTCCCTGCGTCGGGACGCCTTGCGGCGTAAACGCCATTTTGGCCGAGCTGATACCGACGAGTTTGCCGGAAAGATCGATGACCGGTCCACCGCTGTTGCCCGGATTAATCGCGGCGTCGGTCTGGATGAGATTATGATAATCGATGTTGTCGACGGTGATATCGCGCTTGGTCGCGCTGAGCACGCCGCGGCTGATCGAGCTGCCGTAACCCATGGCGTTGCCCACCACGATGACGGTTTGGCCTAACAAGTTCGGAGAAATATTTTCGAGATTGACGAAAGGGAAGGCCGCCTTGGCGTCGATCTTGATGAAGGCGAGATCTTTCTCTTCGTCGCCGGTGATGTAATGCGCGCTGTAGGTTTTGCCGTCGTCTGGTCGTGACTTCAATTTTCAAATCGGCAGCGCGCTCGACGACGTGTTGGTTCGTTACGATGTAACCTGCGGGATCGACCAGGAAACCCGAGCCGAGGCTTTGCAGTGTCTGGCGCATCTCGCGCGGGACGCGACACGATAATTTCCAAAAAATTGCGCGGCGAAATCCTCAAACGGATCGCGCACCTGTCGCCTAACGACTCGTTCCGTGTTGATGTTAACGACCGCGGGCAGGACTTTGGCCACCGCGAGCACTGCCGGTTCGGAAGCAGGATCAGATGCGGGATCGGGTTGGGCGAGAGTGTGGCTGGAAACGTGCCCGATCATTGCAGCCAGCGCGCAACAGATGAATCCGGGGACCGCACGGATTCTACGTGCGCTCCCCAGATTGTTAGCTCCCAAGTTTCGCTTAACTCTTTTCAATTTGGCCGGTGATCTCTTTAGGAATCAAATTCCGCATCTGAGGGTAGGTTTCTCCGATGCGAATCAGATCAAGTTCGTCCTTCTTACGTTTGCTTAATCGACGTGCGGCATCGTTCCACGCCCAAACCTTTCCCTGAACAACATCTTCTAATCCGGCCACTGGAACATCCTGACCAAGAACTTCGCGTCGTTGGGATCTCGCAATAAAGGGTTGGTAACGATCGTCGGTCGTAAACTGTAATCGTAGTTTGCTCCCTTCCTTCTGCGCGTTCAACGAATGTTCGAACGAGCCAGTTGAAAATTTTGCGTGCATCAATTTTTCCTGAATGGAGGGGAGATTCGCTGAGACAACCACAATATCAGCATCGACGGTGTAGACTGGTTCGACGTAGCAGTTCACGGCCAATCCTCCGATCAGGCACCACGGTCCCGATTCGTCAAGAATGACGACAACTTCAGCGAAATCACTCGCACCGCCGTTTGTCACCGACTCAAAAACTTCTCTCGCCGTCATTAGCCGTTGCAACTAACGAGCCCCCTTCGCACTGTCAACTTGCCGCCCGGCGTAATGCTTGCAGATTCACCTGTCATGCATTCCTCGTTTGGCACGCGCTTCGATCCGGATCTGCTCGACGAAAAATATCGGCGCTGGCAGGACAATCCTGAATCAGTCGATTCCGGTTGGGCGGCGTTTTTCGAAGGATTCGAGCTTGGCGATCTGGAAGAGCGCAATGGCGCAGCCGTCGCACAAACCCCCGCTGAAGCCGGCGACGTTTCGCTGCAGACGCGCGTCGATGGACTCGTTTACGCCTATCGCACGTTGGGTCACACGATCGCCCGGCTCGATCCGCTCGCGGATGAGCGACCACAAAATCCGTTGCTCTCACTGCGCGAGCTCGGCTTCAACGACAAGGACCTCGGCATGCAAGTCTCGTCGAAATTTTTTCTCGATGGCAAAAGAATGACGCTACGCGAGATGATCGCAAAGCTCGAAGCGATGTATGCCGATACGATCGGCACCGAGTTCATGCACATCCAGAACACGCGCATTCGCAACTGGGTGCGGCATCGGCTGGAATCGCGCCGCTCGAAACGCGAGACGCCGCATTCCGTACAGGTGCATCTTTTGCGTGCGCTCCTTGAAGCGGAATCGTTCGAAGCGTTTCTGCACTCGCGTTATGTCGGGCAAAAACGCTTTTCGCTTCAGGGCTCGGAATCGCTCATGGTGATTCTCGATCGCATTTTGCAGAAATGTCCCGCGGTCGGAATCGAAGAGATCTGCATGGGAATGGCGCACCGTGGCCGCCTCAACGTGCTCGCAAATTTTCTGAGAAAATCTCTCAAGGTCATCTTCACCGAGTTCAGCGAAAATTACATTCCCGATCTGGTCGCCGGCGATGGCGACGTGAAATATCATCTTGGTTATCGCACGGTCCGAAAGCTTGGTGGTGGCGCAGAAGTAGAGATCCGCCTTTCTGCGAATCCAAGTCATCTCGAGGCGGTCGATCCGGTTGTCGAAGGAACAGCGCGTGCCCGACAGCGAATTCGCGGTGACGCCAAAGAACGTCGCAAGGTATTACCGCTTCTCCTGCATGGCGATGCCGCTTTCGCCGGCCAGGGAATCGTCGCGGAAACATTGAACATGTCGCAACTTCCCGGTTACAGCACAGGTGGCACGGTGCACGTGATCGTGAACAATCAGATTGGTTTCACGACGTTGCCGGAAGATGCGCGCTCGTCCATGTACGCGACCGACGTCGCGAAGATGATCGAGGTGCCAATCTTCCACGTGAATGGCGAGGACCCGCTTGCCGTCATGTTTGTTACAGAAACAGCATTGGATTTTCGCCAGGAATTCGGTCGCGATGTGGTGATCGATCTCTATTGCTATCGTAAGTACGGGCATCAGGAAGTGGATGAGCCATCTTTCACGCAACCGGATCTATACGCGAAAATCGCAAAGCGGCCTTCCATCGCCGAAATTTACAAGCGCGAGCTGCTCGAATCCGGAACGCTTAGTCCGGATGACGCAGCCTCGCTCGAAACGGAATTTGCGCTGCGTCTCGAAATGTCGCTCGAAGAAGTCGAAGCGCTCGAAAAAGAGAAAGCCGGCAAGCAAGCGAGGTTCCGGGAATCAACCGCCGTCTTTCAACCGGTATACAAGGCTTCGTCTGTCCCGACTGCGATTACTCGGAAAACGCTGGAGACGATTGTTGATGGTCTCACGCGCGTGCCGGAAGATTTCAATGTTCTGCCCAAGGTGAAGCGCATGCTGGTCGATCGGCGCCGTCAAGTCCTGCAGGAGGGTGGTCCATATGATTGGGGTTTTGCGGAGGCGCTCGCGTTCGGGTCGCTCCTGCTCGAGGGAACGCCGGTGCGAGTGTCGGGTCAGGATAGTCGCCGCGGCACGTTTGGACAGCGGCACGCCGTGTGGTTCGATGCGAAAACAGGAGATCCATACATTCCCCTTCTGCATCTCGCGCCGGATCAGGCGCGCATTTGTATTTACAACAGTCTGCTTTCAGAAACAGCCGTGCTCGGTTTCGATTACGGTTACTCGCTCAATTTTCCGGATATGCTTTGCATCTGGGAAGCGCAGTTTGGCGATTTCGCCAATGGCGCACAGACCATCATCGATCAATTCATCGTTTCGGCCGAATCGAAATGGCAGCGGCCGAGTAGCATTGTGTTGCTGCTACCACACGGTTACGAGGGACAGGGGCCGGAACATTCCAGTGCGCGGCTGGAACGATTTCTCCAGGCATGTGCGGATGACAATATTCAGGTCTGCAACCCCACGACGCCGGCGCAATATTTTCACGTTCTGCGGCGCCAGATGAAGCGCAATTTTGTGAAGCCGCTCATCCTCATGACGCCGAAGAGCCTTCTGCGAGCTGAATTCGCCACCTCGCGCGAAGAGGATTTCACCAAAGGAAAATTCTCAGAAATTTTTGGCGACGCAGAAGCGGGCGACCCGAAAAAGATCAAGCGCGTGATTTTGTGTTCGGGAAAAGTCTATTACGACCTAACGAGCTATCGATCGGCAAAAAAGATCAAGGACGCGGCCATTATTCGCATCGAACAGCTTTACCCGCTCGCTGAAAAGAAATTGAAGCAATTGATCGGCTCGTACCCGAAGTCGGCGAAAATAATCTGGTGCCAGGAAGAATCGCAGAATATGGGTGCGTGGACTTTTATGGAGCCGCGCCTGCGCCGTATTTCGGGCCGGACTGAAATTGGCTACGCGGGTCGCGAGGCGAGCGCGAGCCCGGCAGTGGGTGCACTCGCCATGCACAAGCGCGAGCAACAACAATTGATCGCAGCCGCGTTCAATATCTGAAATGCGATCGGCCTAGTTGTGGCCGTAAGGCGACCAAAATTCTGTTCCTGCGATGTCGGAGAGACTACTCCAGGCGCCGGCTGGTGCTTTGGGCAGAGTATCAACAGCCTGCGCTCCGTATGCGTTCCCGAAAAGATCTTTGCCGGTCGTATAAAGAGTCGATCCCTTTTTCATGTAAGCCGTCCAATCAGCCGTGCCGACGGCATCGCCGGTTTTCTTGTTATTCTCGATGGCGTATTGGTCGATCGCGGAATCGATCAGGCGCAAATCGTTGATGATGCGGCTGGCCTGCGAACGCTTGCGCGCGCGGAGAAAGCCGGGCACGGCGATGGAAGCGAGCAGCGCGATGATTGCGACCACGATCATGATTTCGACAAGGGTGAAGCCGTGGCGACCACGGTAATGGATATTTTTCATATGTATTTTGATTGCGCCTTAACGAAGAAGCACGCGGGACGCCGCGGGTCCCCGACGCGATGCAGTATTCTTTTGTAGCGGAAAACGCTACGAGGCCGCCCCGCACAACTCACGTCCCTGGATCCATCGGCTCGCTTCGGCATGAAGCTGAGCAGCATTCTCGAGCTTGAGTTTCTCCTTTATGCGGGCGCGATAAGTGTCGACTGTCGTTAGGCCAACATGCAGACGACCACCGATCTCTCGAGTGGTGCGTCCTTCGCCGATCAGCTCGAAGACTGCGAGTTCGCGGTCGGTCAGCCGATCGATTGGTCGCGGGACCAGCGTTTCGCCCGCGCCGACGAGGCGACGAAGAATGCGGGCCATGATTTGTTGATCGAGGTAAATCTCGTCGCGCAAGACGCAACGGATCGCCGTCATCACCTTGGCCGAGGCCTCATGCTTGGTGATGTAGCCTTTGGCGCCGGCACGTAATGCACGTTCCGCGTAAAGCGATTCGTCGTGCATCGAAAGGACCAGCACCGGCAATTCAATCTCATGCGCGCGAATGTCTTTCAGCAAATCCAATCCACCCGATCCCTTGAGCGTAATATCGACAATCGCCAAACTCGGCTTTGCCTGCCGGATCAAGGCCAGGCCGTCCAGCGCATTGTCGGCCTCGCCGCAGACGATCATGTCCTCTTCTTTATTAATGAGATGAGCGAGACGTTCCCGAAACATCGGATGATCTTCGATGATCACGACCCGCGATTTTTTTGAATCAGGCAGCGCGCTCATGCAATTCAGTTTCCCGTGGTGGCACGTTGCAGCAGACAACCGTGCCGCCGTTGGGTTGGGCCTGGATCTGCAAATCGCCGCCGGAAACGCGGGCTCGATATTGCATGATGTCCAGCCCCATGCCGCCCGAAGTGTTTGCGGTTTTGGAAATGCCCACACCGTCATCTTCGATCCGCAAAGTGACTCCCCAGGCTCCGCCGCCTAACGAGACAGCAATCCGCCGTGCCTTCCCATGTTTCATTGCGTTGCTGGTCGCCTCCTGCGCGATGCGGTAAAGATGCATCGATGCCGAATCATCCAGCGCAGTGGTGTTGCCGCTCGATGCGAACGAGCATTGCGTCCCTGTCAGACGCGTGATCGATTCGGTCAATTCTTCCAAGGCCGAAGCCAGGCCCACCTCGTCCATTTTTACTGGCACGAGGCCACGCGCCAGATTGCGTGTTTGCACCACCGCGTCCTGTAGTAGCGTCGCCAATTCTTCCGCGACACGCGCTTCGGCATGCAAATTCATCTTCGCCAAATCGCCTTTGAGCGACGCCGCCGCGCAACCGATTCCGGCGAGAAATTGACAAAGCCCATCATGCAAATCCTGGCCGATGCGGCGCTGTTCGCGTTCGCTGATGCCGATGATCTCGTGTTCCAGTTTTTGCGTGTGCTCGACCAGCGCGAGCCGCGCTTCCACCACCGCCTGCTTTGTCTTTAATGCCGAACTGCCGATCGCCACGAAAATAAAAAATCCAAGGCGCACGACTGTTTCCCACGCTTCGTGCCAATTGTGCAAATAGAGATGGCCCGCCTGGAGATCCGCCCACCACCAGACTATGCCTGAGATGAGGGCTATCAGAATCGCGTGTTCTTTGTCGCAAACCCAGGCGATAACGAAAATCGGAACCCCGTAGAAGATGAACAGGCTAACCTCGTAGCCGGTCACGTAGTCGACAAAGCCAATAACAAGGACGAGCACAATCGTCTCACCAAAAATCCACCCGGGCGACTGCCGGGAAAACAATTTTAGAAAGCTCATCGCAGAGGCCGGAATCGTTGCCTTGTGAAGAAGAGCAACTTTCCAGCCACGCAGGGGCGGCGACCGTCGCAGAAACTCTGTTTAATCTTGTCGACCGGGCGTTTCTCTTGCGCTTACTTTAACGCGGCATGAGCATCGAAGTGAAGATTCCGGCGGTCGGCGAATCGATCTCCAGCGGGATAATTTCCGTCTGGCACAAAAAGTCTGGCGACTTCGTCAAGGCCGGCGAGCCGCTGTTCACTCTCGAAACGGACAAGGTCTCGACCGAAATTACCGCGGAAAAAGATGGCGTGCTCACAGCGCACGTTCCGGAAGGTCAGGAGGTCAAGATTGGCGAAACGGTTGCCTCGATCGATGAATCAGCCACCGCGCCGGCGGCGCCAGCTCCGGTCAGGACAGATTCTGACGGAGCAAAGAAGTCTGATGGCGAAGGAACGCCAGAGCAAAAATCTGCTGGCGCAGATGTGTTGTCGCCCGCTGTTCGCCGAATTGTTGAAGAAGAAAAAATCGATCCGCAGCAGATCAAAGGCAGCGGCAAAGGTGGTCGCCTAACGAAAGGAGACGCGCTCGCCGCCACCCAAAATCGCGAAACTCAGCCGAGTCCTCAAGGAGCGGCGATCTCCGCATCGCCGCAACCAAAGGTCGAGACCGCCGCAACATCCGAGCGATTCACTCGCCGAAAAATGTCGCCGCTGCGTCGCAAGATCGCGGCGCAAATGGTCATGGCGCAACACACCGCCGCCATTCTAACGACCTTTAACGAATGCGACATGAGCGCGGTGCGAACATTGCGCGCCAAATCGCAGGAAGCATTCACGAAAAAAAATGGTCTCAAACTCGGCTTCATGTCGTTCTTCATCAAAGCCGCAGTGGAAGCGCTCAAGACCGTGCCGAGCCTCAACGGTCGCATCGAGGGCGACGATTTTATCGAAAATCACTTCTACGACATCGGCGTCGCTGTCGGCACCGAGCGCGGTCTCATCGTCCCCGTCGTGCGCGATGCCGACAAAAAAAGCTTCGCCGAATTGGAACACGACATCGCGGAATACGCTAAGAGAGCGCGCGACGGCAAAATCAAGATCGAAGATTTGCAGGGTGGAAGCTTCACCATTTCAAACGGCGGCATCTATGGCTCGCTGTTGAGCACGCCGATTCTCAACCCACCGCAAACCGGAATCCTCGGCATGCACAAAATCATGGATCGCGCCGTCGTGATCGACGGCAAAGTCGAAGCGCGCCCGATGATGTATCTTGCGGTCAGCTACGATCATCGCGCCGTCGATGGCAAAGAGGGCGTTACCTTTCTCGTGAAAGTAAAAGAATGCATCGACGACCCGACAAAGCTGCCGCTCGACTTTTGAGCGCGCTGTCTTTGCATGTCATGTTGAGCGAAGCGAAACATCTCTCGATTATCGTGAGGTCCTTCGCTTCGCTCAGGATGACCGCGTAACTATGGAAAAATTTGACGTCGTAATCATCGGCTCTGGCCCTGGCGGTTATGTTGCCGCCATCCGCGCCGGCCAGCTCGGACTCAAAACCGCCATTGTCGAGAAAGACAAGGAACTCGGCGGGACCTGTCTCAACATCGGCTGTATCCCGAGCAAAGCGCTTCTCACATCGAGCGATCATTTCATGTTCGCGAAAAAAGAAGCCGCCAAACACGGCATCGTGATCGACAACGTCAGCGTCGATCTCGCGAAGATGCTTCAGCGCAAAGACAAAGTCGTCAAAACCATGAACGGCGGTGTGCGCGCGCTCATGAAAACGAACAAGGTGACGACGCTTGAAGGCCTCGGAACGATCGTTGGGCCTGGCAAAGTTTCCGTCAAATCATCGAACGGCGAAACGCAGGAAGTCGACGCGAAAAATACCATCATTGCCACCGGCAGCGTGCCGATTGAATTGCCTTTCGCCAAGTTCGATGGCGAAACAATCGTCAGCAGCACCGAAGCGCTTTGCTTCCCTGAAGCGCCCGCGAAACTTCTCGTCATCGGTGCAGGCGCCATCGGCCTCGAACTCGGTTCCGTCTGGAGCCGGCTCGGATCCGAAGTCACGATGCTCGAGTTTCTGCCGCGCATCGCCATCGGTTTCGATCTCGAACTTTCAAACCTCCTGCAGCGTTCGTTGACGGTACAGGGAATGACATTTCATCTCGATACGAAAGTTACCGCCGTCAACATCGACAACGGACGGGTGACCGCGACCGCGACAAAAGGAAACGAAGAACTGAAATTTGAAGCCGACAAAATTCTGGTTTCGGTCGGGCGCAAACCGTTCTCCGAAGGGCTTGGCGCGGAAAAAGCCGGTGTCGAATTCGACGAAAAGAAACGCATCAAGATCGACAAACATTTTCGCACCAACGTCGAAGGCATCTACGCCATTGGCGATGTCGTTGCCGGCCCGATGCTCGCGCACAAAGCGGAAGAGGAGGGGATTGCTTGCGTCGAAAACCTTGCCGGCAAATCCGGCCACGTGAATTACGACGTCATTCCCGGCATCATTTACACCAACCCTGAACTCGCCGGTGTCGGCCTCACAGAAGAAGCCGCCAAAGAAAAAGGCCTCGATTATCGCGTCGGCAAATTCCCATTCCGCGCCAATGGCCGCGCCGTCGCGAACGAAGATGTCGACGGCATGGTCAAATTCATCGCCGACGCCAAGACCGATCGCATCCTCGGGGCCCACATCTTGCAACACGCCGCTTCAGAATTAATCGCCGAAGCCGCATCCGTCATGGAATTCGGCGGCAGCTCCGAAGACCTCGGCCGTACCTGCCACTCGCATCCGACCTTGAGCGAAGCCGTCAAAGAAGCCGCGCTGAACGTCGAGAAGCGCGCCCTCCACATCGTGAACAAATAATTGGTAGGGCGCGACGGCCCGTCGCGCCATCGACTCCTCGTAACGCAGGCTTTCAGCCTGATTCGTTTTCGCCAAGGCCGAATGGATGCACCGCATCGCTCGATTACTCGATCCGCGATCAATCGCAGTCTCGCGGCAATATCGAAATCACCTCGATGTCTGGAAAAATGAAACGCAGGGGGCGGTGATCGTCGGGATGGCTCATCCGATTCGACACGAAAGTAAATTCAGAAAGCGGAAATTTTAGCTCGCGCCGATCAGCCGCGCCTGATTCTATTCGACGAATTTATAAAAATTCGGACGCGAGCAATGCAGCAACCACGACTAATATTTTTAAACCAAAAACTACGCAGCCAACCAAGGGCGCGACGCCCGCTATTCTTATCGCGCCGGTTTAGGCGGAGCCATGGCAGATCGCAGACCGCTCAGCGTTCGTTTCACTTCTGCGTCTCTATGCGCAACTGCCTTTAATGCGAAAGAATCTCATTCAAACAGCACTGCTGTCCTTGTTACGGCTGGGTGAGGCGATTTGCCAACGCTCTGCAGTGTTTGCGGGGATTGCATTGGTGACCTTGGCGACGCTCGGAAAAATCGACGCGACCACGATTGGCATCGATCTGGGACCATCTCAGGTTCTCGGCGGGGACAGTAACCGAATCCCCTTCGTCGGCCTTAACGGCACGCCATTGGTTGGCAATCTCTCTGTCGATTTATCGTTCGGCAGCAACAAGTTCGTCCGAATATTCTCAAATAGCAGCTCGGCGTTCAGCGCCCTGATAATTCTTCAAACGAACGGCGTTGGAATCCCGGGATTTCTCGAAGGAACGGGTTATCTCATTGATGCGCGGGGCAACGCCATTCCTGGAATCGGGGTTACGGGAAGCGCTTCAGGTGACGATGGCACACTAAGCATCGGTCTCTTTCCTCTTTTGCGGGACGAAACCGGCGCGCCAAATACTGGGGTGCAGAGGCCCGTAGATTTCTATGGCGTTCATTATGACATCACACTTCCCACTCGCCCGTTGAGTGCCGTGGTCGGCGCTCAGTTGATTTTAGCCGGTGACGGAAAACCGTTTGGAATTGGGCCCGACGTGCCAGCCGACAATGGTTCGCCGAGCCAAACGTCCGTTGTTTTGGCGAACATTTCCACACGTGGAGTTGTGCAAACCGGCGACAATGTTCTCATCGGCGGGTTCATCATCAGTGGGACGCAAAACAAACGCGTGCTGTTGCGGGCGATAGGTCCGTCGCTTCCGGTGGCAAACAAATTGATCAATCCGGTGCTTGAGTTGCACGATCGCGCCGGAGCCTTGATCGCCATCAATGATAATTGGGGCGACGCGAGTAATCGTCAGGAGATAGCAAACACGGGTGCCGCGCCAACTAATGCTTTGGAGTCGGCCATAGCGATGACACTTGCCCCCGGACATTACACCGCGATCGTGCGCGGCGCTGGCAACACCAGCGGTATCGCTCTGGTTGAGGGTTACGATTTGGATGGCGGAGCTGCTTCGAAATTTATCAACATTTCAACGCGCGGGCTCGTGCAGACGGGCGACAACGTGATGATTGGTGGATTCATTTTGCAAGGAAACGTTTCGCAAAAGTTCATTGTCCGCGCTATCGGGCCGTCATTGCCACTGGCGGGAAAATTAGCGGATCCAAGCCTTGCGCTCCACGATGCTCAAGGAACTGCAATCGCTTCGAATGATTACTGGCGCACCACGCAGCAAGCGGAGATCGTGGCGACAGGCCTTTCGCCGACAAACGACTCCGAGTCGGCGATAGTTCGAACGCTTACCGCGGGCCCTTATACTGCAATCGTACGGGGACTTAATGGTTCGACTGGTCTGGCATTAGTCGAGATTTACGCCCTGGATTAGGACCGTACGCATCGGCCTTTTTTTCAAAAATAAGCGCGGCAATGATTGCCGATTTACGTGGGAAGTGAGGCGGGGGCGGGAATCGAACCCGCGAATAGAGGTTTTGCAGACCCCGACCTTACCACTTGGCTACCCCGCCGCGTAAGAAATCCATTATCAGGCGCACGGAGTTTGTGTCAACGCAACGCGTCAGCCGCGGAATCAGTTTGGGCCCTCTACGTTTGAACGTTGAATGTTGGACGTTGAACGTTGAACGTTTCGTTTCCGATTCCCAATGACTTCACGTTCAAGCCAGCTTTTTGCCGAAGCGCAAAAGCGAATTCCCGGTGGCGTAAATTCTCCGGTACGCGCTTTCCGCGCAGTCGGGCGCGATCCATTTTTCGTCGAACGTGCGGAAGGCGCACACATTTGGGACGTCGACGGTCGCGAATACATCGATTACGTCGGCACCTGGGGACCGGCCATTCTGGGTCATGCGCCGCGCGTTGTCATCGACGCCATCCGGCAAGCCGCCAACCGCGGAGTAAGTTTCGGAATCCCCAATCCGCTCGAAGTAGAAATGGCGGAATTAATCTGCCAATGGGTTCCATCCATCGAAAAAGTGCGGATGGTGAACAGCGGCACCGAAGCGACCATGTCGTGCATCCGTCTTGCGCGCGGGTTCACCGGACGCGACAAGATCATTAAGTTCGAGGGTTGTTATCACGGCCATGTTGATTCGTTGCTCGTGAAAGCTGGCAGCGGCGCGCTCACGCACGGCTGTCCGGACAGTGCCGGCATCCCGGAAGAATTTGCCGGCCTAACGATTGCGCTTCCATTCAATGACATCGAAGCCGTGCGCCGAGTCTTTCGCGAAAACACAAAAAAGATTGCCGCCGTTATTTTGGAACCGATTCCAGCGAACGCCGGCCTTTATCTTCCGCGGGAAAACTTTTTGCAGGAACTCCGCGATGAATGCACCAAGCACGGCGCGCTTTTGATCTTTGATGAAGTGATGACTGGATTTCGCGTCGCGCGCGGTGGGGCGCAGGAAATTTACGGCGTTCATCCTGATCTTACTGCTCTCGGCAAAGTAATCGGTGGAGGTTTGCCCGTGGGTGCTTTTGGCGGACGCGCGGAAATCATGGACAAGCTTTCGCCGCTCGGTCCGGTGTATCAGGCCGGAACCTTATCCGGAAATCCGCTGGCGATGGCGGCGGGTCTTGCGCAACTGCGAGAACTCGAACGAATCGACGGCTGGAGCCAGCTCGAAAAACTCGGCGCCGAAATGGAAACGGACGTTTGCTCAAGTCTGCGCGAAACAGGAATCGCCGCCATCTTTCATCGAATCGGCTCGATGTTTTGTTTGTTTTTTACCAGCGGCCCGGTATTCGATCTGGCCAGCGCCAGGCAAAGCGATACGAAAAAGTTCGCGCGGTTTTTCAACGGATGTCTCGATCGCGGTGTTTTCTTCGCCCCGTCGCAGTTTGAAACCGGTTTCATCTCGACCGCGCACGCGATCACTGACCTCGAGAGAACCAGCGTGGTGATTCGCGAGACGCTCAACGAAATTCAATCGGGTCGGGGCGATTGACCTCAATCGCCCGCGGGCCGTTCGGTGAACCGTCCCTGTTGTCATGTCGAGCGACAGTCGAGACATCTCTCATTGCTCAGCGTCGGGCGAGAAAAATGGTGAGAGATTCCTCGACTTCGCTACGCTTCGCTCGGCATGACAAGTGAGACTTCTCCTGCTTCGCTGCGCATCCGCGCGGTTGGAAAGTTTTTCTTCGAGGGCGAACGGAAATTTTTCCTGAAGGGCGTCACCTACGGTCCCTTCAAACCGGACATTGAAGGTCATTATCTCGGCCCGCCCGAACAGGTGCAGCGCGATCTCGCGCAAATGCGCGAGCTTGGGATCAACGTGGCGCGAGTTTATCACGCACCGCCGCGTTGGTTTCTCGATCAATGTGCGGCCGCGCGCGTTCGAGTTCTGATTACGTTGCCGTGGGCCAAGCACGTTGAATTTCTCTCCAGGAGGTCTGCGCGACATGAAATTACTCGCGCAGTTGAGGCGGCAGTGCGCGCCAATGTTGGTCACCCCGCGATCCTTGGATACCTCGTCGGAAACGAAATTTCAGCCACGATGGTGCGCTGGCTCGGTGTGCGCCGCGTTACGGAATTCGTCGAGCACCTCATTCGTCTCGGACGCGCAATCGATCCGGAAGTCCTGTTTTCCTACGCAAGTTTTCCGCCGACGGAATATCTGCTCCCGCAGAACGTCGACTTCTTTTGCTTCAACGTTTACCTGCACGATCAGCGGGATTTCGAGCGTTATCTTTTGCGTCTGCAAAATCTTTCCGAAGAGCGGCCGCTCATGCTCGGCGAATTCGGCATGGATACGATTCGTCATTCCGAGACGGAGCAGGCTGAAATGCTGGGCTGGCATGTAGACAGCGTGGTGCGGTGCGGTTTGGCCGGCACGGTTTTCTTCGCCTGGACCGATGAATGGTTCACGGGCGAACAGGAAATTACCGATTGGGCTTTCGGAATCGTCACCCGCGCGCGCGAACCGAAGGCGTCGTTCTTTGCCTTGCGTGAAAAGCTTGGGCAGGACGACTCTACTATTCCGCACCTTCGCCTCGCGCAGACTCCATTTGTTTCGGTCATTGTTTGCTCGTACAACGGTGCGAAGACACTTGCAGCGTGTCTCGATTCGTTAGGCAAACTCAATTATCCAGTCTACGAAGTAATTTTGGTAGATGACGGTTCGACCGACAACACTGCAGAGATCGCGGCGCAGTTTCCAAACGTTAAATATATCTATCAAACAAATCACGGATTGAGTCACGCCCGCAATACCGGCGCGACCGCGGCGAAGGGAGAAATTTTTGCCTACACAGATTCCGACTGCATGGCCGATGCCGATTGGCTTTATTACTTGATCGGAACATTGCTGAGCGGCGATTACGCCGGGGTGGGCGGCCCGAACGTCTCGCCACCGGCGCGAAATTGGATTCAAGCGTGTGTGGCTGCGGCGCCCGGCGGACCGAGTCACGTCTTGCTTACCGACACAATCGCCGAACATGTGCCGGGTTGTAACATGGCGTGGTATCGCTGGGCCTTTGAAAACGTCGGCGGTTTCGATCCGGAATATCACAAGGCCGGTGACGACGTGGACTTTTGCTGGCGCGTGCAGCAGGACGGTCACAACGTCGCATTCAGTCCGACTGCAATTGTCTGGCATCATCGGCGTTTCACGCTCAATGCCTTTCGCAAACAGCAGGAAGGTTACGGCGAAGCGGAATCGATGCTGCGCTTCAAACATCTGATCTTCTTCGGGCCGACCGGAACGGCAAAGTGGCGCGGACAGATTTACGGAACGCCGCGCTTCAGTTGGTTCATTTCGCGCCCGATCATTTACCACGGAGTTTTCGGCGAAGGATTTTTCCAATCGATCTATCCCACGCCGCAATCCGAGGTCGCGGCGTATCTGAGCAGTATCGAATGGTTTGCCCTAACGATTTTCCTTTTTGGTCTCGGAATTTTTCTGCCCAGTTTGCGCATCGTTCCGTATCTGATGTTTGGCGGCACTTTGTGCGTGGCGATTTCCTATATGCTGCGGGCGCGGATCGAGCCAAAGTTCGACACCATTCCGGCACGGTTGCTCGTCATGTTTCTGGCTTTCGCGCAGCCGCTCGTGAGAGGTTGGTCGCGTTATTTCACGTGGCTGCATTTCAAACGCACACCGCGCGGGGTCATCAGGAAGCACGAACGATCGCCTGTGGCCGTCGGTGCACGCGAAAATCGGCGGCGCCTTGTTTATTGGAGCGAAGAAGGCAAAGACCGACATCAACTTCTCACCTCCGTCTTAACCGTTCTCGAAGATGAAGGTTGGCGTTATTCCACCGACACCGGATGGAACGAATGGGATATTCAGATCTACGGAAATTTCTGGTGGAGCATCGTGCTTCAGACGGTCACGGAATACCACGGCGGAATGAAAGCGCTCACGCGCGCGGCGATTCGCTATCGTTTTGTCGCCACCACGGTCATCATTAATCTTTTTGCGCTGAGCATTCTGATTTATCGACAGTTGAATCGCTCGCATGTCGATCTTTGGAGTGTGATTCCGTTTGTGTTTTTTTTGATCTTCCTCGCTTTGCGTGCGCGACGCTTGAAATTGCGCGTGGCGGAATTGGTGGATGCTGCAGCGCATCGAATTGGGTTGCAGCGGATTCTTCAGCGCCAGGTAAGGTCGCTGCCGGTGACAGTAGCCGCTGTGGATACGACCGTGAAAACTGTTTAAGCCGTCGCGTTACGAGCAGCCTTCAAGGAGGGGCGCTTTCTAAAGCGCCCATTCTATTTGGTCGGCGACTGAAAGTCGCCGCTCCTTGGTGGCTTAAGATGGTGCTATGGGTGTTGGAGAAAATCGGCGGGTAAGGGTGCCTCGAATTTTTTCCAAGCGTCATCGCGTGGATGATGGAATCCGAGCTTCCATGCGTGCAGCATTTGCCGCGGGAATTCGGACGTGCGTTGGCCTCCGTAAACTTTGTCGCCAAGCACCGGATGACCGAGATGATGCAGATGCACGCGAATTTGATGTGTGCGCCCACTGTGCAGGACGCATTCGACCAGGCTGATTCCGCCACGCGATTGCACAACGCGATAATCGGTTCGCGCGCTGCGACCGCGCTCTCTGTTCACCGCCATGCGCTGGCGATGTTTTGGATGTCGCCCGATGCTCGCATCGATGACGCCATGTGCTTTTCGCATCGTGCCGGCGACGAGCGCGAGATAAATTTTCTCCACCGTTCGCTCCGCGAATTGTCGCGAGAGACTTTGATGTGCGGCATCATTTTTCGCGACGACAAGACAACCGCTCGTTTCTTTGTCGAGCCGATGAACAATCCCGGGTCGCTCTTTTCCGCCGATGCCCGAAAGTGTTCGGCAATGGGCGAGGAGTGCATTGACCAATGTGCGCGACCTGTTCCCCGCGCCCGGATGCACCACCATTCCCGCAGGTTTATTGATCACGAGCAGATCGTCATCTTCGAACAGAATATCGAGAGGAATATTCTCCGGCTCAGTCCCGATTTTTTCCGGCGGCGGTTCAACAAGAAAGATGCGGTCGCCCGCGCGCAAAATCTCCCGCGGTCGCGTTCGGGTTTTGTTCAACGTCACATGACCCTCGCGGATCAGCGCCTGAAGCCTTGAGCGTGAGAAACGTGGCAGTTCGTCAGCGAGAAAGCGATCGAGCCGCATCCCGCGGCCTCTCTCTGGCACCTCGAATTCAATCGGCTCACTCATGGATTGAGCGACATTGCTCCGCGAGAAGCGAATGTTAGTATCGATTGATGCCCGCGAGTGAAGCCGATGCACAAGTGCAATCGTGTCCGGCTTGTGGAACACGAGTCGATACGAGTAACGCCGAACCTCTGGCGCGCGTTTCGTGTCCAAAATGTGGCGAAAAGTTTCGCGTTGAACGCGCGTTCGATCACTTCGTTCTCGTCGAAACGCTCGGTGTTGGGGGAATGGGTTCGGTCTACAAAGCGCGCGACACCGCTTTGGATCGCTTCGTCGCGCTGAAACTTTTGCGGCGCGACGCCGAAGCAGGTCACACCGCGCAATTGCAGCAGGAAGCGCGCGTCACCGCTTCGGTTAATCATCCGCATGTTGTAAAAGTTTTTTCGTTCGGAAGCGACCATGGGCAGTTTTATCTGGTCATGGAATTGGTCGACCAGGGAAGTCTCGACGATTCCATCGAACAGCGGAAGCAACTTCCCGAAGCGGAAGTTTTGCAAACCGCAATCCAGGTGGCGCAAGGTTTGCAGGCCGCGCATGAGAAAGGGCTGATCCATCGCGATGTGAAGCCGGCGAACATTCTCTTCGCCGATCCGACCACGGCCAAAATCGTGGACTTTGGTTTGGCGGGTGCCGCCGAACCGAAAGCCGAGGGTGCAATTTGGGGCACGCCTTATTATGTCGCGCCAGAGCGGTTGAACAACGAAGCGGAAGATTTCCGTAGCGACATTTATAGTCTCGGCGGGACTTTGTTTCACGCTCTCGCGGGCCGGCCTCCGATCGAAGAGGAAACAAATTCCGCGCGCAAGCTGCGCGAGTTAAAGAATCAACCGGTAAAATTGCGCGCCGTCGCACCAAAAGTTTCTCGCGAAACAAGCCGCATCATTGATCGGATGCTCGCGCCCGATCCCAATGCACGTTTCGCCTCCTATCAGGAATTAGTCGAGCAATTGGAGAGCGCGGCCCAAAAGCTTGCCCAAGCCGGCAAAATAAAACGCCGCCGTATTATCATCGCTTGCGCTGCGATCTTGCTCGCAGCTCTCACTGTGCTTGGAGTTTTGTTTCTCCCCTCGACCCTGAGCAAACAGAAAGCTGCGCTCGAAAACGCAAGTGCGATCGACGCCGCGTTGCAGCAGCGATACGAAGAAGCGCGGCATCAGCTCATCGCTGAAAAATACAATGAGGCGTTGACCACTTTTGACAAATTGGCCGCGGAAGTAACCGTGCCCCGGCCGATGCTGGATTGGATTCGACTGCATGCCGGTTTCGCGGCTTTGCTCAACCAACAAACCGACAAAGCACGCGATTATTTCCGAGCGGAGGAAAAAAGCGGAGCGTATTCCGCAGGACGTGGCGATCGCTCACTCGATCAATTTTTTGCCGAGACTTCCAAATTACTCGGCACATCAGAATCCATTCCGGCAGGCACGAGCGTTGGCGGAGAAAACGGTGCGCAGCCATTCGCGAAGTTGCTCTTTGCATTTAAGGATCTTGATCGAGGCGATTTCGTTAACGCCACGACCCTGCTGGAGCAATTTGTTGGTGCGCAGCCGCGATCCCCTTATGCCTGGATCGCCGACTACAAACCGCTCGCGCAAAAATATCTGGACGATCTTCGCGCCTACAATGCTTGGAAGAATGAGTCGAAGTCCGGCGGCGATGCCGCTGAACTGAAAACTGCTCTCGCCAATCTTCGCTCTGTCGAAACGCATTTGCAGACGCGCGGTCGCCTGGCGGAGAAAGTGAAATCCGAGATATCGCAATTAACGTCGCGATCCGCAGCAAAGGAGAAAGGGGAAAACGAAGCGCGGGAAGTGGAGCGAAAGAAGCTCTTCGAAAAGGAGAAACCAGCGTGGGCGGCGGCACTGAGCACATATCGAAATCAAATCGCCCGCTATGATTTTGAAAATGCGCGCGAGGCAGTCGATCACGCCTCCATTTCGGAATCGTCGCTGCTCACAGAAAAAGAGAATACAAAAAAGAAGGCGCAATGGCTGATGGAGTGGAAAAAGCGGCTGATCGATGACATCAATCGCAGCCATTACCGCGGCCGCGTCGTCGATCGCACCGGCACCGAGTATGTGGCGATGACGAGCGCCTCGGACAAGAGTTTCACAGTCGAGACGTCTTACGGACCCGCCAAATTGGATTGGCTGAAATTCGATCCGCAGACGTTGCTAATCGTCGCGAAATCCTTCGTTAGGCCGGGCGCGCCTGATGCGGCGGACCGCGAGTGGCTTTGCGCGATCTTTGCCAACGAGACTGGCCTAACCGACGAGGCTCGCAAACTGGGAGAGGCGGCCGCTACAGCGAAGGTCGATTACCGTGCACTGCTGCCCTTGCTCGGGCCACCGCGTGCGCTCGCTCGTTAGGCGGAGTGCATTCACTGGCATTTGAAGGCAGCGAGCATTGTTGAAATGTCGCAACGGCAGAAAGCTGTGCTCGACCCCGGGCAACCAAGGAGGGGCGCTTTCTAAAGCGCCCTTGTTTTAGTCGGCGGTTTGGAAACCGCCGCTCCTTGAGAGCGACTCGTAGAAGGCCAGCTTTTCGCGAGAGCTACTTATGGCTTCTCGACGGCGGTGGCGCATCTTCTGCTCCAAGAAAGAGCGTGCGCGCTCTCCTTCGTATTCTGTTGATTGCGCTGTTTGTTCCGCTCGTTCACGGACGGTCGCTCCCACTTACGGCCAAGGAGGTCAGCCTGATGTTGCGTTCGGGCTACTCAAGTGAAGCGCTGATGCGGGAACTTTCCGTGCGCCACTTCGCCGACACGTGTGATGAGGCGACGAAAAAGTCGCTGACGGAATCCGGTGCGAGTCCAGCTCTCGTGCAAGCGCTTTCGGCCGGCGCCTACGCTGTTCCAGCGGAGGAAACGGCGCGCGCGCAGGAGGCGCTCGCTGCGGAAAATCGACGACGCGCTGCGGCAGTGGAGGACGCGAAGAAGTTCAACACGCTTTACCAATATCAGCTCGCACAAAAGAGCGCTGCTGCACCTGCCCCGCAGAGCGGGCAAACGAATGCAATTTACCCGTTACTCAAAGGCGATCTCGTTTGCTGGCGAAACGGAACGATCAATCGCTTTGAAGACGAGCCGCTGGAAAAAAAGAAGTTAATCGCATTTTACTTTTCGGCGCACTGGTGCGGGCCTTGCCGGAAGTTTACGCCGCAATTAGTCGAGTATTACAACCGCGTCGCGGCGCAACATCCGGAATTCGAAATTATTTTTGTCAGCAACGATCGTTCGACGTTTGGATTTGAAACCTACCTCAAGGACGCGCAAATGCCGTGGCCCGCGATCGATTTCCAAAAAGTGCGAGGCAAGGACGCGATCGTTAAGTATGCGGGAGCCAGCATTCCCGATCTCGAGCTGGTCGACGAGACTGGGAAGGTTCTATCCAGCAGTTATGTCGGGAAAGAATATCGCGGACCGCAAAAGGTTCTGACGGATCTGGATGAAATTTTTGCCGCTAGTGCGAAGCGTCTCGCAACAGGTCAATGAGGCTCTCGCCTCGATCCTGCCCGCGATTTTTTTTCGAACGAATACGCCTGCGCCGCCGTCTCTACCTCTTTGCGTTGATAGCCTCTCCGCGTGATATTGCCTGTGGCTTTACCATGGAACAAAACCCATCATTTCCTTCTCCTGACGAACTGAAGACCAAACTCAGCGAGTTCATGAAATCGAACTTCGGCGACAAGGTCTCCTTCGCGACTTTTACCCAGCCCGAGCCGGCCGAGGCCAGCACAGAAGAGCCGCCACGCGAGATTTCTGACGATGACTTCGTGTTCGATTTTCTTCCGCGCGACATAAAGGCGCATCTCGATCGCTTCGTCATCAAGCAGGATGAAGCCAAGAAGGTCCTCTCGATCGCAGTTTGCGACCATTATAATCACGTCAATTATCAGCGCCGGCTCGAGAAAGAAGATGCCAACCGCGCGGAGGAAACAGAATACGCGAAGCAGAACGTCATTCTTGTCGGACCGACGGGCGTCGGAAAAACGTATCTCATCAAGCACATCGCGGAGCTGATCAATGTTCCGTTTGTCAAAGCAGACGCGACGAAGTTTAGCGAAACCGGTTACGTCGGCGGCGATGTGGAAGATTTGGTGCGCGAGCTTGTGCAGAAGGCCGATGACGACGTCAACCGCGCGCAATTCGGAATCATCTACATCGACGAGATCGATAAGATTGCCGCCGCCGGAAACATGATCGGCCGCGATGTGAGCGGACGTGGCGTGCAAACGACTTTGCTTAAACTGATGGAGGAAACGGAAGTGCCGTTGCGCAGCGCGAACGATCTGCAATCGCAGTTGCAGGCCGCATTCGAATTTCAACGGCGCGGGGGAAAGGCAAAACGCGAAACCATCAGCACCCGGCATATCCTTTTCGTTGTGAGCGGCGCGTTCGAGCGTTTGAAGGAGCAGGTCTCGCGGCGCCTAACGAAAGGTCAGATCGGTTTCAGCGCCAAACCGGTCGAGGTCATGGACAACGAATTGTTCCAGCTCGTGACTACGCAGGATTTCCTCGAGTACGGATTCGAGCCTGAGTTTATCGGGCGACTGCCCGTGCGCGTCGTCTGCGAAGAACTGGCGCCGGACGATCTCTATAAGATCATGAAGTTTTCCGAGGGCAGCATTCTGCGGCAGTACGAGCGGGCCTTCCGCGCTTACGGCATGGAAATTAGCTTTGAAGATGAAGCCCTGCGTTTGATCGCAGAGGCGGCGGCAAAAGAGAAAACGGGCGCGCGCGGTTTGCTTACCGTCTTCGAAAAATTATTTCGTGATTACAAATATCACCTGGCCGGGACGGGTTTGAGTCAATTGCGTGTTTCGGCCGAGCTGGTGCGCGAGCCGAAGCGCGTGCTCGAGCGGCTCATGGCCGAAGGTCACGCACAGGAAGAAACAGCTTTGAGGCTGGACGCAAAGCGCTTTGCCGATCAATTCGGCCGCGAACATGGCATCGAGCTTGTGTTCGATGAGTCGGCGGTGCAACGCCTGATCGCACGCGCGCGGGCCGAGCGCATGACCATGCAGGAACTGTGTGCACACCTGTTCAAGGATTTTCATTTCGGTCTCAGCCTGATCGAGAAAAACACAGCGCAGAAAACTTTTGTATTGAACGACGCAGCGATTGACGCGCCGGACAAATTCCTGAGTGAGCTCGTCGTCAGTTCCTATTATCCGTCCGGCGCTACCGAGAAAAAGAAGCCGGCCTGAGATGCCGTGCGCATGAAACGATCGATCATCGTTACAGTCATCATCGGAATCCTCGTCGCGGGTTTTCTTTGTGCGCTGCAAGCCTACGGGATTTTGTTTCGCACCGAATTTGCCGTCACCGATCTGGTCATGCGCCACAGCAATATCGGCAAACTGTTGGGAAATCATTGGCAGTATTTCTTCATCACGCTTTTCGCCTTCAGCGTGGCTTGGATGACGATCGAAGGCGCCAGCCGTGGCTGGGCCTGGTGGGTCATGGCCATCCTTTTGGTCGAGTTAGCTGCGGTGACATTGGTGTGCGCGATGTATCAACTCTTCTTCCAACCTTTGCCGTCGATCTTCGCCGCGACCGGAAGTTTTGCTCTGGCTTACGGTTATCATTTGCTTACTCGCGGCAGTCGCGCCCGCGTCGCTACGGAAATGTTTTCTGCCCATGTTTCGCCGCGACAGCTCGAGCATGTCATCGCGAGCAAGTTTCCGTTCGAATCGCGCGCGACCAGTCATGAAGCGACGGTGGTGGTGTGCGACATCGCAAACAAACATGAGCTGGCCGAGGATGCGCCGCCGGAAGCCCTGGCCGCCATGCTCGATGGCTTTGTGCGTTTTGCCACCGACGTATTCTTGAAACAGGGCGCCTACATTCAATCTGCCGATGGGGAAGGAGTCGTCAGCATTTTTGGATTTCCGGTGGACGATGAAAACCATGCCGAACTCGCTTCGGGCGCAGCCCTGCAATTCCAAAAGGACTTCGGCGAATTACGCAAATCGAAGACGGACGTGTTTGGAAAATGCGAAGTGCACCTTGGTTTAAGTTCGGGAACCGTGGTGGCCGCGCGTTTGCAGAACGGTCATCAAGGTGAAATTGTCCCGATGGGAGAGGCGCTCGAGTTGGCGCGACGTTTCTGCATCGCCAATCGCATCTACGGTTCGCGGATTCTGCTTGGCCCGCGCACATTTGAACTGGCTGAGAAGACCACTGTTGCCCGTCCGATTGATTTTCTGGGAGGCGCGACCTCACGGGATCGATTCGAAATTTACGAACTGCTGGCTCTGGCCAAGAGCGCGAAGACTGAAGACGTGGAACGCCGGGATAATTTCTGGAACGGCGTCGTATATTATAGAGAGCGACGGTGGGAGGAAGCGTATGCTGCATTCCAAAAATCGTGGGGCACCAACGGTCATGAAGACGCGCCCTTGCAACTTTACCTGCGCCGCCTCGAGCCGCTCGTTCTGCACTTGACGGAGTCGCCGGCATCGAGCGAGATGCCGACTTGAGGAAAACCGAATACCCGGGCGCGATCCGCGATCTCATCGCGCAACTGCGACAAATGCCGGGCGTAGGTCCGCGCTCGGCGGAGCGAATCGCGCTTTGGATCGTGCAGGCCCGCGGCGATCAGCCGAAAGAGATTGCACGCGCGATTACCGAAACGCGGTTCACGGTGCGACCGTGCAAACGGTGTGGTTTTTTTACGACCGACGACATTTGTGAAATTTGTGTCGATCCTTCGCGCTCGGCGGACTTGCTCTGCGTCGTCGAGCAGGCGACCGACATTCTCCCGCTGGAAAAAACGAACGCTTTTCGTGGTCGTTATCACTCGTTAGGCGGGCGCATTGCGCCACTCGATCACATTGGACCTGAAGACCTGCGGATTAACGAATTGTTGGAACGGGTCGAGAGCGAAAGGTTCACTGAAATCATTTTCGCTCTGGCGGCGGATGTGGAAGGGGAGGCGACAACGAATTATCTGGTCGAGCTGCTAAAAGGAAAACCCGTCACGCTCACGCGCATTGCGCATGGACTACCTGCCGGCGGCGGATTGGAATCGGCTGACGAACTTACATTGTACCAGGCACTTTCGGGACGGACGAAGTTGTAACTCGATTCGAGGTAGGGGCGGTTCACCGAACCGCCCGCGGGCGATTGAGGTCAATCGCCCCTACCCGGTCTCGCGGCCGCCCCGGTTTGCTTTTCGAATGCGCGCTAGCTAACCTTTGCTCGATGTCTTGCTCAAAAATTGATCCGACGCTGCACCAGGCGGTCAAACCACCCTGGATCAAAGTGCGCTTGCCATCGAACCCGGTTTTCTTTTCCACCAAAGCGCTCATCTCCGATCTGCGCTTGCACACAGTTTGTGAGAGCGCGCAATGCCCCAATCGCTGGGAATGCTGGAGCCAGGGCACTGCCACGATGATGATCGCTGGCGATCGTTGCACGCGCGCTTGCGGATTTTGCGCAGTCACCACCGCCAAACCGTTTGCGCTCGAAGAAGACGAACCGCAACGCGTCGCCGAAGCCGTGCGTCGGATGAAATTGAAGCATGTCGTCATTACCGCCGTCGCTCGCGATGACCTGAAGGACGGCGGTGCCAATCACTTCGCGCGCACGATTGCGGCCATTCGCGAAATGGATCCATCAATCATCATTGAAGTTCTCGTGCCCGATTTTCATGGGCAGGATTGGTGCATTCAGCTCGTGCTCGATGCCGCGCCGGACATTTTCAATCACAACATGGAAACGGTGGAGCGATTGACGCCACTCGTTAGGTCGCGCGCAAAATATCGGACGTCGCTTCAAGTTTTGCAGCGTGCGAAGGAACTCTCACCAAAGGTTGTGACGAAAAGCGGTCTCATGCTCGGTCTCGGCGAAACAGAGTCCGAACTTTTGCAGTCCATGGACGATTTGCGCGAGATCGGTTGTCAGGTTCTTACCCTTGGCCAATATCTGCGGCCGACACCAAATCATTTGCCGGTCGTAGAGTTCGTTAGGCCGGAACGATTCGAATCTTATGGCGAAATCGCGCGCGCGAAAGGCTTCGCGCACGTTGCTTCGGGGCCGCTCGTGCGCAGCTCCTATCACGCGGCCGACTTTCATCCGGTCGTCCGCTGAGGATGGAGAACGCCGGCGACCGTAACTTTCGATCGTCGGTCGCGGCGGTCATCCCCGCGTATCACGAAGAAAAACATATCGGCGACGTCGTGCGTCGCACACGACAACAACTCGACCATGTCCTTGTGGTCGATGATGGATCTGGCGATGAAACCGGCAACCTTGCGCGGGAGGCCGGCGCAGAAGTTGCCATTCATTCCGAAAATCGCGGGAAAGGCGAGGCGATCAAAACGGGGCTTCGTCATTGGCTGGAGCGGCAATTGGAATTTGTCATCATTCTCGATGCTGACGGTCAACATCGCCCTGAAGAAATCGATCGCTTTGTAGCCGTCGCCGTCTCGGCGGCAAAGCCCAAGGTCATCATCGGAAATCGCATGAACGATGTCAGTCGCATGCCGCTCGTTAGGCGCATTGTCAATCGCTACATGAGCAATAAGATCAGCGGTGTCTGCGGCCAGCAGATTCTCGACACGCAATGTGGGTTTCGAATGTTGCATCGCGACTTGATTCCCGATTTGCTCGGCGGCGCAAATCGCTTCGACTACGAAACCGAAATGCTCATCGTCGCCAGCCGCAAAGGTTGCCGAATCGATTCGGTGCCAATCACGACCGTCTATTCCGACGAAGTCAGCAGCATCCATCCTGTGCGCGACACGATCCGCTTCTTCAAGTTGATGCGGCGTTATCGCGACGTGTAGCACTAGAGTTCTGGGGAGCGCACGCGACTCGCGTGCCGGCGCTGGCGACTCGCCAGCGCGAACTTTTCCGATGGGCGGGCGTACATCTCGGTTTTCGGCGAGTCGCCGAAAACTGCACGCGAGTCGCGTGCGCTCCCCAGATCAGATCAGCCCGCGCTTATGCAGGTCGCCGATATTCCCGCCGGAAGACCGCTCGATCATGTCGATCGTGAATTTCAACAGGCAAACTTCCCACGCGTCGTCCACGCCCTGGATCACTGCGCTCAATGGCTCGGCTGAATGTTCTACCTGCGATTTCGTGCGCTCGATGACGGCGTCGATGGAATCGCGCGTTGTCTTTTCCGTGACGTCCGTTTTGCGAAACTGAAATCCGTAGCGCAACACCGCGATCTTGCGCGCATGTTCGCGCAGTTGATCGACATAGCGCTCCGCCTTTTCGCCAAAACCTTCGAGGAGCAAACGGCAATAATGTTCGGGCGTCAGAATCTGCGGTCGCTCCGCATGGATCTTTCCGTTGCGAATCCGCACCTGGTCGACGCGATCCATTAATTCCGAGATGAGATAGAAATTGAAACTCGTGCGGCCGAAGGTCGCGATCTGCTGTTCGGGCGCGAGTATCACTCGAGTGTTCTCGATCGCGTAATGAAAGTCGTCTTCTCTCACGGCGGGCTAGGATAAGGGTTCATTTAGCCATCGCAAATAATCTGGTAGCGAAAGCCTTCCGACCCGTGCCTACAATTCGACACAGGTAGGGGCGGTTCACCGAACCGCCCGCGGGCGATTGCGGTCAATCGCCCCTACCTAATCGCAGTTGGTTGCGGTAGCCCGATGAATATGCGGGGGAATGGCGCTCAAACCGGCGATTTGCAAATTGACTGTGCGATGACCTGTCGTTCGCGCGTTGAGCGCCATCGCCAAATAGCTTCGATTGTGAAAATGGCCAACGCGATCCAGATCATGATGAAAGTGACAAGGTGAGCCCGTGTGAAGGTCTCGTGATAGAGAAATACGCCGAGGAAAAAAGTGCAGGTCGGCGCCAGGTATTGCAGGAAACCGACAGTCGTTAGGCGAAGATGGCGAGCGGCGTGACCAAACCAGACAAGCGGCAAACCGGTTACTACTCCAGAGATCATCAACAAGAATGAGAGCGAGAGATTTTGCGAGCCGAACGCGAGCATGCCTTTCCGTTGGAGAATAAATAGATAGGCAGCGGCGATGGGCACGAGCGCAATGGTTTCGAAAAACAATCCGGGGATCGCGCGTGTGCGGGATTGCTTTCGCAGCAGACCGTAGAGACCGAAACTGAAGCAAAGACTAAGTGCAATCCACGGAAAGCGGCCGTAGCCAAAGGTGAGGTTCAAGACGCCGACGGTGGCGAGCAAAACGGAAATGAGCTGCCAGCGGGTAAGGCGTTCGCGCAGAAAAATTGCCCCGAAGAGAACATTGACGAGCGGCGTCATGAAATAACCGAGGCTGGTTTCGATGATGTGGCCGCTGTTGACCGCCCAGATGAAAAGGAACCAATTGATCGCGATCGACCCGCCACTCGTTAGGCAATAAAGCATGGCCCGCCGGGAACGCGCGGCTTCGCGTACTTCGCTCCAGCGGCGTTGCCAGCTCAGGAGCAGGATGAGAAATGCACTCGTCCAGACAAAGCGATGGGCGAGGATTTCACTCGCGGGAACGGCCTTGAGCAGCTTCCAGTAAACCGGCACGAGCCCCCAGGTGATGAAGGCGGCAAAGCCAGCGATAAGAGCAGAACGTTCCTCGTGCCGGGCCGTAGCGGACTGGTCCATGATTGGCGCTTCCTATTTCACGTTTCATGAAGCCGGGCAAATATGGCAGGGGCGATTGACCTCAATCGCCCGCGGGCGGTTCGGTGAACCGCCCCTACCTAAATTTGCGACGGTGACAGACCGCCGTTAAAAGGCGGTTAGTCATTTTCGAAATGCGAAACTTCTTCGGCGAACTCAAGCGACGCAAGGTATACCGCGTCGCGGTTGGTTACGCAGTCGCAGCCTGGCTTGTCATCCAGATCGCGACGCAAACATTTCCCTTTCTCGACATCTCAAACTGGACGGTGCGGCTCGTCATTATCCTGACCGTGCTGGGTTTTCCCGTCGCGTTGATTCTCTCGTGGGCGTTTGACCTGACGGTGCATGGAATCAAGCGCACCGAGGATATCGATACGGAGCCAAAGGTTTCGCTGAAGATTCCGGAAAAAAGCATCGCCGTGCTTCCATTTGAAAACCTCAGCGATGATCAAGCGAATGCCTATTTCGCCGACGGTGTGCAGGACGATATTTTGTCGAACCTGGCGAAGGTTGCTGATCTTAAAGTCATTAGCCGCACTTCCGTCCGCCAATACCGGGGTGGTGCGCGCAATTTGCGTGAAATCGGGAGCGCGCTCGGTGTCGCGCACATTCTGGAGGGAACAGTGCGGCGTTCCGGCAACCGGGTGCGGATTAACGCGCAGCTGATTAATGCGCGCACCGATGCTCATATCTGGGCGGAAACTTTCGAGCGCGAGACAACGGATGTTTTTGCTTTGCAAAGTGAGCTTGCCGAAAAAATTGCGACCGCTTTGCGCGCGAATCTTTCGCCCTCGGAAAAAGCTCGCATGCAGGTGCATCCCACCACACACCGCGACGCATACGATCTCTACCTGCGTGCGCGCGATCTGTTTCGTTGGAGCGGGGCGGCTGATCCGCGTGAATGTGCCGAGCAAGCGCTTCGCCTTCTCGACCAGGCGACCGCGCGCGATCCGCAATTTGCGCTGGCGCACAGTCTGGCCTCTCGATTTCACAACGAGCTGTATTGGTTTGGCTTTGATAAAACACACGCGCGCCTCGCCAAAGCGAAAGCTGCAGCCGACGCCGCCTTGCGATTGCATCCCGAGCTTGGCGATGCTCACCTCGCGCTCGCATATTATCACTACTACGGGTTTCGGGATTACGAACGCGCGAGCGCGGAGCTCGGGATCGCTTTGCGCGCCACACCGAATGATGCCGAAGTCTGGGATGGATTAGCCGTGGTCGATCGGCGGCAAGGCCGATGGGAGGAAGCGATTTCTAATTTCGAAAGAGCGCGCGCGCTCGATCCGCACAATGGAGCCGTTATCTGGAATCTGGCGGAAACATATTTTTGCCTCTGCCGTTTCGAGGAAGCGGCGCGGACCTTTGCTGCTGGCCTAACGAGTAATCCGCAGGCTCACTTATTTTCGCTCGCGAGCGCCGCGATTGATTTCAAGAAGACTGGAAATACAACAACCCTTCTCGCTGCGCTGAAAGAACTGCCGCGTGAATTCGATCCCGGTGGAGCGGTTACGACAGTCGCGGTGCGCTTGAGTTTGATGAACCGCGATTACGAGGAGGCGGCGCGCTGGCTTGGAAAGTCAAAGCGCGAAACCTTCAATGATGCTGCGCTGGGCGGCATTGCATCGTCGATCGACGGCTACAGTTTTTCACGATCATGGTACGAAGGTTTGATTGCACGCGGTCGTGGCGATGAGGATGCGGCGCGACAGGCATTTGCCAAAGCGCGCGAGATTGTTTCCGCCGATCTGCGGCAATGGCCTGACGATGCGAAGACGAACATCATGCTCGCACTGATCGATGCCGCTTTGGGACGAAAGGCGGATGCGATAAACGAAGGGCGAAGCGCGGTCGGTCTGCTCCCAATATCAAGAGATGCGTTCGATGGTCCCGCGATCGCGACCAATCTTGCCGTCGTCTATGCGCAAGTGGGCGAAGTCGATCTTGCACTGGAGCAATTAGCGCTGGTGCGGGAAGTGCCGAATGGACCGACACGTGGAATGCTCCACGTCGAGCCAGAATGGGATTCTCTTCGCGTCGATCCGCGGTTTGAAGAACTTCTTCTGTAGCGGCGGTCTATGACCGTCGCACTTATTCGGAGGGAAGAATGCGACGGTCATAGACCGCCGCTACAGAGGAGAAATTTGTTATTTCTTCTCTTCCGGTTTTTGGAAAAGCGGCAGGAATTCGCCGTAGCCTTCCTCCTCCATTTTCTCCAACGGAATGAAGTGGAGCGCGGCTGAGTTGACCTGATACCGGCGACCGGTCGGCGAGTTAGGGTCGGCAAAAACATGGCCGAGGTGCGAGTCGCTATGATGGGCGCGAATCTCCGTGCGCTGCATGTCGTGGGAAGTGTCGTTTTTTTCCACGATATGTTCTGGCGAGATCGGTTTACTGAAAGTCGGCAGGCCCATGCTCGCATTGTATTTATCCTTCGAGCTGAAGAGCGGTTCGCCGGTAATGAGGTCGACGTAGATACCTGGCCGTTCGTTGTCCCAATAGAGATTGTGGAAAAGAGTCTCGGTTCCGCCTTCGCGCGTGACGTGGTATTGCTCCTCGGTCAGTTCCGAGCGCAATTCCGCATCGCTCGGGACTGGCCTCATCCAGTTGAATCTTTCGCCGCGTTGTTTCTCATGCTGCGTTTGGCTGATGTAGAACGCACCCAGCGCCACAAGGATCGCCGCCAGAAGTCCCAACCAGAGAGTCAGATGACTCGAGTGTTTAGGCGGAGCCTCGATTTTGGGCACAAAATTTTAGGCAGCGATCGGTTTACTTCTTTTGGTCGAAGAGCGCGAGATATTGGCCGTAGCCTTCTTCCTTCATCTTCTCAAGCGGAACGAAGCGGAGCGCGCCGGAATTAATGCAGTAGCGCTGGTGGGTCGGTCCCGGTCCATCATCGAAAACATGGCCAAGATGAGAATCGCCTTTGCTGGAACGAACTTCTGCGCGTTCCATCCCATGGCTGCGATCGATTTTTTCCGTCACTTCTTTTTTCTCGATCGGTTTGGTGAAACTTGGCCACCCACTGCCGCTATCGAATTTGTCGAGCGAACTGAAGAGCGGTTCGCCCGTGACGATGTCGACATAGATTCCGGCGCGATGCTCATTCCAATACGCATTGTTGAAAGCAGGCTCGGTGCCGCACATTTGCGTGATGCGATATTGCTCAGGCGTCAATTTGTCCCGCAATTCTTCGTCAGATGGTTTCGTGAATTTTTCCGAAGTTGATTGAGGCGTTGTCATAGATGCATTTGGACTAACGATTGGCTGATCTTCTTTTTCCCCGCGTGCACGACCCAGAAATATAGCAATTCCCGCCAGCGCGATGAAAACGATCGCGCAGAAAATGAGCAACCCGCGCGAGGATCGCTGAGGGCGTTTGGGAAATTCTATCATGCAGAAAAATTACGTCTGCTCGGTCGTTAGGACAATGCATTTCGGGTAAAGTGAACGGCCACTTTTACGACTAATCCTGCCTTCCTTCTTCCTGCACGCGGATGTAACCGCGGAAAACCAGCAGCCCGATCGGCGCGACGGAAGCGGCCAGGGCGAAGATCAGCCACATTAAATCGGAACGGCGCGGACCTGTCGCGGGACAAAACGCGGCCAGGATCCAGCCACTCGTGCCGACGAGAAGTTTGCCGACGAGAAACGGAAGATAGGCGAGCGCGCTGTAAGAGGCTTCCTGGCCGGGTGGGGCGATCGCCGCGGCATATTCATAAACGCGCGGCGAATAGAACGCTTCGCCGATCGAAAACACCGCCAGATAAAGCGTCGTCATTATATAATACGGATGCACATTGCCTTGCAGACCGAGATAGCCATGGCCGAGCCATCGTCCGGGCGCGCTGTTTGCCGCGGGCACGAACCAACTTGTCGGTAGCGCCATGATGAAGACGCCCGCGGCACAAATTGTCGCGCCGACGATAACCACGCGATAAGAAGAAACCTTTTGCGTGAGCGCGCCGACCACCGGCGCGAGAACGATGATGAGAAGGGAATTGATTCCGGCTAGTTTGCCGACCGGCGCGTTCAATCCCAGCTCGCGATCGCCGAATTTCGGAAAAACGTAATCCAGCTGCAAAAAGATGGCTTTGAGAAAACCGATGAAGAGAAAGAAAACGAGCAGCCGGAAAAAGGCCGACTGACCGAGCAGACGTCGAAAAAGATCGATCGTCTCCGTCGCGTTGGCGCGGATCGTTGCCATGATTGTCGCGTGCGCCTTTCTTTCGCGCTCTTCGCGGCGGCGGAGAAAATAGATCGTGGGAAAAAGCACAATCTCAAGCGCGAGACTAACGAGGAATAATTGTTGATGCGCAGTCGGCGTAAAACCGAAAAAGCTCGGATGAAAATCGTGTCGCCTAACGAAATCAAAAACCCAACCGGCGACCCAGTAGCCGACATTCATGATCGCGTAAATGATCGAGAAGGCGATCGAACGCTGTTGAACGGTTGAATAGCAGCGCGTCGCAGCGAGCAGCACCGGCGTGCCTAACGCCTCGCCTACGGCGAGCGGCAGGACACCGCATGCGAGCGCGAGCCCCGGATTTGTGGTTGTAGCCATGAACGAGCGCGCGACCGTGCAGATGGCGACGCCGAGAAAAAAAGTGCGGCGGAGCCCGATAGCATCCGTAAGGGATCCGGCGAGCAATGTGAACACAGTCATGGCCGGCGCCCAGACCCAGCCGACAAGCGCGCCGGCGGATTGATCGCTAAAGCCGAGATCGCGCGAAAACCAAAGCACCATCGTTTTGTTTGTGATGGAGTAGGCCGTGTAGATGAGAAACTTGATTAGAAACGTGAGCCAGAGTTCGCGCCGCGCGCTTTTCAAAACGGCGAACTTCGCGATGAATCCGCGCAGGCCGCCTGTGGGCGCGGGAGGAACGATTTCTTCTGCCGGAACTGCTTTGCTGGTCACGCTTTCCTTCACAGCCCGAATGCGGTTAGACCATGTTGGCGACAAACTCGCGCCCGTCGAATAGCGCAAAGTCGTCGAGTTTTTCGCCCGTGCCGACGAACCGCGTAGGGATCCCCAGCTCATCCTGAATCGCGATCACGACTCCGCCTTTGCCGCTGCCGTCGAGTTTCGTCACGATGAGACCCGTTAGGCCGATCGCTTGATGGAACTCGCGCGTTTGCGAGAGCGCGTTGCTGCCGGTGGTCGCGTCCACGACGAGCAAAGTTTCCTGCGGCGCAGTTTCGTCGTGCTTCGCGATGCTGCGTTTCACTTTGTTTAGTTCCGCCATCAGATTTGTTTTTGTGTGCAGCCGACCGGCCGTGTCGCAGAGCAGAAACTCGATGTCGCGGCTGTCGGCGGATTGGTACGCTTCGTAACAAAGCGCGGCGGGGTCGGCGTTATATTGCCCGCGAATCATTTCCACGCCGAGACGATCCGCCCAAATACCGAGTTGCTCGATCGCAGCAGCGCGAAATGTATCCGCGGCTGCAAGCAAAACGCTGTGCCGGTTTTTTTTGAAATAATGCGCGAGCTTGGCCGTGGAAGTTGTCTTACCCGTTCCGTTGACGCCCACGATCAAAATCGCTTTTGGTTTGGAAGGGAGCGGGCGGATCGGCGCGGGCGCGAGCGGAAGAACGCGCAGGATTTCGGCGCGCGCGACCTCCACGATGTCATTCGCGGTGATGGAGGTGGTAACGGCGCGCGTTTGCAGCGCCTCGACGATTCGCAATGTCATCGGCACGCCGATGTCGGAGCGAATGAGATTTTCTTCCAACTCATCCCAGTCGACCGGGCGTCCGGTAAATTTCTGGATAATGTTTTGGAAGAATTTCATTCGTTAGGCGCGGCGTTCATTTCGAGCGTCGGGAGCAAAAACCTTCCTGTCATTCCGAGCGAAGTCGAGGAATCTCTTACTGTGCTTCGCCGAATGACATGCCCATGTCTGACAGTGAGCGATTCTCCGACTGCGTTTCGCATCCGCGGAGCTCCGCTCGGAATGACATGAATCACGATTAGCGGCTATTTCTTGCCGTCGCTTCCCTTCTGCCGAAACCGCTTCGCGCAATGGCCGCGACAAATCATCCTTCACCCGATCGAGAATTCCATTCACAAATCGCCCGGAATCGCTGCCACCAAACATCTTGGCCAGCTCGATCGCTTCGTTGATCGAGACAACGGGCGGAATGTCGTCGCGGAAAAGCATTTCAAAGATCGCGAGTCGCAACACGCTTCGATCTACGGCGGAAATGCGGCGCAGATCGTAGTTCTCGCAGTAGCGCCGGATGCGCTCGTCGATCTCGGGCAAATGCGCGATCATGCCGTCGATCAGCGGTTGTGCGAAGTCGCGCACGCGCGGAGTGGCGGGACAGAAATCCCAGAAATCATCCATGCGCTCGGGCGCAACACCGTGCTGCATATCGCGCCAAAAATGATACTGCACCGCCGCCTGCCGGCCTGCTCGACGTTTACCCATGAGCTTGTTTTTCCCGCAGTTCCGCCATCAGGCTTGTAATCTCGATCGCTGCCCTGGCCGCTTCTGTGCCGCGATTGATTTTGTCCTCCAGGCAACGTTCGCGCGCTTGCGCTTCGTTTTCCAAACTCAGGACTGCGTTGATTACTGGCACGCCGGATTCGACCGCGATGCGTTGCAGAGCATCGGTAACCGAGCGCGCCAGGTTTTCGGCATGCGCGGTGTGGCCTTTAATAATGACACCGATAGCAATGAAGCCGTCGGCTTTTTTCTGGCTGGCGAGCTCGCGCACGACCACGGGAATTTCAAACGCGCCGGGCACTTGATACAGCGTGATGACCGCACCGGGCATCTGTTCGCGCAATTGATTCGAAGCGTGATCGACGAGTCCTTGCACATACATCGGGTTAAAGCGGCTGGCGACGATGACAAAAGTGCGCTTTGCAGCGTTGACCGAAATGACGCGCGGTTTGGTTGGGATAATATTCGACATGAAGGCAGCGCGCGACTTGCTCGTTAGGCAATCGAATCGTTAGAGCAGATGTCCCATCTTCGTCTTTTTGGTTTCGAGGTATTTCGCGTTGTGCGGATTTGCTTCGCTGCGAATCGGCACCTGCTCGATCATCTGGATGCCGTAGCCTTCGAGGCCGACGACCTTTTTCGGGATTGTTCGTTAGGAAACGAAATTGGCGCACGCCCAAGTCGAAGAGAATCTGCGCTCCCAAGCCGTAATCGCGAAGATCGCTCGGGAAGCCAAGCTTGGCGTTTGCTTCGACGGTATCGAGCCCTTCTTCCTGCAATTTGTAGGCGTGAATCTTCGCCGCCAGGCCTATGCCGCGTCCTTCCTGCCGCATGTAAACAAGAACGCCCCGGCCTTCGTCGGAAATCTGGCGAAGCGCGGCATGCAGTTGGTTGCCACAATCGCAGCGACGCGAACCGAAAACATCGCCGGTAAGACATTCGCTGTGCACGCGCACGAGCGTCGGCTCGTCGCTCGAGATTTTCCCCTTCACCAGCGCCAGATGATGCGCGCCATCGAGCTTGGAACGATAAAGATGAAGATCAAAAGTTCCGTAATCGGTCGGCAACGATACGATTTGCTCTCGTTCCACCAACTTTTCCCTCACGCGACGATACGCGATCAAATTCTGGATCGTGCAAATGCGCAGTGCGTGCTTTTTCTTAAACTCCATCAGCTCGGGCAAGCGAGCCATCGTTCCATCGTCGTGTAATATTTCGCAAAGCACGCCGGCTGGTTTCAGTCCGGCGAGTCGGGCAAGATCCACCGCCGCTTCGGTATGACCGGCGCGTCGCAGCACGCCGCCGTCTTTTGCGCGCAACGGAAAGACGTGGCCGGGCTGGACGAGATCTGCCGGCGTCGATTGCGGATCGGCGATCGCTTGAATCGTCGCCGCGCGATCCTGCGCGCTGATGCCGGTGGTCACGCCTTTCGCCGCATCCACCGAGACTGTGAAATCGGTCCGATGCATTTCGCGGTTTTGCGCGACCATGCGAGATAAACCCAAATGTTCGGCGCGCTCGTTTGTGATTGGAACACAAATCAAACCGCGCCCGTGCAGGGTCATAAAGTTTACAGTTTGCGGCGTCGCCTTTTCCGCCGCCATGATGAGATCGCCTTCGTTTTCGCGATCGGCGTCGTCGGTCACGATCACAATTCTACCGGCCGCGATGTCGCGCAGGACATCGTCGATGGCATCGAACTGCATGACTTCGGGAGCCTCAGCGATCATCGTGTTAACATCACTTCACGCGCTCTTTTCAGCAACTCTTCTGTAGCGGCGGTCTATGACCGTCGCACAATTCCGCCGCTGTAGCGGTCGCCATCGCCGGCGGCAGAAATGCGACGGTCGTAGACCGCCGCTACAGGTTCAGACGCAGGATGATTGGATCCTTCAGTTTTTCATCGGGAGCCAGTGCGCCATGCTCATCGATCGCACCCCATTGACTATTGGCGATAAAGTAAAACCGATTGTCGACGAGGACACCGAGTGTCGGTTCGTCGAAAATGGGATTGTTCGCTTCAAGGACTTCGAGCTTTTCGACTCTTCGGAAATCATCGCTCAACCGCATGCGAACAATGCGATTTGGCCTGATTCCGTTTTGCACCGCAATAAGGTCGTGATCGACGCGATAGATTCCGTCAATACCGAGGACGGTCGTGTTCGCCGGCGCAGCGATTTCCTGAACTTGTTTTGTTTGAAGATCGATCAGGAAGAGCCCCTTCAAATAATCGGCCATCACTAGTCTCTTTTCGTCAGGCGTGAGAACAATTCCCTGCGGATTGATGAAAGGTGACCCGGCGACAAGCGATTCAATCTCATCCTTGTCGGACCGGACTACGTAGATGGCAGGGGAGAGACTATCGCTGGCATAAACATTTCCGTGTGAATCGAGCGCTAGATCGCCTAACCAATGTTTTTTCCCATCGTCGGGGACCCGATACTTCCGAAGCAATTTTCCGCTCGTCAGATCGTATTTGAAAACCGCCGTTTTCCCATCGTCCTCCGGTTTCGCATTCGCCATTTGCAGGTGACCCGCTGTGCAGCCCCAAAGCAAACGGCGCTTCGCATCGACCTTCATTCCCATCACGCTCCAGAGTGCATCGGATTCCTGGGAAAAATCGCGCGCATCGCCCGCCGCGTTAACGGCTACGATTTTCCGCCGGTAAACGCTGCCGAGAAAAAATGTTTTTGTTTCCGGATCGTAGGCGAGTCCTTCCGGCACCAACCCTTTTTCATGAACGGTAAATGCCGTCTCGCTATATCCGACCGGTTTTTGATTGTCGGCGAATTTTTTCAGAACAGCATCGAACTCACTCCGGAGGGACGCGCTTCCGCGCGTCCGCGCGGCTTCGTCTTGCTCGCCCAGGCGGGGACCTGCGGAAGCAGGTCCCTCCGGGGCACGCAGCGAATCGAAGTCGCGATCCTTTTCGATTTCGGGAAAAACAAATCCCATCGCCGCCATCTGTGACAGTAGCGTCAGCGCTTGTTCTTTCTTGCCGATCAGCGCGTAGCCGGCCGCGAGATCGTACATGTAAACCTGATGATGCGGCCGAAGTTTGAGGGCGGCTTCCATGTTCTCGACGAAACCGGCATAATTTTTCTCATCGTGTGCCTTCAGCGCGCGCGCGAAAAATGTCCGCGCATCCGGGTTTTTTTCCGGCTCCGCCGAAGTTGCGCTTCCCGCAATGATCAGCTGTAACGCGACAATTGCTCCGAGGATCTCAAGGAAGGGCGACTTCCAAGTCGCCCGTCGGCGGCCTGGAGACCGCCGCTCCTTGGTGGCCCAGGGTGAAAAACGCGCGGGGTTCATTTTGCGCTTGTGGCGACGATGGCTTCCGGACGGTAGAGGTCCCGATTGCTTCCCTGGAATTCCGCTTTCAATTTCACTTTGAAGTGGGCGAGATCGATCAAGTCCCAGCGCGTAAATTTCCAACCGTCGGCCGAGCGCTTCTCATGTTCGAACCCGACGATGAAATGCACGGCGTCGTCGAGCACCTTGTTCGTCGCGATCTTCGGTTCGAAATAAAAAGTGCGGAAACTACTGTCGCGGCTGCCGACTGCGTAAAGCTTTGGGTCGAGATAGAAAACACGTTTCGTTTCCGCATCCACCAGGCGCAAGTCCGGATAACCAGAGCGTTGCACCCGGTTTGCCGCGGTATGTGGAACGTCGCAGCTCAGACCCGGCGTCGCATTCAGCAATTCCCGCATCATGTCTTCGAAGTGGCTACTTACTTCGTTGATCCGCGCAATGCCCTGAATCCGACTATCCTGGCCATTCATGCGCCTAACGACTTCATCGAGCACGCCGCTGATCTGCTTGATCACACGCTGATCGGTTTCGTTGTTCTTATCGACCGCGATAACCTTCTTTCCTGTCGCGTCCAGAATCACTTCGCTGAAAGGAATCTCACGCAGTTCCTGGTTTTCCTGCAGGAGCCATGGAATCAGCGTATCGACCGGCGATTTCGGCGGAGGCGAAGCCGGAACGGGTTCCTTGCCGCAAACGATCGCTGCTTGGGCGAAAGCGAAAAGGAACGTCAGGCGTCGCAGCATTGGCCAATTGAAATTGCGCGGTCCGCTTCGAGCAAGCGCAAAACAGTTTTTATGATATTTATTTCGATTTGCGCTTCGAAAATTCTTGCTGCGCAATCGAACCGTTCGTTAGGCTCGACTTCCGTGGACAGATCAACCCCGCTCTCAACCAATGAGCAACTCCACCGAGGACTGTCGGTCGAAAGCATGGCTACAGTCCTTGCCGCGCTGCCATTATGATCGCCTCCGCACATTTCTTCTCGCTTTCTCCGGTGCGATCTAAACGTTGCGGATTGCGACTGGCCCTGGCCGTGCTGCTGGCCGCGTCTTTCCTCCTGACGAGTTGCAGCGTCATGTTGGTCGCTCCGTACGACGAAACGACCGACCGCCTGCTCACCGAACTCTCGGTAAAAACCGAGACGGCCATTGTGCAGGCGGATGCAGAGCGACTGTCGGCCCAGGATCGTGAGCAATTCTTCGACGAGGCCATTGGCGCTGTGCGCACGATGAAAGCCCGTTCGTCCCTCTTCGCGAAGAATGAGGAGGAGATCAAGGCGCTCGCCGAGCTGGAGCAGCGTTATCAGGACCTTCGGGACCATCACGCCTCGCCGCGCAGTTCGCTTGCTACCGGATTGCGCGCGACGCTTCTGGACGTTCAACAAATCCAGATCGCAAAAAAGCGCAGTTCCATTTTTAGCGCCGGCCTCAAAAAAGGCGGTAATACCCCCTGAGAAATATGTCCATCGACGCCGCACAATTATTTTCCGATCTCGCTGCCGCCGCAGTCGGCGCCGCCAAGGGACACGCTGCCGACCTGCGAAATTATCTTGAGGCCCGCGCAAAAATAATCGCGGATGGCGTTATTCAGATCGCGGCTGACCGTGCAGCCGACAAGATCAATGATGACGACGTTCGATTTGCCTTTGACCAAATAAAGAAGGCCGAGAAAACAGCGCTTCTTGCCGTGAAGGCTACGGCCAAGGCTGCAGCGCAGGATGCGATCAACGCCGCGCTTTCCGTCGCTACCGCCGCCATCAACACCGCCATCGGCTTCGCCTTACTCTGATCCCATGGGCCTTCTCTTTTTTCTCGCGCAAGTAATGCCCACGGTGACCGCGACACCTTTGCCCGTTCCGATTCCACCATTCTGGCACGGCGAGACGGTTGCATTTCTTCTGCTGCTTCTCGCGATCGTCGTTGGAGTCATCATCGGGATGGCCCTCAACAAAACAGGAGCGAGCGAGTTCCTCGCCAAGCTGTTTAGTGACTTTACCAATCTTCTCGCCTATCTCGTGGTGCTGCTGGCTTTTGGCGGCATTTTCGTCCTGAGCTACGTCGTTTTGTATGCGGTCAACAATCTCGAGACCGCCAAATATGTTTTTGCCGCAGTGCTGCCTCTGCTCGGCACATGGGTCGGCGCCGTGCTCGCTCATTATTTCCAAAAGGAAAATCTCGCTGCCGCCACTCAAAGTATCACCGATCTGGCAAATAAGGTTGGCGGCGCCGACAAGCTGCAATCCACTCCGGTAAGAAACGTAATGATCCGGCCGGATCGAATCGAGACGTTGCCTGATCATCTGCTCGACAGGCGGGATAATGAAATCAGGCTCGCCGAGTTGATCTCGCATCTGCGGCACGGGATCAAACGGGATCGTCTTCCACTTTTCAAGGATAACAAAAAAACCGGGCCCGCTACGCGCGTCCTGCACAGGAGTAGCGTGGAAAGATTTGTCACTCAGCAAACATTCGGGAGTGACGTGCCGGCGCTGGCGCCGCCACCACCTTCCTCTCCCGTCCTTGCGGCGGATTTGACCCTGGCCGATCTGATGAACGACTCGGTTCTAGGGCCCGTGGTGCGGGGAAGTTTCGCGATCGTGAAAGGCGACGCGACTCTCGCGGACGCCAAGGCTGCAATGGACAAAGCCAGCGCCGCGCTCGGTTCTAGCGGGAGTTGCTACGACGTTTTTGTGACAGACAACGGTACACCCGACGAGACGGTCATAGGTTGGATTACCAACGACGTAATCAATGAGAACGCCAAAGTTTAGAATGTCGGCAAATTTGTGAGCGAAAAAACTTGCAAAGTAACTCGTTAGGCAAGCTAGATGCGTCCTAAACCATCTACGAGCATGAAGAGACTATCACTAGTAATGAGCCTTTTGGCACTGGGCGCCTGTTCGACTGAACAAAAGGGCAATGTTTCCGCCTTTATCGCTAGCCCGACCGGGAAAGCGATTTTGAAGACAGTAGAGGCGACGGCTGCTGCCGCCGCTGACAGCGCGATTCAGCAATACGTCGACACAGGAGAAGTAAAGGGAGCATCGGTAGCCAAAGCTTCTTTGGGCAGCGTAAGCGAACAACTTCGCGGCTTACAGGCGACCGAGAATGCGGGAAATTCGGCTGCGATCAAAACTGCTGTCGCCAACGGCAGCGCAAGTTCTGCAGTCACGAAGAAAGTTGCACCTGCGGTGGCGACGGCAATTGCGGACGCGGTCAAAAAGGGAGCGCCGCCAGATGCGGCCAACGAAGCCGCGGCGGCAGGCTTGGATAAGGCCGCGGCCAAGCATGGAAAGAAGCCTAACAAACCTGACGCAACGTAGATATCAGAGAGATTTTCACGCTTATGACCGCACCCCTACTCTCAGACATTCACCAGGAATACGAGGATCTCTTTAACACTTGTATTATTACCAAACCACTCGCTGTGCAGGAAGTGGTCGATCCCATTTTGAAAAACCGAAGCCGATATGAATCGGTTGCCAAAACGAGCAAGGTTCCCTGGTATATTATCGCCGTTATCCACAACATGGAATGCAGCTTAAATTTTAAGCAGCATCTACATAATGGTGATCCGCTCAGTAAAAAAACGGTTAATGTTCCAGCCGGCCGTCCTCCCGATTGGAAGAGCGACGGTACTTGGGAGGAAAGTGCACTGGATGCACTCGCGTATGACAATCTCACATCGTGGACCGATTGGAGCATCGCGGGCATGTGCTACAAGCTGGAAGGTTATAATGGCTGGGGGTATCGCCGGCACGGCGTGCATACGCCGTATCTCTGGAGTTTTACCAATCATTACACGAGCGGAAAATATGTGGCCGATGGCGTTTGGTCTGAATCTGCGGTGTCTGGCCAATGTGGCTGCTGCGCGGTCTTGCGGAGACTGGCCGAGATGAACAAGGTCGAGTTTGCTGATCAGCCGAAAATCGATTCGAAGACGCCGCCGCCGGTGCGGTATGCAGTTACGAAGCCGTCAGACCCAGTAGAAATTGAAGCCGCCACGACGCTGCAACAGTGGCTCAGCGGTTTCCCGGGTGTTTTCCTCGCGGTCGATGGAACTCCCGGCAAGCGTACGTCCGACGCTTTCAAGCTCGTGACCGGACACTACCTCAGTGGGGATCCTCGCGACAAAAGCTAGCTAATCTCGACCGCTTTTTCTAAAAGAGGCAGCACCGATGCCAGAGCTTGGTCGGTGCGGGCGTGGATGTGCAGCAGCGGCTCGCGCGCTTCGACGCGTTCGCCAATTTTTTTGATGCCGGAAAAACCAACCGCAAAATCGATCTCGTCGTCCGATCTTTGCCGGCCGCCGCCGAGAAAAACGGATGCGCGACCGATCGCTTCGGCGTCCATCCTCTTTACAATTCCGGCGGTGGGCGCGGGCAAAGCATGGATGATCGGCGCGCGATGAATTTCTGTGATTCGCTCCAAGGCCGAGGCATCTCCATCCTGCGCGTAAACTAACGCGACAAATTTCCGCCAGGCCGTCCCGTCATGGAGCCATTCGGTTAACTTTTTGCGCGATACAGTCGAAACCAATTCCGCCAAATCGAGCGTGAGATCGATCAAGTCCGTCGGGCCGCCGCCTTGTAGCACCTCGACGCATTCGGCGACTTCGAGCGCGTTCCCAACAGTGCGACCAAGTGGTTGGTCCATTGTTGTGAGCAAGTGTTTTATTTTCACGCCCATTTGTTTGCCCACCTTCGTCATCGCCGCTGCGAGTTTTTTTGCTTCCGCCTCGGTTTTCATGAAGGCGCCCCGGCCGTATTTCACGTCGAGCACGAGACGATCGAGATTTTCCGCGAGCTTTTTGCTCATGATGCTGGCGACGATCAACGGTTGCGATGCCACCGTGCCGGTTACATCGCGCAGCGCATAAAATTTCTTGTCGGCGGGACAGATGTCGGCGGATTGCCCCATCATGAAAACGCCGATGCTTTGGAGCTGCAGCAGGGCGCGGTGCTCGTCCAGATCGACGTTGAACCGCGGGATGCTCTCAAGTTTATCGAGCGTGCCACCGGTGATGCCTAACCCGCGCCCGGAAATCATCGGGACCCACAGATCGTCGCAGGCGAGGAGAGGCGCGAGAACGAGCGAAACTTTATCGCCAACTCCGCCCGTGGAGTGTTTGTCCACTTTGGGCGGCGAATCGTTTGGATAATCGAAAATCGTTCCGCTTTCCATCATCGAAGCGGTGAGAGCCTGTGTTTCCGCTGACGTCATTCCGCGGAAGAAAGTCGCCATCAACCATGCGCTGACCTGATAGTCCGGAATTTCTCCATGGGTGAAACCTGACACCAGGAAATCAATCTCCTTGTCCGTCAGCTCGTGACCGTCGCGCTTTTTCTCGATCAGACTTGGGATGTGCATTTAGAGAGAGTGGCGCTCGCCCGGCGAGCGATTGTAGAAGCTGCGCAGGTTAAAAACTTGCGCCCCATTTTGCTAGAGGAATGACACGCCCGCAGGCCAGGGAGCTGGCAGTTCAAAGAATTCCGCCAGACTGGCTGCGACATCAGCGAATGTATTTCGCGTCCCAAGATCGCCGTTTTTTTCCCCGTGCAGGACAAACAACGGTACCTGTTCGCGGCTGTGATCGGTTCCCCGATATGTCGGGTCATTGCCATGATCGGCCGTGATAATGACAAGATCCCGAGGCTCGACCGCCGGCAAGAAGCCGCCCAGCCAACGATCGAATTCCTCCAAGGCATTTCCATATCCCGATACATCGCGTCTATGCCCATAAAGCATATCGAAGTCCACAAGGTTAACGAAAATGAGCCCTTCGCATTTTGTCGACCAAAGGGCCGCTATCCGCTCCATTCCTTCGCGGTTGGACCCCGTCGGGTAGGAGGCGCCGATACCTTTCCCCGCGAATGTGTCGCTGATCTTACCCACGCCGGTCACGGGGATATTTCCCTCTTGTAACGCATCGAGGATGGTGCGCGGCGGCACCATGGAAAAATCGTGGCGGCGTGAAGTGCGGATGAATTTTCCCGGTGTGCCGGCGAAAGGTCGCGCGATCACCCGGCCGATTTGGAATTGGTTGGCTTCGTCCCGGGCGATTCCACAAATTTCATAGAGGCGGTCGATGGAAATCACCTCTTCATGTGCCGCGATCTGCAGAACCGAATCGGCCGACGTGTAGAGGATCGGCTTGCCGGTGCGGCAATGTTCGGGGCCCAACTCTTCGAGAATGGTTGTGCCGCTCCGGGCGTAGTTGCCAATGAAATGAACATTCGCGCGGCGTTCGATTGCGCTGACTAATTTTTCAGGAAAGCGTTCGTAGACTGCGAACGGTTCGTCGAGGATTACGCCTGCGATCTCCCAATGCCCTGTCGTCGTGTCCTTGCCCGCCGAGCGTTCCTGCATTTTCCCGAAACTGGCGCGCTTCTGTTGTAGCGACGGCGCCATGTCGCCGTGCACACCAACGCCCCGACACAGCGGGGCGGCTACAACTTCGGCCAGGCCTAACGAATGTAGATTCGGCACCTCCAAATCTGGCAGCTGCTCCAGGATGTGCCCGAGCGTATTCGCGCCCTCGTCGCCATATTTCGCCGCATCTGGCGCGTGCCCAATCCCAACGCTATCCAGCACAAGAAGCAGCGCGCGCATGAATTTTACTGTAGCGGCGGTCTATGACCGTCGCATTATTCTTCCGGGAATCGCGCGCTCCAACAGAAGAATGCGACGGTCATAGGCCGCCGCTACAAAAATCACAACCCGATCGGATGCCACGCGGTCTTCATCTCCACCGTATCCATGATCCAATACGGATCTTCCGCGATACTCGTTTCCCACTGGTTAGGCGCAAGCTCGCGACGGATATACCGTTTCACGTTGTAGCCGCCGCCGCTTTGCAAAATCCTTTCAATTTTCGCGTCGCCTGACGCATCGACGATCGCATTTACGTCCATGTGACTGGCGAAATGCGGCGCTAGTTCCGCGCGATCGCCAGAAATGATATTGATTACTCCGGAAGGTAAATCGCTCGTCGCGATAATTTCCGAAAATGTGAGCGCAGCCAGCGGTTTGCTCGGTGAAGCCAGCACGACGGCGGTGTTACCCGAAAGAATAACAGGCGCGACCAGGGAAACGATCCCGAGTAGCGCCGGTTCGTCGGGACAAACAATGACGACGACGCCCGTCGGCTCCGGCGTTGTAAAATTGAAATGAGAACTTGCCACCGGATTCACCGTGCCGAACAGCTGGCTAAATTTATCGGTCCAACCTGCGTAATGCACGAGCCGGTCGACCGCGAGCACGATTTCGCGGGCCGCAACTTTTTCCCGCAGGCCGTTGGCGCGCGATAGTTCTTCCCGCAACTCGCCCTGCCGCATCTCGAGCATCTCGGCGGCACGATACAAAATCTGTCCGCGCAGATACGCGCTTTGTTTCGACCATTCGCCCAGAGCAGTTCGCGCTGCCTTGACCGCGTCGCGGAAATCTTTGCGCGAGGCGCGACAGTAATTCGCCAGGATTTCGCCCTTTGCATTACGCGCCGGCAGGACACGTCCATTTTCGCCGCGGACAAACTTACCGCCGATGAAAAGCTTGTAGGTCTTTTGCACCGCAAGGCGGGATTGCTTCTTTCGCACAACTGACGATTGCTTAATGCCGTAAAAAAGAAAATGCTAATCCGCAAATGCCCGGGCTAAACAAATCGGACAAAATCTTTGTCGCGGGACATCGCGGACTCGTCGGGAGCGCGCTCATGCGCCGATTCGAGGCGGACGGATTTGAGAATCTCATCAAACGCGATCGGACCCAGCTCGACCTGACCCGCGAGCAAGCCGTGGAAAGTTTCTTTGCCGAAGAAAAACCGGCGATCGTCGTATTTGCCGCCGCGAAGGTCGGAGGGATCAAGGCCAACAACGATCTGCCAGTAGAGTTCCTGCTCAGTAATCTGCAGATTCAAAACAACGTCATTCGTGCCGCGCATCATTACGGTGTGCGCAAGCTTTTGTTTCTGGGCAGTTCGTGCATTTATCCCAAGCTCGCGCCGCAGCCGATCCCAGAGGAAGCGCTTCTGACTGGTCCGCTCGAGCCGACAAATGAAGCTTACGCCATCGCGAAAATCGCCGGTATCAAACTTTGCCAGGCTTACGCGCGCGAGTACGGCGCGGATTTTATTTCCGCAATGCCAACAAATCTCTATGGGCCTAACGATAATTTCGATCTCAAATCATCGCATGTCGTGCCGGCGCTTTTGCGAAAAGCGCACGAGGCGAAGGTAAGCGGCACAGGAGAACTGGCCGTCTGGGGTTCGGGTAAACCGCGCCGCGAATTACTCCATGTGGACGATCTAGCCTCGGCCTGCCTTTTTCTCCTGCACCAATACGATTCGCCCGAAATCATTAACGTCGGGCGAGGTGAAGACGTTTCCATCCGAGAACTTGCCGAGCTGATTTGCGAAATCGTCGGCTTCGGCGGCAGGTTAAGCTGGGACACCAGCAAGCCTGATGGGACTCCGCAAAAACTGCTCGATATTTCCAAGCTACGGAATCTCGGCTGGCGATCTTCGATCACGCTCCGCGAAGGCATCGCCAGCACCTACGAATGGTTTCTGCAAAATCGAGCCTAACGAATGAAGCGGCGTGATGTAACTATCGACAAAGGCAGTTGTAAAATATGAATAAGATCCGCGTTGGCGTTGTGGGCGTCGGCCATATCGGGAAAAATCATGCTCGACTCTACGCTGATCTCCCGTCGGCCGAGTTCACCGCGGTTTACGACATCGATCAATCGCGTGCGCAACAAATTGCCAGGGAGTTTGGCGTGCGCGCGGCTTCGTCGCTTCAGGATTTCGCTGCGCAAGTGGACGCTGCGTCTGTCGCTGCGACGACCAGCGCACACTTCGAGATCGGCCGCGACTTGTTAGGCGATGGCAAACATTTGCTTGTCGAAAAACCGATTGCCGAAAATCCCGCGCACGCGACCGAGCTGGCCGAGCTTGCCGCGCGTCAAAATCTTGTGCTCCAAGTTGGCCATGTGGAGCGTTTCAATCCAGTGCTCGGTGCATTGGAAGCTCGCTTGACTCATCCGCGTTTCATCGAAGCGCATCGACTTTCGCCCTACCCGCATCGGAGCACGGACATCGGTGTGGTCCTCGATCTCATGATTCATGATCTGGAAATCATTTTGCACCTCGTGCGTTCCCCGGTGGAAACGATCGACGCCGTGGGCGTGCCGGTTTTAAGCCGCGGCGAAGATATCGCAAACGCGCGTTTGCGCTTTGAGAACGGTTGCATTGCAAACGTGACCTCGAGCCGGATCAGTCCCGAAAGCATGCGCAAGATTCGCGTCTTTCAAGAGGACGCGTATCTCTCACTCGATTATCAAAACCAGAGCGGCGAAATTTATCGACGCGAGGGCGGGGCGATTGTTCGTGGTGAAGTGGAGATCGAGCGCGAAGAACCATTGAAACGGCAGCTGGCCGAGTTTATCGAATGCGCCCGCACCGGCCGCGCACCAAGGGTCTCGGGATTTCAAGCGACCGCAGCGCTCGAACTCGCGGTCGAAATCACAAAACGAATTGAGGCAACGCGCGTTGCATAATAGCGGTGACAAAAGATGTGGTCATCCCGAGCGACGCGAGGGATCTCACGAATGTTCGATTGGTTCGCTACGCCGTTCCTAGTTTGTGAGGTCCTTCGCTCGCGCTCAGGATGACTTGGAGTTCAAACGTGCCGTGAATTTCAAGACTCTCTATTTCGTTGCGGGCGAGGCGAGCGGGGATGAACACGGCGCGGCCCTCATGCGCGCCCTGTTGGAAGCGCAATCGAATCTGCAGTTTCGTGGCCGTGGGGGACCGCAAATGAAAGCGATCGCGGTCGAGGGATTCCGAGACTGGATCGAGACGGCAGGCGTTGTCGGTCTATGGGAAGTGGTGAAGCAGTATGGATATTTCCGCGCGCAATTTCGCGCTGCACTTGCGGAGATTGAGAGCGCCCGACCGGATGCGGTCGTCCTGATCGATTATCCGGGTTTCAATTTGCGTCTGGCGCGCGCGTTGCGAAAGCGATCGTCCACACAGAAAATTATCTACTACATCAGCCCACAGGTCTGGGCCTGGAACCGCGGTCGCATTCGCGCGATGGCGCGCACGCTCGATTTGATGCTCTGCATTTTTCCGTTTGAAGCTGAGCTCTATAATCGGTCGGGTTTGCGCACGATTTTTGTGGGCCATCCGCTAATCAAAAATGCCGGTGGCCGCCAACTCGATTCCACCCGCAATCCGAATTTGATCGCGCTTTTTCCCGGAAGTCGATCGCGTGAAGTCCGCAAAATTTTTCCGATCATGATCGCGGCAGCGCGCGAAATTTCCAAACAAAGTCCGAACGCTCGATTCGAAGCAGCGGCGGCGTCGGAAGCTCTCGCTTCTGAAATTCAACAACAATTGCTGCGATCCTCTTTGCCGCGCGATACAGTCCGCGTCGGCGCTGGTGAAAATTCCGCGATCATGCAGCGCGCGTGCGTTGGAATTATCGCCTCGGGCACGGCGACGCTCGAGGCTGCCTATTTCCGATTGCCGTTTGTTCTCGTTTACAAAGTTTCATGGCTCACCTACGTCGCGGCGCGACTGGTCGTTAGGATAAAATATCTCGGCATGCCAAACGTCCTGGCTGATCGGGAAATTGTTTCCGAATTCATCCAGCATCGGGCGAAACCGCGTGCCATTGCAAAAACGGTTCTGAATTTGATGAGCGATCCATCGGCGCGGCAACGCATGATCTCGGATTTCGATGAAGTCGCGAGCAGACTCGGTCAGGGCGGCGCCGATCGCGTGGCAGCTCAGGCTGTTCTCGACGAAATCGGCGGTTCGTTAGGCAAACCAGATGTTTGACGCTACGCGCAGGCGCAAATAGGCTGAGCGATCACTACGCAAACCGCCAAAGAGCCAACGTCAGATACTGGCGCCGCCACGTCGGTGCGGCCGCCGGTAAATCTGGAGAACTGGATCGAAGAGAACAGCCATCTCTTCAAGCCGCCAGTGAGTAATCGCTATCTTTACGATGGGCGCGATTTCTTTGTCATGGTCATCAAAGGTCCGAACGCGCGCAACGATTTCCACAAAGTCGATTCGGAAGAATATTTTTATCAGCTTAAAGGCAACATCAAAGTGCGGATTCATGAAGGCGATCGCATTGTCGATCATCTCGTTAGGGAGGGGGAGACGTTTTTCATTCCGCCCAATGTTCCGCATGCGCCCGTGCGCCCACCCGACACGGTTGGCGTCGTGGTCGAGCGTCGCCGCCCGCCCGGCGAACACGAGCATGTGATTTTCTATTGTGAAAATTGCGGTGCGCTGGTCGAAGACATCGATTTCGATTGCGGCGATATCGTGGAGCATTTTAGCAAGGCCATGCTCGATTTCTGGAATGACGACGCGCGGCGCACGTGCAAAAAGTGCGGACACAAGGTTCCGCAGCCCGAACCGACGAAGCCTTTTTAGAAGCGCGTTCGTCGTTCTGCTTTCCTCTCCCCGTGGGAGAGGATTAAGGTGAGGGCCGTCTCGTAAATTGTAACGATGAAGATCGACCTGCACACGCACATCCTTCCGCACGATTGGCCAGATCTCGACGCGAAATACGGCTACAGCGGATTCGTTAGGCTCGATCATTACAAGCCATGCTGTGCGCGCATGATGATCGGCGAGCGCGTTTTTCGTGAGATCACCGACAACGTCTGGGACCCGAAACGCCGCATCGAAGAATGCGATCAGACCGGCGTCACCATGCAGGTGCTTTCGACAGTTCCGGTCATGTTCAGCTATTGGGCGAAACCGCACGATGCTCTCGATCTCTCGCGTCGCCTGAACGATCACATTGCTGAAGTCGTTCGTGCGCATCCGAAACGCTTTGCCGGTTTGGCGACGATTCCGTTACAGGACGCCGATCTCGCCGCGCAGGAATTGGAACGTTGTGTGCGCGAGCTCGGGCTCCGCGGCGCGCAGATCGGCACCCATGTCGATCCAAACCCTCATTTCGGTCGGCTCGATACTTTGAATCTCGATAACGCATCGCTCCAGCCGATATGGAGCGCAGCCGAACAACTCAACGCCGCGATCTTCGTCCATCCCTGGGACATGGTTGGCAAAGAACGAATGCCGAAATACTGGCTGCCCTGGCTGGTTGGTATGCCGGCGGAAACGTCGCTCGCCATTTGCTCGATGATTTTCGGCGGAGTGTTCGAACGCTTCCCGAAACTTCGGGTTGCCTTCGCGCACGGCGGCGGCGCATTCCCAATCACGATTGGCCGGATCGAACATGGCTTTCATGTTCGGCCGGATTTGTGCGCCACCGACAACAGCACCAATCCGCGAAACTACCTTGCCAGCGGCGATGCGCCGGCGCGCTTTTACATTGACTCGTTAGTCCACGACACCGACGCCTTGCGATTACTGATCAAACTTTTCGGCGCACGACGCGTCGCGCTCGGATCCGATTATCCGTTCCCGTTAGGCGAAGCAGCGCCCGGTAAACTCATCGAATCGATGAAACTTTCCGCCACAGAAAAGAAGCAACTGCTGTCCGGAACCGCGTGCGAATTTCTAGCGCTTCAGGCAGATCGGCGTTGATAACAAAAGCAGCTGCGCGCCATTATTAACATCGAGCAGGGAACTACTCGATCCACCTTTGCTATTGCATCTGTCGCAAATATTCCCGATCCCACGCTGCAGGAATGCTTTCGCGCGGCGAATAGGGGCCAGGCACGTAGGCGCGCGAGGCGATGCCTTGCTGGCTCAACTCGCACACATGCCAATCCTGCTTGTTCGTCATGTCCCAAAACTCAATGGCGTCGTTAGGCTGAAAATCATTTCGCGCGAACGCTTCGGGATGAAAAAACCAATCGCACAGAATGAGCGTGCGATCCGGCGATTGCGGCCACACTTGATGCACCATCACGTAATCCGGATGCATGCTCAGGAGCATGTTGGGAAAAATGGAATAATAGAACACGCGATGATGATCTTCGCTCTTGATGTCGCCGACCGGCAGCGCGCAAGCGTTGCCACTCATCGTTAGGCTGGCGCCTTTGGTGAGCGACATGAATCCGCCGAGAAACGGTCCTTCCACGAGATCGTTTTCCGCAGAATCGTAAGGCGAAACTTTCGAGAGCATCGGATGCACGCCGGGGCAGTGGTAGCACTCCGAATAATTTTCGAAGATCAATTTCCAATTCGCGTGCACGTCGTATTCAATTCGCCTGGCCGAGCACAACTGCGGCAGGTTCCAATGCGAGAATTTTCCGTGCAATGACGCGAACATTTTTTCCAGCGGAGCAGGCGCATCCGCGAGATTGAGGAAAACAAATCCTTCCCACAACGCGAGGTTTACTGCGTGCAGAGAATAATCGGCTTTTTCAAAGCCGGGCACATCATCCATATGCGGCGTGCCGACGAGTCGACCGTCGAGTCCGTAGGTCCACGCGTGATATGGGCATTGAATCGCGCGCACCTGGCCGGTCGCGTCTTCGCATAAGCGTGTCCCGCGATGACGGCAGACGTTATAGAATCCGCGCGCTTCGCCACTCTTATCGCGGATAACAATCAGACTTTCGCCCGCTACTTCCGCGGTAAAATAATCGCCGGCCTCGGCGATCTGACTTTGATGCCCGACCAGGACCCATCGGTTGGCGAAGATCTTTTCTCGTTCCTCAGCAAAAATTTCCGGTGAGACGAAATACCGCTGCGGCATCGTCTTCGCGCCGGCCGTGAAGGTCTCGGTCGTCTTGCGAAAGTTGCGCGTTTCGCTCGTTTGCGTCAGCGGCATGTTCGAATGCTCCACGCCCAACGCGTGTGCGTCAACGACGGAGGGACGCGCCTCGCGTGTCCGGGACCCACCGCGGCGAGTCCCTTCGAATCATCATCGCTTCGTTGCTACTTCAGCACCGCCTGATGAAATTCGTACCAATCATCGAGATTGTTCAGGTTCACCGCATCTTTCGCAGCGGAAGCATCATCGGCGATACCGCACGCGCCCAGAATCCCTTTGCGCGTATCGTCATCGTGATTATAGCCGCGCACCGCGGCGTTATGTTTCTCGACTGCTTCGCGATTTAACGATTTGGCGTTTTTCTTTACCCACGCTTCGAATTGCGGATAGGTCGGCTTGTTCTGTTTGATGTAATCCTTTACGGCTTGTTCATCGAGCCCGAGCGCGGCGCAAGTCATCGCATCGAATCCTCGGCCGATGCCGGGATAACCAGAAGCGAGCTTACCCGCCGCTTCGAGCGAAACTTTCTGCCAGAGCCGTGGGAGATGCAGAACACCGAGTGGTCCGGCCGCGCCGGAGCTGATCATTGGGACGTATGTATCGGCCATAGTGATTCCTTCTGTTTGCTATTGTTGGAAAATGAAAACTAGTGAGACGAGGACGCCAAGCCAATTCATTTTAAACAGGCCGCGGCGGTGCGAGCGTGGGGATTGAATGTCGACGCACGCACAGATCTACGTCGCCTTCCGAATTTATTGCCGCCGCTTCGCTATGCGAAGCGGCGCGCGCCCGCAGGGAGTGGACCGTTTTTGCCTAACGAGCGATGAATTGGGAGCGCGAGCAGTTTGTGCCGCAAATAAGCGGACGGCCGATCTGCTCTATCGCTTAGGGTAAGGCACGCCCGCCACCCATACGCCCAGCGGTTCCGGAAGATATCCCCGCGACCGATCCGGGTTCCACAAGGCCGCCTCGCGCATTCGCGCGCGCCTGTGCAGTGTCCGTGCCAGGTGTTATTTGATTTGCGCAGCCGCCCACGATGATTGCTACGCCCAGAACCGCGCTGAGAAGAAAGATTCTTTTCATAAGATTAACTCCAATCCTAGGAAGCGGGCGGGATGCTCGCATCCCATTTGTCTCCTATCAGAAACCCGAGAAATAGCAAAGCGTGATTCGCATTCCTGCGTCATTCACGTTGGGGCGTGGCGCAATTCCTTACTCACTCCGTTTTCGTTAGGGCGGGGCTCTGGGTTCTCGTAGCTTATGTCGTGAACGACCGATTTTATTATTCAAGCTTCCTGCGGCAGACTAAAGGGCATACCGCAGAGCGAATCCTGATCGGAAATGAATTTACGAGACTTCTTCGGTGAGCTGAAACGCCGCAATGTTTACAAGGTTGCGGTCGCCTACGCAGTGGTGGCCTGGCTTTTCATTCAAATTGCGACGCAGGTCTTTCCTTACTTCGATATTTCAAACGACGCCGTTCGTCTTGTGGTGGTTCTCATCATGATCGGTTTCCCGATCGCGCTTGTGATTGCCTGGGCGTTTGAGATGACACCGGAAGGAATGAAGCGCACCGAGAACATTTCGCCTGACGAAAGATTACCGCAATGGAGCAGGCGTAAGTTTGCTGTCTTCATCGCCGGCACCGCAGCAATCGCAGCCAGCTTGCTGATCTTTCAATTGTTGCGACCGAAATCGGCAACGACCACTAAGATTCCTCCGTTGACACCACCGGCAGCGATTCCAGAAAAATCGATTGCCGTCCTGCCGTTCGAGAACCTGAGCAGCGAAAAGGAAAACGCCTACTTTGCCGACGGGATTCAGGACGAGATCCTGGGGCGGTTATCCAAGATCGCCGACTTGAAAGTAATCTCACGCACCTCGACGCAGCATTACAAAACTGCGCCGGAAAACTTGCGTGAGATCGCGCGGGAACTCGGTGTCGCGCACATCCTCGAAGGAAGCGTGCAGAAAAGTCACGACGAGGTGCGCGTCAACGTGCAGCTCATCAAAGCGGCTAATGATTCCCACCTTTGGGCGGAGACTTTCGATCGCAAACTAACCGATATCTTTTCGGTCGAGACAGACATATCCAAAGCGATCGCCGATCAACTGCGGGCGAAGCTCTCCGGCGTGGAACAGGAAGTCATTGCCGCTAAACCGACAAGCAATCCGGCGGCTTACGATGCCTACCTTCGCGGTCTGGCTTATACCTTAAAGACGGGAGGTATCACTCCGGCGAAATCTCTTGGCGCACAGAAATATCTTAGGGAAGCAGTGCGCCTGGATCCGAAGTTTGCCTTGAGTTGGGCACTGCTCTCCTACGTGGATGCGCTCGGTTACATCACGCAGAGTCTTCAACCAACAGCCGAGTTGCGGGAAGAAACACGCGCTGCCGCCGAAACGGCGCTCACGCTTCAACCCAATCTGGGCGAGGCGTTGATGGCGAAAGGTTATTACTACTACGGTTGCCTAAAGGACTACGACAGTGCGACGCGTTACTTTGATCAGGCGCGTCAGTTTTTGCCTAACAACAGCCGCATCCCTGAGTCACTGGCTTATGTCGCGCGCAGGCGAGGTCAGTGGGAGCAAAGCGAATCTTACTTCAACGAAGCGGAGCGGCTCGATCCGCGCAATGCCAACCTGCTTACCCAACACGTGCTTTCCTACGCCATCCTCCGTCGTTTTCCCGAAGCTCTACGAAAGCTTGATCAGGTGTTAAATGTCACGCCGGACGATTTGGATACCGTCGCGCTAAAAGCGGCGATCCTGCAAGGCGAGGGGAATCTGCCCGAGGCCGCGGCGCTTCTCGCTCCCCTTCATCCCGCCGCGGACGATCCTTTTGCGCTGGAAACGCAAGTCTATCAAACGATCCTCGAGCGCCGTCCCGCGCAGATCGTCGCTCGGCTGAAGGAAATATTAGCCAAGCCCGATCCGGCCATGGGTTACTTCAATGGCGAACTGCGCTTCTGGTTAGGCTGGGCGCAAAAAGTTGCCGATGATGTTGCCGCCGCAAAGGAAAGCTTTCACGAGGCACGTGGCGAGTTAGAGTCCTTTCTCAAGACGCAGCCACAAAATTTTGCTTTGCTCGAAGATCTTGCCCTAACGAGCGCAGCTCAGGACGATGCCTCCGCTGCATTTGCTTTCCAAGAGCGCGCCACCGCTGCTACCTCGACGGAGAAGGACGCCATGTATGGTCCATTTTCGATCGAGATCCTCGCTCGGGTGTCAGCGCAATCGGCTGAGCCTGACCGCGCCATCGCCGCTCTGGAAAAATTGCGGTTGCTTCCATATCGTGGGCCGCTTGTCTGGGTGCGGCCGCTCACGCCCGCACTGCTGCGACTCGATCCCATGTTCGATCCGCTCCGGGGCGATCCGCGCTTTCAAAAATTGATCGATCAATTCGAGCCGAACAGCCAATGACGGATTGGTACCATCCAAATCAGCATGGCAATCGAATTGCCTTTTCTTGCGGGTTCGAATAACAGTCGGCGGTGAAAAAATGGGACTTTCGTTGCTTTGTGCTCTTGGGACTCGCGTGCGCTTTCCTGGCCGCTTCTGTGTCTGCCGCTCCCATGGCTGCCGCGCGTGATCGGGAAGCTGGATATCTCACGATCAATCGATTCCCCGCCCTGGGAGGCGGTATCACCGCGTTTATATCGATCGATGGAGTTTCGGCCGGTCGTATGAGATGGGGCCAAGCCTATCATGCCTCGCTGGCGCCCGGCGATCATTTCATCTCCATCATGGTCTACCCGAATCACATGATTCCCGCTCCGGCGCAGAAACGCTTGAACGTGCAAAGCGGACAGAGCTACATGCTCACGTTGAAATGGAGTGGGGATAATCTGGTCTTGATGTGATCTGATTTCGTACGCGGTTAAACTCGGCTCTATCTGGGTTCCGATTTCGCCGCGAAATTATTCTTAATCGTCACGCCATCTTTCATCACGAACGCGATTTTCTCGATCGCGTCGATGTCATGGGTCGGATCGCCTTCCATTGCGATAATGTCGGCAAACTTTCCCGGCTCGATCGTTCCGATGCGATCCGACCAGTTCAACAGTTGCGCTCCTGAGATCGTCGCCGCTTGCAGCGCCTGTAACGGCGTCATCCCGCCGTGCACCAATGCTTCTACTTCCTTCGGCAAAAATTCCGGCGAATCATCGCGTGACCGGCAATTTTTCTTTTGAGAATTTCATGAATTCACTTTCTGTTCCACCCCGGTAGGGTGCGACGGCCCGTCGCGCCGACTAATTAATACCGTGCTCCGGCAAAACCGCCCCATTTTTTTGTCGGTGCGCATGCCCTGCCCGCGACAAACCGCTTAATCCACGGCGGCGCGTGAGACTTCAATCCCGAGAGCGAAACGAGATTCATTTAACGGTTGAGTGTATAATGTGGGAACGGGAAAGCCCGGGAAAGGGAATTATGAAAAGTGCACTTATCGTCGCTTTGATATTCGCGCTCACTGGTTGCGCCACTAATCGGCATTTTGTTTTTCACTCGCAAACTTCCGCTCGCGTCTCCGATGTATCCAACCAGCCACCATTTGTTGGGATGACAAAGGCGCAAATAGCGCACCTGCTTTGGCGCATCGAATAGCTGGAACGCGCTCTCCGAACGCCTTTGCCAGGCAAAGCAAATGCGGCTGCGCCGTTAAAGTTGCATCGAGCGTGGGAGCTCGATCCACCTCATTTGGCCGGCTTCGATTTCGCGGTCAGCGCGCGATGAATGGCGTTCGCGTTGAGAATGTCGGGATTGCCTTGCGCCCATGCATTGTCGATCGTGACGCGTTTAAAACGCCATTTGTCTCCGTCGCGCACCAGTTCGCAATCGTAACGATTCATCAGGAGCGCGTTCTCCGATCCGCTACGCGAACCCTCGCGCGGCATGAAATGTTGCGCCATGACATACGCACGCAACGTCGCCGAATCGCCGTTGATTTCGATTTGGAGATTGCTGGTGGTGTGACTCGTGTCGAGCGGACCGAGAATCGGCAGAAGAGTTTCCACGATCGCAGCACGGCCGGTTAGTTTGTTGAAACCGACGTCGAGTTTCGCGCGCGCGGACTTGAAATCGAAAATGCAGTCTTCCGTAAATGCCGAAGCCAGCGATTCTGCATCATCGTGGTCGAGACCGAAAGCATAGCGATGCAGAGTGTCCGCAATCTCGTATCGGTCGCAGGCCAGTTGTGCTAAATCGGTGCTCATGCGCTGCAGTGTAAATGTGAGACATCGGAGCGCAAAGAGATCAACGTAATTGATCTCCGCCAGATCAGGACCAGGCGATCAAACGCAACTCGTGTGTTTGCATGAGTTGCGGGTGTGTGGGAACAACGCGGACGCTGAAGCCATAGGCGCCACTTTCGGTTGCCGGTATGGCGCCATGATAAATGTAACTGCCGTTGGCATCCGCACGGCTGCCTTCGTTCAATACCGTGACGGTCGGATTACGGATCGTGCCGTTATCACTTTCACCGTGGTAAGCTTCGACGCGGACATGTTTCGGATCGACGCCGCCGAGATGAACTTTCGCGGAGACTTCGAGCGCTTCGCCGACCAAAATATTCTGGCGATCCGTGTTGCCGACTTGCACATCGGAAATGCGAACCTGTGGCCAGTCTTTGCGCATCTGCGCTTTCCATTTGCTTAACTGCGCGGCGGACGTGCATCCATCGCGCACGAATTCTTCGTGCGCCTTTGCCGCGGGAATGTAGAGGCGTTCGGTGTATTCCTTTACCATGCGATGCGTGTTAAAGACCGGTGTGACGCTCCGAATCGAATCGCGCATGAGCTGAAGCCAGGCGAGGGGAAGTTTCCCATCCGGTTTCGCGTAATAAAGCGGGATGATTTGGTTTTCGAGCAATTGATAAAGACTGTTGGCGTCGACTGCGCTTTGAAAATCGACAGTGCCGTCGTCGATTTCCGATCCGATGGCCCAACCGTTGTTACCGTTGAAGCCTTCGCACCACCAGCCATCAAGCACGCTCAGGTTTAATCCGCCGTTAGGCGGCAGTTTCATTCCGCTGGTGCCGCTCGCTTCGAGTGGGCGCAGCGGATTGTTCAGCCACAGATCGACACCCTGCACGAGCCGGCGTGCGATGTAAGTGTCGTAGTCTTCGACAAAGACGACGCGATTTTCGAAACCCGATTCGCGGCTGAATTTGTAAACTTCCTGAATGAGCGCTTTGCCGCCTTCGTCACGCGGATGCGCTTTTCCGGCAAAAATAAATTGCACCGGGCGCGTGATGTCGTTGAGCAAACGGTGCAGCCGTTGCTTGTCGCTGAACAAGAGCGCACCGCGTTTGTAAGTAGCGAAGCGTCGCGCAAAACCGATCGTTAGGATCTCCGGATCGAGAATGCTATTGACCGCGCGAATGGATTCTGGCGATTCGCCAAGACGTTGGCGGCGTTCGCGCGCGCGTTCGCGCACAAATTCGATCAGGCGCAGCTTTAGTTTCTGATGCGTGTCCCAAAGTTGGGCATCGGGAATTTCAACCACGCCGCGCCAGAACTCATGTTCGGTCAAATGCTCTTCCCATTTGCCGAGATATTTGCTGTAGAGCGCGGAAAACTCGGGTGCCATCCACGTTTTTGTGTGCACCCCATTGGTGATGCTGGTGATTGGCACTTCATGAAACGGCACGCCGGCCCATACATCTTTCCAAAGTGTCTGGCTTACTTCCCCATGCAATTTGCTCACGCCATTCGATTGCCGGCTCACGCGCAAGGCGAGAATCGTCATGCTGAATACATCGAGCGGATCGACACTGGCCTGGCCGAACCGAAAGAGCTCGTCGAACGGAATTCCTAATTCAGTGGCGAAATTGCCGAAATAGCGGCGCATCATGTCGCGCGAGAAGGAATCGTTGCCGGCCGGAACGGGAGTGTGTGTGGTGAAAACATTCGCGGACGCGACGACTTGCAGAGCAGAATAAAAATCGAGCTTCTTCTCCGCGACTAACGAGCGGATGCGTTCGAGTGCGAGAAAGGCCGAGTGGCCTTCGTTCATGTGGAAAACTTCGGTATCAATCCCGAGCGCACCGAGTGCCTTCACGCCACCGATGCCCAAAACAATTTCCTGCCGGATGCGCATTTCCAGATCGCCGCCATAAAGCTCGGCCGTAATCAGGCGATCCTCAGCGTTGTTCTCCGGCGTATCGGTATCGAGCAGATAGAGACAGACGCGCCCGACATGGAGTTGCCAGACTTTGGCCAGGACAGTGCGACTAAGAAGTTCGACCGAGACGAGCAGATTGGAGTCGCCCTGGCGCACTTCGCGAATGGGAAGGTGATGGAAATTTTGATTCAGACTGATCGCCTGCTGAACGCCTTCCTTGTCGATCTGCTGTTTGAAATAACCGTGGCGATAAAGGAGTCCGATGGCGACGAAGTTCAGATCGAGATCGCTCGCCGATTTACAATGATCGCCCGCGAGGATGCCAAGACCGCCGGAGTAATTCGGAATGGATTCGTGAAAACCAAATTCGGCGGAGAAGTAGGCGACGGTTTTTTTGATCGCGCTACCGGCGCCGGTTTTTCCATATGTATCTTTGCGCGAAAGGTAATCGCGAAACGATCCGTAAACTTCCTTCAGTTCGCGCAGGAAGTTTTTGTCCTGCGAGACTTCGATCAAGCGCGCCTGGCGCGAAAGCTGGAGCATGCGCACGGGATTGTGATTGGTCCGGTTCCAAAGCTCGGGGTCGAGATGACGAAAAAGGCGACGCGCCGAAGGCTCCCATGTCCACCAAAGATTGAAACTCATTTCCCGCAGCGGCTCGAGCGGCTCGGGCAGAGTGGGGCTTACGTTGTAAAGCTGGTAGTTAGGCATAACGCCGGCAGAGAATATTTGAGGCGAATTATGAATGGAAACACTTGAGCAGCAAGTGTTCCATAGCATCTCTGTAGCCACCGCGCTCTGTCGCCGTGGGAGAAACGCCCCGACACAGCGGGGCGGCTACACACTCCTGACTTGCCGCGGCGTTAAAATCAAACCAAGCACGAGGCCCGTAATCAATCCACACATGTGCGCCGCCATGCTGATTTGCGGAGTGGTGAGATCGAACACGGTCTGAATCACAACGATGAATACGATGTTTTGTAATCGGCGGCGGGCGAGCGGTGCGTGACGATACCGCAAGAGAAAACCAGCCCACGCTCCGACCACTCCCATGATGCAGCCCGAGGCGCCGACGACATCCTGCGGCGGGGTCAGACCGATGGTGTGCAACAGGACAACGCCGAGCCCCGAACCGATTCCAGAAAGCAGATAGCACGCGATGAAGCGAAGCTCGCCGATCGATCTCTCCAACGCCGGCCCGAGAATATAGAGCGCATATATATTAAAGAGCAGATGGACCGGCCCGTAGTGGAGAAAGAGAGAAGTAAGGAGCCGCCAATATTGGCCGACGGCGAAAAAGTCCGAGGTCTCGAGCTGGCCGAGACGATGCAGGACAAAGGGATTGGTCGAGCCGCCGGCGAGGACTTCGAGTAGAAACATCGCGACGTTCAGGGCGATGAGGGTGATGACGACAGGCGTTGCGCGACCAGTGCTAGCGAAGTAAGAAGTTTTTCTCATTTGCGGTGTTTGAAGCCGTTGCAAAATGCGATCGCTTTGCGATGAGCGGTTCGCGACAGCACGAGCATAGTCATCAGCGTGTTGCAGTCGCGTCGCGATTTCAAATTGCAGCATCGCATTGCGGGTTTGCCCTTGCAGACGTTCTAATTGCTTTCGAGCGGTGTCGATATTTCCGGCTGCGAGGTCGGCGGTGGCAAGCCAGAAGGTTTTTCGCTCCGCGTTGATTTTGAGCAGAGATGTTTCGAATAGCCTAACGAGTTGAGTCTTTCGACCGGTGAACGCCCAAAGGATAAGCAGCGACAAACTGTCTGCGGCGACATCGGAGGGACCCGCCGCAACGGTTCCCGGGACGAGCAGGCGCTCGTCCTTCCGCAATGCTTCGCTCTGTGCCGCCAACTGCGGGATGAGATCGTCAAGTCGATGCGTTTCCCCGAGTGCTCGAAAATATAAAGGAAGAATTCCATCACGTTGCAACGCCATCGGCGGGAATAACGAGCGGCACCAAGCCAGAAGACCTTCCCAATTCCCGCGCAAACGAAAACTTTGCGCGATCGCCTGTCGCGCAATCGCGTCTGTGCCCGACTGCAGCGAACGAAGAAGTTCAACGGCTTGTTGTGAATTGCCGCGACTCGCTGCTCCGAGAGCGCGCAAAAGTTTTACCTGATTTCGAACGGCAGGAGCCGGATGGATGATGCTCAAGAAACTCGCGAGCCAGCGTGCAGCGGTGAAGCGTTCGCGCAATGCGAGATCGGCCAGTCTGTGTGAAACGAACGCCGGGACTAACAAGAGCGTAAACCACACCCCGCCGCCGATGAAGCCCGCCTGCCTGGGAAATAAAAACCAGGACACGCCTGTGACTATGAGCACGGCAAAGGAAGCGTTGCGTAACGCGCGGTTTAACTGCGCGACCCGATGCGAGCGAACGATCAGTATAACGGGAGAAAAAAGCGCGATGAAGAGAAGAATGTGATTGAGATCCATGCTGAACGCGGAGGATTTTCGCACGTTCGTCGAAGCCCTCATCTTTAATTCTTCAGGTAGGGGCGATTGACCTCAATCGCCTGGCCCGGACCGGCCTTCGCGGGCGGTTCGGTGAACCGCCCCTACCTTGCCAACAATCGCAACTTTCTTCGTAGCGAAATTTCGTCCAAACTCCGCCATGCGAATCAAAGCGACCAATTATCTCGACGTAATTTCATCGTGGTGTTACTGGGCCGAGCCGGCGTGGACGGAATTGAAGAAGCGCTACGAAAATAAAAACGTCGATTTCGAATGGAAAATCGCATTGATGGATCGATCCGGCCTGCCGACTTCGCATGAGCAACACGAATGGTTTTACCGCCGCAGCGGAACGATGATGCGTTCGCCATTCAAGCTGAGTGCGGATTGGGCAGATCCGAAATTATCCGAGTATCTCGCGCCTAATTGTGTGGCCAAAGCGGCGGAAGACCTCGGCGTAAAGGACGATCGCGTCCGCCTGGCGATCGCGCATGCCGCGCTACGCGAAGGAAAAAAAATCGGTGATTGGGAATTGGCTGCGCAAGTCGGCGCGAAAGCTGGCGGGCTGGATGCAAAGAAATTGCTCGAACGCGCGAAGTCTCCCGCAGTGGAAACCGGCGCTCGCGCGAGTACCGCCGAATTTCACGCCCTCCAAGTCACTCAACGTCCCACCTTCGTCTTTCACAGCGATATTGGCGATCGTGCTGTCTTTTCAGGCTTCGCAAAGCTCGAGCCTTTGACTGCGGCACTGGACGCCATGCTTGAAGACATCGCATTCTACGACACCCATGCAGCTCACTTTGGGGAGCCCCCTCCGTAGAATTCTCTCGAATCCGGTGCAAGCTTGTGCGAGAATCGACTTGTCAGTATCCGAATGTTGCTTACAACTTCCCATCGGTTCGCCAAAGCGGGCCTATCGCCGCGGTCTTCGCAGCTACGGCGAGGTCGGAGTGTTTCGAGGATTTAACTGTGATGCTCGAAAGTTTGCGAAGACTAAAAATACGACGTTGCGTTTCACTCTGCGCGGCGCCGGCTTGGAGCTTTGATTTAATCTGCAATCACAAATTCGCGTAAACGGTCGGATTCGCGCCCGCGAGGTCCGGGTCATCATGGGGTCCACCGGAGAGCAGTTGGGCGTAATGAAGTTGTCCGATGCGCTGCGCAGAGCGCAAAGTCTCGGCCTCGATTTGGTGGAAATCGCGCCGACGGCCAATCCGCCAGTCTGCAAAATCGTCGACTTCGGAAAATTCCGTTACGACATTTCCAAGCAGGAGAAGGACAAGAAAACGTCGGGAACGAAACTGAAGGAAATCAAGTTTCGGGTGAACATCGACGATCACGATTACCTGACGAAAATTCGGCACGGCGAAGAATTTCTCGATCGCGGCAATAAGGTGCGTGTGCAGTTGCAATTTCGCGGACGCGAAATGGCGCATCAGGAGTTCGGCATGCAGCTGATGGAAAAAGTGCGCGACGATCTTGCCGGCATGTCGCAGGTGGAAATGGAACCGAAGATCGCCGGACGCAACGTGACCATGACGCTCTCGCCGCTTCCGGCCAATCGCCGCAAACGGCGGTTCCTTCAACACCCAGCGGAAACTGCGACTCAGAACGGCAGCGGCGACCAACAGGCAAATCCGTAAGGACGAGCCACTGTAGTCGCCGCCCTCCGCCTAACGAATCAGCAGACCTTTTGCCGCAGCGGTCGAATACAGTTCGTCAGTTTGCGCAATCCTAGCTCGAGGCGCGTCTTTACCGTGCCCAATGGTGTTTTCGTCTTCGCCGCGATTTCGCGGTGGCTCAGGCCTTCGAAGAAAGATAACTCGAGCGCTTCACGTTGATAGGCCGGCAGATTCCGCATCTGGCGCTCCAGAAAATGTCTCATATCAGCGCGCACGATATCCTGATCGATTCGACTTTGCTTCCACGCTGCCGGCTGTTGTTCGACATGTTCTTCAAAGCGATCCTTCGCGCGACCATAAGCCTGACGCCGCCGCAGCCGATCGATCGCGCGGCGGCGCGCCAGTGTCACCACCCATCCGAGCGGCTTGCCGGCATGTGGTGAGTAATGGGAGGCTTCGCGCCAAATCTGCAGAAAAATTTCCTGCAACACATCGTCCGCCTCCGCCTCTTCGTGCACAACGTGCGCGATCACTGCTTTCAAAGTCTTGCCGTAACGGCCGTAGAGTTCTTCCAGCGCGCGTTGTTTTCGGTTGGTAATCGCTTTCATCAACGCTTCATCAGAAACAGCGGAGAGTCCGTCGGTATCAAGAAGGGGACGAATCATAAGGCAGGCTCCAGTTGAAAATGTCGGTTGCGTTTCATCTTTCTTCCCACGTTTCGTTTTAGTGTTGTGAACTATCGAGACCGGCGTTTCCTGCATCAATTGGAGCGCGGGCGTGTTGTCGTGTAGGTGAAATTCCTAATGTCGGGTGACTGACATATCAGAAATTTCTTGCCGTCCGACTTGTCTCAGTGTCCCGATTATAAAGTGATGGCGGGCGAATCAGCGGGCGGACGCGAATCAGATCGGGATCCCGTCTATCCCGATGAAATTGACGAGGCGCTTATTTTCGGGAGCCCGGAAACGCGCCGCAAATTTCTCAAGCAAATTGCCGGAACTAGCGCCGCGATTACCCTGGGTCCGAAATTATTGGGCGTTTCCTCCGCACTCGCTGCGGAATCCGGAACGATCTCAGCGAACAACGTGGTCGACGTTATGTTGAAAATTAACGGCAGGGAATTCGCGCTCAAACTCGATCCGCGCGTGACGTTGCTCGATGCATTGCGCGAACAGTTGCATCTCACCGGTTCGAAAAAGGGCTGCGATCACGGTCAGTGTGGCGCATGCACCGTTCTTGTGAATGGCCGGCGCATTAATTCCTGCCTCAGCCTCGCGCTTACGCATGAGGGCGATGAGATCACGACGATCGAAGGCCTCGCGAAAGGCGACGAACTTCATCCGATGCAGGCGGCTTTCATCGAGCACGATGGTTTTCAATGCGGCTATTGCACGCCGGGTCAGATTTGTTCGGCCGTCGCGTTGGTAAAGGAAGGGCATGCCACAAGCGATCCTGAAATTCGCGAATGGATGAGCGGCAACATCTGTCGTTGCGGGGCGTATCCGAATATTCTTGCGGCGATCAAAGAGGCAAAAACGAAAACAATCGCGCAGGCATGAATCCATTTACGTTTTCGCGCGCGAGCGATGCGCAAACGGCGGTGGCCGGCATTGCGACGAAGCCGCAGGCAAAATTTCTCGGCGGCGGAACGAACTTGATCGACCTCATGAAGATGGGTGTGGAAACGCCCACGCAGTTGATCGACATCAATCGGCTCGAACTCGCGCAGGTCGAAGAATTGCCCGGCGGCAAAGGTGTTCGCATTGGTGCGCTCGCGCGCAATTCCGACGTCGCGGAGAATCCGCTCATCAAGCTGCGCTACCCGGTTTTGAGCGAAGCGTTTCTTTCCGGCGCGAGTCCGCAATTGCGCAACATGGCGACAGTTGGCGGAAATCTTCTGCAACGGACGCGCTGCTATTACTTTTACGATCCAGCGTTTCCAGCATGCAATAAACGCAAACCCGGCAGCGGCTGCGGTGCGATCGACGGATTCAATCGCATGCATGCAATTCTCGGGCAGAGCGAGCACTGCATCGCCGTTCATCCCAGCGACATGTGCGTCGCGCTTGCGGCGCTCGATGCGATCGTTCGCGTTCAGGGGCAAAAAGGGGAACGCGAAATTCCGCTCGTCGATTTTCACCGTCTGCCCGGCAGCACGCCCGATCACGAAACAGACCTCGGCGCGGACGAATTGATTACCGCGGTCGATTTGCCGGCATCGAAGTTCGCGGTGCGCTCGCATTATTTGAAAGTGCGCGATCGTGCGAGCTATGCGTTTGCGCTCGTTAGTGCAGCAGTCGCTCTCGATCTTGGCGCCGATGGAACGATCAACGCGGTGCGCATCGCGTTGGGCGGTGTCGCGCACAAACCGTGGCGCGCGACGAAGGCCGAACAAAAATTGACTGGCGCAAAGACGAACGAGCAGTTGTTCCACGATGCGGCCGAAGCCGAACTCGCCGCTGCGAAAGGCTACAAACACAATTCGTTTAAGATCGAGCTGGCGAAGCGAACGATTGTGCGCGCCCTCAACACGGTTGCGAAAATCGCATGATGAACCCGCCGCCATCTTCTGGGGAGCGCACGCTTTCAGCGATCGCGAACTTTTGGAAGATTGTTTCGGCGGAACGCCGAAACCCGCACGCTGAAAGCGTGCGCTCCCCAGGCGAATGCGCTCGCGCGTTTGCCGGTGGGTCAGCAGATCAATCACACACGAGCTAATCTAGTATGGCGACGACAAATATCCTCGGCCCCGCTCGTAGTCGCGTCGATGGCCGATTGAAGGTAACCGGCCAGGCGAAGTATTCGGTTGAATTCGTTGTTCCGAAATGCGCGTTTGGCTGGACGGTCGAGAGCAACATTGCCAGGGGAAAGATCATTTCCGTCGACACCAGGGCGGCGCAATGCGTGCCGGGTGTTCTCGCCATTATCACTCATCTTAACGCGCCAAAATTGAAAAGCGCGCCGGAAGGCAACAAGGGTGGCGCCGGTATCCGGAATGAAGAGCGATTTCCGCTGAGCGACGATGTCGTGCATTACGCTGGCCAGTATGTCGCCCTGGTTGTGGCGCAAACTTTGGAACAGGCGCGTTACGCCGCGTCTTTGGTAAAAATAAATTATGCGCCGGAGACTCCGCTTCTCAGTATGGAAGCGGCGCAACACAAAGCGGAAAAGCCGCAGAAGAATATCGGCGAGCACGTTCAATTAAAGAAAGGCGATGTCGATGCTGCGCTCGCCGACAAAAGTCTGGTAAAAATCGAGCAGACTTATATCACACCGACTCAAACGCATAACCCGATCGAGATGTCGGGCACGATCGCGCATTGGGAATCGAACGAGAAGCTCACGCTTTATGATGCGACGCAGTTTGTGAAAGGCGTGCAGAACGTCGTCGCGGAAGCGTTCGGACTCGAGCGCGAAGATGTGCGTATTATCTGTCCTTTCGTCGGCGGCGCGTTTGGTTGCAAAGGCGCCGTCTGGATGCACGTCTTTCTCGCTGCGATGGGAGCGAAAGTCGCGGGCGTTCCGGTCAAAGTTCACGTCACGCGCCGGAATATGTTTGTTGGTACTGGGCATCGCACGCCGACACGCCAGACCATTTCACTCGCGGCGACACGCGATGGAAAATTACAGGCGATCCAGCACGTGAGCGACACGCTGACTTCGCCGGTCGGTGATTTCACTGAATCCTGTGGTGCGCGTTCGACTGGCGTCCTCTATGAGAGTCCATCAATCCGAGTCGAGGAAACAGTTTTTCCCGTGAATGTCGCTACTCCGACATTCATGCGAGCACCCGGCGAATGCCCCGGCACCTATGCGCTCGAGTGCGCGATGGACGAGTTGGCCTGGGCTTTGAAAATGGATCCGGTTGCGCTCCGCATGGAAAACCACGCCGATAAACATCCGACAAAAGATGTTCCTTTCAGCGCCAAACATTTGAAAGAAGCGTATCAGCTCGGTGCGGAAAAGTTTGATTGGGCCAAACGTCCGCACGAAGTGGGTAAGATGCGCGATGGCGATCTGCTTGTCGGCTGGGGAATGGCGACGGCCACTTATCCCGCGCACAAAATGAGCGCGGCGGCGAAAGTGCAGTTGCGCGTGGACAACACCGCGACTGTGCAATGCGCGACGCACGATCTCGGCACCGGCGCTTACACCGCATTCACGCAAATTTCTTCAGAGCAACTCGGGTTGCCTTTCGAGAACATCACCTTCGAACTCGGGAAATCCGATTTTCCTTTTGGACCAGTCGCGGGCGGTTCGAATTCCACCGGCACGGTCGGGACTGCGATTCATGAGGTCGCCGCACTTCTTCACAAAACGCTCGCCGAGATGGCGGTGAAGGATTCCAAATCGCCGCTCTACGATTTGAAAGCGGACGACATCGCGATGGTCGCGCCGGGCCGCATCGGATTGAAGACCGACAGCGCAAAATCTGACGCCTATGCCGACATTTTGAAACGCGCCGGGAAAAATTCGATTGAAGTGCAGACCGAATTGAAACCGCCGGAAGAGAATAAAAAGTTCGCGTTCCAATCGTTCGGCGCGCATTTCTGCGAAGTGAAAATCGATCCGCTTCTGCCGCGTGTGCAGGTGACGCGTGTTGTCAGCGTGATGAATTGTGGCCGCATCGTTAGTGCAAAAACTGCAGCGAGTCAGATCATGGGCGGCGCCATCATGGGAATCGGGATGGCGTTGGAAGAGGAAACGGCCTACGATCCGGCGACCGGGCTTCCCGCCACGCGCAACCTCGCCGATTATCATGTGCCGGTGAATGCGGATATTCCCAACATCGAAATCCATTTTGTCGGCGAACCGGATTTTGCCTTTAATCCGATCGGCGCGCGCGGGATGGGCGAGATCGGAATCACGGGCATGGCCGCCGCAGTTGCGAATGCTGTTTATCACGCGACCGGAAAACGCATTCGCGATTTGCCGATTACGCCCGACAAGTTGCTTTGAATATTATATTGCGGTCATCCTGAGCGAAGCGAAGGACCTCACGATGAGAAGTGTGCGTTAATAGCATAGAGAGAGGTCCCTCGCTTCGCTCGGGATGACCGAGAAGTTGGAAAACGTGAAAGAGCTACAGGACATCATTCGTGCCTTCGAGCAGCGTCGGGGCGAGAAATTTGCGCTCGCGACACTCGTTAGGGCGCGTGGCTCGAGTTATCGGAGACCCGGCGCGCGCATGTTGATTGACGGCAAGGGGTTTACAGTCGGCTCACTCAGTGGCGGATGTTTGGAAGAAGAAGTCGCGACGCTTGCGCGAGATGTGATTGCGACCGGCGCGCCCAGGCTGGTTCCGTTCGATATGCGGCGCCGGTTTCGGCTGCAATGGCGAGATTGAAATTTTCATCGAGCAACCGAGCAAAGAATTCCTGATTGATTTGGCAGAGCACATTGAGGCGCGCCGAAGTTGCATCGCGGTAACGAAATTCATCGGCACGGATTCTGGGAGCCGGATCGATAAGGTAGGGGCGATTGACCCAATCGCCCGCGGGCGGTTCGGTGAACCGCCCCTACCAGACTCATTCGTGCAGCGGATCGATCCGCCGATTCAATTGGTCGTCGTCGGCCGCGGGCACGACAGCATTCCGTTTCGGCCGTTGTGCGAGTTGCTCGGCTGGAAACTGATCGAAGCGGAAACGATTGCAGAAGTGCCGGAACGTCTGGACGCGTGGACGGCCGCGATTGTCAAAACACACAATTACGGTCGCGATTTTGCGGCGCTGCAGAAATTGGTGGCACTCGGGCTGCGCTATCTCGGATTGATCGGGCCGCGCCGACGGCGCGACCAATTGCTGGCCGATCTTTGCGATATCGCCGGCCCGATCGATGCGGAACTTTTCGCTCCAGCCGGTTTGGATCTTGGCGCGGAAACACCAGAAGAAATCGCGCTCGCCATCGTCGCCGAAATTCAAAGTGTCTTTGCCGCCGCCTCCGTCGAGTCGCTGCGCAATCGCAAGGCGCCGATCCACGCGATCGATTACAGTTTGCTGGAAGACAGGCGCGTTATCCGTTAGGCGAATGGAGAGGATCGGCGCGATCGTGCTCGCGGCGGGAGGTTCGGCGCGTCTCGGGCGGCCAAAGCAATTGCTGCAATTTCGTGGACAGACCTTATTGCGTCGAATGATCGACGCGGCTGTGACGGCAAACTGTTCGCCGGTCACAGTTGTTGTTGGCGCGGAACGCGACCGCGTTTTGCGGGAGTTGGCGGAGACGAAGGAGTTTCTTGTTGAGAACGAAACCTGGCAGCGCGGAATCGGAAGTAGCATTCGCACCGGGCTGCGCGAATTACTCGCAGCGTATCCCAATACTGCAGCGGTAATTTTGCTCGTGTGCGATCAACCTTTGGTTGATGCGACCGTTATCGCTGGCCTGAGAGCGAAGCATTCGGAAACTAAGAAGCCGATCGTCGCCTCCAGTTATGCCGGGACGCTGGGCATCCCCGCGCTTTTTCATCGAAGCTATTTCGATCAGTTGTTCGAGCTCGAGGACGATGCAGGAGCGAAGCAAGTGATATTGAATCACGCAAAGGACGTTGCCGAGTATGCGTTTCCCGGCGGAGCGATCGATATTGATACTGCGACTGACTATGAACAATTCGTTAGGAGTGCGGATCGGTAGGGCGCGACGGCTCGTCGCGCCGACTTATTGGAAGCGGCGCCTAACGAGCAATCGGTCGGCGCGACGGGCCGTCGCGCCCTACCGGCATTAACGGCCGCCGCCGAAAAATTTGCGGAATGATTGGAAAATCTTGTTTGGTAAGGCCGCGGCCTTTTGTCCTGTTTCCTGAAGCTTCTGGACGAGCTGCATCTGTGCTCCGCCGTGATCCTGACAGGGCACCGTCGGCACTTTGTCGACCGGCAGCGTAATCTCGTAAGCCGTGCCAGCCGCCTCGCATCCTGTGGTCGCGAGTTGATTGGAATAGGAACACACTACGGCGCGCGCTTGCGGCATGGTCGGTTCCAACTCCTCCGCGGGATAGCGTTGCGACGCCTTGTTCATCACCTGCACCCAAACGGGAAGGGCGAGGGCCGCCCCATATCCGTGCGGAATGATGGTCGTCGGTTGATCGAATCCAACCCAAACGCCGCAAGTGAGCGCGCTGGTGTAACCAACAAACCACGCGTCCTTGTAATCGTTGGTAGTTCCCGTTTTTCCTGCCGCGGGCAATTTGAAGCCTAACGAGCGAGCGCTCGCCGCTGTGCCGTGCGTCAACACTTCCTCCATTAATTTCGACGTCATCCAGCACGCGCTCGGATCGAGCGCGGGAAGCGAGACGTGCGCGGCGCGATAAATCGGAACGTGATCCGGGTCGTCGATGCGCTCGATGATGTAGGCCTGTTTGCGCACGCCGGCATTCGGAAAAACCGTGTAAGCCGCAGTCAGATCTTTCAGATTTGTTTCAAACGAGCCGATGTAAATCGCGGGAACGTGCGGAATATTTTGGCCGAGCCCGAGCGTGAACGCAGTCTTCTGCACGTCATCGAGTCGAGCAAATTCGCCGATACGCACACTCATCGTGTTGCGTGAGTGAATCAGCCCATAGGAAGCGGGTTCAATCCCGCCGTATTTTCCATCCGAATTTCCCGGCGACCAGTTTCCTGCACCGGTGATTTCTCCCGGCTGAATCGGACCATCGCTGATCGCCGCGCCCGGCAGAATGCCGTGCATGAAGGCGAGGGTGTAAACGAATGGCTTGAAGGATGAGCCGATCTGCCGATTCGCCGGTGGCAAAGCGCGATTGAATTTGCTTTGGGCAAAATCGCGACCGCCGACGAGGGCGCGGATACCGCCGCTTGCGTTGTCGATCGCGACCAGGGCGCCCTCGAGATAGGGCATCGCCGCATCGGGAACATCTTCCGAAGCGTGGTAATCAGCTTTTTTCGGATGACGAAAATTCGATTGCCGTTCGATTTTGGCGAGCTGCGTTTCGAGCGCCGACGTGGCCGCGCTTTGCACGCTGGCATCGAGCGTAGTGTAAATGTAGAGACCGCCGTTATCGATCTGATCCTGGGTCAGCAGCAAATTCAAATCGCGCTGCACTGCATCCATCGCGTAATTTTCCTGAATAAGCGGCAACCGTTTCGGATGGGAAGTTACTTTCGTGAGCTTCGCTTCCTGCGCTTGAGCAGCGGAGATTTTCCTTAGCTCGAGCATGCGATCGATGACGGTATCGCGCTGAACCTTTGCCCCTTCCGGATTTCTTAGCGGAGAAAAGCGATTCGGACTGCGGATCAAACCGGCAAGCAAGGCGGCCTCGGAAAGATTTAGCTTTGATGCGTCCTTCCCAAAATACGCCTGCGAGGCAGTCTCGATTCCGTAGCAACCCGAGCCGAAATAAATCCGGTTCATGTAGAACTCGAGAATCTGTTGTTTGGAGTATTCGCGCTCGATGCGGAACGCCACCATCGCTTCGAGCAATTTCCGGCTGATGGTGCGGCCGCCGAGCGGAAGGCTGTTGCGCGCCAGTTGCTGCGTGATGCTGCTCGCGCCTTCTTTGGCCGAGCGTGTGATAATATCGCGATAAAGCGCGCGTAACACTCCGCGCCAATCGACACCGCTGTGCGCGAAAAATCGCGTGTCTTCTCGCGCCAGCAGAGCGTCGACAAATGACGGCGAGACTTCGCTAAAAGGAACCTTTAACCGATTCGCGCCTGCGAGCCGGCTGTAGATTTTGCCATCGACATCGAAGACAGTGTTGCGCTCCGGCATTTCGTCCAGCTTCTTCATGTCGAAGCTCTGCGCCCACGCGCCGAAGAAGATGAGCACGCCAAAACCGAGCGCGAGCGGGATGACGAGAAGCGCCAATTTCCAATTGAGAAAACGGCGGCGACGCTTCTTATTCGCACCGCCGCTTTTTTTTGAAGGTGGATAGCGCGCGAAAAGTTTCACCTTTGATGGTTAAAAAGTTAAAAGCGGTACAAGGTTAAAACGGTTTAACCTTTCTGACTTTTCAACTTCCCAACAGTTTAACGTTGTAACGTTTTGGCTTTGTTAAAAAGATCTGTTATTCCGAGTGGAGTCGAGGAGTCTCTCATTGTCATTTCCGGAACAGATAAGCAGTAAGAGATGTCTCGACTTCGCTCGACATGACAGAAGGACAGCTTTTCAACGAATCTGACGTTGTAACGGCTGTAACTATTCTAAGTAATCACAGCCGCAATTTTACGCCGGCCTCATGTTGTTCCGGAGGACATGGAGCGTTTGTGGGGACGGCGGTTGCAGCGTCAGTTGCTGCGACGAGCTTGTTTTCGACGAGATAATTCTCGACCTCTTCGCCGCTGATGTCGGCGAGCATTTTGCCGTTGATCTCCACGCAAGGCGAAAGAGGCTGGCCGCTCTTCGTCTCCATTTCCCAGCGGAAAGCGGGGTTCTGAATGATGTCCTTCTCGGTGTATTTGAGATTGTATTTGCCGAGCACGGCGCGGACGCCGTTACTCCAGCCACAGGTTGTTTTCAGGTAAGCAGTAATTTCGGGCGTATCCATTTCGCTAAATTTAGCATGCGCCCGGCGAATTTCATCCACCGCATTTGCAAAAGCTGCTTCGCTCAGAACGCCGCTGTTCCTACTTCTTCTCCGGCGGTTCCCATAATTCCACGCGATTACCTTCGAGATCCATGATCCAGCCGAAATGGCCGAACTCCGATTTCTCCGTCTTTGGATCGACCTCGACCCCTTCGCTGCGTAACTGCGCCAGGAGCGCCTCGAGATCATGGACGCGATAATTGATCATGAACGGTTTCTCACTCGGCGCGAAATAAGTCGTATCGGGATCGAACGGTGACCAGACGATATGCGCCTGCCGCTTTGGCTCGAGATCAGCCCCGGCGCCTTCTTGAAAACTCACGCCTCCCCAGCTTTCCACGTTCAATCCGAGATGCTCCTGGTACCAGGCGGCCAGTTTTTTCGGATCGTTCGCTTTGAAGAAAATCCCCCCGATGCCGATTACGCGTTTCATTGAAATCGAAGACGTTAGGGTTTTATCACGCCGGTGAGAGGAACCAAAATTAATTCGGGTTTCATTTATTCAGGTCGATCACTGGGGCGAGGTTTCAATCCGCGTTCGCTGGATTTAATCCACCGCATTTGCAAAATGCTGATTGGTCGCTAGCGAGTAGGTATGAGTTTCACTTTGCAAATTGGCGAGCGCGCCCCGGATTTCCGGTTGCCGGCGACGGATGGAAAAACGTATTCGCTTTCAGATTTCGCGAAGGACCCGGTGTTGGTCGTCTTCTTTACCTGCAACCACTGTCCGTATGTGATCGGTTCGGACGAATCAACGCGTAAGACCGCGGAGAAATTTGCACCGCGCGGAGTGCGTTTTATCGCAATCAATTCCAACAGCAAGAATACGTATGCCGAGGATGATTTTCCGCACATGGTCGCGCGGATGAAACAGAACAAGTTTCCATGGATTTACTTGCACGATGAAACGCAGGATGTCGCCCGCGCCCATGGCGCATTGCGCACGCCGCACTTTTATGTTTTCGACCGCGATCGGAAACTCATCTACACGGGACGGGCCGTGGATAATCCCCGCCAGGCCGAGCATTCCGAAACCAATGATCTCGAACGGGCGCTCGAAGAACATTTGAGCGAAAAAGCCGTCAGCGTTGCCGTCACGAATCCGATCGGTTGCAACGTGAAATGGGAAGGCCGCGATGCGCACTGGATGCCGGCCGATGCATGCGATCTTGTTTAGCAGCTAAAGTTCTTCGATCCGATAACCGCGGGCCTTGAGTAGAGCGAGAAGGCCTTCCGGCCCCCCCATGTGGCCGACGCCTACCACGACAAAACAGGTTTCGCGGCCGCCTAAATATCGCTCGATTCTTGGAACCCAGTTGTGATTACGGCTGATAACGAACCGTTGATAGAATGATGGCAGGTCGTGGTAATCCTCACGATCTAGTTTTTCGATGGCATCGACGTCTCCCTCGCGCCACGCGTGGAGCAATTGTTTGCGTTTGTCAGTTCCTGGTGCACTCGGGATAAATCCGGCGAGAAGCGCCAATTCTGCCTGGTGATCGCTTAAACGCGACACGATGTCCTCATGCTCGCGAAAAGACTCCAATCCGCTAACCGGCTTATGATTGGCTCGTGCGCGGGCGATCAAATAAGATTCGACGCCTAACGAGTTCGTCCCCTGCGACAGGAACCACATTTCCAGGCACCATGGCCGAAACTTTGAAAATTGAGCCTCTGGCACATTCCAAACGGCAAATACGCGTCGCAAATAATCGTAAACGCGCGGATCGATGTGATTCTTTAGATTGTCGTTCTTTGGATATTCGCCGGACTTAATGAAACCTTTAATTTTCGCCGGAGAAGTATTTATATCTTCTTCGATCACCAGCCGCGAAGAAGCATCAAAGGCACGATTGTAAGCAGACGGAAGTGGATAGTCTGTGGTGAGCAACCCGTGAACCGATCCGGCAAGGTAGAGCGTGCCTCCGTTTGTCTCTGTTACCTTCCAGACTGAAGCTGCATTCGTTGGCTCCGTCGTTCCGAGGCAACAAGCAGCCGAAATAAAGAACGGAACTGTTCTTCTGAGGAGGACATGGGAAAGCATCCGTCCGCTTTTATCAGATCTCGCTGCTGCGGGCAAGAAACAGCGTTCTTGCTTGGAATTTGATCGTGCTGTTTCTATAGACCTCGGCATGAAATTCTGTTCCCTCGTCCCGGCGCTTGTCCTCATCCTGCTTTATCCAAACGTTCGCCTGCACGCACAGGACGCTTCCATCGATCAACTCCTGAAAAAACTTCCGCCTCCAGAAAAATTTGCACGGCAGCCAGTCGAGCGGGCGTTGGAACAGTCGGACCCGGCGCTAAGAGATCCGTTAGGTAAGAAAATCGGAGCTGCCGTTAGGGCATCGAATTTCAAGAGCGCGTTGAACTTGTCGCGCGAACTCACCCGACGTTACCCGCAGAGTCCTGCCGCGTATTGTATCTACGGCGTTTTCAGCAACGCTTTTCGACAATACAAGGAAGCGTCTGTCGCTTTTCACAAAGCCATCACTCTTCGAGCCAATTTTGCTTTTGCGTATTTCATGCTCGGAAATGTCGAGGCGTCGCAGCAGCGTTTCGCCGCCGCGCTTCCCTACTTTCAAAGAGCGACTGAGCTGGAACCGAAAAATCCGGGAGGCTGGCTTTATCGAAGTGCTTGCGAGAACAAGCTCGGCCGCAAACAAGAAGCTCTCGAACACGCAAAGCGGGCGACCACTGTTTCACCTGCATTCGTCGGCGGCTGGCTTCAGCTTGTGCGCATGGAAAAGGAACTTGGGCACACCGGCGAAGCACTATCCGCTTTGTCTCGCGCAGCGGATCTCCTGCCCGATAATGCCTACATTCTGGCGACGATTGGATACGCTTACATTAACTTGAATCGCATCTCGCAGGCGATTCCGCCGTTACAACGCGCAGCGCGATTCACGCCGCAGGATTTTCTTGTGCAATCTCAGTTGGGATATTGTTTGGAGACGACCGGCCAACTTGATCCTGCGATCGCTCATTTGAAAAAAGGCGCGAGCTTGAATTCAAACTACGGCCCTGTCTGGGAGCACTTGGGATTGGCCTACCAAAAACAAGGGAAGCATCGCGATGCGGTGCAAGCATTCGAGCGGGCGACGCGGGTGATCCCAACGTATCGCCCTTGCTGGCAGCATCTGGCGGAGGAATATCGAGCCCTTGGACAAAATGCCGAGGCAGATCACGCGGCGGCGCGGGCGCAATCGTTACCGGGCGGGCCGCCTGCGAATAAGAAGAGCTAACTTGCGCCGGACAACTCGCGGATCATCGTTGCGATGATTGTATGAGATACTTCCGTCATTCCTGCGGCGCGGTTGCGGCGGTTTTCATCTTTCTGATTTCTGACGCGCGGGCGCAGGATGCATCCATCGAGCAACTGCTGAAGAAGCTTCCGCCACCCGAACAATTTGTTCGATCCCCGGCCGAGAGCGCGCTTCGACAAAAAGACCCTGCACTCGATGACGCAGCGGCCAAGGAAGCGATGCTCGCTTTGCAGGCGCGGAATTTTTCACGAGCGGCGAATTTGGCGCATCAACTCCTGGTCCGCTATCCACAAAGTTACGGCGCACAGTGTCTGAATGCGACGACGGCGAGCGCGCTTGGACAAATCGGCGAAGCCACTTTTTCGGTGCGACAGGCCATCAGACTGCGTCCGGACCTGGCGGTCGCTCACTTCATGTTTGGCAACCTGGAGATTGCGCAGCAACACTACGACGCGGCGTTGCCTCATTTCCAAAAAGCCGCAGAGCTGGAACCGAAAAATCCGATTGCGTTGATTTTTCTGAGTGAATGCTGCGCAAAACTCGGTCGCCCGAAAGAAGGGCTTGATTATGCGAAACGCGCAACCGTCGCTGCACCCGGATTTCTCGGAAGCTGGGTTCAACTTGCACGTGTCGAAAAGTCCGTGGGCCAGATGGACGAAACACTTTCTGCCCTGAAACGCGCGGCCGATCTTTCGCCCGATAATGCACAGCTGCTTGCCGCCATTGGTTCCCTTTACCTTGGCCAGAATCGAGTTGCCGAGGCGATTCCGCTTTTACAACACGCTGCGGAGCTCGCGCCTAACGAGGCATTTTTGCAAAGCCAGCTCGGGCAGGCTTATCAAAAGAAGGGCAGACATCATGATGCGGCGAAGGCTTTCGAGCAGGCCACAAGGAGCAATCCGGCCGATCGCGTGAGCTGGGAGCATTTGGCGGAGGAATATCGCGCGCTCGGACGAAAGAGCGAAGCGGGGCGCGCAGCGGCCCGCGCGCGATTGCTGCCGACGACAACTCCATTGAAATCTGAAGGGACGAGAAAAGGAAAAGATTCCTAGGTCTAAAAGCAATCAAGGAGGGGCGCTTTCCAAAGCGCCCTTGTTTTAGTCGGCGGTTTGGAAACCGCCGCTCCTTGGTGGCGGCTAGTTTTGTTTGGGTTTTAGCAACGGAAACAGGATTACATCGCGGATGGATTCCGCTCCGGTAAGCAACATCGTGAGGCGATCGATGCCGAGTCCGAATCCGCCGGCGGGCGGCATGCCGTGTTCGAGCGCGAGCAGGAATTCTTCATCGATCTTTTGCGTTTCTTCGCCAGCTTGTTCGAGAAGGCGCTGGCGTTGCACCATCGGATCGTTCAACTCTGAATAGCCGGGAGAAATTTCCTGCCCGTTGATGATTAGTTCGTAAACATCGACTAACGAGTCGTCGTCTGGATTCTGTTTGGCCAGCGGCACCAACTCTTTCGGACAATGCGTGACGAAAAGTGGATCGAATGTTTTTTCTTCGACTAGCTTCTCGAAGATTTGCTGTGTGACTTCGTAGTCCGCCATGCGCGGATTGATTTCGACACCAAGTTCTTTCGCGCGTTGCCGCCGCTTTGCATCGTCGTAATCGAACCATTGCGAATCGATTTCGCGAATGAGATCGCGATAACGCGCACGGCGCCATGGTCGCGTCAGATTGATCGTGCGCGTGATATTTCCCTCGGCATCGCGATGCTCGATTTGGAGGGGCACGCGCCGTCGTGCCCCACTTTCCGGCGCCGACGGCGCGGTGCCCTCCAGGACGATCGCCAAATGACAGATCAATTCTTCCACCAGATTCGCGATCTTCTCGAAATCCGCGTAGGCCCAATATCCCTCGAGCATGGTGAATTCCGGATTGTGTTTCCGCGAAATGCCTTCGTTGCGGAAATTCCGATTCAATTCAAAAACCTTGTTGAAACCGCCAACGAGCAGTCGCTTGAGATAAAGTTCCGGCGCGATGCGCAAATAAAGATCGAGACCGAGCGCTTTGTGATGGGTGCGAAAAGGCTCGGCCGCCGCGCCGCCCGCGACCGCCTGCAACATCGGCGTTTCCACTTCCAGAAATCCGTGATCTTCCATGAAACGCCGGATTTCACGCACGATCAGAATCCGCTTTTCGAAAACAGATCGCGATTGTTCGTTAGTCAGCAGATCGAGATAACGTTGCCGATAGCGGGCTTCGACATCCTGAAGTCCATGCCATTTTTCCGGCAACGGGCGCAAAGATTTTCCGAGCACCGTGAGCGACCGAACCTTCAGGCTTGGCTCGCCGGTCTTGGTCGTAAAACATTCCCCTTCGACGCCGATGAAATCGCCAATATCGAGCAGATCAAAGGTTTCGATCGTTTCTGGTCCGACTTCTTTCGCATGGAGATAAACCTGAATGCGTCCGGTCGAATCGCGCAGATCGACGAAATGGCTTTTGCCCATATTGCGATGCGCCGTGATGCGACCGGCGGCGCGCAACGTCTCGCCTTCAGCAAATTTCTCGCGCACTTGCGCGATTGTTCCGCTTATGTCAAAGGCAGCGCCGAAGGGTGCGACACCGCGGGCGCGCAGTTTCTCGAGCTTCTCGCGCCGCTGCGTCATTAGATCGTTTTCGTCATCCATCTTCTAGAGGCGGCTCTGTCAGCCGCAGGAGAGCGACTCTAAACAGAAAGTGTGGATTTAACAGAAGGACTTCTTCTGTAGCGGCGGTCTGCGACCGTCGCACTTGCGAGCCACCTGGCCAGGCGTCTTGTAGGCCTTGCGACGGTCATAGACCGCCGCTACAGAAGAGCCAACTTTCGATTTGCAATCCTCGCGTTCACGACGAAATAGTTCGGCCCATTGCGCGGAAACTGCTGCGCAATATTTACCGCGCCGGAGGCGGATTACTTTCTCATGGTAAAAACACCCGAGACGACGTCGAAAATTGAAGGACCGCTGGTGAAGCAGTTCTCGATTTTTTTGCCGAACAAAGTCGGCGCCATGCTCGACATCGTGAAATTGCTCAACACGAATCAAACCTCGGTCGTGGCCTTGAGCATCTCCGAGTCGACCGACTCTGCGATCGCGCGCATCGTGGTGAGCGATCCCGATCGGGTGCTGGAACTTTTTAAGAAAAACAACATTCCCTTTGGCGTATGCGAAATGGTGGTGGTGGAGATGCGCGAAGTGGCGACGCAACTTTCAAAATTGCTCGCGGCCTTGTTGATGGCGGAAGTAAATGTGCATTTCACTTATCCGCTGCTGACCCGGCCGCGCGGTTACGCCGCGATTGCCCTGCACGTGGACGATACCGAATGCGCCTCCTCGGTTCTGCTCGGTGAAGGATTTAAACTGTTAAGCCAAAGCGATATTTCGCGTTAGGCAAAAACCGGGCGGTTCGGTGAACCGCCCCTAGCCTCTGCACAGGGCTTCGCGAGTTGACAGCACCAAGTGCGCATTTAGAAACATTTCAAGATAGAATGCACGATCTGCCTTTTTTTAACACGCTGCGATCGGACAAGACGCTGGCGGCAGCGCTTGCCTTTGTTGTGCTGTTCGGGGCGGCGGAGATGGTGGCTGTCGCATATCATTATGCGGCGCGAACGCATGCTGCCTACAAGATGACGCAGCCGGCCGCCAGCACGGAATCGGCAGCGCTTCCGTCGGCCGAAGAGCCAGCTGCGACAACCGCGCCGGAGACTTCGGCCGAGCCCGGTGCGACGGTCGCGCCAGCATCTGTTTCAGTGGCCGAGCGTTTGTTGCGTCAGGCGCGAAAACTTCGTGAGCGTGGCGACACCACCACGGCGCTCGCGCGGTTGCAGGAAGCGCTGCAAAGCGAACCGAAAAACGCCAGTGTTCTCGCGGAGATGGCGATGATTTACGAGTCGATCCAGCTTTTCGATCGATCGAACGAAATGTGGCGGCGGGTGCAGGAGCTGGGTCCCGCGCCGGTCCGCTCTACGAATTGGCGGATATGAAATTAAAAATCGGCGTGCCTTCGGTTGCGAGCACGCCGGCGACAGCGCCGACTTTGACTTTCGGCGCGGACGGAATTCCCGACGGTTCGACCTTCGGAATCACAGAAGTGACGCCGACCGTGATGAACGATCCCGATGCCGAAACGCATTTTACGTTGCGTGTTGCGGTAAAAAAGCGCGCGGCGGCGACGATTGATTATACCCAGGTCAAGATACAGGTTTTCTTTTATGACACGGCCGATAACAATCAGCGCGTAGTGCTCGACCGATGCGGATGTGAGTTATGAATGGTTAACGCCCAATCACAACTGGAAGGAAGCCAATCCGGAAATCCTTGCTGTGACCTATCTGCGCGCGAAAAAAGATGCGATCTCTTCTGACGCGGCTTTGACAGCGGCCGCCGCCGCCGTGGTTCCGCCGGTGCCGGGCGGAAGAAGAGCCGTGAGCAAAGGCCCCGCCCAGGAGTCGGTGGAAAGCTGGCCAGCGAAAATATCTGGGATATATCGTGCGCGTTTATTATAAGGATCAATTGCAGGCGGTGCGGGCGGAGCCAAATCGGCTCCTCAATCTTTTCCCGCCGCCCTTTACCGCGCCGACGCAGTAATGCAATTGCTCATCGTGCACAGCGATGCCGAACTGGGCAAAGCGCTGGCGCAAATGGTGAAAGATTATACCGCGCACGATTGCGATGTTGTGGCCAGCGGCGACAACGCGAATGCATGGGCGAAGCGCCATCAGCAATGCGATTTTCTGCTCACCCAACTTGATGGCAAAGATATTGATGGATTTGTTCTCGGCGGAAGTTTCAGTGAAATTTTTCCCAACTTACAGACTGGTTTTTTTCCAGGTTACTCCGCCTCCGAACAGCGCCTGGAAGTGACTGACACGAAAATTTTTCCTGAGCCGATCGATGGAGATCGGATGCTAAAAGCCATCGCGCGCGTGGCGGATGCGAGCGCGGACGGCCGCGATCTCTTTCATGCGGTCGACCTTCTGCAAATGTGTTGTCTCAGTCGCAAAAGCGGCGCCATTCAAATGGTGTCAGCGCAGAAAATTGGGATCGTTTATTTGCGGGACGGCGCGATCCTGCAAGCCGAAACCGGCAACGCCAGGGCGAAAGATGCTTTGGACGAGATTGTCGGCTGGAACGCGGTGGAATTCGCTTATGATGCCTCAGTCACGATTCCGGTGCGCGCGATCACTCGTTCATGGCATGAAGTCATGATCGAAGCGGTCGTGCGCCGGAAACAGCGCAAAGTGACATCGCAGGGTTTAAAGATGTGAGGCGCGCGCCGCTGCATCTTTGCGAAGCGAAACGTCGCTGTTACTGTTACGCGTCCATGAAACAGCCCGCCTTTTTGATCGGCTTAATTTTTCTGGCGGGCTCGGTGCATGCTCAGATTCAAGTGGAGCTAAAATTGAAGAGACTTCAATACATCGCTTACGAACCGGTGTTCGCGACAATCGCCGTGACGAATCTCGCCGGGCGCGATATCGAATTGCACGACGATGGCGGGCAGCATTGGTTTGGATTCGAAGTCAGCGGCAAAGAAGGCCAGCCGGTCGGGCCGGCCGGGCACGCTGTGGTGGAAGCGCCTTTGCACGTGGAATCGGGCAAGACCGTTGTGCGCAAAATTAATCTCACGCCGCTTTATCAGGTGCAGGATCCCGGCACGTATCACGTGCGCGCCAATATTTATTTCGCCGATCTGAACAAGTTTTTCTATTCGCAAGCAAGAGCCTTCCAGGTCGTTAATGCGCGTCCGATGTGGCAAGCGACGGTGGGCGTTCCGGAAGGAATGCCGAACGCCGGAGAAGCGCGCACTTACTCGCTCATGCGCAATCGTTTCGCCGATCACACTTCGCTTTACGTGCGAGTGGAGAACAAAGACAGCGGAGTGGTGTATGCGACTTATTCGTTAGGCCGCATCATTGCCTCCGACGAACCGCAGAAGGAAATCGATCGCGCGAATCAACTGCATGTTCTGCATTGCGCAGCGCCTCGCACCTGGGCGTATTCGCACATCGGTCTGAATGGCCAGCTGCTGAAGGAAACAACGTTCATGGAAACCAGGACGCGTCCGCATTTGCGACGCACTTCCGCAGGAGAGATCGCGGTCAGCGGCGGAATGCGCGATGTCCCGGCCGCCTCAGGCGCGCGCGCAGCCGCGCCAAAACTTTCCACCCGCCCGGCGGAATTGCCGAAGGACGACGAGCAATAATCCGAGGATGACGAAGACGGAAATGGTGGGGGAGGGGCAAACGTTCAACGTTCAACGTTTTCTTCCGCATTTCCTGGTGCGGCCTAACGAAAAGCGTCGCGACCGAAGGCGAAAACTTTGCCATCGCCTCCTCTTTTGCCTCATCGCGTTTTGCTTTACGCCCGTCACCCCCGGTTTTGCGCGCACGAAAACGAAATCGGAGTCCCGCACACAAAATCCACATGCGAGCCGTGCCGACGTCATCGTACTTGATCCCGGCCATGGCGGCTTTGATCGTGGCGGAATTCCCGGCCAGCGCGTCCCGGAAAAAACCATGGCGCTCGATGTCGCTCTGCGTTTACGGCACAAGCTACAGGCCGCAGGGTATCGAGTGGTCATGACGCGCGAGAGCGACGTATTTATCCCGCTGCCAACGCGAGTCGCGATCGCCAACCATTATCGCAACGCAATTTTTGTCTGCATCCACTTCAATTCTGCGACTCGGTCGGGAGCCAATGGAATTGAGACCTATTACTATCGACGCGATAGCGAGACCCTGGCCTCGAACATCCACAAAAATGTCATCGCCGGCGCGCCAACGGAAAACCGCGGGATTCGGCGCCGCGGTTACTACGTTTTGCGCCGCACTTCGATTCCGGGCGTTCTGGTGGAGTGCGGATTTCTCACCAACCCGACGGAAGCACACCTGGCGCTAACGTCCTCTTATCGCGACCAGCTGGCGGAAAACATTGCCCGTGGCATTTTAGGGAAACCACCAACGAGAATACGCGAGCCGGCGTCACGAAATTATCCGGCCGCGACAGAAGTTGAGCGCCAACCTTTCAGCACCTACATGGGAACCGATTTCGTCCGGGTGCCAGCCGAACGTACGTCGGGGCACCATCGGGGATCATCGAGATCGTCTCGGAAGAAAAAGCGATCGTCGAAGCATCATTCCAGCAGCAGTAGTAGTAAGAAGAAGAAAAAGAGCACAAAGAAATCGGAGGACTAATTGGACTCACCGATTTTAGCCGCCGCGCAAATGCGCGCGGTGGAGAAAGCCGCATTTGATCGCGGGATAACGGCGGAAGCGCTCATGGATGAAGCGGGCGAGGGGATCGCGCGCGCTGTTATGCGATTCTTTCCGCAGCCAGGGCGTTGCATTGTTTTTGCCGGCAAAGGTAATAACGCGGGTGATGCGCTGGTCGCGGCGGAACATCTGTTTCGTGCCGGTTGGAAAATCGAAACGCATCTTTCCTTTGAGGAAAATGATTGCGGCGAACTGATGCGGAAGAAATTGCAAGGGTTGCGCGCGGCGCTGCGGAAGGACGAGCTTCCGCTCGTCCTCGGACTCGCGGCGGCAAGTCCCTCCGGCACCATCATTCTCGATGGCTTGCTTGGTCTTGGCGCGAAGCCGCCCTTGCGGGAGCCGATTCGTAAGGCATGCCGCGAGATCAATCGTCTGCGCCATGATGAAAATGCATTTGTCTTCGCAGTCGATCTTCCCACCGGCCTCGATGGCGATTCCGGAAAAACAGATCGCGATTGCGTCGTCGCGGATTTTACCGTCACGATTGGTTTCGCCAAACGCGGATTGGTTGCGGATAACGCAATAAACTTCGTTGGTCGGTTGGAAGTCGTAGATCTGCCTGAGTTCCGGAGGGACGAGCTTCCGCTCGTCCGAGGACGTGCAGAAGCACGTCCCTCCGAAATGGCGGCGACGGCAGCTTCACTTGGCGACCTGCTACCACGGCGAAAATACAATTCCTACAAAAACCAATTTGGCCGCATCGGCATCGTAGCCGGATCGAAAGGTTTCACCGGTGCGGCAATCATGTGCTCGTTAGGCGCGCTTCGCGCCGGCGCCGGCCTGGTCGAAATTTTTGTGCCGGAAGAGATTTACGAAATCGTGGCCTCGGCCGCGCCGCCAGAAGCAATGGTGAAATCAGTTTCGTCGTACCGCGATTTGCCTAACGAGCCGGTGGACGTTTGGGGTATCGGTCCCGGGCTTGGCCAAAAGCGCGCCGATGAAATTCTTCACCTCATCAAATCCGTGCGGCAACCAATGGTCGTCGACGCCGATGCGCTCAATATTCTTTCAAAAAGCACGGCTCTGCTCAAGCGTTGCAAGGGACCGCGGCTCCTCACGCCGCATCCGGGAGAAATGAAACGGTTGTTTGGTTCGAAGAAAGAAGCGCGCGCGCAGACTGCGAAACGATTCACGAGCAAGTTTCCTGTAACGCTGCTTTTGAAAGGAAGTCGAACCATTGTCGCGCAGCGTGGTCAGGCGCTCAGTTACAACACCACGGGAAATCCCGGGATGGCCACGGGCGGGATGGGGGATGTGCTAACCGGCGTTTGCGCTGCGCTCATCGGACAGAAGTTGTCGCCATATGACGCCGCGCGACTGGGAGCCTGGATCTGTGGGCGTGCGGCCGAGATCGCGATCTTTCAACATGGAGCAAGCGAAGAATCCGTTCACCCGCGCGACGTGCTCAATCACCTTGGTGTTGCCTTTAACGATTTGCGTGCTGCCTAACGAGAAGCCCTCAAGGAGCGGCGACTTCCCAGTCGCCGACTAATCAAACGGCGCTCTGGAGAGCGCCGCTCCTTGGTGGCGTAATGACATCGTGGCGCGCCATGTGTAAATTGCATTCACAATATGATTCCCGATTCCACTGACACCCAACTTGTGCCGCCGCCCGCATCGACCGGCGGCAAAGTGAAAAAGGTGCTTGGCCCGATCGGAGTGGCTGGTGCGGTGATCCTTAAGTTCTTCGCCAAAATAAAATTCATTCTTCCGATCCTTTTGAAAACGGGTGGCTCCATGCTGATCACTGTCGGTGCTTATGCCATGATCTGGGGCTGGAAGTTTGCCCTCGGATTCGTCGTCCTGATTTTCCTGCATGAATGCGGGCATCTTCTTGTCGCGAAAAAGTTTAGATTGAAAGTGAGCGCGCCGATGTTCATTCCATTTGTTGGCGCCGTTATCCTTTTAAAAGAAGCGCCGCGCAATGCCTGGATGGAAGCGTGCGTCGGAATCGGCGGACCGATGTTTGGTTCGCTCGCCGCACTTCTCTGTCACGCGGTTGGAATCCACTTCGGTCTGCCCTTGTTCATCGCGCTCGCCTACATGGGTTACTTTTTGAATCTGTTCAATCTCGCGCCCGTCGGCATGCTCGATGGTGGCCGAATCGTGACGGCGCTTTCACCGTGGCTTTGGCTGCCTGGCTTTGCGCTGTTGCTCGCGCTCGGTTTAACGCATCCAAACTTCATTATCTGGATTTTGTTGTTCATGTCGTTGCCGCGAATTTTTTCGCTATTTCGAAAACGTTCGGCCGAAGAGAGGCGTTACTTTGAGGTTGAGCCTGCGCAGCGCTGGGTCATGGGCGCGATGTATTTTGGACTTATCGCTGCGCTCGTTGTTTTGATGTACGTCGCGCAAGTTGAGCTGCAAAGAATTCCGCATCCACGGAGGCAACCCGCGCAAATTGCCGAGAAGCAATCAGGTAGGGGCGGTTCACCGAACCGTCCGCGATTCGGCGGTTTAGAAAGCGGCGCTCCTTGGGTGGCATAAGGGCGTAGCGAAGGTGTTGATCTAACTGCGCGGTTGATGGCGGCAACTGCAAAGAATTCGACGGCGCGCCGGGCCGTTGCGCCCTACCGGATCAGTTTTTGAAAGCGCGCATCGTTGCGGATCGGGTCCCATTCCCAGCGCTTGCGCAGATCATTGATGGTGATGCTGTAATCGGCGCTGTCGATCGCGCCGGGCGTTTTGAGCAAACGTTCGATCAGGGCGATGGAAAGATCGGATTCGCCAACGCGCGCATAAATCAACGCCAGATAAGCCTGCATGAGAGCGCCGTCAGTCGCGTCTTTTGATTCCGGCTTTAATTCGACCGCGCGCTTGCCTTCGCGAATCGCTTCTTCCTTCCGATTCATAAACGCATTCACGAGTCCGAGGTTTGCATGGCGCTCGGCGCTGTCGGGCGCTTCTTTCACGGCATTTTCAAAAACAGCGCGGGCGGCATCGAAATTTGTTTTCGCAGCGGCCTGATCGCCACGCGCCAGTGCGATGCAACCGAAGAAGAAACTTTTGGGCGTCCCGCCACCGTTGAGATAATCGATGGTATCGCGCGCACTCCGCCGCAGTGCCTGCTCGGCGGCGGCGAAATTGCGATCGATCATCGCGGCTTCCCAGCGACACGATGTAACAACACCATCCGGATCGATGCCCGTGGGAATTTTCGCGAGCTGCGACTTCAACTCGGTTGTAGTTCCCTTCCAAAAAAAGTCCACGTAACCGCGCTGGACCTTCCCGACCACCGAGTCAGGCGCCATTTCGCAGAGACGATCAGCGGCGCGGGCTGCTTGCGGCCAGCGTCGCAGCGCCGTGTTAGTGAAGACGAGATTGCGCACGATGTTGGGATTCTGCGGATCGACTTTTGCGCTTCGCTCGTAGGCATCGAGCGCTTCCTGCCAGCGGCCTTGCCGGCGTTTGATTGCAGCAATCAGATTGCCCACCTGTCCGTCGTTAGGCAAAAGTTTTTGCGCCATCTCAAATTCCGTAAGCGCAACCGTGTAATCTCCATCGATCCAATAGATGCATTGACCGAGGGCGAAGTGCCCTTCACCGAGATCCGGTTGAATTTGCAGCGCGGTCTGCGCCGCATTCTTGGCTTTGATCGCCCACGATAAAAGCGGTTCGTGAAAATGATAAATCTCCGCGTAAGTGGAAGCGAGATGCGCATGGGCAAGTGCGAAATCGCGATCCAGCGCAATCGCTTGCGTGTAAAGTACTACGGCGCGCTTGTAATCCTGGAGCAGAGTGTCGGGACCTTGTTCGTAGGGCAGGGCGCGCAGGTAGAGATCGTAGGCATCGGCATTTTCTGTTGGTCTTTTCGCAACGCGGACTTTTTCTTCGGGTGTGAGAGTCGCGGCTAAAGCATCCGCAATTTTGGTGGCGAGCTCGCCTTCGATGCCTAACGAGTCGGCCAGAGTGCGATCGTAACGATTCGCCCACAAGTGGCGATCGCGCTTGGCGTCGATCAGCTGCACATTGACCGCCACGCGATTTCCGACGCGGCGCACGCTGCCTTCGAGAATGTTGGCCACTCCCAGGGCCTGCGCGATCTCCCTGATATTTCGCGGGGCGCCATCGCGATATTTCATGACGCTGGTGCGGCTGATAACGATGAGGTCCTGGATCTTGGCCAGGTTTGTGAGCAGATCGTCCTGCAGGCCGGCCGCGAAAAACGCGTTATCTTTTTCTTCGCTAAGATTTTTGAATGGAAGCACCGCGATGCTTTTTGGCGGCGGAGCAAAGGGTATGAGCTTGTTGCCGTGATGCGAAATGAAGAACGGGATTAGCGCCGCTGCGATGACCGCGACGATCGCGAGGAACCAAAGTGCCTTCCATTTTTTTCGTGTGATAGCGGCTCGGCTTGTTTCTTTTTTCTTTGCCGCTTTTAGTCGCTGAAGTTGCGTCGGCAGCGCCGAATTGCCCGCGCTGTTAGTGCAAAGATTCGTCACCTGAATCGTGACGCCGTGCTTGACCTCGATTTCGCCGAGGTCATGCAAGTTGTCGCGCCAGTGACTGTATTGCGCGAGATCCTCGGCGACACGTTTGGATAGAAGGATGTGACCGGCATCACCGCAATCCATTACGCGTTGCGCGATATTTATTCCGGCACCGGCGACGTTGGTTTGGTCGTTTACATCGGTGACTCTGCTTACCGGACCGCTGTGAACTCCCATGCGCAGCCGAATGCGCGGATGACTCTGCAACGCATCACAAATTGCCAGTGCGCATTTCACCGGCGCTTCCGGATTGGTAAAGAAAGCGAGGGCCATTCCGTCTCCGGCGGGAAGACGTATCAACTTTCCAGCGGCATCGGCGTTTCGAAATTCCGCTGTCCCACGCACGAGTTGATTGAGTTCGTCGAGAATTTCGCGCTGCTCGTTAATCAAGAATTTGGAATAGCCGACCACATCCATGAAAAGCACATGGGCGATCTCGAGCTCGAAATTCGGTGGCGATTCGGCGGACATGGCGTGATTGCACGCAGAATCGCATCTGCCGCACGTTGATCAACGCAATCTCTGTTCTTGTAGCGGCGGTCATTGACCGCCGCCCAATTTTCGGCTGTAGCTGTTCCGCTGCGCGAAACGCGTCTGGCGAATCGGAATTTGCGTCGCCCACAGGGCGACGGCTAGAGAAAAATGCAGCGCAGGTTTACGGCGAAGACTTGCCGTCCTGCGGCGCGAAGACTTTGGCAACGAGCGCCTGGAAACGTGGTTCGTTGCGTAATGGATTGAGCAGCCGATCGGTCTTAATGAAAGCAATGTCGTAGCCGTTATGATCGTCATACGCTTGTTCAAGCAGGCTAGTCGCCTCGTCGTTGTCGAAGTTGGTCGCGACGACAAGTTTTACCTCGGAGGCAATTGCGTTCGCGAAAGGGAAACCAATCGAGTTAGTCGATGCGAACGGCGTGTGTCAGCTCATTCGAAGTGTTCAGACCTCGGGAAATATCGCGGTGCCCGCGGAACGAGAGCGAGATCATCTTACGGCCGACTGTCCGCTATGCGGTGCGGAAATGGTTGTGCGTGAGGCGAGGCGCGGCTCTTACGCTGGCGGACAATTCTGGGGTTGCTCGAATTATTCGAAGACTAAATGTCGTGGGAAGCGGGAGATCTGATTTGGAATTTCGGATTGTCCGCCGCGGTCTCCACGGCGACCAGGATGGGGAAACTCCAATGCGGATAGGAGCCGGAGGTCAGAAATCAGGCAAGATGCCTGACGGCCGAGTCAGCCTGGGAGGCTAACCTCCATGGCCGTGAAAAAGAATCTACAAAACAGGCGGCGGACTCGATAGGTTTTCGCGTGTGAACGAACGCGATGCAGATATAGGATCGACGCTGCCGCGCGATCTTGATGCGTTGCCGCGGTTGCGCGGATTCCGTTTGCGCGGGATCGAGATGACGCGGCTGGAGACGTTCATCGACGCGGCGTTTGCTTTTGCGATTACGATGCTGGTGATCGCGAGCGGTCAGGTGCCGGAGACTATCGGTGCGCTGCTGGCGGCGTTTAGGAATGTGCCGGCGTTTGTGGCGAGCATTGCGGTATTGAGCATTTTCTGGCGCGGGCATTGGCTCTGGAGCCGGCGTTACGGTCTGGAAGATGCCGTGTCGATCCTGATCAGCTGGGTGATGCTGGTGACGATTCTGATTTTTGTCTATCCGCTGAAGCTGCTCTTTGGCGCGATGTTTTATTATCTGAGCAATGGACGCCTGGGCCAGTTCACTCACGTGCAGAGCGAGGAACAGGCGCGGGCGCTCTTTGCGGTCTATGCGATCGGGACGGCAGCGATCGCGCTGGAGATTTTGTTGCTGAATCTGCGCGCGTGGCAATTGCGCGAGCCGTTGCGTCTGAACGAACGCGAACGGCTGATGACGCGCGGCGAGCTTTCCGGCTGGAGTATTCCGGTGGGCGTAGCATTGCTGGCTCTGGTGCTGGCGTTGACTTTGCCGATCGAGCAAGTGCAGTGGAGCGGCTGGTGCTATTTCCTAATGTCGATTCTGATACCGCTGAATCGCCGGTGGGTGAAGGGGAAAGTGTGCAATGCGGAACTTTAGCAATTCGGAACACGGAGCAAAGGGATTGCGACGGGTAGGCGGTTAAGCCGCGCAAAGGTAGCGGTGCGGATGCGGGAGAGCGGGGCATCAATGCGGATTGCCCCGCGGCGGGTAAACTTCCCACAGGCTGGAAGCCTGTGCCCCATCCTCTCCCCAAGGGAGAGAAGGCGGCTTCAGCGAGGGCAATTGATGCCGCGCGCGATTGAATACATCAGGCCGGGAGACGACTAACGATATAACGATATGAAAAAGGTAACGAGCTTATTGATAGGCTGTTCGTTGATGCTGGCTGGCGCTGTGATGGCGAAGCAGCCAGACGATCAGTCGCAGGAAAAAAACAAGAAACAGCACGCGGAAAAGGCGCACGGGGTAGAAGCAGGATCAGGCGCGCACATGAACATGGCGAAGCCGCGCAACACCGCCGTGATGAAGCAGCACGCCGCACCAGTGAATGAGGGGGCGAATGCGCAAAAGCGGGCATTGAAAGTGGAGAAGGCGGCCAGAACGGAGACGAATGTTTCCAGTCAGCCGGCCGGCAATGCAACGTCCGTGATGAAGCAGCATAAGAAAGAGATGCGAGCGGCGAATGCGCAAGCGAAGACATCCGCTCCTAATGCCGCGACGGTTTCGGCCGCGAGCGGGGCAAATGCGCAAGTAAAGACCGCAGCGATGAAAAAGAAACCGGATGTGCAGAAGGTGCAACAAATCAAAAAACAGCACGCGGGTTTTCGTGCACAGCCAAAGCCGCAGCAGGTCCCGGCGGTGACGTTCCAGAAGAACTATCGCATCCATGGAAGCGATCGTTGGCAGGGGCGGCAATATGAAGTCTTCCGCTCGTATCATCCGGAACGGCATGATCGGAGCTGGTACCACTCGCGTTATAATCGGGTGGAACTGATCGGCGGCGGTTACTATTACTGGAATAACGGTTACTGGTATCCGGCGTGGGGTTATGACGCGGGTGACGAATATTATGCGTATGATGCCCCGATCTATGTCGGTCAATCAGCGGAGCCGCCGGATCGCGTGATCGCGGACGTGCAGGCCGAACTACAGGAGATGGGTTATTATAAGGGTGAGGTGGATGGATTGCTCGGGCCGTTGACGCGGGAGGCGCTCGCCGGTTACCAGGCCGATCAAGGATTGACGCAGACGGAAATGATCGATGAGCCGACGCTCGATTCGCTCGGGATGGGCTAAGGGACGCAGAATAATAAGATTCGAAAAGCCGCCGGGGCGCACCAATGCTTCGGCGGCTTTTTTTCGTCAGGCGCGCGCGGCGATCAGAAGTCAGAGGTTCGCCTCGCCACGGCCAGTCCGTCCGCTGGCGGACACGGCGAATCCGCCCGTTGGCGGACCAGAGGTCAGCGTTTGCGTTTCGATTTTAGCAATCGGCGCAGCCCTTTCGTCGTCGTGTCGCGAGCGAGGTGGCCGGAGGCGACATCGAGCATGAGCTTTTCCCAATCGTTGTTATCTGGTGCCGGTTCGATTCCGTTCAACCGGAGAAAGACAATGGCCGCCATCATTGCCGTGCGCTTGTTCCCATCGAGAAACGGATGGTTGCGACAAAGGTGAAATAAATAGGCCGCGGCGATCTCGATGATATCGGCATAAGGCGATTTGCCGCCGAAAGTCGATTGCGGAGCGAGCACGGCGGAGGCGAGCAGGTTCTCGTCGCGGACTCCGCGCAAACCACCAAAGCGCTGGATCACTTCAGCGTGAATCTCACGCACGATCTCGATGGTGAGATGGAAACAATCGTTCGGCGTCGCCTTCACGCCAGTTTGCGCAAGGTTCTCCGATAATCTTTTGCCGTTTTCTTGATGACGGAACTGATTTCGCTTTTGCCTGGGCCCTGACGCAACGGCATGAGCACGATGGCGCCGGTTTCCGGCACAACGGTGACGTTGACTTCGTCGCCAACTTTGATGCGGGCGAGGTCCATAAGAGCGGCGTCGAAGATGATGCCCTGGGAGTTGCCGACCTTGGAGATGGTCTTGGTCATGGCGTAATACTATGTTTTACGAAGCAATGCCGCAAACCGAAAGAAAGAGGCCAAGGCAGGTGGCCCCTCCTTGGCAAATTTCGGATTGCCCGCCGCAGTCTCCACCCGCCGCGGCGGGCAGGCTTCGACCAGGACGGGTAAACTCCATGTAGAGTGCGGAATTAGGAAAGCAGGAAAATAGGAAACGAAGTTGACGAATGCGTCGCGTAAAAGGCGTCCGCCGCACGCGACAATTCAGAGCAAAAACTGAGGACTCACTGAATACCTCAGGCAAGATGCCGGTCGTCTCGGGAAACCTGGTGAGGGTGACCGGACATTTTCATTTTCTTCCGCTTCGCCGGCGATGCAGAGGGAGCTGGCTCGGCGGGAGTTGGCTCCTCCTTCGCGGGAGCTAATTCCTCCTTTACCTTGGAACGGAGTTTTTGATTTTCCGATAGCCTCTGTCGAATCAAGCCCATGGTGGAAAGTTACATGATCAGCCGCGGAGGATCTAACCGTTTTCCGATCCGACTGATCCTACGACAGGACCGCGTGATCCGCCGGGTATAAGGATGCCGTATCCGGCCGAGATGATGCGGCGGACAGTTTCGCCGGTCTCGGGATCGGTGAGCAGCGGATCGTCGTGAATGTTTTGTGTGACCTCAAAGTTTCGTACCGGCTTAGTGGGATCGGTTGTTTCGTAAATGTAAGTCGGCATGGTGTAGACTACACGCGAAACAGAGCGGCCGCATGGTCTTTCGGCCCGCGCGCCCTATCGATGACGAGGCGGGGCGAAGAAAAGTGATGGAAGGAGTTCACCGTATAAATACGAAAGAAATGGTCGTATTCTGCCGTTTATAGGCGATAATGGGGCAAGTTTCTCTGCTGCGATTTTCCGCGACGGCTTCAGTCTCCAACGCTTCGGGAATCAACCAGTCGTCAGCCGCTGACTCTGTTGTTCCATATATAATATGAAAGCCAGTCTCCTTGCCGCCGCCGCCGCCGTAGTTCCTAATCAACAAATCCTGGTGAACATGGTCTCGCGCCGTGTTCGGCAACTCACGCTCGGCCACCGGCCGCTGGTGGAGTTTGCTCCCGGGCTCGGTTTTGCCGATATCGCCCTAAGGGAAATCGGCGAAGGGAAGATGACCTACGAGTCGACCTTGCAGCAGAACGGGAAAGAGGCCGCCGCGCAGGTGCTGCAGTTCCCGGGGACCGCTGCGGTGAAGGAGAAGGCCGCGTAAAACCAGGCAAAGTAGATCGCGTTGCTCGTTTGAGTCTCGTGGCCGAGACAATCGAAAACTCCGGCCTCGCCTCCCGTCCGGCTCTAATATCTTCACTAAGCACACAGAATACGAAACGCTAGCAGCCATGAAATATTGATCAACGAGATTTGATTTGCGGGTAGCGCTCCCAATAAAGCGGCGCGAAGGGCGTCTCGTTCTTGTTCAACACGAAACCAGCGATTCCCTGAATGGCCTTGTACCATTGCGGCGGCGCTCGCATCAAGCTCAGTTCGCTTTTTGCCACGCCCCCTTGCACGATTTGCACCGCGACATTCTGCACGGAGTTGGGCGCGAGCGGCCGATTATTGTTGAATCGCGCCAGCACCACCGGCGGCACGTACATGACGGAATGATTTTCGCGCCCAGCCGGAACGTTCACGTGCGTCACTTCGCCGGTGAGCAACTTGCCGTTAATCAAAATGAAATACTTGAAGGTCAATTCGTCCGTGAATTCCGGAGCGGCAGCAAATTCCGCCTCCACCTCCAGCCAAAACTTCCGTTCTTCGGTCCGGAATTGCTCCGCGCCGCCGAAACTAAACTCAGGCGAGGTAATGAGATTCTTGGTTATACGCGTCAATTGAAACTCGTTAGGCGGTCTTGTCTGAGCCGTTGCAAATAACGGAAGGCAAACCAACACAGCGCTCATCCAGACCGAAAGTAGTCGTGTCATACCGCGAGATGATGCACAAATTCCAAATCACCGGCCAGCACATACGTCCTGAACTGACGTTGCGTAACACTTTGATTCGAGATCACGCCGCACGACCGATCAAGGCGCCGTTTGGAGTTCGTTTTCTTTCCGAATCGAACTTACGTAACCTATAGCGCCGGAGCTTCGCCCGGCGTGACATTTGACTCGAAACGACGGTGGACGCTGCGCCTTACCTTACTCGACGATTTTTGCCTGGGCCGGCGGTCAGTTCGATAAAGTAATCCAAATGTAAACTTTCGGTTGCGTTTGACGAACCTCAAAGTTGCCGGCTCAAACGCCGACTACCCGATAGTGCGAGCCATACCAGGACTTGCCGATATCAATCTCGACATCTTCGAAGATTTAATTTAAGAAAAAGCGCGTGATTTCTAGCGCTACGGAGCAGACGCGAGTTCGAATTGGATATAGGGTGGCAAGGTGAACGCTTCCCGCTGTTGCGACTCGCGTTTCAAGCCAGCCCGGTGGCCGGTGTTGGGCGGGGCGGTTCTCGCCCTGTGGCTTTCACAGGCAATTCCCGCGGGGGCGGTCACGATCGAGTCGCAAACCGCACCCGACGTTACCGATATTGGCGATAACAATGCCGGCACGCCGCCGAACATTCAGACCGGAGATGCGATCACATTGCAGATTCGCTCTTCGGCTCTCGCCGATGACGGGCGCTTTGGCCTAACGAGTGGTCAGCTCGCGGTTGATAAGAACATAACCTTAAGCGACCCCCCGATGAGCCTCCTCCTGGCAAAGCGAGTTCGAGGCGCTTCCGCGAACAGCATCGTTCATGTCGATTCCAAGAACACGGTGGCGATTGAGGACCTGACGGCGAACGACGGATTCGCTCTGCCGACGCAAGTAGTGATTTTGACGGCGGGTGGGATCGCCATGCTCTTTCTCTCGCTGTCGTTGTCCTATCGGCAGCTCCAGAAGCCCCGGGGAAAGCGAGTGCGGTTCGGAATTCTTTGGCACGCTTTTAAGCCGATCTGCGGGAAATGCGGCAGTCGCCTTTCCGTGCTCAATGATTACTCATTCCAGTGCCCTTCCTGCCGGGTTGAATTGGGCGCGCGCGGTGAGAATGGAAAGACGATTTCTCCGCGCGAAGCGTTGCTCAAGATTCGAGACAAGGAATATTGGTGAAGCTTGGCCTGGTGGATTGTAGGGCGTTTCTGTGAAACGCCAATTGTGGCGTAGCAAGGCGTTCAAGAAAACGGTCCTCGTCGTGAGGACGCACTGCATTTACGCGATCTAATATCCCTCGCCCCGCTTCAGGTGTTTTGGGAAAAAATCAATCTTGATTTGTTTACAGGACTCTGGGCAAACTCGATTCAACCAACCGAAAAGTCATCGCTTTAATCGGCAAATTGCCCCCATGAAAAGACCATCCATTTTGCTCCTTCTGATTGTTTGGGCGTCACACCTAACCACTTCGACACAGGCCCAAACAATCTACGAACCGTACCTATTCAACGTATTCGCCGGGAACGGAGGAAGAGGTTTCGCAGATGGAACCGGCAGTGCCGCGCGTTTTTATTATCCTGCAGGCCTGGCTGTGGACGTGAGTGGAAATATCTATGTCGCAGACGGGGCGAATCATGCCATCCGCACCATCACGCCTGCTGGTGTAGTGAGCACTGCTTTTGCCGGCGGGCCAGTTGGTGAATTTGTAACCGACGTGGCGGTCGACAGCGCGGGCAATACTTACTTTCCCTATGAACATCTCATTCTTAAACTCACGCCTAATGCAGTGGCGAGTATTTTTGCGGGTAATCCCAACTCGGGGAGCACAGATGGCACGGGCCAGGAGGCACGTTTCAATTACCCGGAAGGGATAACGATTGACCAGGCGGACAACCTTTATATTGGAGACACCGACAACTCTACCATCCGCAAAATCACGCCGGCAGGAGTAGTTACCACTCTGGCGGGGTTAGCCGGCGTCACCGGCAGCGCTGATGGTACCGGCAGCGCCGCACGATTTCGTTTTCCCCGCAACGTGGCGATAGACAACGCGAACAATCTCTATGTGTCGGATACCAGCAACGGAACTGTCCGCAAAATTACGTCCGCTGGGGTGGTAACCACATTGGCTGGACTGGCAGGCCAGCCTGGCAGTAGCGACGGGACGGGCAGCGCTGCACGATTTGAATCTCCGGAGGACCTGGCGGTGGACGGTGCGGGCAAGATCTATGTGACCGATTATGCCAACCATACCATCCGCGCGATAACTCCCGAAGGCGTCGTAACGACGTTTGCCGGGCTAGCGGGCAGTCCCGGTAGCAGCGACGGGATGGGCACTGCCGCGCGATTCAATCTCCCCCGTGGCCTGACAATAAGTGGTGGAAACATTTATGTGGGAGATACAGGTAATGGGACTATTCGCAAGATTACTCCCACAGGACTTGTAAGCACTTTCGCTGGCAGCGCCGGAGGTATTGGGAGTGCAGATGGGACCGGTAGAGCAGCTCGGTTTTCAAATCCATCTGGCGTTGCGTTGAGCAAGGCCAACAATGTCTACGTGGCCGACTACAGTAATTCTACTATTCGAAAAATCAGTGCCGATGGCATGGTGAGCACGCTAGCGGGCCTGGCCGTACATTTCGGATACGACGATGGCGTCGGCAGCGAGGCGCGGTTCAACTATCCCTGGGCGCTAGCTGTGGATGAGAACGAGAATGTTTATGTAGCGGACTCTGGAAACTTCACTATCCGCAAGATCACAGCTGCGGGAGTGGTAACTACTTTTGCGGGCGCCCCTCAAGATCCAGGTAGCGTCGATGGACCCAGAACGATTGCCCGATTCAACGACCCAGAAGGCATTGCGGTAGATAGCGCAAATAATATTTATGTAGCAGACACCCTCAACCACACGATTCGAAAAATCGCGTCCGACGGCATGGTAGAGTACGGTGGCTGGTTCCGCCGGTCACACGGGTAGCAACAACGGCACAGGCGCGGCCGCCCGATTCAACTTCCCTGAAGGTGTTGCAGCAGACGCTTCGGGAAATATCTATGTGGCGGATGCCAACAACGCCACCATTCGCAAAATCACCTCCGCGGGTGTCGTGACTACGTTAGCGGGCTCGGCCGGCCACACCGGCTTTACTGATGGAATAGGCTCGGCGGCCCGATTCGGCTACCCAAGAGATGTAGCAGTGGATAGTGCCGGTAATGTCTACGTGGCGGACTTTCTCAATAATCTCATCCGTAAGGTCACGCCTTCCGGCGCAGTAACTACCCTGGCTGGGCTTCCCCGCACCCCGAACGACAGCGATGGGGCAGGCAGTGCGGCGCAGTTTTACGGGCCCTCTGGTATCGACGTAAGCGCTTCGGGTAGCGTGTTTGTGGCCGATCCTGAAAGCGAGGAGGTTCACGTGGGCTTCCCACCCGTCCAACCGGTGAGCGCAGTCTCGCGCAAAACGCACGGCAGCGCGGGCACTTTTGACATCGCGTTGCCACAAACCGGCATGCCCGGAATTGAATGTCGCAGCGGCGGCGCAACAAACGATTACACGATGGTCCTAAGTTTCATGAACAATGTGTCGGTGGGCGCAGCCGCCGTCACAGCCGGTACGGGAAGCGTCAATAACTTCGAGGTGTCGGGTAACGTAACGACCATAAATCTTACTGGAGTAGCGAACGCGCAAACTGCCGTCATTACTCTCACTGGAGTTAACGATGGGACAAAGATCGGTTACGCTTCGGTGCCGATAACTGTTCTCGTTGGCGACACCACGGGTAATGGCGCTGTCAACAGTTCTGATATAACTCAGATTAAGGCGCAAATGGGTCAGGCCGTCGGCACGACAAACTTCCGGGAGGACATCACAGCCGATGGCGCGATTGATAGCAGCGATATCTCGCTGGCAAAAGGGAAGTCAGGGTTTCGGGTAATAACCAACATTCCAGTGCAATCCGCCCGAAACAATTGAGTGACTGCCGTCCACTCGATCCCATTCAGCGATCCAACGTTCCGCCGCCGCGCTTCAGGCGATCCTGAAAATAATCGATCGTCTTTCTGATTCCTTCGTCGAATTGGACTTTCGGTTCCCAGCCCAGAATTTTTTTTGCGCGCGAAATATCCGGCTGCCGGACCTTCGGATCGTCCACCGGCAACGGTTTGTATTCGATCTGCGATTTCGTTCCGATAATGCGAATGATCTCGTCGGCGAATTGCTTGATCGTCATCTCGCGCGGATTGCCGATGTTGACCGGCTCGTGGAAATCCGATTGCGAAAGCCGGAAAATCCCGTCGATCAAATCCGAGACGTAACAAAACGAGCGCGTTTGCGAACCATCGCCAAAAATCGTGAGCGGCGTTCCGCTTAACGCCTGTCCGATAAACGCCGGCACCACCCGTCCATCGCGCAGACGCATGCGTGGCCCGTAAGTGTTAAAGATGCGCACGATCTTTGTATCGACGCCGTGATAGCGGTGATACGCCATCGTGATCGCTTCGGCGAAACGTTTCGCTTCATCGTAAACGCCGCGCGGTCCGATCGGGTTCACGTTCCCCCAGTAATCTTCCTTCTGCGGATGGACGAGCGGATCGCCGTAGCATTCCGAAGTCGACGCGAGAATGAACGTAGCCTTCTTATCTTTTGCGAGCCCGAGCGTGTTATGCGTCCCCAGTGCGCCGACCTTCAAAGTCGGGATGGGCAATTCGAGATAATCGATGGGGCTCGCGGGCGAAGCGAAATGGAAAACGTAATCGATCTGTTTTTCCGGAACAAAAATGTAGTTCGAAACGTTGTGCTTGATGAATCGATAATTCTCGTTGCCTGAGAGATGCGCGATGTTGTCGGTGTGACCGGTGATTAAGTTATCGATTGCGATGACGCGATGCCCTTCCGCGAGCAATCGATCGGTCAGATGCGATCCGAGGAAGCCTGCGCCTCCGGTGACGACTGAAACGGGCTGTGATTTTTCCTCGGCCATGGCGCGTTATCTAATCGCTGCGATGTCCCTTTGCGAGCAGAAATCGGGCGAAGGGATAATTACAGGTCGCCCAAACGGGGGCTGACGTGCGAGGTTCCTGAATGTGTGTGCCCTTCGCGGGGCAAATTACATTGACTTGTCCTGCTCAACCGAGCAAAAAAAGACGACCTCTCGTCCGGACCCCGACCCTCGAAATCAACATGAAAATCCCGCTTGTCTTGTACCTCGCCGGCGCCCTTGCTCTAGAGTTAGCAACTGCGGCTGACGCCACGCCCTTTTATGAAGAGGTTTTCGCGAACATCGGCGAAGGTGACGTGGGAGATATTGTAAACGGCCGCCTGGTTCAAGCCGCGGACGGGAATTTCTACGGGACGACTCGAGAGAGTGGAGTTCTACTGGGCGGCAATGTCTTTCGATTGACTCCCGCCGGGAAACTCACGGCCTTTCACCCGTTTAACCTTCAACCTAGTGAGGATGGATCCGAGCCGAGAGCGAGTTTAGCGCTGGGACCCGATGGAAGTCTTTATGGCAGCACGACGCAGAACTCCGGAAACGGCGTGGGTGCGATATTCCGATTGAGCCTCGGTGGCGCGCTACAAGAACTTGCTGACATTAACTCGGGAGGACCAAACAGTGTCTCTTACACCCAATTTACTCTTGGAAAGGATGGCGCTTTCTACGCCGCGGTCTATGACACTCCTACCATACCGCCTTCGCCACCTCTCTCTCCCACTAGCCGAGTCGAGCGATTCAACACTGATGGCGTCATTGTTTTTTCGACCGCTCTTGATCCAGCAACGACTGGCGTGGAACCGCTGGCGCCTTTAACCGAAGGAGCGGATCATAACTTTTACGGAACTGCTTCCGAAGGAGGGGCGGGCGCCGCCGGAACGATCTTTCGGGTCACGCCGGCAGGGGCGGTTTCATTGTTTCATACCTTCCATGGAACTGATGGAACGAAGCCCGCGAGTTCTCTTGTTCTGGCTTTGGATGGAAATTTTTATGGAACAACGACGCACGGCGGTGCGCACGATAAGGGAACAATTTTCAGGGTCACTCCCGCCGGCGTTTTGACTACGCTTGTTTCTTTTGCAGGCGCAAACGGCACCTTCCCAGCGGGCGGCTTGACTATTGGCAGCGACGGAAATCTTTATGGGACGACAAATTTGGGAGGAAGCGATGACAAAGGGACCTTCTATCGCTTCACCCTCAATGGTGATCTCACCACACTGGCGTCCTTTAGTGCTTCGACCGGAAGCGTGCCCGCAAATGGCGTGACGCTTGGGTTCGACGGGAACTTCTATGGCACGACCTTTTTCGATGGCGACCATCAAGTAGGGACAGCTTACCGGGTTACTCCCGCCGGCGTCATAACAAAGCTAGCGTCGTTTGGAGATGCAGAAGGCCACGATCCACAACGCGGAATTATTGAGGGGTCGGACGGAAATTTCTACGGCGTAGATGGGCTCGGAGGGGGAAACAACTATGGAACAATTTTCCAAATTACGCCGAGTGGTCAGGCTACAACACTGGCGACTTTCGGAGAGGAGGAAAGCGATTTAGCTCCGATAGCTCAGGGCGCCGATGGATCGCTTTTTGGAGTAACCTATTTCGGCGGCGCCAATGGTGGAGGCATCGCATATCGAGTAGGGCTGAATGGAACGTTCACGAAACTCGCTGACCTCGACAATACAACTGGAATGAACGCGGTGGATTTTCTTCGCGGCCAGGATGGAAATTTCTACTGCCTAACGGAAAGAGGCGGCGCGAACTCCCATGGAACGATCTTTCGGCTCACATCCGGAGGCGCGATCACGCCTTTCGCGTCTCTCACTGGAGGAGAAGATCGCTTTAACCAGGACGCCGACGGAAACTTTTACGGCACTGCTGGGGCTACTTCTGATTATTCGGATGGGATCGCGTTTAAAGTAGATAGTGCAGGCACCGAAAGCATTATTGGCATCTTTGATTCCGGCCAGAATGGCGAGGCTCCTACCAGCGGCTTAACGCGCGGACTGGATGGCAACTTCTACGGAGCACTGGCTCGTGGCGGTCCCCAATTTGAAGGCATGCTTTACCGGCTGACGCCCGGTGGAGTTATCACACTATTAAGCCCCGCCTCCTATGCCACCACGCATCTTCTGCGGATGCCGGATGGCAGCTTCTTCGGAACAACCTACGATCCAGACGCCGACAATGGAACGATCTTTCGTGCCACTACAACGGGAGTAGTCGAGAGCTGGCCGGTCTTTGATGGAATCCATGGTAACCGAGCGGAGGGATTCTTGACCTCTGCGTCTGACGGTTACGTTTATGGAATAGCGAGCGCGGGAGGCACAGTTAGCGGCGGAGTGGTCTATCGCTTTACCTCGTTGTCTCCGACTCTTACATCGCTATCGCCCACGAGCGGACATCCACGAGAATCGATAGTATTAACCGGCCATTATCTTGCGGGCACAACCTCAGTCAGCTTCAATGGGGTAGCGGCGACATCATTCACCATCGACTCGAGCACGAGGATCACAGCCGTAATTCCGAGTGGCGCAAAAGCAGGTCCTATCACGATCACAAATCCTTTAGGAACCGGCACGACCGGCGCGAGCTTCATGCCTTTCCCGCCCGTCCCGCAATTTCAGAACATTTCTACCCGTGGCCAAACTCTTACCGGTGATAATGTGCTCATCGCCGGGTTTATTATTACCGGGACCGGCCAGAAGGAAGTACTGGTGAGAGGTATAGGCCCGTCGCTAACAAACTTGCATGTGCCAGGCGCCTTGCAGGATCCTGTTCTCGAACTCCACGATGAACATGGCGCCCTTATCGCTCTCAACGATAATTGGGCCGACACGCAGGAGGTTGCCATTGAGCCAACGAATATCGCCCCCACCGACGCTCGCGAATCGGCAATCTTCCGCCCGCTTGATCCCGGCGCCTACACTGTCATTCTGAAGGGCAAGAACAACACAACCGGCGTCGGACTCATCGAAGTTTATGATCTTAGCCGAACTCCTGGTGTAGAACTCGCCAACATCAGCGCGCGAGGATTGGTGGACGCTGGTGACAATGTAATAATCGCAGGCTTTATCGTTGGAGAAACGGGAAGCGGACCGGCACGCGAGGTATTGCGCGCCATAGGTCCTTCATTAAGTAATGCACAGGTAGCTGGCGCTCTTCAAGATCCCAGCTTGGAGTTACATGATAGTAATGGAGCGCTCGTGGCAACAAACGACAATTGGGCTACCGACCCTCATTCGGCACAAATTCAGGCTGCAGATCTCGCGCCTTCAGATCCGCGAGAATCAGCGATGTTACCAACCCTCGCTCCCGGCGCGTACACTGTGATCGTGCGCGGTGTCAATGGCACGACAGGCGTGGCGTTGGTCGAAGCCTATAATTTGCATTAACTCGGGCCTGTAAGGCGCGATCCCGGGAAATCCGCGCCTCCAGCGACGATTGAAACAGGCAACGATTTTCCCTGGCCATGCTGCGTCTTATCAATGTGGCGCTGACTTCGTTTAACGCGCAGTATCGATTCCACGGAACTCACGACCGAATTCTTCGGGTTCGCCTCAAGAAATGAGTCAAAATCGCAAAGAATGCGGCATGGGTTCGTAGCAGCCGCTGCTGGAGCAGAGAGGACACGCTCTTCGTGGCAAATCAAAGAGAGATGCACAAACCACTTCGCTTGAATAGAGGGAACTGCAATAGTTTCCAGAATTATGTTCTCGCCAGACGGCGTTTTATTTACAATCTATAAATTACATATTTCTGAGCGGAGTCTGGTCGTGCGCGAAACGGTTTCGCGTGTCTGAAATCGACGCACGGCCGAAAAACTGCTTGGAAGCGATAGAAAGCAACACTTTGCAAATTCAAATGGGGAATATCGATCCAACAAATCTGATGCGATCTTTCACCGAGCGCCGACGCGAGGCCGATCAACGCGCGCGCGAAGTGTTGGATGAGTTCATACGAATCGGCAAGATCCTGGCGATGGATTCCATCGTGTGGCACGAGGTTGCCGGGCTGGATCAAAGCTGGCGCGACAGCCTTTCCGATTCCGAAGTGATAAAGTACCTGCGCGCGCTTCATCCTGACTCCACGCGCCGAAAGCAACGAAATCGGCGATCGTAAGAGTTCTTTCATTGCACTGCTGGCGCAGGGACCAGTTACGACCGCGTTTGCAACTCGACGCGGCGAATGTAGTAGGACATACGCATGAAAGGCAGACAGCCAGGCCGGCCGACAAAGTGGGTTAAGGCGAGCGTTCTCGAACATGTCGAGATCGGTAAACCCGGGATTCAGTTTGAAGTGTGGGAGAAATGGAAACGAAACCGGCGCAAACTGGGCACTCTCGTCATTAGCGTCGGCGGTTTGCGTTGGCGACCGTTAAGCGGCAAGCTTTCCCGGCAGAAGAGTTGGGAAATTCTGGCCGAGTGGCTTAATTCCTCATCCGATTCCTAAGCTTTAGCCGTACTTTGATGTTCTTCATCGCGCTCAGGATCGTTGTCTTCGCGAGCGCAACTCTTCTGTGCATGGGCGTGAGCATGGCGAAGTCAAACTTGTACGACATGCGCGACTCTGCGCAGGACAAGGAGTTGAGACGGCATCTCACTTACTTGGAGAGACCCGTCTACCCGACATCGGCCCAGATACACAGGAAAACTGGCACTGGATTATTTTGGATGAAGTTCGATAAGACGGGGCGCGTGACGGCCGTAAAAATAATCGAGAGCACGAAACAACCCGACCTCGATAATGCTGCCGTTTACGCATTTTATCATTGGCGCTCCCGGCCAGGCGAGGTCGACCAGGTAATTGTGCCCATCACGTTCACTTTTGACGGTTGGCGATCTGATATCGGCGGTCATCATTAGAAATGAATTCCAGTCGCATTGCCCGAACGCGCTGGCGTACACTTTTGTTTTCATAGAGTGGTTCGCAAACTCGCGCTCATTTATCGCGATCCTTCCCCACTCTTCCGAACACACGAGTAGCTCGATTGCAGCGTGAGAAGCCGCCAACCCCTTCGCGATCGCAATCGTAAATGAAATTGTGCACACTCGCGCGCAGGGTGCGGAACCCTTACGATTGGAAATCGTGGTTGCGTTGGACCGATTCGCCGCGCAGTTTTGGCGTTCACGTTCATTAACATTATGCGCTTCTCACCTCGCTTCTGTCTGGTTCTGCTTGTCTCACTTTTTTCGTCCGCTTCTGTATTCGCGCAAAACCTGCCGGATACGACGCGCCTTCTGCGTTTTCCGACGACCAATGGACAACAGATTGTCTTTTGTTACGCGGGCCAACTTTATACCGTGGGCAAGGACGGCGGCATCGCACGTCGCCTAACGAGTGGTCCGGGCTACACGTCATTCCCGCGCTTCTCGCCGGATGGCAAACAGCTCGCCTATACTTCGCATTACGACGGAAACACCGAAGTTTATGTCATGCCGGCGGAAGGCGGCGAGCCGAAGCGGCTGACCACGACAGCGACGCTGAGTCGCGACGATATTTCGGATCGCATGGGGCCGAATAATCTGGTCATGACGTGGGAGAACACGAAACCGCTGGTCGTCTTTCGGTCGCGCATGAAATCTTTTAATTCGTTTATCGGCGATCTTTTCACGGTCGGCATGGATGCGGAACTCCCGAAACAGCTGCCGATTCCGCGCGGCGGTTTCGCCTCCTTTTCGCCGGACGATTCGAAGATGGTGTTCAATCGCGTTTTCCGTGAGTTCCGCACCTGGAAACATTACCGCGGCGGCATGGCGGATGATGTCTGGATCTTCGATTTCAAAGCCGGAACGACGGACAACCTGACCAATAATCCCGCACAGGACATTTGCCCGATGTGGGGACCGGATAACAAGATCTACTTTATCTCCGATCGGGACAATCGAATGAATCTTTTCTCGATCGACCTGACGAGCAAGGAAACAAAACAGCTCACCACTTATAAGGACTTCGATATCAAATTCCCCTCCATCGGAAAAGACGCGATCGTGTTTGAGCAGGCGGGATATATCTGGCGCTATGATCTCGGAAGTGGACAAGCGACGCCGGTCCCCATTCAAATTAAGGAGGATTTTGCCTCGGGCCGCGCGGCTTTGGTTGACGCCTCGAAACATACCGAATCGGTAAGCCCGGCCCCGGATGGCGAGCGAGTGATTGCGGTCGCGCGCGGCGATTTATTTTCCGTTCCGGCAAAAGATGGGACGCCGCGTGATTTAACGAAGACTTCCAGCGCGCACGAGCGAGACGCGGTTTGGTCGCCGGATGGCAAATGGATCGCGTATAACTCAGACGCGACCGGCGAGAATGAGCTTTATGTTCGTTCGCAGGACGGCAAAGGCGAGCCGCAACAAATAACGAAGGACGCGGACACCTATTTCTATCAGGCTGTCTGGTCGCCGGACAGCAAGAAGCTGCTGTGGGCCGATCGCTTGCAACGATTGCGTTATGTCGATGTGGCCAGCAAAGCCGTCACTCAGGTCGATGAAGATAAGACGGGTGAAATGGAATCTTATGACTGGTCTCCAGATAGCAATTGGATCGCATGGTCCCGGCCGGAGGAGAATGGATTACCGAGGGTCTACCTCTATTCAGTCGCGAGCAAGAAACAGACTCCGATCACTGACGACTGGTATGGCTCGGGCAGCGTGAGCTTCAGTGACGATGGCAAGTTTCTCATGTTTAGCTCAGCGCGCGACTTCAAGCCAACATTTGGGGAAGAAGAGTTCGAGAGCGTTTATCGTGACATGCAGCGAGTCTATCTGGTCACACTCGCGAAGGACACCGAGCCGCCCTTGGCCCCGCGCAGTGATGAAGTAGGCAAGGAGAAGAAGGAAGAAAAGAAGAAGGACGAGAAAAAAAGCGATAAGAAGGAAGAGAAATCCAAGAAGCCGGTAACCGTCAAAGTGGACGTGGACGGAATTCAGGACCGCATAACCGGCCTCGACATCACGACCGGGAATTACAGTAACATCCGCCTCGTTGACGATCGTGTTTTCTATCTGCGACGTACCGTTGCAGATGAAAAGGATGAGGATCCTGAAGAGGGTCCGGAGAAAATGAAAATTCCATCTTTGTTCCTATAGCTTGGACGATCGTAAAGAGACTGTGCTCGGCGACGTCAACAGCTACGAAATCACACAGGACGGAAAGAAGATGCTGGTAAAGATCGACAAGGACTATGCCATTATCGATCTGCCGAAGGACAAGCTCGAGACGAAGGATCACAAGTTGAAGCTCGAAGGTCTGGATATGCAGTTAGATCGGCATGCGGAGTGGAAGCAAATCTATTTCGAATCGTGGCGGCAAATGCGCGACTTTTTCTACGCGCCGAATATGAATGGCGTCGATTGGAAAGCGATGCGCGACAAGTATGCGGCGTTGCTTCCATTCGTGAACCATCGCAATGATCTCACCTATATCATCGGCGAACTTATCGGTGAACTGAACAACGGGCATTCTTATGTGGCCGGCGGAGAGCGACCGGAAACGCCACGGATCAAGCTTGGCTTACTCGGTGCGCAATTTTCGCGCGACCCGGCGACGCGCGCTTATCGCATCGATCGCATTTTACCAGGCGAAAACTGGGATAAGGAAACGCGTTCGCCACTGACCGAGATCGGTCTCAATGTCAAAGTGGGCGATTACATTCTCGCGATCAATGGCACGCCTGTTTCGACGTTGCCTAACCTTTATGACGCGCTGATCGGGACAGCCGATAAGCAAGTTATCCTGCGGATAAACTCGAAGCCGACCGATCAGGGTGCGCGGGACATAACCGTGGTGCCCACCAAAGACGAAGCACCGTTATATTACCTCGCCTGGGTGCAGAAGAACCTGGATGAAGTAACAAAGAAAACGAACGGCGAAGTAGGTTACATTCACATTCCCGATATGGGACAGCCGGGTTTGAACGAGTTCACCAAGCAATACTTCCCACAGATTCGCAAGAAAGCGTTGATCGTAGACGTGCGCGGCAATGGCGGCGGATTTGTTTCGCCTTTGGTTATCGAGCGACTGCGGCGAGCGCTTGTCATGGTGGAGGTCGCGCGCAACGGCACGCCACAAACGAACCCACCGCAAACCTTCATTGGGCCGATGGTCACGCTCATTGACGAGTTCTCAGCCTCGGATGGCGACATTTTTCCCTATCGCTTCAAAACGCTTGGCCTCGGCAAGCTGATTGGCAAACGGACCTGGGGCGGAGTCATCGGTATTCGTGATCCGCTGCCGCTTGTTGACGGCGGCAATCTCTTCAAACCTGAGTTCGCGCCTGTACTCGAAGGAAGGCAAAGGCTGGATCATCGAGAGTCACGGCGTTGATCCCGATATCGTGGTGGATAACGATCCGGCGAAGGAGTTTCATGGCGAAGATCAGCAGCTCGAACGCGGAATTCAGGAGATCCAGGAAGAGTTGAAGACGAAGCGTTACGACTTGCCGCCAGTTCCGCCTTATCCAAATCGCAATCCAGCCAAGAGCAGCTAATTACTGTGGCGGTCTGACCGAGATATCTTTTGTGCTTCCTGATAGCGAGGGATTCCTCGACTTCGCTCGGAATGAGAAAGAGGGCATCGCGATTGGCGATGACGGAACCGACGCATGCCGCCGAAGTTCATTCCAACCGCTGAACCTGCATACCGACCACGCAAACATCGTCTTCAAATGATTCGTTGTCGGAAAACTCGCGAATGTCATCGAGAACACACTCGAAGAATTCCTTCAGTGGAAGCGATGCATGCCGGTTCACCGCTACCTGAAGGTGAGCGCAAAAAATAGTGCGACTGTCGCAGACCGCTGCGACAGCGTGCCCCTGGCGATCCGATTGAGCGGGCAAAGAACATTTGTCATTCCGAGCGGAGTCGAGGAATCTCTTGCTGTTCGTCCCGCCGATCGAAAACAAAGTGAGATTCTTCGACTTCGCTCAGAATGACAGATAAGAAATTGGTTCGCATCCTTTCCGGCATTCAACCCAGCGGGATCCTGCATATCGGGAATTATTTCGGCATGATCCGGCCCGCGATCGCGCTGCAGAACGAAGGCGAGCCGTTTTATTTCATCGCCAATTATCATGCCCTAACGAGTGTGCGCGATGCGGATACGCTGCGCAAGAATTCGCGAGGCGTGGCCGTGGATTTCCTCGCTTGCGGATTCGATCCCGAGCGAGGCGCGCTTTTCATGCAAACAGATGTGCCGCAGGTGACAGAGCTGGCGTGGATCTTATCGACCGTGACGCCGATGGGATTACTCGAGCGCGCACATTCTTATAAAGACAAACTTGCGCGCGGAATGCAGGCTTCAGCCGGGTTGTTCAACTATCCTGTTTTGCAAGCAGCGGACATTCTGATCTACGACACCGACGTCGTGCCGGTGGGCAAAGATCAGAAACAGCACATTGAGATTTCGCGAGATCTGGCCGTGAAGATAAACGAAATCTACGGAAACGTTTTCAAACTGCCGGAGGCGCGCATTGATCCGGCAACCGAAACCGTTCCTGGCCTCGACGGCCAGAAAATGAGTAAGAGCTACGGCAACACCATCGATATTTTCGGCGACGAAAAGGAAACGCGGAAACGCGTCATGAGCATCGTGACCGATTCAAAACCGGTAGAAGCACCGAAAGATCCCGCGACCTCGACGATCTTTCAGCTCTTCTCGCTCTTCGGTTCGCAAGATGAAGCCGCGGAGATGGGCGAAAAATTTCAGAATGGCGGAACCGGTTACGGCGATTTCAAGAAGCAACTTTTCGAAAAACTTTGGGAATACTTTTAGCCGATGAGAAAACGTCGGGAGGAATTTCTTGCCGAGAAATTATACGTGGATGAAATTCTCGTCCGCGGCGCCCATCGCGCGAACGAAGCCGCAAATGAAGTAATGGCACGCGTGCGAACCGCCATCGGTTTGTCGTAGTTCTCTGACCACTTCGCACGTCTCTACGCCACCAAGGAGCGGCGACCTCCAGGTCGCCGAACGTTATTTCAAGCTCAAATCAAGGAGTGTCCGTCCCGGTGCCGCTACTGTCGTGGGCGACTTGGAAGTCGCCCCTCCTTGAAACTTCCTCTGATTTTTCAGTCTCTCTGAAAATCGCAACCGACGCGCGTTGGAAATCGCCTACCGCGGCGACGGCGCGCTCGAACTCTTCGGCGATGGCTTCGGCCTGGGCGGGATCGAAGCGCGCGGAATCGGCGTTCCGGACAGCACCGGCGTCGGTATCGGGGTCGGATGCAATTTGTGGTCCATCGCCTCGAGACGAATTTTCCGATTCATCGCATCCTGATCGTTCGGCTTCTGTTTGAGCACCGCATTCACGTCGGCCAAACCGAGATCCAGTTTGCCAGTCATCTCATAGATATAACTTCGGCCCAGCAACGCATCGATATCCTTTGGGTGATCTTTGAGCATCGCGGAATAATCAGCCAGTGCCTTGTCCTTCTGCCCTAACTGCATGTAGACAAAAGCGCGGCGGCTGAGCGCTTCGGGATCGTTCTTCTTCTGCTTCAAAACCGTGTCGTAATCTTGCAGCGCATCTTTCCAGTTCTCTTTGCGCGTGTAAGCGAAAGCACGGAAACGGCGCGCCACCACGTCGCCGTCATTGCGTTGCAGTGTTTCGGTCAAGTCAGCAATCGCTCCATCCCAGTTTTGCTTTTTAATCTCGGCGAGCCCGCGCTGCCGATAAGCCAGGCCGAGATTGTAACTAATGTCTTTGTCGTTCGGATCGGCCTCCGCCGCCTTCTTGAAATTCTCGATCGCCTTGTCCCAATTACCAGCCTTGGCCGCCTCCACACCTTCTCTGTTGTAATTGGCGGCGCCCTCCGACTTCACCGCAGAAAGCGCAAGAGCCAATACGCCGAGTAAAACGCCGGAAAGAATTTTGATCTGCTTACGATTTTTCATAGGAAAAAATGAGTCGTTAAGTTGTCCTGTTCCTACCCAGCCTGCAAGTGCAACGTGCCTGCACGATTTATACGCGGGAAACTAGGCGCCCGGTTGTGCTTCTGTGGAAATGTTTGACGCACTACCGGAGGCTTCATTCACGCGAATGATGCGCAGCGCGCGCCCGCTCGCCTCGTCCACATCGATCAATGCGCCGCACAACCGCACTTCACCGTCGGCCACCGGAAATATCGCCGGCACATTGGAAATAAAGCGCCTAACGATCGGATCGATGGCGCGGCCGAGAATGGAATTGACCGGGCCGCACATGCCCGCGTCGCAGAGGAAAGCGGTGCCGCCGGGGAAAATTTGTTCGTCCGCGGTCTGCACATGCGTGTGCGTGCCGATGACGGCGGAGACCTTCCCGTCGAGAAAACGGCCGAGTGCGGTTCGTTCGCTCGTCGTCTCGCCGTGTGCATCCACCAAAATGATTTTCGTCTCGGCGCGCATCTGCGCGACGGCGGCTTCCACTGCGGGAAATGGATTATCAAGAATCGGCAGCATGAATGTGCGCGCCTGCACGTTGATCACGCCGATTTTTCCCTTCGCCGTTTCCAGCACGATCGATCCCGCGCCGGGCGTCCCTGGCGGATAATTGATTGGCCGCAACAAACGCGGCTCCGTATCGATAAAAGCAATCACCTCTTTCTGATCCCAAATATGATCGCCAGTGGTGATGACAGACACGCCGGCGCGCAACAGATCGATCGTAATCTTCGGCGTAATGCCGCGCCCACCCGCCGCGTTCTCGCCATTGATGACGACGAAATCGAAGGCGAGTGTCTGCTTTAACTCCGGCAAACGCGCGATGACGGCGCTGCGGCCCGGTTCGCCAACGACATCGCCCAAGAATAGAATCCGTAGCATTGCACGAGCATCGTATTAAAAAGTTCAAAATCCAAAGCTTGATCTCCGCACTTTCGTCCCGGCCAGATGCCATTCCTCGCCGTTCTCTTCGCTTGGATTCCCACGTGGTCCGAACAACCGTCGCGTTTCGAGATCGCCACCAAGGAGCGGCGACCTCCAGGTCGCCGAACGTTATTTCAAACTCAAATCAAGGAATGTCCGTCCCGATGCCGCTACTGCCGTGGGCGACTTGGAAGTCGCCCCTCCTTGGTGGCTGAGATCGATTGCGGTAGCGCTTTTTCTATGAGCAACTTTTCTCTTTGCGACGACGTCGGCACAGGCCGCGGAAAATCTCAGCCCACTCGGCACCTCGCCAAATTGGGATTCGCTCGAGCGCTACCAGGAAACGATCACACATGATGATTTCGTGCGCTTACTCGAAAGCGTTTATTGCCCCAATGGCGCCAGCTCGGCGGTCATCAAGGTCGAGCCGCAGTTTGCCCGCATCATCACAGATAAAGCGACCGACGCACATTTCACGCTACGTTTTGCAAAGAGTGAAGCGTCACGACGTCCGCTGGCGCGCGCCTGGGCGACGGCAAAAACTCTTCCGCCGCGAAAATCCTCCGGCCCGCTTTCGGATCTGCGCGTTGCGCTCGATCCTGGCCATATCGGCGGCGAATGGGCAAAAATGGAAGAGCGCTGGTTCAAAGTGGGCGATGCGCCACCGGTGCAGGAAGGCGACATGACATTGCGCGTCGCGCAAATGATTGCTCCGCGATTACAAAAACTAGGCGCGAAAGTTTCGCTTGTTCGAGACAAACTCGAACCGACAACGCCCAAGCGTCCCGACGATTTCGAAGAGCTCGCGAAAACCATTTTGAAAAAAGGCGGGATCACGCAACCGCGCGAAGATTTCATTGACCCGGCTGATCCGGAAAAAGAACAAAGTGTTCGCTGGAATCGCGACATTCTTTTTTACCGCAACAGCGAAATCCGGCAGCGCGCCGAAATCGTAAACCGAAAACTGCGTCCTGATGTCGTTCTCTGTCTGCATTTCAACGCGGAAGCCTGGGGCGATCCGGCGAAGCCAACGCTCATCGACAAGAATCATCTGCACCTTCTCGTCAATGGCTGTTATCTGCCGGCAGAATTGGAGTTCGATGACGAGCGTTTCGAGATGGTGCGACGATTACTCAGTCGCGTTTACCTGGAAGAAATCACGCTGGCCGAGAAGTTGGCGGAAGTGATGGCAAAGAAAACGCATCTGCCCGCCTACGAATACACAAAGGACAACGCCTTGAAAATTGGAACGAGCGGTTACGTTTTTGCGCGCAATCTGATGGCGACGCGTCTTTACAAATACCCGACCGTTTACCTCGAGCCTTACGTCATGAACAGCAAAGAGGTCTTTGCTCGCATCCAAGCCGGCGACTATGACGGCACGCGCAGCCTCAACGGCAAAGAGCAGCCGAGCATTTTTCGCGAATACACCGACTCCGTCGTCGATGGATTACTCGAGTATTACAAGGCGCGAAAATGAATTGTAGGGGCGTTTCTGTGAAACGCCTTTGGCATTGGCGTCTGACACAGACGCCCTACAATGCTGCGACCGCTGCCTCGATATCGGCCATCGTTACGTCGCTCGTTAGGCGCGCAACGCCAATCTCTGACGTCACAACAAATCGCACTTGTCCGCGCTCGAACTTCTTGTCGAACGGGAGCGCGCGCAGAATCTTTTCTCGCGAAATATTCGGGGGCAACCGCGTCGGCAAATCGTATCGCTCAAGCAGCGAGATCACTTTCATTCGCTGCGCATCGGGCAGTCCCGCCTTGCGCACGGAAATATCGCAGGCCGCAACAATTCCGAGACTGACGGTCTCGCCGTGCAGCAATTCGCGATAATCGCCCGCTTGCTCGATCGCATGCCCGACGGTGTGTCCGAAATTCAACAATGCGCGTCGCCCGTTCTCGTCGCGTTCGTCCATCGCCACAAATTCTCCTTTGATCTCGATATTTCGCCTGACGAGCGATGCAAAATCTTCGCTGTGTCCGCTCGAAATTCTCCAACAGATCGAAAAGCTCGGCATCGCGAATAATGGCGTGTTTGATCATTTCCGCGAATCCCTGATTCAGTTCCCGTTCCGGCAGCGTCCGCAATAAATCGGTATCGGAAATGACGAAGACCGGGTGATGCACCGCACCGATGAGATTTTTGCCCAATGCTGTATTGACCCCTGTCTTCCCCCCAATCGAGCTGTCCACCTGCGCGAGCAAAGTTGTCGGAACCTGGACATATGGAATGCCGCGGTGATAAATCGCAGCGACGAATCCCGCAAGGTCGCCGACCACCCCGCCGCCGAATGCAACGACAAACCCAGATCGGTCCAATCCCGCTGCCGTCATGCGATCGCAAATCTCGCCAACTTGCGTCAGCGATTTCGATTTTTCGCCGGGAGGAACCGTGATGAATGTCGGCTCGTATCCCACTGACGTTAAACTTTGTTTGACGCGATCGGCAAAAAGTTGCGCAACATTCTGCGTCGGAAATAATCGCACAGCGAGCCGGCGGAAGATGCTCGCTTATGCAATCGTGCCGATTTGCTCGAGAAGTTTCGGACCGACGCACGCTTTGTAGCTACGACTTCCCGCGCGAACGAAGACTTCGGTCACAATCACTTCTTAAGGATCCCAACGATGCGCCGCGCTGGGATCACTCGCATTAGAGGTGTCATTCTTAAACATCGTCCACGTCATGGTCTCAGAATGCCAATCTGCAAAAACAGCGTTAATACGGTTTCGCTTATTGTGCGTTCCACCTTCGGCAGTTCCCGAGGAAGTCACCGTCTTTATAAACCGTCACGCTCGCCGCGGGCGTCCCACTAAATTTCACGACGTTGCCTGAGTCCTGCGCTGGCGCGAAAATAATGAATGCTCCCGAATCGGTAATCTTGTTCGCCAGCATCCCGGCGACGTTGTGTCCATTCAAACCGTAACTAATCGGTGCGCTCGTGTCGTTTTCAGATGGAGATCGTCCGTCGAACGGAGATTGAAATATCTTCCATGCCCCGAGGTATTTTGGATGCAACAGATTCATCCGACGGTGTCGTCGTATCGAAAATCGCTCCGTCGTTGTCATTCAGATACATCTGCGTCGCGAGGCCGAGCTGGCGCAGATTGCTCATGTCCTGCACAATCTCGCGCGCGCTCCTGGATGCCCGTGTAGGCCGGCAGCGCGATCGCGGCGAGCGCAACAATGATCGTGATGACGACGAGAAGTTCGATCAGCGTGAAAGCGCGCGAGGAACGTGAGTTTTTTTGCATGATTCGGTCGACTATGATGTAAAGCTGCGAATTCATTCTTCTGTCATGTCGAGCGAAGTCGAGACATCTCTCGCTGTTCGATGTCGAGAGATTCCTCGACTTCGCTCGGAATGACAAGAAGCAGCATCAAAAGCGAAAACATGGAATGGCCTTGAGTTAGCTTGACAATGAACGATGATTTTTTTGTAACTAGCTTATGCCTGATCCGGTCGATCCCATTCCTGCCGCCTCGTCGCCGCCCACCGCCGCCGTTGCCGTCTGATGTCGATACGAAATCTGGAACGACCGGTTTGCCTTCGAATGTCGCCGCTGCGCTCGCCTGTATTCCGCTCGTGGGCGGACTCATCTTTTACATCTTGGAGAAGCGCGACAATTTCGTTCGCTTTTATGCGATGCAGTCCATTCTCTTTGGCGGCGCCTGGTTCTTATTCAATATCGCTTCCAAAATCGTCTTCATGATTTTTTCGTCGATCCCGGCAATCGGCGGCCTGCTCGTATTTTTGTGGGCCGTTATCCAGGCGATCGTACAATTGGCATTTCTCGTCGTCATGATCATCGCGATCGTGAAAGCATTCAGTAGCGTGCGCTGGGATATTCCATACATCGGCCCGATCGCACGCAAACAAGTCGGCGAAGCCTGATGTAGCCACGGCGCTGTGTCGCCGTGATCCTACCGCCCCGACATAGCGAAGCGGCCTACAAACCCAGCAGCGCCACGATCACCTCAGTCAAAATCAGCTCGTGATCGAGCTGCGTGCTGACAAGTTTAAGATTTGCCTCCAGACATGCTTCCAATCCCGCGACCAGTTGCTCGATCTCGAAACGATGTGCGTGCTGCGCGGCGATCCCGAGCGCATAGGCATTGAGCGAACCATCTTTTTTGCGTGGTAAATGTTCCGTCGCACCCGCAGGCAATCGATTGAGCGCAGAAATGAAACTGTAAGGGGCCGACGGCCGCGAAAGCCTCTCCTGTTCCATCAGATCTTTGGCCAGAAGCAAATTGCGCACAGTCGGCAGGATCGCGACGAGCAGAAGTCCGATGGCCGATTCTCCTTGATCGAGCAATCGCCTAACGAGTGTAAGGGCGCGATCGAGATCGCGCGCCGCCAAAGCATTGCCCAGCTCGAAAATCACGCCGGCACGCGAGAGTGGAACGAGCGTCCGCACCTGTTCCGCGCCGACTCGACTTTCGCGGCCGAGATAGAGATCGATCTTTTCGAGCTCGTTCTCGATCTGGCGTGTATCGCCGCCAGTGAGCAAAACAAAAAGATCCAGCGCTTCATCCTCGAATTGCAACTTCTTCTTTTTTGCGCGCCCTCGCACAATCTCAGTCGCTTCTTCTTCCCAACCGCCGCGGCTGGAATCGAGTCGATCGAAAACCTGCACTTCTGCGCGCTTGGCGAGCGCTTTGTAAAAAGAGCGTCGCTTATCGAGATCCGTCGCGCTCAGGAAAAATGTCACGTCCGAACCGAAATCCATCATCGAGGACACCGCTTAATTGCTCGAGCGCCTCCTGCACGCTCGCCGCGCGACCGATGACGGAGTCGCCGAGAAAATTCGCATTCTTTAACCACACCAATTTTCCGCCGCCGAAAAATGGCAGTGTTTGCAGGGCCTCGATCGTGCCGCGAATACGCGACGCAGCCTGCTCCGCGTTATCCGCGCAACCATCGATGATTTCCAAACCGAAATCACCGGCATCCGGGGAGTCAGTTTTGCCGCGAGTTCGGCCGCAACACGTTTGACTTCGCTTTCATCGGAACCGACGACCGCATGAATGTTCGCTTCTGGCGCGGTCTTGGTTTTCGTTTTCGGCACGATGAAGTTTGTCGCACATCGCTCGGTTGGCCACAAGCCCATGGCTTGGGTAGCGCACGCGTCTCGCGTGTTGGCGATCGCGTCTCGCGATCGCGTACTTTTCTCGACATCCGAGCTGAGCCTGAATTCGCGCCTTTGAAAAGATCGTTTCGGCGAGACGCCGAAACCAACACGCGAGACGCGTGCGCTACCCAGATCAATCGGCGCCTGCTTGTTGCAAAGTTGTTCCGAAATCTTTAGTGGCGTATTCGCGAAATTTCTCCTCGAGCACCGCGAGGCTGGCAAACTCTTCCGGCATAGATGCGCAAGAACGCCGTCCCGAAAGGTTGATGCCGAGCCAGTGCATCGAGCAATGCAAGAAAACTTTGCTTGTCCGTCGCAGCCAGAAAACGGACAAGCTTCTCCGATTCGTCATAAAAAATCGCGACGCGATCGTCAGGCGGATGAGTCATTGCCACGAGCACGGCGAGCGGAATCAAGTCTTGCTCGGCAATCGCATTGGATTGTGGCCGGGCAATGTAACCGCGGGCGCGTTCGTAACTGGCGTGTGCGTCTTTGGATACATATTGCGCGAATCCTTCGTCCAACCAGCACGGGACTCCGTCGGAATAAAACCGGTGGAGCAAAAGGTGCGAGATCTCATGTCCGAGACTGTTATTCGAGAATCTGTAAGCGGGATTGCGAACAATGAAGAGACTTCCTTGAGAATGAATGCCCCCCGTCCAGGGCTCGAGCGCGCCTAACGACTGAAATTGTCGCCAATCTTCCGGTCGCTCGAAAATATAGATGTGCGATTTCGTGTCGCCCGCGGGCTGATCGCGCTTGAGTTCTTTGGCAATGACGCGGTAGTCAAATTCGGCTTCGATCGAAACCGGCGTGACGACGTAACTGTGAACGAAATGATAAATGAAATGTTCCGTCTCGCCGTGTTTCCATTGCTCTGGGTTAATTGCGAGCGCTTTTTCACCGAGCGGATTGGGATCGAGTTGGCTGAGCTGGGAAAACTCAACTTCCGGCAGCGCATTCAAGCCTTGCGAGCGTGCGGAAACGGCGCTGAGGAAAATGAGGAAGAGAACCGGCAAACGCAGCACACGTCTCCCTACAGCTATTAGCGTGCGAGCACTCTGGGGAGCGCACGCGACCCGCGTGCCGTTTGACGCGACTCGCGTCAAACCGTCTTACTCCGAGCCGTCCGGCGAGTCGCCGGACGGTGCACGCGAGTCGCGTGCGCTCCCCAGAAATCAGACGCGAGAACGGCGGCGGCCGGCGTTGCGCGTGTATTTTATCGGCCGGCGTTTCGGTTCGATTTTGCTCAAGCCGGTGCCGCTTTTCACTTCCATGATTTGATCGCGCAACAAGGCGGCGCGCTCGAACTCGAGATTAGCAGAGGCTTGTTGCATCTCGTCTTCGAGTTCGCGCAGCAGTTCAGTGAGATTAAAATCACCGCCGGCTTCCTGAATAACCGACGCCGCAATTTCGCGACCGCGCAAAATGGTGTGCAAACTTTCCTGCACGGCACGTCGCACGGTTTGCGGTGTAATTCCGTGCGTTTCGTTGTACTCCATTTGCTTTGTGCGGCGATATTCGGAAATCGAAATCAAAGCCTGCATGCTTTGCGTGATGATGTCGGCGAACAAAACGACTTCACCATTGATGTGACGAGCGGCGCGGCCGGCAGTTTGAATGAGGGACGTTTGACTGCGCAAAAATCCTTCCTTATCCGCATCGAGAATCGCGACGAGCGACACTTCGGGAAGATCGAGACCTTCGCGCAGCAGATTGATGCCAACGAGAATGTCGAAATCCGCTGCGCGCAGGCCACGCAAAATTTCCACGCGCTCGATCGTGTCGATGTCGCTGTGCAGGTAGCGCACCTTCAATCCGACATCGCGCAGATAATCCGCCAAATCTTCGGCCGTGCGTTTCGTTAACGTCGTAACAAGAATGCGCTCGTTTTTCTCAACACGCTGTCGACAAAGTTCGATTGTCTCGTCGATCTGATTCTTTAGCGGCTTGATTGTGATCTTCGGATCGAGCAACCCGGTGGGTCGAATAATTTGTTCAACGACCAGAGGTTTACCCGGAGTGTGGACATCAAATTCGGCGGGCGATTCATCCGTGCGTGAAATTTGTACTGACGCGGCATTTGCATTCGTCGGCGCGGCGGGCCGCCGCGCCCTGCCAGCAACTTCAAACGGCACCAGTTCTTGTTCCCCAATGCGCGCGCGTTTGTGCGGAAAATACCCCGTATTGCCGACAACACTGTTTTGAATTTCAAACTCTGCCGGGGTCGCGCTCACGTAGATGACTTGATTCGTCATCGCCATGAATTCCGGAAAGTTCAGCGGGCGATTATCGAGCGCGCTCGGAAGACGAAAGCCGTATTCGACGAGCACAGTCTTACGTGATTTATCCCCCTCGTACATGCCGCCAATTTGCGGAATGGTCGCGTGCGACTCGTCCAACACGAGCAGAAAATCCTTCGGGAAAAAATCGAGCAACGTAAACGGCTTCGATCCCGGCGGGCGGCCTGACAAATGACGCGAATAGTTCTCGATGCCGTTGCAGAATCCCATCTCCTGCAACATTTCGAGATCGTATTCCGTGCGCATTTTTAGTCGCTGCGCTTCGAGCAACCTACTCTGCGACTCCAGAACGACGATGCGATCGTCGAGTTCGGCGCGAATGGTCTGAAGTGCACGGTTCAACTTATCGGCCGGCGTCACGAATTGTTTCGCGGGGAAAAACGTCATTATGCCTAACGACTCGTGCGGATGCCCCGTCAAGGGATCGAAGCGCGTGATCGCGTCAATCTCATCGCCAAAAAATTCGATCCGCACCGCTTCTTCATCGGCCGTGGCGGGATAAACTTCGACGACGTCGCCACGAACCCGGAATCGTCCGCGCGTGAAATTCATATCGTTCCGCTCGTAAAGCATGTCGACCAGGCGGCCCAGGACCGCTTCACGGCTCACTTGTTGTCCCCGCTTCACCGTGAGCAGCATGCGCTCGTAATCCTCCGGGGAAGTGACGCCGTAGATGCAAGAGACGCTCGCGACTACGATCACATCGCGCCGCGAGAGCAACGCGCTCGTCGCGCTCAAGCGGAGACGCTCAATCTCCTCATTAATCGACGAATCCTTTTCGATATAGGTATCGGAACGCGGAATGTACGCTTCCGGCTGATAGTAATCGAAGTAGCTGACGAAATATTCGACCGCGTTTTTGGGAAAGAATTGTTTGAACTCGGAATAAAGCTGCGCCGCGAGCGTCTTGTTGTGCGAGATGACAAGAGTCGGCCGGTCCAACTCGCGAATAACATTTGCGGCTGTGAAAGTTTTTCCCGAGCCGGTGACACCGAGCAACGTCTGGTGGCGATTCCCCGCCTCGACAGATTTCAGCAGCTTCGCAATCGCCTGGCCTTGATCGCCGCGCGGTTTGTAATTCGATTCGAGCTGAAACGACATCGGACATTATGCCCCAGAGGCGACAAGGAAACAATCGGCGCGCATTTAATTCGCCTTCCTTATTGACGTGCTCGGCGTGTCGTTCTCTCTCGCGGACTTCGCAGGAAGAAAATCCGCGAACGATGATTTCGGGAAGATAAGATGGACAAAAAGACATCGGAGCTGATTGCTAAAGTACCACAGGTAACGTTGGTATTCTGGATCATTAGGATCTTCTACTGGGTCACGATCATGTTTTCACAGACGCTGGGCATGGTGCGCACCGAGATCACGCAGACAACGCCCGCCAGAAGTCTCGTTAGGCGACGCAAGGTGCGGGGGGCTTACGGCTTGGAGTCGCTTGGGCCGTAAACCATAAGCTTCATCGTATTCGGTACAACCGTAGGCCTCGCGGGAGAAGCGCCGGGTGAAGGGGATGGAGCGGGCTGAAACTCGGCTGTCGGCAAATAGATTCGATGCGTTTGCGGATCGAGCGCCATCGTCCGCGCCCGCGGCGCCGTCTTCAGCGTTTGTACAACCGCGAGCTTGTTCGGCGTTTCTTCCTTCGCGATCGTCGTTACACCTTCTCCGCAGGAGGCAAAAGCAAACTGCGTTTCATCATCGAAGGCACACCCATCCGTGCCGGAACCGATCGGAACAGTCGCAACAATCTTGCCGGTTTCGGTATCGAGCATCACCATCATCTTGTTGTTACACGCGGCGAACAATCGGTGATGCGCCGCATCAAGCGCTATTCCGGTTGGTTCTTCGCACGGCGCGAGCGGCCAGCGCGCGGCCACTTCGTGCTTGGTCGTGTCGATCGCCACCACGTTGTTCTTATCTTCAAGATTGCAGTAAACACGGCCGGCATTATCAGCGACGCCGAACTCCGGACTTCCACCCAGCGCAATCGTTGCAACTACTGTCGCACTCTTCGCCTCGATCACCGTGACTGAGTTTCCGTGATGATTGAAAATGTAAACCTCGTCTTTCTTCGCCTCGTGCACGATCGCGTCCGGGCTCTCGCCCGTGTTTATCTTCGCCACCGTTTCCAAAGTCGCCAGGTCAACGACACTCGCCGTGTTCTCTTTGCCATTGGAAGAGAACCCTCGATTTAGCTCCGGCAATGGCAGAAACGCGTGGACTCCGGGAGTATCGGCGATCTCGCCCGCGACCGCGTTCTTCTCGAGGTCCAACACGATGACTTTAGTCGCGTGGGAAAGATATAATCGATGCGCCGTAGAATCGATATTGAGAATATCCCAGCCACCTGCGCCTCCGATCGGAATCTCAGTGACGAACTGATACCGTTGTTGCGCCACGAGAGCACTCACCGACGCAAAGAGATAGCCTATCGTCAGAAGCAATAAACGCATTCAATCCTCTACACCGAAAAACGCGCCGGGCATATCACCCGGCGCGCGTGGCGTAAGCCGTCATGCAACTCAATCGGTGGCCGCGAACGGCCAGGGCTCTCTCGCGCAGACTTGCGAGTTCGTGCTCCACTTGCTACAGACTTGGAGCGATGAAAGTCGAAGCCCTGCGAACTGTTCCCCTTTTCCGCAATCTGGATGACAATGCGGCGTTCGAGCTTTGCAATCTTCTCTCGGTGCGGGAGGAAACGGGGGGCACTCCTTTGTTCTTTCGCGGTGATCCGGGCGACGCCATGTATCTCATCGAGACCGGCCGCGTGCGCATCAGTGTGAAAGATGCGGATGGGCACGATGCGACGCTGGCCGATCTTCACGATGGGGAATTTTTCGGCGAGATGGCGATCCTCGACGAACAACCGCGTTCAGCCGACGCGACGGTCGTGGCAAACACCCGGCTGGCGGTTTTGTCGCGGGATGATTTTCACGCTTTCCTGCACAAGAACCCCGACATTGCGATCGGACTTCTCACGGCGATGATTCGTCGTTTGCGTCGCACGGATGAAATCCTGCGTCATCGCGTTTCGCGCAATGCGAATGAAGAAGAAGCGGCGCGCCTGACGATGGCGGATCGAGCGGCCGACCTGATTGCGGAGTTCGGCGGCAGTTGGAAATTTATCGGCGCCTCAATCGCGTTCTGCCTTTTGTGGATTGCCTTGAACACGTGGCTTCTCTACAGACGCACATTTGATCCCTATCCCTACACCTTTCTCAACCTGATTCTGGGAATCATCGCCGGTCTGCAAGCGCCTATTATTATGATGTCGCAGAATCGACAGGGCGAAAAAGATCGGCTGCGCGCGGATCTGGACTACCGCGTGAATTTGAAGAACGAACTCTTGCTTTCCGAGGTGCTCCAACGTCTTAGCGCAATCGAAGCTGCGGCGCATTCCAAACCGCCCGAGTACCTCGGGTCGATCAAAACAGATTGAACGAAAGCGCAAGCGGGCGCACAACTCTGGCGGCTTCGGACAACGTGGTATTGCTTCAACGATGAATCTGCCCGGAGTGCCATTGTTGCGCGCATTCCAATGGGGATTGATCGTTCTTGTATCAACGATTTGCGCCCCTCTTTCAGCGGACACAATCATCGGGCGCACCGGGCCGGCTTTCTCAGATTTCACGTTAGGTCCAAACGACGTTTTTTGTATTTCGTGGTCGACGTCTGACGCGTTTTCAAATGTGTCGATCACGGCGCGGATGACGAGCTTTAGCGGAATGCCCGGGAGCGGCATCGCTTACCTGACTACGCAGATCGGGCCGGGGACAACGGTGCTGGATCAGGTGGCCAGTGCGCCTTTCATCGTTTCGGCACCTATCGCGAGTGATGTTCTTTTGTTTTCCGGGTTGTCGCTAACTGCTGGCACCTACTATCTCACGCTCAGTTCTCCAGAAAGCACTACGGCGTGGCTTGGCGCATCGAATCCGCCGATGACAACTGCTCCCGGTGTCAGCTACAATGGGCAATTCGGGCAACGTCATACTCCGGTCGATCCTTATCCTCCAGCTTCGGGCTTCATGCCCACGGATGTGGCGCAGGGATACAGTAGCCTTCTTTTTGTCGTAAGCGGGGATGCCGTGCCGGAGCCTTCGACAGCGGTAACGCTTCTGGTTGGCTGTGGTCTGCTGATCTGTCGCCAGCGGAGACGGGGAGTTCCCAGCGTAAGACGTGACGGACCGTCGATGATCCCTAAGACGACGCCGGGCCGACTGAGTTTTTTCTCCGACGCGATATTCGCCGACGATCTGGCCAGCCACGTCGAGAGCAACTTCGTTTCCATCGCTGCAATCAGAGATCGATGAAGTAAACCTACAGCAAAGCCCCAGTTGATTCATCCACTCCCGGCCGCTCAGAAACTCGACGGCTTAAAGCCGTCGAGATCACCGATAGTTCTTCCTGCCCGTTCTTACTTTCCATGTATACTCTTATATATCGTAAGCGGCCAACGATTGATGACCGAATAGCGTGCATTGACGATTAACATCTAATCATTGATAAGATAGCCGATTACTCACGTGCAGATGGCGAAGTGAAGTTTCGCGAATATGTTGAAATGAATTGTCGCTTGTCCAAATCCGGTTCATAGAAATCAGCTTGTCTCTTTTTTAGAAGGGAAATATACCGGTGCCATCCGGCACAAAATAATTATGGGTAACGCGATACCTCCCGACCACCCGTCGAAATCGCTTGCAGACATTCTGGCTGAGGAACTCGCCGGCAAGCTGGGTGACGAGCACACCCAGGAACTCCCCGTCCGGGAGAAACAAGCTCGTTTGAAAGCGGTTTACGAGCGCATCCATCTCGAACAACCGACTCGTTCCGCTCTTTGTCTTTCCGGCGGCGGGATTCGTAGCGCAATATTTGGACTTGGCATTCTCCAAGGACTGGCCAAGCACGGACTCCTGTCCGGTTTTGATTATCTCTCGACTGTATCTGGCGGCGGATACGTCGGCGGTTGGCTCAGTGCCTGGATTAGAAATCATCAGCGCGGAGTTACCGGTGTGGTCGAGGCATTGGCGCGCCGTCCGGAATCCACTCTCAATCCCGAGCCGCAACCGGTGCGCCATCTCAGGGCATTCAGTAATTACCTGACGCCGAAAACGGGTTTTACCTCGGTCGATACCTAGACACTGATCGCCACTTTCGCGCGCAACATGTTCCTGAATTGGCTCGTGCTGATCTCGTGCCTCGCCGCGGCGATGATGATTCCGCGCCTTTATCTCGCCGCGATTATGTTGCAACCAGATTGGAGGAGGGCGACGGACCTCACCAAATTCACTCGGATGATGCGGTCAGGATTTCAATTATGTATTCGAGCACCTCGGCAACGCTATTCGTAAAATTAGGATCGACCTCGGCATTCCGATCAACATCAGAGTGGTCTCGCCAAAAAAATCCGAGGGCACCATCAACCATTGCGCTTTTGGCACCATTAACTACTCCGTCATGGACGGACCTGGGACCGACGGATCACTTATCTACATCAAGCCAGTCCTCACGGGCGACGAACCACCCGACGTTTCTAACTACGCTGCCGCGCATCCCGAGTTTCCACACGAAGCAACGACGGATCAATGGTTCAGCGAATCACAGCTTGAGAGTTACCGCTTACTTGGATTGCACGCTGTCGAAGTGATTTGCGCCACAGACTGGAAAGCCAAACCATTACCTCAGTTCTTTGAACAGGTAAGAACCGCTCTGGCCGCAACCAAGCCAAAAGGCGCAAGGCGTGGCCTGAAATTCTTTTCTGCTCGATCCAAAAAGGATCAGCTCTGACCGACAGCTGAGCGCTGGCGGATGCCATTACTAACGAGCGATAAGAACCAAAGCGGTCCCTTTTTCGCGCCGATAATGATAGAAACGGCAAAACAGCCTTGACTTGATTGTCGTCGATTGGACAAACTCCGGCCCAGGCAGGAGCTTGCGCTTTTAGTGGGAGGCGTCTTTCAGAGGCGCGTGGGTTTCTGCTGAAGCCCCGAGATCAGTCCCATGAAATACTCCAGTCCCCCGATCGCGCAATGGATGGTAAAAGCTTTCCTGGCGTTCAGCGTGGCTGCGATCGCGCGCGCCGGAACGGAAGCACCGGTCATCATTAGTCCGTTAGCGATCGTTGAGAATATTAACCGCGAGCTGGTTTATCAAATCGTGGCGACGGGCGATCCGCAAAGCTACGTTGCGGCGAATCTTCCCCCCGGGCTGGCGCTTGATCCCGTCTCGGGCATCATCAGTGGCAGCCCCGTTAATGCCGGAGCAACCGATGTCAGCATTAGCGCGGCGAATAGCCGAGGGCACGGACACAAAAACGCTGCGACTAACGATCTTTGATCCCTCGTTATTCCCGAACGCTCCTTTCATTGCCAATGTCGGAAGCCTGACCGCGCGGACCGGGGAGCCCTTTGCATTTGACATCATCGCGCGGGGCCTGGATTCGAGCCGAGTAGTGAGCGCAGGGAGCGCACCAGGAATCATGTTTCGCCCGCTGACCGATGATCTGGTGGGGACTCCTCAGGAGGACGGCAGTTTTGCCATCGATTTCATTATTCACAGTCCGCCGCCACTCGACGATCTCATCTATAACATGCAAACGTTGCAGGTTACTTTTGTATCGGATCCTGCAGTTCCAGTCATTACCAGCCCGGCGAGTGCAATCCTGATGCCGGGCGAATCGTTCACTTACACGATTACCGCTCCGAACAGCGCGATGCCTAACGAGCCAAACCAGTACAGCGTCATTGGCACGTTACCGAGTGGTCTTGTCTTCGATCCGCAGGCGGGAACGATCTCCGGGACCTATTCGGCAGGCGCGCGCCAGATTCCTAATGCGGGAGTGGAGCCGAGGGGCTCCTTTGTCGGCACCGTCACGCTTGTGGCGCAGAATTCTCGCGGCGTCGCCACGTTGCCCCTTACCTTCTTGCTTCCTTCGCTCGATCGCCTGCTCAACGTCTCCGCACGAGCGCTCGTGCAGCCGGGCGATGACACGTTGATCGGCGGATTCATTATTAGCGGCACGCAATCCCGGAAGGTACTTATCCGCGGCCTGGGACCTTCGCTGACGGCGAACTCGCAACCAGTGCCGGGCCGTCTCACGGATCCGGTGCTTCAGCTTTATCATGAGAACACTTTGATGGCGACGAACGACAACTGGCGAGATACGCAGGAAAGCGAGATCGCCGCCACGATGATTCCGCCTAACGATAATAATGAGGCCGCGATTTTGGCGACTCTGCCCCCGGGAGCGTACACTGCCATCTTGCGCGGCCGCTTTGACGAGACGGGAATCGGGCTGGTCGAGGTCTACGATTTGGATAGTGGCAGCGACTCGAAACTGGCGAACGTGAGCGCACGCGCCGAGATCAACTCTGGCGACTTCGTGGTCATAGCGGGCTTCATCCTGGGCATGCCGGACCGTGCTCAGGTGTTGCTGCGCGGGCTGGGCCCGTCACTGGCCAGCTCGCAGGTGCCTAATCCTATTCCCGATCCCATGCTGGAACTGCGTAATGCTAACGGGGCGCTCCTTTATGCGAACGATAACTGGAAGGATACGCAGCAAGCCGAGATCGAGGCGACCATGATCCCGCCGTCTAACGACAACGAATCTGCCATTTTGATAATGCTCCCGCCCGGAGCTTACACGGCGATTGTTCGCGATAGGAACGACATAGTTGGTAATGGGCTGGTGGAGATCTACCTCACTCGGTGAACGACGCGTCGGGCGAGAAGGAAGAGGAAGAAACGTTCAACTTCTAACGCTCAACTCCGAAAGTCTTCGCCCGCCACGGCGGGTAGACTTAGCAGGCGCTCGACGCTACCAGTTCAGCCACAATTGTTTCGATAAAAACTGGAAAACAGCCTTGACCTGGCTGTGGTCGATTGGGCAAACTTCCCGGTAGCAGTTGGCTTGCGCTCCGGCAAGGGGTGCGAAGGGATCATGATGTGGGCGTGTGAGTGGTTCTGCTAAACCCGCCAAACATCCGGTCCTATGAAAGCACCAACCGCCCCCATTCGCAGCGTCGTCACCCAACTCACAAAACCTATCCGGAGCATCTCTGTTAAGAGGATGAGACGATTCGCTCGCCCGAGCGCGCGCGTGTTGCTCTCTGCCGGACTCCTGGCTGGGTTGCTCGCTGTCATGGGAGCTTCGCCTGTGTCGGGTCCGATATCGAAGGCGATCGGGCGGCGACCGATTGGAGTGGTGATCACACCGACGCTGGGCGCTTATCCCGCGACAACCATTGCGCTAAGTGCCGACACGACGGTGACGCCCGATGCGGCGCCGACCAATGCGGCAAGCATGAGTGTTACGGCTTCGACCAACTTCAAAGGAAAGCTCGAAGCAAATCCGGCCACGGGTGTGGTGCGTGTGACGGATGCGCACCCAGCGGGGACTTATATGATCACGGTCCAGGCCTTCAGTAGCAGCGGCGGGAGTGCGAGCACTTCTTTCAACCTGACGGTGAAGAACTCCGAGGCGTGCGACCCGCCGACCTTTGGCAGTGCGGCCAACTTCGGCGCGGGCAGCGGTCCTGCATTCGGTGGCGGTGGGCGATTTCAATGGGGATGGGAAGCAAGACCTCGCCGTGGCCAACGCTAACTCAAACAACGTCTCGATCCTGTTGGGGAACGGCGCGGGGAGCTTCGGCAGTGCGACCGACTTCGGCGCGGGCAGCGCCCCTTATTCGGTGGCGGTGGGCGATTTCAATGGGGACGGGAAGCAAGACCTCGCCGTGGCCAACCTTAACTCAGCCAACGTCTCGATCCTGTTGGGCGATGGCGCGGGGAGTTTTGGCGGTGCGACCAACTTCGGCGCGGGCAGTCTCCCTTTTTCGGTGGCGGTGGGCGATTTCAATGGGGATGGGAAGCAAGACCTCGCCGTGGCCAACGCTAACTCAAACAACGTCTCGATCCTGTTGGGGAACGGCGCGGGGAGTTTTGGCGGTGCGACCAACTTCGGCGCGGGCGGCGCTCCTTATTCGGTGGCGGTGGGCGATTTCAATGGGGATGGGAAGCAAGACCTCGCCATGGCCAACCTTAGCTCGAACAACGTCTCGATCCTGTTGGGCGATGGCGCGGGGAGCTTTGGCAGTGCGACCAACTTCGGCGCGGGCACCCAACCTATTTCGGTGGCGGTGGGCGATTTCAATGGGGATGGGAAGCAAGACCTCGCCGTGACCAACGATGGCTCAGCCAACGTCTCGATCCTGTTGGGGAACGGCGCGGGGAGTTTTGGCGGTGCGACCAACTTCGGCGTGGACAACGATCCTATTTCCGTGGCGGTAGGCGATTTCAATGGGGATGGGAAGCAAGACCTCGCCGTGGCCAACCTTAGCTCGAACAACGTCTCGATCCTGTTGGGGAACGGCGCGGGGAGCTTTGGCAGTGCGACCAACTTCGGCGCGGGCACCCAACCTAGTTCGGTGGCGGTGGGCGATTTCAATGGGGATGGGAAGCAAGACCTCGCCGTCGCCAACTCTAACTCAGCCAACGTCTCGATCCTGTTGGACAACTGCCCGGTCACGCTGGGCAATTATCCCGACACCACTCTCCCGCTCAGCACCGACACCACGGTCACACCCGATGCGATGCCGGCCAATGTCACGAGCATCACTGTTTCCAGCGCGACCGACTTCAAGGGCACGCTGGAGGGCGATCCAGCCACGGGGGTGGTGCGCGTGACCGACGCGCATCCGGCCGGCACTTACACCGTCATGGTGACGGGGTTCAGCAGCATGGGCGTGAGAACAAACACCGAGTTTGCCTTGACCGTCACGACTCCGGTGACATGCATCCCGGTCAGCTTCGCCGCCGCGACCAACTTCGGCGCGGGCAGTGTCCCTGCTTCGGTGGCGGTGGGCGATTTCAATGGGGATGGGAAGCAAGACCTCGCCGTGGCCAACACTGACTCAGACAACGTCTCGATCCTGTTGGGGAACGGCGCGGGGAGCTTTGGCAGTGCGACCAACTTCGGCGCGGGCAGCGATCCTTATTCCGTGGCGGTGGGCGATTTCAATGGGGATGGGAAGCAAGACCTCGCCGTGGCCAACCTTAGCTCCAACAACGTCTCGATTCTGTTGGGGAACGGCGCGGGGAGCTTTGGCAGTGCGACCAACTTCGGCGCGGGCAGCAGTCCTTTTTCCGTGGCGGTGGGCGATTTCAATGGGGATGGGAAGCAAGACCTCGCCGTGGCCAACATTAACTCAAACAACGTCTCGATCCTGTTGGGGAACGGCACGGGGAGCTTTGGCAGTGCGACCAACTTCGGCGCGGACACGACTCCTGTTTCGGTGGCGGTGGGCGATTTCAATGGGGATGGGAAGCAAGACCTCGCCGTGGCCAACCTTAACTCCAACAACGTCTCGATCCTGTTGGGGAACGGCGCGGGGAGCTTTGGCAGTGCGACCAACTTCGGCGCGGACACGACTCCTATTTCGGTGGCGGTGGGCGATTTCAATGGGGATGGGCAGCAAGACCTCGCCGTGGCCAACCTTAACTCCAACAACGTCTCGATCCTGTTGGGGAACGGCGCGGGGAGCTTTGGCAGTGCGACCAACTTCGGCGCGGGCACCGGTCCTTATTCGGTGGCGGTGGGCGATTTCAATGGGGATGGGAAGCAAGACCTCGCCGTGGCCAACATTAACTCAAACAACGTCTCGATCCTGTTGGGGAACGGCGCGGGGAGCTTTGGCAGTGCGACCAACTTCGGCGCGGGCAGCGATCCTGAATCCGTGGCGGTGGGCGATTTCAATGGGGATGGGAAGCAAGACCTCGCCGTGGCCAACGAGGGCTCAGACAACGTCTCGATCCTTTTACGCGCCTGCGCCAATCACGCGCCTGCCGGAATGGATAAGGCAGTCACCACGCTGGAGGATACCGCGTTCACGTTCGTTGTGGCGGACTTCGGCTTTACGGATCCAGACGACTCTCCTCCCAATAATTTGCTGGCGGTAAAAATCACGACGCTTCCCGCAGCCGGCAGCCTTACCCTCGAGAGCAACCCCGTGATGGCGGGCGAGTTCGTCACGGCAGCGGACATTAACTTAGGCAAGCTGCAATTTACTCCGGCTCTCAACGGCAACGGGATGGGTTATACGTCGTTTACATTTCAGGTGCAGGACGACGGTGGCACGGCAAACGGTGGCGCGGATCTCGATCCAACTCCTAACACGATGACTATTGACGTCACGCCGGTGAACGACCCACCTACGGCCACCAACCTGTCAGCGGGCGAGAGCTACACCGAAGATACACCCAAAGACCTGATCGACATCGTGGTGAGCGATGTGGACAGCGCGACAGTCACCGTAACTTTAACGCTTTCGAATGTCTCAGCTGGCAGCCTAAGCACAGCGACTTCTGGCGCTGTAACCTCGACTTACAATGCGGGGACTGGAGTATGGACCGCGACAGGACCGATAGCAGACGTTAACACGTTGCTCGCAGGCGTGACTTTTGTTCCAGCTAATAACTTCAACGCCAACTTCACCATCGCCACGAGTGTAAGTGATGGTGTGGCGCCTGCCATTACCGGGAGCAAGGCGATGACGGGAATAGCGGTTAACGACGCGCCGATTCTCGATGCCAGTAAGAGCCCGATGCTCAATGACGAGACGCAGAACGATGGTGCTCCGGTTGGTCAAGTGGGAACGCTGATCTCGAGCCTGGTGGACTTCGCCTTCCCGGCCGGTCAGGTCGATAACGTCACCGATGTGGATGACGGCGCGGTTCTCGGGATCGCAGTCACCGCAGCCGACACTACTAACGGGATCTGGTTCTATTCGATCGATAACGGCACGACCTGGGATCCTCTCGGCGGAGTCTCCGATGTCAGCGCGCGACTTCTCGCGGCCGATGCGAGTACGCGGCTCTACTTCCAGCCTAATGCGAACTTCAACGGCATGATCCCCGGCGCCATTACCTTCCGCGCGTGGGATAGAACCACGGGCACTAACGGAAGTCTGGCCAGCACGTCGCCCAACGGCGGCTCGACCGCCTTCTCCACCGCGACCGATACCGCCAGCCTTACCGTCACGGCGACTAACCAATGCATGGTGTGTCACAAGCACACGACGCTCATCCTGCCGTGCAATAGCCTGGAGTATCAAAGACACCTGGACCACGGAGACAGCATGGGCGCATGCCCGAGTAACTAGGATCTGACGGTGTTGATGTAGAGGCGCTCGCCACGGCGAGCGCCTGTTTATTGGTTCGGCGTTTGATGCAAACGCCGCTACAACTCGTTTCGCTCGTGGATCCGCTGGTTCCGGTCGTACGGAATAATATTATCCCACTCCTCGGCCGAAGAACGCGCGACAAAAGCCACGACCGGTTCGGTGTCGCTCATGTTAAAGACTTCGTGAGGCACATCGGGCTTAATGTAAATGAAATCGCCGGCTTCGTTTTCCAACACCTGTTTGCAGCCATCCCCAAATTCGTGGCGCACTTTTCCTTCGAGAATGTAAAGGATCAGCTCGAAGCCGACGTGAATGTGCGCATAAGCGACACCGCCCGGCGGGATCGTGGCGATATTAGCTGACAGTTTCGTCGTGCCGACGTTCTTGGCCGACATGCCCTGTTTATAATGAATGCCATTCCAATCCCGGCGCGCGCCGCCCCCACGAATCGTTAAGATGCCGCCGTGATCTTCAACGGCGCTGAGTTGGATATTGTCTTTGTCGTCTTTCATAGAAGAGAAATGCTGAATGTTATCATCCACAGATTACACAGATTTTTTATGCTTCTGTAGCGGCGGTCTATGACCGTCGCACTTCTTTCGGACAACGATTCTGCGACAGAATAAAAGCGACGGTCATAGACCGCCGCTACAAACCGTCGCGGCCCCATGTTTTCTTGGAATCTGTGTGAATCTGCGAAATCTGTGGACAAGAATCACGGTCTTCGCCGGAAAGATATGTCATTCCGAGCGCAGTCGAGGAATCTCTCATGTTAATATTTGCGAGAAGACAAAACGGTAAGAGATGTCTCGACTTCGCTCGACATGACATCCACAGATTAGTGACGTGATCGTTATTGTCTTCGGCGTTTCGGGCGCGGGGAAAACCACTGTCGGAAAGCTACTGGCGGAAGAGTTGGGCTGGCACTTTTATGAAGGCGACGATTTTCATCCAGCCGCCAACATCGAAAAAATGCGCCATGAGATCCCGCTTAACGATGAGGACCGACAACCGTGGCTCGATAAGCTACGGGAACTCATCGAGCATCTTCTCGCCACGAACGAGGACGCCGTGATCGCATGTTCGGCCTTGAAGGAAAAATATCGCCGGCAGCTCAGAGCAAGCACGCAAGTGAAGTTTGTTTATTTGCGTGGAGACTTCGCGCTCATCGCCGATCGATTGCGCAAGCGCACCGGGCACTTCATGAAGCCGACCCTTTTGCGGAGTCAGTTTGCGGATTTGGAAGAACCGCAACCTGCCGAGCATGTGATCGTAGTCGATCTCGCCAGAACTCCTCAGGAACTCACCCAGGAGATCAAATCGAAATTGGAACTGCAGTTGTAACGAGAACGTGATTTTGCAGAAACGAAGATCGGTGTTTAGTCCCGAACTATGAACACCCAGGAAGTTGCGGATAAAGTTGTGGAGCTCACGCGGAAACAAGCGTGGCGGGAAGCGGTCGATAGTTTGTATGCCAACGACATCGTAAGCGTCGAAGCGCGCGCCATGGAAGGTGGTTCGTTCGAGAGCCGCGGGATCGACGCAGTGCGCGGCAAAGTCGATTGGTGGGAGAACAACATGGAAGTGCACAGCCACAAAGTCAGCGGCCCATTCGTCGCGCACGATCGGTTTGTCGTGCAATATGATATCGATGTTACCGATAAGAATTCAAAAGAGCGGATACAACTGTCAGAAGTCGGCGTCTACACCGTGAAAGACGGCAAGATCGCGCGCGAAGAATTTCTGCCTCTTACCGGCGACAAGAAGTAAAGATCGCCTGATGGACACGCGCGATGTCATTGCGTGCCGTCATCGCGTGCCGTGCATGCGCGAAGGGCGAAAATTGGTATTTTTTTACAACGCGCCCGAATCGTAGGCACGTTCGCCGTGCAGCGACGCATCCAAACCCAGGTCCTCTTCGGTTTCCGAAACTTTCACGGTCATGAATATATTAATGACCGCGAGCATGATGTAGGTGAAGAGGAAAGCGTAAAGCGATGCGCCTACAACGGCGGCACATTGCACGAGGAAAAAATGTGTTCCGCCTGCGAGCAGTCCGTCGGCGCCACCGGCATTCATTGCTTTCGAGGCAAAGACGCCGAGCAAGATGACACCGAGACCGCCGCCAATTCCGTGCACGCCCCAGACATCGAGTGCGTCATCCCAGCCGAGTTTATTTTTTAGATGCACGGCGAGATAGCAGACCACGCCCGCGGTCATTCCGATGATGGCGGCCGAGGGCAACGAAACAAAGCCCGCGGCTGGCGTGATTGTGGCCAGACCCGCGACGGCGCCGGTCATGAGCCCGACAAACTTTGGTCTGCGTTGCACGGTCCATTCGATCGCTAACCAGACAATGGCCGCGAATGATGCGGCAACATCTGTGTTCAAAAACGCGAGGCCGGTGATGGCGTTGACATCGAGCTCGCTGCCGGCGTTAAAGCCATACCAACCAAACCAAAGCAAACCGGTGCCGATGGCAATGAGCGGAATGCTGTTCGGCGGCGATTCCTTGTCGCGCCGATGTCCGACATAGAAAACGGAAGCGAGCGCAGCAAAACCGGCGATGGCATGAACGACGATGCCGCCGGCGAAATCGAGCACGCCCCAATGCGCGAGCAATCCGCCGCCCCAGACCATGTGCGCGAATGGATAGTAGACGAACAATTGCCACAGCACGAGAAAAGCGAGATAGGCCTTGAAGGTGATGCGATTCACAAAAGCGCCGGTAATGAGCGCGGGCGTGATGATGGCGAACATCATCTGGTAAGCCATGAAGACGAACTCGGGCAGCTTGTGATTTCCCGGGAAAGGAGAATTCAAATCCACGCCGTGCATGAACGCCTTGTCGAGATTGCCGATTAACCCGTGCATGGCATCGCCGCTAAAGCAGAGCGAGTAACCGCAGATAAACCACATGATGGTGGTGACGCCCATGGAAACGAAGCTCTGGATCATGATCCCGAGAATGTTCCGCTTGCCCGCGAGCCCGCCGTAGAAAAAGGCGAGGCCGGGTGTCATTAGCATAACGAGGCTGGTGGCCAGAAGCATGAAGCCGGTAGTTCCTGTGTCGAACATAAGAGTGGTATTTTTGGTTTCGGGCGGTTATAAACGTTTGGATTTCTTATTCCAAGCAGCAAATCTCGTTAGTTAAACATTCTCAAGTTCGAGTGAAAACCATGCGATCGGCGTTCCTTGTACCGGCAGAGCGAAAGCTCGGTCGCCTCCTGCTTGTCCTTTTTGCGTTCGGCGCGTGTGCCGGTGGCGCTGCCGCGCAGGATGCGGTCACGCCGACACCGCGCTTCAAAGTGTATGGCTGGATCGAAACCGGCGTGACGGCGAATCCGGACGAACCGGCCAGCCGGCAAAATTTCGGACATCTTTTCACCGATCGGCCTAACGAGTTGCTGCTCAACCAGGCCGTTATCACGGCCGAGCGCACGCTTGGAGACTCGAGCGACGAGTTCGATTGGGGTTTGAAGGTGCAGTTTCTTTATGGAAGCGACGCTCGCTACATCCATTCCGTCGGCCTTTTCGATAATACGCAGCACGAGATCGTGCAGCCGGATTTGGTCGAAGCATGGCTCTTATTACACGTGCCGATTCCAAACACAGCCGGCGGTCTCGACATCAAAGGCGGCAAGTTCGTTACCCTGGAAGGCGCGGAAACGATCGATCCGCGCCCGAACATTTTTTACTCGCACAGCTACATTTTTAATTTCGGCCTCCCGCTCAATCACACCGGTGTCCTCTTCACGCTGCATGCCATCAAAGAGCTCGATTTTTTCGCGGGCGCAACACGCGGCGTGAATACGAGCATGAGCGACAACAACAGTTCGCTCGGATTTCATGGTGGAATCGGGCTGACGCTTCTCGATGGCAAACTGACGGCGCTCGCGACCACGCACGTCGGGCCGGAAAATACACACGACAACCACGACCTGCGTTATCTCAACGACCTCGTCGTGACGTGGAAGGCCACGGATAAATGGACGGCGATCTTCGAGGGAAATTTTGCCGCGGATGAAAGCGTTCCCGGTTCCGCCATGGCCTACGGCGCATCCGCATATCTTACCTACGCCGTGAATGATTGGTTAACGCTCGGCATTCGCGAAGAGGTCTTCCGCGACGAGAAAGGATTTTTCGTCGGCAGCTTCGCCGATAACGACGACTTCATCGATTTTCAGCGCGGGAAGACGAACAACATCGATCCGCGCACATTCTTCAGTGCGGGCACATTCAATGAAGTGACCTTCGGCGCCAGCTTCAAGATTCCGGTTCCGAAACCGCTCGAAAGCCTGACGATTCGGCCGGAACTGCGCTACGATGCTGCGCTGACCGACATTAAACCGTATGGCGATCAGGATTCACGCGATCAATTCACCGCCGGCATCGATGCAATTCTGGTGTTCTAGCAGGTAGGGGCGGTTCACCGAACCGCCCGCGGGCGATTGAGGTCAATCGCCCCTACCTAAGGCAACACAAAGAGTGCGGCGCGGTTTTACGCCTTGCCGCCGAAGGTGACGTGATCGTCGAGATCGAGATAATCGAACCACGTCTTTACATCTTCGCGCGTCTTGCTGATATCGCCGACGCGTTTGGTGAAAAACTCGAGCGTCTCCGTATCGCCATCGGGGCCGCGTTCGTTTAACCATTCGCGCCAATGCTGGATTTCCCATGGCGTGTGTTTGTTAGGCGCATTCTCCTCGATCCAGGCGAGAATCTCGCCGTCGCCTTTGCCTTTTTCTAATTCAGCGCGCAAAGCTTCAGCGGTAATGCCGGTAAAACGAAACCAATGATGATCCATCGGATTGTTGTATTTGTATTCGCCCGCCGTGCCGGCGATATCGGCGCGACCTTTATCGAGAATGCGGCCGAGGATAACGTAACCACCGACACGGACGCGCGGGCTGCGCGGCGGACGTTGCGTGAGATTCGGCGCGTGATTCAGATTTGCACTCATGCAGCAACGTAGCAGTCGTTCGCAATAAAAAACAGGCGCGCTCTTTCAAACCGCATCGCGCATGTCGTAGCGCCGAGATGATGCAGAATCGAACGGAACGAAATCGCCAGACACAATGCTTTTTCATCGCGCATTTTTCTGTTTTTGCGCAACATTTCGATGACGATGGCGCGCATTAACCTCCTGCAAATTTTGCTTGTGGCGGTGGCGTTCATTGCCGGCGTGTCCATCGACCACATCTTCTTTGCGAATCCGAGTGAGCCCTCGCCGAAATTGGCGAAAACGGACGCCGCCCGGCCGTCGGATTCTGCGTCGTCGAGTGATGAAGTGTTTCCGCAACCAGACGCCGACTCACACTCGTCATCGGCATCTCGCGCAGCATCGAAAAAGTCGCTTGAAGCGATTCTGGCCGAACGCGAGCCGCGCAAGCGCATGAGCGATCTGGAAGCATTCATCGGCGCGCTGCGACCCGCCGATTATGCCGATGCGCTAAAGCGAATTCGGCGAATGCCCGGCAACAACGAGCGCGAGCTCGCATCGCGCCTTCTTATTTCCCGCTGGGTGCAGAGCGATCCCACAGCCGCGCTGCAGTTCGCCGCGGAAAATCACGGATACGAATATGTCGCGGAAGATGTTTTCGAACAGGCCGCCGCGAGCGATCTGCAATCGGCGCTGGAGCGCGCGAAGTCGCTGCCGAGTCCCGATCTTCGCTACAATGCCTTGCGCGGCGTGCTTAGTTTTATGGCCGACACGAATCCCGCGGGCGCCCTTCAGCTTTCGCAAACGCTCGGCGATTTTTCCGGCAACGAACCGTTGCGCAGCGTGATCTATCGCCAATGGGCCGCGAACGATCCGCAGGCTGCGGCGTTACAGGCGGCGCAGGATAACGCCGGGACCGGCTGGCGTTCGCCGGTCGGTCAGGTCGTGCGAACATGGGCGGGTCAGGATCCTGCGGCGGCTGCGAATTGGTCGCTTTCGTTGTCTGATCCTAACGAGCAATCGCGTTCCATTTCGCAGGTGATGCGGCAATGGACGCGCACCGATCCCGCGGGAGCCGCCAACTGGATCAACGCTTTGCCGGCGGGCGCCTCTCATGATGCGGCCGTGGCCGCGCTCGCCTATTCCATCGCCTCGGCCGATCCGCAATATGCTGTGAGCTGGGCGCAAAACATCGCCGATGAGACCGCGCGTAATAATGCGCTCCAACGTGTCAGTCGCACCGTCATGTGGCATGATCCGGCGAATGGCGCCAAAATCCTGCAAGCCGCCGGTGTCCCGCCAAATCTGATCCCATCCTCCAACGATCGCGGTCCGGGCCCGTAAACTTTTCGAGCGCGGGCGAAATTCACGGCATGACGAGCCGCCACGCCATACCGAAATTTTCGCTACTGCTGCTTCTTCGCTGTCCAATGAAACGCCAGCGCCGGCGCGAGGAAGAAGAACAGAACGACGATGCGCACATTCATAAAAAACAGGAAGATAATGCGTCCCAGTTCTTTCTCGTCCGCCTTAAACAACTGCATCACCCATCCGGCGGCGGTATTCCAAAAGGCGAGCGTCGCGACGAGCAGAAGAATTGCGAAAACAATTCCGATTACAAACATCCGCAGAAACAAATTGCGGAAGATCCGCGCACATTCTTCAGTGCGGGCACATTCGATGAAGTGACCATTGGCGCTACCTTCAAGATTCCCATCTCGAAGCCGTTCCAGAGCCTGACGATTCGGCCGGAACTGCGCTACGATGCTGCGCTGACCGACATTAAACCGTATGGCGATCAGGATTCGCGGGATCAATTCACCGCCGGCATCGATGCAATTCTGGTGTTCTAGCAGGTAGGGGCGGTTCACCGAACCGCCCGCGGGCGATTGAGGTCAATCGCCCCTACCTAAGGCAACACAAAGAGTGCGGCGCGGTTTTACGCCTTGCCGCCGAAGGTGACGTGATCGTCGAGATCGAGATAATCGAACCACGTCTTTACATCTTCGCGCGTCTTGCTGATATCGCCGACGCGTTTGGTGAAAAACTCGAGCGTTTCCGTATCGCCATCGGGGCCGCGTTCGTTTAACCATTCGCGCCAATGCTGGATTTCCCATGGCGTGTGTTTGTTAGGCGCATTCTCCTCGATCCAGGCGAGAATCTCGCCGTCGCCTTTGCCTTTTTCTAATTCAGCGCGCAAAGCTTCAGCGGTAATGCCGGTAAAACGAAACCAATGATGATCCATCGGATTGTTGTATTTGTATTCGCCCGCCGTGCCGGCGATATCGGCGCGACCTTTATCGAGAATGCGGCCGAGGATAACGTAACCGCCAAGCCGCACACGTGGGCTGCGCGGCGGACGTTGCGTGAGATTCGGCGCGTGACTTAAGTTTGCACTCATGCGGACAACCTAGCAGTCGTCCGCAATAAAAAACAGTCGTCGTCCCTCACTGACGATGACGCGTATCGCGCCTAACGACCTGTCATTGCAAATTCATTGTGGATTATCGGCGCCGGTGTCGGCGGTGCGTTGTAGATTTCGACAAGAGCGATGCCGGTTGTGTCACCGACCCCGCGGACGACGGCAGTATAACGACCGGCTGGCAGTTGAGTCACAATAACCGATTCATGCGCGTCGGCAGGAGCGAAACCGGAAGCCATGATTTGAGCTTTTTGGGAATCCTGCCAGTTGTCATTTGAAGCGATGATAGCGCCGCTGTCATCGTGAAGCTCAAGTTTTGGATCCAGCAACGGATTGGCGACGCCGGCTTGGGACAACGAAGGTCCGATTGCGCGCGCCACGACCGGATTGTTAAGCAATGAATTGCCGCCCACAATAAAGCCGGCGATTAGAACGTTGTCCCCGGTCTCGACGAAGGCGCGGGCACTGGCGTTTAATAATTTTTGCGGCAGAGGCTCGAAAGCAAGAAAGGTCGCCCCGGAAAGACCGGATGCGAACGCGCTTTTGGTTCCATCGGGTGTGAATTTGGAAATCGCTCCGTCGACGTTGCTCGCGACGAAGAGATTGCCATCACCATCAAAGACGACACCGGCAGCGCCGGGTATTCCGGAGGCAAAGGTGCTCATGGTCCCGTCGGGCGTGAATTTGTAGACCAGACCGTCGATATTGTCGCTCGCGATGAGATTATCGGAGTTGTCGAAAACAATGCCGCCCGGACCGCTCAGTCCGGAGGCGAATGTGGTCCTCATTCCAGCAGCGGTGAATTTGTAAATCGCGCCAGCGGTGAGATCGGCGACAAAGAGATTACCGTCGCGGTCGAAAACCAAACCGGTCGCATTGCTGAGACCGGAGGCGAAAGTGCTTTGGGTTCCATCGGGAGTGAATTTTAGGATGACGCCAGTGTTAAAGACCGACACGAAGAGATTGCCCGAGCTGTCAAACGCGAGTCCGGTAGGGCCATCCGGGATGGCAGCGAACGCGCTTTGGGTTCCATCGGGTGCGATTTTGACGACTGAGCCGGTGCCCGCCTCGGAAATGAAAGTGTTGCCCTTGCCGTCGAAAGCAATCCCTATCGGAGTCATCAGGCCGGAAACGAAGGTGCTTTGGGTTCCATCGGTAGCGAACTTGAAGACCGCGCCGCTGGTAAGGTCCGTCTCATAAAGATCGCCCGGCGCGCAGTAGGTGTTGATGGGAAGCAAAAGGGCGGTCAACGCAATGGCGGCCAGAACAAGACGTCGGTTAATGTTTTTCCGCTTTTGGTGAATCATTGGAATCTTTCGTTAGGCTATTGTCAGTGCGGACATAGCCATTCGCATGCCAAACCCGGAGGCAACGAACTTCTCATCAGATCGTGAAGTGCGAAAATTTGAATCCGTGCGCGCAGCCGCGGATCGGAGCCGTTTCGCTATTGCTTCTTCGCCGTCCAATGCAACGCCAGCGCCGGAGCAAGAAAGAAGAACAGGACGACAATCCGCACATTCATGAAGAAGCCGAAGATGATACGGCCCAGCTCTTTCTCATCTACTTTGAACAAGTGCATCACCACGCCGCTGGCGGTATTCCAGAAAGCAAGCGTGGCGACGAATAGAAGAATGGCGAAAACAATTCCGATCACGAACATCCGCAGAAACAGATTGCGGAAGTAAATGGTTTTCTCGCGGTCCATGGAATTAGGAAAGCAGGAAAGCGATGAAATGCGAATGAAAGAAGGCGCATTCGATATTGGCGTCGCATGCGATCATATTGTGCGATGGAATCAACGGAGGTGACTGCGAATTTTTCGCTCGCTCATGCGCTCCTGCGCCTGGGATTGGGAATGAATATTTTGATGCACGGCGTTTCGCGGCTGCCGAACTTCTCTGGCTTCGTTCAGCACATGCAGCAAACAATGGCGCACACATGGCTGCCAATGCCAATCGTTACGGCCACCGGATTCGCGCTGCCTTTCATCGAGGTTCTTCTTGGCGGTCTGCTCGTGCTCGGACTTTTGCTGCGGCCCACGTTGGTTGCCGGACTAATGCTTATGATCGTGCTGACTGTCGGCGTTTGCCTCGCTCAGAATTGGCCGGTTGCGTCCGAACAACTCATCTACATGTTCGTTTACGCGGCGCTTCTTGCCTTTCTGCGTTACGATCGCTTTTCGCTGGATACGTTGATTTTTCGATGACAGAACGGCGTTGCCTAACGTGCATGGTGTGGAAGTTGATGTAGCAAAGGTCGTTGAACCTCCTGATTTGTCTTGGTTGTTGCTACCGCAAGAAAGCGGCAAGCGCCCTTGAGCGTGAAGCGTGCGGCCGGATCAGGCAAGATGGATATGATGTCGTAGCGCAGAGAAAAGTAACGGCTTTGTTACTTGTGTATTTTACAGGTTTTCGGAATGACAACGACCCGAGTCGTTAGGGTAAATTGTAGGTCTCTACCAATGCGACACCGGTCGTGTTGTTCTTTCCTCGCACAATTGCGGTGTACGGCCCGGGCGACGCGGTCGTAATGATCGCCGATTCGAAATCATTCGTTGGAGCAAGTCCGGCGGCGCGGACTTCGGCTTCCTGCGATTGGTGAGTTTGATCGTTAATTTTCCAATTGTCGTTAGTCGCTAGCAGCGCGCCATCCCCATCGTGCAATTCGAGCGTGGTATCGGCCAACGCGCCTGAAACTTCCATGCTGCTTAGGGAAGGACCTATTGCGCGCACACCTACTCTGGCCCCGGCGGCGTTTCCTCCGCCGATGATGACGCCGCCAATCATGACGTTGTCCCCTGTTGTCACCAATCCGCGCGTGCTGATGTTACCGAACTTGGAGTTTCCACCGGAAGTGAGATCGTAGACTTCTACTAACCCGACGCCGGTGCCGTTATTCTTACCCTTAAGAATTGCCGTGTACTGTCCCGGATTGAGCGTCCTCACTATGACGGATTCAAAGTCATTCGTCGGCTGAAGCCCGGTGGCTTCAATCTCAGCCTGCTGGCTGGTTCCATCATCCCTGAGTTGCCAATTGTCATTGGTTGCCAAAGTGGTGAGGCCTTGATGCAATTCCAAAGTCGGATCGGTTAACACACCGCTCAAGCCAGCCGCCGTGAGCGAAGGACCTATTCCGCGAATGATTACTTTCTTGGCCCCAGACCCATTGATGATGAATCCCGCGATGAGCACCTGGTCGCCGGTAAGCACACGCGCACGCGTGGAGATGTTAAGCAGCCGTGACTGGAGCGGAGCGACGCGCACGTAATAAACGTCCTGTTCGCCATTAAGGGTAGCGCAGTAGGCGACATCGGCTCCGGTGCTGTCCGAAACCATGGAGATATAATCACCCATCTTGTTCTGGTTGGGATAACCCAGGAAGGGATCGAACGAAGTGCTCGCGGCGACGTTAGGCGACCAGGTAACTCCGGCATTCGTGCTGTAGGAATAGAAGAGCTGGGAGGAGGTGTTGTTAGCGTTATTGCGGGTATCGAGCCACACCGCATCCAGACGTCCATTCGGTGCCACCGACATTGTGCCGAACCAGTGCCACTTCGCGTGATTGATCGGATCGTCGTTCACACGGAGAGGAGCGCTGAAGGTCAATCCGCGATCGGTGCTGCGCACAAACATCACCTCACTGCCGGTAGTGAAGTTGGTAGGTTGCACACTGGCCAGCATGTAGACGTTATTATTCGTGCTCGTGCCTGACCGGTCTGCCACGACGTAGATTTGTCCGATGAGCCCAACGGGATTTATCGCAGCGGCAACATTGATGGTGCCGCCAAGATTAACTTGTGTGCTTAGTTCGAAAGTCGGTATGGCTGCGGCGTTCCTTGCATTACTCGAGCGCTCACACCAAATCTGATCCATATCGAAATTCAGGCCGCCAAGAAACAGAAGGCCGGATGGGTCGACATCGAGTGTTCCCCAGATTGGAGAGTTTGGAATGTTTACTGGATCCAACCAGGTTACGCCGCCGTTGGTGGAGCGGCTGAATTGCCGACCGTTGTAGTTGTTCCCAGCCGTGCTCCAACATTGATACTGAAACCCGTGACCGGTGCTGTTGGTGTTATCGATCGTGAACCATTGCTTGTCACCTCCAGTCGCGGCCGCGAGTCTTGTCCAGGAGATTCCGCCATTGAGCGAGCGCCACATGTCGTCAAAAAAATTCTGGAGCAGACTGAGGTAGAAGAAATGTCCGGTATCATCGGTGGCCAGAACGGGATCGCTGCGAAAGACATTATTCTCCAGAACGCCGGGGAATGTCCAGGTGGTGCCGCCATTGCTCGTGTATGCGCGACCGGCCTGCCGGAAGTTAGAAAAGACAGTGTCGAACTGCCGCCAACCGACAGCCATCTTGTTGTGATTTGTCGGATCGACAGAGAGCGAGGGCTCGTTCGCGGCGTCACCGATGATGTTGTTGCCGTTCGCGTCGACGTTAACCTGATAACTCGTAAAGGCACCAAAGTGGGAGACCATTTGTGCGGACACGCCTAATCTGAAAATGAACATTGGCGGGTCCTCGTACTTTTCGAGTTGTTCCAAGGGAAGACGTTTGCGCTGTTCGGCGTTGCTCGAGGCAAATGGAAAAAGCAAAATCAGACACGCTGGAAGAATCACCCGGAAGATTTCACGAAGGCGCGAATCGAACGAGGGTAGGGCGCAGGGCGCAAAGCGGCTGATAAGATTCTGCGCCCAGCGGTTTTTCAACGACGATCCCATGGTGCCACCCAGCGTCGTTACAAGGGATTAACAGGTTCGATTTTGAATTGCAATCCAAAGTGAAAGGCCAGAAATCCGACAATAAAGGACAACCGCGCTGTCGGAAGCGTTTCGCAGGAGCAATTCGAGCTTGCTACGGCTTTCCTTCCGACTTTTCCGGTATCTTTGTCGCCTGCCAATTAACGACCTGCCATTTCCCGTTTCGCTTTAGAAACGTTCCGCTATTCAAATAATTGGCGACCTTTTGCGTTCCATCTTTTGCAGTAGTCGTCGAAACAAGGCGAAACGCGACAATGGCGGTGTCGCCATATTGCTGAATGCGAATGTCTTTCGCGGTATAAACGACAGCCTCATCGCCCGCCTTTGGCGGCCCTTCCGCGCGCACTTCGCGCATGATATCCGCCTTGCCTTTGCGACTCCCGGCCGAAGCGGTGTAAATCAAGTCGTCTGCCCAAAAGCGATCGTGCATCGCGAGTCGTTCCGGCCGGCACCGGCCAGGAAATCCTGGAGAAGCTTCGTAAGCTCTGCCGCATCCGGCGCACTCGTTTCCGCCCACAGACCGCCCGCGAGTGGGAGCAGTATCATAATAGAGATAAAAATTCGCTTCATTTCAGCAAGTGACCACTGATGGCGGATCGATGACAAGCGAAAAGGCGAGTTGCAAAGTCGAACGCGCTCTCCGATCGAAGATTCGCCGTGGCGAAGCGCGTTGCTAAGACAATGTGGCTTCGCCCGCCAATACTGGTAGGGCGCGACGGCTCGTCGCGCCGTGGAGTTATGGCGCGCTCGGCGGGCAATCCCTACCATCCACACCTACAGAAGCGTCTGCTGACGCGGTTGTGCCTTCGCCAATTGTCCGAGCGCCTTGCGCATCCGTGCGGCGGCATGCGGTGCAAAATCCTCCGCATTATTATTAAAGATCACGTGCACTTCCCTCGCTTCCCGCGCCAATTGCTTCGATCGCTCCGCTACTTCGGCGATCTCCTTGTCGCTATAATCATAATTGAAACGCGCCGCCACTGTCTTGCCGGTGGTGTAAGCTTTCGCGTCGCGTCCATGCAGGCGCAGATAAGCCAGCGCCGGGTTTGTCACTGCATCCAGGTCCGGCGGCATGATCGTAAAATGCTTTTGTGCCGGCGAATCCACCGCCACGAAAGTGAGTGCGCGCTCGCGAAAGAATTGCAGCGTCTCCGCCAGTTGCTCGCCTTCCACCCAATTCCTGTTTCGCAGCTCGATCGCGACCCGGTAACTTCCTACCGCATCCAATAACGTCTCCAGCTCCGACAACTGATGCGCCTTCGGTGAAAACGCCGGCGACATTTGCAACAGCAACGCGCCCAGTTTGCTGAACGCCTCCAGCAACTTCACCGGCCCGAGAACTTCCGCAATCATCGCCTTCTCAATCTCAGGCGTAAGTTTCACCTTACCTTTGGCATCAATCTCCGCCCGCTTCCGCACTGCCGGCGGCAACAACTTCGCCGCCGTCGAATGACGCGAGAGTAATTGATGCAGCTTCACATCGAACACGAACCCGTCCGGCGTGCTGCGGCACCAGCGTTCCACCATTTGCGGAGCCGGCACCGCATAGAATGTCGAGTTCACCTCCACCATTTCAAACTGTTCCGCGTACCAACTCAGCCGATCTGCCGCCGGCATTCCTTTCGGGTACCAATGCTCCACGAATCCCGGATCACTCCAACTCGCCGTTCCGACCAGGATTCTGCCGTCGGAATTTCGTTTCTTACTTTGTCCGGATAACGATTTCGTCACAGTTGACGAACATTATCACTCGGCATGGCCATTCAAAAGGTGGAACACGCTCTCCGAGCGCGTTGCTAAAACAAATGCGCCTTGCCGCCAAAATTAACATCGTCCTCGGAGAGCGCGATCCGCCTTAATGCTCGCGCTTAGACGAGAGCCATTTCGGGACTAACGAGCAAGCACAACTTCCTAGCGTTTCACGCCCGAATGGATCCCACTCGGAGCCGGACATGGGCCAAGCGGATCGCCATGGTCGACGTGCCGGTGGGTATTCGAGGTTGTTGCAGGGCAACGTTAGAGTTGTGCCCCTGTGGCAAACCTCACACACGTTAGGAGGAGTTGGTGTTGGATTCGGGGGTTGCATTGTCGATGCCGATATCAATTGTATCGAAAGTGCCAATTGCAGATTCGTTTAGGGCGGCACAAACGCGCCGGTGCGCGATTTTACAAGCGTAATGTCCGAGGCGGAGATTGTTCCATTTACGGTTACATCTGCACGGAAATTACTGGCAGTAGTTACCGAACCAGACCGCAATTTTGTTTCGGAAATGTCCGACGCTGTTACCAACTTGTTGCCTGTAGTGTCACCTATCAGCATGTTAATGGTAATAGGCGTATCGGGCAGAACTTGAGAAAATCTATCCGTTACGTTGTGCAAGGTTACAACAAGCTTCTGCATGTCGGAGACGCCAACAAGATCGATGGTTACCGTTTTGCCTGAGAAGGCCGGTTGGCCCGAGACAGTTCCCGTTCCAGTCGTTACGCTGGCACTGCCGCCTACGAGATAGTTATTGAACGTGAGAACCAAGGTGTGGTTACCGCCACTCGAACGACACTCCACAGGGTTAGGCGTCAATAAATTAATATCGAATGGTCCGAGAGTGCCATGCATCTTCCGTGAAACAGCACGCGTCAACTGCAGCGGTTGCTGCACAGCCACCACTCGGATGCTCGTGGGATTATACTGCACCGCATAGTCCGAGGGTAACCCTTGGACGGTATTGAAGGTGCCTCCGCCCACATTTTGTGCGAAGGTAGCGATCGTATAGTCGGTACCGTCAAAGCCGCCCGCAAGAGAACTCAACGATAGAGTGTCGCTTGAACTGGTTAGGTTAATCGAGCCTCCGGTAATGGCGAGTAGATCGCTCGATCCCTCGTTGCTGACTTGAACTAGAAAAATGCCCCCATCGCCAAAAATGACTCCGCCGCTCCCGCTCGTGTTGACGTGAAGAGTGCCTATCCCCGACGAAGAGTTAAACATCGACACGGGTCCGGGTGCCAAATTTCTCCCTACTGTGATGGTTCCGTTCGCGGCCAGTCCAATAGAACCACTTCCTGCGAGCGTAGGCCCTATGCCACAGGAACACGGAATAACGGTGTAATCGCCCTGTCCGCTTGTATTGCCGCTAATTTCGAGGATGCATCTTGAGCCAATAGTGGTCATTCCGGAATAAGTGTTGTTCCCCGCGAACGTCTGCTTGTCGACGGACGGAGGGAAATCTCCGGATACGGATACACTTCCTTCCCCCGCGATTGTGCCCGCATAATAACTTGCGCCAAAGTCCGAACCGCTGCCCTCCGAAAGCGAGAGAGTAGTCCCTGTTCCTACCAAATTAACCGTGGCGGTATTTGTTCCGCTTGAAGGTACAGCAATCGTTCCAGTAAGGCGCCGGACTACCTGTGATCGTTGCAGATTCACGGTGACGGCTGTTCCGGCTGCGGTGTTGGGATTATTGACGCTGAGGCTGAGACCATTAACTAAGGTTGCACCAGGGAGAAGGTTCACGGTGCCTTCGTTCACCGACAACGTCGCGACGCCACTGCTACCAATGGTGCCATGGCTAAAGTTCAGCGTGCCGGAACCGACTTTTGTAAGTATAGAGTTAACTTCAGGACTAGCGTCGATGACCAAATCCGAGGCAATGTTGAGAGCGGCTCCTGCTTGAGCGACGTTGAATTGTGTCACCGGTTTAAGTAAGAGTTTGAGAACACCGATGCCGTCCTCACTAGCGTTGGGCCCCTGGAACGTCAGGCTACAACTTGCGCAGCCGAGATAGACCACGTCAGCGCGATTGCCGCCAATCGTGTTGATTTCGTCACCGCCCCCAAGCTGCAGCGTGCTGTCCGTCGTGCCGGGATTATTATTCACAATAGTATATGACAGATTATTTGTTTGGTTCACTGAGCCCGCACTGAGATTTGTGCCGTTAAGCGATAGAACGGTCACGGGGCTAGTCAGCCGAACATCGTTGTTCTCCGTTGGCGTGCCGGTCGGAGAATAATTGTTGCCGTCAGAAAGCTCGCTGTTTTGGAAAAAGTCTTTTGCCGTCCGCGCCTGCACCAGGCTGATCCCCGCGAGAAGCAGGAAAAATACAGACGTAGCGCGAGTTGGCGTGTACAGGAGAGATTGTGATTTCATGAGGTTTGAGGGTGGGGTTAAAAACAGCTGGGACCCTTACGAGCCTGCCAGCAAGATTGAAGCATGGCGATACAATTTTGCAGGCCAATCTTCGCGTGCATGGTCAGGTTCGCGAAACCGACGCCCGACCCCGTCGCTGCAGCGAAGAGCTTGCGACTAACTCTGGCGAAAACGAGAGCAAGACCAGGACAAGGCAAAACCAGCGGGCAGATGGAAAACGCCGAACCTTTAACATCGACCGATTGGCATCACAACTATGCGAGGTTGTGAACAAGGACAGGCTGAAAGCCCGTGCTACGACTCTGTGTCCCTCGCGGTGAATTCCCTTCCTGAGTTGCTTTCCAGATTCGATTTGAAAGGCGGACGTTGACAATTGAACCTGGGGCAAGCGTGCCTTACTAGCGCCTCGCGCCCATATTGATTCCACTCGGAGCCGGGCACGGGGCGAGCGGATCGCCGTGGTCGACGTGTCGGTGGTATTCGAGGCTGTTGCACGGCAATGTCAATGTCGTACCCTTGTGGCAAACCTGACACTCGTTAGGCGGGGTAGGAGTCGGCGTGGGGATAGGTGTCGGGGTGGGAGTGGGGGTCGGCGTGCCAGTGCGGCTCGCACTGCGGAAGGGCGCAAGCCCAAGCCAGCTAAGAGCTGTAGCCGCCCCGCTGTGTCGGGGCGAAGGTGGATCGCGCGGTCGCTTGCGCGATATTAGATATATGCGCGCAAGCGCGACTTGTTCTTAACATCGAGGTCCGAGCCGGACTGGTCTGGAGCGCTCGATCCACCAAAAAAGACACGGCGACAGAGCGCCGTGGCTACAGAAGCCCGCGGAACTGTAGCCGCGCCGCTGCGTCGGCGCGTTAGTGCAGGTGGGTCGCGATGAACAGGTGGAACGCGCTCTGCGAGCGCGTTGATAAGGCAAATGCGCCTTCGCCGCTTAACTACATCAAGGTCCGCACCGCGCGTTTTCTTACGCGTAGCAACACTGCCACCAGCCCAGCGGCACCCAGTCCCAGGAGACCAACGGTGGCCGGTTCGGGCACGATTGTGACCGAATAATGTGAAGCGGGCAGAGCGTTATCTGTAAAAGTGGTTCCGTCGAAACCCGTCACTTCTGATGCGCGCGGCGACGTTATGCCTGACCTCAAATCGTATGTCCCCGGCGCCGCCCCCGAGATCGCGAACGTGATATGAGCGACGAAATATGTGCCCGGCGACACGGTGCCGGTAGCGGAGCTCGATCCTAAATCAGCGTTTTCGCCCCCGTCGGGTCCGAAGGAAATGGGAAAAATGATGGAAGGATGATTGGGGAAGGTAGTGCCATACGTCACGCCTGTAATAGAAAGGCTGCCAGCAAAGGCTGTATTTGTTTCCAACCAAAAGGAAAGACCTGAGGCATTGTAGCCGTTGAACGCCAAAGCAACATCAAAGCTGAAGGTATCGTTCGAATTATAAGTTCCCGAAGTTGGCGTTCCGCCGCCGAGTCCGAGATCGTCGAATGTCAACGATTGACTGCTCACACCTGCCGACGAGGGCCAGGTAAAAGTAACTAGAAGAATAAAGAATAGGAATATTCGTTTCATGTTGGGGTTAGGGTTGAGGGTTTGCTGACTGATTTCAGGAGGATTTAGCGGACCGATCCGGCAGAATAGGCAGTAACGCGCGCCAATGGAAGCAAAATTTATCCCGGTAGGGCGTGACTCCGAAAGCCTTCGCCCGCCACGGCGGGTAAACTGAGCGGGCGGCTCGTCGCGCCGGCTTCGCGCGAATCCGGGCAGCAGACCCGCCTAACGCAAACGACACGCAGCTCGTCGCCGCCGTGCATCAATGGGTTGCCCTGAACAAGTCCGCTGCGTGAATTACATCGTCGGCTGGCTCGGCGCTTTGCGTACCTTGTCGTTGCCGTTGGTTGAAAGTTGAGAGCTGGGAGTTGGAGGGTGGGGAATGCGAACCGAAGACACAAATAGCTAACAAAGCATTGTGTCCGACCTTTATCGTGCGTAATCTGGCAAATGAAAAACAAACGCATCCCTCTTTTCTGCATTCTAATCTTTTGTCTCGGCGCAGCAGCAGGAGTATTCGCGCGTGGAAAAGGTCTTGATTCGGCATTTTACCGGGCCAAGCCAAAACGAGCCGCTGGAATGGATTTGCTTAATCTTGCTCGATCACAGGCGGGCAAGGGAAGCTGGGAAAATATTGCCGTCGGCCGCGTGTATTACCTGGCTGGGTCAAAAGGCCAGGGGCAGGCAATCTTCGACGCGGCTAATTCGAAGAAAGCTGACGCTGGAAACTGGATGCGAATCGGTCGCGCCTACTGGCAAGCAAAGGAGTGGACCAAAGCACAAGCCGCATTTGAGCGGGCACTGGCTATGGAACCAAAGGATGCTCCATGGCTGGCTGAGATCGGCGCCTATTACAACTTAAAAGGAGATCGGGCTAAAGCCGAGGAACTCTTCGACCGATCGTTTGCGATCGACTCGGACGAAGTGTGGCAGACCGTAAACATAGCTGGATCATATCTCGGGGTAGAGCCTTTATATTAGATCGGCCTTCGCGGGAGGTTGAATACGAGGTTGGTTCTGGGTGAATCCTACCTGTCAAAGAATTTAGGGCGTGTTGCCCAAACCAGTCTTGTCCTCGGGCGCAATGGTGATTTCCTTTGCTCCGAGTAATTCTGAGAATGAAAGATTTCTCGACTTCGCTCGGAATGACAAAGGGACAATCATGACTTAGAGTGTTGCAGCGCTATTTGGGCAACACGCCGTTTGGATTTGAGCCATCCACTCCCCACAGGCGGCATTCCTCTTCTCAATAGCTACGTGCCGTGAGGCGACCAGGAAGAGCGCCAATGCAGGAAAAAGAGGAGTCAGTGCTTCATATCGCCTGGGCAGGTGGCGGCGACGCCAATTATGGCTTTACCTTTGTTTCTCATTGGCGGCGCATTTGCGGGGCTTCTTTTTTGGTTATATCACAGTTCGCGTTTCAGAGCACGTTCCTGCCGAAACTTCATGCGGAATGCGGAGCGGTAAGGCCGAGGGTATTCAGTGCGGTTTTTCCTCGCAGAGCTTCTGGAAACGGAGGTCGCCACGCAAAGGGTCCCATTTCGGATCGAGCCTTAGAAGCGCCGGCGTAAGGCAGTGGTTATACGGAATCTCCAAAAGACGCTGCAGCCTTGAAATCGCGCGGTCTTTCTCGCCAACCATGGCCTCCACGGACGCCAAATTCTCCTCGTACAAAGGCCCATCCACTGCATCCTTCCCACTTGGCATCACCGCGATCGCACGCTCAGCTTCTCTTATCGCTGCATCCTTCTCGCCGAGCGTAGCATGAACTAGCGAAAGCCCTAAGGCAAAAAACGTGTTATCCGGGGCCTTCTTACCGAACGTCTCCAGCGGACGCAGCAGCTGTTGAGCAGTGACTCTGGCGCCGGCAATATCGCCCTTACGTTCCTGGGCGAGGACCAGAAACAATGGCTCAAAGAGCCTTTCAAAGTCTGGCAGGTCGCGAGATTCAGTGAGTCGGCTATGAATCAATGCAATGGCTTCATCGAAATGCCGCTCTAGAAACAATTGGTTTATCTTCGGTAGGAAGGCAGTAAGCGAAGGAGTCTGTGCGGTTATGCCAGACAGCAATTTTCCGGCTTGTTCCAGATTGCCCTCGGCCTGATAAATTGCTGCTTCGGACGCAAGGGTGTCGGGGTCATTCGGAACAAGGTCCAACACCCTGTCATACAATCTTAGCGCAACCGGGAATTGCCGAAGCATCGCGTGAGTCTCTGCGGCGCCCGCCAACCATTGAGTGTTGCGCGGATCGAGCGCAAGAGTTTGCTCCCAGTAGGCAATGCTTTGATCCCAGTGCCCTTGTCGTCGCGCGATCAGGGCGAGAGCAGCAGGGACATCGCTGCTGCCTGGCAAAAGCTTCCGGACGCGGCCGAACGTCGCTTTGGCGAGATCGTAATCCCGCAACACCCAATATTGATAATAAGCCTGCGCCAGCAGGGTTTCGGGCGAATTCGGTTGGAGTTTTTGCGCTGCGTTTAAGGCCCGCTCGGTCGCCTCACGGCGAGCAGGGGTCGTATCGATGCCGCTGAAATACACATGAGCGTTTGCACGAGAGAGTCTGGCCCAGCCCGCCGCGAAAGCTGGATCGAGCTGCACCGCCCCACCGTAAAAGCCGATGGCCTTCTGTAAGTAGTCTGGAGAGGTCGAAGTGCGTGCTTCAAGAGCCAATCCCCGGAGGTATGCGTCGTAAGCCTCGGAATTGTTTGTCGGCTTAACCGCCAGGGCTTGTTGCTCGCCACCAGTGAGCTTCGCTTGCAACGCGTCAGCGATTGCTTTGGCGACTTCGCTCTCGACGCCGAAGATGTCGACAAGCTTGCGGTCGTAGGTATTGGCCCACAGATGCGAATCGCTGGCCACCTCGATGAGCTGGACGTTGACGCGCACCTGACCGGCGGCTTTCTGCACGCTGCCTTCCAGGATATTCGCGACGCCAAGCTGCTTCGCGATCTCGGAGAGATTGCCCGGCTTGCTCTGATATTGCTGGGTGGAGGTGCGCGAGATTACTTTCAAATCGGCGATTTTCGCGAGCCGTGTCAGGATTTCCTCCTGAATGCCTTCAGCGAAATAGGCGTTCTCCTTGTCGCTGCTCAGATTTTCAAACGGAGGTACCGCAATCGATTTCGAAGAGACTTTATTTACGCCACTCTTTCTGCTCGGTGCTGTAATGCGTCCGAGGAAAAACAGACCGAGCGACATCGCGCCGGCGGTGATGATCACAAAAATCCAGGTGCGATGACGCGGCCCCTGCGATGCCGCCGCGAGGTCGACATCTTCGGCCCGCTTCAATCCTTCCGGCGTGAGCTCAAACGCCCAGGCGATCATGAGTGCGATCGGAAATCCGATCACGATTACCAGCACAGAGAGTCGCACCGTCCAGTTTGGAATTTCGAAGAACGGAAAAACCTGCGTGGCGACTTGAACCAGCAGCCACCCGACGACCGCGTAAGCGACTGCGACTTTGTAAACGTTCCGCCGCTTAAGCTCGGCCAGGAAGTTGCGGTAGTTCACGGCTTCGCCTCTTCTTTAGAGGCGATCACTTTTAATAACCTGATGTCGATCTTGCGACAAGTACGTTTCCATCTTCGCTAAAGCTCCAACGTGGCAAGCGCAGATTCGATTCAGGTCTCCTCCGTTTTCCCTCAAAAATAATCTGCGAAAATCTGCGTAGTCGGTGGATGCTTGATCGCGCTTTATGCAAAACTCTTCATGGCCGATCCACGTCATTTCGGGATGCTGGATATCTTTTTGCGTTATCTGGCTGCTGGCCGCGGCTTTTACCAAGCGTTCGGTCTACCGGGAAAGCGGTGCGCAACGTCTGCGTTACTGGCTGTTGCTGATCGTAGCATATCTTCTTCTGACAAGGGGCCACCGATTGCCGTATCCCTTTAATGTTCGTATCATCCCGGCTACGGCGATCGTGCAATGGATAGCCGCGGTTCTATGCACGGCAGGTTTCGCCTTTTGCCTTTGGGCGAGAGCTACCCTTGGGCGTAACTGGAGCGGCACTATCACGCTGAAGGAAGAACACGAACTCATCGAGCGCGGCCCGTATCGGTTTGTCCGTCATCCGATTTATACCGGAATGATGGCCATGATTCTCGCGACCGCGCTTGTATCCGGCTATCTCGGTGGAATCGCCGCCGTCCTACTCGCGTTCGCAAGCTTTTGGATAAAGCTCAGTGCCGAAGAAAAGCTTATGTTGCAACAATTCCCGGATCAGTATCGGTCTTATCAACGACGCGTGAAGCGCATTATTCCTTTTGTGCTTTAGGACCTGGCAGGAGGATAAGATCTGGTAATTGCTCCAATTGCAACTCGCGCTTAGAGCGACCTTGGGCCGTCAGGGGCGTTACTTTTTCACGAGCGTCACGTGGCGGAAGGGCCGCAACGTCCAGTATGCAACGTTCTCCGGCATCTTCGCCATCTTGCCCGTGAAATGGAGGTGCCAATAAACCGAAACCAGATGGTCTTTATCGCCGCGGAACCGGCTAAATGAGAGCGTAACGGGTGCAAGTTTCTTATAAACATCGTTAGCCTGCGTATCGGTGTCGTGACGCGCGAGGACCACCATTCCGCCAAAAACAACCAGGACCAAGACCAGCAGAGCGAAAAGAAGTTTCATAAACAGGGGCAAGCTACACCAGAAAACCTAAAGATGACAGCATCTTCCTGGCGCTCCGTCGATCGCGTTCCAGGGGCACTCGCGAAAACATTTTGCTAGCGCGTTCTTTCGCGGTTCAGAGCTCAACGAATTCAGGCGGGAGCGTACGGTCCACAGATTTCACCGATTCGATTCCGCTCCGCTCACTCAAAGGAATCTAAAGTCTGGCGTACTCCAAGCCGCACCGGTGCGGAATAGCTGGTGCCGGATCGATCGCGTGCATTCGTTTTCTGGAGTGTGTCCGGCGCCGGGAACAACGATCTGGATTCCGTTAGGAATGGTTGCTCTAACGTTTTGCATTGTTCAGTCAGGCTCCGCGTAAAGCTAGCGGCGAGTCGAGAAGGCTACGGCGTGACAAGTTGCACCGGATTTCTGTAACGATTTACTTTGTGAAGTACTCCAAGGATCGTTGAATTGTGATTTCCTTAGGATCACAACAGGTGGCAGATATCTCTATTTCGTCTTCGCCTCCCTTTCCTCCGCCCGTCCGTAGAGTAATCTTCGCATTTTCCAAATCTTCAGCGGTGAATCCGTTTCTGAGGAGGACTTGCTTGGCCGAGGCCACCTCGTTAGTCTTGACCGCTCTCATCAGCTGGTCGCGGTCGTCCTTATTGGCGTGAATCCGCGCCTCGGCTTGAGTGGCTTTTTTCTGCAGCGATGCGGCGTCAGCTCTTGAGGATTTGTCGGCGAAATGGGGTTTTTGTTCTCCACTATTCACTTGTGCCCGCGTCGGCGCCGGAACAGCCAGGAGGCCGAGTGATGCGAGGATGGAGAGTATGATGCTGCGCACGAGATTCATAGCGGGATAGGCTAACCACCTATGCTTTCCGACTGCCGTGGTCGCATTCCCCGGCAAGCCACCGAAATAAAAATCACTTCACGCGACGGCTGATCACAAAAGCGGATTGAAGGCTTGACGTTTCCGGGTAGAGATTCAGACATCCGAAGCGAATGTCCAGCACCGCTTCGTTGGTGGGCGTATTCGGGACGGTCCAATCGAAATATTGCACCTTCGGGTTACGCTGCTCTGTAAGAAGGCTGTAGATCGTCTTGCCGCCGTCGAGCGAAAGAAGAACTTCCGTCTCACACATCGACACGTCAACGCCTGGGAAGTTCGCCGTCCATTCAATCCTCACAACTTGCCCAGGCTTCAAAACCTCACCGGCTCTCGGCGAAATCAGTCTGGCACTGTATCTCCATTTGGAGGCCTGCGCGAATGCGGTTCCAGGCGATAGCGGAGCCAAAGCAAATGTCAATGCAAGCAGTGCTAGAATTGATCGGTGGGTTTTCATGTTTTCACTTCATCCGAGTTAGCGTGAATTGTCAATAGCCCTTATCGAGCCCAACTTGATTACATTTTGGTAAGGTTATCCGCTCGTTTTCGCCAACGGGACAAGCCTGCACAAGACAAGTCCGCGCTGACCCTACTCCAACGCATATTACTCGTTAGTCTAGCAATTAAGCGGCGAAGCAGTTGGCGCCGCGGCAAAAACAACGCTGGACATTCGTTCGGTAATCATTCAAGAATCGCGTCGCTTGCGAATTCTCTTCAATCCGCTCTTACCGCCGCGTCAATAGGAATACACATATGAACACACGCCTCCGCCTGACCATGCTTGCAGCTGTTTTCGCGTTTATCGCGCCTGCCACGTCAACCCTGCACGCCCAGATGCTGCCGGCGAACCAGAACAAGTATGTGCCTGACGGAACACGCAAATGCATAAAGCCCCAAGGCCGTGCACCGGTACTCACCGATCTGTTTGTACCGTTGGCCTGCCTGGCGCCGGTGGTAAACGTCAGTGCCAGGACGGGCAACGAGTCTGAGAGCTTCGTGGTTGTCAACCCGACCAACGCAAACAACATTGTGGCCTTTTCGAACCTGACCAGTAATAGCATTTTCCGCGCGTACTCGACGGATGGTGGCGCGACTTGGACGCGCGGCACCGTGGCCACGAATGTGGCGTGCTGTGATGGACAGGCGGCCTGGGACACGTTCGGCAATCTGTTCCTGGTCTACATCAACAACAGCGTTAACCAGATCAACGTGATTTTGAGCACCGACGGCGGCATCACTTTCAGTGCACCGGTGACCGCGGGAACCGGCAGCGTTGACCAACCCTCGATCGCTGTGGGCAACGGCAGCGTGTGGGTCGACTGGAACTCGAGCGGAAGCATGGTCGCGCGTGGGGCGCCAGTGACGGGTCTGGGCGTTTGGGGGCCGTTCAACGCGCAACAGTCGATCCCGTCGGCGACGGGCAGCTTCGGGGGTATCGCCGTCGGACCCGGCCCAAATGGCGGTAAAGTTATCGTGACCTATCAAAATCCGACTGGTGGGCAGGGCCCGGCGACGATCTACGCCAATGTAGACGCGGATGGTTTGGGAGTGGGCGGTTTCGGCGCGCGCGTCACCGTTTCGGCGACGAATGTAGGCGGCTTCGACTTCATCCCGGCGCAGAGCGGGCGTTCGATCGACGCTGAGGCCGGGGTAGTATGGGACGCAACCGGTGGGCCGTTCAACGACCGCATCTACCTGGTGTACACGGACGAGACGGTCAACGAGAACAACGACACTGATATTGAGATGCGCACGTCGACTGATAGCGGTGCGACGTGGAGCGCGCCGGTGCGCGTGAACGACGACGCCACCACGAACAGCCAATTTTTGCCCTACGTCACGCTTGATTCCACAACCGGCACGGTGGCAGTGGGCTTTCACGATTGCCGCAATGACAACGGCGTCCCTGGTTCGGGCGGGACGAACATGATTCCTAACGACGATGCGGAATACTACGGCACCTACAGCACCGACGGCGGCGTGACCTGGGCGCCGAACACGCGCTTGAGCGGCGGGTTTTCGAACGCGGCGGCTGCGAGCAACGGCATCGACTTTGGTGACTACGTTGGGCAGGCCGCGCGCGCGGGCAAGCTCTACACGGTGTGGGCGGACAACGCGAACTGCGATGGCACGAACTCGAATGGCACATTGCACGCGTTTGACCTGTACACGAACACACTCATGCTCCCAACGTCCTTACAACTCACCTCGGCCGTCTCGCGCAAAATACACGGTGCCGCTGGAACCTTCGATGTTGACTTACCGCTTACCGGCGCGCCAGGCGTCGAATGCCGGGACACCGGCGGAAATCACACCCTGGTCTTTACTTTCACCAACACGGTCGTGAGCGGCAGTGCCGCCGTCACCAGCGCCGGCGGCGGCAGCGTGTCAGGCTCGCCAATTTTCGCGGGCAATACCATGACAGTTAATCTAACTGGCGTTACCAATGCGCAGCTGATCACAGTCAGGCTCAGTGGAGTAACTGGCGCTCAGGGACTCGGTGTTACTCTCTCTAACATGACTGTAGGTGCCCGATTGGACGATGTGACTATCACGATGGGAGTATTGGCTGGTGACACTACCGGTAACGGCACCGTCACCGCATCGGATGTCAGTCAGGTAAAATTGCAGTCAGGGCAGGCAGTCACAGGTGTGAACTTCCGAGAGGACGTGGTGGTGAACGGGAGCATTACTGCGTCGGATGTTTCCGCGGTGAAATTGAATTCGGGGACCGCGCTGCCGCCGTAGTAGTTGTCGGGAATAATGGGTGGCACCTCTCTCACCGGGAGAGGGGTAGGATGAGGCCTCTTTGTAGCGGCGGTCCACGACCGTCGCTCGAACCTGGTCGAGCGAATGCGGATTGCACCTTACCGGCGAGCTACCCGGCTTCGCCGACATTCATTAACATCGGACAAGTTTGTCGTGGCACAGGCATCCTGCCTGTGTGGTGTGATACGGCTCATCCCAAGCCCTCAGGCTGGCATCAAACAAGAAACGCGGCGCGCAAAGTTAGAAACGGGCCGAGAAAGGTTGGATAGGTCTCGCATCTAACTAGAAACGCGGCGCGTAAAGATAGAAGCGAACCGCGACAAAGCAGCATTGAGTCGCAAAAGGAGAATGCTTAACAGCGTTTAATTTCTGGGAGCGACGGCAGAGGAGGGGACCAAAGATCGCCGCGAATCCGCCGTCCCCCATATTCGAGGGAACGTGAGAGACGGCGTTTGTTCCCCCAGAACTGACCGAAGCGTATGCCTCTCTTAGCTTCCGATGCAACATAAAAACCGCCGCCAGAAGATAAGGGATCGAATCAGGAAAAGGAGGAAAGCAGGATGGTACGGCAGGCTTTACCGTGGATGACGCAGGTAACGCAGATAAGACCTGGCAGTTGGAATCTGATCCGTGAATCGGAACCAATCAGGAAAGCTCGTCACGGGACGAGTTCGTCCGATTTGGCGGACAGGAACACAGGAACTCTAAGCCTTACGGTTTACGAGGGAGTGTCCATAATGCTTTTCTGCGCACTTCGGGCACACGTCGTGACTGAACTGTGCTTCGGAACGTTCGCCAACGTAAACTTCTATTTTCTGCCAATTGCCGGCATCGTCGCGGATGTCCTTGCAGAAAGCGCAGATCGGGAGGAAGCCCTCCATCACCTGAAGCCGTTCGCGCAAAGTGCGCGTGCGGCGACCAAGCCTCGCCGTAACAATAGCCAGGAGCGCCAGGATGCCGCAATGGATGACAGCGTTGAGAACGGAGATACCAATGCTCCACGGGACCATCCAGAAAAAGTGGAAACTAAAGCGCGCGAGATTGAGGAGGACAGCAAGGCCGATGGCGCCTCGCTGGCCGGAGTTCCAAGCCAGGAGCATGACGGGCAGAACAAAGAAAACCGGAAACAAGATGTAAGGCCCGGTGATGAAATCGACCGCGGCCAGTATAGCTGCGAGTGCCAGGCAAACCCAGCGCTGATTCCAAGGATGTCGCTCGAAGAAGTAGGCTGGCGCAGCAGTGGTGAGAGATTCGGTCGTCATGCCGACGTTTGACAGATCAACGCGCAGAGAGGGCGAGACATATGAAACTTTATAAGGTAGACGAAGAGCTCGATCACCACCACCACAGAATTAGAAATACTCAAAATATCGGGAAAACCAAAGGGCCGAAGAAAGGTCAAAGAAGCGCCTTCATGAAACCAGATCGAATCGAATAACAAAGCGCGAGGCGCTGTAGATGTCGCGTTACAAATCAGTGACATCATTTGCGCATTAGCTTGGCCGTCGCATTTGATTCCTCAGCGTTCTCCCGCCAATTCCGAAATCCGCATTCGCAAATCCGCATGAAGGTTACCCGTCCTGGTCGCCGTGGAGACCGCGGCGGGCATTTCAGTTGTCCCTGCCCTGGCACGTGGGCAAGGATACGAGCCACGTAAAAAGTCCGCTTACGTGGCAAGCCTTTACGTGCCCAAAAATACCACGGGGCGAGTTTCTGCCTATGCGTCAGGCCGCGGAACGGGAGACAGTACGCGTCTTGTGCAGCAAGCGCGCTTGGTCCTGGGATGCTTCCGCGTCAGGCCGTGCGCGCCGGGCGAAGTTTGCGGTGAAGGATCACCAGACCGCCACAAGCCAATGCAAGAAGGCCGAGCGTATTGCCGCCTTCCGGCACGCCGACTGTTCCCTGCAGCTCGCGCAACTGAAAAGCATTCAGGAATCCGACTTCCGACAGCGTGAAGTCGATGACCTGAGTGGCGGAATCAGCGGTAAAGGTGCCGATCGCGAACTGGCCCAGCCCGCCCTGAGCGTGGCCGGCATTGCTATCGAGTTGTACGGAGTCACCCGCGGTCGCAGTAGTAGGATAAGAAAAAGAGTCGCTCGAATTGTTGCACCACCATTGAAACTGATATTGCATTCCTATGGTCAGACCGGTCATCGTGAGCGAAAACCCCGAGAAGATGGAGGCGGTCCCGGAGCCCAGCATCGTCTGAGACGCGCTCGATAAACCGCTGAAGGGTGCCATGGAAGAGCCGTGGGATGAATTGTCGGAAAAAAGTACATTGGCGCTGCTGACGGTGAAGTTACCGACAGTCCCTCCGTTGCTGTTGTTGGGAACTGCGAAGCTCTGGAAGTTCACGCCATTGACGGTAGCGCTGGAGACTCCGGTATTGCCCACGTTGTAGGCGCCGACGAGTGAGCCGTCAGTGCTAACGTCACTGTCGCCGCTAATATTTTCGCCGGAACCCCACGTGATGCTTGAGGCGTGTGCCGCGGGTGAAAATAACGCCACCGCGGCAAAGATTGCTACCGCAAGGAAGCAGAAGGTTGGTCTGAGCAAATGGCTAGTGGTGTGATGGATAATATTCATTTCTTGAGTTCTGGTTGATTCGTTTTCTCAAGATCAGGAAGACAGATCAAGAAGAAATTCTTCACAGAGCGAAAATTATCTTATCCCTAACGAGTGAAAAACTATGGCCACAAGGCGAAGGATTCTTTAATTGTGCAGCGTAGCAATCGTTGCAGCGTGAGCTGACCAAGGCTTGCGGATGGCGCCATTCCGTAGGTGGCTCAGGATTTCGTCCACAGATTCGCAGACGCCGTCGTGAGCGAAGTCGAATCCATTAACGCAGATTCAATTACCGGTAGGGCGCGACGGCCCGTCGCGACGGCTTATCCTGTAGCCGCCTCGTCGAAGACTCCCGAAAGCTTTCGGAGCTATGTCGGGGCGTCTCTCTATTGCTGGCGCGCATTCCAGACACGGCGACACAGCGCCGTGGCTACAGAGCCGACTCCCCGCTGTGCGAGGCGTTCTATTGTCTGGAGAGCGAATGCCCTGCGCGTTTTCTTCGGCGTAGCAAAACTACCGCCAACCCAGCCGTGCCCAATCCCAGCAGACCCGCCGTGGCGGGTTCAGGAACAATTGTGACCGAGTAATGTGCAGCGGGCAGATTCGGATTTCCAGGGAAACGACCAAACGTGTCCACTGCCGAAATCTTCGGCGACAGGGTGGTTGATTCCAAATCGTATGTGCCCGGCATCGCCCCCGCGATCGTGAAAGTGATATGAGCGACGAAATATGTGCCGAGGCCGGGAACGTTACCAAAATCGTTAATGCTCGAACCTAGATCACGGTCCTCGGCCAGATAGCCAGGGGAGGCACCGGATCCTGAGTTGAAAAAGGCGGGATTAGGGGAGATCGCTTTAGGATCGGGGAAGGTAGTGCCATAGGTCACTCCTGTAACAGAAAGGCTACCAGCAAAGGCTGTATTTGTTTCCAACCAAAAGGAAAGGCCGAAGAGATCATCGCCGAAGATGCCGCCGTTGAACGTCAAGAGCACATCAAAACTGAAGGAATCGTTCGAATTATAAGTCCCCGAATTGGCGGTTCCGCCGCCGAGTCCGAGATCATCGAACGTCAATGATTGACCGGTCAGGCCTGCTGAGGAAAGTCTGCTAAAAGTAAGTAGAAGAATAAAGAACAGAAGTGTTCGTTTCATGTTGGGGTTGGGGTTGAGGGTTGTGTACCGGTTTCAGGAGGATTTCGCCGAACGATCCGGCAGAATAAGGCAGTAACGCGCGCCAAGTGAAGCAGAAAATCTGTAGCCGCCCCGTCCGCCTTCGGACGGACTGGCCGTGGCGAGCTATGTCGGGGCGCTTCTCTATTGGCGGCGCGCATTCAGGACACGGCGACACAGCGCCGTGGCTACAGAGCTGCGCATTCAGGGCATGGTTAACTAATTGATATTGTTAATTGGAAAACTGACTTTGCCGACTGCCGATCCATCGTCCGCAGATTTCCCGCCTCCGCCCATGACGGGCTACGCCGTGGCGAGCGCGAATTGCCGCAGATCCAATTAATGGTAGGGCGTGACGGCCCGTCGCGCCGTGGATTCGTTAGGGCGATAGGTCCACAGTTACCGATTCCGCAATCATTAAGAACCGTACCTTAAATAATCTGCGTAGATCTGTGCAATCTGCGGATGATCTCTGCGAAAACTTTCTTGGAAACTTGGCCGCGAATTTCTCGTACTAATAAATAGAGCGGCTGTGCCCCAAAGAACTCCCAGTTGCTCGGGGTTCCCATTTATGACAATTCCTCTCGAGCAGATCCTTGAGCTCGAGCCCCCTTGGGCGAAAAGAGAAGCTGGAGTCGTTGCATTGATGGCGCCCGTTCTCGGCAGAATTACGTCACCCCGACGATGCCGATTTTCGGTCTCGACAAACAAAGATTAGGATGATATTCGAAATCGTTCGCGAGCTTAAAACCCCAGCTTAATCATATGATATACACCCTCAGGATTGCGATTTTAGCACTGGTTCTTTCATGCGCTTCGGTGCAGGCCACTTACATGACGATCACTCATGTGACGCAAGGTGCACCCACTATGACTACCGACGCTCCGCAATCTAGTTGGGGAACTCAACCAGAGTGGGGACTAGGCACCCTGATAGTGCCCGGCGGCGGAGTTACACCGGGATATCATATAGTGTTCTTCCTCGATCCAGCGACTCTCCTTCCCACAGCGCTCTTTACCTTCCAGGCCACCGACGATCATTTTATGTACTTTCATTTTGCCGCGGAGGGAGGGTTCTCCTGGGCATCGGAATCTGCTGCATATTTAGGAGGTCCTTATGCTACTGCCATGGCTGATGGCACGCTTCAGGACATATCGGCGCTAATCAACTCGGGCCCGTTACAGGTCAATATGCAAGTGAACACCGTCCACGTTAGCTCGGTCCCGGAGTCCGGTGCGACCGCGCCGCTTTTATCTCTTTCTTTAATACTTATCGCACTGTTCGGAGCACGGCAGATTTATCCGAATCGGCGAAACCGACAGCGCATCGCGTGAGATGGCGACGCCAGCCCTGCGCGCAATCGGCCCCATTCTACTCTACGCCCGCGCCCACTTCGTGCGTGCGAATACATCTCTCAACTCTGTAAGGGAGCGTGGTTCCGACGGAGCGCGCTCTCAACCAACAACTCTCAACATTCTGTACACTCCTTGGCGTATGAAAACAGAGGTTCTTTTGCGCGACGGCTAGGCCAGTCCGCTCGAACTAGCGCCGAATTATCCTGTAGTCGCCTTGCTGTGTCGAGGCGATTCCGATCAAATCGGACCCATCCCGAGCCTTGCATGGTCTAACGATGTAAGAATCCACAAACATCATCTCGAATTCCTAGCCACACACGACGCGTGCCCATGACAGCAATGCCAAGTGTGAACAGCCAGACAATACAAGGCTCTGGAACGGTGAGGCTGAAATTGTCGTAACTGACGTCGGCGTATGCCGCATGGTTGATCAGCCCCGAAGCATAATCGTAGTAGCCGAAGTAAGCTCCTTGCGGTGGGTTTGGATCGTTGGTGGTGAACGATAGATAGCTACTTCCATCGCTCAAAGTAGCCATGAGCTGCAATCCCTTGGGAGAATAGTCGCCCATCAACGTCATGGTATAGGTTGTGCCAATAGTAACGGGTAAGGCGGTGAATGTAGTTCCTGCAAAGACAAAATTGTTTTTGTAGAGTTCTAATGTGCCGACCGCTGGAAAGCTGCTTCCATTATTCGCAAGCTGATAAGATAGCTGATAGCCACTCATGAAGAAGTCTGCACTGGAAGCGAACGCCCCGAGTCCTACGCGAATATTCATGAGTGTTGACTGAAACGAGCCGTAACCATTAACCACGAAAGTCGTCGATAAAAGGAAATCACTCTGTGCCAGATTGGTGACGTTGACCGCGGCCGAGGCCTCCACAACATCTCCCGAAACATGGTTGTGATACGCACCGGCGGTGCCGCTTGGATTTTGGATATCCCAGGCCGAAGTAAAGAAAACGCCGCCACCACTGACATGAGTGGAGAAATTGCTTGGTGTCCCACCGTCGGGATAAGTGTCAAAGTTTTCCGCGTAGGGAGCCTCGACTGCAAACGCCGTCCCGTTAAGAGCGAATATGAGCAGCGCGAAAAGTCCGCTGAGCGGAGGCCTGGGAGTCATCGTCAAAGAGTTCTCAAAAACAAAGGCGTGCGCAAGAACAAAGACAGCCGTGAGACAACCGCTCTCCGATTCGATCGGAATCGTCCGCAGACTTACGCGGATTTTGGCAGAGACACCTGTAATGTGTTACCCCCCGGGAATAATCTGCGGAAATCTGTGTAATCTGCAGACCGTACCGCGACATCGTCGCGCCAAATTATCCTGTAGTAACTGTCTTGAGTTCAAGCGAGGAGTGGATCGGTTTTAAGGGCGGAGTTGAGGGCAATGAGTAATTTTCGCATGGTGGCGGTGAGGGCGAGCTTGGGCGGTTTGCCGGCGGCGCGGAGGCGCTGATAGAACTGTGCCAGGATAGGGTTGTGTCGGGTGGCGACCAAGGCCGCCATGTAGAGGCCGGTGCGCACGGCGCGACGGCCGCCAAAGATAGCGCGCTTGCCCCGTGCCGTGCCACTGTCGCGGTTAAAGGGAGCAAGGCCGGCGAGGGCAGCAGCCTCGCGCCGATTGAGTTCTCCCAGTTCGGGCATTTGTGCCAAGAGCAGTGCCGCGGTGCGCGGACCCACTCCAGCTATCGCCCTGAGTTTTTGCGCTTTGGAGGAGAGCTCTTGGGATTGGGCGATTAGTTGTGCAATGAGTTGATCAATCTGGAGTATCTGTTTTTGAATTTTGTGCTCCAAACTCTTGCTCAGTCTGAGCAGAGTGGTGTGGGTAAGTTGGGCGCTACGATTTTGCTGCGCCACCAAGAAACGGCTGAGATGGCGGCGCTGAGTTTCCAATTCGCGCAATTTATCTTGCTGCGGTTTGGAGGCCATAGTGGCTTGGGGTCGAATCGCTTCGCCGAAGCGACCGAGCAGCTGCGCATCGATCGCGTCGCTCTTGGCCAGGATGCCGCTGGCTCGAGCGTACTGACGCACTCGACTCGCTTGGACCAAGCTGACGTTAATCTGGCCGCGTTGCAGCGCCTGGATGAGGCCTCGCTCATACCCTCCGCTGGCTTCACAGATTACGTGAAGCGAGGCCTCAATTTTGGCCAAACGCTGCACGAGCGCACTGCGTCCTAAAACGTCGTTGGTCACGCGCCATGACTCTTGTCCCCACGCCACGTCCAAATACGCTTTAGCGACATCGATTCCGACATAGACTTTTTGCTCCTTCATGTGGTAAGTAACTCCTGCTTGTGAGATGCGGCTGGCCAGGCCGGACCTGCCCTTGGGTTGGGCCGGCTTGGTCGCTCCAGTAACTGTTCGAGTTCATTTCCAACCAAGGGCAGATGCGGATCAAACTACAGAGCGCTCCTGGCTCAGCGCCATAAGCCGCCGCCTCGAGGATCTCGCACCTCCTCCGTTCTGACCGAACAAGTTCACAATTCCAAGATACAAGCCGCCTCGCTGTGTCGAGGCGCCAACACGGCGACATAGCGCCGTGGCTACATCTTGAAGCCATTTATGAGATGGCTTGTATCGACTTACTTCACACGCGGCGACGCCTAGTCACCGTGCCAATCACTCCAACCGCTCCAAGCGCGAGCAATGCCATGGTGCCCGGTTCCGGAATAGGCGATGTGATCGGGTCGCCCGGAGTGGTATTATACGCTGCATAGTCAAAATCGATCATGCCTGCGCTCACGCTCAAGCGTATGTAGCCGTAATGGATGCCATCGGCGGCCGTAAAGCGAAAGCCTGCAAAGGCGAACGTGCCCGGAGCTACCGAGCCATTAGAGTTACCACCGGCAAATCCACCGTAGTAGTTCACACCCGCGGAGCCGTAACTATATCTCGAGCCGAGCACGACTTGTGTTTGAGTGGAAAACCGCTGGTCGAATGAACCTACTAGTATGGCCCCCTGGAAAGCGTACGCGTACTGGACAAACTGACCCGGGTAGCTGATCACGCCGTTAGCAGCAGGCGCGTCGGTAAGCGGGTTCATGCTCAACTGCCAGATGACGCCGGTGCCCCCGGGTGCCGTATTTGGATAGCGATTTTGAAAGAAAAAGTCATTAGTGCCGTCACCATTCACGTCCCACAAAGCAAACGTAGATGAGCTACCCGGAGTATTTGTTAAATCCGCTGGTGGATTAACGAAAACGATCGCGCCATAAGCGGTCGTGCCGCTGGCAATGGCAAGCGCGCCGGCTAATCCTTTGGCAGCTTTTCTTAAGCGGGGGGTCTTGTTCATGGCGAATCTCTTCTCTTATAAGAGGACGTGGAAGGTCTGGTCAACGTTGAAACGAGAGATCATGATGTCCCAAGGACGAGAAGATTTCAGTTCAGACGCTCACAGCTGCGAAAGATTTTTCGCCTCTATTGCTCGACTCCAATCGTGAAGATGAAGAGGTCGCCACGGCGACTCTGCGACAAGGGGTCTCCGCGGCGACTCTGCGAGAATTGAATGGGGTTGCCTTTCGGCGCGTTTTCAGCGAAACGGCTGGTTCATGCCGGTCATCGGAGTCACAGGCGGGATCTCAACGGGCAAGACAAGCTTTTGCTATTGCCTGCGTGAAATTGTTCCCGAGGCGAAGATCTTTAACGCGGATCATGCGACGCGCGAATTGACCGACACGAATGTGGAAGTGAAGCAATTGCTGCGTGAACAGTTTGGCGGCAGGATTTTTTCCAGGAGAGGGGACTTGAATCGCGCGGCGCTTCGCGCCATAGTGTTTGCCGACGCGGAAAAAAGAGCTGCGCTGGAGCAGATTCTGCATCCGCGCATCCGCCAGCAATGGAGCAGCGCGGCGGACACATCCCGAAAATCCGGCGATCTTTTTCTAGCTGATATTCCTCTTCTATATGAAACGGGCGGTGAAACCTTGTGCGATCGAGTGGTCGTGGTGGCGTGCTCGCGTGCGACACAACTGACACGATTACTCACACGCTCCGGACTGGATCGCGCGGAAGCGGAACAAATTATTAATTCTCAAATGCCACTCGAAGAAAAAATTGCGCGAGCCGATCACGTTGTCTGGAACAACGGGGATCTGCCCGGCTTGATGGAGCAGGCGAGGTTATTGGCCGCGACGTGGCGGAAGTAGACATGGACGAAACGACGATCACGCCAACGGAAACGGATGCGCCCTCTGCCGCTGAGACGGCGGCAACTCCAACTGCGGAAGCGTTGGATCTAAATGAGATTCAGGCGCTCGAGCCGGAGGAGTTTGATGCGCTCTGCGGCCGGTTCAATTTCCGAGTTCAACCGGGTCGCACACATCATCAGCACATTTTCGATTTGGTGCGTTATGCCCTGGCTCGTGGCAGCACGGTAACGGCGGAAGGATTCATCGAGCAAACATCGGATTCGTTCGCGATCCTGCGCTCGCCGCGGTTGAATTTTTTGCCGGTGCCGGAGGATGTGTTTGTTCCGCGCGCCATCGTGCAACAATTTCATCTCCGTCCGGCGCACGTGTCGCTGGTCGCGTGCGTTTGCCGCGCGATCGCGAACGCTCGCTCGCGCTCGATGAAGTGACTGCGATCGAAGGTCAAGCGCCCGAGAAATGGAACGAGCCGACCGCATTCGACGATCTCACACCGCAATTTCCGCAAGGTCGCATTCTGCTCGAAAACGCGACAACGAATTCGATCAGTTGTCGCGCGATCGATTTGCTTACGCCGCTCGGGCGCGGGCAGCGCGGATTGATCGTGGCGGCGCCGCGTGTCGGCAAAACGATATTGCTGAAGGAAATCGCGAAAGCGATTCGCGTTAATCATCCGGAGATCGAGCTTATCGTTCTGCTGGTGGACGAACGGCCGGAGGAAGTGACCGATCTCCAGCGCGAAGTCGATGCGCAGATTTACGATTCGACTTTCGACGAACCTGCGCTACGTCACGTGCAAGTCGCGGAGATGGTGCTGGAACGGGCGAAGCGTTTGCTCGAGCAGCAAAAGGATGTGGTGGTCCTTCTCGATAGCATCACGCGTCTCGCCCGCGGTTATAACGCGATGCAACCCGGGAAGGGAAAAATCATGTCCGGCGGCGTGGAATCAAAAGCGCTCATGAAACCAAAAAGGTTTTTCGGCGCGGCGCGCAACGTCGAAGAAGGCGGCAGCCTAACGATTCTGGCGACGGCACTGGTCGAAACCGGCAGCCGCATGGACGATGTGATCTTCGAGGAGTTCAAAGGGAACGGGGAACATGGAATTGCATCTTGATCGTTCACTGGTGGAGAAGCGGCTTTATCCCGCGATCCACGTTTTGCAATCGGCCACGCGACGGGAAGAGCTTCTTTACCATCCCGATGAATGGGAGCGCGTGCAGGTGTTGCGCAAAGCGATGGCGGCGCTGCCACCGATCGAGGCGATGGAAAAGTTGATCGACAATCTTGAAGCGACGAAGACAAACGCGGAATTGTTGTTGAGCGGACTGAGGTAAAAACCCCAAAACCCGAACCCCAAGTTCCAAGGAAGCTCCAATATTCAAGCTCCAAACGTGGCCACGCTGATTCTTGAAGTTTGGGATTTGAATATTCCCTGGGGTTTGGGGTTTGGTTTTTTGGGTTTTTCGTCGTGATCGCATCCAGCGCGTAGTGCGCCTGGGTATTGAAAATCGACTCCTTCGATCGCATCGCGGTCGACACCGAGGCCGACAGTCTTCAT
>CAWDLY010000023.1:0-255242 GCA_963803315.1 uncultured Verrucomicrobiae bacterium | reverse complement strand
GAGCCATGGATTTACCGGCATCCTGGCGCGATGCGGTTGATCGAATGGCGCGACAAGCGCGAAAATTTGAATCAGAAAAATTAACGGCGCCGTAAATGCGCCCATCAAAGATAAGCGATAAGCCGGACCGATGACGAGGTAGATGAGCGCGACAGACCAGCCAAGGAAGACGAAAACCTCGAACAGATTCGTAATTGGGCACCGGCCGATCGCGTGTCCGCGCAGATAAAGAAAAACCGTCTGAAAGCCGAATCCAGCCGCCACCGCAAAGAAATTAAACCGCCCGCGATGGAAAACGCCGACGCGCAGCGTCACGATTGTCCGGACAACGGCGACCAGATAGCAGCAGGTGGAGAGAAGGACGAAGAGGCGGTCCATCGCAGGCCTCCAGTGTAGAGGGCGTCGCGGTGTTGGCAACCTGCGGTTCGCAAACCGCCCACATACTGTCTCGCTACGTCGTTTCCACCTTTGTCCGTCGCCCCGGTTTAATATCAAGGAGCGGCGGACTCCAGGCCGCCGCTTTAAAGGGGCGTAAGCTTCCAGCTTGCGAAGCAAAACAACGCAAGCTGGAAGCGCGCTCTACTCTTCTCCACTTCATGGCGACGCGGTTCCGGACGCGGTTTTCACAATGGACACGTCGGTGGCGTGGATCGCGCCGCTGGCGTTTACGTCACATCTGAAGTTGGTTGCACCGACGGCTTGCCCGACACACAATTTGGTTTGCGATACGTCCGTAGCATTGACGATTCCGTTGCCGTTCACATCCCCGGCGAGCACACGCATGGGAATTGTCACATTCGTTGAACCATTTACATTATCCAGCGTCACGTTGATTGTTTGTGCCTTAGCGACATTGGTGAGTGGGATGATAACAACATTCCCGCTTGTGATAACCTTTCCCCCATTGCCGGTGCCGCCGCTTCCGACCGTTCCGATTCCTAAGGTGACTGCGGCTTGCGGACTTCCCGTGATTGACACGTTGGCGAGGAAAGTAAGGACAATGGTGTAGTCGTTAGTCGCGCCACCGCTGCGGCATTCAACTCCCGGTGCACCACTCAGTGGCAAATTTACATCAAAATTGCCGGCGCCCCCATGAATCTTGCGAGAAACGGCGCTTTGCACGATCGGCGCTGACGGTTGCGCGCAGTATCTCCCGCCAGTGTTCAAATAGTGATAGTTACCATCGAAACGGAAGCCGCCCCAGACGATCATTGCGCTACCAGTCCAGACCGCGGTGGGCGATTCGCGCACAGGAGGCGCGTTGGTGAGGTTGGTAGCAAGCCAACTATTGGTAATCGGACTGTATCTTGCGCCGGTGTTCAGATAAGTTACGGTTTGACAAGATTGGTCGGTACAACCGTATCCGCCCCAGACTATCATGTCATTACCAGTCCACACCATGGTGTGATCGTATCGCTTGGTAGGCGAATTAGTGAGGCTGGTCGCAGTCCAGTTATCGGCGGCGGGATTGTATCTTCCACCGGTATCGGTCTGGCTAGAGAACGTATATCCACCCCACACGATCATCTCGCCGCCAGTCCAAACGCCGGTGTGGTAGGCTCGCGCGGAAGTACGTTGACCAAGCTCGTAGGTGCCCAACTGTCAGTGGTAGCATTGTATCTTCCACCAGTATTGACCCACTGGCTGTTAGCGATCGCTCCAGCCCAGACGATCATTTCATTGCCGGTCCATATTGCAGTGTGAGAGTCCCGGCCATCGGGCGCGTTGGTAATGCTCGTGGCTGTCCAACTGTCGGTGTTAGGATTGTATCTCCCGCCCGTGTTGACGTAATGAGGGGTCGTATCCGGATCGTAGTAGAGTCCACCCCAGATGATCATCTGGCTGCCGGTCCACACGGCAGTATGCCTGTAACGGGCATGGGGCGCATTGGCGGTGCTAGTAGAAGTCCAACTGTCCGCCGCTGGATTGTATCTTCCGCCTGTATCGAGCCAGCCACTAGAGTTATCTCCTCCCCAAAGGATCATTTCAGATTGTCCACACGGCGGCATCGTCTGCTCGGGCGGAAGGCGCGTCGACGGGTCCTGGTGGCTGCCCAACTGTCCGTGCTTGGATTGTATCTCGCTCCCGTGTTCGAAAGGAGATTAAATGAAACTTCTCCGCCCCACACGATCATTTCACTCCCAGTCCAGACCGCGGTGAGGCGGTAGCGGCCAGTGCTTGGGATAGCAGTGCTCACCCAGGTATCATCACATCCATCCGTTCGGTCCGATATCGGCGAAAGAGTGTAGTTCGTGCTCGGCATCACGATTGGCTCAAGCATTTGGTTTTCGGCGTTGATGATCCAAGACTCCAACGACACCTTCGACCAAGTCACCGTCGCAAGCTTCAGATGGTCGGGGCTTTTCTCGATTATCGCCGTTGCATAGAAGCGCACTTGGTCTTCTTCCAGCGGACCTAGCTTTCCGATCGGCATTGCCGACACTTTTTGCAGGGGCCTGTTCCATTCGGCCCTGTTCAGCTTCATGGTCCGATTAGCACTATCAACGATCTCCGCGTGTTCGCCCTTGTCGTTCCTGACCAATTCGATTTCGCTGTAGGTGCCGCTGAGCTGTTTCATCTGCTCGACCGTTGGATGCGCCCTTAGCTCAGCTTCCGCGCGCCGCTTTAGCTCACCGTGAATTCGTTGATCATAGGAATACCAATTAGATAATAATCGCTCGGCTAAGGCTGGCCGGGCGAGACACTCCGCGATCACGAAGGGATCATCACCGAGCGCGGCAAAGAGTTCGCGCAAGACTGCGGGCTGTTGAGTGTGCCCCGCCATGCGATCCATTTCCGCCTGCAACTGCTCGGCGGTAATCGGACGTTGCCAGTAATCCTCCAGCGCCTGCGATTTGCGCAAGTAGTCGCGAACCTTCTTCTCAAGTCCACCTTGGGTTGTTACTGCATCGAGGGATGGCTTAGGCCTGGCATTCTCCTTCGGCCAGATCCGGTGCCGCCAATAGACTTCTTCAATCGCTCGTTGATAAGCGACGCGCTGCGCAAACGTTAGCGTCTCATGGGTCCCATAGGGGTCTCTTGGGTCTGTGAGAATGCCATTACCGCTATAGAAGCGAACAGACATACGATTGCTGCGCGAGCGCCACAAGGATAGCGACGGGTGTTTCCCAAGTCTTGGCATCCTTCCGATCTCCTCTGCGAAACTTCTCATTACCTTATTCTAGCCTAACGCTGAACTTGGTAGGGACATCGCGCTGCGATGTCCAGACCGCCGCAGCGCGGCGTCCCTACCTCATTGAGTCGGCTCATGGCAGCGCAGCACCGCTGAAGGATTTCACAATGGACACATCGGTGGCGTTAATGGCTCCCCCGGCGTCCACGTCGCACCGAAAGTTGCTCGCACCGACGCCTTGCCCGACAGCCTAATTTGGTTTGCGAAACATCCGTGGCGTTGACGGTTCCGTTGCCATTCACATCGCCAATGAGCACACGCATTGGAATCATCACGTTCGTTGCACCATTCACGTTATTTAAGCGTAACATGGAGGGTCTGAACATTGGTTACATTCGTTAGCGGGATGGTAACGACATTGCCGCTTGTTATAACCATTCCACCATTACCGACGCCATTACTGCCAATCGTCCCAATCCCTGAGGTCACCGTCGCCTGCGGGTTCGCATTTTTTGCTATGTCGGCGGCGAAAGTTACGACAATCCTGTAATCACCAGTGGCGCCGCCACTACGGCATTCTACTCCGGGGCACCCCGCCTAGTGGCAGATTGATATCCAGATCGCCGGCATTGCCATGAGTCTTTCGTGACACCGCGCTCTGCACCGTGGGCGCAGATGGTTGGGCAGAGTAACACCCGCCTGTGTTTACATAGTATACCCGTATCGTAACTGAATCCGCCCCACACGACCATTTCATCCCCTGTCCACACGGCGGTCTGGTTCAGCCCGAGGCATCGGTGCGTTTACCGTCGTGGTCGGCGTCCAACTATTCGTCCCAGGATTATATCGGCCGCCGGTATTGAAATCCGATGTGAACCATTGCCACCCCAAACGATCATTTCACCGCCCGTCCACACTGCGGTGGGATAGGCCCGGGCAGAGGGCGCGTTGACGAGGCTCGTAGCAACCCAACTGTCGGTGCTTGGATTGTAACTGCCACCCGTATTCGTGTCGGTAAAGGTTTGATCGGCGACCCCGCCCCACACAATCATTTGGCTTCCCGTCCATACTGCATCGGAAGGCAAATCGACCAGGCGGTGCGTTAACAAGACTGGTAGGCGTCCAACTATCAGTCGCGGGATTGTATATGCCGCCAGTGTGCAAATAGTTCGTCTGATCCGTCCCGCCCCACACGATCATCTCAGACCCTGTCCAAAACGCCTTTTGGTCCCATCGGGCAGCCGGTGCATTTGCAGTGCTCATTGCGCTCCAGGTATCCGTCTCTGGAATGTATCGCCCGCCGCTGTCGAGCATACACTTACCTTGGCACCCGGGTCCTCCCCACCCACCCCACACCATCATCTCACTGCCAGTCCAAACCGCGGTGTGAGAGTCTCGCACAACAGCTGCGTTAGTTGTCGTCATCGCTATCCAAGTATCGGTAACCGGATTGTATCGAGCACCGCTATTTATTGGGCCGGCCGGATGGGGATGGAGGTTGCCCCACCCCAGATGATCATTTCACTACCAGTCCACACTGCGCTGTGGCCAGCTCGCGCAAGCGGGGCGCCCGCAACACTCGTGATCGCCCAACTGTCAGTGCCGGGAGCGTATCTCGCGCCGGTGTTCAAGGTATGTGGCCTGAATATTATACCCGCCCCAGACGATCATTTCGCTACCGGTCCACACGGCGGTGTGAGAGGATCGCACATCCGGCGCATTTTCACCGCCGGTGGAAGTCCACGTATCGTTCGCGCCGACCCTTACAGCAGAAATTTCTGGCAACGTGTAAGCGAAGTCGTCGTTTTGATCCGGCAACTCATTCCTCGTGTTCGTGAGACACGCCCCACCGTTAAAATACCGATCAAGCAGAATGGACCTGGCCAGACACTCCGCAATGACGAATGGGTCATTCCCGAGTGCTTCAAACAGCCCGCGTAACAATTCGGGTTGTTTGGTCTCGCGTGCCATGCGATTCCACTTCAGTCTGTAGCTCGTGCGCGGCAATAGGCCATTCTCGTTGCTCTGCGATAAGCTGCGACTGATGCAGGTAGTCTTCGACTTTCTTTTCCAGTCCGGCTTGGGATATTACCGCATCGAGCGATGGCTTAGGTCCGGGATTCTGTTTCGGCCAGATCCGGTGCCGCCAATAAACTTCTTCAATCGCTCGTTGATAAGCGACGCGCTCCGCAAACGTCAGGCTTCTGCGGAAAACCTTATCTGGCGCAGCGGAGCAGAACGGCGTGCGTTCATCTGCAATGGTAGGTTGCATTCCGCTCCCAAACAGACAAGCGGTCTCCACGCAGAAGACAAACGCAATTAAGGCGCGCCTGGCAAGAACCCAAGGTTGATAATGGTTTCGATAGCCCTTCACCGGTTGCTAATGCTAACGACTTTCCCACCTCAATCAATCAAAGTCACAAAGGATCCAGGTAAAGATAAACGTTACCCCCTTCGTAATCGTATTGTATGACCGGTGTGAACGCTGGTGCTCTTACTGTTCGTTCCCGTCCGGCTAATGACAATGTGAGATTCCTCGACTTCGCTCGAAATGACATAGCTTTTCAGCAGAGCCAGATTGTAGAAGTTCAACCGCGCGTGAATGCGCGAAGACGTTTTCAGCGGACCTCTGCCGTTCTGGATATTCGCCGACTGCTTCGAGCAAATTACGTTGGGCGTCGTCGAGTGATTCCAACTTACGGTTGTCGACTGGCTCGAGGCGGAATGAAATCTTCCGTGAGCAGATGAGGTGCCGATGCGGCCGGCTTGCAGCACTGGAACCCGGCACGCAACCGGGGGAGAACTGTCATGCATGCAACCGACCGCACCAGCGAACCACCACTTGGAGAATCTTCGAGATTAGCGTCTCCTCCAGATGGCAGCCCTCACCATTAAGAACTACGGGTTCTGGGTCATGGAGTTTCAAAAAATTCATGGCTCTTTGATCCGCCCGCAGCGTTGACGTTTCGTTGTGAGCCATTAGCGTCGCACGGTGATAGCCGATGTGATCGAAGAGTTGCGCTGTGCCATCCGCGATGTGCCGGATTTTCCCAAAGCGGGAATTGTTTTTAAGGATATCACTCCGATCCTGGCCGATGGCGCCCTATTTCGAAGCTCGATTGACGCGTTTCTCGAACGTTGTCGCGAAATGACAATCGACAAGATTGTTGGCATCGATGCGCGCGGTTTTCTCTTTGGATCCGCCGTGGCTTACGAATTAGGCATCGGCTTTGTGCCGCTTCGGAAAAAAGGGCGGCTACCGTACAAAAAACTGAAAGCGCAAAGTACTCGCTCGAATACGGCGAAGCAGAAATGGAGTTGCACATCGATGCGATCGTGCCGGGCGAACGAATCGTGTTGGTGGATGATTTGCTCGCGACCGGTGGCACTTCCGCATCCGCCGCCACGCTCATCAAGAAAGTCGGCGGCGATTTACTCGAGGCGCAATTCCTCATCGAGCTGGAGTTTCTCCACGGCCGCAAAAAGCTTGCGCCGATCCCGGTCGTTTCGTTTTTAAAATACTAATTGGAAGGACGCGCGCGATCGTGTCCCTGAATTTTGGCACGACGCAGAGGTCGTCCCTCCAAAATCAGTCCGTAGCCACGCACCGAGATGGTCCGTTGCCCGTCTTTGCTTTCCTGTCATTCCGAGCGGAGCGGAGCGAAGTCGAGGAATCTCTCACTATTTCTGCAGCTGAACCTTTCGTGCCGACATTAAGAGATGTCTCGACTGCGCTCGACGTGACAATGAGACGGCGTGTTGACCGCTATTTCCCGATGTAGCTCACGCGCCAGATGGTGTCGTTGCCATCTTCGCTAAAAAGCAGACTGCCATCCTGTGCCACTGTAATCCCGACGGGCCGGCCCCAAACGTTTCCTTCCGGCGTTACAAAACCGGTAACAAAATCTTCGTATTCCCCGAGAGGTTTGCCGCTTCCTTTATCAAACGGAACTCGGATGATTTTATAGCCCGTGCGGCGACTGCGATTCCACGAACCATGCAGCGCAGCAAAAATATCGCCGCGATATTCCGCCGGGAATTGCTCGCCATTGTAAAAACATAAATTCAGCGAAGCCGAATGGCTTTGAATGAGGACATCAGGATCGAGCACTTTGTCCGCCAATTCCGGATGCGCTCCAGCATGGCGAGGGTCCTGCTGATTTCCCATGTAGAACCAGGGCCAGCCGTAAAAGCCACCCGGTTGCACGTGGCTGATATAATCGGGCACCAGATCGTCGCCGAGACCATCGCGTCCATTCGTGCTCATCCATAGCTCGTCGGTTCCCGGGCGAAAAATGATGCCGACAGCGTTACGTATTCCCCACGCAAAAACTCTTTGATTTGTGCCATCGGGCTTGAATTCGAAAATGCGAGCACGATCCGCTTCGGCCGAGTTATCGGAGACATTCGAGCGCGAGCCGATCGAAACGAACATGCGTTTCCCATCACGGGAAAAGACGAGATCACGCGTCCAATGCCCGCCGCCATGCAGGATCCCACCAGCAGATAATGCTATGCCAAGCTGCTCGGCTGCGGCCCGCGCCTGCGTGTCGCCGTTTTCATACGGGAAACGGACGACTCCATCGGTGTTAGCGACGTAAAGATAATGAGGGTTGGGCCCCGGCGGATAAAACGCCATGCCGAACGGTCTGTTCAGAGACATCTCAGCAAAGCTTTCGTTGCGATCGGCCTTGCCGTCTCCGTTGGTGTCGCGCAAGACCGTGATTCGATTCGCTTCGCTTTCCGTGACAAAGATGTCGCCGTTTGGCGCGGTGAGCAGGAAGCGCGGATTACGGAAGCCTCTGGCGTATTCCTCCACCTTGAACCCTGGCAATACCTGAAGCTCTGCTCCCTTCGGTTGCCTCACAATTGTCGGATCGTTGTTTGCAGATTTCGTCGCGTTAGGCGGGGGCAAATCCGCGACCGTAATCTTGCGCCGCACCCCGGGCGCATCACTGGTCCAATCGCCCATCGCAGCTTTACCCCTAAGCAGCGGATGACTGGCATCTCCCGTGGCAATCAAAGCGGATCCAAAAAAGACCGCTACGATTGCGAAACGGGATGTCATAAACTCCGAGCGAACAGCAAGTGCTGATCGCGACTAACGAATGACAGAATGCGCCGGTCGCTTTTCTTCTGCGATTCGCTCCTGCGATTTGCGCGCATTTTGCACGAAAGTATTATTGTTCCCGTAAATAGCCCACGGGCCGCGCGGCACTTCGCTGAATTCGACAAATCTCCAGTCGGTTACATCGGTATCCTGCAACCCGAGATAATCTCGCACCGCCGGTGAAACATCGAGCCCGGCACCTCTGTTTAGATTCGGTTTCGGGCGCTCGTTTCCAAAGACATATTGCCAATGGTCGGTCCGAAATGGCCCCGCATCTTCCCATTGCGCATAGACGGTTCGGTTGCCCTTGCGAATCGCCACCCAGCGGTCTTTGCAGACGGAAACGGCCGGACCTTGATATGCCTCCTTGAACCACGGAATCACACGTGCCGCCTCGGGCCGATGGCCGGTGTTGGCTTTGTCGTTGTAAGGCAATGCGCAATAAAATGGATTCTGCCGTGGCGTAAATTTCACCGGGATGTAATTCTCGCGCCGTCCCCGATTTGGGTCGTCGAAACCGCCATAGCTTTGTCCCCAATGCTTGTCCCACGAGCTCGAATGATTCGGCACGGGATTATTCCCACTGGCGTCTTCGCCGATCCAGAAAATCGTCGTCACAATATTGCTCTTCCACGGATAATGCTGGCCATCCTTCGGCTTCATCATCCGGGCGAAAGTGGGAGGCGTGTAGGCGATGGGATCGACCTTTAACAAGATATCTTCCGTCAATCGGCTGGCCTTCTTGCTCAGCTTCATTTTCGTCGCAGGCGCTGCCGCCGGCGCGGTCGCGGAAAAAAGAGACGAAACCGATGACAACAAAACGGCGATGGTGTGAAGAAAGGTTCCCGGTTTCATGAGTCAGAATTCGCCGCCGAAGACGGCGAAGCCAGAAAAGAATGAGTCACAATGTAATCGAATGAAGGTAGTTAATCGCGTGTGGCGCGAATGGTTTATCGTTGCGCCAGAAAATGACGTGCCCTTGCAGCAGCGCTTTTGTTTTCCGGCGGAAGGCCTGCTTCTTGGTCCAGATCCAAAAATCCAGCTGCGCGATCACTATCGCCCACTGCAGCCAGTATGATGCCACTATTATAGCGTGATCGACCGATCACGCAAGCGTCGCTCGGATTTAAAATAATCTGCATCTGAGGCCCGAGCGAACGCACATCGCCGAGCCGATTTGCCGTCGGAAGGCAAGGGCCTGTAATTTGCTGGAAAAAGGACCGATTTGGCTCTGCGGGAAAACTGTGTCATTCCGAGCGGAGTCGAGGAATCTCTCATTGTCATTAAACGCGAACGAACAGTAAGAGATGTCTCGACTTCGCTCGACATGACAGGACGCAGCTTTTCAACAAGCCAAATAATCCCTAACTCTCGCACTTTCGTCTCTATTACATGACCGCATCTGATATTACTTCGATGCCGCACACTGTCACCCGCCGGCCCATCAGTTGGATTGTCGTCGGCATCGTTGGTCTGGCCTGGCTCGAACTCATTTCGCGGCTTCGTTTGGAATGGTCGGTCAATCCCCAATACGGTTACGGTTGGACGGTTCCATTTCTAACCGCATTCATTTTTGCGCGACGATGGGAGACAGCTCCGCCTCCGGCAGCGGCAAGAGTGAAATTCATTCCCGCGCTCGCGATCGTTGCAGGAGCTCTTCTGCTCATTCCGGTTCGTTTGATTCAAGAAGCCAATCCCGACTGGCGATTGATGAGCTGGACGATGGCGATGGCGGTCGTCTTCATCACCGCAAGCGCATTCTATCTCGCAGGCGGTAGACCATGGCTTCGGCACTTCGCGTTCCCTATTTTATTTTTTCTTGTCGCTGTCCCGTGGCCGACCCAATTCGAGCAACTCATCATTCAAGGACTGATGCGCATCGACACTGCGATCAACGTCGAACTACTCAATGCCATCAATGTTCCTGCAGTGCAGATGGGGAACGTGATCGAAATCGGCACCGGTTTCGTCGGCATCGATGAAGCGTGCACCGGCGTGCGCTCGCTTCAGGCCACTTTCATGGTCTCGCTTTTTCTCGGCGAACTCTACGATTTCAGCGTCGGCCGAAGGTTCTTTCTGGTTTTTGCCGGCGCGATCGTCGCATTTGTCTGCAACCTCGCTCGCACTTTCCTGCTTGTTCTTCTCGGCGCTCAGCAAGGTTCCGACACGATCAAGAAATGGCACGATCCGGCGGGTCTATCGATCTTGTTCGTCTGCCTCTTGATCCTTTGGGGTCTCAGCATTTTTTTGCGAAAGAATACGCCCATTAACGCCGCGGTTGCTTCTCACTTCGTCGCTCCTTCGCGGATTCCACGCGCTCTTCTTGCATGGTTACTTATCGCGACACTTGCCGCGGAAGTCGGAACGCAAATTTGGTATCGCGTGCACGAATCGCCTTCCACGCGCATGCCGGCATGGGCCGTGACCTGGCCAACGCAGGCGCAGGATTTCAAATCCATCCCGGTCGCGGAACAGGCGCAGGAACTATTGCGCTACAACGAAGGCGGCGGTGGCACCTGGCGAAGTGACGACGGGCATCAGTTCGGAATGTATTTCTTCCGCTGGTTTCCGGGACGCACCGCCGGTTTGTTTATCAAGAACCATCGGCCCGATATCTGTTTGCCGGCCAGCGGCATGAAACAAATCGGTAGCGAAGAGCGAAAACTCATTACGGTGAACGGCGTTCCCCTCCCCATTCGTTCTTACGTTTTCGATAACAACGGAACGCCGCTGCACGTCTACTATTGTTACTGGGATGGAACGGTTCCAAACGCAGCGACCATCAATCAGGAAAACTGGACCGCCTCCGGTCGATTGCGCGCGGTGCGTGAAGGAAGACGCGAAGTAGGCGCGCAAATGCTCGAATTGGTCGCGTGGGGTTACGGCGAGGACCAGTCCGCAGAACAAGCGATTCGCAATCAGCTCGAAAATATTATTCGTCGCGGATGATGTGACGCAGACAATCCTGTCTGCGAATCCCTGGAGGCGTCAGTATAGTATCGCAGACAGGATTGTCTGCGTCACACCCGTGAAACGAAACACCCTTCTCTCCATCATTAGTGCGGTTTTCCTGTGCGAGACGATCTTCGCGCAGCAAGTTCCTTCGCCGTCACCGGCGGCAAGAGATTCCCTCACCGTCGTGTATTGGAACATTCAGTGGTTTCCTGGTCGCCGTCCAAATGCGAACGGACGCGAACAAGCGAGACACATTGAATCGGTCCATCGCGATCTCGCGAACATCGATGCCGACATCGTTGGGCTGGAAGAGGTCCGTGATTTTGCCAACGCTGGTGTCGCGGTTGAACCGTTGCGCGATTTCAAGGTCGACGTTTGCTCAAACTTTCCGCCGCGCGAGGGCCAGAATGTTGCACAGCAAGTTGCGATCGCGAGTCGCTTGCCAGCGATCAGTGCATGGGCAGAACCATGGAAATCCGGTGCCGCGATCACGCCGCCACGCGGTTTTGCGTTCGCCGCCTATCAACTCGCGCCTAACGAATTACTGCTCGTTTACGCGTTGCATCTCAAAAGCAACCGCGGCGGCTTGCGAGAAAACATCACCGTCCGCGAAGAATCCATCCATCAATTGCTTACTCACATGCAGGCAATGGAGCGCGCCTACGGCAAACTCGGGCGTCTGCACTGGATTGTGGGCGGTGATTTCAACACCGCGCCGGGCGACCAACGATTCAGCAGCGAGAAAACAACGCGTGATCTGTTAAGCCATGGATTTAGCTGGGCGTGGCAAAATACTCCTAACAAATCTCGAATCACCCTCCCTCCCAGTCGCCTCTATCCCGCGGCTTGCTTCGACCACATCTTTTATCGCGGTGCGACCTTGCAGCATGCGCGCGTCATAAATACTTCCCCGCAGTCGAGCGATCATCGCGCGATCGAGGCAACGCTCGTGCTCAATCCAGAAACTTCCCCGGATTGAGAATGTTGTTCGGGTCAAGCGCGCGTTTCACTGAATGATGCAAGGCGCTCGAAACATCGCCGGTTGCTTGCGGCCACCAGCGTTTTTTCGCGAGACCGATTCCGTGCTCGCCGGTGATCACTCCGCCCCACGCGAGCACTTGCGCCAATAGTTCGTCCAGAGCACGCTCCACTTTTTCCCGGACGGCCGCATCGCGATTGTAACGGTCGGCCATGATGTTGACGTGGATGTTTCCATCACCGGCATGTCCAAAACATGCGATGGGAAAACCAGACTTCTTGGAAAGCGCTTCCGCAAATTCGATCAGATCAACCAGCCGCCCACGCGGGACGACAACATCCTCATTCAATTTCGTTAGGCCGGTGGCGCGCAATGAATTACTGAATTCGCGGCGTAGCGCCCAAAGTTTCTCGGAATCCGATTCGTTCGTCGCGATTTCCAGTGCGGTTGGTTTTCTGCCCGCAACCAGTTCGCGCAACTTATTCATCTCGACGCGCACGGTTTCCTCCTGGCCGTCGAGATCGACGAGCAAATGCGCGTTTCCAGATGGGACGTGTCCGGCGGCGGCATCGTGTCGTGCGGCCTCGAGCGTGAAATGATCTGCGATCTCGAGGGATGAAGGTAGAAATCCGGCGGCAAATATTTTCTGCACCGTCGCCGCCGCTTCCGACATGGTCGCGAACGAAGCGGACATCGTCGCCCGGGATGGCGGCAAGGGTATCAGTCGCACAGTAATTTCAGTTACGACACCAAGCATCCCTTCGGACCCCACAAATAATCCGATCAAATCGAATCCCGTTTTGTTTTTGTGAACCCGGCCGCCGGTGCGCAGAATGTCACCACTCGCCAGAACCACTTCGAGTCCGATGATGTAATGTCGCGTGACGCCGTACTTCAAACAACGCGGACCGCCTGCGTTAGTCGCAACGTTTCCTCCCATTGAACAGTGATGCAGACTTGCCGGGTCGGGCGGATAAAATAGTTTTTGCTCGCGAACTTTTGCCTGCAACTCGCCCGTGATAACGCCCGGCTCAACGATTGCGATTGCATCGTCAAAGCTAATTTCTTTGATCCGATTCATGTGCGCGAGTGAAAGTGCGATGCCGCCGCGAGCAGGCACGCAGCCCCCGACGTAGCCGTAGCCGGCGCCGCGTGCCGTCACGGGAATTTTTCGCTCGTTTGCGAATTTCAGCAGCGCGCTGACTTGCTCGCTCGATTGCGCGAAGACAACGACATCCGGTTCGTGATGCGCGAACCATTTATCGCCGTCGTGGCCTGCGCGCGTTTCGCTATCATCGGCAACGACATCATTCCCTAACAAGTCTCGCAGTTCACTGGTTAGGGACATAAGCAATCAAGGAGGGGCGCTTTCCAAAGCGCCCTTGTTTAAGAACGGCGGCTTGGAAACCGCCGCTCCTTGGTGGCGAAATGTGTAATCATCACATGCCCATGATTTGATAACCGCCATCGACATAGATGACCTGGCCGGTGATCGCCGCCGCGCCGTCGCTTGCGAGAAAGATCCCGGTCGCGCCGAGCTCCGCCGGATCGCAACTGCGTTTCAACGGCGCGCGCTCCTGATAATGCTTGAGCATTTGCGAAAAGCCGCTAATGCCGCGCGCCGCAAGCGTGTTTACTGGACCGGCGGAAATGCAATTCACGCGGATTTTTTTTGGGCCGAGATCGTAGGCGAGATAACGCGTGCTCGCTTCGAGCGATGCCTTCGCTACTCCCATGACGTTGTAATGCGGCACCACTTTTTCCGCGCCGTAATACGTCATCGCGACAACGCTTCCTCCATTTGTCATCATTGGCGCTGCTTCACGCGTGAGCGCGACTAACGAGTAAGCGCTGATATCGTGCGCGGTGCGAAATGCTTCTCGCGTTGTGCTAACGAAATCGCCTTCGAGCGCTTCCTTCGGCGCGAAGGCGACGGAGTGCAGCATCAAATCAAGGCGCTCGGTCTCATTTCGCACGTTGCCAAAAAAATCAGCGATCTCTGCATCGTTGGACACATCGCAAGGATAGAGCGGCGTCGCTTTACCAAATTCGCCCACCAACTCCTCGACGTTCTCCTTCAGCCGTTCGCCCTGATAATTGAAAATCAGCTTCGCGCCCGCGGTCGCCCACGCCTTCGCGATTGCCCATGCGATGCTGCGCTTATTGGCGACACCGAAAACAACACCCACTTTGCCCGCGAGAGGTTGATCTGTCATAAGCCTTCACCATAAACAACATCGGAGTACCGCGCCAATTCCATCATGTTCGCGAATTCACAATCTGGGGAGCGCACGCTTGCAGCGTGCTGGTCGCCGCATTTTGCGGCGACGAACCTTCGAATCGCATTACTCGTTAGGCTATAATCGCTCGCCATATCGACCGGACTAAAAGTTCGCGACGGCAGAATGCCGTCGCCCGCACGCTGCAAGCGCGCGCTCCCCTGATTGAGTTTAGCAGGCGATGGCGTGACGCTGGCACACACCGGAAAGCAAATCCCACAACGCATCCAGAACGCGCTGCACCGAATGTGAAACTCGCTCGGCGTTCTGTTCGTTCACGTTCGAGGCAAGCATTACCCGCTCGGCGGCGGCGTGTTCGCGATCGGCTTCGATGTGCACGCTGAAATAGCGGTAATGCTCAGGATCCGTGAAACCGTAATGTTTCTTCAAGCCGTCGATCTTCGACTCGCACACCGCGGGAATTTGGCTCTCGTAGGCGTAAAGTGCGGCAAGCCCTTCCGCCGTTGACTGCTCGCCACAAACCGAGCGAAATGTATCGATCAACTTGCCCGTCTCCGGCTGCTTTTCTGATTGCTGAACCTGATCCTTCGCAACGCCCAGACCTTCGGCAAACTTCAGCCACAGCTCCGGATGATTCGGTGAACCGGATTCTTCATCGATAAGATTCTTGAGCAATTCCTTGCGTGTCGGTTGATCATCGCAATGCGCATGCACGGCGGAGAGATACGTCGGAAAGGCCGCGACATGGTGATAATATTGCTGCGCGTAATCAGCGAGCGCCGTTTTGCTCAATTCACCACGCGTCCACGCGAGATAGAATGGATGCGTGAGCAGATGCTTCTCGGAAATCTGACGGTCGATTGTTTCAAGCGGAGTGTTCATCGGTTCGCATCCTATTTGTTTATTTCTTTAACGCAACGTTTCCGAGCCAGCCGCCCGTCGTTTGCAACGGTGCGAGTTGTTTCGCTCGCGTAATCCAGATCGCGACTGCCTTCTGCGAAACGCCCTGATCGGTTTCTTCGAGGCTGATATCAGCGTGCGCAATCTCCCCATCCTTCGTCATCGGCGTCGCACGATGATCGAGAACGACGAAATCGTGCGTCAACTGGCGCCCATTATTTTCGCCGCCGCCAATTTTGGAATTAATTCCACAACCTAAAAGCGCAACGTGCGCTTCCAGGTCGGATTCGCCCGCGCGGTGATACGAAACCGCAAATTTCTTCCCGTCAGTTGTAGTCGCCGAAAGAATTCCAGCGCGCGTATCGGTCTTCGGTAACCGCCCGTCGCGAAACCAATCCCGCCATTCGTTGCCGCTAACGATAAATTCCGGCGTATAGACCGAATCACCGCGCAATTGTGAAGCGTAAGCGTATTGGCGCTGCGTCCACGCAGCCGCGGCAAATCGATCGCGCCAGCCAAGACGATCCCAGTAGTCCACGTGAAATGCGAGCGGGACGAAATCCTTCCACAAACCAGGATCGGATTTTAGCTTGCTCAGCCAGGCTTCGGCGGGCGGGCAACTGCTGCAACCTTCGGATGTATAAAGTTCGATTAACGCTGTTTGGTTAGTCGCCGCTTTCGAAACGCAGTGTATCGGCGATGCAAGTCGTAATCATTGCACAAAGAGAAGCAGAAATTCCAAGTGCGACGCGCATCCGTTTGCGATCGAAAATGATCCCAGTATCGCGAAGTGCCAGCGCCATCAAGGAGCGGCGGCTTCCAAGCCGCCGACTTAGATGGTTCGGCGCTCTGGAGAGCGCCGCTCCTTGACGGCTACTCGTTAGGCAAGTCTTTTCCAGAATTCGTTAGGCGGATTTCAGGATGTGTTTGATCCCGCGGACCGGGATGACGACCCAGCTTGGTCGATGATTCAATTCGTAACCGACCTCGTAAACGGCCTTGTCCAGGAGATACGCCTTGAGAAGAACCTGGAGCTCGCCCGCGCCCTCCGGAATAAACACGGCGCCAGCGGTGGTCGTGAGATAACTCTGCAAAAACATGCTGCTGATTTGCCGATACCAAAGATCGGCCCAGCGTTCCAGAAACGGAATATCCTCCGGGCGCATCGACGGTTGCCAGAGCGCGCTGTAAGCGGCGTATTGAAATGAGCGCATCATGCCAGTGACATCGCGCAAAGCAGACCGCTTCAGTTTGCGTTCGCTCAACGGCCGCGCCGGTTCGCCTTCGAAATCGAGAATGACAAAATCTTTCCCGGTGTAGAGCGCCTGACCAAGATGATAATCACCGTGAATCCGAATTTTGGCCGCACCGGCACGTTGTTCGAGGATGCGCTGTTCCAGTGCGAGAATTTCTTTTTCCGCGTCCAAAACTTCCTTCACTTCATCGCGAAAGTTTTCGGGCAACTCTGAAGCTTTCCTCTGCAGCAATGCAAATGCACGCCGCAATGACGCACGCATATTTTGATAAACAGACCGCTGCGCCATGGCGTTAAAGGGTTCCGGCGCAAAAGCCGGATCCTCGGAATCGGACGCGAGCGCCAGGTGCAATTCGCCTGTGCGTTGGCCGAGCAGTTTTGCTTTTTCAGGATAAATCCCGCCGATCAAATCATCCAGGACCACACCGGCGGGCGTCGCCGCATTTTGTAATTCAGCTTTCTGCGCGAGCACGCGTTCGTAGTAACGGCCAACGGTATCGAGGGTAAGCTCCCACGCGTCGCTTTCGTTCTGCACAGCGCGTTGCACGAGGCAAACCACCGTCGGCTCGCTCCTCTTTCTTCGATATTCAACGGCGCCGGCAAATTCCGGCACGTTCGGAAACTTGCATCGCTCGGTCAGAAATCGCGTGATCTCCACGTCGGGGTTCATGCCGTCCTCGAGCTTGCGATAAAGTTTCACGAAAAACTTGTTGCCGTAGAGCATCGAGGAATTGCTTTGTTCGGCGCTGAGCACTTGAGAATCGAGGCCCGCAGTTTCCTCCTCTTTCAGCACCGAACCGGCGCTGCCGCACAATTCACCATTGCGACCCTTCAAACATTGCTGCGTGGTGACTGTGTGGAAAAGCTCGTCGCGAAATCGCTTGTCCCAGACGGCATCCTGCAAAACAAATTGCGCGTCGCGGCTGAAGCGGGAAATGACCGCTTGCGGGGCGGTGCGCAAAACCTGGTTGGCCGCGGCCCCGGACGTGATGTGGACAGGGAGCGCGTAGTTTTCCGTTATGCCTTCGAGATAGGTGACTTCGAGGAACCAAATGCGCGCGGCGTTTGCTTCGCTCGAAATCGGTATTTCTTCGGTGATGCGCACCGTGCGAATGGTGCGCGCCTTGGCTCCGAACCAGCGGCATGTCCGAATGTAATCGGGTAAGATTTCTCGCTCGAAAAGGGCGCGCTGGTCGTTGGCGATCAGAGTTTCGATGTTGGGCTCTACCCGAGCTGTCGGCACCACACGTTTATCGGAGGCGCGTGCAGCCGCGGTCTGTGGCCGAAGTAAAAACCAATAGTGCGCGTGGGGCCCGAGAGTGATCGGATACGGAGTCCCTTTGATTGTTGGAAAATAATTCTGGCTAAAGACTTCCATGAGGGTGCAGCCGGCAAAGCGCGAAAGGTCCAGTTCCGCCGGTTGCGCAAAACGCGAGAGATTCACGACAACGAGAATGGTTTCGCCCTCGTATTGGCGAAGAAAAGCGAGCACCTTCGGATTTTCCGGCAGCAGAAACTCGATCGAACCGCGCGAGAACGCTTTGAAATTTTTGCGCATCGCTATCACGCGTCGCATCCACCAAAGAAGCGACGACAGATTTTTCTGCTGATTTTCTACATTGATCGCCTCGTAATGATATTCGGGATCAATCGTGATCGGCAGATAAAGCTGTTGCGGATTCGCTTTGGAAAAACCGGCATTGCGGTCCGAGCTCCATTGCATCGGCGTGCGACAACCGTTGCGATCGCCGAGATAGAAGTTGTCGCCCATCCCGATCTCGTCGCCGTAGTAAATGACGGGCGTTCCCGGCATGGAAAAGAGCAAAATATTGAGTAGTTCCATTTTGCGCCGGCTGTTGGCAAGAAGCGGCGCAAGCCGACGGCGAATGCCAAGGTTGATGCGCGCGGTCGGATCGTTCGCATAAACGCGCCACATGTAGTCGCGCTCCTCGTCCGTCACCATTTCGAGCGTAAGCTCATCGTGATTGCGCAGGAACATTGCCCACTGGCAGTTGTCGGGAATCGCCGGCGTTTGCTCGAGGATGTCGATGATCGGGAAGCGATCCTCCAACTGCAGCGACATGAACATTCGTGGCATGAGCGGAAAATGGAAATTCATGTGGGACTCATCGCCTTTGCCGAAATACGCGACGGCGTCTTCGGGCCATTGATTCGCTTCTGCGAGCAGCATGCGGTTCTCGAATTTGGCATCGAGATGGGCGCGAAGGTTCTTTAGATAGGCGTGCGTTTCGGGAAGATTTTCGCAGCTGGTCCCTTCGCGCTCATATAAATAAGGTACCGCGTCGAGCCGCAGACCGTCCACGCCCATGCCCAACCAGAAATCGAGAACCTTCTGCACCGTTTCGTGCACCGCGGGATTATCGAAATTCAAATCCGGCTGGTGCGAATAGAAGCGGTGCCAGTAATACGCTTTTGCCACCGGATCCCACGACCAGTTCGAAGTTTCGAAATCTTTGAAAATGATTCGCGCGTCCTTGTATCGTTCCGGCGAATCGCTCCAGACATACATTTCGCGTTCGGGCGATCCCGGCGCGGCGCGCCGCGATTTTTTGAACCACGGATTTTGATCCGAGGTATGATTGATCACCAACTCCGTGATGACATGCAGTCCGCGTTCGTGCGCAGCATCGAGAAACGCGCGAAAATCTTCCAACCGCCCGTAGCTTGGATGAACATCGAAATAATCTGCGATGTCGTAGCCATCATCGCGCAGCGGTGACGGATAAAACGGCAAAAGCCAGATCGCCGTTATCCCAAGCTCGCGCAGGTAATCGAGCTTCTCGATTGCGCCGCGAAAATCCCCTATTCCATCACCATCGCTATCGTGGAACGTCTTTACATGCAGCTCGTAAATGACGGCATCTTTGTACCAGAGTGGATCGGCTTTCGTTTCGGTCTCCGACTCTTGATGCATGAGGCTAACTCTTGGCGCACAAATTGAAGCCGCGCAATTGACGATCTCGAGCATCGCCCCTTGGCGTGGGCAGCAAGACAATCTGATTGACATGCTGCAATTTCAAAGGATCGCTCCCGATCGGGCATGCTGCCTAACGAATCGTTTAGGGCCGCCAGAATACGAAAAGACCCGCCGCCATACTTCGAATCCTGTTCCTCATCGTTTCCATTTTTCTCTCGATCCTCCCGATTGCGCAGGCATTCGATGATAACGAATTCGGCCCAGACGGCATAATGGCGTGCCTGGTTCTAGCTATCAGCGCGACACCAGCATTGACTGGCTGGCGACGCAGCGCCATTCGCCGTCGCGTTCCGCCCACGTATCGGTGAAGCGATAGTCATGTTCCATTACTTGGCCCGCGCGGTTCCGGTCGATCTGTTTCGCGGCACCGGTCACGATCGCGATGCGGGTCCATGAAAGTGCACATCCAGATCGCGCGTGATTGTTTTCGGTGATGGGCCCGTGTCTTCCTTCGCTTCGCGCAGAGATCCTTCTTCGTCATTGATTTTCCCACCAGGCGAAGTGCCAACGAAATCGTCCGCCAAGGAATTTTTCGATCACCGCAGGATCAGTGAAGGAAGCTTCCCATTCTTTCTCCATTTCTTTTCAATTTCGCCGCCACCATGTGCGCATCTCTTCGGGAAACGGCGTGGCTTCTGCGGCAGGTTCGATCTCTCTTTGCGCGGGTCTTGTCCCTCAGCACGTCGTCGCCTTCTTATCGGTGGCGGTGTTGGATTCTCTTTGACCTCCTCGGACTCGGTCTTCTCGGGCGACTTTTCCGGCGTCGGAGGAGCAGTCGGCGTCGGTGGCTGGACTTGGCCTCGGGTGTCGCAGGACGGCATCGGCTTCGCAACCGAGAAATCCATTTTTGCGGAGTCGTCTGCGGCGCGGGCGTGGGGTCGCCACTGGCTGGAGTTCGACTTCGGCAACGGCGTCGGCTCAATATCCGAATTCGGATCCCGGAGCGGACGACTCGGTGCATCCTGCGCACGCAGCGAGACAGACAGCGTCAGGCTGCCGATGGTGACCAAGGTATAACAAATGCAAATGAGTTTCATGCCGATTCCCGCCAAGGAATGATAGTCCGAGGGCGACCCGGAATATTTCCGGGATGGCCTCTCCGTCAAGAGCGTTAAATCCGAATACGTTGGACGAATCGGAGTCCGCAGCCTAAACCTGTTCTCTGCATGAGTTCGAATGGGAACGGCGTCGATGCCGAAGAGGAAATTGCGGAGCCGACCTCCTTGCCGGCTACGGCACCGGAACCCGAACCTGGAGCCGCGACGGATCTGGAGTTGATGCAGGCCATTCAAGCCGAAGATCCGGACGCGCTCTCGCAACTTTATGATCGTTACAATGGAATACTCAAAGCGCTGATCCTGCGCGTTATTCATAACGAAGCTGAGGCAGAAGACCTGCTGCAGGAAATTTTCATGGAGATCTGGAACCAGGCGAAAAACTTTTCCGCACAAAAAGGGAAGCCGCTTGGCTGGATGGTTACGCTTGCGCGGCGCCGCGCAATCGACGGTTTGCGGAAGAAGCAAGCTTATGCGCGCGCTGGAAGAGCGTCTCCAAGCCGAGACCGAGCAGCAACCGGAGGCCTGGGTCCACAATTCTACGGAGGAAGAAATCACCTTTCGCGACACGCGCATTATCGTTCGTAATGTGATCAATTCTCTACCGCCCGCCCAGCAACAGGCCATTGATCTCGCATTTTTTCGGGGTATGAGTCAGCGCGAAATCGCCGCAAATACGAATACACCTTTGGGAACGGTAAAGACTCGGCTTGAATTGGGACTGAAAAAAATCTATGACGGCCTTGAAGGAGTTAAAAGATGAACTTTGAAGAATTCCAGAACCGCGCGCGGCTTTACGTGATCGGCGCGCTGGAACCGGAAGAGACCGAAGAGTTCGAACAGGCACGCCGACAATTCGGCCAGAAGGCCGAGGACGCGATCAATGAATGTTACGCCTTGCATGAAGCATTTGCGCTGAGCCTGCGGCCGGCAAAAACCTCTGCCGCGTTAAAGGATCGGCTCATGCAAATGGTGCGGGAACGAAAAAGCGCCGATGGCGTGACTTCCTAAGCGCCTTGCGTTTCGCGCAGGATAAATTCCTGCAGGAAACCGTAGAAATTCACCTGGAAAAGACTCAGATCGCGGCGAGACCCGATCGGGGATCGATAATGATCGCAGAGCTCGCCTTCATTAAAATTGTTTTTCGCGGCAATGACCAGCCGCGCCTGATTGAGCGCGTTGAGCCAGGCATCGGCGTGCTCGGTTGGGATTCGCAGCGTGCAGTTGGCAAACGGCTTCTCGCTGCCGTTGAGCTGTTGCAGATCGGTCGCAACGGTTTCTGTCGCCGATTGAAAGAGGCGGCGAAGCTCGGGCTGCACGTAAACTTTCCACTCGGCGCAAATTTCCTTCTCGTTAGGCTGGGCCGGCGCGCTGAAGATGCGTTGTTCGGCCGCGGCGGCATCGTCGCATTTGGTGCTGGCCGGAATTTGCCGCAGAAGTTCGGCTAAAAACGGATCGAGATCGGAAAGTTCCAGAACGTCGCCGTTACGCCGGAACTCCATATCAACTCACGCGTTCGAGCGTGGCGAGGAGCAGATAACCGTGCAGTTGCTGCACGTAGAGCTCGGCGCGCTCGCGCATGCCACTCCACAAAATCGATCGGCCGTTCTGATGCACCTCGAGCATGTGGCGCTCCGCTTTCTCGCGCGGATAACCAAACACTTTTTGAAAAACCATGGTCACGTAAGTCATCAGGTTTACCGGATCGTTATGCACCACGACTTGCCAGGGAACATCGATCGCTTCTTCGGTTCCGGTTTGCTCTTCCAGTTCGGGATTCTTGACGGCCGATTGCATTTGTTCTGGCGCGAACATAATCCCCTCCCCTAACCGCCAGCTCATGGGCGGAAATTTAACATACGATAATGTTTCGTGAAAGCATTCTAAGCGCCCATCGTTTCGCATTGTCTTCAAGAAGGGGCGACTTCCAAGTCGCCCATGTTCTTTGGCCGGCGACTTGGAAGTCGCCGCTCCTTGGAGGCTTCACCTGCGATCCTCTCTTGGATCTTGCGCATCGCACGTGCGCCTGGTGAACTCTTATCGTCGAATCCGCGCAGGTGGAGTAATCCATGAACGAGATACAGCCGCAGCTCCTCTTTCAAAGAAGTCCGAAATGCGGAGGCCTGTCGTCGCGCAGTTTCGACGCTCATAAAAATCTCGCCGTGCTGAAATGTGATTACATCAGTCGGCCCATCAATCTGAAGAAACCGCCGGTGCAAGTCACTCATCCGGCGATCGGAAACCAAAATCACAGCGACATGCGACAATTTCTGTGGCGGGTGCTTTGCCGGTGCGCGATTTCAGCGCAAGTTCCAGCGCGCGCTCCGCGAAGCTTTGCAGCTCGGCAATGTCGATTTTGATCCTCGCTGCCGATTATGAACCGCGATCGACGACGGCATTGTTTGACTCGTTAGGCGCAAGAAAACGGCGGATGTCCAAGGCGCATGCATTCATGCGGGCGGCCGCGTCTCCGCCTGAAAATTTCGCGTAATCAACCGCGCACCTTTGTTGAAACTGATATACGCCCACGCCCATTGCAGCAGAACCACGAGGCGATTGCGAAAACCGACCAGGAAAAAAATGTGCACGAACGCCCACACCACCCACGCAGGCAGACCGCTGAGGTGCACGATATTCAGGTCAGCCACGGCTTTGTTGCGGCCGATCGTCGCCATGCTGCCTTTATCGAAATACCAAAAACGTTGCGGCTTCCGATGATCGAGCATGGCGAGAATGTTGGCGGCAGCATGCCGCCCCTGCTGCATCGCCACTGGTGAGACGCCCGGCAAGGGAGCGCCGGTCTGATACGGAAAATTTGCCAGATCGCCGATCACCTGCACTTCGGGATGATCGGGAATGGTAAGATCGTTGTTTACCATCACGCGGCCGACTCGATCGACCGGCACGCCTAACGAGCGCCCCACGAACGACGCGTTGTTACCCGCCGCCCAGATTTTCACGCGGCAGGGAATAAACTTGTCGCCGATGTTCAAGCCCGCCTCCGTCAAATTCGTGGCGTGGACTCCGGTGTAAACTTCGACGCCGAGGTCGCGCAACTGATCGAGCGCTTTCTGCGACAAATCTTTGGGAAAGCCAGAGATCACGCGCGGCTCGCCTTCCACCAAAATGATGCGCGCACTTGATGGATCGATATGACGAAAATCTTTTCCGAGCGTGTAGCGTGCGATCTCGGCGATGGCACCTGCCATCTCGACACCGGTCGGCCCGCCACCGATGATGACAAAGGTCAGTGCGGCCCGCCTCGCCGCTTCATCGGTGATCTTTTCAGCGTACTCAAACGCCATCAAAATCCGCCGCCGGATCTCGACGGCGTCTTCGAGACTTTTCAAACCGGGCGCAAGTTTTTCCCATTCGTCATGACCGAAATAGGAATGACGCGCGCCGGTCGCGAGAATGAGATAGTCGTAGGCAAATTCACGATCGGCCGTGACAACTTTCTTCGCCACGATATCGACCGAACGCACTTCCGAGAGGATTACCTCGATGTTTCGACAATCGCTCAGGATCGCGCGGATGGGCGCGGCAATGTCGGCCGGAGAAAGTGCCGCGGTTGCAACTTGGTAGAGCAGCGGTTGGAAAAGATGATAATTAGTGCGGTCGATCACCGTCACCTGCACGGGTTTGCACGCGAGTTTCTTCGCCGCTTCCAAACCACCGAAGCCCGATCCGACGATGATGACATTCGGTTGTTTCTGCTCCAGAGCTTCCATGCGACAATGTGCTAGCAACGCAGGAAAGTTCCAAATTCCAAGCACCAAATCCCAAGGAAGCTCCAAGCTTCAAACTCCAAAAGTGTCGCACGTCCTTCCTTTTGGATTTGAGATTTGAGGTTTCTTTGGAGTTTGGAACTTGGGATTTGGAACTTACCGCCGCGGCTCGCCTACAAGCCGACCGCTACAGACTCGCAGAAAACATTTGTTATTGCCGCGGCGGTATCTATCTTTCGCGCCCTATGCCAAAACCCATCGCGCGCAGCAAAACTCGCAAAGCGGTCGCGAAACGTTTCAAGATTACCGCGAAGGGAAAAATTTTGCGCGCCCATGCGTCGCGCCGTCATTTGCTCTCGTCGAAGAACGCAAAGCGTAAACGCCAGTTGAGCAAAGCCGGCCTGGTCGATAAGACCGACATGGCGCGCATCAAGTCGAATCTTCCATTCGCCTAACGAGCTACGCGCGCGAGCGTCAAGGAGCGGCGGTTTCCAAACCGCCGCAACCAACGGAGCAAGAAATTCGGCGCCTTGGAAAGCGCCGCTCCTTGATGGCGCTTCGTAATGCCTTACGAATCTCGCTACGATTCGTTATTCCGCTGAGCCATCCGATCAGTGAATCGGCCGAGCCAGCTAGAGTTTGCCTTCGATCCGCGACTTTCCCAACCGGAACGTAACTGATTGCCGCTCGAAGAAGTCGTCGGCCGCGGCAGCAGACGATTAACGAGCTTCATCGCGTATCCGGTTAGATTTGGAAACAGTGCGTTGCCTGCAATTCCAATCCTTGCCGGAAACGGCATGATCAGCGAGGGCAGGCCCGCGCGACACGCCTCGATAATCTTTTCCGCCGCGCGCTCATCGCTGATCGAGCCAACCGGCAGCGAAGCCGCGACGGAGAACCACCCATATTCCGCGGAATGATCCCCTTTAAATTTTGCGTTCCCATGCGAGCCGGTACGCATGAGTCCCGGCGTAACGGTTGTGACATGAATATTATCGAGCGCGAGTTCGGCGCGCATGGAATCGGACAAACCGACCAGCGCAAATTTTCCGGCGCAATAGGGCGCAAGATGCGGCACGGCAAGTTTGCCGCCGATGGAACTAATATTGACGATGCGGCCGCCGCCCGCGCGACGCATGTGCGGAACGACTTTACGAATCAAATTGAAGGGCGCCCAAAAGTGAATATTGATCGAGCGCTCGAAATCTTCGCGTTGCATGTGTGCGAGCGGTCCCACTTCGATCACGCCGGCATTGTTGATCAAAACGTCGATCGCCCCGAAGCGGTTGATGACTTTTTCGACCGCGCTTTCTGTCTGCGCGCGATCCAGCAAGTCGCAGACGATTGTGATCGCTTCACCGCCAGCTTTGGCTAGTTCCTCACGCGCGCGCGCAAGTTCGTTCGCGTCACGCGCGAGTAGCGCGACGACGTCCACCTTCCGCGCAAATCTGTCGCGCGATGACGAGTCCCAATCCCCGCGATCCCCCCGTGATGAGCACCGACTTTTCTGCGAAAGAAAAATTTTTGCGCAGCGCCCGCGAAACAGCCCAGCCCGTTAAGGCGATTCCGCCTAACAGCAATAGCCACGATCGCTTCATGCCGTCATCATTCATTTAGAGGTGCTCGCCAAAGTCATTTGCGCGAAAATCATTTTGCAGGGCGTTTCTGCGAAACGCCTTTACCGAGTGGCGTCTGGCACAGACGCCCTACAACAAAAGACAAAGTACCTTTGCTAGCCATGCTTTCGATTAAAGCGCGCGACCTCGCGGGCGGTCTCGCGATCAGTCGCCCGTTTCTTCAAATCCTGTCGCTTGTCGTGCGCCACTTTCCCCTGTGCCACACCGAGTTCGGTTTTCAATCGGCCATTTTTCCAATACAACTTCAGGACGACAAGCGTGCGGCCAGCGACATTCGTTAGGCCATAAAGTTTATCGATCTCGGCGCGGTGCAGCAAAAGTTTTCGCACCCGCTTGGCCACGGGGATCTCATGGCTGGCGCGCTCGTAGGGCTGAATGTCGGCGTTGTAAAGAAACGCTTCGCCATTCTCGATGCGGGCAAAAGCATCGCTGATGTTTGCTTTGCCGGCGCGGATCGACTTAACCTCGCTGCCTTTGAGCGCGATGCCCGCTTCGTAGCGCTCGAGGATGTGAAAATCGCGCAGCGCTTTGCGATTGAGAATCGAGTCTGTGGCCATCGCAATTCAGCTGAGTCTCGCACAGAGGGCACAATGGTTCACGGAGGACACTGAGAAACTTCGCCGTTTCCTTTGTGAACCGTGGCGACCGTTGTGTGAGTCAGCCGACCTATTCGCCGTCCGCCGCTTCCTCGATTTTTTCGAAGGTCAATTTGCCGGCGATGATTTCCTTCAATGCGATATCGGTTAGCGACGCGCGGGGGCTCGCTTCTACCAAAGGGCGATGTCCAAGGCCGAGCTGACGCACGCGCTTGGAAACGACGTTGATCAGGAGTTGCTGGTTCGGGATCACTTGGGCCGCTTCTTGAAGGAGTTGAGTCGTCATATTGCGCAGGGTACGGACGGCGCGAATCGCCTCCGTGGGGAATGGAAGAATTGTCGGCGAGTCGCCCGCGAGCGGTAAAGGAGCGAGTTGTGCGGCGATCATCGTGGACAAAAAGCGAATTGTGACTTTGCGAGTCACCAGCGCGCTTGTCAAACGGTTTGTCAGCTCAGTCGCAAAATGGGCACTTCATAAATCCATTGGATTCCCGGCGCGTGAGCGGCATGATTTGCGGCTGCCGGCTCTTTGATGATGACGAAAAGCACCTGGAAAAACCCAAACAGATCGCCAAAAAAAACGCTAAACGCGTGGTGGGCGCTCCTGATCTTCGTCGCGGTGACAATGGTTGCCTATTCCCCCGCCCTCAACGGCAAACCAATTTGGGATGACGATGCATATCTCACCAGCCCCGACCTCCGCTCTTTTCACGGGCTGGCGCGAATCTGGACTCACGCGGAGACGAGCCAGCAATATTACCCGTTAGTCTATAGCGCGTTTTGGCTGGAGCAGAAACTTTGGGGGGACTCGCCGCTTCCGTATCACCTGCTCAACATTTTTCTGCACGCAACGTCCGCTGTGCTGTTGCTGCGGATTCTGCAACGCTTAAAAATTCCCGGCGCATGGCTGATTGCCGGAATCTTTGCCCTTCACCCCGTGCAAGTGGAATCGGTGGCGTGGATTTCCGAGCAGAAAAACACGCTCTCAGGAGTATTCTTTCTCTCCGCCGCGCTGGTCTATCTCCGCTTTGATGAAACCAGAAAACGATCGTTTTACGCCGTTGCTCTGACGTTTTTTGTCCTGGGCCTGTTGTGCAAAACCGTTATCGCCACGTTGCCCGCTGCGTTGTTGGTCGTTTTCTGGTGGCGACGCGGAAGCCTCTCTCTGAAGCGCGATGTCTGGCCGCTCCTTCCATTTTTTGCGGCGGGAGTGACAATTGGGATCTTTACCGCCTGGGTGGAGCGGACCACCATCGGCGCCGAAGGCGCTGACTTTAGCCTTTCCTTCATCGAGCGCGGTCTGATCGCTGGCCGAGCTTTTTGGTTTTATTTGGGCAAACTGTTCTGGCCCCGCGATCTTAGCTTCATCTACCCGCGCTGGCATGTCAGCCAATCGGTTTGGTGGCAATATCTGTTTCCCTTTGCTGCGCTCTTACTTCTCGTATTTCTCTGGAAATGGAAAGCGAAACAACGAGCGCCATTGGCGGCGGTTCTCTTGTTTTCCGGAATGCTCTTTCCGGTTTTGGGCTTTTTTAATGTTTATCCGTTTGTTTACTCATTCGTGGCCGATCATTTCCAGTATCTGGCCAGCATCGCAATCTTCGCTCTGGTTGGAGCTGGTCTGACGCTTTTATTCGATAAGTGGGGAAGCCAGTATCGCGGCTTGCAGCGTGTCATCTCGCTAACGCTATTGATTTTTTTGGGAGCACTGACTTTCCGCCAATCGCGAATGTATGCCGACGCCGAGACTCTTTACCGCGTCACCTTGGAAAAAAATCCCGAGTGCTGGATGGCTCACGACAACCTCGGGATTATTCTCGTTAGGCAGGGAAAGGTCGATGAGGCAATCGATCATTATCACGAAGCGCTCAAGTTACGACCGGGCAATCCGCAATCCCATTACGATCTCGGCATCGCGCTTCGACAAAAGGGAAAGAACGATGACGCAATTGCGGAATACGAAAAGGCTCTGCAACTGCGACCGGACTATCAAAAGGCACACAACAATCTCGGCAACCTTCTCCTGCAAACCGGACGAGTAGAGGAAGCGGCAGGTCATTTCCGATCCGCTCTTGAGCTGCAGCCGGATTACGCGGAAGCGCACAACAACCTCGGGAATGCTCTGATGCAGGAGGGATCCGTGGACGAGGCGATCGCGCATTACGACCGCGCGCTGGAAGTCAGGCCGCATTACCGCGAGGCACACTTCAATCTGGGCGGCGCTCTCGTTCGAGTTGGCAGGCTTGACGATGGGATACGTCAATATCGCGAAGCGTTGGAGGAAGGATCTAATCCCCCCGAGGCTTATCTAAGTTTGGGCCGCGCTCTGCAACAGAAGGGATTGACTCAGGACGCGCTCACCCAATTTCACATTGCCTTAAGCCTTGCCTCGACCCAGGGAAATGATTCTCTGGCGAAGATCATTCGAGAGGTAATCGACAAGACGCGTGCGCCAAACAGTTCGTATCCCAAGTAATGGGAAGAAAAAGAAAGCGCAAAAAGCAACCTGTCGTTGAGCCGACACGATCCAAGCGCAATTTTTGGATTTTTGCCTCGGTTCTAATCCTCGCAATAACGCTGAGCTATTCTCCCGCCTGGACGGGCGGATTGGTTTGGGACAATGACGCTTATATACTCAGACTCGAACTGCGAACGTTAGTTTAAAGAAACACGAATGACTTCTATTCAGTTCGCATGTGGCTAATATTCATTCAGCGGTAATTCTTGCCACCAAGATCAAAATACGCGAAGTAGTTGCGCTTCGGTGCGGGCTGTGGCTCAGCTTGGTAGAGCGCCTGCCTCGGGTGCAGGAGGTCCAGGGTTCAAATCCCTGCAGCCCGACGTTTTTCATTTTTTCTCGCGCCGAGAAGAACTAAGCCACGGATCGACACGGATGAAACACGGATAATCGAGCGGGCGATTTCTCCTATCTGTGTAAATCTGTGTTCATCCGTGGCTACTATTCCTTTGCATGAATGAAGCAGTCCTAACGACTATTGCGATCACCGGTTTCGGCGTCGCATTTTTTCATGCGGCCATTCCGACGCATTGGCTGCCGTTTGTTCTTACCGCGCGCGCTCAGCGATGGAGTCACGCACGCACGCTTGCGATCACAGCACTGGCTGGAAGCGGACATGTTCTATTCACGGCGCTGCTCGGCTTGTTCATTGCGTGGTTTGGAATCGTCTTAAACGAGAAGATTGGCGACTGGTTTCCGCGAATTGCCGGCGTCGCTCTCGTGTCGTTAGGCGTTTTTTACGTTTATCGGCAAATCGTAACGAAAGGTGAGCCGCATCATCATCTGTTCGGCGACCATCCGCATGCTCACGCGCACGAACACGATCACGAAACAAAACTGGACGGGCAGCGAACTTCCGACCGAGTAGCCATCATGAGTCTGCTCGCGCTCCTGACTTTTTCCCCGTGTGAAGCCTTTCTTCCAATTTACGCTTCTGGTGTTCGCTATGGCTGGATGGGATACGCTTTGCTCACTGCGATTCTTTCGATCGGCGCTGTGGCGGGAATGGTTCTCTTTACATGGCTAACGCTCCATGGCGTGAAAAGCATCCGGCTTGGTTTGCTGGAAAAATATGAGCGTGGTTTGGTCGGCGCGTTGCTTTGCGTTGTCGGCATCTTGATTATTTTATTTGAAAAATGAGGCACGGGAAACACGAGTGCTCGATGGGCCATGGGAAGCCGAACGCTTCGTTCACGTCCGCATTCGCCATCGGCGTGACCCTGAATCTGGCGTTCGTTATTCTCGAAGTCGTCTTTGGATTTTTCGCGCACTCGCTCGCACTTGTTGCGGACGCGGGGCATAACCTGAGCGACGTGCTGGGATTGTTGCTCGCGTGGGGCGCCGCGGCGCTTTCGCGACGCGCCCCGACGGAAAAACGCACTTACGGTTGGAAAAGCTCGTCCATTCTTGCCGCGCTTTTTAACGGAATTTTGCTTCTTGTTTCGGTGGGAGCGATCGCATGGGAAGCGGTTCGCCGCTTACACAACCCGCCCGAGGTCGCGGGGCGAACCATCATTTGGGTAGCAGCGATCGGCATCATCATTAACACCGCAACGGCGCTCATGTTCTTCTCCGGGCGCAAACATGATCTGAATATTCGCGGTGCTTTCCTGCATATGGCAGCCGATGCTGCCGTTTCGGTTGGCGTGGTGCTCGCAGGCTGGGCGATTCTTGTCACGGGATTGGAATGGATCGATCCGGCGGTGAGTCTGGTCATCGCCACCGTGATCGTTTGGGGAACATGGAGTTTGTTGCGCGATTCAATCAATCTCGCTCTTCATAGCGTGCCCCAGGGGATCGAAATCGCAGATGTCCGGGCATATCTGGTGAGCTTGCCGCATGTAACTGCCGTACACGATCTCCACGTCTGGCCAATGAGCACGACGGAAACGGCGCTGACCGCGCATCTTGTGCGCGATGTGGACGATTGCGACTGCTCGCTGCTCGATAAGGCCTCGAAGGATTTACTTGTGCAATTCCAAATCCACCACGCGACTCTGCAATTCGAAACCATCGAGCACGAATGCAGTCTCGCCTCCGAAGAAACTGTGTGAAGAAAAACAAAGAAATCGAATCGATTGAATTGAAAATCGGCGATGCGGCGCCGCCATTTCGCGCCACGGCTGTGGGCGGAAACTACGGCTCAGGCCGCGAGGTCTCGCTTGCTGATTTTCGTGGTACGCCGCTGGTTTTGTATTTTTACCCAAAAGACGATACGCCGGGATGCACGGCACAAGCATGCGGCTTGCGCGACAGCTGGAGCGAGTTTGATGGAAAGGCCGCGATTTTTGGCGTGAGCATCGATCCAGTCGCGAGCCACGAAAAGTTCATCGGGAAATACCATCTGCCGTTTCCCCTACTCTCCGACCCCGATCACACATTGGCCGAGGCATACGGCGTGTGGGTCGAAAAGAACATGTACGGGAAAAAATACATGGGCACCGAACGCAGCACCTTCGTGATCGACTCGGAGGGACGAATCGCGAACATTTTCCGCCGGGTAAAACCCAATGAGCACGCGGCGCTCATGCGGGATGCGTTAAACGAACTGAAGAAGTGAGTTGCAGTTTGTGTCGAGCAGTGCTTGCATTGCGCTCCGCTAGAACGGTTCAACACGCATGGGATCCCTGAAAAAACGTCGTAAGGCAAAAATCTCCAAACATAAGCGTCGCAAGCGCATGAAGGAGAATCGCCACAAGAAACGTTTACGTTACAAGTCTTAGTTTTCAGGCCGCGCATTTGTCGTTAGGCGGGAATCGATGTCGCCCTCGTGGTTTGCGCGTTTCTTCCCGGCCATTTACACTCCGGGCGTGAAAGCAGTCGAGGTTTTGAAGCCACGCCGCATACTTCTGCTCGCGGCTATTTTGCTTTTGCCGGGAGCTTCCGCGCTGGCGCGGACCCCGCTCAAAACTTCGCCGCCGAAACTCGCCTCGCCCAGTTCCGCAAAGAAGCCGAAAGGGCAGGACGATTCGGTTGTTCTGGCTCCGGCTAAAGATTTGATGTTGCAACCGGAAGGGGTGCGCAAAGCGAACGCTCTTGCGCAATTCACCGAGGGCCAGCGCTGGGAAGAACTCGGCGAAATGCAGAAAGCGCTCGATGCGTTTCAGAAGGTCCTCAACGTCGACCCCGGCCAGGTGGACCTGGCCATGCACGTGGCCGACCTCCTGACTCGCCAGGATGATTATCCCCTCGCGATTGATGTCTTAAAAGATGCGATCAAAGCGAATCCCAAGGAGGCCGAGCCCTATCTGCAGCTGGCTTCCATTTATTCGAAAGATCTCAAGAAAATCGATCAGGCGTTGAAATACGCCGAACAGGCGCTCGCGCTCGACCCGCAAAACATCGAAGTTTATCAACGGTTTTATGAGATCGAGATGTCGATTGGGCAACCGCAGAAAGCGCTCGCCGCGCTCGATCGCGCGCTCAACGTCCAGAGCAAAGACCCGGCTTACTGGTTGCAGCTCGGGAAGATCTTCGCTTCCCTGATCTTCAAATCGGACGCGACACCGACGCCCGCGGAATTGGCGCGCGTTAATTCCATTTTTGCCAAGGCAGCGGTGTTGGGCGCGGACGATGCAGCGGTGTTGAAAGAAGTGGCCGATTACTTTGCCAGCTCGCAGCAGATCAAAGAAGCGCTTCCGTATTACCTGAAAGTTCTCGAGCGCGCACCTGATGATTCGAATGCGCGCGAGAAACTTGCCACCGGTTTTGTGCTCACCAATCAGTGGCCGCAGGCCATCCAGATGCTGGAGCAGATCATCCAGTCGAATCCGGAAAAATGGCAGGCCTACGAATTAATGGCCGGCGTGTATGAAGATGAAGCGCGTGCCGACGATCGCAACAACCAGGCGGACAAAGCGAAAGCGGAGTTTGCCAAGGCCGCGCAAAACTACGAGCAAAGTCTTCTCATCAATCCAAATCGAGCGACGAACTATTTGCGCCTCGTCGAACTCTTGCTCGGCCGTTTAAGGGAAAACGAACGCGCGGTCCGCGTTTTGCGCGAAGGCCGGCGCCATTTCCCCGAGTTGCCCGAGATGACCTATTATCTCGCCATTGCCTTGCGGGAAGCGAAACGGCCGCAGTCTGCCGTCGCGACTTTCGAGGAAGCGCTGCATGAAGCGGAACTTTCCTCCTCGGAGATCGTAAACGCGCGTTTTTATTTTGATTACGGCGCGACGGCGGATCAGGCCGGTCTTTACGATAAAGCGGCCGATCTTTTCAAAAGATCCATCGCGATCGATCCGGCCAACGCGGCCGATGCTTACAACTATCTTGGCTACATGTGGGCCGAGCACAACATGCACCTCGAAGAAGCACAGCAGATGATCAAACGCGCGCTGGCCATCGATCCCAATAACGGCGCATACCTCGACAGCATGGGTTGGGTCTATTTCCGCCAGGCACGATATAATGACGCTCTCGATTATCTGCTGCGCGCGACAAAAAATATTTCGAAGCCCGATGCCACCGTTTTCGTTCACCTCGGCGACACCTATTCGAAACTGAACAATGTCGCGCAAGCGTTGGAGTATTGGCAGAAAGCGATTCTGCTCGAGCCGGGCGATAAAAACATCGCCACCAAAATTGAGGGTGCGAAAACGAAATTGAGCAAAGGGGAGCCCGCAAATAATCCGATCCATTAACGTTGTGCCAGAGCGAGAAAGTTCACGCATGAAAAAGTACCCGACGGCGTGGCAACGGAAGATAATGTGGGCGGCGCTGACGGCGCTCTTTGTCGTCTTTATTATCGGCGTTGTGGTTTCTGTGATTTGGCTGGCCTCGAATGTCATCAGCTTTCTCCAACCGATACTCATCCCCGTCGCGATCGCCGCGATCCTCGCCTACCTCCTCGACCCGGTGGTTACGTATCTCGTTCGTCGCAGCCGGATCGGGCGGACCAAAGCAACCTTGCTTCTTTTCGCGGTCGCGTTTTTGGCCATTGTCGGCCTCCTGACATGGCTGGTGCCGGTCATTTCGATACAAAGCGCTAACGTGGCCAGGGAACTACCGGCCTATACCCAACGGGCCCGCGATAGCCTGGTCGATTTGATCTACAAATACGATCGCACTTTTGGAACGTCGGGCGAGACGAAGGCGAAATCCGCGGCGGCGACGAGTTTTGTTGATTGGATTCTCGGTTCGCCTTTGCGTTCTACGCCTACACCCACGCCCGCTGCATCGCCTAAGCCAGTCACGGACAATTCATCTGCGAGAATCGAGGAGATCAAAGCTGCGCCGGCCAAGATCAGTTCCGCCGAACGCGAACGCATCAAGGAATGGGTGCAGCGACAATTGCCCAATCTGCAAAGTCAGATTCCGAACGTGAGCGACAAACTTTGGAATTTGTTGCAAAAAAGCATCGGCGGATTTCTCGGCGCATTCGGCTTTCTCCTTAGTCTGGTCATGGTTCCGATCTACCTGTTTTTCCTGCTCAAGGGGCGGCCCGACATCGCGCGGCGCTGGAAGGAATATCTCCCGCTGCGCGATTCCGCACTGAAGGACGAAGTGGCCGATTGTATCGCGCAAATCAACAGCTACATCATCGCCTATTTTCGCGGCCAGCTGCTCGTTTGTCTGGTCGATGGTTTGCTCATCGGCACTGCTCTTTTCATTTACGGATTAAACTTCGCGCCACTTATCGGAGGTCTCGTCGTGATTCTGACCATGATTCCGTATATCGGAATTGTGCTGTGCTGGATTCCCGCGGTCTTGATCGCAGCGGCACAGTATGGCGATTGGTGGAATCCGATGTGGGTCACGGTCATTTTTATCGGTGTGCAAAATCTTGAAGGTATGTTTTACGCGCCACGCATTGTCGGCAATTCCGTTGGCCTGCATCCCATGACGGTGATCGTTTCAATCTTTGTCTGGGGCTTGTTAATTGGCGGATTGCTTGGACCCATTCTCGCCATTCCTCTCACCGCCACCCTAAAAGTGCTGCTCGCGCGTTATGTCTGGGGCCGTCGCTTGCGCGAAGAAGTCATGGACACGATCGACGAAGTGCCGGTTGTGCACGAAGCCGAACAAGCAGCCGAGGCTTAGCGTGCCTCGATTGAGGACGGGAATGGGCAAGGCCGGCAAACGCATTCGTCATAAACGTGTGCGGTCTTCACCGAGTTTTCTGTCGCGCCTGCGACCGAAGCGCCTCGCTCCCGTGCTTGGCGTCGTTTTCGTTGGCGTCGTCATCACCGTTCTTCTCATCATTTATGTCCCGGCGGCCTATCGCAGTTGGCGCGAAACGCGATTACTCAAGTATGCCGACAAGATGTTGCGCCAGGAGAATTTTCCCGAGGCAACCAGGGCTGCGCATGAAGCGTTAAAGATCAAAGGCGATTCGCTGCCTGCCTTCACCATTTTGGCGGAAGCAACGGAGCAGGAAAACGATCAGGAAACCATCGCCTGGCGCGCGCAAATCGCGCGCATGCTCCCACACGATCTTGCCAGTCAACTCAATCTGGTTTCGGCAGCTCTGCGTTTCGGCCAGCTCGACATCGCGCGCAAAGCCCTCGAGCGCGTTCCGCCTAACGACCGCGATAAGGCGGCCTATCATGTCGTGGCCGGTTGGCTGGCACGGGCCCAGGGTAACGAAGGGGACGTGGAAAAACATTTCGCCGCCGCCGTGCGGAAGGAACCAAATAACGATCTCTACCAATTCAATCTCGCCGTTATCCAAATCCGTTCGGAAGATGAAAAGAAAAGCGCCGCCGCCAGAACCACCCTGCAACGTCTGACGAAGGTGAGCGAATTTCGCGCAGGCGCTTTGCGCGCGTTGCTCAGCGATGCCGTGCAAAACAACGATCTCGAGGCAGCGGATGGCTTCGCGCAAGAATTGCAACTGAGCCAGCAGGTCACATTCGGCGATTACCTCCTTTGCCTCGATTTTTACCAAAAACTTGACGCTAAAAAATTCGGCGGCGTTCTTGAAAAAGTGAAGCCTGTCGCCGCGCGCAACGCCGACGATCTGGCAAAGCTGATGGGTTGGATGAATCATCATGATCTTTCCGCGGAGGTGCTGAAGTGGCAGGATAAATTGAAGGCGGAGCAGACGACTCACCCGCCGCCTGCCATCGCCATCGCAGAAGCGTACGCTGCCGTAAAAAATTGGTCGCGCTTGAAACGCTGGACGCGCAGCGGCGATTGGGGCGAGGCGGAATTTTTGCGTTTCGCCTACGAGGCTTATGCCGTGCGGCGATTGCATCCGTCCGATTCGGATGCCGAGTTCGATTCGCTTTGGAGCTCAGCCGAATACGCCGCGGCCAACAAGCCCGAACGCCAGGCTGATTTGGCGCGTCTGGCGACAAACTGGAGCCTAACGAGTCAGGCAGAACAGTTGTGGCTGCAAGTATCGAAAAATCCTCCGATGCGAAGGGAAGCCTTCGATGCCCTGATCGAAATCTATCGGCAGAAAAAAGATCTGCAGAATCTTTATCTCGTCATGCAACGGTTGCATGAAAGTTCGCCTAACGAAGTGGGCGCGACCGCGGACCTCGCGCGTCTCGGATTACTGATCGACCGCAACTCCGCGGAGAATCATCGTCTCGCCAAAGAAGCCTACGACAAAGCGCCTAACGAAGTGAACTGCGCTGTGACCTACGCATTTTCCCTGTATTGCCAGGGACGAACAGCGGAAGGCGTTGAGATCTTGAAAAAACTGAAGCCTGACCAATTGCACGATCCGCATGCCGCAGTCTATACGGCCGTCATTTTGCTCGATCAAAATCAGGTTGATGCAGCAAAAGAGTATGTCGATGCCGCACGGAAAGACGTGATTTTTCCAGAGGAAAAGCAACTGTTGGACGAAGCCCGAGCCAAAGCCGCCGCGACGCCATCCCCGTCGCCGTCGCCATCACCGGCTGTTTCACCAACACCTGTCGTTAGCCCTGCGTCGTCTGTCTCTCCCACGCCATCACCTTAGACTTGAGGTAGGGGCGATTGACCTCAATCGCCCGCCCAATTCATCTAGCGGACTCGCCCTCCTGTCATTCCGAGCGCAGTCGAGGAATCTCTTATTGTTTCCTTTCGCCGCGCCATTGGATCAACAGTGAGAGATGTCTCGACTTCGCTCGACATGACAAGAACGGCACACAACGGTCGTCCCGCTCAAAACTGAAAATAAATGAAATCCGACCTTGTCACGCTGCGCGCGACGAGAATGCCGAAGAAAAGAAAGACTGCGATCGACGTTTCCAGCGCAAATCTTCCATTCGCCGGCAACCATTTTGTCAGATTCCATCGCGGCGCGACGATTCCGGTGGCGATCATGTGAATCACCAGCGGCAAACTGTAAAAGAGAACAAGCACGACCAGATAAATCCCGATCTGCCAATGATCAATCGGCGCAGCGAACGGCGACTGCGCGAGATCGAGCGCGATCTGGTGAAGATTGCGCTCGCGGAAAAGCAACCAACCCGCACACGTTAGCGGCGAAGGTAATCGCAACTTTCGCGAACCAGGGAATCCGCCGAACCACGCCGAGCCGCCAAGAAAACGCTGCACCAAAATCAGCAAACCCCAATACACCCCCCACAAGCACATAGTTCCATGAAGCGCCATGCCACAGGCCGCTGATGGTAAACGTTGCCATCAGATTAAACGATGCGCGCGCGACGCTGCAGCGATTCCCGCCGAGCGGAATGTAAATGAAATCGCGCATCCAGGTCGAAAGCGAAATATGCCAGCGTCGCCAAAAATCCGCCGGCGAACTCGCCAGATAGGGATGATTGAAATTCTTCATCAAATCGATGCCCATCAATCGCGCCGTGCCGCGCGCGATGTCGGTGTAGCCGGAAAAGTCCGCGTAAATTTGCACAGCGAACGCGAACACGCCCGCCCAGACCACGGGAAAAGTTGGATCGGTTAGTGCGAAAACTTTGTTGGCAACGACCGCCACGTTGTCCGCGATCACGACTTTTTTGAAAAAACCCCAGAGCATCAACCCGAATCCCGCGCGCCACTGCGCCGGCATCGAAAACACGCACGCTGCGATATTGCGGCAGCATGTGCGCAGCGCGTTCGATCGGACCCGCGACGAGCTGCGGAAAAAATGAAACGTAAAGCGCGTAATCGAAAATGTTGCGGACGGCGCGCACTCGACCGCGGTAAACGTCGATGATGTATCCGACAGATTGAAAAGTATAAAAGGACAAACCCGCCGGCAGGACCAATCGCATTGTGGCGCGCAGGGCTCGCTGCCGAAGCTCATCAGAACTGCATTAAGATTTTCAATGAAGAAACCGGCGTACTTAAATGTGGAAAGAAGCGCGATGCTTGCCGCGACACTGCCGATAAGAAACCATCGCCGCCGGTTCGGAAATCGCTCCATTCCTCGCGCGCAGCTGTAATCGACAATTGTCGATGCCCAGAGCGGCAACAGGAACCACGGATGTTCCCATCCGTAAAACATATAGCTCGCGACCAGGACGAGAATGTTTTGTCCGCGCCGCGGCAACGCCCAATAAAGCGTCAACACCACCGCGAGGAAAACAAGATAGGTGAGCGAATGAAAAATCATGGCGCGAGAAGCGGGCGCAATTTCTCCGCGTAAATTTCAGTCGATCGCTTTTTCGCCCACGGCCCGATGTGATCATCTTTCGCCTTCAAATACATCTCCGGCGTGAAAGACGGATCGTCTGTATCATCGATTAAAACGCAGTCGTGGCTTTCCAGCCACGCGCGAAGATCGTGAACATAAAGACGGAGTTCTTCCGATTCCGGCGTCTGCCCGTCTGGATCGGGATGCCGTTTCACGCGCACAAAACAAAGCGAGATCTTCGCCTGCGCCGCTGTCTCGACCATGTACGGCAGAAAGCTTTTTGTCGGGCTTGGATCGAATGGCTTTGCCACCGTCTCGCTCACATCGCTTGCTTCGGCCATCACTTCGCCGCGCATTTTTGCGACGTCGAAAGTCTTGTTCACCAGGCGTTCCAGTTTCTTCGCATCGTGCCCGCGGGGCGCCGCGACGCCAAACATCATGTGCCCGATTGCTTCCTGATAAACATGCCGGCGAGAATTGAGCGGGTAGAGCCACGTCATCAATCGCTCCAAACCATGCTCCTCCGGCGCGATCCCCCTCCCGAGAACAGCTTGAATTGCCGGCTCGTCTTCATGCATTAGAGATTCGAAATACGATCGAAAAATTCCGGCGGTGCGAAATGTTGGATCGGTAAGAAGCCGATCGCGAAAAAAAATGCAGCACCGTTTCGGATGAATTTCCGATGCGACCACATAATTCTTCAGCATCAAATACCAGCAGGCGGATGCAGCGCCGCCGTTCCACAAAATCTCAACGCGATGGCTATCGCCGAGCCGATCCTCCAGCAATCGCGCATCGATCCGACTCTCGAGCATTGAGTCGCCAATCAAAACCAGATCGGGCTTTGTCGTTTTCAGCGACGCTATCGGCTCGGGGTCAAAATGCCTCTTCGTTGGCACGAACTGACTAACCACCGCCGGCAGACCGAGCACGATGACGACAAAAAGCCATAACCGCTTTGTCTCTCTTGTTTTGACTGAGCGCTCTTTTGTCACCGGCAAGAGCGTGACAAATCAAACAGGTTTTCGCGAGTGGCAACCTCGAATGGCAATTTGAGGCTGGCTACTTCTCCTGCTTCGCTGCTTCGGCCATTACTTTTTCGACAATTATTGCGGCCAATGTTTGCGTCACATTGTCGAGCGCATCGTTTGCTTGCTTCAATCGCTTCGTTTCGCGCGATTCCAACGCGTCACGGACTGCGCCCGCAGATTGCAGAATGATTTCCTTTTCTGCACTCGATATCTGATCGGCGGCGAGGCTCAGAGCGGAATCCACCGCGCGCAATAATTCCTCCGATTTCAGCCGCGTCTCCGTCCAGATGCGCTCGCTCATATCTTCGAATGCGTGATCGAGTGATTCGGACAGCATCGCTTCTCACTGCTTCATCCGAAACATCCACCGCGCTCTTGAGTTCAAGAATTTTCTCCGCGCCGGTTTTCGTATCGCGGGCGAGAACCTGCAAAATCCCGTTAGCATCGATCGCGAATTGTATGCCGACGCGAGGCACTCCTTTCGGCGCGCGGTCGAATTCAATTTCGAACTGTCCGAGCGGCCAATTGTCCCGCGCCATCTCGCGTTCGCCTTGCAGAACTTTATCTGCATGGCCGTCTGGTTATGCACGGCGGTCGTAAACATTTCGCCGGCTTTGATCGGGATGGTTGAGTTGCGCGGAATGATCACGTTCATCAAGCCACCGAACGTTTCGATACCTAACGAAAGCGGAGTGACATCGAGCAGGACGACGTCGCGCACTGCGCCGGAAAGAATTCCCGCCTGAATCGTTGCTCCGATCGCAACTGCTTCGTCAGGATTCTGCGAAATGTTTGGTTCGCGATCAAAGATGTCCCTAACGAGTCGTCGCACGATCGGCATGCGGGTCACCCCACCGACGAGAATGACATCGTCCAGGTCCTGCGGCGAAAGTTTCGCATCCGCCAGGGCACGCAGACAATGCGCCCGCGTTCGCTCAACGATCGGTCGCGCGATTTCTCCAAATCGGAGCGCGTCAAGCGTTACGGAAAAACTTCTCGTTGGATAGAAAAGGGAGATTGATCTCCACGCTTTTTTCACCTGAGAGTCGATGCTTGGCGATGACCAATTGCTCGCGCAGCCGTTGTAGGGCGGCTGTGTCAGCCGCCGCCGTTTCGCAGAAACGGCCTGCAAAATCAGACAGCATCGCCGGTCGATATCGTCGCCGCCGAGTCGTGTGTTGCCATTTGTCGAAAGCACCTCGAAGACGCCTTTGTTCAATTCCAAAATCGAGACATCGAACGTGCCGCCGCCAAAATCGTAGACCGCGATCTTGGAACGACGTCTTTAGTTTATCGAGACCATACGCGAGAGCCGCCGCTGTCGGTTCGTTCACGATTCTTTCCACGATCAAACCGGCAAGTTCCCCTGCTCTTTTCGTCGCGTTACGTTGAGCGTCATTGAAATAAGCGGGAACGGTGATGACCGCGCGCGATATCGTTTTGCCGAGTGCATGCTCGGCATCACGTTTCAGTTTTGCCAGGATCTGGGCCGAAACTTCTTCCGGCAAAAGGTCGCGTTCAGACGCTCGAATGCGGACAGCTTTCCCTCGTTGCCTAACGAGTGAGTAAGCAACATCGACTTCCTCGGGCGTGATTTCCTCGCTGCGTCGACCGATGAAGCGCTTGACGGAATAAATCGTTTTGTCAGGCGCAACAGCGCGCATATGCGCCGCAGCAGTGCCAACGAGGATATCGCCTTGCGCAGGATAATGAACGACAGACGGTGTGAGGCGCTCGCCATTTGTGTCCGCGAGCAGGATGGGGAAGCCCGCTTCCATCACACCGATAAGCGAGTTGGTTGTGCCCAGGTCGATGCCGACGATCTCGTCCATATTCTGAATGTAGCGGCGGTCTATGACCGTCGCATTATTCTCTCTGCAAACAGTGCGACGGTCATAGACCGCCGCTACAGAAGAAGAATTAATCCTTATACGGATCGACGATGTTGCGACCGGCCATCGCGACGCCGAGCGGTCGCAACGTGTGGAGCACGCGGATTGTTCCAGCGTGCGCGATCAACACTTTAGATAATCGGCGATAGGCTTGCGGCGCTTCATCCACCTCGCCGCCGCGCAGCTCGACGCCTTTGTTCTTGACCCACTCCATCATCGCATCGTGCCTAACGAGTCCATCCTGTCGAATGCGTTTACCATCGATCTTCACGAATCTTCCTTTCGCCGCCGTTCGCGACATGATGCGACCGGCGCCATGTACAGTCGAAAAAAGCGCCGCATGTGATTCCGGCGAATCGACGCCTTCGATAATAACCGCATCGTCACCCATACTGCCGCCAACAAATCCACGCTGGCCCGGAAAGGCGGGCGTCGCTCCTTTCCGTACAACCCAATATTTCTCGCCAGCATGTTCTTCCTGCCACGCAAAATTATGATGGTTATGCACTTCCTCGACGACCTTTGCGCGCAGAATTCCCCTAACGACATGACGCGCGACGGCTTCGCGGCCGGCATACGCATAGCGCCCGGCGAGATGCATTCCCGCCAGATAGTCCTGACCGATTTCAGATTTCTCGTCGACGACTGTTGGCGGCACGTCCATTCCATCTTTTCCACCGGCGGCTCTGAGAAAATGCGTCGCAGTTTTATGACCGAGCCCGCGCGATCCGAAATGCACTCCAACCCAAATGCGATCCTGCTCATCGGCAAAGATATCGACATAATGATTTCCGCCACCGACGGTGCCGAGTTGTTCGGCAGCGGTTGATTTCAGCTGTTGCAGCGGTTTTAACTTCCACGCGTCGTCGTCGAACAACTCATGATCGATTCGCGTTTTGCTTGAGCGCCCAATGCCGAATGAAATGTCGCGCACGACATCATCCATGATTTGTTTTAGCGAAGGCGCAACTTCAGCGCGCGTTCGTGTCAGTCAGAATCGCGAGATTGCCGCACGCGATATCGAAGCCGACGCCGGAAAGCGATATCTTCTCCTTGTAAGCGACAACGCCGCCAATCGGTTGCGCGTAACCTTTGTGTCCATCGGCGCAAAGCACGCCGCGTTCGCCACCGGCTGCGACGCAGGTCTCGATTTGTTTAATCGTGGCGGCGTCGTGCTCGCCGAAAATTTTGATCGTTGAATTCAGATCGCAAAATAAAGGTAGGGGCGATGGACCGCAATCGCCCGGGCGGTTCGGTGAACCGCCCCTACCTATCGCGCGACGAGAGTCGCCCGCGCAATTTCTTCGTCGCCACGGTTTGCCACGAATTTACATCAGTCGGCACTATCATCGGAGATTTGCATCGGATCGCTTTGATGGAATCGAATGTTACTTCCTTGAAGGGCAACGAATCGTGGCGGCCAGCTGGCTCTTTGCCGAGCTCGGCATGTTTTTGTAAAGCAAACTCACATGCGGATCGCGCAATATTTCCTGCGGAACACTCGCCGCGCGCCTCACCGCTGCATTCAAATCGTCGAGGGCCGCGTTCCTTTCGAAGCGAACAAAAAGCGTTTTCGCAAATTCGTTCGAAAACGAGACGCCCTTTATCCGCAGGCGAATCGGCGAAGAAGATATTTGTTTCGCAACCTTACGAGCGGCTTTTGTATCCTGACTGACGCAAATCGACAAATGCGGCTCGAATCGGACGCTATCCAGTTCTTCGGCGAGAATCCTGATAATCTTCGAGAACAAGTCGCGCTCTGGCCGCGCGAGAGTGACCCAATATGCGACCAAAATTTTCTTACGTTTAGTCGGCACGCGGTTTGGCGGTTTCACAATTAGTGAATTCAAGTTCGCTATCCTGAAATCCGAAAAGCAGACCATTCGCAACTCCGAGCGCCGAGGCGGAATGATAAGCGAAGGCAATTGGCGCGTCGGCGATGAATTGTTTCATGTCCGCCCGATTTCGTTGTGCCTGCCAAAAACTTCTCCCTAACCGGACGAACGGGACCAGCGGCGTGGCGAGCAAGCGCGCGATTCGACGCAGCGTTTTCCATTTCTCCAACACGACAAGGTTACAAATGTACATCTGATTCCAGTAGAACAGGGCTTTCCAGCCATCGCGAAACAAATGTTCATTCCAGTGGGCGAGGTTCAACTCCGCCGCGCGGTAACATCTCTCGCCGTCTGCGAGAAGGCGCCGGACGAGCAACGTGTCGGTGTTGAAAAGCATCTCCATTTCGTCGCCATATTTCAAAAGCTTGGAGCGAATAAAGCTGCTGTTGTCTCCCGGCATATGGCCCGTCGGTCCCGATTCTTGCGGCAGAATGTATGTGCCGTAGGTGATCGAAAATAGAATGCGCGCGAAACGTTGGCGTGGATTTCCGGCAATGAAATTCCCGGTTACTCCCGCATATCCTTCCGCGTGGCGACGTAAAGTTTCGCGCGCCCAACCTGCCGGCACAGTGACGTGTTCCTCAAGGAAAGCGATGACATCGGTGGTGGCCGCCCATGTCGCCCGTTTCTGCAACTGGCCGAGAGTCAATTTTCGACCGACTGCTTCGTAGACAACATTGGGATGATTGAGCTCCGCGAAATCTTTCGTCGGTTGAAAGACACGATCATAAACAAAGACCACGATTTGGTCGGCGATATCCTGCTGCAAAACACTGCACAACATTCGCTGCGCGCGCTCACGCTCCCGGTCCGTAACCAAAACGACGGTGAGAGCCGGCTTCGAAGACATTGACGGCAAGATGTAATCACTCGCCGCCGTCGACAAGCCAGATTCGTTTTGCGCTACTTGCTCGTCTACATCAAAAGCGATGCTATTTTCTTTCCTAATGCCGACGAACGTTCTTGGAACAGAATTGAAATGCTGTTGCCGCGATCCGATGACGGGATTTTTTCGCGATGGTTACTGTCGCACCTGCCCGGAAGATACGGGGCAACACACGGTGTGCGTGCAGGTCACCGAGGAATTTTTGGATTTCTCCGTGCTGGACGGAAACGATCTGCTCACGCCGCATCCGGAATGGGGTTTTCCCGGCTTGAAGCCGGGCGACAAATGGTGCGTCTGTGTGACGCGCTGGGTCGAAGCGTTACGGCGTGGGCGCGCCGCGCCCATCGATCTCGAAGCGACGCATTCATCCGCGCTGGAGTTTGTCTCGCTCGAGGAATTAAAAGCGAACGCGATCCCGGCGAGCTGAGCACTCGTTAGGCGACGACACTCTCGGAGGTCGCATAATCAGGCAATTCGAAGTCGTCGGTAATGAAGCGACGCATCAACCAATCGGTCACGAAAGGTAGCGCGCTCAACCGCAAAACGACATCGCGCACGAGAATCCCGAAACGCGTCCGCGGCGTGAAACTTCCGGCAAAGCTTTCCGCCGATTTCTGCTTCGCCTCGATAAAGTCGCGACAACGATTTTCGTAATCTTGAAATGCGTTCGCGGAAACGCCGTCCGCGCGCTCCACCTCGCCGGCTAAGATGTAAGCTCCGGCCATCGCAAATGACGCTCCTTCTCCAGCCAGCAGCGATGGGCAATATGCAGCATCACCAACCAGCGCAACGCGCCCCTTGGACCAGCGCGGCATTCGAATTTGACTGACCGAATCAAAATAAATTTCGGTAGCGTCTTCCAGACGCGCCAATATTTCCGGCGTCTCGATCCAGGCGGTTGAGCGAAATCGTTGCAATAGAATTGCCCTCGCCTTCTCGGTCGAAATTTCGCCGGCGAATTTCTCGTCACGCGTAAAGACAAACAGAAACGCCGTCCGGTCGCCTCGCAATGCGTATCGGCTGATCTGGCAGCCCGGCGCCGTAAAGCTGACATACTTTTTCGTATCGCGACGCGAATAACGATCCGTGATGAAGGAAGCGACATAGTAGCCGAGATACTTTTCGAACCGATCTTCCGGTCCGAAGATCGTGCTCCGCACGGTGGAGTGCAATCCGTCGCACCCGATGATCAAATCGAAGCGACGCACGGAAGCATTTTGAAACGTCACTTTTACGCCGATGGTATCTTCTTGAAGATTCTCGATGCTATCGCCGAAGATCACTTCGATCTTGTCGGCAACCGAATCGAAAATTGCTTTCGCCAGATCGCCGCGCGGCAAGCTGATAAATCGATTCTTTACCGACTGGTAAATGGTGTTCGCATTAAGCGAACTTCGAATGTTGCCGTTGCGGCCGACGAATTTGAGTTCGTCGATTTTGTAACCAACTTCGCGCAATCGCGGCATCAAACCCATTCGCTCAGCGACTTGGTATCCAGGTCCCCAAAAATCGATCATGTAGCCGCCTTCGCGAAATACCGGGGCGCGTTCCACGATGACGGGTTCGTGACCATATTGGAGAAGCCAGTACGCGAGCGTGGGTCCAGCGATGCCTGCTCCGGAAATAAGAATGCGCATAATATATAGCGACCGCTACAGCCGCCTGCGCGTTCGAAAAAGTTCCGAGAATGGGCGAGCGCGCGACAATCGGGAAAAACTGCGAGCAAGATTTTACGCCATCAAGGAACGGCGCTTTCCAGAGCGCCGCACTTCCCGCTCGGCGCTTTGGAAAGCGCCGCTCCTTGGTTGCGTGTGGTGTATCGAAGACCAGTCCTATTTCCTGCGCTTAAAGTCGAAGCGGGATGTTTCTTTTTTGTCGCCCTTCAAGTAGGTCCACTCTTCGATGTGATGGTTTGGGCCATCGAGGATGAAAGTGACCTGTTGCATGTGGCCCACCTCGGGCTTGATGTTCGTGCCATCCTTGAAAGCGAAAACGAGACGGTTCCGATCGCCATCCATCACCAGCACCATGCGCGGTTGATTATGTGCCGCACAATAGTGGGTGGCCATCAGCGTATCGCCATCCATGTGAAACATCGTGACCATTTCGTGCGGCGTTCCCTCCTCCAGCCAGCCCGCCAGCACTGAGCCATCGGCGATCGACTGGAAACGCGCGTTTGTCGGAAGTTCCTTGTCGCCTTCTTTCACCGTGCCCGTCCACGAGCCGATGAGGGTTTTCATCTTTTCGAATGCTTCGGCCTTTTCGTTCCTTGATCCTTCCCTCTCTTCCTCCGCCGCAAGCACCAGGCAGCAACCGAGGATGAGCGTTACCAATGGAAAAACGATTCGCGTTCGCATGAGTTTCATGATGATTGGGCGAAGCTTGAACAAGAGCTGCAAAAACGTCGAGTGTTTACAATTTACGAGAAGCAATCAAGGAGCGGCGCTTTCTAAAGCGCCGACCCAAAAGTTCGGCGGCCTGGAAGCCGCCGCTCCTTGAGGGCTCGGCGTAAAACCGACATACAAGCTGAAATTTTCCTTTCTGGAAATGCTGCGCAATCGCAGCCACGGTAGCGGCGATTTTGAAACTACCGTTCAGTCTCTTCCTTGCGCTCCGCTATCTCAAACCGAAGCGGACGTTTCTTTCCATCATCACGTTGATCTCTGTGATCGGTGTCACGCTCGGAGTTACTGTTCTCATTCTCGTCATCTCGGTCATGACGGGATTCGATCGCGAGCTGCAGCAAAAAGTCATCGACTTCGACGCGCACATTCTCGTCGGCACCGAAGACGTCATGCGCGATTGGCGTGAGATCATGGTGAAGCTAAATAAGACGCCGGGCGTTGTCGCGACGGCGCCGTTCATTCAAGGGCCGGTCATTGTCGAATTTCAAAATCGCCGGCTCGCTCCGATGATTCGCGGAATCGATCCGTTGGAAGAAGAAGAGGTCATTCCGCTGAAGAAATTTATCGTGCGCGGCAAGCTCGATCTGGAAGGCGATTCGACCGTGCTCGGAATCGAACTGGCACGAAAACTCGGCATCGATGTCGGCGACAAGCTGACGGTGTATTCGCCGGGCAACTTGAATGAAATCCTCAACGGCATCAAAAAGCTCGAGAACGCGAAGGGCGACAGGGAAAAGGAAGCAATCGATGAATTGCGCGATGTCGTTTTGCCCAAAGAATTAACGGTTACCGGCATCTACGAAACCGGGCATTACCTGCACGATTCCGAATTTCTGCTCGTGCCAATTTACGTTGGCCAGGAATTGTATGGGCTCGGTGACGCGCTCCACGGCATTACAGTGAAGACAAGCGATCCGTTTCGCGCAACGGAAGTGAAACAGCGAATTCAACAATTTCTCGAACCGCCGGAATACGTACAAACCTGGCAGGACATGAACAAACAATATTTCGAAGCGATCCGGCTGGAGCGAAACGTGATGTTTTTTCTTTTGTTCTTCATCGTCGTCGTCGCTGCCTTCGGAATCATGAGCACGCTCATTACTGTAACGGTGCAAAAACGCCGCGAGATCGGCATTATGAAAGCGATCGGCGCTAACATCTGGCAGATCGTGTGGGTGTTTCTGGGCCAGGGAATCGTGGTCGGTTTATTTGGCACGCTCACCGGGCTTGGTCTCGGCATGACGTTGATTCGGTACCGCAACGAATTCAGTCATTGGCTCGCGAGCGTTCTTCACGTCGAAATTTTTCCGCGAGAGGTTTACCAATTTTCATCCATTCCTGCGGAAGTGATTCCGGTGGATGTCGTGAAGATTTGCATCAGCGCGTTTATTATTTGTTCGCTCGCCGCGCTTATTCCTGCGTATTTCGCCGCGCGCCTCGATCCAGTGAAAGCGCTGCGCTACGAGTAGTCTCTTCTGTAGCGGCGGTCTGTGACCGTCGCTAACTTCTCTCCCGGATTAATGCGACGGTCACAGACCGCCGCTACAGAAGAATGACAGAAATAAATCGATTGCGCTGAAAGCGTAATCGTAACCTTCTTTCCATTCGCTCTCGCGCGGGCCGGCAACATTCAATGTTCGAATGTTCTTTTCGCGCACAAACTCGCGGATCGACTTGGCCGCTTCTTCCACCGAAAATTTCGTCGCATCTATTAATCGATGCGGACGCTTTTCACGGCGACAGAACTCCACAGTTTGCTTGGAACCACCGCGCAGTTCAGCGAAGTAAATGATCACGGTGCCATCCGAGTCCGTCACATTCTGCCACGTTCTCTCGGCAAAAATATCGCCATGCGATCCCCAAGGAGCGGCGGTTTCCGACCCGCCGCCGCTGGGGCGACCTGGAGATCGCCCTTCCTTGATGGCTCTTGCTAATTCCGTGACCGGATAGCGCTCCGGAATTTTCCCCAGCTCATCGACACGTCCCGCCGGGCACCAGCCCCCGCAATCAATCCCGTGCTTCAGCGCGGCATCAAGCGCTGCGCGATCCACGCCGGTTTGTCCGCCGGAAATTATTTTCGCGAAGACGGGCACAACAGGAATCGCACTAACCATTTGTCATTTCGAGCGAAGTCGAGAAATCTCTTAATATCAATCCCAGCTCGCCACTCATGAACATCGTAAAACGCATCCTTGTCCCCCTTTGTGCAATCATCGCTGCAATTCTAACCGCAAATCTTTCCCACGCGCAGATCGATCGCATTACCGGAAAAAATTTCGCGACGCGCTCCGAAGTTCTCGGCCGCCATGGAATGGTTTGCACGAGCGTGCCGGCGGCAACTCAGGTGGGTCTCGACATTCTGAAACGTGGCGGGAGCGCGGTCGATGCCGCGCTCGCTGCCAACGCGACGCTCGGTTTGATGGAACCGGTTTCGAACGGCGTCGGCGGCGATCTGTTCGCGATCGTTTACAGCGCGAAGGAGAACAAACTTTACGGCATCAACGGCAGCGGACGTTCGCCGCTTGGATTGAGCTACGAACAGATGAAAACCGAGCTCGCGAAACTGAAACGTGAAACGATTCCGCCCACCGGAATGTTGCCGATCAGTGTGCCTGGTTGCGTGGATGCCTGGGCTGAGTTGCACAAGAAATTCGGCAAACTCAAACTGAGCGATGACCTCGCGCCGGCGATTCATTATGCCGAGGAAGGTTTTCCCGTCACCGAATTGATTTCGTATTACTGGTCTTTCGGCCCGCGCATTTACAAGGGTTTGCCGGGCGCGTTTCTGGAAACCTACACGCTCGATGGAAAAGGCCGCACACCGGCAAAAGGCGATATCTTCAAAAATCCTGCGCTCGCAAACACGCTGCGCTTGATCGGCGAGAAAGGGCGCGATGTTTTCTACAAAGGCGAGATCGCGGACAAGATCGACGCATTCATGAAAGCGAATGGCGGCTACTTGCGCAAAATCGATTTTGAAAAACACACCAGCACCTGGGTCGATCCGGTCTCGACTAATTATCGCGGCTACGATGTTTTCGAGTTGCCACCGAATGGGCAAGGCATCGCAACGCTTCAGATCCTAAACATCCTTGAAGGTTTCGATCTGAAGGCGATGGGACGCAATTCGCCCGAAGCACTTCATGCCATGATCGAGGCGAAGAAGATCACGTGGGCCGATCGCGCGAAATTTTATGCCGATCCAGCGTTCGCAAAAATTCCGCTCAAAGGTTTGCTGTCGAAAAGCTACGCCGCGGAACGACGCAAACTCATCGATCCAAATCACGCTGCGAAAAAAGTCGAGGCGGGGAATCCCGCGCTAGATCAAGGCGACACGATCTACATGTGCACGGCCGACGATGAAGGAAATATGGTCTCGCTCATCCAAAGCAATTATCGCGGAATGGGCAGCGGCATCGTCGTGCCGGGCCTTGGCTTCATGTTTCAAGATCGCGGTGAGCTTTTTTCGATGGAACCGGGGCATGCGAACGTTTATGCGCCGGGCAAGCGTCCATTTCACACCATCATTCCCGGTTTCGTCATGAAGGATGGCAAACCGTGGGAAGCGTTCGGCGTCATGGGCGGCGGTATGCAACCGCAAGGTCATGTGCAAGTGCTCACCAACCAGATCGATTTCGGATTAAACGTGCAGGAAGCCGGCGACGCTTCGCGCTGGCAACACGAAGGCGACAACGAACCGACCGGCGAAAAAATGACCGAGAGCGGCGGCTACGTCGAAGTCGAAAGCGGCATGCCGTACGAAACCGTGCGCGAGTTGCGCAAGAAAGGGCATGACATGCGTTTCGATGTCGGCGGCTACGGCGGATATCAGGCAATCAAAGTCGAAATGCACAATGGCCAGCGCGTTTACGTTGGCGCGAGCGAATCCCGCAAAGACGGACAGGCATCCGGATACTGATTCGGAGACGTAGTTTTCGCGTCATCGCACTGGCATGAACACCAAACCGTACTGGTTCGCCTCGCTCAAGCGCCCCGACTTTCGACCGATCAACCGCGACCTGACGGTAGACGCTCTCGTGGTCGGCGCGGGCGTGACGGGAATTGTTACGGCTTATCTTCTCAAGAAGGCAGGCGTCTCGGTGGCGCTACTCGAGCGCGGCCGCCTCGCCGCGCGCGACACCGGTCACACGACCGCGCATCTCACTTATGTCACCGACATACGTTTGCATGAATTAGTAAAGCTTTATGGCCGGCAACAGGCCAAGGCTACGTGGGACGCGGGAAACTTCGCGATCGACGAAATGGAACGCATCGCACGAAAGGAAAAGATCGACTGCGAATTTTCGCGCATTCCCGGTTACCTGCATGCGCCGGTTGCGGGCGGACAATCGGATGAACGCGCGAGCTTAAAAAAGGACGCGAAGCTCGCGAACGATTTCGGGTTTAACGCCGCTTATCTTGATCACGTTCCGTTCATGGACCGGCCCGGTGTGCGCTTCGCCGATCAGGCCAAGTTTCATCCGCTCAAGTTTCTTTTGCTGTTGGCGAAAAAAATACACGGCGGCGGCTCTCACGTTTTCGAAAATTCCGAAGTAAAGCAATTCGATGCGGAGAAGAACCGCGCCAAAGCAAACGGACATTGGATCAATTATGAGCGCGTAGTTCTCGCCACGAACAATCCATTGCTCGGGGAATCGAGCCTGATCAAAGGAATGATTTTTCAGATGAAGCTCATGCTTTATTCCTCCTACGTCATCGGCGCGAAAATTCCGCGCGGCTCGATCCCCATCGCTTCGTTTTGGGATACGAATGATCCCTATCAATATCTTCGCGTCGATCGCCACGGCGAATACGATTACGCGATCTTTGGCGGCGAGGATCACAAAACCGGTCAGGTACGCAACACCGAGACCTGTTTTCGGAAAGTCGAGAAAGCTTTTCTTAAGATGATGCCGCAGGCGAAAATCGATCATCGCTGGTCCGGTCAGGTCATCGTGACAAACGATTGTCTGCCGTTTATCGGGCCTAACGAGTCGGAACAATTTATCGCCACGGGATATAACGGCAATGGTTTTACCTTTGGCGTGATTGCAGCCGCAATGGCGCGCGATTGGATTACCGGCGTGAAAAATCCGTGGCGCGATTTGTTTAGCCCAACGCGCAAGAAATTGCGCGGCGGCACGTGGGATTACATCCGCGAGAACAAGGATTATCCCTATTACCTGATCCAGGATCGATTTCGCGCTCCGGAAGGAAAATCATTGCGGGCGGTAAAGCGGGGCGAAGGAAAGATTCTGAAACTTGGCCGCAAGAAGTTCGCGGTTTATCGCGATGAGAATGGCCGCGTGAAAAAGATGTCGGCTGTTTGCACGCACATGGGTTGTTTTGTGCGTTGGAATCAGGCCGAAGGCACATGGGATTGTCCGTGCCACGGCTCGCGTTTCGCCGCCAAAGGCAAAGTGCTTTCCGGCCCGGCCGAATCGCCGCTCGCCTCCGCGTAAGGTGGATCGAGCAGTCTCTTGCTCGATGTTAATTTAGTCTCGGCGCGGCCGCGCAATATTCGCATCGCCCGCAGAGCGTCGATCCACCATCACTTGCCTGTGTCGCGCAGCCTGCTCGTTTGGGAATAGTTTACGGCAAACATCGAATCCATTCGTTAGGCCTCTGGTGCACACGCCCTAATAGGTTTTCTTTCCTGGCAAAGCTGTCACGGCACCACAGGGACCGCGGAAATGCCATAAATGTAACGGCAGGTGCAATATACAGCACTACGTGGCGCGGAGGCTGCTCTTTCGAGGCGCTCGCATCTTTCGATTTCTCGTGAGTTGGGAGAGCGGCGGAATTGTTGCAGCCAGGTTTACATGAAATTCCCGATAGACCTTCCTGAGCGAGCCCGACGCAATCCTTTCGTTATGCCCGCTGGTTGGCGGGTCGGCGGAGTGATTGTTTTCATCGTTTTGAGCGGCCATTGCTTTGCGCAGACGGACGAGAGCGAATTATCTCCCGGCCGGCTCAAACAAATGAGCCTGCAAGAGTTGATAAATGTGGAGATCACTTCGGTTTCCAAAACCCCGGAAAAATTATTGGAGGCGGCCGCGGCCATCCAAGTGATAACAAACGATGACATTCTTCGTTCGGGTGCGTCGAGCATTCCCGAAGCATTAAGATTGGCGGATAATTTGGATGTCGCGCAGAAAGGCTCTCATGCCTGGGCCATCAGCGCACGCGGGTTCAATACCGATTCGGCCAACAAGCTTCTGGTCTTGATGGATGGGCGAAGCGTTTATACGCCGCTTTTCTCCGGCGTCTTTTGGGATGTGCAGGATTACTTGCTGGAGGATATCGATCGCATTGAAGTGATCAGCGGACCGGGCGGCACGCTCTGGGGCGCGAATGCGGTCAACGGCGTCATCAACATCATCAGCAAGAGCGCCAAAGACACGCAGGGATTTTACGTGGAAGGCGGCGGCGGCTCGGAATTGCAGGATTTCGGCGGCATGCGTTACGGCGGCACGCTGGCGCCGAATGTTTACTATCGAGTTTACGGCAAATATTTCGATCGGGACAGCGAGGTGTTCCCTAATGGAAATGACGCTTCGGATTCCTGGCGCATGGGACAAGGCGGATTCCGAATGGATGCCGAGCCTTGTCCGGAGAATAACCTAACTTTGCAGGGCGACTTTTATTTTGGTGACGAAAATCTGGCTACGGGACGTAGAGCAAAGGTAAACGGCAACAATGTGCTCGGACGCTGGTCGCACACCTTCTCGGACGACTCCGACATGAGCCTCCAGGTGTATTACGATCGCACCCATCTAAACGATCCCATTCCCGCGAATGACTTTGCGCCCGCCGGCACTCTGGTCGATGACCTCCACACTTTCGATTTGGATTTCCAGCATCGCTTCCTTTTGTGTGAACGTAATCATTTTGTCTGGGGATTAGGTTACCGTTTCACGCACGACGTGGTGGAGAATGCTCCGGCCCTGGTCTTCCTCCCGAGGGTTTTGGATCATAATCTCTTCAGTGGATTTGCGCAGGACGAGATCACGATCCTGAAAACATTATCGTTCACTCTGGGGACGAAGATCGAGCATAACGACTATACCGACTTTGAATTTGAGCCGAGTGCGAGACTTACCTGGACGCCGACCGATCAGCAAACCATCTGGGCGGCGGTTTCTCGCGCGGTGCGCGCGCCGTCACGCGTTGACCGCGATATTCGGCTGCCTACCCCGGCTGTATCTCCGCTGGTCGATAACCTCCTAATTGGCGGACCTGACTTCGATTCGGAAACCGTAATCGCCTACGAACTAGGTTACCGCGCCCAACTCGGATCAAAACTCTCCGGCTCCATCTCGGGTTTCTATAACGATTACGACGATGTGCGCAGCACGAGCACCAGTCCCCCTCCCGCATTCCTGGGTCTTCCTCTTGTTTACGACAACAATCTCGAAGGAGAAAGTTATGGAGTTGAGTTAAGCGCCAGCTACCGCGTGTGCGATTGGTGGCGGCTACACGGCGGCTATGATTTGCTCAAAGAGGATATTCGAGTGAAATCGGGCCGAACTGATTTCAACAACGCACTCAACGAGACGGCCGATCCTCAACACAAATTTTCCATACGCTCCTCCATGGATTTGCCGCAGAATATCCAATTCGATGCCGCATTGCGCTGGGTGGATTCATTTGAGTTCAATAACAGTGGCAAGCCCGCCACCGTCCCGTCTTACTATGAACTGAATGCCCGCTTGAGCTGGCATCCCACGAAGAATCTGGAGCTTTCTCTCGTCGGACAAAATCTCCTGCACGATCATCATCTCGAGTACGTCATTTCAAGTCCCAATCCGCGCGAGGAAATCGAGCGCAGTGTTTACGGAAAGGTTACCTGGCATTTCTAAGGGAGAGCAGGGATAGCTAATTCCGGAAACATCTACGATTTAGTTTTCTTCTTCGCGTCGAACTGTGCTCTGGCCCAGTCTACCATGAAGTCCAGGTAATCCTGGCGGACATGGCCATCCGGCGTTTGAATATCATGCGAAGCGCCATCAAAGACTTTGATCTCGTAAGCGGTCCCTAACTTCTGCAAAACCGGTTCGATGACCTCGCGTGATCGTTTGATCGGCACGAGGTCGTCGGCGGATCCGTAGATGATCAGCGTTGGCACCGTCAATGCCTCATACACTGGAGCGTATTCTTCAAAGGAAGATGCAGAGCGATAAATCTCGAAAGCGCCCGGGCGTTTCGCCACTGCGTCCGCTAGCTCGCCCGGGTTGAGGAGGCGGCCCTCTGGCGTCATCTCATCCCAAAAGGGATGCGTGACTACTTTCTTAAACCACGGTTCCGTCTTGTGACTGTCGACTTCTGCTTGTGCTTTGGAATGGTCGAGGCGTCCAGCGTAGTAAAGCGCCGTTGCCTGATGCATTGCATCGGTCTTGGCCACATCGGCATCGGAAAGGCCCCAGCTCCTCACTTGGTTATGCAGGAAGAATGCGACTTGTTCGTGAGGATTGACGCCGGCTGGACTAACAAGTATCGCAAAGTCGGCTCCGGATTTTTCGCGAAGCGCATAAGGAATCACCCAACCTGCCTGACTGATGCCCCAAACACCGACACCTTTGGCGTTATGTAAGTGGCGCGCGTAACGGATAACCGAAGCGGCGTCGGTTCCCAGCGCCTTGAAGTCCGAGCCCGTGGCTTTGCCGGCAGATTTCCCTGTGCCGCGCTTGTCGTAGGCCAGAGTGCCAATGCCTACTTTGGCAAAGGACCTTGCCACCACCTGCGTATAAACGTCTCCAATAACCGATTCGTTTCCCGAACCGGCCACCAGCGCAACAATCGGAAACTCCCGGGAATCCGCCGGCATGTAAAGACGCGCCGAAAGTCGCACATCGCCCGATTGAATTTGATGATCTTCGGTCGTGAACGGGGACGAAGCTTCTGGCTGTGCCAGAGCAATTCGGGACGCCATCAATGCGATGATAGGAAAGAGGCGAACGCTCAGCGTTGTCTGGTTCGATCGTCGAAGCATCACCAATCAGATGCCGGCCCAAGCCATGTTAGATTCAGATTTTTTTAGAACTCCGGCCTGGTTTTCACTTGAGCCGCAGAAGTAACAGCCGCGTTACCGTTCGATGCCCGCCAAACGGGCAAAAAAAGCCGATTCTTAAGGAGTGATACATCACACTTACCTAACAGGAGGCAAAATTATGTTTCGTTCCTTATGTTTTGAAAATAAAGATCGGTTCTCGCCATTCCACTTCGTTCTCGCTCTGCTCTGTTTGGCTTTCGTCCAAACTGCGCGGGCCCAAACCGGACCGGACATTGTCTGGCAAACCAACGGCGGAGGCGGCGTCCTCGCTTACTCGGATGACGGACGGCTGCTCCTCGCAGGCACTCGTTTGTTTGTCGCGGCTAATGGCACGCTGCTCCATAACTTCGTGCTTCCATATAATGGAGGCGGAATTAATTCAGTCGCCTTGTCCCCCGATGGGCAATACGCAGCCATTGGTATCCAGTCCTACAATCAGAACCTCGATTTGTTTCGAGTGGCGGATGCTTCGCTAATAATGGGACGGATAACGGCTCACAGTAACGGCACAACGTCGGTTGCGTTTTCACCTGATGGGCAACTCCTCGCCACAGGTGGTCGGGACGGCACTGCCAAACTCTGGCATGTGCCGGACATGACTTTGCTTCGCACTTTGAATGGCGGAGCGGGATATCGCCCGCGCGTCTTTGCGGTCGTCTTCACGCGGGATGGCGAAATGCTCGCGATCGGCGGACAGGGAGGAGTCGTGTTCTACCGTGTCGCGGATGGAGAACTGATTCAGGAACTGACCGGCGCCGCATCGACTAGTGCGCTGGCTATTTCACCGGACAATCAGTTCATCTCCAACGCGACGGACGAGATCGATCAGCAGGGACAATGCACAGATTGCGCGGTCAAGACCTGGCGCATTGCCGATGGCGCCCTCATCCAAGTCATCGATGGTGAAAATAACAGCGCGGTATCCATCGCCTTCTCGCCTAACGGGCAAGTCATCGCCGGTAGATCGGAAGACCGATATCAGGCTGATGGCCTGATAAGATTCTGGGAATCCTCAACTGGTGCATTGCTTCAATCATACCATGTCGGCGATGGCGACCCTTACTCGTCCTACGTATCCAGCCTTGTATATTCCCTGATGGCAATTTCTTCGCCTTCGCGACCACAAATTCGTATGTCGTTGTAGCTCACAATCCATTTCTTACCAAGAAGAACTATAGGACGAGGTGAACGAAGAGCCGCGAAGGAGTTGATCCCAACTTTATAGCTTGCGCTTCGCGCAGTGAAGCGACTACAGAGTCCTTGTCACTTGGCACGTAGGTAGAGATCACTATTTTCTTATCGGCAACGTTTTTTCTGTTTAAAGCATTCGCCGCCGCCTGTGGCTGCTCCGCGGCTCAGAACCAGGTCAAGTCTGCCCGGCCGCGGGTCTGACATTACCCATCCGTCCGGCAAAATTTTTGGTCAATATATCTCAAAACTGGGGTCGCATTTATCGAATTGCCTGAAATTCGCGCCGGTTGTTACGCAAACTCCTTGCTTAATACTCAATTATTTTGAAAACTGGGATCAGTCAGCGCTCAATAGTGCTCATTACTACGGCCGCGCACGATGAATCCAAATATCCTAACAGGACAATTGCAACCAACCGACGGCCGCCGGCATTCGTGCTTTTGTCGTCTTCTGCGCGCCGTTTTTCATCGCGCGTTGACTGATCGTGTTCTCGCCGGGCTGCTCAAACACCTATGAAACGGCTCCTTAGAGTAATCCTGGGATTTAATGCCATATCGCTAGTGCATTTGATTCGCCTGAATCCCAAACAATTCCTATATGCCTGCAGTGCGGCATTTGCTGCTTCCAAAGGTGCCTTATATGTATTTCATCGCATTCCCACGATCAGCCTGGATGAAATTCTCGGCGAACGCCAAGCCGAGGTTCGATTGTCCGTGATGAGATATGAGGACGGTATGTTGCCAAGCGAACAAGCGATGGCGCTACTCGCTATTCTAATTGCGGAGGCTCCGGCTGAAGTCTTGGAGATCGGGACATTTATGGGACACAGCGCCCGAAAAATGGCAGAGAACCTCCCGACTGCGATCATTCATACGGTGGATTTGCCGCAGGAGTTTTCTGCCGAATCCGATCCCGCGAAGGATATTCTCAAGGACGACTTTCATCTAATCGCGCGTCGCGTCGTCGGTCGAGAGTTCGCGGGGCGGCCGTGTGCGAGCCGAATCAAGCAGCACTTTGCGGATACGGCGACCTGGGATTTTCGCCAGGCAGGAAATTCCACATTTTTCTTTATCGACGGCTCGCACACGTATGAATACTGCAAGAACGATTCTGAGAAATGTCTGGAGCTATGTGACGGACGCGGAGTCTTTCTCTGGCATGATTGCGACGAAACGCATCCTGGCGTGATCAAATTTGTCTCAGAGTGGAGGCGCCGGGGTCGAGATATCCGACGGATTGCCGGCACTTCCCTGGCGTACTGGAAGAGCGGCTGATTAGTCGGGCATTTGCGATATGCGCCCTTACATATGCGCGCTTTTGGCTACCCCTTGCACGACTGACCTTCTAAACTAGGTGCAATAAGATGAAATCAAGAAAGGTCAGTAGTCCATACACCGTGAAAGTAACCAAGAGAGGCAATCCCAAGTCTCCCGCCGCATACCTCGCAACTGTAAGCGCTGATAAGCGAGCCGCGCTCGAAACGCTGCGAAAGAGCATTAAAGCAGCGGCGCCGGCAGCTGAAGAGTGCATTAGTTACGGACTCCCAGCGTTTCGTTTGCAGGGAAAGTTTCTCGTGGCCTACGGCGCCGCCGCGAATCACTGCGCCTTCTATCCCGGTTCCGTCGTGGAGGCACTCAAGAACGAACTAAAGAGCTACGATACGAGTAAGGGCACGATTCGCTTCCAGCCGGACAAGCCCCTGTCAAACACTCTTGTCCGGAAACTGGTACGCCTCCGAATTGCGAAGAACCGTGATTAGCTATGCATGATGAGGCGCTGCACCTCGAAAGATCTGCCGGCGGTTACAAAGCCGTTAGGTCGCATTCATACGGTTACTTTTTGGAGCAGAAGGCCTTTGCCACGCGTCTCCGCCACTTCATCATAGACCCGAAAGCAGAAATGATTTCGTCATGGAAAAACTCAATCGCCTGTTGCTCGCACTCTCTTCACCTTAGCTGGCTCGCTATTACTCATCGCCGCCGGGCCGTTTATTGGCCCGAAAGGCCGGATTGTCTTTTCGGGTCCGAATAGCAAACAAATCTCCTTACAGGCGTGTCGGCATTGTCCACAAAGGACGCCGTGATCAAGTCCATTTCGGCGAAGCAGCGGCCTCGTCGCGCGAACAAGAAATCTCCCTAACGACAAGATTTCAAAAGATTTCGCATTACTCAGCCAGCTCGTTTCTCTCTCATGCGCCGAGATTCAAGCAACGAATAACCTTCCGCCCGCGCGACATAAGTCGCGGCAGTGACATCGCCCGCGACGTTCACAGTTGTCCGGCACATGTCGAGAATGCGATCGACGCCGAGAACGATTGCGATCAACGCCGGATTTACATTCACGGTGGCGAGTACCGCAATGATGAAAGGGATGGAACCGGAGGGAACGCCCGCCGTGCCGATACTGCCAAGGATGGCGAGATAAACGACGCCCAGCTGTTGGCCTAACGACAAATGGACGCCGGCCAATTGCGCGAGAAAGAGAACAGTAACGCCTTCGTACAGCGCCGAGCCGTTTTGATTTGCGGTCGCGCCGATCGTGAGAACGAAACTGTTTATCTCGCGCGGCACACCGAGATTCTCTTCGGTAACGCGCAAGGCGGTCGGCAACGTCGCGCTTGAAGAAGAAGTCGAGAACGCGGTGAGTATGATCGTTTTGATCCGACGGAAAAAATCGAGTGGCGACAGGCGCGAGAGCAGATAGACAGATAACGAGTAGACGCCAAACATGTGCAGACTCAGGCCTATCAAGACCGTGGCGACGAACCAGGCGAGCGCTCTCAGCAGATCGAGGCCGAAATCCGCGGTATTATTAAAGAGCAGACAGGCCACTGCGTATGGCGCGAATCTCATGACCATGTCAATGATCTTGGCCGTGATCTCGTAGAGCGCCTGCAATCCGCGGACAAACGGCGCGGAGACGGAGTTCGGGACAAGGGCCGTAGCAATGCCGAGAACGAGCGCGAAGAACATCAGGTGCAGAATGTTCGGCGGATCGCTGGCGATGGAAGCAATGGGATTCGACGGCACGAGCGATTTCACGACCTGTAGCAGCGGAGACTCTTTGTTTGCGGCGGCGGCTTTTCCCGCTTCCTGGACCTGTCGGGTCGCATCGAGAGCGTAGCGTTGCTCGATGCGGCTGCGGCTCGCGGCATCGACGCGTTCGCCCGGGCGAATGACATTCGCCAGAGTCACTCCAATGACAACGGAGATGGCGGAAATGACGAGGCAATAAAGAAGCGAACGCAGACCTATACGCCCGATCTTGCGAAGGTCGCCTACCCCTGCAATACCAACGACGAGCGACGAAAGGATGAGAGGCACAACGATCATGAGCAGGGAGCGAAGGAAGAGTTGGCCGATGGGTTCGGTGATATTCGCAATCACCCAGCGCACGCGCGCATCATCACCGCCGAGCAGTGTGTTGGCCAGCAAACCGGCGCCAATGCCAGTGCCGAGACCGATCAAAATCCGCGTGTGAAGCGGCAGGCCTCTTGGCTTGTCGGCCGTTTTATCGTCGAGATCGGTCGTTGTTTCTTTTTCGAAATAGTCCGGCGCCGGATCAAGGCGTTTGCCGTTTGGCTTGTCGTTCTTCATCGCAGCTGGATTAGCGAATCAGAATGCCCACTTTTTGGGCAGCTTTTGTTTGAGCGTCTCGACCGGCGCGAAGAGGTCATCCTGCTTCTCTACCCGGGCGAGAACTTGATCAGATGTAAACGTAAGAAGCTTCGCATCCTTCTTTTTCAGAGCGATTTCTACCTCTTTCCACGTCACCGGTGTGGAAACGGTTGGCCGTTCCCTCGCTCTCAGCGAATAGACGCAGATCGTCGTCTTATGTTCGTCGTTCTGGCTCCAATCGACGAACACTTTCCCTTTGCGCAACGCCTTCGCCATTTTCGAAACGACGAGATCCGGATGTTCGCGCTCCAAATGCTCAGCCAACGCGCGCGACAGATCCTTGGTTTGATCAAAGGTGACAGGCGTATTGAGCGGGCAATAGATTTGCAGGCCTTTGGAACCGCTCGTTTTCGCGAACGATTTCAGTTTCATGTTGCCCAGCAGGTCGCGTAACCAGATTCCGACCTGACAACACTGCACGATGTCCGCCGGCGCACCGGGATCGAGATCGAAAACCATCATGGTCGGGCGCGTAATATTGCTCTTGCGCGCGAGCGAGGTATGCAATTCGAGATCGGCGAGGTTCGCCGCCCAAACAAGTGTGGGCAGATCGTTGGCGAGGCAGTAGTCCATGTTGCGATTGTTGCCTTCGCTCCACACTTTCGCGGTCTTGACCCATTTCGGGCGGTGAACCGGACAGTTCTTCTCGTAGAAAAATTCGCCTTCCACTCCATTCGGGTAGCGCTTCATCGTGAGCGGGCGATCTTTCAAATGCGGCAACAGCACAGGTGCGATGCGGATGAAATAATCGATCACCTGCCCTTTGGTGAAGCCCGTCTTGGGGTAGAGAACCTTGTCCAGGTTGGAGACCGCGAGCTTTTTCCCTTCAACGATTAGTTCGGCTTTTCGACTCATTCGTTATCTATCGTTTCCTTCTTCTGTAGCGGCGGTCTATGACCGTCGCATTATTTCAGGCGGGATCATCCCTGTATTCGAGATCAAAGATTTCACCCTGGAACTGCCAATCTTCCCAACGCTTCACTAATCCGGCTCGAACCGGATTATTGCAGGCATATTCCCATTTCGCCGCATAAGATTCGTCATTTCGCAAAACATGATCAAAGAATCCCTTCTGCCAATGCGGTGAAGGAACTCCCTGTATCCGCAAGGTTTTTGAAAGCGCATTCTTTAGGGATTTGCCCCAATCTGAAAGAGAAAGTCGCTGATCATCGATTACCACGAACAGATGAATATGATCCGGCATCAGAACGTATGCGCCGAGCCATGCACCGCGGTCACCGCCTTTCTTTCCGAATTCGACAAACGATTTGTGGATAACGGTGTTGTTCAAAATCGGTGTGCGTGTCTGCGTGGACATTGTCACGAAATAAATTGGAAGCCGTTGAAAAGCGTATTCCAGTCTTCGGAGGCGCTCAGGCATATCTACGCGCAACACCAATTAGTGCGACGGTCATAGACCGCCGCTACAGAAGAAGAACAAGGTGGGACGCGTCACGAGAAAAATCTTTCGGGCGTGAGCATGGGCTGCGGTTTGCAAATGCGCGCCACGAAATGGTCCCAGCTTTCGTGACCGCTAAGAATCTCAATCTCCACGCGCAGAAAATAAATCGGCACTTCCACATTCGTTAGGCGCGGGAAACGCACGGCATCTTTCTCCGTCGTGACAATCATCTCGAGGTCGCGCCGAATGCATCGGCTGATGAAACTTTGCAGTTCGGCCTCGTTATAGCGGTGATGATCGAGATAACGCTTGGCCAGCTCGATGCGCGCGCCGAGTTTGCGCAAGCCCTCCTCAAAACTGTCGGGCGCGGCGATTCCGCAAAGCGATCCGATGTATGTGTCGCGCAGACGCTCCAGCGGCACGCGCTCGCCCGTGACTACATTTTGCAGATGGAGCGGGCGATGCGCGCATTCGATAATCTCGGCCGTGCGATTGTAACGACGGATACGCTTGAATAATTCGTCGTTAGGCTCCCCAGTGCTCTTGGTGATGAAGACATAACTGGCCCGCCGCAAATTGCGCGGAGGCTCGCGCAACGTTCCGCGCGGAAGCAGGAATTCGTTTCCGAACGGCGCCTGCCGGTCGATCAGAACGATATCGAGGCGATGTTTAAGATGAAGATATTGCAATCCGTCGTCGAGCAGAAGCGTGTCGGCTTTCATTTCGCCGATGGCATGGAGCCCACTCTTCACGCGGTCCTTGTCTACGAGAACAATTACATCCTTCAGATTGTGCGCGAGCATGTAAGGCTCGTCGCCGGCCGTGAGCGAATCGAGCAAGAGCGCTTTGCCATCGGAAACGATGCGCGGCGGCCCGGAATCTTTTCGAAGCAGCCGATCGAGCAAACTCCTTTTTCGCGGTCGCGGCACACTCTTATAGCCGCGACTGAGGATGGCAACGCGCCGGCCGCCACTTTGTAAAGCGCGCGCAATTTTTTCCACGATCGGCGTTTTGCCTGTTCCGCCAACGGTTAAATTGCCAATGCTAATGACGAGACAGCCCAGCGTGCGTTCTCGAAAAATTCGCTTTCGATAAAGCAAGAGACGCAACTGAACGATGCGCTCGTAGATAAACGAAAGCGCGTAAAGCAGACCGCGCAGAAGCGTAGCGCGGACGCCGTGGCGACGTTCAAGGATTACGTCGATGGCGAACTGCTCGAGATTTTCAAGCGAACGGGCCATTTCAATTGCGGAATGGCGCGACGCGCGCACCGCGATTATCGGCCGCGGTAATTATCGTGCGAGCATTCGTTAGGCGGGAAGCGCGCAACATCGCGGCGGCGACTTTTTCGGGAGCACGCAGTGTCACGCAGATGATTGTGGAACCGGAACCACTCAGAAATCCACCGAGCGCGCCCGCTTTTTCGCCGGCCCCGAGAACATCGTCGAAAAACGGCATGAGTTTTTTCCGATACGGCTGGTGCATGTAATCAACGAACGCTCCCTGCAGTTCGTCGTAAGCTGCGAGATGTCATCGCGGCGGTGATGGCACAGGCAGCGGCGCATGATTTTACGGCATCGGAGTGCGCGATTCGCCTTGGGAGAAGGCGTCGCGCGGCCCGAGTCGAGATTTCCAAATCGGGAATAAGCAGAACAAATTTCAGTCGCGGAGACACAGCAAAGCGTTGCAATCCCGATGCAGACGTGCCGACGGTAAAGCCGCCGAATTCCGCGGGAGCGGCATTATCCGGATGCCCCTCCAATTCAGCCGCCAGTTGAAAAATCTGTTCTCGATGGAGCGGATCGCCACCAAGCTGATTGAGGCCATGCAAAATTCCCAACCGCACCGAAGCGCTGCCGCCGAGCCCGCGGCATTTTGGGATGTCGCCAGTAATCGAGCAGGAGAAGGAAAAAGCCCTGGATCGTGCGCGGCGAAAGAATAATTGCGCCGCTTCACGGACAAAAGGGTCGCGGGACGTTCTTTCGTTTCGCATCACGGTGACAAAATTGTAAATGCGAAGCGCGACACCCAGACAATCGAAACCGGGTCCGAGATTTGATGTGCTGGCCGGAACACGAAAGGTGACTTCTCGCATAATCATTAGGCACTGCAGATAGGCAGCCATTCTAGCGCGCGCGCGTTCAGCAACAAGGAGCGGCGGTTTCCTAGCCGCCGCAACAAGCGGAGCAAGAGTTCGGCGCTTTGGAAAGCGCCGCTCCTTGGTGGCGTAAAATATTGCCTAACGAATCGGGACCACAGTGATGAAATAAAATGGCGATCTTGAATCCGTGGGACCATTTGGAAATCGCCCTTTCTGAGACTTTACGTAACTTGTTCGACTGCGTGAAGACATCCATTTGGATCGACCGCGATGAACTGCGGACATTTGCCGATGAAGGAACAGATGCGCATCGGCTCTGCACCTGCGGCGATGGGTGGGTGGAGCGTTATGCAGGCGATGTTCTTGTTTCCTATAAGAACGAAGCGGCGAGGGAACGCCTAACGAACGAGCTTCGCCTTTGGGCGCTCGATTCCGATTTTAAACTTGATCGGATTTTCGGACGTTTTCTTCCGAAACGAAATGCGGAACGCGATCCGCCTGTCCTCATGGCGGGCGACTCGAACACGAACCTGCAAAGCGTGGCGACCGAATGTTTGCTCCGCTACGGTATAGATTTCTCGGCTGGTTACTCCGTCGGTCTTTTTATCGATCAACGCGCAAATCGCCAGTTTCTGCGGCGGTGCGCACCAAAAAAGCTACTTAATTGTTTTGCTTACACCTGTTCGTTTGCCGTGGCGGCGGCACACGCGGGCGCAATGACGCTCAATATCGATCTCTCGAAAAAATCGCTCGCGCGCGGGCGGGAAAATTTCGCTCTGAACAGTTTGCCGACAAACGATCATCGTTTCTTGGCTGATGATGTTTTTGAAGTTTTGCCGCGATTAGCGCGACGCGGCGAGAAATTCGATGTGATCATTCTCGATCCCCCAACCTTCTCGCGCTCGTGGCGGGGGAAAGCGTTTCAGGTGGAGCGCGATTTCGAAGCGGTGTTAATGATGGCTTTGGAACTCGCGGAACGGGAAAGTCGAATTCTGCTTTCGACCAATTGCGCGAGCCTGAATGAACGCGCCCTCGAAGGTGATGGCGCGTTTTTGTCTCAAGAGTTCGCGTCGCGGGGCAAGCTTTCATCGTGAGCCGCCTTTGCCGGACTTTCCACCAGGAACGGGAGCGACTACTGTATGGTTGAATTTGCGCTGAAGTTTTTGCGAGTGAATGTCTGCCGCCGGTGACGGCGGCACCTACAAGGCGGCAATTACAACACGCGCAAGATGTGGTTATAATGCGAAGGTTAAGTAACATGGACAAAGAGTTTGCAGCGATTTCAGACGATCTGGCGGAGCGCACGCTCCGTTACACAAAAGGCGAATTCGAGCGCGTGCTTCAACAGACCGAAGATTACGTGCGGGAAAAACCAGCGCAGTCGATACTCTATGCGCTGCTGGCTGGATTTATTCTGAATCGATTGCCGATCGGGAGGATTCTTGGCGGCGCCGTGCGGTTGTTTTTGATCGCGTTCAAACCCGCGATCTTGATTTACGGCGCGACCAAGCTCTATCAGGCATCGCAACGCGAGGAATAGGTAGGGGCGATTGACTTCAATCGCCCGGGCGGTTCGGTGAACCGCCCCTACCCGTCGAGCGTGAAGCCGATGTTTAGCGTGACCTGCCAATGGTCCACTTTGCCATTGTCGATGTAGCCACGCGTTTCGGTCACTTCAAACCAGCGCATATTGCGTATCGTCTTTTGCGCACGCGCGAGAGCGTTTGTCACCGCGTCCTCAAAGCCCTTCGGTGAGGAACCGACCAACTCAATTTTTTTGTAAACGTGATCACTCATGGGAGAAGCGTGACGCCAAGCCGGGGCTCGGACAAATGCAAAGTTTTCAATGTCGAGAAGCAATCAAGGAGCGGCGGTTTTCAACCGCCGAGACAATAAGTCGGCGCTTTAGAAAGCGCCGCTCCTTGGTAGCTACACATCAGGCGTAGCGGCAAGTTTCGATTGAGCATTTGTCACGGGATGGCTAGCGTGACAGATCTCATGGACCCAAACATCGAGTCGCATCTAGTCGAGACGCGCGTCTTCGAGCCGGACAAATCTTTTGCCAAAAAGGCGGAGATAAAAAGCATGGCGAAATATCGAAAGATGTATCGCAAATCGATCGAGAACCCGGACAAGTTTTGGGCGAAGGAGGCGGGCGAGCTGGAATGGCAGGAGCGATGGACGAAAGTTTTTACGTGGCGCGCACCGTTCGCCAAGTGGTTTGTCGGCGGCAAGCTCAACGTTTCTGAAAATTGTCTAGATCGACATTTGAAAGGTCGCAACCGAAACAAGGCGGCAATCATTTGGGAAGGCGAACCGGGCGACAAACGCACGATCACGTATCAACAACTGCATCGCGATGTTTGCCGTTTCGCGAATGTGCTGAAACGAAATCACGTGAACAAAGGTGACCGCGTTATTATTTACATGCCGGCAATTCCGGAAACAGCCATCGCGATGCTCGCGTGTGCACGCATCGGCGCAGTACACTCGGTTGTTTTCGGTGGTTTCAGCGCAGATAGCATTCGTGATCGTATCGCCGATTGCGGGGCCGTTGCTGTCATCACGGCAGATGGCGGCTTTCGCCGCGGCGCGATTGTTCCGCTAAAGAAAAATGTCGATGACGCCCTTCATGGCGAGACGACGGTCAGAAGGGTTATCGTTTTCCGGCGCGCTGGAAATGAGATCCACATCGAAGAAGGTCGCGACGTCTGGTGGCATCGCGAGCTGGAATACGTCGATGCGAATTGTCCACCCACGCCAGTCGATAGCGAACATCCTCTTTACATTCTCTACACCAGCGGGTCGACCGGGAAACCGAAAGGAATTTTGCACACGACCGGTGGTTATTTGGTCGGGATTTATGTGACGACGAAATACGTCTTCGATCTTCGCGAGCGCGACATCTACTGGTGCACGGCGGATGTCGGTTGGGTGACCGGACACAGTTACGTCGTTTACGGTCCACTCGCGAATGGTGCGACGACGTTGATGTATGAAGGCGCACCGAACTGGCCGGAGCCGGATCGCTTCTGGCGCATCATCGAGGAACATGGCGTCAACATTCTCTACACCGCGCCGACGGCGATTCGCGCGTTCATTCGTTGGGGCGACGAATGGGTGAAGAAGCACGACCTTTCATCGCTGCGTTTACTCGGCACCGTGGGCGAGCCGATCAATCCGGAAGCGTGGATGTGGTATCACGAAAAAATTGGCGGCGGCCGCTGCCCGATTGTCGATACGTGGTGGCAAACCGAGACGGGCGCAATCATGATCACGCCGTTGCCGGGTGCAACGCCGACAAAACCGGGAAGTGCGACGCTTCCATTCTTCGGTGTGGATGCCGCGGTGGTGGATGATAACGGTAAAGAAGTCGGACCAAACGTCGGCGGGAAGTTAATCATTCGCCGCCCGTGGCCGTCGATGTTGCGAACGATTTACGGCGATAAGGAACGTTATCAGCAACAGTATTGGAGTCAGTTTAAGGGAAAATACTTTACGGGTGACGGTGCGCGCCGCGATGAGGACGGATATTTCTGGATTGTGGGACGGATCGATGACGTGCTTAACGTCGCGGGCCATCGCCTGGGGACTTCGGAAATCGAAAGTGCACTCGTTAGCCACGCGCAAGTTGCCGAAGCGGCCGTTGTCGGCCGGCCAGATGACATCAAGGGACAAGCGGTCGTCGCATTCGTGACGTTGAAAACCGGAGTGGAACCGAATCCTTCGTTGAAGACCGATTTGCGCAATCATGTCGGAGTGCACATCGGCGCCATCGCCAAGCCGGACGAAGTGCGCTTTGCCGAAGCGTTGCCCAAGACGCGCAGCGGAAAAATCATGCGGCGCCTGCTTAAGGAAATCGCCGGTGGAAATGCCGTTACCGGCGATACGACCACTCTCGAAGATTTCAGCGTCCTCGCGAAATTAAGCGAACCGGAAGAATGATTTTCTGTAGCGGCGCTCTATGACCGTCGCACTTCTTAACTGAAAGCGACATGCTTCGAGACAAAAGTGCCACGGTCATAGACCGCCGCTACAAAACAGATAACCTTATTCCGTGAATTTCATTCGCACCGGCCTGCGCGAAATTGGCCTCAAGATCCGCCGCCAGAAAACGCGCATGGCGTTACGCCATGAGAAGCGGCATTTGCAGAAAAGCGAGATCGCTCTCGGCCGTGAAGGCTGTTCGCAGGCGGTGAATTTTCCGGAAGTGCGCAATGAAATTGTCGCGCTGAAAAAACTTGAGCAGGAACAAAAGGAAGTCACGTCGCGCATCGCGCAACTGGAAGAAGGAATCAAACAAATCGAAACCCAGCGTCAGGAAAATGCGAAGGAACAAAACGCAGCCATCGCGAAACTCGAAGAGGAAAAGAAACCGATCCTGGAACGACGAAACGAGGCGAAGGCAGCGGCTGACGTTTGTGATCGCGAGCTGGCCGGAGTGGACAAACGCTTGCAGGAAAATGACGCCGCCGATCGCGAACTCGCAAAAAAGCTGGCGGAGTTGCAGGCGCAAACGCCCCCACCTGCCGATCTTGAAAGCCAGACCGCCACTCTCAATGCGCGCCGCGCCCGTCTGCCAACGGAAAGGGAAGAGCTTTCGCGCGCACGCCAGGGTAGCGCGGAGGCGTGCCGCAACGCGAAGGAAACACTCGGCGCTGCACAAACCGAACTCGATGCCGCAGACAAAAATATCGCTCGTGTTCGTGGCGAGTTTGAAACACGCGATCGCGCGCTGAACGAAAACAGCCGCGCGCAGCAGGAGGCGATTCGCGAAGCGCGCGCGCATCATCAGACGGTGGAGGAACGCAAGAACCCAGCCTACCTGAACATCGGACGCCACCTCGCTTCGCAGGGAATCGCGCCACCGAGCGCTCCGCATTTACTGAAAGATGTGCATCGTCACCGCGACGGAGTCGAGCGCCATCTCGCGCACACTTCCGAGTTGGCGTCGCTTTCCAGTCAGATCGACAAGCAGGAGCTGCGGAAATTTTATTTCTCGATCATGTCTGTTCTGGTTTTGCTTGCGATTATCTTGCCGCTCGTGTTTCAAACGCCGCCGCGGCGGGAATGGTTGCCGCGAGAGACGGAAGCGATCCTTTCTCTCAACATTGAGCAGTTCGAGCGCGGCGAACTGCCAAAGCGCTGGCGAAAGGAACGAGCCACGACCTGGCCTAATCTCTGGTCCTCGCTCCTCGGTCACGCGGCCAGAACTCCAGTGCTCAATCTATCGAATGATGTTTTGCGCGTTACGCGCGCCGTGGCGCCGACAAGCGAAAGCGCGATCGAGGAGTTCGTGCTCGTGGAAGCGCGCAACGATCTTTCGCGCACGGTTCGCACCCTCGAGCGCGATCAAGGATTTACCAAGCGCACCATCAGCGGTCTGCCCTTTTGGCAAAAGGACGGCCTGGCGGTGGCGCGTGTCGGACCACGAACCATCGCAGTCGGCGCGCCCGAAGAAGTGGATGAACTTGTGCAGGTGCGGCTTGGCTTGAAACAGGATTTGAAAATCACCGGACAACTTTTCGATCGTTTCCAGGCTTTGGATGAGGAAAGCGCGCTGCGCTTGATTTCACGCGATCCTCCCAACCTCGCTCGCATTTTTCACCCGATCTTCGCCCGCGAACTTCTCGATGCATCGCAGTTGCTCGGGCTCTCGCTTACGCTCAAAGAGCCGGCCAAAGCCCGCCTCCTCGTCCATACAGGCACGTCGGCGCAGGCCTCGGAGCTCGCGCAACGGCTACATGATGAGCCTCAGCGCTGGCTGCATCTTCAGGATTCCGATTTGCTTTTGTACGAACAGCCGCCCGAGATCAATCGGCAGAACGAAGACCTCGAATTGCGTTTTACCGTGCCGAAAGACAGCGCGCTTCTGCTTCTGGAGCGATTGGGAAAAACGGACACTGCTGCCGTCACGGCCTCGCGTTGAGATTTTTTGGCTGTCCCTTTCACGCGATCTGCTTTTCTTACCTCGCCTTGAAATCTGCGCTCACCCGATGCACTTCCGTTTTGGCCCTTCTTAACGTGACTTTTTCCCTCGTCTCGGCGCAAACCGACCCGGTTCCGACCCCGCTTCCGATCAGTCGAGGAAGAATTGGTCGACATCAAGGCGGTTGACCCGACGATTCTGGTGGAATTGCGCTATGCCGGCTCGAACAACATCGCGGGCCGGGCGCTTTATCCGCCAGACATGCCGGCACTCGTTAGGGCAAGTGTGGCGCAGCGTTTGGTCAAAGCGCAGGCTTATCTCCAGCAAAGTCATTACGGACTGAAGATTTGGGACGCTTATCGGCCCCCGGCGGCGCAAGCCCAATTGTGGCAGCTTCTTCACAATGCCTCATTTGTCGCGAATCCAGCCGATGGCCGCGGATCGTTGCACACCTGGGGCGTTGCGGTCGATGCGACGCTTGTTGACGACAAAGGAAATGAATTGGCCATGCCGACCGATTTCGACGTCTTCACGCCAGCCGCGGGCATTCATTACCAGAGGCAACACGCCGGAAGCGGCGTTGCACCTGAGAATCCTGCAGGCAGCGATGAAGCGCGGCGGGTTTTACGGTTTGCGCACCGAATGGTGGCATTTCATCGCTTACAACTGGAAAAAATTCGGACCGGTGCACGAAACGAAATTTTCCTCGCGGTAACCGAACATGCTGCAGACTTTTCTTCGGGATTTGCAACAGCCCGAATATGTTCATGTGCTGCTTAATCCTTTGCCGGTTTACGGACTCGCGATCGGACTGATCGGATTGATCGTGGCGCTGTGTCTGCGCAGCCGCCGCGCACAGATAACATCGCTGTTGCTGATTTTTATCGCAGCCGGCTTCGGTGTGGCCGGTCGTGCATTACGGCGAAGAAGCGTACGATCGCGTGCTTTCCATGGCCGATAGCGATGGTGAGGCCTGGCTCAAAGCGCACGAGCACCGGGCAGAGAAGTTGGAATATCTTTTTTACGCGCTCGCTCTCATCGCGCTCGCAGCGATCATTCTTCCAAAAAAATGGCCGGCGGCGGCGATGCCGCTTGCCGTCGCAACACTTATTATTGCGCTCGTCTCGTTAGGCGCGGGCGGATACATCGCTTACGCCGGAGGCAAAATCCGCCATCGCGAATTTCGCACTGGACCGCCACCCCGCATCGAAGCGGAAGAGCATTCGTAAACTTGCCGGGCGCAGACGTCGCGAGCTTCTTCTGTAGCGGCGGTCTATGACCGTCGCACTTATTCTCAAGCCGCGTCGCGGCAGCGGAAGAGTGCGACGGTCATAGACCGCCGCTACAGAAGAGGAGATTTCTTGCTGCTGCGACGGCCCTAACTACATTGAGCGCTTATGCCTTACAAAGACATCAAGCCGCCAGCCGGCGAGAAAATTTCGAGAACCGACAAATTAATTGTCCCGGATCATCCGATCATTCCATTCATTCGCGGCGACGGCACCGGCCCCGATATCTGGGCCGCGAGCGTGCGCGTCATGGATGCCGCCGTCGAAAAAGCATATGGCGGCAAGAAAAAGATCTCGTGGTTCGAAGTCTTTGCCGGTCAGACGGCAAAGGACAAATTCGATAGCTGGCTGCCCGACGACACGGTCGAAGCGTTCCGCGAATATCTGGTCGGGATCAAAGGTCCCCTAACGACTCCCGTGGGCGGCGGCATTCGTTCGCTCAACGTCGCGCTGCGTCAGTTGCTCGATCTCTTCGTTTGTTTGCGGCCGGTGCAGTACTTCAAGGGTGTCCCCTCGCCCGTGAAGCACCCGGAAAAAGTTAACGTGGTGATCTTTCGCGAAAATACCGAAGACATTTATGCCGGCATCGAGTGGGCGGCCGGCACGCCCGAGTCGCAAAAGATTCTCGATTTTATCGCCAAGGAATTCCCGAAAGACTTCAACAAAATCCGTTTTGGAACCAAAGAGAAAGCGAAGGAGTTTTGGGAGAAAGTTGGCGCGCCTGAAAAAGCCGACGTTATGGTCGGTATCGGTATCAAACCGGTCAGTCGCGCGGGCAGCGTTCGTTTGATTCACAGCGCGATCTCTTATGCCATCCAGAATCAGCGCAAAAGTGTAACGCTCGTGCACAAGGGTAACATCATGAAGTTTACCGAAGGCGCTTTTCGCGATTGGGGTTACGAGATTGCGAAACAATATTTTGGCGCCGAGGAAATCGATGGCGGACCCTGGTGCAAAATTCCGATGGGAAAACCGGGCGCCGGCATCGTCATCAAAGACGCCATCGCCGACATCACGCTGCAACAAGTGTTGACGCGTCCGGAAGATTTCGACGTCATCGCGACGCTAAATCTGAATGGCGATTACCTGAGCGACGCGCTCGCGGCGCAAGTGGGCGGCATCGGCATTGCGCCGGGCGGAAACATTAACTACATCACCGGCCATGCCGTTTTCGAGGCAACGCACGGCACCGCTCCGAAATACGCGAATCTGGACAAGGTGAATCCCGGCTCCGTTATTCTTTCCGGGGAAATGATGTTCCGTTACATGGGTTGGAACGAAGCAGCCGATCTGATCCTGAAAGGATTAAACGGCGCGATCGCGAGCAAGAACGTGACCTACGATTTTGCGCGGCTTATGGAAGGCGCAACCGAAATCAAGTGCTCGGAATTCGGCGACAACGTGATCGCGCACATGTAAATCATGCGCGCGTTAATATTCGTCGCGTTTTTCTTGGCGACGCTCGGTGGCGTCTTCGCACAGAAGCGCAACATCACCGAGAAAGATCTTTTCGATTTTGTCTGGATCGGTGATCCGCAAGTCTCGCCGGATGGCACGCGGGTGGCATTCGTGCGCGTGACGGTAAATGACAAGAAAGAAGGTTACGATACTTCAATCTGGACGATTCCCACCGCGGGCGAAGAGCAACCGCACCAGTTCACCAATGGGAAACACGACAGCACGCCACGGTGGTCGCCCGATGGGAAATTTCTTGTCTTCGTTCGCGCGACAGAAAAAGACAAGAAACCTGAGCCGGCGCAGCTCTGCATGCTTCCTCTGGCGGGCGGCGATTCTTTCGCATTTACAGACCTGCCGAAAGGCGCGAGCGGCCCGGAATGGTCGCCCGACGGCAAGACGATCGCGTTTACCAGCACCACGAACGCTGATGATCTAAGCAAACAAGAAAAGAAAAAACGCAAGGAAGAAGAGGAAAAGAAAGCTGCTGCCGCCGCGTCATCTGATACTCCAACGCCGCCTGATCGAAGAAGAGCGGAAGAGCAGCCCACACCGTCGCCGGCCAAATCGGAAAGCGATTCAGGTCATGAGAGCGACATCCACGTCATTACGCGTGCCGTTTATCGGTCGGATGACGATGGGTATCTTGACCCGAAACATCCCGAACATCTTTGGATCGTGGCGGCGCCGCAGAGCGCCGAAGAGAAAGTGCAGCCGAAGCAAATTACATCCGGCCGGTTCGAGGAGCGCAATCCATTCTGGTCCAGGGATGGCTCGAAGATTTATTTCACCTCGTTACGCGTCGACGAGCCGTACTACGAACTGCCCAGGACAGAACTCTATTCTATTCCGGGAAGCGGCGGCGAAGCGAAGCGAGTCACCACCTTTGATATGGGTGTCAGCCGGCTTTCGCTCAAACCGGATGGCAGACAGGTTGCATTCGTTGCCTCGACGGTGCAGCCGGTTAACTCCTACACGCAGTCCGATCTTTGGATTTGCGATCTCGCCTCGGGAGCAAAGCCACGGAATCTCACCGCGACGTTTGACTACGATTTGGGCAGCGGTGTTTTCGGCGATAATGCGCCGCCGCGTGCCGGTGGCGGTAATGTTCCGGTATGGGCTCCGGATGGGAAAAGCCTGATCGAAGTTTACGGAAAAGAAGGGCGCACGACCCTTGCCCGCTTTGATGCGGCCACCGGCGTGCCGACCGACCTAACGAGTGGCAATCAAGCGGTCGAGCGCTTTCGCATGTCGCGTGACGGAGCAAGGATCATTTACACGCTCTCCACCGCGACCCTCTTGAATGAAATCTATTCCATCAACAGCGCCGGTCACGAGCTGCGTCAGTTAACTCGCCTTAACGATAAACTTTTCTCCCAACTGAACCTGACCGAACCTGAAGAGATTTCGTATCAAAGTTTTGACGGCAAAAAAATCCAGGCGTGGGTGCAAAAGCCGCCAGATTTTGATGAAGGAAAAAAGTATCCGCTCATTCTCGATATTCACGGCGGGCCGCACGCAGCCTACGGCTACATTTTCGAACATGAGTTCCAATGGATGGCGGCCAGGGGTTACGTCGTGCTTTATCCGAATCCGCGCGGCAGCACGACCTACGGGCAGGAGTTTGGAAACATCATTCAGTACCATTATCCGGGCGACGATTACAAAGACCTCATGCTCGGTGTGGATGAACTCGTTAGGCGTGGTTACATCGACGACAAGAAACTAGGCGTGACCGGCGGCAGCGGTGGCGGTTTGCTGACAGACTGGATCGTCGGGCAAACTACGCGCTTCGCTGCGGCGGTGGCGCAGCGCGATATCGCGAACTGGGCGGATTGGTGGTACACGGCCGACTTCACCCTTTTCCAACCGAACTGGTTCAAGGCGCCGCCGTTTCGCGACGAACCAGATTTCCGAGCGCGTTCACCGATCACATATATTAAGAATGTGCAGACGCCGATGATGTTTATTCTGGGCGAGAAAGATTATCGCACTCCGCCCGATGCCGGCGGCGAGCAAATGTTTCGCGCGCTGAAGTTCCGCAAGATTCCCACGGTGATGGTGAGCTTCCCCAATGAAACGCACGAATTGTCGCGCTCCGGTCAGCCGTGGCACCGGGTGGAACGCTTGCAACACATTGTCGGGTGGTTCGATCGCTGGCTCATGGGAATGGCGAAACCGGAATACGACGTCGCCCCAGCCGAAGTGCCGGCAAAATCGAAACAAGGTGAGCCGGCATCATCTCCGCACGCATTGTAGCTGCTTCGCTGTGCGAAACGCCGTCCCCAAGGCAGCGGCCGCAGATTTCCCGCCCTCACTGAAGTTTCGGCGCGACAGTCTACGCGCTTTGCTCACGCTGCGAGTGTAGACTGGAGCCTAGGGGATTCGAACCCCTGACCTCCTCAATGCCATTGAGGCGCTCTACCAACTGAGCTAAGACCCCGTGCGAATACCGATTTTCGACGGTCAACTTGCGATTTGCAAAAAAAATCGCAGAGGCAGAACGCCTGCAACTAGCGCGAAGACAGATGGGGAGAATCGGTCGTCGGCAGCAGGTTTGCAGAATGCTCGAGTAGTTTCGTCATGGCCGCCGCATCCGCGGTGAGCGCCTGATTATTCAAGAAGTCATCGAGATCACGAGTGGCTTGTTTCAAACGCGGATCGTGCGCGGCTCGATAATAGGCTTGTCGCAGCTCGAGAAATCGAAGATCCCATTTCACATAAGGCTCGAATAATTCCAGCGCGGGAACGGTGTGGGAACCGAAACCTGATCCGTCCAGCTCGACGGCGAGTGCAAGCAATCTCAACCGGCGATCCGATTCGCAATTCCAGATGGAGAGAGGGGTGCGCAAGAGATTGTAAAATCGGCGAGCCGTTTCTTTCGATTCATCGGCTTGTGCGATCATTTCTGCGCGCCACAAAGAGCGCCTGATTATGTCCTGATTGGCCCACGGATCTTCGTGCGCGGCGCGCAGAAATTTATCCAGACTTTGTGTCGCATCCGCGACTCTCCTCTGCTTCCAGTAAAGTTCGGACCGAATCGCGTCAGCCTCCGCTGGCGCGATGGCCGCTAACTGATCGATATAATCTACGGCGACAGGACTGCCTTCGCTCGCGAGGCATTCGGCTACCAATCGCAACTCCGGCAGAGTTCTTGGATCGTCCGGTTGCGAACGCCAGAATCGAAATGCTCCCGGCAAATCACCTCTCGTGTAAGCGACTAACGCTGTGGCCCGCGCGCGCTGATCCTTCGTCAACAATTCTGTTCCCTCCGCGGGATTCAGCGACGCAGCGGCAGAAATCCTCCCCTCCTCCACCCGGGACCAGTCGAGTTCTCCTCGTAAAATATCGGGACGATCGCGATGGGTCGCGTGCGCGCTTGCACGAAGGTTTCCGATTCTAAATCCATCCGCGGCACTAAGACTGCGTGCGACGGCAAATTCGATGACGGTGCGATCGTCCGTGTTCAGCGGCCATGATTCGATGTGTTGCAGCGTCGTGGCGACATCGGTGTTGGCAATATGGTGCGCGAGGAAATCCTCCACGCCGGTGGCGGACCACGCAACGCGAAGAGCAGTCTTGAACGGCTCCTGTGCGAGACGCTGACGCAAGGCATCGACATCGAAGGGAATTGGATGTTGCGATGCGACCAGTAACAAGTCGCCTTCCTGCGTTTGCCAGGTATCGATTTTCGGGAAAACGGAACCGAGCGTCTGATACAAAATCTCGATCGTCCGATCGTCGATGTCGTAGGTTTGTATCCATTGCAGAAAAATTCCGCCGGGCTCGAGCCGGTCTTGAACTGAACGATAAAAATCACGCGTGAAGAGATTGGCGACGCCGGCGCGATATGGATTGGATGGTTCGGAAGCGATGAGATCGTACTTTTCGCGACTCGTTAGGAGAAATTCGCGTCCGTCACCGACAGTGACATGTAGTTTCGGATTGGCGAGCGCGTTGTGATTCACCGCCGCGCATTCCTGTGCGACTCTCAAAATGGAGCGTTCCAGTTCCGCGACATCGACGCGCCGGATGCTCGGCACTGCCGCGAGCCAACCGGCGGTGCTGCCGGTTCCCAATCCGACGACCATCGCCTTTTCCGGATTCGGATGCAGTGCGGCGCCGATGAGTCCGCACATGATTTGAGTTCCGGCGTCGATCTTGGCGTTGCCATCCGATTTGCCGTTAACGAGAAATGCAGCGCCGTCGGGATTTGCAAACGCGACGCTGCTTTCAATCCCATCAGCCTCCCACATTATTTGGCGGCGCATCTTGTGAACGAGATCGCGCATCTCGTTAGGCGAACCTTGATATTGCTGCAGGCGGCCAACTCCGATTTGGCTGTGACGCCAAAATGCGGTGGGCCCAGTGGCCATCAACATTGCCAAAGCGCCTGCCGCCGTCGCGACCGGCGGCATGATTCGCAGCCAACGCCGTTGATGCCTCAATTCAAAACATGCGGCTACCACCGCGAGCGCCGAAAGCAATACAACGACGATTTTCCAAACTCCCGGCGCTGAAAACATCGGTAGAAAACCGAACCCGCCCGCTAACGAACCGGCAAGGGCGCCGACCGTATTCCAGGCGTAGGCCGCTCCTGTTTGAGAACCGACGCGAGTGCGGCCCTTTCCGAGCAGCGCAATCAGAAGTGGAAATTGCAGACCCGAGATAAATGCTGCGGGGAAAATAAGAAGCAGACAAATGGCCGACCACGCGATGACGTGTCCATAAAATCCAAGCGTGCCCAATGGACGCAGTAGCATCGCGGACATGGCGATCCTATCGCCAAGGGCATAGGGAAGCGCGATGAACAACGCTTCGGCCGCGCAGGTAAGAGCAAAAAATCGAAGCGAGGCCGCGCGTTTCAAATCGAAAAGCGAATAAGCAATTCCGCCCAGTCCGATTCCGAGCAGCGCGCTCGCGAGGATAAGTCCGAAGGAAAACGTCGAACCACCGAGCAACGGTGCGAGCATGCGGTACCAAACAATTTCCATGAGGAAGAAAGCAAAGCCGACCAGGGCGGCAGCGATGAAGACAAACGTGGGATTCGTTGGAGCAAGAGACTTTTCCTCTTCCTTTTCCGCTTCCTCTTCAATCTCCTCCGGCTTTCTCGCGCTCGCGGAGTAACGCAATGCGATCAACGCAATTATCACATTCAACAACGCCGCCCACCAAATCGTGAAACGATTCCCAAAATTCTCGAACAAATAAAATGTGCCGACGAGTGCGCCGGTAACGGCTCCGATCGTGTTCATGCCGTACAAAACGCCAAGGGATCGTCGCGAGATATCATCTGGCCTAACGACTGCGCGAGCGGCAGCCGGCAGCGTTCCGCCCATGAGGAATGTTGGAACTCCAAGAATCACGGCCGCGAGAAGGAGCCGAACGATCGTTCCCAAACCCATGCCCATCGCCGCAGTTCCGCCGAGTGCGATATAAAGATGACGCGCGGCGGTGATGAGCAGCGGCGAGAGCGCAGCGCTAAGAGCGATGAAAAATTCCAGTCGCGCATAGAACGCCAGTGGGCGCTCTTTCGTTTCCGATCGCCGACCAAGAATGATTCCGCCAAAACCGAGACCAGCCATGAAAACTCCGAGCACGGCGGCGGAAGCGGCGGTGGAACCGCCGAAGATGAGACGAAATTCGCGTAACCATGTCGTCTGATAGATGAGCGCGCAAAAGCCGGAGCCAAAAAGAAAAAGCGCAACAATTCCCTGAGACGGCGACGTCTGCCGTTGCGAGCGGCGTCGAGGCACAATCAGCCTGCTTGGAGGCTCCCGGATAATCACTTCCACCGTGCTTTCCATCAGCACCGGTGGAAGTAGCGATTAGCGGGCCACGATGGAAATTTTTGGGCGCCCGATTCCAGCGATTCGGGGAGAATATGGAAACTGCAAAATCAGTGCGGTAAAGAATGATGGAAAAATTATGTTGTCGCGCGATTTGATCTGCTACAACACAAGTGTACTGCGCAGCAGATCCACGGTGGCGCGGGTTCGCTGAAACGAGGATCACCAATGACAAACGAAAAAGATCACGAACTCGAAAAGGAAAGGGAAAGGAATCGAAACAAGAGGTTCGCGATTTGCCGCCCAAGAAGGATGTGAAAGGCGGAAGCTCCAAAGAAAAAGGACGCCCTTCCGGTCGAACCGGCGAAGTAGATTTCATGCGGGATTTTGACTGACGTTGCGTTCTGCCGCCGAGACGGCGGCAGCTACAACGGTGTGCTATCGGCCGACAATTGAGATGTTCGACCGCTCGGCAAGCTGGATAAGAGAATTTTGCTCGAGCAGCAAAGTCTTGCCGGCTTCCACCGCAATCGCGCGCACCGCTGCCTCGACAGCGATACGCACTGTTTCAACTCCGATGACGGGAACGTCGAAGCGCATGTCCTGCGTCGGCTTTGCCACTTTCACCATGATGGCATTCTTGCGTCCGAGCATTCCTCCACGCTTCAGCGTTTCGTTTGTTCCCTCGAAGGCTTCGACCGCCAGAACGGTTCCATTTTTCACGATAACAGTTTGCCCGATGTCGAGGCGGCTGGTCTCTTTCGCTATCGCCCATCCGAAAGCCACGTCCTCTTCTTCGCGTCGGGATAATTTTGGTCCTGCAATCAAGCCCGGTGTCGCAAGAAACTTCTCGAGAAATGTTGTTGCCGGTAACATCTCAATTTCAATTTTCTTCAATTCGTCTGCAATCGCCGCGAAAATGGATTCAGCATTGCGCCGTTTCAGGTGGGCCAAGAGCAACAGCGCTTTCCAATCGGGGCGAAGGTCGAATAGATTTTTCGGCGCGATCTGTCCGGCCATCATCACCTTCTGAATTTTCTGTTCGCAAAAAAAGTTAAGCAGGCGGCTGAGCTGGCCCACCCGCAGCCATTCGATCTCATCAACGAGCCCGGCCAGATTCGCGTCGGTTTCGTTCGTGAACGCAGCGGCCGCAATTTTCCCGACGCCACCTGCGCGTGCAGACTCAGCGAGTAACAGAGGATACACGCCGTTGCCCGCGATTATCCCGAGCTTATCTGGCGCTTGCATTTAACAGGCCAATCGGCCTAACGAGTCGCTAATGATGCCGGCGCCGTTTGACGTGCAACTGCGCGAGCGCTTTTTGCAGCGAGGCCTGAATGGCCGCGACTTCTTCGGCGGTGTGATCTTCCTTCATCGCGGCTTGTGCGCGCTCCACTGCTTTTTCCGCGGCGGTTTCGTCGATGCGTTCCGATTCGAGCGCCATGTCGGTCAAGACCGAGACCGCGTCGCCTTTAATTTCGACAAAGCCTTCGCCGACCGCGAGCGCCGTTTCGCGACCGTTCTTCAGAACGCGCAATTCGCCCGGCTTCAGCATCGTCAAAAGTGGAACGTGTTTTGGATAAACACCAAGCTCACCTTCCGATCCGGGAATAGTTACCCGCTCGACATCTTCCGAATATGCCGTCTCTTCCGGTGTAACAATTTCCAAGCGCAGGGTTGCCATGGGACAAAGTTAAATTGTTAAAAGGGTTACGACGTTAAATCGGAAGACTGGAAAGTTCGCGGCCATTTTAACAATCTAACCTTTTTAACGCTTTTAACCTTCCTTAATCATTTCGATCGCGCCCTTCATGTAGAAATTCTGTTCCGGCACGTCGTCATGTTTACCATCGAGAATTTCTTTGAATCCGCGCACGGTGTCCGCGATCGAAACGTACTGGCCCTTTGAGCCGGTGAAAACTTCCGCGACGTGAAACGGTTGACTGAGGAAGCGCTGAATCTTGCGCGCGCGTAAAACAGATAGTTTGTCCTCCGGACTCAACTCGTCCATTCCGAGAATCGCGATGATGTCCTGAAGATCGCGGTAACGCTGCAGCACTTTTTGCACGCCGCGTGCGACGTTGTAATGCTCTTCGCCCACGATTTCCGGCGCGAGCGCTTTCGAAGTCGATGCGAGTGGATCGACGGCGGGATAAATTCCGAGTTCCGCGATCGAGCGCTCAAGCACGATAGTTGAATCAAGATGCGCAAACGTGTTTGCTGGCGCCGGGTCAGTCAGATCGTCGGCTGGAACGTAAACCGCCTGGAATGAAGTGATCGATCCTTTCTTCGTCGAAGTGATTCGTTCCTGTAGATCGCCCATTTCGGCAGCGAGTGTCGGCTGATAACCAACGGCTGAAGGCGTGCGACCGAGCAACGCCGAAACCTCGGAGCCGGCTTGTGAGAAACGGAAGATGTTGTCGATAAAGAGCAGCACGTCCTGATTGCGTTCGTCGCGAAAATATTCCGTCATGGCGAGCGCCGAAAGCGCCACCCGCAAACGCGCGCCGGGAGGCTCATTCATTTGTCCGTAAACGAGCGCCACTTTCGATTTGCTGATGTCTTTCAAATCGATAACGCCGGCTTCGCTCATCTCATGATAGAGATCGTTGCCTTCGCGACTGCGCTCACCGACACCGGCGAACACGGAAAATCCGCCGTGTTTCATCGCGACGTTATTGATCAATTCCTGAATGATGACGGTCTTGCCGACGCCTGCACCACCGAACGCGCCGACTTTTCCGCCTTTCGTAAACGGGCAAACGAGATCAATGACCTTGATGCCCGTCTCGAGAATCGAAGCGCTCGTATCCTGTTCGGTGAGCTCCGGCGCTTTGCGATGGATCGGATAACGCTTCGTGAACTTCACCGGTCCGAGATTATCGACCGGATCGCCTGTGACGTTGAACACACGGCCGAGTGTCCCCTCACCCACTGGGACCGAAATCGGACTGCCCGTATCGGTAACCGGCATGCCGCGCTTCAATCCTTCGGTCGACGACATGGCAATCGTGCGCACCCAGCCGTCGCTCAGATGTTGTTGCACTTCGAGAGTCAGCTTGGTCGGGTTGCCGTTTACCTCGTACTCGATTTCGAGCGCGTTATAAATTCTTGGCACTTTGCTATGGCCGCCAAACTCCACGTCCACCACGGGACCGATGACCTGAACGATGTTTCCTGTATTCATGAAATTAATTACGAACTGAGCGCCATTTGCGCGGTCGCGATTTCGAGTAACTCGGTCGTGATGCTGGCCTGGCGCATTTTGTTGTATTCGAGCGTGAGATCCTTGATGAACTGCTGCGCGTTATCGGTCGCGTTCTTCATCGCGACCATGCGCGCGCTGTGCTCCGAAGCGCGGGCATCGAGGATCATCTGGAAAACCTGGTACTGAATGTAGTACGGCAACATGAAATCGAGCACGGTCTCCGGCGCCGGCTCGAAGGTGTACCCATTCATGGGATCGCGATGATCTTTTGCGGCAGCTTTTTCTTGCCCAGTCTTGACCGCATCGAAGCTGCTAATCGGCAAGAGTGTTTGCACGACTGGACGCTGATTTATCGTGTTGATGAAATGGGTGTAGAGCGCGGAAACTTTATCCACTTCGCCGCTGAGAAATTTCTCGACGCAAAATTTCGCAACCGGCTTCGTCTCGAGAAAAGTCGGCGAATCTTTTAATTCGAAATCGGCCAGCATTTCGCGGCGCGTGCGTGATAGAAATTGGCGCGCCTTGCGCCCAGCCACCACGTAGCCAGTTTTTTCTGCTTCAAAGCGTCCGGCTTCGCGCATCAAGTTTGTATTCAGCGCACCGGCCAAACCTTTGTCAGTGCTGACGATGAGCACGAGCTCCTTCTTCACCGGCCGCACCTGCAAAAGCGGATGCAATTTGGAATCGGTGCGTTCCTGCAAGGAAACCAATACCTTGTTCATGAGCGACGCGTACGGCCGACCCGCCAGAGCATGCTGCTGCGCCTTGCGCATCTTCGAAGCGGCGACCATCTGCATCGCCTTCGTGATCTGCGCCGTGTTGCGGATCGATTTGATCCGGCGACGAATGTCTTGCGTGTTAGCCATTGGTCCTAAACTCGCTTCGTTTTCTTCACGCGATAATTCGCGGCACGTTCGCGCACGTGAAAACCGATTTCGGGTTTCGGCTTTACTGGCGGTTGAAGTAGCTGGCGAATGGCGGCGAAGAGCTGCGCGATCGCTTGATCATGGCCATCCATGCGATTCTCCAATTCCGAAAATTTGCGCGCGAGTTCGGCATTCGCCGAAATTATTTCACGCAATCGAACAAACGCGCGCACGACGCGGACGCTTGCCGCAATCGCAACCTCACTATTCAAAATGCTGGCGAGCATGAGTGCTCCGTGCTCTGTGAACACCCAGGCCAGATATCGGCGACCACCGCGCTTGTTTGAGGTTGCAATCTGTGACCTCAAACTTGAGGTCGCAATTTGCGACCTCAAAGTTGTGGCTTCGGTCGTGGTCAGTTGAAACGCGAAATCCCTGGGGAAACGCTTTCGGTTTCGTTTCAATTGCTCGTTCAGCCGCTTGGTCGTGACGCCATAAATCTCGGCCAGGTCCGAATCGAGCATCACGCGCTGGCCGCGAATCAAATGAATTCCCTCTTCGACCTTTTGTAGAGAACGCTTCCTGGTCATGGGCGATCCGAATGAAATCATTGCCAGGCCGTTTTGAAATCGTTGAGCGCGCCCGCCAATTCTCCTTCGAGATTTTTGTCGATCTCCTTCTTCTCCCGAATTGAGCGCAGCAGGCTTTCCTTTCGCGTATCAAGATATTCTTGAAGCTTGAGTTGGAATTCCTTTACGCGCTCGACCGGAATCGGGTCGAGAAATCCATTCTGCATCGCCCATAGAACGGCAACCTGCTGTTCCACCGGGATCGGCCGATACTGAATTTGCTTGAAGAGCTCGACGATGCGTTGACCACGATCGAGGCGGGCTTTCGTCGCCGCATCGAGATCGGAACCGAACTGCGCGAAGGCCGCGAGTTCGCGGAATTGCGCCAGATCGAGTTTGATCTTACCGGCCACTTGCTTGATCGCCTTGATCTGCGCAGCGGAACCAACACGACTTACCGAGAGACCAACGGAAATCGCAGGACGCACACCTTGATAAAACAAATCGGTCTCGAGATAAATCTGGCCGTCGGTGATCGAGATGACGTTGGTCGGAATGTAAGCGGAAACGTCGCCGGCTTGCGTTTCGATAATCGGCAAAGCGGTAACGGAACCGCCGCCAGATTCTTCGTTCACGCGCGCGCTCCGTTCGAGCAAGCGCGAATGCAGATAAAAAACGTCGCCGGGATATGCCTCGCGGCCGGAAGGGCGTTTCAAAACGAGCGACACCTGACGATACGCGACGGCGTGCTTGGACAAATCGTCATATATAATAAGAGCGTCCATGCCGTTATCCATGAACCACTCGCTCATGGCCGCGCCGGCGAACGGCGCGAGATACTGGTTAGTCGCGCTGTCGGAAGCGGGCGCGGAGATGATTGTCGTGTAGGGCATCGCACCTTCCCTTTCCAGAATGGCGAGCGTTCGTGCGATGTTCGAATTTTTCTGACCGATGCCGACGTAGATACAGTAGAGCGGCCGGAAATCTTTGATCTTGCCTTCTTCACCGGCCTTGTTGAGACGCGCCTGGCTGATGATCGTGTCGACCGCGATGGTGGATTTTCCCGTCGCACGATCGCCAATGATCAATTCGCGCTGACCACGGCCGATCGGAATCATCGCATCGATGGCCATGATTCCGGTTTGCACGGGCTGACTGACGCTGCGGCGTTTGATGATGCCGGGCGCGATTTTTTCTACCGGGTAAAATGTTTCGGTCTTGATCGGGCCCTTCCCATCGAGCGGTTGACCGAGCGTGTCGACGACGCGACCGAGCAACGCTTTGCCCACCGGCACCTGGAGCAGTTTGCCGGTGGTCTTAACTTCATCACCCTCCATCACCAGCGTGTTGTCACCGAGCAGAATGCAACCGACTTCGGTCTCTTCGAGATTGAGGGCGAGACCGTAAACGCCGTTCGGAAATTCGATCATCTCGTTGAGCATGCAATCGCTCAGGCCCTCGACACGCGCGACGCCGTCGCCGGTTTCGCGCACAACACCGACGTTGCTCTTTGTCGTCGAAGTTTTAAGGCCGGCGATTTTTGTTTCGATCTCTTCCAATATGCTGCTCATGTTTTTGGTTGGTTAAAGTTGCTGTTCGAGGCGCTGCAAACGATTGCGCACGCTCCCGTCCCAAACATCGCTGCCTACGCGAATCCGCACTCCGCCCAAGAGCGCCGGGTTGTTTATGAATTCAGTCGTTAGGTCGTTGCCGTATTTCTTTTTCAGGGTCGCGAGAATTTTGGAACGCGTTCCGTCATCGAGCGGGCTTGCGATCTCAATCCGGGCGTGTCGCTTTTCCAGCTCGAGTCGGAGTAAATTTTTGTAATCCTCCAACACTTTTATGTGATCTCGCGGCTTTTTGCTAATGAGCGATTGCACGACCGATGAGATACGGCCCTTATCCAGCTGCCCGTCGGTAAAACTGGCGCGCAAAAGTGCGCGCGCGAGTTGTCGTGTTTCCTTGCGGACCTTCATCGCATCACGAAGCGAGCTGCCGACTCGCTTCCTCCTGCAAACGCTTCTGGTCGTCCGTCGTCAAAACTTTGCCGGTGACTTTCGCCGTCGTTTCGACGACAAGCCGGCCGAGTTCGCGTTTCAGATCAGCCATCGTGCGTTCGTGCTCGATCGCGGTCGCTTCACGCGCTTTCGCGACAATTTGTTCCGCGGTTACGATGGCTTCCTGCTGCTTGCGCTCGCTCAGATGTCCCGCGCTTTCGCGCGCTTCATCGATCATCTTTTGCGCCTGCGCATTCGCCTTCGCCAGAATTTCGGCGTGGCGTTGTTCGGCCTCCGCTAATTGCTGCTTAATTTTATCGGCGTTGAGCTGTCCCTCTTCGATCGTTTGTCGCCGTTCCTCCAACACCTTCAAAATCGGTTTGTAGGCAAAGGCTCTCAACAACAATGCAACAATGGCAAAGCTGATGACCTGCGAGAGAAAGAGCCAGATATTGAATCCGAAGGTCTCCCCCGTTTCGCGGATCATGTCACCAAAGCCACCGCTCGCGGCTAAAATAGAGATGCTCATAGAATCGTGCGCGTCGAGTTGGTCAGCGCTTTCGCGGCGAAATTACTTAACGAGAAAGATGGCGTAGAAGACGATCGCTTCGGCGAAAGCAATCGCGAGGATCGCCTGCACTAGAATCGCAGTAGCCGCGCCGGGATTGCGGCCGACGGCCGACGATGCGCCCATGCCGATCAAACCGACGCCGATCGCGGCGCCGAGACCGGCAAGGCCGACGTGTATGTTTCCGCCTATCTCTGCCAGTAGTGGTAGTATCATATTTTTTTCTTTGGTTGTTTACGGCAACTCTCGCGATTCATCCGCAATTGTTCGCCGAAATTCTTAGTGGTGTGCTTCGTGTCCAGGTTCGTGTTGCGCAATCAGGAGGGTGAAAACCGCCGTCAATAACATGAAGACGAGGGCTTGCACAATGCCGACAAGCAACTCCATGAAGTAAAACGGAATCGGAATCAGCCACGAGAGCGAAGGCACGAGATTGGCCATCGACTCCAACATGTTCTCACCAGCATAAATATTTCCGTATAAACGAAAGCTGAGCGAAACGGGACGGAACAAAATCGAGACAACCTCAAGCCAGCCCACGAGAAAAAAGACGACGATCATGAGCACTTTCAAAATGCCGGACGTTTCGCCCTTCGGACCGAACAGGTGCATGATGAATCCACCGACGCCGTTGGCTTGGATCGCCCAGATCAGCCAGAGAAGGAAAAATACCGAGGCCATCGCGAGAGTGAGATTCAAATCCGCGTTCGCCCCGCGCAGAAGCGGACGGTCGACGTGAAAAGTATTTGTCGCCGGATCGTGATGTCCCCACCCAATTGTGCCGACGCCGGGAATGAGACCAAACCAATTCAAGAACAAGATGAAGATGAATATGGTGGCGAAAAACCAGAACGTTTTTTTTACCAATTGTCGCCCGATCACACTTTCAAGAAAATTGTAAAGACCTTCGACCAACCATTCCAAAAAATTTTGCGCGCCCGTGGGAATTCGTTTGATCTTGCGCGTGGCGGCTTGGGCAAAAACGATAATCCCGGCAGCGACGATCCATGTCACCAACATGGAATTGGTCACGGTAAATTTCCCGATGTGATAAAGTCCCGCGGCCTTCAGCGACAGCGCTTCATGTTCTGCCGGCGCAGCCTCGGCTGCGTGCGCTGCGATCGGCGCAAGGAAACACGCCACCACCAACGCGGCGATCAAGAGGAATAGCGATGAACTACGGTTAGGCATGTTTCTCTGGTTAACGGCAGCGGTCCCGATATTTTGTAGGTGGACAGTCGCAGAGGCTATCGCACTTGACACAAGGCCCGCTTGGGTCGCGCATACCAAAGCTGGTTTTGCGCGGATGACAAGGTAACTTTCCGAAAATTTCCGAGCCCGGCGAGGACCCAGTTTTAGGACTTTAATTCCACCCGAATCGGTTCGGGAAAGGTCGCAGAAACCGGCACTTTCGCAGGCACTGGAACCTCTTCTTCGACGCGCGTCATCGCGATCGCCTCATCGTAGAAGGATTCAAGCTGCCGAATCTGTTCGGATTGCTCGAAGTTCACGGCAACCGACTCGCTCGCGAGCCAGCCCATCTCACGAAACGTTTGCGTGGACCGCATAATGGCGCCAACCGATTCAGCCAGTGAAACAAAGTCGCCTTCCTTCACCAGCAGCCCGGTTCGTCCATGCTGCACCGCTTCCGGAATTCCACCATGCCGCGTCGCGACTACGGCGAGACCAGTGGACATCGCTTCGAGCACGGAGTTCGGAATTCCTTCCTGATTTTGATCGAGTTCTGTTTCGCTCGGATGCAGGAAGAGATGGCTCGTCGCGTAAAGTTTCAGCAATTCCTTTTGCGCGAGGAAACCGCAAAAGTGCACTTTGTCCGAGATACCGAGCTGCGCTGCCAACCCTTCCAACTGCGGCTGCAACGGACCTTTGCCGGCAATGAGAAGTTCGGCGTGTGGAAATTCTCTCTGCAAAATCGCAAAGGCACGGATGGACGTCGCCACGCCCTTTTTCGGAATTAGCCGGCAGGCCTGGAGAAGTCTCCAATGTCCATTTACAGGCGGATCGCGCTGCACGAGCGGAAACTCGTTCAACGGAACACCCGTGCGGTTAAGGCGCAAACGCTCAGGCGGACAACCGAGTTGCACTAATCGATCGGCCAGCGATTGCGAGCGTGCCAGAATCAACGGGACCGCTTCGAAAAGTCGTCGCAGCTTGCGATCATAATCGGCGATGGCGGGTTTGCTCGCGACATCGGCGCCGTGAAACGAAACCACACACGGCTTGTTCCACTGTTGAATAAAAGGCAAAAGATGCACGCCGGTGTGGCCAAAATAAATGTGCATCAAATCGGCTCCACGCCGCTCGAGCAAAGACGCGAGCATTTGGTATTCGCCCCGATAAACAATGGGCGGTTCGCGTTTAACGAACTTTAGCCACCCGTGCCGCAGCAGATTCATGCGCGGCTGCGGAATCAACTCGACGTCCGGGAACGGAAATCGCGCCGGGTCCTCGAGTTTTTTCGTCATGACGAACGTGCCGACACCGCGCAGCGCTGTCACCTGACGATAAATGTGCCACATCTCGGGCTTGAGAAATGTCGTGCAGTAGCTTGCTACGGTTCGTTTGCCCATGAGAAGTCCCGACTATTTGTTAGGTTGCACCAGTTGTCCAATTATTATTCGGGATTCGTGTTTTCCCTGACCGTCTCTTCGTATTCGTCGCGATCAAGCCAAATGCCAAGTCGAACTTTCAGGCGATCGATCCCCTCGCCTGTCTCCGCCGAGACCGCAACGCTTTCCATTTCCGCAAATCGCTCATGAATTTCGGCAAAATTCTGCGCAGCGCCGGGAAGATCCATCTTGTTTCCGATAATGTACCATGGGCGTTGCGACAAGCGTGAATCGAATAAATGAATTTCGCGCCGGAGGTTTTGCAGATCCTCGATCGGGTGCCGGCCTTCGCTGCCGGCGGCATCGACGACGAAGAGTAAAATTTTGCAGCGCGTGATGTGTCGCAAGAAATCATGACCAAGACCGACGTTGCGATGGGCGCCTTCAATTAACCCCGGGATATCGGCGATGGTCGCGCGTCGATAAGCGTCGAGTTCCACTACGCCTACGACCGGGTGCAGCGTGGTGAATGGATACGGCGCCACTTTCGGACGTGCCGCTGAAATTTTCCGCAGCAATGTTGATTTGCCGGCGTTGGGATAACCGACAAGTCCGGCATCGGCCATTGTGCGTAGCTCGAGCAAAAAATTTCCGTGCTCGCCTTCTCCGCCTTCGGTGTATTGGCGCGGCGCACGATTGCGCGAGCTCTTGAAATGAACGTTGCCTTTGCCGCCCGCGCCACCGCGACATAAAACATATTCCTCGTTAGGCCGAATCAGATCCGCAATCGGATCGCATGCGTTCTGGCCGGAATCCTCTGCCGGATAAACAACCGTTCCGACTGGAACCTTCACGATCTTTCGCGGCGCAGATCGACCATGCTTTTTTTTCCCCTGGCCGTGTCCGCCAGTTTTTGCTTTCGCGAGCGGCTCGTAGAAAAGAGTTGAGAGATTATCCGTATGCGGATCGACTCGAAGAACGACGTCGCCACCGCGTCCACCATCACCACCATCCGGTCCACCTTTCGGGACAAATTTTTCGCGACGAAAACTCACACAGCCACGCCCGCCATCGCCCGCCTGCGCTGCAATTTTTATTCGATCGACAAACATGATGATTGATGATGACAGTGAATCGGCAACCAAAATGCCATCACGCTCCTCCACTGTCATCCCGAGCGTTAGCGAGGGATCTCACGATTAAATGAAGGACGTTGATTTTGGATGAGCGTGAAATAATTCGTGAGGCCGGGAAAAAATAGCGATGTCAACGCGTAAGCAATGAACGATAAAGTGCGATCGTTTCTTTCGCGATGGCGGACCAACCAAACTTTTCCTCGGCGCGTTTGCGGCCGGCCTTGCCGAATCTTTCCCGCAATGGCGCATCGGCCATTAGTTGATTGATGCGCGCGGCGAGATCGCGTGAAAACTTCTCCGGATGTAAGGGCGCGAATGGGCTTTCCTTCATCTGTTCGACTGGAACGAGAAAACCAGTTTCTCCGTCAACCACGACTTCTTTGATTCCGCCGACCGCGCTCGCCACCACTGCCGTCTCGCACGCCATCGCCTCGAGATTAATGATGCCAAACGGTTCATAAATCGACGGACAACAAAAAACGGCGGCCTGCGAGTAAAGTTCTATGACTGCTTGCTTGTTCACCATCTCTTCGATCCAGATCACGTCGGACCGTTTCGCCGTCGCCGCTGCGACGGCGGATTTCATTTCTTCGGCGATTTCCGGTGTATCGGGCGCGCCAGCGCAAAGGACGACTTGAAAACCCGGATCCATGAACTGGATCGCGCGGACGAGATGAACGATTCCTTTCTGGCGCGTGATGCGCCCGACAAAAAGCAGATAAGGTTTAGTGGGATCGATCTTATGGCGAACGAGCGTGTCGGTCGTTTCGACGCGATGATATTCGTCTAGATCGATTCCGTTGTGAATAGTGTGAAGCCGCTCCGGCTTGATCTCAAAGAGCCCCTCAATGTCCTTCTTCGTTTCGCCGGAAACGGCGATCACGGCATCGGCCATTTCGAGCGCAGTGCGTTCGAGCCACACGGTAAAATCGTAGCCGCCGCCAAGTTGCTCCCGCTTCCATGGCCGGAGCGGTTCAAGCGAATGCACGGTAATAGCGAGTGGAAGTCCGTAATTCAGTTTCGCCAGGATTCCGCCGAAATGGCTGTACCAAGTGTGGCAATGAACAATGTCGGAATCGACCCCTGCGGTATTGAAATCGGTGCAGCGACGGATCGCGCCAAAAACAGATTGCAACGCTTTAGGGCAAGCGAACCCGTTCGTGTCCAATTCGAAACCGGTGACTTTTAGATTGCCTTTGCTGTACTGCTGGTCGCCGAAGCAGCGCACTTCCACAGCAATATCTTTCGCGAGCTCGCGCGAGAGATAATCGACGTGCACACCCGCACCGCCATAGACGTTCGGCGGATATTCGTTAGTGAGAAAGAGGACCTTCACGCAGCAGGAGTAGAGCAAGCCTGCGACTCGCTTTCAATGGAGTTCGCAAACCAAAACGCCGCGCGCTTCAATTTTTTACTTTGAGCAACAACACCGGGATCTCGACCGCGTGGCGCACCTTGTCGACAGTCGCGCCATAAAGAATATCGCTGATAAAACGATGACCGTGCGTCGTCATCGCGATAAGATCGACACTTTTCTCACGCGCAAGCTTGATGATTCCGTCGGAAGGCTCTCCGAGCGCGAGCACTGCTTCGCAGGTAAAACCTTCGTCGCACAATTGCTGCCGGCGCTGTTCCAAATAGGCGCGGTCCTGTTTCATCTCGTCGCTTTCCGCCAGCTTGAGTTGATTGAAATTTCGCGCCACCCAGCCATCGGCCACATGCACCAGCAGAAGCTCGGCATTCGTTAGGCGCGCGAGCGGCCGGATGTGCGCGAGAATGGTTTCGTCTGCGGCGCTGTTTTCCAGTGGAACGAGAATGCGGCGATACATTTTGTTATTGAGCCGGACCAGGGAGACCGAGTGAACCATAAAATGCGCGCAACATCGAGGCCGGCATGAAGGTATCAAAGAGCAGTTTCACGTTCAGCACAATGATGATGACGGCCGTGGTCCAGCCGAGAATTCTAATCCAGACTGGATTGACGAACTCGCCCATCTTCGCCTTTTCGTCGGTGAAACGCATGAGCGGCCAGACGGCAAAGCCGAGCTGCATGCTGAGCACGACCTGGCTCGCGATGAGCAGCTCGGTTGTCTTTCCTTCGCCAAAGAGTCCGATCACGCCAACCGCGGGCACGATCGCGATGCCGCGGGTAATGAGCCGGCGCAGCCACGGCCGCAGGCGGATGTTGATGAAACCTTCCATCACGATCTGCCCCGCGAGCGTTCCGGTAAGCGTCGAGTTTTGCCCCGAGGCGAGCAGCGCCACTGCGAATAAAATGCTCGCGACGCCGACCCCGAGCATCGGACTGAGTAGTTTGTAAGCGTCTTGAATTTCCGCCACATCCTGGTGTCCCGACCAATGAAAGACGGCGGCGGCGAGGATCAAAATCGCGGCGTTGATAAAGAGCGCGAGCATGAGCGCGACGGTGGAATCGATTGTGGCGAACTTGATCGCCTCACGTTTGCCCACGGGGGTCGGCTCGAATTTTCGCGTCTGCACAATGGAGGAATGCAGATAGAGATTATGCGGCATGACGGTCGCGCCGATGATACCGATCGCAACGTAGAGCATCCCGGGATGGGTGACGACCTGCGCGCTCGGAATGAACCCGAGGAGAACGCCGGCAAGGCTCGGCTTGGAGAAAAAAAGCTCGGCGGCAAAACAGCCGCCGATGGTGGCGATAAGGGTGATCACGACGGCCTCGATGTAACGGAAGCCTTTGGTTTGCAGAAACAGAACCAGCAGCACATCGAACGCGGTGATGACACAGCCCCAGACGAGCGGGATGCCAAAGAGAAGTTGGAGGGCGATCGCGGAACCAACGACCTCAGCCAGATCGCAGGCCGCGATGGCGATTTCGCAAAGAATCCAAAGGAACCAAACGGTCGGGGTGGAGTAATGATCGCGGCAGGCCTGCGCCAGATCGCGGCCCGTGCCGACTCCGAGCTTGATGCACAAATGCTGGAGAAGGATGGCCATGAGATTCGAGATCATGACGACGGAGAGCAGCGTGTAGCCAAACTGCGCGCCGCCCGCCAGATCGGTGGCCCAATTACCCGGATCCATGTAGCCAACAGCGACGAGAAAGCCGGGCCCGGAGAAGGCGAGCAGCTTCCGCCAGAAGGAAGCGTTCGCTGGCACCGCGATGCTGCGATGCACTTCCGGGAGCGAATACTCGCTGACCTTGCGCCGCCAGGGCGATTTGTTTGTCGCGTCGGCCGCGGGTGCTATCGGATCAATTCGGCCGGACGATTCGCTCATAATCAAAAACGAACGCTGATGCCACTGAAGGCGTTGATGTCATCGGCCGCATGCGTGACACCGATGTTGCAACCGCAGTCCAGTTGAAGATTTTTCGTCAGCCGATATGTGAGGCCCACATCGATCGTGCCGACCCATCCCGCATCGCGTTCGGTGCTCACGCTACTGAAAAATTCGCAGTAACCGGCAAGTTCGCCGACAAGCTCGTGGCCCAGAGTTATCGAATTGATGAACTCCTCGTGCCGGCCGCTTCCGAATTCATCGCGCAAAAATTGAATTCCGGTTTCCATCCCTAGATCGAACTTGCCCGGGAGTTGCACGCTGAACGGCAACAGTAATCCACCCTCGACGGAATTGTTGCCGATGCCGCCCGTGTTCGTCGGAAATTTAACAAACGGCAAAGCTGCGAACGCGGTTGTGCCGCCATCGTTTCCCCAAAAATTGATTTTGACGCGCGTGATAAAATCTCCCACGCCGGAAACGATCGAGACAGTCCGCGCACGTCGGTCATCCGCCCGCACGTGCACGTAATTTTCAAAAATCAGGCTGAGATCGACATTATTCAGCAGGCCGACGCGCAAATTGAACGGCGCCACGTTCCATATCTCGGTTTTAGCGCCGTCGGCTTGATTACGGGTGAAGGTTGCAAAATCCATTTCGATTTGGAAATGGCCCGCGTCGACCGTTGTTGGTCCTTCAGTTTTATCGGGGCGATCGGTGGCAAATTCACGCAGCGAATTTTGCGGAGTTGGGTTGAAAAGATTGTAGCGCGCTTTCTCCGGTGGGTTCGTCGCGCCGTCCGTTTCTCCCGCGATCGCCCTTACCCCGCTGAGCAGGAACAACATCGCAATCGTGTCCCTAATCCTCATAAAAGCCTCTCAACACAAATTTAGGCTAACCTAAGTTAGTTTTGTTGCAATATTATTTTCTTGGCCGCACAATTAATTATTGCTTGGGCTTATTTCTCCTTTATTATGATTTCCCTGAAATGGCACGGCGAAAACATACCCGGTCCGCACTCGGCAGCTCGACGGCAGTGGAAGATTACCTCGAGCGCATTCTGGAGCTGATCAATTCCAAGGGCTACGCGCGCGTGATCGATATCGCGGCTGCGCTGCAAATTTCGCAGGCCAGCGTCAGCAATATGGTGCAGAAACTCGACGGCGAAGGTTTGCTAAAATACGAAAAATATCGAGGTCTGGCTTTGACCACGGCGGGCGAAACGCTCGCGCGCAATATCGCGCATCGCCACAAACTCCTGACCGATTTTCTGAAACTTCTCGGTCTGGCCGACCACGTGATTTACCACGATGTCGAAGGTATGGAGCATCACATTAGTCCGGCGACGCTTCGCGCCATCGAGGCATTGACGGGGCAACTGCGACGGCGGCCCGCGTTACTCGCGCAACTGAGCACAGCGCGCGTTTAGTCCTGCGCAACCAGACGCAGGACTAGCTGATTTGCAGATCGAGAATTTCGCCCGGTGTCGAGCGAACAGTCAAAGCGATCGGCCGACAACACACCGTACAATCCTCAATCATGGATTGCTCGGACAAAGACGTGTCGAGCATGAGGGGAAACGATTCGCCGCAATGCGGACAAACGATTTCGCTCTCAATCATTAATTCCATAAAAGCATTGTCATCCTGAGCGAAGCGAAGGACCTCGCAACCTATGACAAGTCAAACAAAGTTTGATCGCCTGGATCTATTCGTGAGGTCCCTCGCCCCGAATGTGTTCGGGGCTCGGGATGACAGTGAAAGAGCGCAATTCATGATGCCTAACAAATCGGGCGGCGATCTTATTTCGCTTCCGTCGTTGCAACCGATGATTCATTGACCTTCGCAAAATGCACCTTCCGAACGCGGCGCGCAGCGGCTTCCGTGACGGTGACCAGATAATCCCCAATGCGCACCTGCTCTCCCTGCTTCGGCAGATGCCCAAGCAAATGCGTGACGTAGCCGCCAACCGTGCTGACGTCGGGACTTTCCAACTCCAGTGCAGTCAGATCGTTCAGCTCATAGAGACCGAGCGCGCCATCGACCGTGAATTCGTTTTCATTGATCCGGCGGAATTCTTCCTTCTCGGCATCGAATTCGTCCTGGATATCGCCGACCAATTCTTCGAGCACATTTTCCAGGGTCACCATTCCGACGGTGCCGCCAAATTCATCCACCACCATGGCGACATGGGCGTGCTTACTCAGAAAAAGCGTGAGCAATTTCTCCAATGACATCATCTCCGGCAAAGGCATGAGCTCACGCTTGATCCGCATCAAATCCGGATTCGGATCGCGCATCATCGGGACGAGTTCCTTGATATGAATGAGGCCCAGCGTGTTATCGAGATGCCCGCGCACGAGTGGAAAACGAGTGTGACGCGATTCAATCGCCTTCTTCACATTCGTTTCGAAGCTGTCTTCCATATCGAGAAAAACAATTTCGCCGCGCGGCGTCATGATATCGCGCACCACACGCTGCCGCAGATCCAACGCATTCAAGAGCAGACTGCGACCGACCGGTGATACTTCGTCGGATTGCTGGCTTTGGTCGAGGATCAAACGTAGCTCTTCCTCACTGTGCGCCAGTTCTGTCTTAGGCACCGGTTTAAGGCGAAGAAGTTTTTGCAGAACGAAATTTGCCGACTTGTTCAGGAACCAGATGGCTGGCTTAAAAATGACGTAGAAACCGGCGAGCGGCCGGACGAGGCTAAGCGCGACCGAGAGTGGATTGGCAATGGCGATGTACTTGGGCGCCAGCTCTCCAAAGACGATGTGAAGAAATGTGATCCCGGTGAAAGCGAGCGCGATAGACACGGATGAAACAACGGCGTGTGAATGGATACCGAACACAGCGAAGAACGGCTGAACTAGCTGCACGAGGAAGAGTTCGCCGATCCAGCCCAAACCAAGACTCGCCAGAGTCACCCCTAATTGCGTCGCGGAAAGATACGCGTCGAGATGCGCGCGCACATGTTTGGCGAAAACGGCGCGCGCCTCGCCCTCATCCGCCAAAGCATCAAGCTGACTGCTGCGAACTTTGACGATGGCGAATTCGCACGCGACGAAAAAGCCGTTGAGGACGACGAGCCCAACGATCGCCGCGAGTTTGGCAAATACGACACCGCCCGAATCCCAATGCTCAGCAACCGCGAAGGGCGTCGCCGCTAGAAAAATAGGTAACAAAACACTCATCACGCGGATGCTTCCCTGCATCCGAGCCCCGCGCTGCTAAACTCTACCAGCTGGACTTTGTAACGCCCGGGATTTGTCCCGAAGAAGCGAGCTCGCGAAAAGTAAGACGCGAAATTTTGAACCGGCGAATAAACGCTCGCCGGCGGCCAGTGACTTCGCAACGATTCACAACGCGCGTAGGGCTGGCATCGCGCGGCAATTGCGAAAGTCCGATGTAATCCTTCTTCGCCTTTAACTCGGCGCGAACCGCGGCATATTTCTTTACCGTCTCGCGTTTTCGGTTATTGCGATTAATCCAGGACGTTTTAGCCATAATGGAACGCGGAAAGTAGTGAACATGGTCGGAAAAGCAACCGCTTTTTCCCATTGCCGCCGGCTCTGGATATGAACAACCATATCCGAAGTTGAATCCAAATTGATCGAAAATGCTCCCGCTTTACCAGGAAAGATTCCCACAGACGACACTTGGCCTGCTCGAGACTCTCACCGGCAGTCTCCGAGCCGCACTCCAAATTCCTGGCAACCCCGTCTTGATACGCGAAATCAGATACCCCGATCTCGCTGAAATCGCGATCGACCTGAGCGGAAGCCAATTGCGAACGAATGCTCGGCCTCCATCGCTGCCCACGGGCAGCGGAAAGCCGGCACTGACCGTGCGGCAGCTCACGGTGAAAGCACTGCCGTTAACGATCGGCGACGCAGCGCTTCATTTCAGCATCGAAGCAAACGGAGTTGTTTTGCATCGCAATCGGGACGAGACCGGCAGTCTTTACCTGCAATTACAAAGCGCCGACAACGGACGGATCGCGCTCGGGATGCGGCAGCGCGATTTGGAAATACTGATCGATAAGACAGCAAAGACCGAGGCGGGCAAACAAGGCGTGGCAATCGAACACCTGCAACTCAACCTAACGAGTCGAGATTCGCGATCGATCGGCGTGGAAATTCGCGTGCAGGCGCGCAAGTTGTTTATTCGCGCCCTGGTCCGTGTCGCCGGAGTACTGAAGATTGACGAGCAATTCGTGGCGCGTATTTCCAATCTTACCTGCAATGGCGAGGGAGCAATGGGCGCAGTGGCGTGCGGAGTTCTCGAACCTCATTTACAAGCGCTCCGGAACAGCAGTTTTCCTCTGCTCGCGCTTCCGCTGGGCGAAGCAAAACTCCACGATATTAACTTAAGTGTTACAGATGGAATTGAAGCTACCGCTGAATTCGGCGCCATGCCGGCGTGAGACGGAATCCAAAATTATATTTTGCGAATCGCGGACCGCGCGTATGATCGCCGACTCCCCAAACCAGCAACTTCCTCCCTTATGATCATCAAGATCGGTTTTGATATTCAATTCAATCTTCTCGGCCCGACGACGCCGATGATTCTAATGCTCTATGTGCACCCGTCGCGTCGCCATGATCTCCGCACGGCAGAAAATGTAATCGTCACGCCTGATGTTCCAGTGACGAAGTTCACCGATTTCTACGGCAACATTTGTGGACGTCTCGTCGCTCCGGCAGGAAATATCCGCTTCACACTCGATGCGTTGATCGAGGATCACGGCGAACCGGATCGCAAAGAATGCCGGAACGCGTTGCAGAACAAGATCGAGGATCTTCCCGATGAAGCGCTGGGCTATCTGCTGCCGAGCCGCTATTGCGAGGTGGACCGGCTTTCGGATATAGCGTGGAAACTTTTTAGCAACACGGAGCCCGGATGGCCGCGCGTGCAGGCAATTTGCGACTGGGTGAACCAACACATCACGTTCGGTTACCAGTATGCCAATCAGAACAAGTCCGCGTTTGATGTTTATGGCGATGGCCGCGGAGTTTGCCGCGATTTCAATCATCTCGCCGTTACCTTCTGCCGCGCCATGAACATTCCAGCACGCTACGTTACGGGATACCTCGGTGACATTGGCGTGCCGCCCGCGCCGTATCCGATGGATTTCAGCGCCTGGTTCGAAGTCTATCTCGGCGACCGCTGGTACACGTTTGACGCACGACACAATTGTCCGCGCATCGGACGGATTTTAATCGCCGCCGGTCGCGACGCAGCGGATGTGGCGATGACGACCAACTTCGGTCGCGCAATCTTGAAAAAGTTCGTGATCGTTACCGATGAAGTGCGTGACGGCGTCGCCGCCTAACGAACAATCCCTCTCTCTCATTTCAGCGCTACCTTTTCGCAAGGCGCTTAAACATCCAGGCCCCGAGCGCGAGAAACAAGACATTCGGCAACCAAACGAGCAGCTCGGGATGTAATTTCGGATCCCCGCGCAAGGTGTCGGCGATGATGATGAAAAGGAAATACACAATCGCGACGACAAGACTCATGAGAAAGCCGATCGAAGTCTCGCGGCGATGCGCCGTCACGCCTAACGGCACACCAATCAGGGCGAAAGCAAGACACGAAAATGGAAATGAGAAACGCTTGTTGATCTCAGTGCGGCTCGCGCTTTGCTCGCGCCGGTCGCCGGTCTTGAGTTGATCGAGCAATTGTTCGAGCGAAAGAGCAGAACGGCTCGGCTGCTTCTTCTCTCTATCATAAAGATCAATCAGACTAATGGGCAACGTGCCCTCCGCCATATTGATTCCGTCGCGAATTTTGCGCAGGTCCCACGGATTCGCTTCGTCGCGTTGTTGATAGCGCGCGTGGTAGAGATGCATCAGGATTCTTTTGTTCGCGAGGTCGGCTTCTAATTTCCCCGTCTTGGCAAAAGTGACTCGCATCGGCATGCCCTTCTCATCCATTTCGAAAACGATGATGTTCTGCAGTTTTTTCCCCTGCTTCTTGCCGACGTAAATTTTTCGGCCGGGAAATTCGTCGATCACCTGGTCGCTGCCGAATAACGCCATCGGATTGCGTGTGGCCAGATCGAAGATCGTGCTGCGCAATCGTTCCTGCGCAGCCGGCGCGACTTGCACATTGAGCCAAAAGCAAATCGCGGTCGCCACCAGCGCGATGAAAAGCAGCGGGACACAAACGCGCGTAATGCTTACGCCATTGCTGCGCAGCGCGACCAACTCGTTGTCCGCCGAAAGCCGTCCGAAAACGAGCAGGATCGCGGTGAGCAATCCCCAGGGAATGGTGAAAGATGAGCGAGAACGGCAAAACGTAGGCGATGAATGTGATGAGATATTCCGCCGGCACATCGTGGTTCACGAGCAGTGGCAGAAGCTTGCGGAAAATGTTGCCGACCACGAGCACGAGACTGAGCACAACGATCGCGAACAGAATGTTCACGAGCAGCTCGCGACTGATGAATCGGTCGATTAATTTCATCGCGCTCTCCTGTTAGTTCCTTTCGCCACCGCTGACAAATGAAGCACGGAACTGCTGAATTTGCTTCCGCACGAACTTTGCTACCTTGAAGGCCGAAATGACCAGCGAGCTCTACGATGTGGCAATTATCGGCGGCGGTCCGGCTGGCAGCACGGCCGCTACTCTGCTCGCGCAAGCTGGTCGTCGCGTCATCGTTTGCGAGCGCGAAAAATTCCCGCGCTTCCACATCGGCGAGTCGCTCCTGCCGGCGAGCATGCGCACCTTCGATCGGCTCGGCGTTCAGGAAAAATTGCGCGCCGCGTTCATGGAAAAATTTGGCGGGGAAATGTCCAGCTCGTGCGGCCAGGAAGGCGTGCGTTTTTATTTTAAGGACGGTTATCAATCGAAATGCGATCGATCCTACCAGGTCACCCGCGCCGATTTCGACAAGTTGCTGCTCGATCACGCCGCCGAAAACGGCGCGGATGTCCGCGAAGAAACTGCCGTGCAGAGCGTCAGCTTTTCCGATGAGTCAGTGCAGTTGCAGATCGCGAGCAAGAGATGGCGCGACCGCGGAAATCCGCGCGCGATATCTGATCGATGCGAGCGGCCGAAACTCGTTTGTCGGCGCGATGTTCAGGCTCAAAAAGAACTACGAACAGCTGCACAAATTTTCGCTCTTTGCGCATTACACCGGCGTCGCGCGCCCGGAAGGCCGGGACGGCACGCTCACGCGCATGATTCGCGGACTTGATCGCTGGTTTTGGATCGATCCCGCTTACCGCCGAGCGAACCAGCATCGGAATCGTGCTCGATACCGGCAATTTCCGCGAAGCGAAACAGGATCCGGAAATGTTTTTCGAAGATGCGCTCGCGGAGCAACCGCTTTTCGTGCAGTCGATGTGCCATGCAAAACGCGTCACGCAAGTTTACACCGCGGCCGATTTTTCCTATCGCAATACGAAACTGGCCGGAGATCGCTGGCTGCTTGCCGGGAGATGCTGCCGGCTTTATCGATCCGGTTTTCAGCAGCGGTGTTTTTCTCGCCATCATGTCCGGCGAATTAAGCGCTGATGTTCTCAATCGTGTGCTCGACAAGCCGAAGAGCGCGCGACGGCTTTTCGCTCGCTACGAAAAACAATTCAATCAAGCGATGGATGTTTACGTCCGTTTTGTGAACGCGTGGTACAAAAAGGAATTCATCGAGGTTTTTCTTCACCCGCAGGACCTCTTGCAGATTCCACCCGCGGTCAATGCCGTGCTTGGCGGCAACATCCGCGGCAGTCTCGCGATCAAATGGCGGATGTGGATTTTTTATCTGCTCGTCCTTTTGCAAAAATATTTTCCGCTTTGTCCCCGTCGAACACTCGTGCCTCAGAAAATTGTTCCAGCCACGGCTGCGGAGCCACTCGAGGCCGTTTCCTAAGACATCATGCGCAAGATCATCGCTGCCGGGCTGGTGGCGTTCCTTAGCCTAACGAGTTGTCAGACACCTGGTCTGCGCCATCTATTCACCCAGCCGACACCGAACTGGGAGGCGAGAATCGGGCAACTCCAATATCGCGGACCCAGGACAACGTTGATCGGCGAAGTGCTCGTGCGTTTTTCCAAGAACGGTGATTTCGAGCTGACATTTACAAAGGGCCCGGGCGTGACGCTCCTTGTCCTTCACCAGGATTCGAAGTTCGCGCGTGTCGAGGGACCACTCGCACGCGGGCGCTGGGCCGGACCGATAGAAAAAGGACCGCGACGTTTGCGGGGATGGCTCGCTTTGCGAAACGTTCTCGAACGGGGACAGAAACCGATGGTGAAATATTCGAACGGCGCCGAGACTTTTGTTTTCGAATTCTGATCGGGTTCCGGTTTCGTCGAATTCGTTATGCCGTTTTCTCAGATCATCGCTCGACTCGTCACGCAACGCCGCCCGCTCGTCTGGATCGACCGTCGCCGTTGTTTCGGCGGCATCCATCCTGGTTCTCGTTGCCAGGCTTCGCCTCGACACGGAAGTGCTAAATCTTTTGCCGAGCAATTTCGAATCGGTCGAAGGCTTGAAAGTTTACAACAGCGATTTCGCGCAAACGCGCGAACTGACTTTCGCGCTGGTTTCTCAGCCGGAGGACGCCGACAAGCTGGAAGAATTTGCGCCGCGCTTTGCCGAATCGTTGCGAAAACAACCGTGGTGCGTGCGCGTGCTGGCAGGCTCGCCGATGGAAACACCCGATGGCATTCGCGACCTGCAAAACATCGCGCTGCCGCTGCTACTTAATCTCGAGCCGACAGCTTTCGACGAAACGATCGCATTACTACAGCCGGCAAAAATTCAGCAACGTTTGCATCGTTTACGTGAGGAAATCGAAGCGGGCTCGCCGCGTCCGCAGTTTGAATTGCAACTTGATCCGCTCGGCCTCGTCGCGCCCGCGCTGAAGCCGTTTGCGGCTAATGCTTCGCTCGAGGAAGAACAACCGCTCACTTCGGCCGATCGCACTACCCGCATCATTCTCGCAGTCACGAATCAACGAACGATTGGCGCGTTCGATTGCCAAAAGTTAATGCGTCAGGTCAACGCATTTCGCGCGCGAGCACACGAAGGTTGGGACGGCGGGCCATTGCAAATATTGGTGACGGGCCGATCGGCTTACGTCGCAGAAATTTCGTTGAGCATGCGGCACGACATCATCGTCACTTTGTTTGGATCGATGCTGCTCGTCGGCGGCGTCTTCTACATTGGGTTCCGCCGCTGGCTGCCATTGCTCGGGATGGGTATTTCTCTCCTTCTCTGCTGCCTTGTCGCGCTCGCGATCGGCATTCTTATTTTCCACGAGACTGAACATGGTGACGGTCGGATTCTGCGCGATCCTCATTGGTCTTGGCGTCGATTTTGCCATTCTGATTTTCGGTCGTTACCAACAGGCGCGCGACGAAGGCCACGATCATCCGCGCGCCGTCGCAGAATCAATCGCCAGCCTCGGTCGCGCGATTTTCTTCGGCGCATTAACGACGGCGGTTGGATTTCTCGCGTTGCTCTTGAGCGGCTCTGCCGGATTCACGCAACTCGGCGTCCTGATCGCGATCGGAATTTCCTTTGCCGGTTTGTTCATGACAACGGTCTTCTTTCTTTTCATTCCGCGAAAAACGCCGCCGCGACATGGCGATTGGATTTTTACCGCTCGCAAAAAATTACGTGCGCTGGTGCGTGCAGACGTCCTGCGCCCATGCTGATCAATTTCGACGCCGATCCTTGTGCTTGCTCACCGTAATTGCTATTTCGCCGCGCCCTGCCGCTGCCGATCGATTCCAGCACGCGTTCGATGGAACCAAAACATAGCGACGCCGGTTATGCGTTGGAAACCATCATGAGCAAAATGCCGACGCGCTGGGAACCGGTTCTGGGAATCGTGCGCGCGCACGACCAGCAACAACTGCACGACTATTGGCAGGCGGTCGAAACGCAGTGGGCGCAAATTGCAAAATTCCGGAGCGATCAAAAGTTTTTCCACGCCGGCCGCGCTCGCTCTTTCACCGCAAAAGATGCAAACCAATCGCGCAAAGTTGAGCGCGATCGATTTCTCCGCCGCACGGCAAGCGCTCGAAACCGCCATCGCAGCCGACGGATGGAGCCGCGAAACTTTTACGCCGGGACTCAAATTGATCGATGAATTGCAAGCGGCTGCGAATCCGGCGACCGTGATTCCCGATTGGCGAACGTCATTGCCGTCTTCATCCAGTTGGTGGTTTTTGGTTGATCGCTATTTCTCCCATGATCCGCTTCTCACCGTTGGATTTGTTACCACGAATGCGCCGGTGACGACTCAATGCGCAAAAAGAAATGCTTCGTCGCGAATTACCGACGCCCGGAGTTCCCATGACTTTGTCGGGATGGAGTTTTACGCTGACCGATTTGCTGCCGTGGTCGCGCCATCAGCTTCTTGTCATCAGCGCGCTCATGGCGATTTTCGACGCGACTCTGCTGGCCGTTCTTTATCGCGATTTGCGTCTTTGGCTGATCCAGATCGCAACGCTTGTCATGGCCATCGGAGGAATGATCGCATCGATGAAACTGCTGAGCATTCCGCTCAATTTGCTCAACGTTCTCGCATTCCGCCTCGTGCTCGCGATCGGCGTCGATTACGGAATTTACGTTTTGCTCGTCTGGCAAAAAGCGCGCGAGCTCGAACATGATGTCGCTGGCGTGGTCAAACCAGTTGTGCTCGCGGGACTAACTGCAATCGCCGGTTTCGGTTCGCTCGGTATTGCAGATAATCCTACGTTGAGCGGGCTCGGCATCGCCTGCGCGCTTGGACTTTTCTGGAGTCTTGCCGCGACAATTTTCTTTACTTTACCAGCGGCCGCGGCGGCTGAACCGAAGTTGTGGCGCGAAGAATCATTGCAGCCAGTCGAACAATCCAAACATGTCTAAAAACATCCTTATGAATGTGAATTACAATTTGTCATCCCGAGCGGAGCGAGGGACCCCGCAAACAAAGTCGTGTGTAAATCGTGAGGTTCTTCGCTGCGCTCAGAATGACAACCGTGTTTATCGGGTGGTTTCGAGAATGCCCGCAATTTTTTTCCTTCTCGTTGCCTTCGCATTTTCAGTCGGAGCGCAATCGCTCGCGCCGGCGGAAGTGAAAAGTTTGCTCGAACGCATCCGGCAGAAACGCGCCGCCGCACCCCAAGTCCAGGCCGATTTTCAGGAGGACAAGAATGTTCACCTGCTCAACAAACCGATTGCCAGCTCGGGTAAAGTTTGGTTTCAATCGCCTGACAAATTTCGGCGCGAAGCAAAAGGGAACGCGCCGAGCGTGACGGTGAGCGATGGTCAGCAACTCTGGATTTATTATCCAAAGTTCCAATCGGCCGAGCATTACTCGTTAGGCAAGCGATCGCCCCTTGATGCCGGCATTGCCGCACTCACGGCGGGATTGAATCTCGAGGACATCGAACACAGTTATCACATTACCGCGATGAAACGGGATAATGGTTATGAGCTGGATCTCGCGCCGCGCGCGCCTTCGCTGAAGAAATTCCTGCAAAAATTTAAGATTCAACTGAACGGCGACTTGCAGGTCGAACGGACAGAGATGTTACAACCAAACGGCGATCACATCGTGACGATTTACTCCAACGAATCCCGTGCGCCGATTGATCCGTCGACCTTCGAGTTCACTCCTCCAGCCGGGACAAATGTCACGACACCTTTAGGTCGTTAGGCCAGGTAGGGGCGGTTCACCGAACCGCCCGGGCGATTGAGGTCAATCTCCCCTACCCAGGAAGCCCTACGGGCGACGCGAATTTGCGACGAACGCTTCGCACAACGAAGCGGCTACAAAGCGAATACGAAAGCGCGAGGGTCATAAACCGCCGCTACAGAATTAGCATTCCGTTTGCTGGCATCTAGATTCAATCGATGTCGCGCCACCTTGATAAAATTCTCGCCAACGCCGAGCGGCAACTCGCCGCTACGGCAGCGCGGCGTCCGACCGATGTTCTTCCCCTCTACAAAAAATTCCTCAAGATCGAAGAGCATCGGCTCCGTCTACGACATCATGCGGGCGGTGGCGGCCGCGAAATTTGCGCCGGTCGCGCGGAACTGATTGACGTATTACTGCGGCATGTTTTCAGACAAGCGAAAGCAGGTGCGCGCAAAGGTAGCGCTGCCAGTTCCGTGGCTTTAATGGCTCTCGGTGGTTATGGCCGGGGCGAGCTCAACCCGTGCAGCGACGTCGATGTCATGTTTCTTCACCGGCAAAAGACCGCCCGCGTTTCCGACGAGCTCGGTGAATTAATCGAACAGGTTCTCTACCTTCTTTGGGACATCGGCTTCAAAGTCGGGCCACTCGACGCGCTCGATCAAAGAAGCGATCACGCAGGCCAATAGCGATATGTTGACGAAGACGGCGATGCTCGAAGCGCGTTTTCTCGCCGGCGACACGCAGCTCGTCCGCTCATTTCGCGAACAGTTCCGCAACAAATGCGTCATCGGTTTTGAGCGCGCGTATCTCGAGCTCCGCATGAAGGATCAGGCGACGCGGCACGCGAAGTTTGGCAACAGCGTGCATATGCAGGAGCCGAATGTGAAAGGCGGCTGCGGCGGTCTTCGCGATTATCAAAATCTCCTTTGGATGACTTATTTCAAAGAAGGCGCCCTCACCACCACGCACCTGGTCGGCCGCGATTGGCTCAGCGAAGCCGATCAACGTCGACTCGATGCCGCTTACGATTTTATACTGCGTGTCCGGACCGCTCTGCATTACGAGACAAAACGCGCCACTGATGTTCTGCACTTGAATATTCAGGAGCCACTCGCTCGCCGATTGCAGTATCTCGCAAACGACCGCATTGCTTCGCAGTGAGGCGTTCATGAAAGATTATTACGAACGCACGCGAGATATCTTTCGCATCACGGAACGAATCACCGAGCAATTTGTGAGCGGGCAGTCATCAGGAATGCTGCGATCGTTGCTCAGCTTCCTCCCGCGATCTCGCAGCAAAGAGGAAGACCTGGGCGAATTCGTTAGCCGCGAAGATCAATTGCACGCGAAACAACCGAATCTCTTTCAAGCAAATCCGACTTTGATGATGGAGGCGTTCCGCATCGCGCAGGCGGAAAAACTCGAGCTAAGTCCAGAGCTGGAAGATCTGTTCGCGCGCCATGTGAGTCTGGTCACGCGCACGTTTCAATACGCCAAAGAACCGCGCGAGATTTTCCGATCCATCCTTTCTCGAAAAAGCAAAGTCGGTCGCGTCTTGCGCATGATGCATCGGGTCGATTTCCTCGGACGCTACATTCCGGAGTTCGGCCAACTGACCTGCCTGGTGCAGCACGAGTTTTTTCACCGCTACACGGCAGATGAACACACGCTCGTCTGCATCGACAAGCTCGACGCTCTTACTAAAACAGAAAATCCGAAGCTCGTTCCGTATCGCGAATTATTCGAAAAACTCGATGATCCTCTCGTTCTGTATCTCGCTCTCCTGATGCACGACACCGGCCGCGGAGTCGGTGCGAGACCGCATTCCGAGGCGAGCGCACTTTTCGCGGGCCGCGTCGCCATGCGTTTGCAGCTTTCTTCGGAGCGAGCGCAAATCACTCATCCTTCTCGTCGATCATCACGTCACCATGTCGAACATGGCGCAGCAGCGGAATCTGGACGACCCGGAGACGATCATCGAGTTCGCTGCCATCGTGAAAGATCAAAGGAATCTGGATGCTTTAATGCTTCTCACTCTGGCGGATGGCCAGGGAACGAGCGCCGAGGGATGGTCGGATTGGAAGGAATCGCTCGTCTGGCATCTTTACTACGCGACGTCGCAATACCTCGCCGACCAGGACGCGTTCAATCAACAAATGAAGATCGAACGCGAGAAATTGAGCGCGGCCGTGAGCGCGCAGTTAACTGCCCGATGACTTTGCCGAGGAAATCGAAGCCCATTTCGATTTCATGCCGGACAATTATTTCCGTGCCTTCGGAGTGAATGATATTGTTTCGCACTTGCAGTTGTTTCGCGATTTTTTTGCGAAACGCTTTGGACAGAACGTTTCGCCTTTCGCTCCGGCGGTAAAATGGGAAGCGTTTCCCGAACAAGGCCACAGCATCGTCTCTTTCTGCACATGGGACCGCCGGCAAGTGCTCGCGCAGCATCGCTGGTTCGTTTTCGGTTGTGCCGATCAATATTCTCAGCGCCGATATCTACGCCCGTGGCGACAATCTTGTCCTCGATGTTTTTCGTGTTTGCAGCGCCGACGCCAAAGCGGTGACCGATTCAGAAAAGCAGGCGCAGGTGGAACAGACTCTTTCCGATTCGTTAGGCGACGAGGCTTTTGATTTTCCGCCTCTGGTCGCCGAGGCGCGCCGCAAGAACCGAGGTCGCCTTACGCGCGGAATCGATTTTCCAACTCGCATCAGCATCGACAACAAAGTGCATCCCACGGACACTTTGATACAGATCGAAACGCCGGACCGTTTAGGTTTGCTCTACGATTTGCTTTCCTGCCTCGATCGAGAAGGGGTTTACATCGCTCTTTCACGCATCAGCACCGAAAAAGGCGCCGCGGTTGACACCTTCTACGTAACCGATGTCACAACCCGCAGCAAAATCACCGACTCCAATCGCATCGCTTCTTTACAAAAGAAATTACAAGGGGCAGCGGTTTTGATCGAAGAAACTTAATCTGGGAGACTCGCGCAAATTCCCTGCGCCCCCTGCATGGAAGGCAAATACATGTTCGCCTTTCTTCTCTTTCATGACAGTAGTATGACGATTTTTATCGCCTCATGAATGTTATCATTCTCGCTGCCGGTTATGCGACGCGTTTGCATCCGCTCACCTTGAACAAGGCCAAGCCGCTCCTGGAAGTCGCAGGCAAACCGATCATTGAATGGGTGATGGATAATCTTGCTCCGGTTCCTGGGTTGAAAACGGTCTATGTTGTGACTAACGAAAAGTTCGCCAAGGATTTCCAGAATTGGGCAAAGGGCTACGCCAGCCGTCATCCGAATCTCAAAATCAAGATCATTAATGATGGGACGACCAGTGACTCGGACAAGCTGGGTGCCATTGGCGATATCAATTTGGTAATCACGCGCGAGGGACTAACGGACGATGATCTTCTCGTCGTGGCTGGCGATAATTTGTTCAGTGAACCGCTGACGGATTTTGTGGCCAGGGCGCGGGGAGCAAAAGCGGTCCTCGCGACGTATGATGTCGGCGATTTGGAGGCGGTAAAAAAATACAGCAACATCACCACTGACGACGACGGAATCATTACCGATTTCGAAGAAAAGCCGCCAAAGCCGACAGGATACGCTGGCGGGCATAGCGTTATATTACTTTTCGCGCGAAACGGTTCCGATGTTTACGACCTACACCGCTGCCGGGAATAATCCTGATCAACCGGGCCGATTCATCCAATGGCTTTACAAACAAACGCCGATTAAGACGCAACAGATCAAAGGAACGTGGTTCGATATCGGGAGCAAAGAAACGCTCGAAGAAGCGAATAAGATTTTCACAGCTTCAGGTAGGGGCCATTGACCCAATCGCCCGCGACCGTTGTTGCGCGTCCCAGCGGGCGGTTCGGTGAACCGCCCCTACCTTATCGAGTTCGATGCCCGACCTTCGTCGAACTCCCGATGAGAAAGTCGAAATAAGTACGGATATCTTTGCGACCACTCCGCCTGCTTCTTTCAGAAAATGCAGGAACCGTGCTTTTTTCACCGCTGAATCCGGGTGCTCGCGATATCATTGCCTGGTTCCATTCTTCAATCGCTTCCGGAGAGTGTTCGCGCCGTTTTCAGCGATCCACGCGAGAATCGCCCCATCGTCATCGATGCGATTGGCGGCCTCTTCGAAGGCGTCCGGGTCCAATTTTGAGAAAAGCCAGCAAATGTTTATCGAATCCAACGGTTTTGTAATTGTATCCGTTGAGCAGACCTTTGCGATGCAGTTTTGCTTTGTCGATCAAACGCGGCAGATGCACGTAGCCGCCGAGCCGTTCGTAGGGACTCCGTGGGAAAACTTTGCGCATTAACTGCGACTACGAAGTCGCGGGCAATGGCGGAGAGAAGACAACAGGAGACGGCGTTTCTTTTGCCGGCTCGCCCGTGGCGGCCGCCGGCAGCAGTTCGCCCTGAGTCAGTTCCTTTTTGCCGATCACCAATTGTCCCGAAAACATTCCGCCTTTTTCCACCGAGATGGCGCGCGCGGTCACGTCGCCATCGAGCGAGCCGGTTTTATGAATCACGACTACGCCTTCAGCGATCACCTCACCGGTCATATGACCACGGATTTCGATACTCTTCACGTTCACGCGACGGAAAAATTGCACTTCGGCTTTGCGCTCGACGACGACGTGAGATGCCGTGAGCCGGCCAGGAATTTTCCCGCTGAAGTTAATCGTCGCCGTGCCCGAGCAATGCAGACTGCCGCGCAATTTTCCCTCAATCAGCGCAGTGCGACAAATCACCGTATTACTGCTCAGATCGCCTTTCGACGTCAGGTGCACCTCGCCATGCGTGCGAATGGTGCGACTGAAACTCGTGGTGATCTTGTAGTCCTTCAGATCGATGTGTGCACTGCACGCGGGGCAAATAGTCGAGCTCGCCGCGGAGCTGACTTCCTGTTTCGCTTTGCACTCGAAACACTCGATTTGCGAACTGGTTTGCCGGCCCCAAAGATTCTCGAATTTTTTGAGAATCGGAGACGCCGGCTCGATGCTCTGCGGTTTTGGCCGCTCCGATTTTACGCGAAATACTGGCTGCGGCTTTGGCGCAGCGGGCGCGTAATGCCGGCCGCATTGCCGGCACATTGTGCTTTTCGCGGCCGCGTACTCCATCTGCTGAAAGCCACAGTGGGGACACTCCAGGCTTATCTTAGCAGGCGAAGTTGGCACTACTTATGAAAGGTAAAGGCCTCCAGACTACACGCGTGCGCCAAACGCCGCTTTCACCGGCGTCACCGGTTCCTCGTTGCGCACGATTTCGGGTTTATGCGCCGGCATCGTACTCGCACTCGGTTTGCTAGCGCCGCTTGTCACTTCCGATTTACCGATAAAAGTCGCACCTTCCTCGATGACGAGGCGTGTCGCCTTCAGATCTCCCTGTAACGTGCAACGCGACTTCAATTCGCAACGTTCACCCACGGTGATGTTGCCCTGTACTTTGCCATACACGGTGATGGATTTGGTTTTAATCTCACCGCGGATGTCCGCATTCTCACCGATCGTCAACACGCCATCGCTATTGATTTCGCCTTCGACTTTGCCGTCGATGAGAAGTTCCTTTTGGAATTTGATCGAGCCTTTAATTTCGACGTCGCTCGAGAGAACGTCCTTACCAGCATGTTCGGCCATATATTTTCTGTGATCGGTTGTTGATGATGATGGAGAGGGTGACTTGATTGGTTCTTCCCGGGAAGCCGGACGCTCGTTCCATTCTGTGCCGGAATTCGGAGACGTGTCACCGAGCGGAGACCCGGGCTTCTGCGGAATGAATTTCTTCAACACACCCCATTATTATCGTCGCACGCCGGAGTGTCAATAAGTCTCCAATAACAATTCCGAACTTCCTATGGAAATTGGTTAACACTATAAAGTTTTCCGAAACCGCGCTGGAATTTTAGGTGAAGAAAATCTGGCGCTCGACTCGGGTTGCGATCCAAAATCCGGCCGAGCGCATCGGGCGAAATTGGTGCATTCAGGATTGCTCCTGAGTTCTCCAAGACTCGATCCGAATCGTAAACGAATACCCAGGCTACGCGGTGCCGTTGCAAAATATCCTGCGCCACGCGTTCATCACTCGTTAGGCAAAATCGCGCGCTGTCCGTTATGCCGGCGAAGGCTTTCATGTGAACTGCCGGCAACGCCCGGCTGTTCCGACCAATAAGCGATCGCTGGCGAAAGCCACCACGGCGCCAGAAATGGCTCTCTTTTTTCCGAACGAATTTCCATCGCCAAAGCGCGCCACTCCACTTCTTCTCGGCGCGCTTGCGCGCGCCGCACGACTTCTGATTCGTTAGGCCAGAGTTTTGCATCCCATTCCTGCAAGATGGGAAAAAGCGAGATCGCAAAAGCAATCCACATCAGCGCTCGATATTTGAACGATTCAAACAACGCCGGCAGGGCGATCGCAAAAACAGCTGCGAAGAAATATCCCCATCGCGCCTGCCAAAGCGTCAACAGGTAACAAGCAACGAGCAAAATGCCGATAAACGGTAGGGCGCGACGGCCCGTCGCGCCGACGAATTTGCTGCGCGCTGCAAACCAAAACAGCAATGGCGCCACGATCACCAACCATCCGCACCATCGAAACCAAATCGAATCGATTGCGGGTACCGGCATCAACTCCCCGATCGTATGCGACCAATTCCGAAAGATTGCATCGTGCGCAAAGATGGGAAACTGCGGGAATCGTCGCTCGATTAGGAATGCGATCGCGACAATCACAGCGAGAACGATCCAACCGCTCCGTCTCGATCGATCGGTAAACTGTTCCCGATCGCAAATCGCATAAAAGCCCGCGATGACGAAAAGCAAAATTACCGGCTCATAAAACGAAACCCAAAGTGCCATCCCCCACGCGGCACCACTCGTTAGGCCCCAATTTCGCGACGGCGCAACGCGCAAGCTCCACTCCGCGCAAATCGCGACCGTAATGAGAAGCACGAGCAACGATTGATGATCGGGCCGGCCGAGTTCCGTTCCATGGACAAGGATTGGGCTCAGCGCAAAAAGCAAAAGCGCAGCCCAGCGAAATCGCAGTTTCATTCGCCGCGACCACCACCAGAGAAACCAGCCGGCAGCCAAAGCGAGCAGCGGCGAAACGATCGCGCCCGCCAAATCGAACGGTTGTGCACTAAAAGGCCGGAGCAAAATCCCCAGCGCAAAAATCAAATAGTCGAGCGGCGCCGTCGTATGCGGCGTTGTTCCTTGCGGAAAATTCTCAAACTCGTGATGCCGCACGATCGTTCCCGGATGTTGCGCGCAAATTCGCACGCGCGTCATCCGCGCGTAGCAATCCGCATCCGTGAAATAAACATCCCCCGCCAGAAAGACGTCCTGATAATTCGCGCAGCGCGTCGCGATAATGAGCGCGCTGAGAATTACGACTTCGAACGATATCAGCGTGAATCGACCAATCACGCCCCTATCCCAGTTCCTCGGTTCGAAATGAGCAACCTGAAACTTTTCAGCGTAACTGCGACCGGGCTGTGGGCGAAAGCTTCAACACTTCGGGCGATTTTTTCAGTTGTCGTCTTAACGTTTCTGACACGCCGTCACGCCACCTCCGTGATTGATCCAGCGCGACAAAGTAGTCATTGAGCGCCGCTGCATTGGCAAAGCGCGAGAACCAAACGAAAACATTTTCATCTTCCCGCACCGGCAACGCAGGGAAAGTATTCTCGCTACTTTCTGTCACAAGATAGGCCAGGAGCGAAGCGCCGTTTTCAACAAAGATCGGCTTCAGGTTGTGTTCGAAGAAGTCGATGAAATGATCATCTACGGACGAAGCAAAATAACAAATGGTCGCCATTAGAATCTCGTTTGGGATTTCAGTCGCGCCGTGCGGAGGGCGTTCACTGTTTCCAAAGGAGAACGCCGAATCCGATCGCGCCGGTCGCAGGAGAAGCACGTTGTCGGAATCGACCATCGTCTCGTTAGCCAGTTCACGGTTCGCCTTCCAAATCGGCCCGCCGTAAAAAGCCTGCAAACTCTGCGCGCGCGTCGTCATATCTTGAAAGCCTCTCAGCCAAACAAATCGGTTTGGATCATCCAGATCGCGGAACTGACCGATAATTTTCATCCCAACCGCCTCCTGCGTTTCGACGAATTCACGATCGAACAAATCGATCAACACATCGCGCTTCCCCGGATGAAGCGTGTATTGCCGCAGCTCAACGATTGGACAACAAGTTTGCATTTCTGACCTCTTGTGGGCGAATTTCATTTTGGCAATTGGAAATTGGCAACCGTGCGATTCGGTGGAGCAACGCTGCTATCCGAAATCCGCAATCTGAAAGCACCAAACCCCAATCACCAAGCTCCAGAGAAACCCCAAGCGCCAAGACTCAAGAATTGTGATTTGGGATTGAATCTTGGAATGCGGCAAAAATATGCGCGGCTTTGGGGTTGCTTCGCTTTGGTGATTGGAATTTGGGTACTTCTTTGGGATTTGGTGATTGGGGCTTGGGGTTTTCAGTACTGTCCGCCTTCACTTCGTTCCCGGCGTGGCAGCCTTCGCTTTTTCGCTGCGCTCCAAAGCGAAGGCTGGGCCCGCCAGGATTCGAACCTGGGACCAAGGGATTATGAGTCCCCTGCTCTAACCGCTGAGCTACAGGCCCTGTTCATATCGGAGTAAAGCATGACGAATCCGTCGTGACCAACCCCGAAAGCCCCCGCTCGCGAAACCATTCGGAGTTCGGGGCCGCTCTAACTCCGACATTCGTCGCGAGTGAACCGCTGAGCTATAGGTCCGCTTTACCTTCCAATTCTGTAGCGGCAGTCTATGACCGTCGCATTCTTTTTCTGCGTGACAATCGGGAAGCAAAACTCAGCGAGGACAAAGTGCGACGGTCATAGACCGCCGCTACAGAAAAAAAATCGCAATCGTTTTAGGCTTCCGCATCGGGAACGCCTGAATAAAGTCGACCACGTGAGAGCAAGTATTCCATTCCTCGGCATATCTCTTTGCACAATTTCGTTGTCCGTGGCGCAAACGGTTCCAGAAAAAAAGGTAGATGTTTCGGACAAGGCCCTGATCACAAAAACGGCTCCACAGATAAGCGAGAACGAAATCGCCAGTGCGGCCGACGCCGCGACGTTGCACAAGCTCGCGGATGGCTACTACGCGTGGCGGAACAGAAATTATCCCGTTTTCAGCAGCGATGCCGGGCTGCACACCTGGGACGATCGCCTAACGAGTTATGCGCCGATGGACATGGCAACGCGCGCGCAACATGAACTGGAGCTGCTCGAACAAGTGCGCTCGATGAAGACCGATGCGTGGCCGAAGGATGAACGCATCGATTGGTTGCTGTTTTGTTCGCAGCTCGAGCTGGTCAATTTCAACAATCGCGTCCTGAAATTCGAGAAAACCAATCCGCAGGTTTACACCGGCGAATGTATCTCGGGCATATTTTCATTGCTGAAGAAAGAATACGATACGCCTCGCAAGCGAGCGATCGCAGCCACGGCGCGGCTCAGACAGATGCCAATGTTGCTCAAACAGGGACTGAGCAATTTGCAGAATCCGGTAAAACTTTATGCGCAACTGGCGATTCAATCCGCGCGCTCGATCGATTCGCTTTTCAACGACAGTCTGATGACGCTCGCCACCGGTCTCGCGCCTAACGAACGTGATGATCTCGTCAAAGCGCGCGACTCGGCCCTGGCCGCGCTGCACAATTTTGCCGATGAGCTCGAAAAGCGTTTACCGAACATGGTCGATTTCGCGCCGATGGGCGAAGCGAACTACAACTACTATCTTCACCGCATTCTTCTGTTGCCGCTCGACGCGGAGCAGGTGGAAATGCTCGGCCGCGCGGAACTGGCGCGGTATCGGGCGCTGGAAGCGCTCCTGCCCGATCCGTCGATGGCCGACCCGAATCCTACACGAAGCAAGAATGTTCCGCCCGATCAGGCGGCGTTCCTAAAAGCTTACGAAAGTCGCGAAGCGGAAATGATTAAGTTCCTGAAGGATCATCAACTCGTTAGGCTGCCGGATTATCTAGGCAAATTTGAGATTCGACAGTTGCCGGACGCGTTCAAGCCAACAAGTCCGGGAGGCTTTATGAATCCTCCTGGTGTTTACGACAAGGATCCGACCGGTTTTTATTTGATTCCGACCTACAATCCGAAGTCGAAGAATTTTTACATCCGCGCGGCGATTGAAGATCCGCGACCGATTCTCGGACATGAAGGAATTCCGGGACATTTTCTTCAGCTTTCGATCGCAAATCATTTGAAGGATGAAATTCGCCGGCAGCATCAGGATGGCGTTTTTGTCGAAGGCTGGGCGCTTTATGGCGAAGAGATGCTGCTGCGGACCGGGCTCTATCCGGAAGGTTCCGCCGCGCAGGGACAAATTCTGAGATTGTCGCGTTACCGCGCGGCACGCATTGGTGTGGATGTGAACCTCCACACCGGTCGGTGGAATTTTGAGCAAGCGGTAAAATATTTCATGGAAGCCGGCGGGCTTGATCGCGAAGCGGCGGAAGGCGAAGCGGCAGGCGCGGCTTCCAGTCCGTTACAGAAAATCAGCTACATCGTCGGCAAATGGCAGATCATGAATCTGCTCGGGAAATATCACGACAAACAGGGCGCGAATTTCCGGTCTCGGGCAATTTCACGATGACCTAATCAAGAATGGGAGTCTGCCGCTTTCGATCATTGAGTGGATCTTACTCGACGATCCGACAGCGATTCAAAAGGCGACGAATGAAAAGTAAGATGAGCTGTAGTCGCCCCGCTCTGTCGGGGCGCGCAATGAAACACGGCGACCTAGCGCCGTGGCTACAAAAAAATGCGACGGTCATAGACCGCCGCTACAGACGGATGGTTTGCCTTGTTGCGCTGTTCTTCACGTCATGTCTGGGGAGCCGCCAATTCCAAATGATTCCGGCGGAAGGTCCGCCGCCGACCGCGCAATATCTCCAACTCGAATCCGAAGCGGCGGCGGCGACTTTGCACTTTCCGGCAGGCCTCTACACGCTCTATGCGACCGATAGCACTGGATATTACTATCGCGCACCGCGAAAGATCATTCAGCATGCCGGTGCCGGACCGGTGCCGCATAACGGCGGCATTTATGTTCGGAAGGCAAATCCTGACAATCTTCGTGGTTACGTCTATATCGCCGGCGCGCTGACGCATGTTGGAAACTTTTCGAAGGTGAAGCATGAGTTCCGATGAGTTGACGCTCCGCGGCGTCAGCAAGAACAGTAAGAGATGTCTCGACTTCACTCGACATGACAAGCAGCGGATGCAGTTGTAGCCGCGATCGTTGATCGCGGCCGGGGTCAGCGACCCCGGCTACAAGGGCGTATTTCGCTGGACTTTGCGCAGCGTCCTACCATCTTCGTCCACTCGAAGATGGAACATCCTCCTGCGATTCGGACAATCCAAGTGCCGCACTTTCCCGTGCGTTTTCTTGTTGGCATCGTGATTGTGGTGCTGATTCTCGCACTGGTTTGGACTTCGTATTACACGGTCCAGGCAGAATCCGAGGCGGTTGTTTTGCGGTTCGGAAAATTTTTGAAGACGGTCGAGCCAGGGCTCCATTTCAAACTTCCATTCGGCATCGACGAAGTCGCGATCGTCCCGACACGGCGCCAGCTCAAACTCGAATTCGGATTTGTCACGAGCGGATTCACCAATCCCGATCAGGAACCGACGGATCAGGCCGAAGAAAAATCAATGGTCACGGGCGATCTCAATGCCGCGCTCGTCGAATGGGTGGTGCAGTATCGCATCAGCGATCCGAAGCAATATCTCTTCGATGTGCGTAATCCTGGCCAGACGCTGCGTGATGTATCCGAAACGGCCATGCGCGAAGTCATCGGCGATCGCACCGTCGATGAAGTGATCACAATCGGGCGGCAGGACATCGAGATTGCCGCGCTCGCAAAAATGCAGGAGCTGGCGACGCATTACAGACTCGGAATACGCGTCGATCAGGTGCAACTGAAAAACGTCAATCCGCCAGCGGAAGTGCAGGCGTCGTTCAACGAAGTCAACAAAGCGCAACAGGATCGCGAGAACATGGTGAACGTCGCGAACGGCGATTACAACGAAGCGGTGCCGAAGGCGCGCGGTCAGGCCGACCAGGCCATTCGCGGGGCCGAGGGATATCAATTCAAGCGCGTCAACGAAGCGCAGGGCGATATCGCTTCGTTCAATGCCATGCTCGAGCAATACACGAAGGCGCCCGAAATCACACGCACGCGTCTTTATCTCGAAACGATGGGAGATGTGCTTCCGGCTGCCGGGCAAAAAATCATCATCGACGATTCGATGCGCAACCTGCTTCCGATATTGCCGCTCACCGGAAAACCTGTGGAGGTGAAATGAACAAGCGCGGCTGCCTGGTTCTGTTCGCTATCGTTGCCGTGTTCATCGCGTTGCGCGTGGTCATGGGATGTTTCTTTGCCGTCAATCAGACCGAGCAAGTCATCATTACCCAATTCGGCAAACCGGTGGGCGATCCGATTACCGATCCCGGTTTGCACTTTAAACTTCCTGTCGTGCAAAAAGTGAACCGCATCGACAAACGTTTTCTGGAATGGGACGGCACGCCGGTCGCGATCCCGACGCGTGATAAGACATACATTCACGTCGATACGTTTGCGCGCTGGCGCATCAGCGACGCGAAAACGTATTTCGTTCGTTTACATGATGAACGCAGCGCGCAATCGCGCCTGGAGGACATTCTTGGCAGCGAAACGCGCAACGCCGTGGCGAAGCATGATCTTATCGAAATCGTGCGCACGGACAAAGATCGAAAACCTTTACGCGATGAGAATCTGAAAAATGTTCCGACCGGCCTCGGAACGATCGGTGTGCTGCCGCCGATTCAATATGGTCGGGGAAAGATCGAAGACGAAATCAAAAGCAAAGCGAGCGGGAAACTTTCCGAGTTCGGTGTGGAACTGCTCGATGTGCGAATCAAACGCGTGAATTACAACCCCGATGTGCTCGATCGCATTTACCAGCGCATGATCAGCGAGCGACAACAGATCGCGCAGCGTTTCCGTTCCGAGGGCGAAGGCGAAGCAGCGCGCATCGCCGGGCAAAAAGAGCGGGATCTAAATGAGATTCAATCAACCGCGTACCGGAAAGTGCAGGAGATTCGCGGGCAGGCTGACGCAAAGGCGTCGGAAATTTATGCGCGCGCTTACACGCAGAATCCGCAGGCTGCCGATTTTTACAGCTTCCTCAAGAGCATGGAGACGTATCGCAGCGTTTTGAACAAGGACACGACGCTCGTGCTTTCGACCGATAGCGAGTTGTTCCGGCTGTTGAAACGAGCCGTGCCGAATCCGCAAAGTTCGCCTTCGCCGGCAACAGGTCGGTGATTTTTCGAGCGCTTAGCGTGGCGCGCATTGCAGCCAGCAAGGAGCGGCGACTTCCCAGTCGCCGTTCTTAGAAAGGCGGTTTCCCAACCGCCTCTATTTTCGGCGCTCTGGAGAGCGCCGCTCCTTGATGGCTCAAGCCCAGGCGGAGACAACAGTGCCCGCTGCTTCGCCGAAGCCCACGCGATAACCATCGCCGTCGCACCAACCAGTGATGGCAAGTGTATCGCCATCCTCCAGCCATTTCCGTGTTTCGCCGTCAGGAAGTTGGAGCGGGTTCGCTCCACGCCATGTCAGCTCCAACATGCAACCACGAGAATCCTCCGTGGGTCCGCTGATTGTTCCGCTCGCGAGCAAATCGCCTGATTGGAGATTGCAGCCATTCACTGTGTGATGCGCGAGCTGTTGCGAGATGCTCCAGTAAAGATTTTGAAAATTACTTCGCGTGATTACGTGAGGAGCATTCATCTTTGGCGTTTGCAAACTCGCTTCGAGTCGAATGTCGTAAGTGAAATCGTTCGTTAGGCGCAAATATGGCAATGGCTCGGGTTCCTGCGTCGGCAGCGATTTACGAAACGGTTCCAACGCTTCGAGTGTCACCACCCACGGCGAAATGGTGGTGCAGAAGTTCTTGGCGAGAAACGGACCGAGCGGCTGGTATTCCCAGGCTTGAATGTCACGCGCACTCCAGTCGTTCATTAAGACAAGACCGAAAATGTGATCGGCGGCGCGATCGATTGGGACCGGATCGCCTAACGAATTACCGGGCCCGATCAGAAACGCCATCTCCAATTCGAAATCAAAACTCTTGCTTGGACCAAAAACCGGCGCCGGGGCATCGGGCGCCTTGGTCTGGCCTTTGGGCCGGCGCACATCTGTACCGCTCGTGACGATGGAGCTGGCGCGGCCGTGATATCCAACCGGCAACCACTTCCAATTCGGCATCAGTGCATTGTCCGGCCCGCGCAACATGGTGCCAACATTATGGGCGTGATGATACGATGAATAGAAATCCGTGTAATCGCCGATGACCGCGGGCAATTGCATGACGACATCTTTCTGTTTGCGCAAGACTTGCTCGCGAAGATGAACGTCGTCACGCAACGTGGGATTGTCGGCGGAGAGCAATTTCTGAATCACTTCGCGGGCCTTGCGCCAGGCAGGACGGCCGAGAGCGAGGAACTCGTTCAGTGATTTCTCGACGAAGACGCGCCCGTGCTCGCTCTCGAACTCGGCCGATTTGAAATGACCGAGTCCTTCGAGGACGGAGAGATCGAGAACATACTCGCCAATGGCCACGCCAACGCGCGGGACACCTTTAGCCGGTCTAAAAACGCCGAAGGGCAAATTCTGAATCGGAAAATGCGAATCAGGTGCGACGTCGATGAAAGATTGCAGTGGCATTTCAAAATTGTAGGGCGTTTCTATGAAACGCCAAGCAGTAGGGGCGATTGACCTCAATCGCTCGCGGGCGGTTCGGTGAACCGCCCCTACCTGAATAAATTCAGAGCGCGCAAATCTTCGCGGGGCTCATCGAAACTGCAGCTCCCGAACGATGCGACAAATTTTCGACGCGCTTTAATTCGGTCAGTCGTAATTTTCCATTCGCGCCACGCGAAAGATTCATCGGAGAAGGAAAATGATTTCGCATCTTCGTCTTCGAGCACGACTGACGTTTGTCGCTCGTCCCAACGGTGTTCAGCCGCGAGAACAGCAGCGCCGAGAACATTCAAGAATCCGTACATCTTCGTTTCGACTTCCGAGCGGAACATTCGCACTGGGTGATGCAGGCCAGCGGTGAATTTAATTGGGACATTGTGTTTCGCCGCAGCGATGAGAGCGCGCGCAATTTGCGATGAAGTCGGAAACGCATCGGCCGTCACGCCACCAGTGCGCAATTTGAAGCCTAACGTCCTGTCGGAATCATTTTCCGCGAGCAAGGCGATGGCGCGTTCGGCAGCATCGGCTGGAGTTTCCAAAAATGTTGGCAATCCTTCGAGAATCGATCGCGTGTCGGACAGGAGCGCGGCATCGACGTCGGTTGGCAGCGGCATTTCGAGTTGAGTAATAGAAAGAATCGCGCCGCGCGATTTTACCAGTTCGCGCATGGCCCGCATGTAATCGGCCAATGTTTCGCGAAACGCGGACGCGCTGTCGGTTTTTGCCCCGAGAGCAGAAATGCGAAGCGGATGTTTCTGGTCGAATTGCGAGAGATGATTCTTGGCTTCGTCGAATTTCGCAAGCGGCAGGACGAACGAACCGAGCATCCATGCTTCTTCGGTGCGCGTGTAGCTGGCTTGATTCCGTAACGCAGGTTCCAAATCCAAACTGCACGGCGGGAAAAGTCCGGCGTAATCAACTGATTGCGCGAGAAGCGCATGAAGCGACGCGGCCGGCATGATGTGAATTCAATGGCGCGATGGCGCCGTTAGTCAAGGAGCGGCGGCTTCCAAGCCGCCGCAACAATTACAGAGAAGATTCGGCGCTTTGGAAAGCGCCGCTCCTTGGTTTCGCAAGGTGACGAAGAGCGCGTCCAAACAATCACGGGAACAGACCGCGCGAATGCTTCGCTTTCATCACGCGCTCGACACCAATCGCCATCGCGGCGGTGCGATGCGAGACCTTATGCGCCTTGGCACGACGAATAACCTGCGTGAAAGAATGCTCGAGGATGCGGAAAAGTTTGTCCGTCACTTCGGTTTCCGTCCACATAAAGGCCTGCAAACCCTGCACCCACTCAAAGTAAGAGACGATCACGCCGCCGGCGTTACACAAGATGTCGGGGATGACGAAAATTTCGTCCCAGCGTCCGTTAAGAATGAGATCGGCCTCGGGCGTAGTCGGGCCATTGGCGCCTTCGGCGAGAATGCGGCACTGCAATTTCGCCGCATTTTTCTCGTTGATCACGCGATCGACCGCGCATGGTGCGAGCACATCGCATGGCATGGTCAGCATCTCTTCTGGGTCAATGTGATCGTCTTGAGCGAATGCACGGAGATTTCCTTTCTTGATCACGTGCTGTTCCGCGGCCGCGACATCGATCCCTCTCGGATTGTAAAGCGCCACGGTGGCATCGCTGATTCCGACAATTTTCACCCCGGTCTTGAGCGCGAGCGATAACGCCGCGACGGATCCGACGTTGCCAAATCCCTGCACGATCGCGGTGCACTTTCTCCGGTTCCATTTTCAACATGTCCATCGCGCGCTCGACGAGATACACCACGCCACGTCCAGTCGCTTCGCGCCGACCTTCAGTTCCGCCGATCGAGACTGGCTTGCCGGTCACGATCTCATTCACGCAGTAGCCTTGATAAACCGAATACGTGTCCATGAACCACGCCATCACTTGCTCGTTCGTGCCCATGTCCGGGCCCATGATGTCGGTGTGCGGCCCGACAAACGGAATCATTTCCTGCATGTAACGGCGCGAGACCGCTTCGAGTTCGTTGCGCGAAAGTTTGGTGGGATCGCATGCGATACCGCCCTTCGCGCCGCCATACGGCAAATTTGCCAGCGCGCATTTCCAACTCATCCACATGGCGAGCGCGGCGGTTTCTCCCATGGAAAGCGAGGGGGCGAAGCGCGTGCCGCCCTTGGTCGGCCCCAGCGTGAGATGATGTTGCACGCGATAACCCTGAAAAGTTTGCGTGGTTCCATTGTCCATGTGCACCGGCAGGGTGACAGCGACGGCGCGCTTCGGATACATCAGCCGATCGCGATCGTTGTGATCGATGTTCAGATAATCGGCAATGACCGCAAATTGATCGCAGGCCATTTGGAATACGTCGTCGTGATAAATATTCATAAAGGCGCGCCGGGATTTTAGAGCAGCCCGACGGGAAATGCAGATGGTATTTGGACGCGGTTCGGGCGAGTCGTCAAATCCAAGATTGTGGAAACCGATAGGAGAAACATCCTCGCGGTGGGCTGCACCCAATGCGCACGCTTTCAATTGTCATGTCGAGCATAGTCGAGACATCTCTCAATGTTTTTCTGCAACTGCGATGGTAAGAGATTCCTCGACTTCGCTCGGAATGACAGAGGGCTTATGAATTGATTGCCCACTTCCCTGTGCGAGCGCTAACATGCGGCTTTCCATTTGCACATCATGAACATCGAAACCCTGGCCGTACATGCAGGTCACACCATTGACCCGGCAACGGGCGCGATCACAGCTCCGATTCATCTTTCGACAACTTTTGAGCGCGAAATCGACGGCAGTTACCCGCACGGTTACATGTACTCGCGCAACAGCAATCCGAACCGCGATGCGCTGGAGCGCGGAGTCGCGGCGTTGGAAGGTGGCGCCGTCGCCGCCGCATTCGCGAGCGGATCGGCTGCAACGGCTGCGATTTTCCAATCGCTCTCACCGGGCGATCATGTGATCGCGCACTCGGACGCGTACTACGGAACGACGCGGCTGCTGCGCGAGCTTTTTCAGCGCTGGGGGTTGGAGGCGACGCTTGTCGACATGAGCGATATCGCCGCAGTGGAAAAGGCGTTGCGCCCAAAAACGAAACTGGCCTGGATCGAAACACCCTCAAATCCGCTTTTGAAAATCGTCGACATCGCAGCGGTGACGAAAATAGTGAGGCAGGCCGGCGTCTTGAGCGTTTGCGACAATACCTGGGCGCCGATCATCCAACAGCCACTCGCCCTCGGTGCGGACATGGTCATGCATTCGACCACGAAATATTTTGGCGGCCACTGCGATGTCATGGGCGGCATCATCGTGGCGAGAGCCGAAGACGAATTTTTCGAGCGCGTGCGCGTCGCGCAGGTTTCCGGCGGAGCTGTGCCTTCGCCGTTCGACTGCTGGCTTGTCCTGCGCGGGATGCGAACTCTCCCGTGGCGGATGCGCGCGCATTCGGAGAATGCGATGAAGGTTGCCAAGTTCCTGTACGATCATCCGCGCGTCAGAACGACGTATTATCCTGGCCTAACGAGTCATCCGGGACACGACGTCGCGGCGAAGCAGATGACCGCGTTTGGCGGAATGCTCTCACTCGAGATTCGTGGCGGCCGCGAATCTGCTTTCACGTTTGTGGCGAACCTGAGACTTTTCAGGCGGGCGACGAGTCTGGGCGGCGTTGAGAGCTTGATCGAACATCGCGCCTCAATTGAAGGACCTGGGACGACGGCGCCGGAAGGATTGCTGCGTGTATCGATCGGGCTCGAACATTCTGACGACCTGATCGACGATTTCGCGCGGGTCTTGAGGTAGGGGCGGTTCACCCGAACCGCCCGGGCGACTGAGGTCAATCGCCCCTACCCAGGCGCCGCCTAACGAGCGCCACAACATCGCGAACCTCGGCGAGGTGCAGGAGATATGGTCCCGAGGCCCGGACTGTGTTAACCGATCGGGCTCGAACATTCTGACGACCTGATCGACGATTTCGCGCGGGTCTTGAGGTAGGGGCGGTTCACCGAACCGCCCGGGCGATTGAGGTCAATCGCCCCTACCCAGGCGTCGCCTAACGAGCACCACAACATCGTGAACTTCGGCAACGTGCAGGAGATATGCGGTCCCGAAAAATGCTGCACTTCCAATCGCGACCGTAATCGTCACCCCGATGGCCTTATGCCAGATGCGCAAACTCTGAAGCGATTGAAAGAACACATGCTCCGCGCCGAAGCAGATCGCCGCGAGCACGGCGCCGGCCAGGATTACTTTCGCCAGCGTCACAATGAGTGTCATCGTCTCCAGGTGCGTGGTGTGTCGTCGCATCAAAAAGTAGAGCAAAAGAAAATTTATGATCGCGACGGCGCTGGTAGAAAGCGCAAGGCCCTGATGGCCCCAGCCCAGTTCGAATCGGAAAAACCAGTTTAAGCCAAAGTTTACCGCGACCGAAAACAGGCTGACCACCATCGGTAGATTCCGTTTGTTGATGGCGTAGAACGCAGGCGCGAGAACCTTGATGCCAGAATATCCGACAAGGCCGATTGCATAAAAGCGCAGGGCGGCGGCGGTCTGGCGAGTGGCCTCCGCGGTAAAACGCCCGTGCTGGTAGATGAGACTGATGATTGGCTCGGCCAGAATAATCAATCCGATCGCAGACGGAATCGTTAGTAGAAGCACGAGCCGCAATGAATGCGCGAGCGCGCCGCGAAATTCCGCCGCGTTTCCGAGTGCGGCGCTGCGTGAGATCAGGGGTAATGTGACCGTGGCGATTGCAACGCCGAACAGGCCCAACGGTAATTGCATCAAACGAAATGCGATGTTGAGCCAGGTCATCGGGCCGTCGCCTAACGAGGAGGCAAAACCGCTGTTCACGGCAACATTTATTTGCACAGCGCTCGCGGCAATGGTCGCCGGCCCCATGAGAACGAGAATGTTGCGCACGCCCGGGTCGCGCCAGTGGAAGTCGGGGCGGAATTTGAAACCGACGCGAACGAGGGATGGAATCTGGACGAGCAATTGCGCAAGACCGCCGACCAATGTCCCAAACGCGAGACCCGTCAAAGCGCGACTGCCAAAGTGCGGATCGAGCAGGTAACCGAATCCGGCGCCGCCAATGATGGAGCCGAGATTGAAAAAGCTCGACGCCATCGCGGGCATGCCGAAAACATCCTTGGCGTTCAACATTCCCATCGCGAGCGCAGCAAGCGAGACGAGCAGGATAAACGGAAACATGACGCGCGTGAGGGAGATCGTCAGATCCGCTTTGTCCGGTGCAAAACCTGGCGCGAGCACGTGGATCACGGCGGGCGCAAAAACGACTCCGAGCAATGTGACCAGGCTCATGAAGATGATCGTGAGCGTTGCGACTTTGCTCGCGAGCCGCCAGGCAGATTGATCGCCTTCTTTAGCGATGCGCTGTGAAAATGTGGTAACGAATGCCGTTGAAAGAGCGCCTTCCGCGAAGAGATCGCGCAACATGTTCGGCGCGCGAAATGCGGTCAGGAATGCATCCATGTTTTTGGTCGCGCCGAAAAGCGAGGCGAATACGACTTCGCGGAGCAGACCGAGAATGCGGCTGCATAAGATGGCGACGCCGACGACGCCAGTCGCACGTGTGCTAACTCTTCGACCCGGCGTTGTAGCCATTCGGCGAACAAGGAACAACTTCTGGAAGTTTACGAAAGCGAAATCTCTGGGTCGCGCACGCGTCTCGCGTGCTGGCGATGGCGACCCGGCATCGCGGACTTTTTTGATGTGGCGCGCCGTGGAGAAAAATGGTTTCGGCGAGTCGCCAAAACCGGCACGCGAGTCGCGTGCGCTCCCCAGACAGATCTGCCGCTCAGCTTTTCTTCGCGGCCGGGGCGAGAAAGCGCTGATAAAGGAAAGAGGCGACGATCAAAATCAACGCCACGCCGATAAAGGCGCCAATGCGATAGAGTTGATTCAAGCTGCTGAGATCGTGCAGGAATAATTTTACGAGCGTGATAAGGAGAAGAGCGAGACCGGCATACCGCACCGCGCCAGTTTTCTGCTTCATGCCAACTAGAATTAATCCAAACGCGAAAAGCGCCCACGCGATCGAGTAAGACATGTCGCGCGCAAAATTTCCCGAGAAAGAAAAGGTGAGCGTGGGTCCGATGGAAAAATAATCGGCAATTTCTATGTTCAGGAGCATGAAAACGAGTACAGCGCCTAACGAGTAAAGCAACGGCGGGGCGATGCGCTCAGCAATGTTTTGACGCGCCGAACCAAACAACCTTGCACCCATCAGCGCACAAACGCCCGCGATTCCGTAAGCGTAGAGATACCAGTTCCAAATTTTGGTCGACGCGCGCTTGTGGTATTCGAGCACGGCAGGATTGAGCGCGAGCCGGACGAAAGCGACGCAAAGCAATCCGGCGCCGACCAAACGCAGCCCGCGATTCGGAATTTTGCGAAAGAGCCAGATCAGCGCGAGACCCTCCACCGCCCAGCCGAGCGTGATCCACTCGCGATCGAACTGAATCGGAAAAATTAGACTAACGAACAGAAGTGTTGCCCCACCCTGCCAGGCAAGGCGCGAGTCGCCCGAAGCAGGATCGATTCGGTAACGCTTGATCAGATAAAAAATGCCAAACGCATACGGGATGATGAAAGCGGCCGGTAAAAATCCATTCTGCAATCGGGGATAAACTGCGAAAACCAATTCGTAGATCAGCCAAAAATGAAGCGCACCGGAAAGCGCGGAGACCGCCCACGGCAGTTTTTCATCTTTCCTGGCAAAGAAAGCGTAGCCGATGAAAAGCAACGCAAAGATGACATACCAACCCAATGGGATCGCGGGGTTGAGTGACGAAAAATGAAGACTGTGCCATTCTCGTTCGACGGCCCAACTACCAACGAGAGCGACCGCCGCAATCCAGCTCATCCGCGAAACGATGGCCAGACCGAGCAGGAGAATAGCGAGGAGAAAAGCTACCGCCAGAATCGGAGTTGGACTGAGCACGGGCAGTTTCGTTACCACCATGAGCAGGAGCAGGAATGGCATTGCCGCTCCGAGGACTGGAACAAGACGCCGGGAGGTTTCCGTTCCACTCGTTAGGCGACGCGCCAGAAACATTCCGGCCGAGAAAAAGAAAATGCCGGTCCCAGCGGTGACGCCGAGCAGAGCATCGAGATCTTCTATCTGCCCCGCGCCGGTAACAACCCACAAACCAGCAGCGATCAACGTGCAAAGAAGTGCAATTAAAACGACGGGCTGTGATCCACGGCGGAGCGCGAGACATAAGGCAACCAGGTTAATCAGGAAAACGGTCAGCCAGACTGCGCCGGAAGCTTGATCGTTCCAGATGCACAGCCAGATCAAGATGAGAGGCAGCAGCGGCATGAAGGCTTGCACGCGCCACGGAGATTTCGCCGGTGCGACCGACGGCCACACCGAGAAACCGGCGTGCAGGATCGCGAAAACGACGAAGCTCGCGAGTCCCCACCACAAGAGCGAAGCGTCGAGATAACCGGCGGTCCAGCCTGCGAGAAGGCCAAAGACCGCGAGGCCGGCAATCTCAGCGAAAAACATGAGACCCGACGCGAGCGCGAGAACGATCAAACCGAAGTCCGCGGCGAAAACAAAACCGAACAATGCAAGCGGCTGACGCGCCAGCCCGGGATAATCGGTAAGGATAAAAGCGGCGAAGACTAACGAGGCAAATCCACAAAGCGCTGCCGCCCAGGCTGCCCATTTCGACGGCGTCGCTTTTTTGCGGAGCAGGAAAAAGATGAGCAAAAACTGCAGTTCAAACCCGAGGAAGACCGTAAAGGCGGTCGCCGCTTTGGAGAGGTGAAAGAAGCTATCGATCCACAGGAATTCCATGAAGACCGTCCCGATGGCGGCGAGGACGAGGAGATGATCCCAGCGTTTGCGCAAGACAACGGCGCCAATGCCGATGTTGAGTAAAGCGATGTAGCCGAACAATCCGAGCGGATTATCCTGACCGCTCGAGAGCAAGATCGGCGTGAGAAATCCGCCGAGCAGACCAAGGATGACGACGACCTGCGCGTTGAGAACAACGGCAAGGAAAAACGCGGCGACCGTGACGCATGACATGACCACGAATGCGGGCGTAAGCGAGATCAGCTTATAGAAAGCTTCCGCGGCGAAGATGTCGGCGTAGAGAACGAGAACGCCGGTAGCGCAAAGACTCTGGCCCGGAACGCGATAGTTCTTTTTCGCCGCGCGCCAGCCGGCGGCAATCAGGCTCAATCCGATTAACACGCCGATGACGATCCGCATGCGCGGCGTGATGAGATTGTTTTCGAAGGAATACTTAATAAGAAAAACGACGCCGAGGAAAAAAACGAAGCCACCGATCCATGCGAACAGCTTCACTCCCATGAAAGCTTCCCAATCAATAGCGGCGCGAGGCGGCTTCGGAACCGCAGGAGCTGGACTCGTTAGGCTGGGCGCAGGTGCTGGTGGCGGTTTCGTCACCGATTCCGGAAGCGGTGGCGGCGCCGCTCTTGCGACCACCGGTTCGACCGCGGGCGAGACGACAGGTTCTTTTTTAACAATCTCGCTCGGTTGCCCCGATTCAAGCGCAGCTATTCGCTCGCTTAACTTTTTGAGAGCCGATTCAACTGCACGAAGTCTGCTCGCATTCGTAACCGACATCACGACCGGAGCAATCAGCGCGATCAAAGCGACTAGAACAAGAAGACCGATGAATGCTTCCATCAAATTGTTGGTTATGCGGCCGTGCGAAAATGATCGAGCAGGGGTGGCAAAGGCAAGCTCGAAACGAATGCAAATGGTTCGCCATCATTGATCTGTAGCGGCGGTCTGTGACCGTTGCTCGAAATCGAAGGGAGGAAGAAGTGCGACGGTCGTAGACCGCCGCTACAGACCCGTGGGATGATCGATGAATTCCCACGGGATCTTGAATTTGTCCGACAAATGCGCGGCGAATGCTTTCACGCCGAAAGTTTCCGTGGCGTAGTGTCCGCCGATTATCAAATTGACCCCGAGTTCTTCGGCGGCCACGGCGGCCCAATGCGGAGCTTCGCCGGTGATAAACGTGTCGATGCCTGCGCGCGCCGCAGCGTGAATTTCGCCGCCCGCGCCACCGGTGACGATACCGATCACGCGTGCTTCGGCCGGGCCGACAGCGATGCATTGAACAGGCCGGTCCAGACTTTTTTCCAGTTTCTCAATCAATTCGTCGCGACGCAGCGATGTGTGGACTTTGCGACCGATCAGCTGGCCTCTGAGTTCAAGAAACAGCTCTGATTTTTCGAAGCCTAACGAGCGAGCAAGTAACACGTTATTTCCGACGTCGGGATGCAAATCGAGCGGAAGATGGGCCGCATAAAGCGCAATGTCGTTATCAATGGCGAACTTGAGCTGGCGATGCAGAGGACCGGCGACCGGCTGCAGGCCGGGCCAGAACATTCCGTGATGAACGAGGAGCAGGTTGATTTTTTGTTCAGCGGCGCTTTTTAACGTAGCCGTGGACGCATCGACGGCCGCGCCAATTTTAGTAACCTTCCCGGAATTCTCGATCTGCAGGCCGTTCAAGGCATTCGGATAATCTTCGATCTCGGCGATGCGGAGGTAGTCGTTGGAATAACGAACGATATCGGAAAGCACTGGCACGGTGAATCGTTTAGGGATATCGCATCGCTACTGCAACGCGAAAACGTGTGTCGGATGGATTTCACCTTGCGCCACCAAGGAGCGGCGGCTTCCAAGCCGCCGAACTAATTGCAAGGGCGCTTGAAAAGCGCCCCTCCTTGGTGGTCTTAACGTAACGCGAAGACTTTTACCGGTTCGGTAACCCCGCGGACTTCCTGCGCGGGAAGATCGATCAAGTCGGCATTATTCTCGAGACGGATATGAGAGGCAGCGGTTATGAGCAGAGGTGCGCCGAGCTTTTTCGTCAGGTTTTCGATTCGCGAAGCCAGATTGACGTTCGAACCAATGGCGGTGAACTCAAGCCGTTGCGGCGAACCGATGCTGCCAATAATGGCCGGGCCGGAATGAATTCCAATTCCAATTTGGATCGGCTGATGTCCCTGGCCGACAAACTGTTCGTTTAGCCTAACGAGAGACGAAAGAATATCCCGACCAGAATCGAATGCATCCTGAGCGTGGTTCGATGAGCCATCGCCGACACCAAAGAGCGCCATGAAACCGTCCCCCAAATATTTATTGATCATGCCGCCGTGCTTCTCTTCGACGGTGTGAACGGAAATGCGCAGGAATTCGTTTAGCACCTCGAGTGTTTCGGCCGGCGAGGCGTTGCCAGCGCGCGCAGTGAAAGAACGGATATCGACAAACATGACGGTGACATCCTGCTCCACTCCGCCGAGTCCGGGATCGCGAGTCAGAATTTGCTCCGCGGCGCGCTGTCCGACATGAAGCCCAAAGGTCTGCCGCAGACGCTCCTTATCCTTCAGCTCGCGCGCCATGTGGTTGAATTCGCCAACGAGCATGCCGAACTCATCCGCGCGGGTAACGGGCAAGCGCACATCGAACTTTCCGGCGGCGACAGATTGAGCCGCGGCGCGAAGTTGATCGATCGGTTGCGCAACGAGTCGACTGATCATCATCGCGGTGCCCAAACCAAATGCGATACCCACCACACCGACGTAGATGGCGAACCAGCGCGGATCACTCCCTTGCAATGGCGGCGCAAATTGCAACAAGAGCAGAGACGCAATCGGACAAATCGCCGCGGAAACAACCCAAAGCACGCCGCGTCCACGCAAGGAAAGCGTAACGACATCTGTCATCAAATCCGGACGTTCACCCTGAAAAAATAGCGGGAATAAGCTGTGATGACTCGCCAGCTCCACGAGAAAAAAACTATTTGTCACCGCGATGCACGCCGAGACGCAAAATGAAATTGGCAAATGCCAGAGCAATCGCGGGTCCAAATTTCCCGCAGCTTGCGCGAGCGAAACAAGAAAGACTGGAATGCAAAGTAACCAGGCTGCCGCCGAAATAATTGCCGCCCACCACGGCAGGTGAATCAAGCGCCGGCGCGCTTTTTCGAGTGCGTTGGCCGCAACGAGTTGACCACCGCGCAATCGCATCAAAACCGGCCGTAAAGAGAAAAGGCACCAAAGCCAAAGCGCGACGCCAGCTGGATAAGCAACCGCGTTATAGATGATGACGGTGTGAAAAAATCGATCGTGCAGCGCGCCGTGGCCAAGAAGCGGATTGATGGCAACAGCATTGTACCAAATGTTGAAGACGCTACCGAACAGTTGCGGGATGAGCGGAGCGAGCGCGATCCAAAGAAGCGCGTGACGACTGCGATCGGTGTTCACCGAAGGGTCCATGGTCGAAAATAATCGAGCAGAATCAAACGGCCGGGAAGCTGTGCGCGACGGTAATCGCGCAACACGCGCGGGAAATCGGTCATCGGTCCGAAACTAAATCCGCGATCGAGCGGTTGGAAAAAATTGTCCTGATGGCTCGGCAGAATGTAGCGCGGTCGCAAGCGGCGCACGGCCTCGACAAAGCGCGCACGCGAATCCGGTAATGCGACGCCGAGAATGGCGAGATCAACCGGACCAATGTCTGCCGGCGGAAGAAGTGAAGGTCTGCCCCCAGAGTCGATGTAGATCCGTTTGCCATTTACCTCGATCAGATACGCGAGCGGTTCGCCGCAGACCCAATCCGATGCGCGTCGCGGCGGCACGTTACTCTTGCGTTCGCCAGGAAACGGAACACCAATCGGAAAAACGCGATCGTGTGTCGCTGCAAAAACGCGAATCGTCCAGGGACCAATGCGACGGGAATCGCCTGGCGCGACGGACTCGCAACGCTTCGCGGATGCGCCGGCCGCTTCCGCCAATTCCACCGCTGTATTCGACGCGATCAGGTGCGCTCCGGTTAGCTGCATGATACGCGGCACATCGAAGAGATGATCGATATGACCGTGGGTGACTAGAATTGCATCGAAGCGCGAACGCAAAGAGTGCATTCCTTCGGCGATGCGTCGCTCGTTAGGCTGGAGGTGCTGGCCGAACAGGGTCGCCATCAATCCAACGCGCGAGAAATAAGGATCGACCAGGAGCGCGTGCCCTTCGGCTTCGAATTGGTAGCCATTAGTGCCGAGATACGTAACGCGAACCCCGGTGATAGAATGAGGCGGCTGTTTCCCATCGGCCACTACGAGATTGGCATATCGCTCCAAAGCCGCAGCTGAGGCGTGCGCGGCGAAAAGAAGACCGAGTAAGAAGAAATGCTTCACTGCTTTGATTCTGTAGCGGCGGTCTATGACCGTCGCACAAATTAGCCCGAAAGAATGCGACGGTCATAGACCGCCGCTACAGAAGAATAAAGTATATCCCTTCGACGATCACAGACTCAGCCCAGCCTTGACGAAAGCGCCGAGGATGGGAACGATACAAAACACGGGAGGAAATTTTGGAATACACCGACGCACCACCGACGGAGATAACGCCTAACGAATCAGAAACCATGTCGTGTCCACTCTGCGGGGCGACACTTCCGAAAGATGCGCACAGCTGCGATCGCTGCGATTGGACACGCGCGAAGCCATCCGAAGGCGCGGAAGGAAAGGCCAGCGATCTTGTCGCGTTGCTCTTGAGCGTGATTCCCGGTCTCGGTCATATATATAAGGGCCACAAGGTCGCTGGATTTTTGTGGATGGCCGGGGCGATTCCGGTCGGAGTATTCGTTATCCTTGCTGCTATCGCTTCGGCCGGATTCGGCATCGGCTTGTTTATCTTTTATCTGGGGGCGGTCATGCTTCATGCCTACGCAATCGACGATCGCGTGACGCCGACAATCCTTGACGAAGGCGAGCAGTATTAAAACCCAAATCCCAAGCACCAAGCTTCAGGGAAGCTCCAAACTCTAATATTCAAATAGCTTCGCGCGCGCCAGGAGATTTGAAGTTTGGTTATTGAAGTTTCCCTGGTGCTTGGGGTTTGGTGCTTGGTGCTTTTTCAGCTCGCACCGCCTCGTAGATTTCTTCGAGGATTTCCTTCAGCCCGTAGCGGAATTTCCACGTGGGATAATGTTCCTGAAATTTTCGCACATCGCTGATCCACCAAATGTGATCGCCAATGCGATTATTCTCTTCGTAGCTCCAGGATAGTTTTCGGCCGCTGATTTCTTCGCACATCTCAATTGCTTCGAGCATGGAGCAATTGCTGTGTCGGCTCCCGCCGATGTTGTAGACCTCGGCGACACGTGGCGCGCGAATAAATTCGGCAAACGCTTCGACGAGATCGAAACTGTGAATGTTGTCGCGCACCTGTTTGCCTTTGTATCCGAAGACGCGATAGGGCCGGCCACTGACCGCGCAGATCATTAAGTAAGAGAGAAATCCGTGTAGTTCCGTTCCGGCATGCGCGGGACCGGTGAGGCAGCCACCGCGAAAACAGACTGTCGGCATGTTGAAGTAGCGTCCGTATTCCTGCACGAGAAGATCGGCCGCGGCTTTCGAAGCGCCAAAGAGCGAATGTTTCGTGTAATCGATGCTCATCGTTTCAGAGATGCCGTGCTCATACTCGTGGCCTGCGGCGATTTCCCAACGCAACGGGAGTTCGTTCAGCGGCAGCCGATTTGGCGTGTCGCCGTAAACCTTGTTCGTCGATGTGAAAACAAATGGCGCCTCCGCGCAAAAATTTCGTGCCGCTTCCAGCAAATTGAGTGTGCCATTTGCGTTGACGGTAAAATCGGCCTGAGGATCGCGCGCGGCCCAATCGTGCGATGGCTGTGCCGCTGTGTGCACGACCGCCGCAATCTCGCGCTGATTTTGTTTAAACAGATCGGAGACCGCGGCGGCATCACGAATATCAAGATCGTGATGCTCGTAATTCGAAACTGTCTTCAACAGATGATCGCGCGTTTTTTTCGTGGACGCTTCCGGGCCGAAAAACTGACTGCGCATGTCGTTATCGATTCCGACGATGCGCATGTCTTCTTTCGCGAAATGCTTGACCGTCTCCGATCCGATTAATCCCGCCGAACCAGTGACAATGATCGTGCGCGCTTTAGCCATGATCGATCAGCCCGCCGTGCCAATGATCCAGCTGATCTGGCCATTGGCGGGGTTGACGCGAGCGGCCGGCAGCGTGGGATCGCCGCGCAAAACGCGCTCGATCATCTTCTCTTGCTTGTTCGCATCGACGAGAAAACAAATGTGACGCGCCTGATTGATGAGCGGCAGGGTGAAGGTCAGCCGCCACGTATCCAATTTTGGAACAAAGTTCGCGACCACTTTTTGCATCTTCTCCTCAAGCGCAGCTGTGCCCGGAAAGAGCGAGGCGGTATGCCCATCATCCCCCAACCCGAGCAGAATCACATCGTGGCGGTAGATCTGTTCGCCGCGCTGTGTTGCGAGAAGATTGAGGTGGTCCTGATACTCTTGCGCGGCGAGCTTCGGATCAATCTCACCGCGCATGCGCGCGATCGAGTGGTCCGGAATCCCGGCCGGCAGGAAAAGCGTTTCGTTTGCCATGCGAAAATTACTTTTGCCATCGTCGGGTGGAACGCACCGTTCATCCCCAAAAGTGAAATGCACTTTTTCCCACGGCAGACCGGCGGCGATGCGCGCAAACTCCGCGTAAACCGGCCGCGGCGTATTTCCGCCCGAGAGCGCGATGCGAAACTCCCCGCGTTCCGCGAGCGCCGCGCGAGTCTGATCGAGAATAAATCTGGCCGCGTCCTCTACGAAATTTTCGGAATGAATGATTTCGCGGCTCATGGAAAATGGGAGCGGTCGGGGCGCCAAGGCCCCTCCCACACTCCGTCAGATAGCACAGTGCGAGCGGCCGCGCTTTTCGAGATAGCGCTGATGATATTCTTCCGCGCGATAAAATTTCGGCGCCGGTTCGATTTGCGTGACGATTGGGCTGCGAAACTTTCCACTTTTTTCCAGAGCAGCTTTGGAAGCTTCGGCGGCGGCGCGTTGTTCGGGCGAGTGATAAAAAATCACGGAACGATATTGCGTGCCTACATCCGGCCCTTGGCGATTCAAAGTGGTCGGATTGTGATTGCCCCAAAAAACATCGAGCAACTTTTCGTAACTAACGACCGCGGGATCGAATTCGACCTGCACCACTTCGGCGTGTCCGGTCTCGTCGGTGCAGACATCTTCGTAGGTCGGGTTCTCGGTTTTTCCGCCGGCGTAGCCAACTGCTGCATCGGTCACGCCCTCGATTGCGCGGAAGGTTGACTCCACTCCCCAAAAGCACCCAGCTCCAAATGTCGCCTTTTCTGTTGCCATGTTTCCATGATGAAACGAGATGGGCGCAGGTGCAACTCTGCAGCCGCGACAGAAAGAGTGCGACGGTCATCGACCGCCGCTACAGCGTTACATCACCATGCCGCCATCGACGGTGAGCACCTGGCCGGTGATGTAGCTTGCCTCGGATGAAGCGAGAAACGCGACGGCCGCGGCGATGTCTTCGGGCTGGCCGAGTTTCGCCAGCGGAATCTTCGCCATGATGGTTTGTTTCACTTCATCCGACAACGCGCTGGTCATGTCGGTAACGATGAACCCGGGCGCGACCGCGTTCACCGTAATGCCGCGACTGGCAAGCTCGCGCGCGAGCGTTTTCGTTAGGCCAATCAGACCGGCTTTGCTCGCGGCATAATTCGCCTGGCCCGCGTTGCCGGTCAGTCCGCTGACCGAACTAATGTTAATAATGCGACCGCTGCGTTGCTTGATCATCGAACGCATAATCGCCTGCGAAAAAGTGAATGCGCCTTTCAGATTCGTGTCGAGAACGATGTCCCAATCTTCCATCGACATGCGCATGCTTAAACCATCGCGCGTTACTCCGGCATTATTTACGAGCACATCGACACGGCCAAAGTCTTCCAGAATCTGCGTGCCGATTTTTTGGACAGCAGAATGATCTGCCACGTCGACGCCATATGCTTTTGCCGAACCAGCATGCGCCGCGTTGATTTCGTCCGCGGTCTTTTTTGCATTCTCCTCGCTGCGGCTCACCGATGCGACGCGGGCGCCTTCCTGCGCGAGACGCAGCGCGATCGCGTGTCCGATCCCCCGCCCCGCTCCGGTAACAATCGCAACCTGATTTTCGAATCTCATTTTATAAGCCACGTCCTATGGGAAATGATCGAGCAACGCATTGAACCCGGATAAGAAATGATTGACCAACCAATTCTCGAACTGCTTTTCGTCGTCCCTGGCCAGAGTGATCTTGCCACCGGCAGAAGTGTGACGCACAACACGAATCGCATGACAGTTGCTACTAAAACGGAACGACGCGCCCGGAACAAGATGGAAACATCGAGCCGAACACGAGCGCGACAACAGGATGCAAACATTAAAACCGAAGATACAATTGCGCGATGCTAGTAATGAAATGTCCTGCCTGTGGGAACAATCTCGATGCGCCGGAGCCGATGTGCCCGGCCTGCAAATTTACCCTGCGACGGCTCGACGCAAAGTTCGGCACGGTGCCGTTGCATAGCCATTACCTCACCGATCGCGCAAGCAGCCTGACCAGTGCCGAAGCGGCGCGGTTAGGGAAATTATTGCACCGGTTTGAAAATAAATTTCCGCAGTCGGTCTTTTCAGTTTTTGTGACCGATCTTCCTGCTGGCACGAATGTGGGTGAATTTGCATTCTGGCTGGCCAATCGGGCGCAGTTTGGCTCGTTGGAAGCGGTGGGCGAATACAACTTCGATTTGCTTCTGGTGGTCGAAGCAGACACGGGCAATGCTGCGCTCATCGTCGGCTACGGGCTTGAAAGAATTATTTTGGAGGATGATTTGAACGTTGCACTAACGGCGGCCCTGCCAGCTCTGCGCGATGGAAAGTTAGAATGTGGCATTCGACTTTGCGTTGAGGAAATGACGAGACAACTGAGCGATATAAGCAAAGCCATGACCTCCGCTCCGAAAGAGCGTAAGGCACGCGTGGAAGGAGAAAACTGGTGAAGGCCATCTTTATTTTACGTCTGATGTTTTTGCTGATGTTTTTCAGCGTCAGTGTGCCGAGCAGTTTCGCACAAGGAGGCACGCCGGTCTTCAAGCGGCGCTACATACCGCCCCCGGGAGAAACGCCCCCAAGCCAGAACATCATAGAACGGAAACCAATTCCGCAGGGTTGGATTACCGCCGGGGAAGTTGTCCTGGCACTCATTGGCGCCGTGATGCTCATTGGCGCAGCACGCGCCTGGCGTGAGTCGAATTTTTTTGGGCGACAATATCGCTTCCCGCTCGGCGAGCCGGCAGCGCGACGCTTCGGCGGAACTCGCAGTGGCGGTTTGATGGCGGTAATCGAGCCGCGTAAAGACAAAAAAGCCTAACGAGTGGTTTCCAAAACCCATTTGTAGGGCGTTTCTGTGAAACGCCAATCGACTCGCTCTGAGGAGGCGTCTGGCACAGACGCCCTACAAAGGCGCGAAAAGGAATTTGAAACCGCTTTTAGCGAGCAAAGACGCGCAGGAAGGCGACCTCAAATGCGAGTGCTTCCTGAATGTTGCGGCCAAGATGATCGCGCAATTCTTCGAGCCGGCGCAAGCGGCGAAGAATCTCCGCAGTCGTGAGCTGCTTCGCCCACGATTCGGTCTCCTTTTTCGCCGCCGGGAGATCGCGGCGGTCGATCCCTGTGCTCGCGCGCAGCACGTCGGACCACCACAGAAAAAAAATTTCGAGCAAACGCGCGCGACGTTGCAGATAGAGACTTTCATTGAGCGCTTTGTAATAATTCTCGCGCTCTTCGAGCCACGCGCCATCTGTCGTATTTTTATAACGCGCCTCATCACGTTTCTGCGCAGCCGCGTTCTCTTCCTGGATTTCCTCGCGAATTCTCCGGAGCAGGCGCTGCAATCCCTGCGCAAATCGATAGGCGCTTTGCACGCCTTGTTTTTTCTCATGCGCCATCTTTTGGAGCAATTCAACAAGCTCGCGTTCCTCCACAGTCACATCCGCCGATTGTTTGCCGGCGAGCGGAATGGCGATGCAACGCGAACGAATCGTGTCGGGTAAAAGTTCCGGCAATGCACTCAGGAGCAACAGGAGCGAATCTTTCGGCGGTTCCTCGAGGGTCTTCAAAAACGCGTTGGCGGCCTGCGGCTGGAGGCGGTCCGCCTCGGAAATAATCGCGATTTTGCGACGGCCATCAATCGCGCGCATTTGGAGAGAATGTTCGAGCTCGCGAATTTGCTCGATGACAATGCGGCGCGATTTCGATTCGGGATTAACCTTGAAAATTCCGGAGCCATTTGGCGACTTCGATTTATTCACGAGCGCGGCCAGATGAGCGCGAGCGTCTCTTTGCCGCTGCCGGTTGCGCCCGTGATCAAATACGCGTGTGCGAGCCGATTCTGTTCGTGCGCGCGCTGCAAATATTTCAACGCTGTATCGGGCGAGAAGGCCATTTATTTCTGTCGAAAACCTGCGTTCTGTCATGTCGAGCGAAGTCGAGACATCTCTTACTGTTCATTCGCGGCGGGGTAATAATAACAATGAGAGATTCCTCGACTCCGCTCGGAATGACAAAGCTTTTCCACAAAGCCCGGCCATCTCTAGATTTTCGTGCGGGATTGAAGATTCGGAAACCGCGATGAGACGACCTCCCAAATTTCATTCTCGATCTGATCCATCGACCTATCTCCATCAATCAAAACCACGCGGGCTGATTCTTTTTTTGCGAGTTCTCTGTACGCGTCCCGAACCGCTTGATAAAATTCAATCGGTTCCTGTTCCATCCGATCTCCGCTCACAGTTCGCACGCGTCGCAGCATGCGGACACGCGCCTTGTCTACGTCAACATCGAGAACCAGAGTGAGATCGGGGACACAATCGCCAACGGCGAATTGATTCAGTTGTTGCACCCATTGCGCGTCGAGCCTTCTCGCCACGCCTTGATAAACGGTTGTGGAATCAAAGAAACGATCGGAGATCACGCACATGCCGCCGCTTAAGGCCGGTTGAATGCTTTCACGCACGAGCTGACTGCGACTCGCTTCAAACAACAGCAATTCCGTTTCCGGCGTCATCGCATTATTGTGCGGCGCAAATTGCAGTAGATCCTTGATCGTTTCGCCGATGGGAGTGCCGCCGGGTTCGCGCGTGACGAGCGTAGGAACGCCTAACGACTCAAGCTTCGCGGCCAGTCGCTGCGCTTGAGTGGATTTCCCACAACCTTCGGATCCTTCGAATGTGATGAAAGGCAGGCGCGGCACAGAGCGATTCTGAAACAAGCACGCACGATTGTCGAATCCACCTGAAGGCCAACACGCTTCTGGCCACCAAGGAGGGGCGCTTTTCAAGCGCCTTGTTTGAGGTTCGGCCGTTGAAAACCGCCGCTCCTTGTTTGCAACCCCAGAAACCGTTAGCTTTGGCCCGAATGAAAAACTATTGGCTCGTGAAATCGGAGCCAGACTCTTACTCCTGGAGCGATCTGGAACGAGACGGCATAACGAGTTGGACCGGCGTGCGCAACTTCACTGCGCGTAATAATCTGCGCGCCATGGCCAAAGGCGATGAAGTTTTCTTTTATCATAGCGTCACGGAAAAGGCGGTCGTGGCAATCTGCGAAGTAAAACGCACGGCCTACCCTGACAAGACGGCGAAAGAAGGCGACTGGAGCACCGTCGATCTGGTGCCGAAAAGGAAACTGCCGCGTGCCGTAACCCTTGCGGAAATTCGGTCCAATCCGCGTTTGAAAAACATCCCACTCTTGCGCCAGTCGCGATTATCGGTGCAACCGCTCGAGAAAGATCAATTTGCGGAAATTCTGAAGATGGCGGGCGCTTAGCGATTTCTTTTCAATGAGTTCTGCCGCCACAACTCTCTCGCCGATCCAAGCCGCGGCGGCGGATTTAAGCACAGGTTCACTGGTTGTTTCGATACACGACGTTGCTCCCTCGACGCGCGAAACGGCGGAGCGAATCGTTTCCGATTTATCCCGGCGCGGCGTGACGCACTGTTCGCTCCTGGTGGTTCCGAATTATCATCACGGCGGCACGGTGCTCGAAGATCGAGCGCTGGGAATTTGGCTGCGCGAAGTGGAAGGCCGTGGCCACGAAATCGTAATCCACGGTTACTTCCACGATCGGCCGCGGCGCGTGAATGAATCGCCGCGTGAAAAATTCATCACGCGTTTTTACACCGACGATGAAGGCGAATTTTTTGACCTCTCCTATGATGAAGCATTGCGCCGCATCACACGGGCGCGGGAAGAATTTGTTTCGCTCGGACTCGCCCCGCGCGGATTTATCGCTCCGGCCTGGTTATTGAGTGCAGATGGCGAGCGCGCGGCAAGAGATGCCGGAATGGAATACACGACACGTCTCGGCAGTGTGAGGGATCTGACGCGAGGCGAAACTTTCAGCGCGCGATCGATCGTTTACAGCGTGCGCAATCAATGGCGGCGCACGGCGAGTCTCGCGTGGAATGCGGCGCTCTGTTCTCGCCGCGAAACAACGAGCCGTTAATGCGGCTGAGTATTCATCCGCCCGATTTCACTCATGCGGAAATTTGGAATCAGATCCTTCGATTTCTGGATCAACTCCTCAGCGGGCGAACGCCGACAACGTACGCGGCGTGGATCGATGAACAGCGCATGATCGCCAATAGGAAATGAATCCGCGCGACAAAATCCGGGGAGCGCACGCCTGTGGCGTGCTGGTCGCCGCATTCTGCGGCGACGAACTTTTGCTGCAACGAAGAGGTCGCGGGAGGATCGGCACTTTCGCAAAGTTCGCGAATGCAAAATGCATTCGCCAGCACGCTACAAGCGTGCGCTCCCCAGAACAACCCGTGCGCCGTTCGATCGCCCCCGTCGAAATTGGAGCGATTCCATAATATGAGCCGTTGCGATCTCCACATTCATTCGCGTTGCAGCGAACGCTCGGAAGAATGGCTCTTTCGACGCTTCGAATTTCCCGACAGTTATTCCGATCCGCGCGACCTGCACCGCGAACTCAAGGCGCGCGGGATGGATTTCGTCACGATCACGGACCACGACACGATCGACGGCTGTCTCAAAATAGCAGATCTGCCCGATACTTTTATTAGCGAACAAATTACGACTTATTTCCCGCAAGACCCATGCAAAGTAAATCTTCTGGCCTGGGGAATCTCGGAACCGCAACACAGCGAGATCGCGCGGCTGCGCGATAACATTTTCGATCTACAACGCTATCTGCAATCGCGAGCAGATTCTTCACGCCGTCGCGCATCCTCTCTACAGCATCAATGGCAAACTCGAGACTTCGCATCTCGAACGGCTCATCCTTCTGTTTAAACATTTCGAAGGTTTGAATGGTTTGCGCGATGCGCTGCTGAGCGAACTTGCCCAGCATATTCTTGGCACGCTTGACGCCGGAAAAAATCGACGAGCTCGCCAACAAACACGATCTCGCGCCCACGCATCCGGAGCCGTGGAAAAAAATCTTTACCGCCGGTTCGGACGATCACGGTGGAATTTTTGTCGCTCGTGCCTGCACGGAAACGCCGCGCGCGAAAGACGTGGCGCATTTCCTGAAACAGATCCAGGCAGGCAATTGCACGATCCACGGCCAGGGCGGCACCCCCCTGCTCCTTTCGCACGGCTTCTACAACACCCTTGCCCGCTTTATTCAGGATCGGTTCACCGAGAACCTCGGCCCGGCCGCGCCGTTGCTGCAGCAAATGTTTTCGCGCTTCATGGAAGGCAAAGATCCGACCGAGTTCACGCTGCGCGAAAAAGCGAGCTTCGTCGCGCAAGGCGTGATGTCGGGAAAAATTTTCGAGCTCGCAAAACCGGCGAACGTCTCTCTCTGGAAAGAACTTTCCAGCTCCTTCACCAAACCGGAAGTGAAGGAAATTCTCGCGCGTGAAATGGAAGGCGTGACCGAACCGGAGCGGCGCACCTTTCTCATGGCGAACCTTGTTTGCGAGCAATTCGCCTTTCGTCTCTTCGAAAAATTTATCCAACAGATTCGCAGCGGAAACGTCGTGGAAAGCATGCAGGCTTTGAGCGGCATCGTTCCCGTCCTCGTTGTTCTCGCGCCATACATTTACGGATTCTCAAGCCAGGCGCCGTCGCGCCGATGGCTGCGCCAGGTGTGCCGCGATCTGACCGGTGAAATTCCGCCGCAATTGGAAAACCGGAAACGCGCTTGGTTCACCGATACACTCGAAGATGTTAATGGCGTCGCGACTACCATTCGAAAAATGGCGCTCGCGGGCGCGGCGGCAGGCAAGGAATTGATCGTCGTGACCGCACGCAAGGATTCGAACATCGACGACATTCCGCTGAAAAACTTTCGACCAATCGGCGAATTCGAATTGCCCGAATACGAATTGCAGAAGCTGAGCTTCCCGCCGTTCCTGCAAATTCTCGATTACATCCAGCGCGAACAATTCACCGAAATCGTCATCAGCACGCCCGGACCAATCGGCCTGAGCGGATTACTCGCAGCCAAAATGTTGAACCTGCAAACGAGCGGAATTTATCACACTGATTTTCCGCAATACATTCGCATCCTGACGGAAGACCGTTTTCTCGAAAGCCTCGCCTGGAATTACATGCACTGGTTCTACGGACAAATGGATACCGTGTTCGTGAATTCCGAACAGTATCGCAAAAGCTGGATCGATCGCGGATTCGATCCGAAGAAACTCCAGATTCTTCCGCGCGGGTTGGACACCGATTTGTTTCACGCCCACGCGACGCGACGCGAAATTTTGGGCGCGGCACGGCAGCAAAAATGGCGCGCGTCCATCTCCTCTACGTCGGACGCATCTCGCGCGAAAAAGATCTCGATGTGCTTGCGGCCGCATTCCGTCGGCTGCGCGAGGAAGGTTTGCCCGTGAACCTATTGATGGTTGGCCACGGGCCGTATTCAAAAGCGCTCTCGGAAAGTCTGCCGGAAGCAATCTTCACCGGTTACCTCACCGGCGAAGAACTCGCGAAAGCATATGCTTCCGCCGATATCTTCGTTTTCCCGAGCACGACCGACACTTTCGGAAATGTCATCATCGAAGCGCAGGCGTGCGGTTTGCCGGTAATCGTTTCCGATCTGGGTGGACCAAAAGAACTCGTTAGTCATGGATTGGATGGCTTGATTACGAAATCACACGACGTGGAAGAATTCGTTAGTGCGATTCGCTCACTCGTTAACAATCCGACGCTGCGCGCCAAAATGGGAAAAAATGCACGGCAACGCGTAGTCGATCGCAGTTGGCCCAGTGCGTTCAGAAAATTCTGGGCCGCGACCGAAGTCTGAGCGGCTACTCTCTTCGGTGTTCGGTTCGTTCGATGTTCAGCGTTTTCCGTTTGAGCGATAAGATCGGCAAACATCGAACATCGAACGCCCAATAATTTAGAAGCAATAAGATTCGTTAGGCCTGCACCGGCGAACCGGGAGGCATTGGCGGTGCAGGTGGTGGCGGCGATGGGACTTCAAACGGCGACCTTCCCGCCCAGGCATCGAAATCACTGCCAAATTGCCGGAGGAATAAAAGCGGAAACGCATACAGGATCACATGAATTGGCAACAGGATCACGGTGCCGATATAAGGAATGGCGGCAATGCAACACGTTAAGCACGTCGCGGCGCAGCCCACCACGATCGTGGCCAAGGCCAGCACGATGAAGAACAAAAAATAGAGGATCAACGGCGCCGGATGATTGAAAATTAATCCCAGCACATCATGCAGAGCCGGCATCGCACGGGATCGCCTGCGATACATCAACGGCACCATCAACTGCGAGATCCAATGCCAGCCAAGGGCGAACAGCAGCACGAGTGTGACGAAACAAATCAGCCAAACGATCATCGCTGTCTTGGAAAGAAGATTGGAAGAGTGCAGGATCAACGGTAAAACCATTGGCGCCGCCATGATCGCGACCACGACCAGAAACAGCAGCGCGATCAGAAGCGAGAAGAGAAAGAAACTGTTTCCTTCCGTTCGGAATTCCCGCCACGGCTCTTTGATCGCGCCGCGATTGCGCACGATGCAATCGACGAACATAAAACGTCCGCGCGCGCCTAACCACATACACACCACTACCAGAGCGATGGCAAACGGGATCGCTACAATAACGAGCCCGATGAGCCATCCTGGCCAATGCGCGGTCGTCTCCATCACTCCATGCTGGACGGAAGTAAATTTCCAGTGCCAATCTCGATTCCGATCGAAGCCGTTGAAATTGAAATTCATTCCGCTGCAGAGGCTGGCGAGGAACGCGGCAAAGCCGATCACGAACCACTTCGCCAAATCAAATGGCCGGAAGAGAATTTTTTTCGTCAGCTCAAATGCTTCCCCGAAAGGTTTGAAGATTTCGATCTTCGGTTCGCCGCCGTTCATCGGGGCATTTGAGAATTTTCCATCTGCGAAAGCAAGCGCGAGTTCTGGCAATGCGCGATCGCGTCGCCCTACGCTTGTGAAAAAAGTAATCCGTGGACTAATCGACGGCAGGTTGCGGGATACCGTCCGCCAAAATCCGTTTTATGATATCGCGATGTTTCGCTGCTATGTCTGAAAATCCAAGACGAGCGGCGATCTTCGAGATATAGCGGTGCGCGAGCACGAAATCCGGATTCATCGCGAGACAAATCTCAAATGCTTGCATCGCCCGCTCGTACCATCCGAGGCGCGATAGCACCGCACCGAGTTGAAAATGAGCAGTCGGAAAATCGTGAAATAACGATACGGCTTGAAGACCGCACTGGATGCCCTCCTCTAATTTTCCCTGCCGCGGCAGAGCGACGCTAAGGCCGTAGTAACTTTCTGCGTCATCAGGATTAAGCTCGATCGTTCTGCGGAAAGCTTCTTCGGCCTCCCGCCAGCGCCGCAAACGAAGATATGCGCGGCCGATTCGACACATGAGCCACGGGTCGTTAGGCTCGTTCACCGCCGCAGCCTGGAAATAGTCGAGCGCGCCCGGGATGTCATTCGTTAGCCAGCAGTGAAACGCTTTAAACATGAGGAGCTGTTTCGCATCGGGCTTTGCTATTTCGAGCGCATCGATCGCTCGACGAAGCGCTGCCGTGTCGCATGCTGAAACCGCAGCCTGACCAGCAAGAGCGATGTATCGCGGCTCCTTCGGCGATTCCTTCACTAACTCCTCCGCGAGAATGACCGCACGCGCTGGTTGCTTCCCATCGACATAAGTGCAGGCGAGATTGAATTTCTGTTCCGCGCGTGCACGTGCGATGTCGCGCTGAATATCTTCACCCGGCGCGGCCAGATAACCGAGCTCCACGAGCTGGTGTAAAGCAGCGGCCGCGGCTTCGGGATCTTCCTCCATTGCATCTGCGGGCTTCGCATCAAATTTCGAATCGTGAACTTCTTCCCACGAGGCAATGCGCTCGATCTCGGGAGCTTTTTCAAAAACAGTTACCAGCACTTTGCCTTCCATGTCCTGCCCAACCGGCAAACCAAACAACGTCAGAATCGTCGGCGCGACATCGAGTAGCGTCGCGCCATGCACGATATCGTCCTTCATTATCCCGGGACCCATCAGCGCAAATACGCCGAAATTGCGATGCCACTCCGCGGGATCGACGTCGCCCACAGGGCGGCGAGCATCGTTCAGGAATCCGTGATCGGATACGATCATCACGTGCGCATCCGGTCCAGCAAGCTCGATGAGACGCCCAAGCATCTGATCGTGCAATTCATAAATTGCTCCCATCACTCCCTGAAAAACTTCGAAAAGCTCGGGCCGCACATGCTCCATGCGCGGCGGATGAAACCGCATGAAATCATGCCCGATGTGATCAATCGCTTCGTAGTAGGCAGTGCAAAAATCCCACGGCTCTTCTATCACTGCTGTCGCGATTGCGTGCAGCGAGATGCATTCGGCAAGACGTTTCGCGAAAACTTGAAGTAACCGTCGAACTTCCGCGTCGCGTTGATCCAACCGGCCGGCCGCTGGAATGAACTGCAGCAGCGTTTGACCGGTGATTTCGCGCGGATGAAGGCGTAGATCAGCGAGCGACTCGGCAAGTTCCAACGGTTGCACGCTGTTCGGTTGCGGCGGCCACTTATCTGGCGTCGCGGATGCAGGCGCTATCGGAAATTCTTGAGAGACGTAGATGCCATTAATGATTTCCGCCGGATGACTGGCATACCAACCGACAGCATGACAACGCTTGCCTGCCTGAGATAAAATATTCCAGAGCGCTTTGCATTTCCGCGTGCTGCTCGAGATCGGTCGCAACGCGGTGCCGTCCGGTGTCGGCTCGACAAATCCCGTGATCCCATGGTGTAAGCGCGTTTGCCGGTTGCAATGGAAGTCCAGAGGATCGGCGAGAGTATCGGCTGAAGAGTCATCAAATTTCCCATCACGCCGCTCTCCACCACGCGTTTGAGATTGGGCATTCGCCCCGCGTCGAGCAGCGGATGAATCAACTCCCAATCCGCCGCATCCCAGCCGACAAGTAGAAGTTTTTTCGCTAATGTTTCCGCCATTTGAAATCCGCAACGGAACGCGCAATCTGCACACCGCAATCGCGCGATACTCTTGCGTCCAGCAAGCTAACCAAAAACAAACCGCGCTCGCGCCAAAATTGACGCGAGCGCGGAAGATTAGAACAAACGAACCGTTAACTCAATTAAGCAGCAGCGCGCTGCCGACGCCATGCGCGCACTCCGAGTGCTCCGGCCACGAGCGCTGAGACGGCCAGGAGCGCCGTCGTCGAAGGCTCGGGAACGACGGTGATCGCGGCGCCAGTATTCTCATAGCTCCAGCCCAGGATCGTGGCTGGAAAGCCGGTGCTCGCTGTGGTTTGCACAAAGGCATAACCGAAGTTTACGGCAGACGTGTTTGAATTGATAAACTCAAAGCCAAGAATGTGGATACCCGTGGTGAGATAATTCGCGCTAGTGCCTGCAGTGGCAGCGGTGAAATTCGGGGATGCATTGATCACCGTGCCGGGCGCCAAGTCCGCATACACGATCGAGCCAGATCCAGTGGACACGCCCATGTTTTGGCTGAGGCCCGCGCCTGCCCAGTAAAACGCAAGCGAGCTGCCGCCGTTGTAAGGATTAAAATTCCATCCCGCCGGCGGAGTGGGATTATTCGTACCGGTCGCGAGGTTGATATACGTGCCAGTGAAGTCATTCGGTACAACGATAGGCGTGCTAAACGTGACAATACTGGCCTGAGCAGAAGGAACCGCCGCGGCCGTGCCGGCGAGTGCCGCTGCGCACATACCGAGACGAACCTGAACGGAGTTTGGATCAATTTTAAGTAGGGTCTTTTTCATAGGTTAAAAAGGAGACCCGATCTTGAATGAATTATCTCCTCCAAGTCAAGGCTTTATTACGCTCTCGTTATGGCTGTCGGTACCGCTTGGGAAACTAGAATGCCCTACGTGCGTCGGCGTTCGGCGTTTTGCATTTGAAGGGGTTTCTTGGGCCAGACGCCAGCCGCGGCGAGAGCCTTTACATTTCACTCCGTGCCGAAATAGCGGTCGCCAGCGTCGCCCAGGCCGGGAACGATATAACCGAAATCATTTAACTCTGGATCGATCGCCGCAGTGATGATTTCCACTTCCGGATGGTCATGATGCAATTGATTGATGCCGGTGTCGCAACTGACAAGGCAAAGGAATTGAATCGCTGTCACGCCATGTTGTTTCAAGATCGCGATCGCTTCGCACGCGCTGAAACCGGTCGCGAGCATCGGATCGAGCAAGAGGACGCGTGTCTCACTTATCTGCTCCGGCAATCGCCGATAATAACTGACGGGACGCAAAGTTTTCTCGTCTCGATAAATGCCAAGGTGGCCAACGCTCGCTTGCGGAATCATCTGCAAAATTCCTTCCGCCATTCCCAAACCCGCCCGCAAAATCGGGACGCAGCGTGATGGGCTGCGAAAACGCACACCGGAGCAAGCAGCGAGCGGCGTTTCGATTTTCAGCTCTGCAGTCGGCCAGGTTCGTGCTGCTTCCACCGCCAGAAGAATGGAAATTTCCTTCAAGTTGCGACGAAACTCTTCCGGTGATGTTGTTTTTGCGCGTAACACGCCGAGTTTCGCCACCAATGAGCGGATGGTCGACGACAACGACTTTTCGCGATTCTGATTGATTTGTTGTCTCAGGTTGCGCAATCGGCATGGAAAACGAGGGTAGATCGTGGATGGGAAACGCGAAAAGCGAAATCACGAAAAAGCACAACCGAGCGAATGCCGCTCGGCGAAGAGCTTCCGTGAAGCAAATCGAGTTACAAGCGGCGCTATCCGATTGGCGCGGAATTAATCAGTAAGAACGAGACGCATTTTCGTGTCTGGGCGCCGAAGGCTAAGAGCTGTGATGTGGTGATTGAGGAACGCAGCAGTCGCCGACGCGCGGCCCCTCCCACATTGCAGCCATTAACAAAGAAAGCGGAGGATATTTTTCCGGGAATCGCGCGAGCAGGCGCGGGAAGTCTCTACCGGTTTCGGGTCGACGGGAACGAAAACACTTACCCGGACCCGGCGTCGAGGTTCCAGCCGGATGGACCGCACGGGCCGTCCGCAATTGTCGATCCGGCGACGTTTAAATGGAGCGATCGGGCATGGAAAGGAATCACACTTGCTGGACAGATCTTCTACGAGATGCATATCGGCACTTTTACGCCGGCAGGGACCTGGGCGGGGCGGCCGAACAATTACCTGAACTGGCAAAGATTGGAATCCGCACGATCGAGATGATGCCAATTGCGGATTTCGCGGGGCCATTCGGCTGGGGCTACGACGGTGTGAATCTTTTTGCGCCGACGCGTCTTTACGGAACGCCGGACGACTTGCGGCGTTTCGTCGATCGTGCCCACTCGTTAGGCTTAGGAGTAATTCTCGACGTCGTCTACAACCACTTTGGTCCGGAAGGGAATTATCTCTCGCAGTTTTCCGACGATTACATGACGAAGCGTCATGAGAACGATTGGGGCGATGCGATCAATTTCGACGGCCCGAATTCCGGGCCGGTGCGCGAATTTTACATCACCAATGGCCGCTACTGGATCGAGGAATATCACTTCGATGGGTTCCGTTTTGATGCAACGCAGACGATCATCGACGACTCCGATGAATACATTGTCGGGGCCGTAGGACGCGCGGCGCGCAAAGCAGCCGGCGAACGTTCGATTGTTCTGGTGGCGGAGAATGAGGAAGAGGAAGCAAAGCTCTTACGCCCGCGCAGCGAACACGGTGACGACCTCGACGCCGTCTGGAACGATGACTGGCACCACAGCGCACTCGTGGTTCTGACGGACCGCAACGAAGCGTATTACACGGACTACAAGGGCTCGCCGCAGGAATTCATTTCGTCGGCGAAATATGGTTATCTTTATCAAGGCCAGCCTTACCACTGGCAGGACGCGCCACGCGGCACTCCGTCTTTGGACGTCGGTCCATCTGCTTTCGTGGCCTTCATCGAAAACCACGATCAAGTTGCGAACACGGTGGAGGGCGACCGCGTGCGCTCCCAAACGTCGCCTGGAAAATATCGCGCCATGACGGCGCTTCTGCTTCTCGGACCATGGACGCCGCTGTTGTTTCAAGGTCAGGAGTTCGGCGCTTCCAGCCGATTCGTTTATTTCACCGACGTTTCGGAAAATTTGCGCAGCGCCATCCGGAAAGGGCGCTTCGAATTCCTCGCTCAATTTCCCTCGATGGCGAGCGAGGAAGTGCAGGAGCAACTTCCCGAACCATCGGACCCAAAAGTTTTCGCCAGCTGCAAACTCGATTTCTCCGAGCGCGAAAAATTCAAGGAAATTTACGATCTTCACAAGGATTTGCTCCGGCTGCGATGCGAAGATGAGCGCTTCAAAGAACAGCGCGCGGGCGCAATCGATGGCGCAGTCCTGAGTGACGACACTTTTGTCCTGCGATTTTTTGGAACGCATGCTGACGATCGCCTGCTCATCGTGAACTTTGGAAGAAGTTATCGGCTCACGCCGGTTTCCGAGCCATTGCTCGCGCCTCCGCTTGGATGTCAATGGAAGACACTTTGGACAAGCGAATCGCTTCGCTATGGCGGCCCCGGACCAGTGCGCGTAGCCTCAGATCATGAGGCCTGGCTGCTGCCGGGCGAAGCGACGGTTGTGCTTCATCCCATTCCCCAAAAAGGCCCGCCGCGTCCACCCTCGAAAAGAAACCAACGCTCACCTGCCTGACGATGACCGACCCGCTGATCGAGTTGGCGTCGTACCAGCCGAGAGTCGTTCGCTCGCTGAAATGGGGCCGCGAAAATCAACCGCGCGAAAATCTCCTCGACTTGGAATGGCTCGTGACCAACGGGCTGGGCGGCTATGCTTCCGGCACGGTTTCGGGCGCCATCACCCGCCGTTACCACGGGCTTCTTATCGCGGCTCTGCCTGCTCCGCTCGGTCGCGTCGTCATGTGGAGTCATGTTTCGGAATTTCTGCACTTCGGCGATGAGGATGTTATCTCGTTAGGCGCGCAGGAACGCGCCGGCGGCCAACTCGATTTACACGGGGCCGATTATCTTACCGAATTCCGGCTCGAAGATGGATTGCCGATCTGGACTTTTCGCGTGCGCGATTTGGTCATCGAAAAAAGTGTGCTCATGCCGCATCTGCAAAACACGGTCCATATCAGCTACCGGATTGTAGAGGGATCGAAGCGACCGCGGTTGGAATTGCGACCGGCGTTTCATTTCCGCCATCACGAAACGAATGTGAACAAAGGACTGACGGCGCCCTACAAAATTACGGTGGATGAAGGCCGCTACGAAATCTCCACGAACCAAAAGCGAATACCCGCGCTGCGCATGCGGTTGTTCGATACCGACACGGCATTCACCATTTCATCTTCGAACATTCACCAGGTGCTTTATCGCAGCGAGCAAAGCCGCGGTTACCCCTTCGAAGGAAATTTGTGGAGTCCTGGTTTTTTTCATGTCGATCTGCGCAAAACCGATTGCGCCACGCTCGTCGCGTCCACGGAAAAATGGGAAATCATCGAGGTCTTGTCGCCCGAAGATGCTCACGGGGCGGAACAGCAGCGACGCGCGCGCCTGATCGAAAATGCAGTTCCGGCCGCGAAGGAGGGCATCGCCGCTGAGTTAGTTTTTGCCGCGGATCAATTCGTCATTTCCCCGGCCGGGCGCGCACAGGAGGTGGCACGTGCGCACGCATCGGGTGATGAAGTTCGCACCGTTATCGCCGGTTATCATTGGTTCACCGATTGGGGCCGCGACACCATGATCAGTCTCGAAGGCCTTACACTCGTGACGGGGCGGGGTCTGGAAGCGGGATACATTCTGCGCACTTTCGCGCGCTACGTGCGTGACGGATTGATTCCAAACATGTTTCCCGATGGGAAAACAGAAGGCTTGTATCACACCGCGGACGCAACGCTTTGGTTTTTCCATGCACTGGATCGCTACCTCAAATGCACAAACGATCGCCCGACGCTGAAGCTTTTGCTCCCGACTTTGATCGACATCGTCGAGCATCATCTGCGCGGCACGAGATTTAACATTCACGTCGACGCAGAGGATGGTCTGCTCGTTCAGGGCGAGGAAGGTTATCAACTCACATGGATGGACGCGAAAATGGGCGATTGGGTCGTAACGCCGCGTCGCGGAAAAGCGGTCGAGATTAATGCGCTTTGGTTCAACGCGCTGAAGTTGCTCGCTGATTGGTTGCGCGCCTCGGAAAAAAACGAAGCCGCTGCTCGCTATGATGAACATGCGGAGCGCGCGCATGCATCGTTCAACGAGCGTTTCTGGTTTGCGGAAGGCGGTTATCTTAACGACGTCGTCGATTGCAACGGCGACAAGGGAACGTACGATCGATCGTGTCGCCCGAATCAACTCTTCGCCATCTCCCTCGAACATCCGATTCTCGACGAAAACCGTTGGGCACCCGTGATTGATGTCGCGCAAAAAAAATTAGTCACGCCGGTCGGGCTGCGATCGCTCGCGCCGGATGATCCGGAATACAAACCAATTTATGGCGGCGATCTGCAGTCCCGTGATGGTGCGTATCATCAAGGCACCGTCTGGGCCTGGCTCATCGGTCCATTTATCGACGCATGGCTAAAACTTCACCCGGATGACAAAAAGGGCGCGCGCAAATTTCTTGAGGTCTTTCCCGTTCATCTGAGCGATGAAGGATTCGGGACGATCGGCGAAGTGTTCGATGCGCGAGAGCCGCACATGGGTGGCGGCTGCATTGCGCAAGCATGGAGCGTAGCGGAAGTGCTGCGCTGCTGGGTGAAAACGGCGTAACCACACGCAGGTCATCCTGAGCGAAGCGAAGGACCTCACGAACTCGCGAAACGGTACCGTGGTTTGAAGATTCTTGCGTTATCGTGAGATCCCTCGCAGATGCTCGGGATGACAACCGAAGAAAAGCGTTGCCTAACGAGTGATATTTTCCGCAGCGTCTGGCTGTTACTTACCTTTTCCACCATCGTCCTTGCCGCACACGCCGGGGGTGTCGCCATGATCCAAATGGCGGCGATATTCGAGGCTGTCGCAGGGCAACGTGAGCGTCAGCGCATGCTTGTGACAGACCTGGCATTGCGCCTCGACCGGCACCATGGCGTAGGCGTGGACAAAACCATTGATCACACCAGAACCAACAATGACACCGCTATCGTTGATCGCTTGCGCGGACGAAGAAGTGTTCATCGACAAGTCCCATCCGGAATTAGCCGGAATCAAATCCTGCAGTCGGTAGGTCGCAGTTCCATCCCAGAGAAACGGGACGGCGAACAAACCGCCATCGGTACCTACAACCCAGCCGGAAGCGTTGACTGCGTTTGCCTGGCCCTGACTCGTCCCGGCGGCGAGCGGAATTGGCACCATGCCAGTGCCGCTCGACCAGAAAAACGGCGTGCCGCTGCCCTGGTTCAACATGCTGGAGCCTGCAACGTAACCGTTACTGCTCAAACCGAACGCGAGCGCGCCGTTCAACCCTGGCAGTGCGCCCACTTCAAAGGCGTTCGCGCTGCCGATGTCGTAAACGATACCGACATTGCGCGCGGCATTATTCGGATCGATGCCCTGGCCGACGATGCGGCCCGAATCATTGATGTGAAAAGCGGTCCGGAAATAACTGCCGTCCGGCGTTGTTTGCGTAACGATGGTGGCGGTGTTGCCATTATAAATGACGGCGGCCTGCGACACCGAACTATTGACCGAGCCGACAGCGATACCCGACGCGTTTACATCGTTCGCATCGCCGATCGTCTCATTGGCCGGCAACGGCAACTGCGACGGCACGCCGTTTTGCCAAATAATCGGAAGCCGGGAACTCCCGAAAAAAGTTGTCGATCCGGTTCCGACGACGACGCCGTTATCATTCGCGCCATCTGACACGCAATAGTTGCGGCTTGGAAAGTTCGGAAGCGCAACCTGCCCATTCGCGGATGTCCAGGTAAACGCCGTGCTCCCGTTGTTGTGCAGCGATCGACCGACTGCGATCGAGCCCTGCGAAACACCAAGGCCTTGCGAGTTATCCCCTTTTTGGACAACACCAATATCAAAGATCTGATATTGGGGCGAAGCGGCAATAACCGCGTGGCTGTTGAACAGGCAAAAGGCGGTGAGGATTGCCGCGGCGAAACCGGCGCGACGTGAAGCCGACCCGTTTAAATAGTTCATGAACGCTGGATAATGACCGCACTTCGTTTCGTCAAGACGATACCCATTCTCCTCACGCGCTCGAACGATGTAGGTCATTCGTAGTTTGTGAGATCCTTCGCTGCGCTCAGGATGACATGCATCGAAAACTTCTCGCCGCTCTCAACGCCAAGCCCGATCGCGTCATGTTCCCGGCCGGGGCGAATCGATAATCCAAATTGGAGGGACACGCGCCGTCGTGTCCCAATAACACGGCGCCGATAGCGCGGCGCCCTCCAATTCAGCGGTCAGAAACCGGCGTTCCCCCGTCCTTTACGATCAAACATAAAACCGAAGTTCGTCGTGACAGATCGAACCGTATGCGGCTGAAATCTCCACGTCCGAAATGTCTTGGTGATCGATCTATCCAGAATCGCTGATCCACTTGTCATAATAATCTTTACGTCCGTAACGCGGCCTGTCGCAAAATCGATAATGAATTGATAGGTCCCCCAGCTCTGCAGATAAGAAAACCGCGCTGCTGTTGGGTAAGACGGAGTTGGCGAAAAAATTGCAAATTTTCGTGCCACCTCCAGTTCCTTGGAAAACGGACCGCCTTCGATTGTAAACGTGAGGGGGACTGTGACTGAGCGAGTCGTCCGGGGCGAGAATCGCCACCGCTTAAAGACTTTGATTCCTTCCGCGTCCAACTTCTCAGAACCCGTGCTTCGCACAGACACGACTCTCGTTACCGCGCCGGTCTCAAAGTCGACCATCAAGCGAAACCTTCCGCTGCCAGTAACCAAGCGTGCGCGTGCCCACATCGGATATTCTGGAGCTGGATGCTCAATGGGAAAGACCTCGGCTTTCGTCGCGTCGTCTTCAACTGATAACCGCTTGCTCGCGAACGCCTGTGGAGAAACGCCATCGATTTCAACAGAGTCACTACCGTCGCGCGAAAAATTTGTTGGTATCTCAACAGCCGTAAATTGGCCGGGTTTGAATCGCCATCTGCGATACGCTTCGGTCGCAGCTTGGTCCAGGATGTTGTGGCCAGTGCTCTTCAGGATTTCGACTCGCAGAACCTCCCCAGTATCTTGATTGAGCACCAAACGAAACAGCCCTTTTCCCTCCAATCCCTTCGCTCGAGCTGCGGCTGGATATTTCGGCGCCGGGGAATAGAGCGCGCGGGCAGTTGTTGTTGAGGATTCCGCAGACGCAAAAGGCAGGAAAGCCAAGCCGACACACACAGCGATGAAAAGATGCCGTCGAGGGAACATCACGCGATCTTACGAAAAAGAATATCTCGCGCGCAATGCCTTATGTGAAAGCGCACTCGTGAATTCTCCAGACACGACAGAATGTGGGAGCGGCCTCAGTGCCGCGACCGTCGGGAAGTCGTCATGTTTCCAGCGGGGGCGAATCGGTAGTCGGAAGTTGGAGGGACACGCGCTGTCGTGTCCCATTTTCTTGGGCGCCGACAGCACGGTGCCCTCCAATTGGGCGCTGTGATTTGCGCCACGCTACTTCTGCATCGATAGCTTTCGACCGTGAAATTGTTGGCAATCTTTGTCGTTGTTTCTTTGCTCGTCTTAAACGCGAAAGCCCAGGTTGCGCCGCCCGCGCCGACGCCAATTCCACAAGCAACGGTTAAACCAGTTCCGAAGCGCAAACCGAAACCGTTGATTGCGTTGCCCAATTACGATGAGGAAACGAGCACGCGGCTCCAGATTTTTTTGGACAATAACAATTTCGGTCCGGGAAAAATCGACGGGAAGATGGGCGAATTCTTTCGCAAGGCGCTCGTCGCTTACAAAGTCGCACACGGCATTCCGCCGACCGGCGCGGTTGATCGTTTTCTCGCGGACGTGCCGCAGCCGTTTACCACTTATACGATCAAGCCGGAAGATGAGAAGTTCGTCGGACCCGCGCCGTCAAAACCTTCGGAGCAATCCAAGCTGAAAGCGTTGCTTTACGGATCGCTCCTGGAGTTTGTCGCAGAGCGATTTCACGCCGCGGAAGAGTACGTGCAAAAACTGAATCCCGGGAAAGACATGGAAAAACTGAAACCGGGCGACACGGTCACAGTTCCGAATGTGATTCCGTTTGAGATCGAAAAATTAAAAGAAGGTTTTGTTCCGCCAAATCCGGCATTCATCAACCGACGCATCATCATCGACACTGTCGAACGCACGCTGGAAATCCGGGAGGGAAACACGCTCATCTACGAATTCCCTATCACACCCGGCTCGACAAAACTGCCGGCGCCGAAAGGCATGTGGAAAATTCTCGGCATCGCGACGTTACCGTGGTTTCGACATGATGAAGGCGTGCTCAACTTTGGTGTGCGGACGGATGATTACTTCAATCTTCCGCCCGGCCCGAACAATCCGGTCGGTATTCTTTGGATGGGTTTGAACAAACCGGGCATTGGTATTCACGGAACGAACAATCCGGAGACGATCGGGCGCGCCGGGAGTCACGGTTGCATTCGCACCGCGAACTGGGACGCGGCGAAAATCAAAGACTTGGTCACGGTCGGCGATGTGGTTGGCATTTATTAAATGTGGGAGGGACCTCAGTGTCCCGACTTCAGTCACTGTCGCGGCACTAAGGCCGCTCCCACATTTCGGAAATCAACATTCCTGCTCGCCTTTTTTCTCGCTTGAGACAGCGAAATCCGTGCGCCGCGAGAAACGGCGATGGATCGATGAGCTTTCGTGCGCTGATTCCGGCAAGGACTCGAAAGAATCGATGCATCGCCCAGAGCCACGCTTGCGCGTGCGCCTTCCGCAACGCGCCAGACGGAATCGAAAAATCCGCGAGCAGCCAGATGGCATTTCGCGTGGCTGAATTGGCCAGGATCCCCACGACCTTTGCCAACTCACGTTCGTTGAAACAATCGAGAAAGAAATGTGTGACGATCAGATCGTAGGCATGTTCTTCGGGCGACCAGGTCAGCACATCTTTTTGGAGAAACTGGACATGCGCGGAATTGTCCCGCGCAACCTTCGACGCCAAATGCAGCATTCGCGCGCTGGCATCGACGCAATCGATGTTCAGGGCGGGATGTTTTTGCAGAAGCGCATCAAGAAAGCGTCCGTTCCCCTCACCCACAATCAAAACGCGCTTCGGCGCGCCGATTCGATCGAGAAAAGCAATGCGCGCATTCTGGAGACTGTTCCCAAACGCAATGGTTTCGAGCCAGCGATAAAACGGCGCGATGGAGTCAAAGCTCACGCAATCATGAACGGCAGGAGCAACAAGGGCGTGAGCAGGACCAAGTCCGCCAGCGCTGTGCGTTCGTCGCGCGCGATCGCCTCGCCTGACCAATCCAGAAGAACGAGCAGGAGGGCGCTTACTGCGATACAACCAAACAATGCCGGCTCTGTCTTTGCGAACAATACCGCTACGCCCGCCAGAGTCATGCCGCTGACGCGGAAAGCCGATCGAGTACCACGCCAGCGCGTCGCGATGGAATTTTTACGTTGCGCGCGATCGAGCTCGCGCTCCCACATCGCGATGCCGATGCAGTTGAGCGAACACAGCGCGGCGAAGAGGACAAAACTTTCGACAAACTCCGTTGACGGATGGATTCGCGGAATGAGCGCGGCGGCAGTTCCAAGAGCGAACAACGAGCCAATGCAGATTTCCTTTACCGGCACAAAACGCCAGATTTTGCCTAACCAATAATTTATCGACAGATAAAGAATGGAAATCGCCCCAAGGACAGTTCCGATTTCGATCGTCGCGCGATCAAGCGTACGGACGATGATCCAAAGATCGATGCTGGCCAGCAGAGCAATCGACACAAAGAATGCAATTTGATAACGCCGGCAAAATTGCTGCCGGCGCGAAAGCGGTTCATTGCCGTGTATTTTCCAAGTATCGGCAAGTCGATCTGCCAGGTAAATCAGCCAGGCGGTTAGAAACAGCGCCAGGCGAGAGCCGCTTCCTAACGAAACATGGAAACTTCGAGCGAAGAGCCATTGCCACGTCACCGCGACAATCGGCGCATCCAGACAAACGAGATTGAGCCAGACAATGGGCGACGTTCGTGCGATCTGAGGCGAATGCTGTTTGTTAGGCGGAGAAAGCTCTGGTTCGAGAAGTTGATGATGATTCGCGCATTAAGCCTCAAGGAGCGGCGACTTCCAAGCCGCCGAAAATCTAAAGAAAATTGAGCGCTTGCAAAGCATACGCTCGACGCCGGGTCTGTTCCAGGTCTGCCGAAATTCGATAGGTCTACTGTCGGCGTCGCGCCATTGCATTAGTGCGACGGTCGTAGACCGCCGCTACGGAATTCGGAATCGCGCTTGCCGGTGTCACGGTTAAGCCATAAAATTAAGAACGGCGCGATGAAAACAGAAAGCGGAATTCCCAGCAACAATGCGGCAGTGGCGGCTACGCCGAAGCATCTTTTGCAATTCGCGGTCGATCAACGCTACGACGACTACACACCGGTCGATCACGCGGTCTGGCGCTTCATCATGCGCCAGAACATTTTTTTCCTGAAGGAATACGCGCACAAAGTTTATTTCCAGGGTTTGCTCGACACCGGGATTTCGTTCGAACGCATTCCGCGCATTCAGGAGATGAACGACATCCTGGGCAAAATCGGCTGGGGCGCAGTCGCGGTGGATGGATTCATTCCGCCGGCCGCGTTCATGGAATTCCAAGCCTACAAGGTGCTCGTGATCGCGTGCGACATGCGGCAGATTCATCACATCGAATACACGCCGGCGCCGGACATTGTGCATGAAGCGGCGGGGCACGCACCGATCATTGTCGATCGAGAATATTCCAATTACCTGCAGCGCTTCGGCGAAGTCGGTGCGAAGGCGATGTCGTCGAAAAAGGATTTCGAATTGTATGAGGCGATCCGGCATCTCTCGATCTTAAAGGAGCTGCCGAACTCCGATCCGAAAGAAGTCGAGGACGCGACGCGCGAAGTGGAGCATCGCCAAAAGAATCTTGGCGACCCTTCGGAGATGGCGCTGTTGTCTCGCCTTCACTGGTGGACCGTCGAATACGGCCTCATCGGGACTCTGGAGAAACCGAAGATTTACGGCGCGGGATTGCTCTCTTCGATTGGTGAATCGGTTAGCTGTCTCGAGGCGCACGTTAAGAAAATTCCGTATTCTATCGAAGCCGCCTACACAGCATTCGATATCACGACGAAACAGCCGCAGCTTTTTGTTTGTCGCGACTTTCAGCATTTGAGGGATGTGCTGGAGGAATTTGCGAGCAATATGGCGTTTCGTATCGGCGGGCTGGAAGGAATCACCAAGGCCATTGAATGCAAAAACACGTCGACCTGCGAATATTCATCCGGGTTGCAGGTTAGCGGAATTTTCACGGAGATCATCACGCAAGGGAAAGCGCCCATCTACTTACGCACGACCGGACCGACGGCCCTCGCCGACGCGAACAAAGAACTGGCCGGACATGGGCGCGATTATCACGCCGAAGGTTTTGGTTCTCCGATTGGCGACTGGCGGAATTTGTCCAAATCACCCGAAGAATTGACGGAGGATGAACGCTACAACTTTGGGCTGATCGAAGGCAAAGAGATCACGCTGACTTTGGTGAGCGGTATCACCGTTTCCGGTAAAATCGAGAAGCTGCTTCTGCGTGACGGAAAACTGGTATTGATCAGCTTTTCCAATTGCACAGTGAAATATCACGACCGGATTCTCTTCGAACCGTCCTGGGGGACATACGACATGGCGGTGGGGGTGCGCGTCGTTTCCGTCTTTAACGGCGCAGCCGATAAGGACGCATACAATCAAGTCGCGCTCGTGCCGAAAGAACGCACGATCAAGGTTCCATCGGATGCGCAACGGAAGAAACTCGAAAATCTGTACGCGCAGGTGCGTGACATCCGCGAACGCAAAGTAGGCTACGAACGGCTGGGCGAGATCTGGGAGACGCAGCAGGCGGAGCATCCGAACGACTGGTTACTCTCGATGGAAATCTTTGAGATTCTCGACGAGACGGAACAACAGCCGGAATTAAAGAAGCGAATTGAGCAATTCCTGAACGAGAAAAAAGCAGCGACAAAAGATTTGTCGACGCTGATTGGCTGGGGATTCCGGCTGGTCGAGTTTCATAAGAAGCCCGAGTATCAAACGGCGGTGCACGCATCGCCGAAGTAATCTCGTGACGCAGACAATCCTGTCTGCGAAATGTTTCCTGCAAGCGTGCAGGCAGGATTGCCTGCGTCACGTTGCTCTCGTTTGCGAGCATAGGACATGCGTATGCATGTCCCTCCGATTGAAGTTACCTCCACACGCCAAGCTTCTCCAATTCAGCAGTCGCCAATCCGGCCCAGTTTGTATTTGCAGCGGGGCTGGCCGGACTCGGATGCAAAATGCGAGCAATCTTCGGTGGGCCATCTGGAAAAACTTCTGCGGCCCGCTTGAATGCAAAATCGCCAATACCAATCAGCCATTCTGGTTCCAATGCGCGCGTGACTTCCCGCAAATGCCGATCGCATGCGGCGAAGAGCGGCATTCTTTCCGACGTTGGCAGTTTGTTCGGCGTGCGATTGCATCCGCTGCTTTCCATGAAGGCGAGCGGGCAATAGTTCAAAACGAAATGCGAAGCGAAAAATTCTTCGCGGTGCCGAAACGATCGGCGAAAAGTTTCCAGAGACGCTGGCCGCTGATCTCAGTGCGTGCGACAATCAAATCCCAGGACTGGGACGTTTCGGGTGTAAATGTTTTGGTTTCCGGATCGGCGCTCGAATTCCAAGCCAATCCCGCACGGCGGAGATTTCACCGAACGGAATTCCTGTCTGCGCCATTCCGAATGGACCGGGGTTCATGCCAAGAAAAACAACGCGCCTTTTTCCGCGCGCATATCTTTTCAAATAAACTTCATGCGCGGCCCAGGCGTAATCGAGCGGATTGTAAATGTGCGTAACGGGCGGCGCGAAACGCAGAGAACTTACCGCATCGCGCAAATTCGCAGCGGCTTCAGTGACGTGTTGCGATATCCTCACCTTTTTCTGTTGGCTAATTTGCAGGGCGTCTGCGTCAGACGCTTGCCTCCCGCTTGGCGTTTCACAGAAACGCCCTACAACTGTAGCCGCTTCGATGTGTGAAGCGCCAGCGTCGCCCGCAGGGCGACGGCTACGGAGTGTCGGCTTTGAAATGGCGTTTGCCATTCATGGCTTTGGCGTACTCATCCTTGCTCAAAATATTTTCCTCGATCTGCATGTCGGTGCGGAGAAAATTTTTGAACCACGCTTCGAGGCGATCGTGCCGCTGCAAGACTTCGTCAGTAAGATAATTTGCGTCGATGTTGATGCAGATGGCACCAACAACGCCGAACTCTTTTCGCACGATCGGAATGGTAGTGCACTTGAAGCGGCGCGAACCAATGTTGAGCTCGTAGTTGAGCTTATCTTCATGCAACAACTGCCGCTTCTTCAGATCAATGAGCAGGTTGGTTGTGCCATCGCGCAAGTGCCGGCCGGTGACATCGTTTTCAAGCGCAATCAGCGAATGGGCAGGATCGGCCAGATTATGCAGCAGAATTTCGATGCCGGTATTTGGAAATGATTTACCGATGAGCCGGACCAGTCGCGTGTAATTTTCCAGATATTCGTTTGTGTCATCGGCAATTTTTGCGCCGTCGTACTTCGCGAATAGCTTCGCGTATTCTTTCTGCTCAGCCGGCTCGAGCTGGTCGCGCACATTATTTTGTTCGCCGATGAAGATCAACTGTCGCGCCGCGGTGTGATCCGTGTTCTTGAGAAAATAATGCATCCCGAGGCGGAAATCCTTGAGATTGAATTCGGGAATGTTGTCGCGATTGATCGTGAACGGATAGAAATCGTATTCCTCGAGATTTCTTCCAAAATGCTTTCGTTCCCGATACTTGCCCCAGGCAAAACCGACAGCGAGGAATATCCCCGAGACAATGATCGAAGCGACCACATTGACGACGATCTCGTTTCCAAAGGCTGCGATCATAATCACATGATTGATGAACCTTTTCGGTCAATCGCCGGGATGGCAACTACAAACTGTAGCTGCTGCTCTGTAGCCGCTTCGCTGTGCGAAGCGTTTCACGTCGCCCACAGGGCGACGGCTACAGCGCGCCGCTCACATTCGTTAGGGAAATATTTTCAACTGCCACGTCCGTAGGCCGCGAAAGTGCATACGCCACGGCTTCGGCGATTTCATCAGGCGACATCATTTTCTCGCGCGGCCAGTCGCCTTCGATCGGCTGCCAGATTTCCGTGTCGGTCGCGGCAGGATAAATATTGAGCACGCGAATACTGCGTGGTCGCAATTCTTCCCGAATCGATTGCGAAAAGCCTTCCAGCGCGAACTTGCTCATGCAGTAACAGCTCCAGTTCGGGAAGCCAGTCTTCGCGGCGACGGAAAGAATGTTCACGATGCTAGCGCCCGGGTTCATCTTCGCGCCCAACTTTTGCGTAAGCAAAAAGGGCGCGGTCACATTTACCGCGAGAGTCTTGTTCCATTCCTCGATCGAAATGGAATCCAGCGATTTCACGACTGCGATGCCGGCATTGTTGATCAAGACATCGAGCGGCTCCGGACCAACAGCTGTGATCAATTTCTCGATGTGCCTTTCATCCGCGAGGTCGTGCAGCAACTCAATTGTTTGACTGCCTTTCGCCTTCACCAGGCGACAGGTTTCGGCGAGAGCGTTCCGATCACGGCCGTGAAGAAGCAGCGTCATTGCAGGAGTCGCGAGCTTCTCCGCGAGGGCGCGTCCAATGCCGCGACTCGCGCCGGTAATGAGAATGCGTTTCATATGTATTCCGGGGAGCGCACGCTTGCAGCGTGCGGGTTTTGGCATTCTGCCAAAACAGGCTTTCTCTCCTCGCAAGGGAAGGCAAGTTCGTGATCGCAGAATGCGATCACCCGCACGCTAAAAGCGTGCGCTCCCCAGGCTTCCTCCAGATCGCGTTTCATCCCAATCGCAAGGTGAATCGGTTATTCGTTGTTTCCCATAATCGCAGCCTAACGAGTCGATTATCGAGTTTCGGATTTAAGCGAGACCAAAGGACTCGCACAATGTTTTCTCCGGTCGAGGGCATTTTCTGGAAATCCTTCGTTTCCAGATCCAAATGTTTGTTTTCCCATGGACGGATGCTTTCCCCGAGCGCGAACTGCATCGCGACAAAATCGTAAAGCGCGCCGCTGCGCTCATCGTAGGGCCCGCCGAGTGTCGCTTCCGCTTCGTAGAGATGGCCGTGGCCTAACGGATTGCTGCATTTTCCGAAGAGCGAAATATTTTCCTCGACCCGACAGCTCCGCCAAGTTGCAAGCGGTGGGCCGCGCTGAACCGGCGACGCATGCCCATGAAATGACTTCCTTCCTCCCAGTATTCCGCAAAGAAATCGTCACGCTCATGAAGCCGGACGCGGTGCACGGGCAACGTGGCGGTGGCGCGCTCGTGGATGTATTGGGCGAGGCTCTCGGTCGTGATCGGGCGATTCGTTAGGCCAGGCACATCCGCATTCAGATTCTTGTGATCGAGTTCCTGATACAGCCCATTGATGCAGCTTTCGACCAGTTCGTTGCTAACGAGAGGGGTCGCGTCACCGCGAAAGGTGAGACGCGCGCGATAATTGTGACCATGCAGAAAGGTGGAGATCCCAAAGAGTTTTTCGTTTTCTTCGGCGCTCAGATGCGGCGACATCGTCCGCCTGGCCGCGGAAAAACTGAACCAGTAATTCGCCTCCGTTATCCCATCCGAATAACAGGTCGCGCTCCGATCTGCGGTTTCAACAAGATGAACTGCGGCAAGAGTTGCGTTCAAGTCAGTGAATCGCGGCGCTGTTTCGGAGAAAAGTTGGCGCGCGATATTTTCTGCCGTCGGCGCCATCGTGGTAAAGGCGGCATGATCTTCGTTCAGAAACTTGTGATCGAAGTTTGCGACGATGACCTGCGACGCACGCTTCTTGATTTCGCTGATGTTAACGAGCATCCCGTTCGCGGGATTCGGATCGCCCGAAAGAATGAAATACGCGATATAATTTCGGCCGGTGCCGTAACGTGCCGATGTCTCAGGACCAAAGGCGGCAAGATTTTCCTCATCGCTCCAATCAGGAACACAGAGTCGACGTGACGCGGAAAACTCGAGTCGTTTGCTAACGGTCAGAAGCATCAAAAGAATTGTAGGCCGTCTCTGTGAGACGGCACGTAGTTTAACGGCGTCCGCCGCGGCGGACGCCCTACGATTACCTTTACTCTATTGCAGCAACGCGAGGAATTCGGAACGCGTGCGCGCGTCTTCTTTAAACGCTCCAAGCAGACACGACGTTTTCATGATCGAGTTCTGCTTTTCAACGCCGCGCATCATCATGCAGAGATGTTTCGCTTCCACGACGACGGCGACCCCATTCGGTGCCAGGCAATCCATCAGCGACTCGGCGATCTGCGTGGTTAGATTTTCCTGGATCTGGAGGCGGCGCGCAAAAACATCGACGATGCGCGCCACTTTCGAAAGTCCAATGACTTTTCCATCCGGAATGTAAGCGACGTGGCACCGCCCGATGAACGGCAACAAATGATGCTCGCACATCGAGTAAAGTTCGATGTCTTTCACCAGCACGATCTCGCTCGCATCGGAATCGAAGATGGCATTGTTGACGACCTCCGAGACGCTCTGCCGGTAACCCTGCGTGAGGAACTCGAAGGCACGCGCTGCGCGGGATGGCGTTTTTAGCAGCCCCTGCCGGTCCGGATCTTCTCCAACTGCTTCGAGAATGTCGTGAAATGCGGTCTCGAGCGCATCGAGACGCCGACCGTCGAGACGATTAACATCGCGCGTCAGGCGCTCGCTGATTTCCAATTCGGAATTACCGTCGTGCTTCAAAGCGCGCTCAATCGAGCCAGCTTAAAGGATATTTCTCGTCGTCCATGGAGACGGCGGCTTCGGTCAATTCGAGAGTGTGTTCGGTGTCGAACATGACCGCGAGTTCTTCCGTGCGCGTGCGCATCTTTGCTCGCCATGATCGTGCCCGGATGCGGTCCGTGCGGAATGCCGCGTGGATGCAATGTGATCGAGGCCGGCTCGATTCCGCGACGCGATCCGAAATTGCCGCGCACGTAAAATAACACTTCGTCGGCTTCGACGTTATCGTGCACCCACGGAATTTTCACCGCCTCGGGATGCGTAATCGAGCATGCGCGGCGCAAAAGTGCAGACAACGTAACCGCGAATCTCGAAAGTCTGATGGATCGGCGGCGGTTGATGCACGGTGCCGGTGATCGGCTCGAAATCCTGAGCATTGAAGGTGAATGGATAAACGTAGCCATCCCAGCCAACGACATCGAAGGGATTATGCGCCATCGTCACGCATGTCCAGCGCGGACCGTCTTTGACCAAAATTTCTGTGTCTTCTTCCTTGTCGATTACGTTCAGCTCGCTTGGGCCATGAAAATCGCGCTCGGAATAAGGCGAACCCATTTTGATCTGCCCTTCGCTGTTCAGGTATCGCTTCGGGATCCGCACCGGACCAGATGACTCGAGGATGAGGTAATCTTCCTCTTCCACCTTATCCGGCACGAGCCGGTAAGTGATGCCGCGCGGAATCACAATGTAATCTTCGGCGCGATAACGTTGTTTGCCGAACATCGACTCGATCGTGCCGCCGCCTTTGAATATGAAAATGATCTCATCGGCGCCGCCGTTCTTATAATACTGGAACTGCCCGTAGTTTTTCTCCGGCCGGCAACGCCACGCCGTCATGTCGTCGTTGAAAAGAATCGGGACACGGCCGCTGTAAAGATCGCCGCGGCGCGCCATATTCGCGGTTTTCAGATGATGATGGCGCAGCGGGCTCTCGGCCGCTTTCTTCAGCTCTTCGCATTTGAGCAACTTGACGCTGCGCACGCGCGTGGGCGGTCGCAGGTGATACATGATCGAGAAGGCTTCGTTGAAGCCTTCGGTCGTCACGACGTGCTCATAATAGATGCCCTCATTTTTGTAACCGGGCCCTGCGCCGTTGCGGTGAAACCAGATATGATGCTTTCGCGGTAGTTCTCCGAGCTTTTGATAAAATGGCATATCAACTTTCCTCCTCCATCTCGAATACAAGCGCCGCGCTTCCACAGCAACACCAAGGAGCGGCGGTTTCCAAACCGCCGAAAATATTTAGTCGGCGATTCGGAGATCGCCGCTCCTTGAAGCGCAATGTGCGGCAATACCCTTGCGAACCTTCCATTACAAATTTCCTCTCGCGTCTTGTTCGCGCTCGAGCGCTTCGAAGAGCGCTTTGAAATTTCCTTTGCCGAAACTCTTCGCGCCTTTGCGTTGAATGATTTCGAAAAACAACGTCGGCCGGTCTTCGACCGGTTTCGAAAAGATTTGCAGCAGGTAACCTTCGTTATCGCGATCGACCAGAATTCCCAGGCGCTTTAGCGGCTCGAGATCTTCGTCAATGTGACCGACACGATCAGGAAGCGTGTCGTAATACGTCGTCGGGATTTGAAGAAACTCGACGCCGCGCTTTTGCAATTCTGTCACTGTTTCGACAATGTTCTTGGTCGCGATCGCGACATGTTGCACACCTTCGCCGTTGTAGAATTCGAGATATTCCTCCACCTGCGATTTCTTTTTCCCCTCCGCCGGCTCGTTGATCGGAAACTTCACAAAACCATTTCCGTTGGACATCACCTTGCTCATGAGCGCGGAGTATTCCGTCGAGATGTCCTTATCGTCAAAGGTGAGGATGTTGCGGAAGCCCATCACATCCTCGTAAAATTTCACCCACGGATTCATCTGGTTCCAGCCGACGTTGCCAACACAATGATCGCAATACTGCAAACCGGTTTCAGTCGGATTGTAATTCGATTCCCACTTGCGGAATCCCGGCATGAACGGCCCGCTGTAATCGCCGCGCTCGATGAAAAGATGAACCGTGTCGCCGTAAGTGTGAATGCCGCTCATCACAACTTTGCCGTGTTCGTCCGTCAAAGTTTTCGGTTCGAGAAAGCTCTTGCCGCCCCGCTTCGTCGTTTCCTGCCACGCGGAGGTCGCGTCTTCCACTTTCAATGCAATCGCCTTCACACCGTCGCCGTGTTCATAGATGTGGTCGGCGATCGGATTCTCCGTCCGCACCGGAGTCGTGAGAACAAACGTCAGCTTGTTCTGACGGATCGCATAGCTCGCGCGATCTCTCACGCCCGTTTCCGGACCGGAATATGCGAGACTTTGAAAACCGAACGCAGTTTTGTAGAAATGCGCGGCCTGCTTGGCATTACCGACGTAGAATTCAATGTAGTCGGTGCCTTGAAGCGGGAGAAAATCCGCTTCGACAGACGGCGCAGCTTTTGGCGAAAGAGTTGTAGTTGCCATAGGTATCTGGATTGTTGATGGCGCGCAGAACGCCTTACTAATTATAAATCGTCCTTCCTCGCCTGCAAGGTTGTGAAAGCTGCCCCGACGTGCGCCCGTTTCACATCCCCTTCATTCGGCCGCGGCCAGAAGCAGCTCCCACACATTTCGCAGATGGCGCTCAGTCGTAAGCATGTTGCCGAGCCCTAATCGAATCACGCTTTGCCCGCGCAGTTTCGTTTGTGTGAGATAAGCTTTGCCGGAAGCGTTGATCTTTTCCACGACCGCGCTGTTAGATTTGTCATCGCTGTTTCGCAGTCGAAAACAAACCACTCCCATTACAACCGGCGCGGATAACTCGAATGGTGAATCTTTCTTGATCCAATCGGCAAACAAATGCGCGAGCCGCAGATGTTCGCGAATACGCGACGCTAACCCAGCGCGACCGAAATTTCGCCAGACCATCCACGCCTTGATGGCGCGGAAACGGCGGCCGAGTTGCACGCCGTAATCCATGTAATTGATGTCGGCGCCGCCGGTGTCGCCACGCAAGTATTCCGGAACGAGTGTGAAAACGCGGCGGAGACGCTCGATGTCTCGCATGTAGAGCACGCTGAAATCGAACGGCACAAAAAGCATCTTGTGCGGATTGATGACTAACGAGTCGGCTTCGTTCCAACCATCTTTCACCCAGTCGCACTCGGGCAAAAGCGCAAGCCCACCGCCGTATGCGGCGTCGATGTGCAGAAATATTTTTTCTTTACGACAAATCGCCGCGATCTCGCGCACCGGATCGACGCTCGCCGTTGAAGTCGTTCCCACCGAAGCGACAACGGCGAGAGGCTTAAAACCTTCGCGTTTGTCGGATGCGATTGCATCGCTCAAGGCGGAAAGGTTCATGCGAAACTCGGAATCGCTCGCGACACGGATTACGTTTTTTTCACCAAGCCCAAGCGCGATGGCGGCCTTCTCAACCGAACTGTGCGTTTGATCGGACGTGTAAATTCGCAAACGCGGAACGTCGTTTCGACCCGTCAAGCCTTCTGCGCGGACGCGATCGACCGCTTCTTCACGCGCAACCGCGAGCGCGTGCATGATTCCAATCGAAGCCGTGTCGTAAACGACTCCGCCAAATTCGTTGGGCAAACCGAGCCACTGCCGCAGCCAATCAAGAACGAGCGTCTCCAGCTCTGTCGCCGCCGGAGACGTGCGCCATGTCATGGCAATTACGTTGAGAGTTGCCGAAATCATTTCTGCGTAAAGGCCGGCCGCGGTGCTGGTGGATCCGAAATAACCCATGAATTGCGGATGGCTCCAATGCACCACTCCGGGAACAATTACGCGGTCGACATCGGCGAGAATCGTATCGAACGGCTCGCCCAATTCCGGCGGCTGAGTCGAAAGCTTGCTTGTGATCGCGCCGGGCTTCTCGTTAGGCGCGACCGGAATCTTTTCGAGATTCTTGCGATAATCCGCGATCCAATCTGCAAGCTGATGCAGATGCTCGCGGAACAGTTCAGGGGGAATATCGCCAAGATGCTCTCGCACGCCTGTCATTCTGAGCGAAGCGAAGAACCTCGCAAGCCATCAGATTCTTCTGTAGCGGCGGTCTATGACCGTCGCATAATTTCCGCCGAGAAAAGTGCGACGGTCATAGACCGCCGCTACAGGATCAAAACGCGAAACCGAAACTGAAATGGAACGCGCCGCGATCTTCATCGGGATGCGGATCGGGATTTACACCGTAGTCCAAACGAATCGGACCGATGGGGAGTTTGTAGCGAAGTCCGGCGCCGATTGCGTAACGCATATTATCGAGACTAACATCCTCCGACGTCGGCAATAAATTTCCGGCATCGGTGAACACGACTCCTTCCAATTCCCCGAAGAGCGGGAACGTGTATTCGATATTGAAGATCGTATAAAACTCGCCACCGATCGGATTGCCGCGCCGATCGTGCGGACCAAGCGTGCGTTCGCCGAAACTGCGCACCGTCGTGCTCCCGCCGCTAAAAAAGCGTTCGTCGATCGGAATGGCGAGGGCTTCGCTCGGCGCGTCGGAACTCGAGTGAGTGAATGATCCCCATGCGCGCGCCAAAGGCGAGACCGCTCCGTTCGAACCAGGTCCGTTTGCCGCTATCACCAAGCTCCGTTCCAATGTCGAACGCTTCCGGCGGCCCTTTCGCAAACGACAGGTAGTAACTCGCGCGAAATGTCGAACGGATAAAATCGATATCGCTTCCCAGCCCTTTCGCGGCCACCTCAAAGGTGTTGTCAAAAATAAATCCGCGCGTCGGAACCACCGGACTGTCGCGCAAATCGAGCGTGTGCGTGAAACCGATCGTGTTCACGAGATAGTTGCTGCGCCCAATCAGCTCCGGCGGACGGATATCGTTCGTCGTGATTTCAACGTGACGCACGGCAGCAACGAGAGACGCCTTGTAATGTTTGGTGAACTCACGCGTCAGCTCGAAGCGAGAACCCACCTCGAATTTTGAATAACCGTCGAAATCGTAGGTAAGCGCCGACAGTCGCGCGCGGAATTGAAAGTCGGTATTGAATAGATACGGATCCTCGAACAGCACGTCGCCCTTGTAGCTTCGCTCGGAAATTTCGAACGATGTTGTGACCGGCCGGCCGAAACCAAAAAGATTAAGGTCGCGATACTGAACCCCGAAAATCCCGCCGACGTAAGAACCGTACCCTACCGACAAACCGAACTCTTTGCTTTTCGCTTCCTCCGCCGAGATATCGAGCCGCAGCAAATTTCCCGGCATCGGAGTCGGCTTGATTTGCAGGAGGTCGAACAAACCGGTGCGCATCAATTCGCGAAATCGCTCATCGAGAACATCCGGACTGTAGGTTTTGCCGTTTAGCTTTTTGAACCGCCGCGTGATGTACTTTGGTCGCAGTCTCGTTAGGCCGCTCACGATCGTTCCATCAAAGTGATAGACCGGCCCAGGCTGAATGGAGATTTCGACTGGCACGCGTCCATCGCGAGCCGCAGCCGGATTACCCGCCGCATCGACTTTCACATCGTAGTAACCGCGCGTCTTGAAATACGTCTGAAGCCGGCGCGGAATGTCTGCCGCGCGCGCATCGGTGTACGGTTTATTGAGAATATCGAGCAACTGCCCGAGCAGCGCCTGTTCGCCATAAATCGTCTGCCCGTGAAAAGTGATGCGTCCAAAGAAATACTGGCGCCCCTCTTGGATCGCGATCGTAACGTTCGCCTGCATTCCATCCGCCGAGTAGGCGTAATGCGGTGGATCGATCATCGAATCGAGAAATCCTTCCGCGATATAAAGACGATGAACCAGATCGACGCCTTCCGTGATGTCGGCCGCGACGAAAGGCAGATGTTTTTGTAACTGCGAGTAGCGCTGCCGCGTCGGACCTACGACGTAATCGAATAATTTTTCCGTCGGCTCGTGGTCGTTACCGATGAAGTTAATTTGCCCCAGAGTGATGAGCGGCCCTTCATCGATGTCGAGCACGAGACGATCGCCCGCCGCAATCGTGTAATGCACATTGACGTTGGCGTAACCGTGTTTGCGATAAAAGAGCGCCAGAAAAAATGCGGCATCGTCTCCGCGCGCCGCGCTCAAACCGTATTGCTCGATCGTCGTAATTTGCTCCTTCAATTGCGAACGAAGTTCCTTGTCGCTGAACGCCTTCTCGCCGCGCAAATCGATGTTCGCCGCGTGGCGCGCCACTTTTTCCTGCGCTTTTACCTCAGCCTTTTTTGCCTCTTCTTTTTGCACCTGCGCGGGGCGATCGACCGCTCGTTGTGCAAAACTCACGTGCGCCAGCATTCCGCCGCACGTCGATGAGAAATAGCAACCGGCGCATCTTAACGAAACCGAATCACGTATTTCACCGTCCCACGGAAATCGCCGGCTACACCAAGATCACCGACAAGAACAAAGTGCTGATTCAATCTAAAACGCGCGGTCGCGGTTTGCTGGCCCGTTTTCGGATCGACCTGGCCAATATCCACATCCAGCCGATCGAAAACGGAAGTGCTGTTCGTTCCCGAACCTTTCTTGAAAATCTTCCGGTAAAGTTGCTGAACGAGCAGCAGCGCGGCGCGTCCCGCCAGCACGTTGTTGTTTCCGGTTAATTCCTGGCGCGTCGTCCCGGTCGCGAGTAATGATATGATTTCTTCCTGCGGCAGCGGCGGCTCGCTCGTGAAAATTGCTTCCGGCGAAAGCGACGTCCCGTAGACATACACGTGGATCGTGTAATCGCGGATCACCGAAGTCCCGTGCAGATCGATCCTCGGATTGAGCGAATCATCCGGATTGAAGTAGAGATAACCGTAAGCGATCTCCAGACGGCTGAACGGCAACGTCGCTTCCACGTTTCTTAGCCTAACGAGTCCCTGCAATCCCGGGTGCAATCCGGTGCCGCCCAGTTTCAAATCAACGATTGCATCGCCGTTGGCGAGATTCCCTCGAATCAAAAAAGGATCCTTTGTTTTGATCGCGACGTCGAACTTCCAGTCGCGCAGCGGCGGATCGGGAAAGGAGAATTCCGGACGCGATGCCGGAGGTTCTGGCGCAGGACGGCCGGGTAATCCGATCGGAATCAGATCGATGTTTTTGAGAAACTGGCTGTTCGTTAGGGCGACATTGCCCGTGACCGTTGCGCTTTGCAGCGGGCCATTCACGCGAATATCCGCGTCGGCACGCGCCGTGAGCGAATCATTCCGCGCGACGAGGACGCTATTCGCCTTGAGCTGCAGATCGATGTTCGGTTGCGTCAATTTCGGAAATGTGATCCGGCCCGAAACGGTGAACGGACCACCGGCCAGATCACCGCCGAAGCGCGCGAAAGAAAGGGTATCGCGATTAAAGTCGATTCGCGTCTTGAAATCGCGCAGGGCCGGCAGCGTTGAATTCGTAAAACGCATGACGTTGATCGTTACGTCCCCCGCTCCGCTCAAGACCGGGTTTCCGAGTGTTCCGTTGACGTTTACATCCAGAGCAAGATCGCCATCGATCTCTTCGACTGCGGGAACGAATTGACGAAGAAAATTCACCGAACTTCGCGGCAGATGAACCTTTGCCGTGATCGGAGTCGCGTCATCCAACTTTCCTTCCTCCAGCACGCGCGCGGTATCGAAAGGCATGTTCGCCTGGATTTGCAGCGGCTCGATTTTTGCCTGCTGCAATTTCCCATTAATCACGAGCTGCCGATTTTCCACGTGCGCTCCGATATCGAAACTGGCAGGTTCGAGATCGCGATATTTTTCCGCACGCAGATCGCGCATTTGCAGATCGAGCTGCGCGCGCAGATCGGCCAGCGTCCCCTGCGCATTCAATTTCACATTCGCGATGCCGGAGACTGGCGCCTTCGCTCCGAAGTTTTCGAACAATTTTCGCAAATCAAGATTCTCGGATTGAAACGTTACATTCACTTTGCCGCTCGACGGAAAAAGCGGACGCTCGCTGCCAAGATTTTTCCAGACGAACGGCACCGAGAAATAACCGGAAGCGTATTTGGCTTTCCCCTGATCGATCTGGATCTTCGAAATTTCGAGCGTCTCACCTGTCGTCTGCGCAACTCGCCTGGAAATCCATTTGATCGCTCGCCAAGTAAACGATGGGGACATTGAGTCCGTCGCGCGAATAATTCGCATCGATGTTTGCCTGGAGCGATCGCAGATCGCCGTAACGGCCCTTTTCGAGCGCTAACTTTAAGACGCCGCGATTCTTGAAAATGTCCGCGTCCCCTGAGCCTTCCCAATCAATTTTGAGCGAGCCAGCGAGCTCGTTCTGATTGTTCGCCGCTCTCAACACCGGCTCGAAGACGGAGAGGTTGGCAATGTCAGCAATCACCTTACCGGAATAATGATGCGGCTTTTGCAGCGCGAATGTTCCACTGGCTTTGACAGAATCCTTTTCGCTCAGCGTCGCCGTCAGATCGTTCAGATAGATTGTATTTTCGCTCATCGAAGCCTGCGTCGTCAGTTGCCTAACGAGCAGGTTCTTCGCCGAAATGTTCTGGCCGTAGATTTTTAGCTGCCCTTTGCCCGCTGCATTCTCTATTCGAAGCTGGCCATCACCCTGCAGCATCCCGCTGATCTTATCGGGCGAGTTCGATTTCCAGAAATCGGCCAGCTGCGGAACGTTCAGCGCAAGATTGAAGTCAGCCGGTCTGTTGCATTGGATCTTTTCCAGCGGGCGGCAATTCGTATTTCCCGTCCACGCTGACTTCATTCGCATTTCGCATGATCGCGACGCGACGAACTGAAACCTCTTTACCGCTGCTACTCACATCCGCGCGCACGGAATCGACGAGATATTGATCGTAGCGAACATCGCTGAACTCGGCGTGGATATTGGAAACAAGATTTGTGTAGTACGGTTCCTTCGATTTGCGCGCCGGCATTTTTTTCGATGCATTAATCGTCGCGACTAATTGTTTCGCCACCGCCTTGTCGAAACCAATTTCGTTTCCGTTGACAGACAATCTTAAGAAAATGGTTTCGTTCTTGATGCGGATGCTGCCCTCTCCTTCAGCGTTGCCCGTGATTGGCGGCGTGAGAAAACCAGTGAGCTGTTTGAGATTTGGCGCATGGATGAGCAATTTTAAATCAGCGGGCGCCCGACCGAAATCGCTCGTCGAATCCGGCAACGTGGCCGAGCCGCTGACCTCAACATGATTATTCCCGGCGACGATTTCCGCTTTCTTGATTGTCGCCATTCCATTTGCGGCCGCGACATCCAGATCGACCGAATCGAGTGCGAGATCTTTTTGCCGAACGTTGCTGACATGCGCCGAAATCGAACCGTTCCAGGAATTTGGTTTCTTGAGCACTCCGGTTCCTTCAATTTTCAAATCCTTCACATCGCCCGCGATGAATCCGGCAGGCTGCCCGAAATATTCCGCTAATTTGCCCAGCGAAATCTGATCCGCACTCAGATTCACCTCTGTCGCGAACGACTTTTTCTTCTTCTTTAGCGAGACCTTGCCCTTGAGGTCTCCGCCGACGAGCGATCCGTCGACGGAAAAGTCGAGAGCTTTCGAACCAATGTGCGAGGCGTCGAGATTGACCACTTGAAATTTGTTCTGCTCATCGAACGTGAGATCGCGCAGAAACAAATTCTTATTCGCGTAGGAAGTCGTCGCGGTAACATTCGTCCAGGTGTGAAGACCCGGGATTTGCAATCGATCGATCTTAAGTGCGCCGTCGCGGTGCGGGTTGAGATCGAGATTCAGATTTTGCAAAACCATATCCTGCGGTTGATCGCGAAGGGTGAGGTTGACGTTCTCGAGATGCATTTCGTCCGGGAAAAATCCGGGCAATGAGATCTTCTCGTTAGGATTGGGCGACGCGGACGGCGGGGATTTGGCCGGATCGAGAACAATGGAAGCGGAACGCAATTCCACATTTTGCAGGAACCCGGACATTCCGTGAAAGATAAGTCCCCAAAGGCTGTAATCGGCGCGAACAAGATCGGCGTCGATCGATTGCACGGCCGACGGCCCGGTCGCAGTGCCGTGGACATTTTTCAAAACGAGACTGCCGAGAACCGATCCTTCGATCCGAAAATCGAGCTTTAGATTTTCCTTGGCGGCGAAGTGAATCGCTACACTGCGCACGATCGGGCGCAGAATCGGCCCGTGAAACAGCGCGAACACGACGAGCAAAACCGCGCCCGCAATGAGCAAATTGCGAATCCAAGTTCTTGATCGAGATGGCGGCGTTGCATTGTTTTCATCATCGCCCACGAGGGAGTTAATCTATTTCCACGAGGGTAAAGAGCAACCGCAAGCTCGGCGCGCGCGCGCGACAGCAAATCGTGGCAACCAAGACACAAAGCTCATTCGTTTTTCAGGATGAGTGCGCATGCAAAAGAAAATCGCGACAACGCTGCGGCGAAAACGCCGGCACCAACGCTGGTTTCCGGCAGAAGAACCGTTCCCGAGTGAAGCCGAGGCTGCGGCACTGCTGCTGAAATTGAAGATCGATGAAGCGGACCGGTCGCACCCGCAGCGGCTCGACGAGTCGGAATACCTGCGTAGTAGCCGGGATCGCTGATCCATCCCGGCGACAACACTCGTAGTTGGCGTTTGCGCAGCCGAGCGTCCCACGTCACGCTCTTACTGCTTTCATGAGCCCGAACAAGCTATTCGATTATCTCGACGGAAAATTGCCGACGAAGGAGCGCGAAGAACTCGAAGCGCAAATGGCTAACGATTCGACGTTGCTGCGGCAACTTGCCATGGCGCGCAAACTTCGAGAGGCGATGCCCAGTTCGGGCGAAGTCATTGGCTCGGTCGACGAAAGTTCTTCCGAAGATCGACGCGCGGGCCGTTTTAACCAAACGCGTAGCGCTCGCGTTTATCGTTCTCGTTTTTCTCAACGTCTTCATCGGCTTGTGGTTTATCTTCCAAAAGGAAAAGCCGTCGGCCAAGGCGCATGACGCAGACATGCGGCGGCAAGTCGAGCATTCTTTGGAAAAGGCGGCGGCCTCGGCCATGCCGACACCGAACATCGAAGCCGATGAAATTAAGATCAGTGCGCCCGCACAGCAGAAAGAAGAGGTCGCGAATAAAGTCATTGCCACCGCTAAAGAAAATGGTGGCTCCGGTGGAAAAGCATTAGACGATGAGAGTGGAATCGTGGTGCTGATCGATATCCCAAAGAATCGGGAGATGGACTTTCGGCGTGGGCTGGTCGAGCTCGGTGCGCCGGTGCCGGGCGCCACGCAGGAAAAAGCGTCGCAGCCTAACGAGCGCACTTTCTTGCAAGTCCGCGTCGTGAACACCGCGGCCGACAAAAATCAGTAGCCGATTCGAGCGCTGTCATTGTGAGCGAAGCGAACAATCTCTCGAATACGTGATAGTCGATGTGAGGTCCTTCGCTGCGCTCAGGATGACCTGCTTTCGCTCCACAACTTAACCATGATTGCGGTTACATTCGCACTGCCGACGGAAAGCAAGGCTCTGGTCGCTCGTTTGCAAAATAAGCGTCGCATTCCATCCCAGGGCGATGAGGTTACTTGTGGGCAAATCGGTTCTCGCTGGTTAACGATTTTTCATACTGGAGTCGGCCGAAGCGTCGCCGAAAAGAAGCTGCCTGAATTCCTTGGTCACCAGTCGTTCGACGTTTTGATTAGCAGCGGCTTCGCCGGCGGTGTCGCTGCCGACTTGGAGGTGGCCGACCTGTTTCTGGCAGAAAATGCCTCGGACCCACAGCTGCTCGCGATTGCACAACGAGCTCTAATTGATGCGCGCAGTGGGAAACTTTTGACCTCATCGGGAATCGTTCATTCCCCAGAGCAGAGAATGCGACTCGCAAGAGAACGCGGTGCCGATGCCATCGATATGGAAACCGACGTAATCGCGGATGCATGTATGGCACGGCGAATTCCGATGCTCTCGCTTCGCGTAATCAGCGATACCGTGCGGGAACCATTTCCGGCTCCGCCTGCGGTGTTGTTCGACATCGAACAACAGAAAACGCCAATCGTCAGCCTTGCGGCATATCTCATCAAGAAACCCTCTTCGATCGGCGGATTGATTCGCTTTAGCCGCCGAATCGGACGTGCACGCGAAAATCTGGCCGATGCCCTGACACTTTTATTAAACGATTCCTCGTTAGGCAGATAATTTAGTCGCTTGGGGGACGCGCCCTTCATCGATTAATGGGCCGGTTCGATATGCACGAGCACGTCGGCAATACGCGGATCGCTGCGCTGGATCGCGTCTTTGACTGCGTGCGCGATGTGATGCCCTTCACGAACAGAGATATTTTCGTTCACGCCGATGTGCAGATCGACGTAGAAGCTCAGCCCCATTTTGCGCAGGAAACATTTGTCGATCTCGATTACGCCCGGAACTTTCGCGGCAGCCTCTCGCACCAGATCGACAATTTCTCCGCGCGGCGCCGTGTCCATGATTTCGTAGAAAGCTGGACGCAAAAGGCGAAACCCACTGGCGCCAATGATCGCGCACGCGAACAACGCCGCCCAGTCGTCGGCACTTTGCCATTTTTCGCCGCCGATGAGTGCGATGGAAATACCGACAAATGCAGCGGCCGAAACGAGCGCGTCGCTGCGGTGATGCCATGCGTCGGTCTGCACGGCCGTGCTGTCCGCATCGCGTCCGATGCGATTGACGTAGCGAAACAAGACCTCCTTTACGATGATCACGACAATTAAGATCACGAGGGTGAACGGCGCCGGACCATGATGCGGAATGAGAATCTCGCGCAGGCTTTGAATCGCCAGACCAGCCGCGGCCACGAGGACTCCGCACGCAACAATCATCGCGGCAATCGGCTCCGCTTTACCATGACCATAGGGATGCGTTTCATCCGGCGGGCGCGCCGCCACTTTCAATCCACCCCAAATGACAAACGAACCGGCAATATCGAGCGCCGATTCGATGCCATCAGCGATGAGCACATAAGCGTTGCCGAAAATGCCGCCGAGAATTTTTGCGGTGGCGAAAAGCAGATTGATCAGCATGCCGAAGAGCGCGATGCGCGCGCCGGTTTGCAGATTGCCGGACGGATCGGTCGTTGTAGGATTGAGCGCCGGAGACATGTGGAGCGTTAAATTGTTAAATCGTTACAACGTTAAAAGATTCAGGCGCAGATGACACAAACTATAAACGCGGCGATTTACGAAACGCACGGAAAACCGACGGAAGTATTGCAAGTGCGCGAGTTGCCACGGCCGCACGCGGGCGAAGGCGAAGTGGTTGTGGAAATGCGAGCGGCGCCGATCAATCCCGCTGATCTAAACGCGATCGAAGGAAAATATCCGCTGCGGCCGGCGCTACCAGCGACGCCCGGCTTCGAAGGGAGCGGTTTCGTCGCGGAGATTGGAGCGGAGGTGAGAAAATTCGCTGTCGGCACGCAGGTAATCCTGCCGCACGATTGCGGAACATGGCGCGAAGCGCTTGCCGTGAAAGCAGAGAAATTGGTCGCTGTACCCAATGGCATCGATCCGACACAGGCGGCAATGCTGAAGATCAATCCCATTACCGCGTGGCGCATGCTGCATGATTTCGTGAAATTGAAACGCGGCGATTGGTTGATTCAAAATGCCGCAAATTCTGCCGCGGGCCGCGCCGCCATCCAAATCTCGCGCGAGCTTGGATACAAGACCGTCAATGTCGTTAGGCGATCGGAGTTGGTGGATGAGTTGCGCAATGAAGGTGGCGATGTGGTTCTGGTCGATGGCGAAAATTTGCGGGCAGAAGTGAAGGAAGCGACTGACGGCGCGCCGATTCGTTTGGCGCTAAATGCTGTCGGTGGCGAAAACGCATTGCGCGTGGCCAACACGCTCGCGCCCGAAGCCACGATGGTGACTTATGGCGCGATGAGTTACCAGCCGCTGCGCATTCCGAATGGGTTGCTGATTTTCAAGAATCTCCACTTCTGTGGATTCTGGGTAAACAAATGGTACGATCAAGCCACGGCGCAGCAGCGCGACGAAACATTTACCGCGATTTTTGAGATGGCGAAGCGCGGCTTGCTGCATACGAAAGTGGAAAAAGCTTATCCGTTAAAAGAAGCGCAAGCCGCCGTCGCGCATGCCGCGCAAAACAAACGCAGCGGCAAAATCATTTTTGAATTTTCAGGTAGGGGCGATTGACCCAATCGCCCGTAGGCGGTTCGGTGAACCGCCCCTACCTCACTGTGATGCTTACAACAATCATTGTCGGTGCAGGAATCAATGGCGTTACCGCTGCGATCGAACTCAAGAGACGCGGACATAAAGTCATTGTCGTAGATCCCGGTCCGTTGCCGCATCCACTGGCGGCTTCGACGGATATTAGCAAAGCCGTTCGCGCAGCCTACGGCGCGGATGAGGATTACGCGGAGCTGGCCGAACGCTCGATCGAGCGCTGGCGCGAATGGAACACAAAGTTCGGGATCGAACTTTACCATGAAGTCGGATTTTTATTTCTGCGTCAGCGCACGATGCGGTCCGGAGATTTTGAATATGAAAGTTTCAAGCTCCTGGAGCGCCGAGGCCACAAGTTGGAGCGCATCGGCTCCGCGGAATTGCGCCAGCGTTTTCCCGCGTGGAATCCGGATCTCTACACCGATGGCTTTCTCGATTGCGAAGCAGGCTACGCCGAGAGCGGACGCGTAGTCGCAACGCTCATCGAACATGCGAAATCAATCGGAATCGAGCTGCTTCAAGAGCATAAGTTCACGGCGCTACGCGATCGTGAAATGGGAATCGTCCTGGACGACGGACGCGAAATTGCCGGAGATGTTGTTGTCATGGCCGTCGGTGCGTGGACGCCATACCTGGTGCCATCGACGCAAAAATTCCTGCGCGCGACCGGACATCCAGTTTTTCACTTGAAACCCCGGCAGCCGGAGCTTTTCGCTGCGAAACGTTTTCCTGTCTTCGGCGCCGATATTTCGACGACTGGCTTTTATGGATTTCCGATTAATCGCGATGGTGTCGTAAAGGTCGCCAACCATGGCCCGGGCCGAGAGATGTCGCCCGATTCTCCGAAGCGAGTTGTGACGACAGAGGAAGAAAAGGCGATGCGCGAATTTTTGTCGGGAACATTTCCCGCATTAACGGACGCGCCGATCGTCTACACGCGGATTTGTTTATACTGCGACACGAATGACGGCGATTTCTGGATCGCGCCCGATCCGGAGCGACCCGGACTAATTATTGCCGCGGGCGACAGCGGTCATGGATTTAAATTCGCGCCGGTGTTGGGCGAGATTATCGCTGACGCGGTCGATGGAAAATCCAATCCATTCCTGAAAAAGTTTCGCTGGCGACCGGAAGTGCAACGCGGCGTTGAGAAAGAAGCCGCGCGTTTTCTCCCAGAGTAAGCAAGGAGCGGCGGTTTTCAACCGCCGCAAATGGGCGCTTTAGAAAGCGCCCCTCCTTGAGGCTCGGTGAGATAGGGCGCCCCGCACGAACCTTCGGAGTCGTGCTACATCTCTTTTTGTGCGGCTTCCTTTTTGGGCTGGCGCCTAACGAGTGTGATTTGCTTGATGCGCGCGGAATCGGAAGGACTCCACGTCGCGACGTCGGGATCGTCTTTGAAGGCGTTGTGCACGATGCGCCGTTCGTAGGAATTCATCGGCTCGAGCTGGAGCGAACGGCCGGTAATGCGAACGCGCTCGGCCAGTTCACGGACACGTTGCACGATGCGATCTTCGCGCATGGAACGATAATGCTCGCAATCCACCGTAATTTTTGCGGCGTCTTTATCCTTGGTTTGGATGAGCCGGTTTAAGAGAAATTGAATTGCTTCCAGAGTCTCGCCATCGCGTCCGATCAAACGCCGGCTTTCTTCGGTGTAAATTTGCAACACGCGATTGCCTGCTTCGTTGGTTTGTTCGTCGATCTCCGCGACGAAGCCAAGATAACCAAGCATGGTGTCGAGTAGTTCTTTCGGGCTCATCGTTTTCCCTTCCGCGATTTTTTCCCTGGCGGAGTCACTTTTTCCAAAGTCGGCGCTGGTTGGCGCTTATTCTGGTAAAGTTGCAGGATCGTAAAGAGGTTCTGAGTTGTATAATACAAAGCAAGCGCGGCTGCAAAGTTGTAGCAGAAGATTACGAAAATGATCGGGGTGAACATCATGACGCGCTGCTGCGTAGCGTCACCGGTTTTGGGCGTGATGCGCATCATCCAGACATTCGTTAGGGCCATGAGCAACGGCAAAATGTTGATTGGCCAGCCAATTATTGGGAGGTGGCCGACGGTGTCGGGCTGCGAAAGATCGTGCACCCAAAGGAAGCTGGCGTTTCGCAGTTCCACTGTTTGCCGCAGCATGGTGAAGAGACCGAAGAAAATCGGAATCTGGATCACCATCGGAAGGCAGCCGGCGACGGGGTTGATGCCGTATTCTTTGTAAAGTTTCATCACCTCCTGATTCATCCGCGTCGGATCGTCTTTGTATTTTTCGCGCAGCTCCTGCATTTTCGGCGAGAGCGCGGACATGCGGCGCATCGAACGGTTCGCCTTGGTTTGCAGCGGCCACAAAGTCAGCTTGACGATGGTCGTTAGGGCCAGAATCGCCGCAGCGTAATTGCCGAGATAGTGATGCAGCAGATTCATCAGATTCAGCAATGTCTGGCTGATGATCTTGAACACACCGAAGTCCATGATCTCGGCTTCGTCATGCTCCAGCTCCGAGAGGCGATGGTAAAGTTTCGGGCCAGCGTAAATCTCAAAGTGGAAGCTGGCCACCTTTCCGGGCTGCAATTGGAATCCGGGCATCCCCATTGCGCCTTCGATCGCGGGCAGCGTCACGCCGCTATCCTGCTTAATCTCGAAGCGGGTGCCCCAAACGTCGCTCGCTTTGCTATTGAGCGGCGCAAGCAGCGTGACGAAAAATTGATTGCTCACACCAACCCATTCCGCGCCGGGCAATTTTTCATCGTAAAAATCGCGACCCGGGCGTTTTTGCAAACCAAAGAAGTTATTCTGCGGCGCGAACCAATTCACATCGATCGACTTCGCTTTGCCGGCCACGCACCAGGTCAGGTGGGTGTAAGTCGGCATGTCTTTCGGATGAATCGGCCGCGCGGAACCAAGAGCGACGAAGTAGCCGGGATGATCGTAGGTCTTTGCGCCGTCGTTGCGGAAATCGACATCCATTTCCGCGACAAAATTGTCTCGCTTTTGCTGCGGAGGCGGGAAGAAGAACTTCTTTCGAATGTCGATGCGCTCGGGGGTGGAGCGTTCAAACTGCACGCTGCCATCGGGCGCATGCGAACCAGTGAATTCAGGCAGCGTCACGTTTTCAGGATGTTGCACTATTGCGCCGATGGGAGTGCGATCGGGAGAATTTAGGACTACTCGCTGACTTCCCTCCGCGACGTGATTTAGCAAAACCACTTCGCTAATGGCGCCGCCCCGATTCGTTAGGCGCAATTCCATATCGGAATTGCGCAACGTTTCCTTCTTCTCGGTGAACGTCGGAGCATTTTCCGCAGGCAGCGGCGTCGCGCCCGGCGCGGGAGAAGAAATACCTGACGGCGCGGAATTAGATGGCGATGCCGGAGCGATCGAAGCACTCGGCGCCGGCGTCAGCGCGGGCGCAGGCGCTGGACGAGCCGGCACTGGCGTCGGATGCTTCATCATATAGACCTGCCAGAGCACGAGCCCGATGACGCAAAGGGTAATGGCGATCCATGCTTGTCGATCCATACAAAATTCCGCCGCGGCTATTCACACACGAAACAAGGGTCATGTGTGCCGCAATTCTTTTCGGGAACCGGATCGAAGCCCTGGCCACCCCACGGGTGACAATGCGCCAGACGCCGCAGTCCCAGCCAGCTCCCGCGCGCGACTCCGAATCTTTCCACCGCTTCAAGAAAATAAGCGGAACAAGTGGGGGTAAAGCGACAACCTGAGCCCGGCCCGCCGAGAAGAGATAGAACCGGCGAGACGGCGATTTGGTAAGCGCGAATGAAAAATCGAACGATCCGAATCATGAGCGCGCTAGGATAGAAGCGCGTTTTGCCAGACGCAACCACTCATCTTCGAGCGCGCGATAGGTGGCCCGTGCCGCCGCAGGACGGGCAATGGTGACCAGCCAAATTTGGCCGCATAACTGAGGCTGCGACTTGCGCACAATCTCGCGCAAACGTCGTCGCACACGATTTCGCTGCACGGCATTACCGACTTTACGCGATGTGATGAAGCCTGCTCGAAAACCGGGCGTCTCTGCATCATTAATCAATCCGATAGTTAGCAAAGAACCACGAAAGACGCGACCCTGTTCGCGCACGCGAGTGAACTCCAATTTGCTCGTTAGCCGCCTCGTCTTCGAGAACGTTAGATCGGCCTTCGGCATCGGTTTCATCTGTAGCGGCGGTCTGTCACCGTCGCACTAATCACCCACAATTTTGCGACGGTCATAGACCGCCGCTACAAAGAAGGAGGAAATCTGTACAGCAAAAATCTTCCCCCGAACCCTTTCGGGGGAAGATTTTACCTCAAAGCGAAAGCTTGAATTACGGAGTCGGAGACGCCGTTGTTGTCGTAGTCTCGGTCGTCGTCGATGTCGCCGTGTCAGGAGTCGCCGTCATCATGGGAGTGGTCGCTTCCATGGGACTGGACGCTTCCATCGGCGTGGTAGTTGTGGTTGTAGTTTCAGTTTCAGACGCAGTTGCACTTGCTTCGGGAGAAGGTGAAGCGGCCGCCGGAGCCGTGGTTTCAGTGCGCTGCTCACACGCCGCAAAAAGTGCGGCGCCCGCCAGGATGCAGATGTATTTCTTCATAGGTATTTTGGATTGAATGCCCCCATATATGGGCCAAAGGCTGAATCGGGGCAAGGGATCATTTCGGTTCTACACAAACTTAATTTGCCGCGCCTAACCGGTCGAACCTTAGAACGGCGGCTCGTATTTGAGGCCATGTGCGTCGGCCACCACCTTGTATGTCAGGTGTCCGTCGCGCGTATTAATTCCGCCGATCAATGCCGGTTGCTTCTTGCAAGCGCCTTCCAAACCGTCATCGGCGAGCAACCCGACATAGCGATAAGTTGCATTGGTCAGCGCCTGGGTGGAAGTGCGTGCATAGGCTCCGGGCATGTTCGCGACACAGTAGTGAATGACGCCTTCCTCCACATAAACCGGGTCGTGATGGGTGGTTGGTCGCGAAGTTTCCACACAACCCCCCTGATCGATCGCGATGTCGACCAGCACGCTTCCCGGTTTCATTCGTTTCAACATTGCGCGTGTGATTAGTTTCGGAGCTTTCGCTCCTGGAACGAGCACGGCCCCGATCAACAAATCGGTCGACGGCATGAGGTCATACAGATTTGCTTCGTTTGAATAAAGCGTGCGCGCACCCCCCATTGTGATGTCGAGGAATCGCATTCGCTCCGCGTCGACTTCGAGAATGATCACTTCCGCGCAAAGCCCGCTCGCCATGCGCGCGGCGTTAACTCCGGCGGTTCCTCCTCCGATTACAACCACGCGGCCGGGCAAAACGCCGGGGACGCCGCCTAACAACACGCCGCTGCCGCCATTGTGTTTCGCCAAAAAATACGCGCCCATTACGACGGACATGCGACCCGCAATTTCGCTCATCGGCTCGAGCAGCGGCAGTTTGTTCCCGACCTGGATCGTCTCATACGCGATCGCAGTTACGCCCGATGCGAGCAGCGCTTCGGTCAGCGCTTTGCTTGCGGCCAGATGCAAGTAAGTGAAAAGAATTTGACCTTTGCGCATCGAACCGAACTCGGGCTTGAGCGGCTCCTTCACTTTCACGATCATCTCCGCCTGCGCCCAAACTTCCTTTGCCGTGGCAATAATCTTCGCGCCGGCAGCGATGTATTCCTCGTCGAGATAACCGGAGCGAACGCCCGCGTTCTTTTCCACGAGCACGGTATGGCCTCGCTTCGTTAATTGCTGTGCGCCGGAAGGAACTAGCCCGACACGATTCTCTTGCTCCTTAATTTCTTTCGGAACGCCGACGATCACGAGAGAAGTGATAAGTGACGAGTGACAAGTGACAAGCCCGAAATCGAAAAAATGAATTAAATACCCGTCGCACGTGGCGACCAAGGTAGGGGCGATTGACCGCAATCGCCCGGACAAAACGCGCTCATAGCGGGCGGTTCGGTGAACCGCCCCTGCCTAATTTAGCGAAGGATCGTCGGGAGCTGCGGCCAATAGTTTGTACCACGGGCCGAGACCCCGCATGATGTCGAACCAGAGATTGGGCAAACGATCGGGTTTGAGCGTGGCGCGACTCGGCTTTTGCACAAGCCAGGCCATTTGTTTCATCTCCGCTTCCAGTTGTCCCGCGCCCCAACCGGCATACCCGACGAAGGCGCGAATGGAAGCGGGATCGCTATCAAGGCGCGTGGTGGCCTCGTCCAAACCGACATTGTGATTGATCTTCAATCCCTTCCCTTCCTGCCATTCGAACGCGGCGAACATCAAATGATTTTTCCCGACAGGTCCGCCGAGAAAAACCGGGACCGTGGCGAGCCCATTGGGCGGCGCTTCGTTCACCAAATCGGCGACCTGTTTGTCTAACGGACGATTAATGATCACGCCGAGCGCTCCGTCGTCGGGATCGTGAGCGGAAATAAAGAGAACGCTGCGACGAAAATTTGGATCGAGCATGTTGGGGTGGGCCACGAGCAACGATCCCGTCAGGTTTTGCGAAGGCCCGCTAAGATTACGCATGGAAAAATGAAATCCTCCCGATTCTATGGACGTAAATGCGAGGGTTCGCGTTCACCTCTTCATTAAAACATTATTGCCCGAAAAATGGAAGAGGCGTCCTTCGATCATCGGTTCCGCCCATTGCAAACTCGTGGCGGTGACCAACTTCTGAGCATCGCCGGGCAGGTGCGCCAGGAGCGCGCGGCGCCGCTCGGGATCAAGTTCCCCAAAGATGTCGTCGAGGAGCAAGAGCGGTGGTGCGCCGGTCTCCTCCAATAAAATTCGTCCCTGCGCAATCTTTAACGCCAGCGCAACCGTGCGCTGCTGACCTTCGGAAGCGTACTGCTGCGCGGAAATTCCCTGCACCGAAATCTGCAGATCGTCACGATGAGGGCCAACAACGGTCTGCCGCAAACGAATCTCTTCCTCGTGCGAGCGGGCCAATTCGGCGGCGAAATCGCCGGTGCTACCGGGCGCAAATTCGATGGCGAGCGATTCGTCCTTCCCGCTGATCTCGCGATGGGCTTTTGCTGCCAACGGCGCCAGCCGCTCCGTCAAAGCGGAACGCATGGCCAGCAATTGTGTTCCGTTCGCGATGAGCGGTGAATCATAAGCCGCGATTTCGCGCATTCGCGGATGCGGCGATTTCAAGAGCGCATTGCGCGCGCGCAACGCGCGCTCGTAGGCGCGAAGTGTCGGCCGATAGCGCGGATTGATTTGCGCTCCGAGAAAATCCAGATAACGCCGCCGCGCTTCCGAGCTGCCACGGGTCAATTCGATATCGCTCGTGGCAAAAGAAACAACGTGACCGATGCGCAGATAATCCGCAGTCTTGCGCTGCTCGACACCATCGAAGGCTACCTTGCGGCGCAGTGGACTGTAACGGAATTCGAGCAGATGTTCCTCGTAATGTCCCCTCACCGCAAAAGATTTCTGATTTAGCCTAACGAGTGGCGCGAGCGAAGAGCTGCGCTGCGATTGTATTCGCAGAAGAACGCACGCCGCTTCCAGGATAGACGTCTTCCCTTCGCCATTCGCGCCCACGAAGAAATTAAATCCCGGGGCCAATTCCAACCGCAGCGCTTCGAAGCAACGGAAATTTGCGAGCTGCAGATCGGCGAGCATGGAGACTATTAACCGATTTGATCAGGTAGGGGCGATTGACCTCAATCGCCCGGGCGGTTCGGGTGAACCGCCCCGACCTTCATAAATTGACCAACTCCAGCCGGCTCGTCATCTGCGCGGGGATTTGCGTCTTGTGAAAATAGGCGCCGCTAATCGGCGTGATGTCCGCCGGCGTCAGTCCCACGGCAGCGGTAATGAAATTGTGATTGCAGAAAATTCCGTTGGTCGCGTCCAATCCCACCCAGCCGGCGCCGGGCAGAAAAACCTCCGTCCAGGCGTGCAGCGAGCCTTGTGCGCGTTTTTTCTCCGAATCGCTCTCGCGCAAATATCCGCTGGCCAGACGCGCCGCCAGCCCCGTGTCGCGCAACATTTCCGCCAACAAAACGGCCACATCCCGGCACGCCCCGCGCGCAATACGCAAGGTCTCTTGCGGATCGCGCGCCACTCCTTCTTCGCGCCGTTCATATCCAATGCATTCATGAATCGTTTCATTCAATTCGACCAACGTCGAAACCGTCGAGCGCGGCCTTTCCTTGCTCGGTGCTTTCCAGGCTCCGATTTTCAAATCTCCTTCCGACTGGCGCGCCCGATACGGTTCCAGCACCGGTTCCAGCAATGGCTCATAGGTAAAAGGCAAATCGACCGCGTAATTTTCGAGCAAAAAATGAAACGGATCGCGCTTCTCCAGCTCGAGATCGATTGCCAATTGCAAATGCAGCTCCGGGGAGCGCTCGGGAAAATAACAAGAGGCCACGGTGTTATCGAAAACGTCCTGCGAAAAGCGCACCGTCGCTTCCGGCTTCGTTTTGAAGTCCAGTTTGCGCACGCGCGCGAAACGTCCGGCCTTCGGAAACAAGCGCACATCATGCGGCGAAAAACCGACCGGTTCGTCGTAACTGTATTCGGTTTCGTAGCGAATTCCCAGCTTCACAGAGGGAGCATTCTTTCATTGCACCATGATTTCGACAAGACTACGCAAAAAAGTGTTGCCATAATGCTTAACGTCGTTTAGTAGCTCGATCAGATTTACAAAATGTTCTGGGGGGAACAGCCGCCCTTCATGTCCATCGGGCATGGGGGGCGGTATTTTTTTGGGGTGAAGAGGTCAGGGAAACAGGGGACGGCCGAAGGCGAAAAACTAACATCGAACGCCCAACATCGAACATCGAACATTCAACCCCCAGCGTTGAACGCCAAACATCGAGCGCTGAGCGACCAGTCTGCTCTGCCATTCTCTTCTTATTGGAAGTTCGATGTTCGATGTTGGATGTTCGATGTTTTCAATGAGCTCCTGATCCTCCACGCCGCGATCGCCGATTCTCCTGGCCAGTCGCCCTCACTCTTATTTTTCTGATCGCGGCGATTCTCGTCGCTCTCCTTTTTCTGCGCATCGAGACCTGGCCGGCGCGTACGGTTCGCGATCTGCGCGCGGCGTTTATCGACGTTGCGCATCTGCAGCCGAAAATTACAATTAAGAATCGCGTGTATCTCGAGCAGACGGCGGAGACTGCGGAACTGGCTACCGTTGTCCGGCGCACAGAAGTCGAGCACGAATTTTTGCACTCGTGGGCGGGAAGCACCAAACGCATCCAGTTGCGCGGCGTATTTCTTGTCAAAGCGGGATTCGATTTGCACAAGAATTTCTCGGTCGATGTGCGATCAGACGAAATCGATGTGCACCTTCCGCCGGCGCAGATTCTGGGCGTGGAAGAACAGAAAGTGGATGTGCTTTCCTACGAAAATGGATTTTGGAATCGCATCTCGGCCGAGGATATCGAGAACGAGCTGCAAACGCTGCCGCAGCTTGCGCGGGAAAAAGCCGCGCAAGCCGGTCTCACCGCCGAGGCCGAACGCACCTTGAAAGAACAACTCGAACAGAAAATTAAAATGAAGCAGCGCGTGAAAGTGATTTTCAGCGCACCGGTTCTTCCTTCGCCCACTCCGCCACCTCGTTAGGCAAAGGCTTGTTTCTCAAGCGACAGTCGGTATGGTGCGAAGCCGGCATGAATACTGTCTTCGTCGCGCTTGGTTTTTTCGCGATTATCCTGGCTCTGCTCGTCGCCTTGCGAGTGAAGTCCGGAAACAAAATCGACATCAGAAGTTCGGACATCGTGCTCGCGCTGGTGCCCGTGGCGCTCTGGCTTTTCCTCACCGGCAAAATCCAGGAGTTCGCTTTTGGCGAAGTAAAAATCGTCGCCGCAATTAAGATGGCGGCCAAAGCGCCGGTCGGCCCGCAAGTTTCCAAACTTACGGTCGATACTGTGCGCGAGCGTATCACCACGATGTCGAAGGCCGGTCCCGAGGTCATCCCGCAAATGATCGATACCAAAAGCCAGGCCCTAAGTTTCACCCTCGGGCCAGGGCGGCTATTACGGGCCGGCGATTGCGCAATATTTGGAGCAGCTCACGCAGTATCCGTTTTTGCATTACCTCGTAATGGACAATCCCGACGGCACCTTCTTCGGACTCGCCGACGCGAAACAAGTCGCCGAAATTATTCGCAGTTCAAATCCGCGCTTCTCTGCTGCAGACCTTGCCGCCTGGCTTAATCAATCGGTCAAAAACGGAACTCGAAAGTTTGCCCGGATTCATTCCGGCGGAAAAGGCGCTGCACAAAGAGGAGGACAAACGCAAAGCGCTCGAAACCATGAACACCCTCGACGTCCAGATCTTGCCGGTGATCGATGAAGCGCAGAAATTCGACGGCATCGTCGATCGCTCGAAACTTACCGCCAGCATCCTCACCGAAATCGCCGACCGCGTGGAAAAAACCGAATGATTGTTTCCAGGTCGCGATTGCGCGGACGCCAATAGCAGAGTTGCTTTGCCGCCAGCAATCTGCCGCCCATGTCATTCGCGAAACGCCTGTCTCTCTTCGCGCTTATTATCGCGTTCACGGGCGTCGTCGTGGTTGCTTCTCGCCCTTGCTCGTCGCAAATGGGCTTCGTCTCTTTGCCTGGTGGAAAGGCCGCGCGCAAGGCCTCAAAATCGAATTTCGCGAAATCGATGCGCCTTTTCTCAAACCCGTCGTCATTCGGGGACTTCGAGTAACCAGCACGCGTCCGTGCATCGTTCGCATCGATCTGGCCGCGGAACGGGCAACATTCGCACTGAACCTCCGCACCATTTTCTTCCTCTCGATGCGCACGTTTTTTGCATGCCGTCTGGATCGACGGTTTGCGCTGCGAGATTCGGCGCGATCCACGCGAAACGGCAGAATGCAATTTCGACTGGCGATTCTTGCATCGCCTTCTCGCCGATCAGGTCAAGATCACCAACGCCGATTTGCGCGTGAACAACGGCAGCAGCGATTTCGCCTCTCCGCGGCGCGGAATGGACGGCGAGCGAGATCGAATCCGGGAAATTTCTCGCGCGCGAAATCAATATTTCGACGCCACTCTTTCAACAAAGTTTCACCGATTTACGCGGCGCGACGAAATGGGAAAACGATCACCTTACACTCGGCGCGCTTTCGCTCGCGCGCGGACTCGATGTCGAAACCATCACGGCCGATTTCTCCCAGCTGGCAAAAAAACGCCTCGGCATCGAACTCAATCTCGACGCATTCGGTGGAAAAGTGCGCGCCAGCATTGCCAGCGAAAATCGGGACAAGGGCATCGTCTGGAACGGCGCGGGCGATGCCTCGGCCATATCGCTGGCTCAAATGTCGACGGCTCTGGGTTTACGCGAGCCAGCCGGCGGCGCGGTGCGCGCGTGCAAGTTTACCTTCCACGGCGATGTGCAGGATCTCGCCCATGCCACCGCCTCGATCTGGACAGAGATGTCCGGGTTTGTCTGGCAGGATCGGCTGGCCGAGACGGTCATGTTTGGCGCTTCGCTCTACAATCGTCAGATCGAGATCGAACAACTTTACGTTAAACAGCGCAACAATCAGTTCACCCTCAGCGGCGAGTACGCGCTGCCGTCAAAATCTTCCGATTGGATCAATCCAAATTTTCGCGCCGACATTTCCGCCGCGATCAGCGATCTGGGTGAATTCGCAAAACTTTTCGGCGGCAGCACGCAAAATTTTTCCGGGTCGCTCAATGTTTCCGGAACAATCAACGGTCGCGAACAAAATGTAGGCGGACAAATCACGGCTGAAGGCAACCTGCTTCGGCTCTGGGGCGCGCCTCTCGACACGGTCAACGCAAAATTGAATCTGAAAGGTGCGCTGCTTCGCCTCGAATCATTGAAGGCGCGCCACCTGGACGATTTCTTTAACGCCACGGGGGAAGTCAATCTCACGCAGAATCATCGCTACGCCCTGAAAATAAACGCGGCCATCGCCAACCTCGCCGCCTACGCACCGCTTCTTCCAGAATATCTGCGCGACCTGAAGCCGGAAGGCCGCGCTTCGATTGGATGGGACGCGCATGGCAATGCGGAAGCGCACTCGGGCGAATTTCGCATCCAGGCCGAAAATGTTTGCCTAACGAACAATCTGGGATGGCAACCGCTGAACGTGAAGCTGGAGGGCATTTACTCGCCGCAAAAAACTTTCTTCCGCGAATTCCGGCTTTCCAATCCACAAGCCGAGCTCAGTGCGTTCGTCAATTTGTCTTCGGATTATTTGCAACTGCAAACGATCCACTTCGATCTCAACGGTAAATCGAAGCTACAGGGTCACGTCTTTATCCCGATCACGCTTCAGCGCTGGTGGCCGAGTTATTCGATGGCCAAGGTCAATGCCAGCGGAAAGTTCGATATTAATTTAATGCTCGGCGAACTCGATCTCGCCGAGCTGCAAAATGCGCTGAGCGATCGAAAGAGCATGGCTGGGAAAGCTGGGGGACGCCTGGAGATGTATGGTTCTTTGAAAGAACTTCGGGCGAACTGCGACTTTCATCTGCGCGACTTCGGTTTCGTAGATCCGAATCGCATCTCCGCCGATCTTCGAGCAGAAATTGCCTCCGGTTCACTCAAAGTGGTTTCGGTCGCCAACCTGACAAACTCCGATCCTGTGAAGCTCGAAGCCACGATGCCGCTGAATTCCACGAACGGCGCCGTAGGTCGTTTGGATATTTTCGCCTGGGATAAGCCCATTGCAGCGACCCTTAATTTCCCTGTTGTTCTGCTACCAAAATTGCCGCACTACCTGACGCCGGAAATCTTTCGTGATGGAATCGTAAGCGGAAATCTCGTTGCATCGGGAACGTTGCAAGCTCCAAACGTGAGCGGCGATCTCGCCGTGCTGAACGGCAAATTTGTCAAAACGCCGGGACCAATCGCCGGTTTCGGAGGCCGCATCATATTTCAGGGGAAATCTGCGGCGATCTCTTTCGCCAATCTCGACCTCGCAGAAGCGAAACTGCCATTCGATGGCAGCGATCGATTTCAACGACACCTCGAATATTTCGATCGAACTCTTTCCCGAAGCGCGCCTTTACGGGCTCGATCTTCCTGCGACGGGCCGATGTGTAAGTGGCGCAAATATTTTTGGTGGGCGGCGGATGGATGGAGACACATCCGTCTTTCCACAAATTGAAGAAATGAATTTCCACGGCGGATTTGGACCAACGCCCTGGACAATGACGCTCGTGCAATATGGCCGTGCGCGAAAAAACATTCTCAAAACCCGATTTTCGCGAACGCTGCCGCTCTGCCGGACGGGTGGCGAGATTTTGCAATTAGCCACACCGGCATCGCAAAAGATGGAATGGGGAGAGCGCGCCTCGAATATCCTTCAAGAGACGCAGCTCGCCTAGCCCATCACTGCGGCCGTAGCGTCGGCCATTGTTCCGGTGCGCGATTCCAGCCACGGCGCGAGCGTCGCTTCCAGTTCTGGCGTGAGTTCGGCGCGAAGTTCGTCGCTTACATCCACGTGCAGCGCCGGGCCGCTCGCGCGTTCGAACACCAGTTGCACCCGCTCATTTCCAGGATTGCGTGCAAGAACTTCGCGCACATGTCGCAATTCCTCCGCCGTCACTGCCGGCGAAAACCTCAGCGTGATTCCCGGCGCTTCCGACTCGTTAGGCGTCTCTGCTGTGGCCTGATCGGGTTCGAGCAGTTTCACATTCAGAGCTGTGGCACGCACGCTGTCATCGCGTTTATCGAGCGTCCCGCGAATAGAGATGACGTGCCCAACCACGAGCGTAGCCGACACTTTGACGTAAACCTCATTCCAAAGCACCACTTCGAGCGTGCCTGTCACGTCCTCCAGCCAGACCACGGCAAACGGTTTCCCTTCTCTCTTCGTGAATTTCTTGTCCACTTGCAGAATCGCGCCCGCCATGCGAAAAGTCGCGCGATCGGCCAACTCGCCTAACGAGAGGATGGTCTGGTATTTTCCCTCCGCGATTGCGCCCGCATAATCGTCCAGCGGATGTCCCGTGACATAGAATCCCAGCAGTTCCTTCTCGTAAGACATCTTCTCGCGCTCCGGCCACGGCGTAACGATCCTGTTCGAGCGCAGCTTGTTGGGCGCAGGCAATTCGTCGAAGAGCGAAGCTTGTCCGCTGGCCCGATCGCGATGCGAGGCCGAAGCCGCCGCGAGCGATTCTTCAATGCAGGCGAAAAGCTCGGCTCGATCGCGTGCAAGAAAATCGAACGCGCCGCATTTCACCAGACTTTCGAGCATCTTGCGGTTGGCGATGCGCGAATCGAGCCGCCGGCAAAAATCTTCGAGCGACGTGAATTCACCGTTTTCTTCGCGCTCACGAATCGCTGCTTCCATCGCCGCTTCGCCGACGTTCTTTATCGCAGCCAGCCCATAACGAATCGCCATCGTGCTCATCGATGGCTTCCTCCGGGGCGAATTTCAATCCGCTGCGATTCACATCCGGCGGCAGGATCTCAATTCCCATCCGCTTACATTCGCCGACAAAAATCGAAATCTTATCGGTGTTGTTGATTTCGTTGCTGAGCAATCCGGACATGAATTCGACCGGATAACTCGCCTTCAAATATGCCGTCTGATAACTGATCAACCCGTAAGCCGCGCTGTGGCTCTTGTTGAATCCGTAACCGGCAAATTTCTCCAGCAAATCGAAAATCGCATTGGCCTTTTTCTCCCCGATCTTGTTTGTCTCCGCGCAACCTTTGATGAAATTGTCGCGCTCTTTCGCCATCTTCTCGCGGTCCTTCTTGCCCATGGCGCGGCGCAGCAAATCGGCCTGGCCTAACGAGTAGCCCGCGAGCCGGCTCGCCGCCGCCATGACCTGCTCCTGATAAATCATGACGCCGTAGGTGTCTGCGCAGATTTCTTCGAGGAGCGGATGCTCGTAGCGAATCTTGGTCAGTCCTTTCTTGCGTTTAATGTAATCGCCGATCAGCTCCATCGGGCCCGGCCGGTAGAGCGCGATCAACGCGATGATGTCGTCGATTTTCTGCACGTCGAATTGTTTCGCCGTGCCCGTCATTCCGCCCGATTCCATTTGGAAAAGGCCGATCGTTTCGCCGCGGTTGTAGAGAGCGAAACTCGCAGCGTCATCGAGTGGGATCGCATCAATGGAAAAATCCGGCACGCGCTTCCGGATCAACGTCACGGCATCCTCGATCACCGTCAGCGTCTTGAGTCCGAGAAAATCCATCTTCAGCAGACCGAGATCGTTCAGCGGCCCCATCGAATACTGGCTGATGACGTCGTTGCCTTTCGTATCGCGACAAAGCGGCACGTATTCGGAAAGATCGCGATCGCCGATAACGACGCCGGCCGCGTGCACACCGGCGTTGCGCGATAATCCCTCCAGCACTTGCGCGTAATCCCAGAGCTGCCGCGTCGACGCTTCCGTTTCGATCGCACGTTTCAAATCCGGAGTTTTCTCGGCGGCGGATGCGAGCGTGATGTTCAACTCGTTAGGGATCATTTTTGCGATCCGATCCGCTTCGCCATAACTGAGCCCAATGACGCGACCGACATCGCGCACCACGCTCTTCGCTTTCAATTTTCCAAAAGTGATGATCTGCGAGACGCGCCGCTCGCCATACTTCTGCCGCACGTATTCGAGCACTTCACCGCGGCGCGATTCGCAAAAATCCACATCGATGTCCGGCGGCGACACGCGCTCGGGATTCAGGAAGCGTTCGAAGAGCAATCCGTACTTGAGCGGGTCGACATCGGTAATGCCCAGCACGTAAGCCACGATCGAACCGGCGGCCGATCCGCGGCCAGGACCGACAGGAATCTTTCGCCCTTTCGCAAAATGGATGAAATCCCAGACGATCAGCAGATAACTGACGAACCCGGTTTTCTCCAAAATGTCGACTTCGTAATCGAGGCGTTTGATGAGTTCGGCATCTGTTCCGACGCGTTCGCCATAGCGCTCGTGCAAACCCTTATAACAAAGTTCGCGCAGATACGCCTCGCGTGTTTTGCCTTCGGGCGCCGGATACTCTGGATATTTCGAGCGGCCGAATTCCAGTTTGAGATTGCACCGTTCCGCGATCGCGACCGTGTTAGCAATCGCGTCGGGAAATTCCGCGAACAATGCCCGCATTTCGTCCGACGACTTGAAATAAAGCTCCGGCACGTAACGCATGCGACGTTCGTCTGCGACCAATTTGCCGGTGCCGATGCAGATCATTACGTCATGCGCGTCGTGATGCTCGCGCTCCAAAAAATGCACATCGTTCGCCGCGACCAAACCGACGCCAAACTCCTTCGCCAGCTGCGGCAGCACCGCGTTGCATTTATGTTGCGCTTCGATGCCGTGATCGTGCATCTCGAGAAAAAATCTTCAGCGCCGAAAATATCGCGAAATTCCGCCGTGCTTTTCCGAGCTTTGGCGAGATCGTTCGCCTGAATCGCCATGTTGATTTCGCCTTTCAAACAGGCGCTCATTCCGATCAATCCCTGGGAATGCGCCGCGAGCAGTTCCTTATCGATCCGCGGGCGATAATGAAATCCATCGAGATGAGCCGCGGAAATTAATTTAACGAGATTGCGATAACCAATCTCGTCCTTCGCCAGGAGCGTAAAATGATAGGCGGCGTCGCGCATTGTATTCGGGCGATCTTTTATCGAGCCCGGCGCCATATACGCTTCGCAACCGATGATGGGTTTAATTCCCGCTTTCGTCGCTTCCTGATAAAACTCGATCGCGCCAAAAAGATTTCCGTGATCTGTGATCGCGACCGCCGGCATCTCGAATTCCGCCGCTTTGCGCATCAGTTCCTTCATCCGCACCGCGCCGTCGAGTAGCGAATATTCGGTGTGAAGATGGAGGTGAACGAAAGAGTCGCGGGGCATCGTTTCAGTATAGGCGTCAAAAGTTTTTCGCAAATTTACCAAGCATGGTCATCCCGAGCGCAAGCGAGGGACCTCGCGAAAACAGTTTGCGCGCGTGGCCTTCTGCGTGGCGTGCCACTGTAATCGTGTGGTCCTTCGCTGCGCTCAGGATGACATCCGTTTTTGCAAAAAAATTCGTGATTGCATACTCGCTCCGCTATTGTTAAGGAAGCGCGTGCCGCGTTTAGCTTTGGGTTCGAACGACGGACTGCGGCGCCAAATTTAATGACATGAAAAAACTGGAAGCGATCATCAAGCCCTTCAAACTCGAAGAGGTCAAAGAGGCGCTCGCCGAACTCGGAATTGAAGGGATGACCGTCACGGAAGTGAAAGGCTTCGGACGACAGAAGGGTCACACCGAAATTTATCGCGGCAGCGAATACACAGTGGATTTCCTCCCCAAAGTGAAAGTCGAAGTCGTGCTCGCCGACGACATGGTCGACAAAGCTGTCACGGTTGTCGTGGCCGCGGCGAAAACCGGCAAGATCGGCGATGGCAAAGTTTTCGTGCTCCCGGTAGAACACGCCGTGCGCATTCGCACTGAGGAAATCGGCGAGAAAGCTGTTTAACTTCTTGTCCCCTCGCCCATCTCCGCTCATTCGACGGCGGTGGAGTCTCGCGATTTATTTGGGGACGAAACGATTTACGATTCAGCGATCGATTACACCTCAACCACTACTCAACTACTAGCATGGCCAAAGACAAAACTGCATCTGACGTCAGCAAAATGATCAAAGACCACGAGATCAAACTCGTGGATTTCAAATTCACCGATCTGCCGGGATCCTGGCAGCATTTCACCACCACGCTCACCGAATATAACGAAGAAATTTTTGCCGAAGGCCTCGGCTTCGACGGCTCGAGCATCCGCGGCTGGCGCGCCATCAATGCGAGCGACATGCTTGTCATACCGGACGCGAACACGGCGTGGGTCGATGTTTTTAATAGCGAGCCGACGCTCAGTCTCATTTGCACGATCGTCGATCCGATTACGCGCGAACCGTACGATCGCGATCCGCGCGGCGTCGCGGAAAAAGCGGAAGCGTATCTTAATAGCACCGGCATCGCGGACACGGCGTATTTCGGCCCCGAGGCCGAGTTCTTTATTTTCGACGAAGTCCGTTACACTTCCTCCGGGAATTCCGCGTTTTATCTTGTCGATAGCGCGGAAGGACATTGGAACAGCGCGCGCGAAGAATTTCCAAACCTGGGAAACAAAATCCGCGCGAAGGAAGGCTACTTCCCGGTCTCGCCCGCCGACACCTTGCAGGACATTCGCAATGAGATGTGCCTCGAATTGGAAAAGGCCGGCATCCCGATTGAACGTCAGCATCACGAAGTCGCCACTGCCGGTCAGGCCGAGATCGATATTCGTTATGCTTCGCTCAAGACGATGGGCGACTCGATGCAGTATTACAAATACATCGTGCGCAACGTGGCGAAGAAGCACAACAAAACCGTCACCTTCATGCCGAAGCCGCTCTTCGCCGATAACGGCAGTGGCATGCACACGCACATGTCGCTCTGGAAAGGCGGCAAACCGCTTTTTGCCGGCAACGGCTATTCTGGTATGAGCGAGATGGCGCTCTTCTTCATTGGCGGAATTTTGAAACATGCCCCCGCACTCACCTGCATCACCAATCCAACCACCAACAGCTACAAGCGCCTCGTTCCCGGATTTGAAGCGCCAGTCAATCTCGCTTACTCCGCGCGCAATCGTTCCGCCGCCATTCGCATTCCGACGTATTCCGCGAATCCAAAAACGAAACGCATCGAGTTCCGCACACCGGACGCAGCCGCCAACCCCTACCTTGCATTCTCGGCCTTGTTGCTCGCCGGACTCGATGGAATTCAAAACCGCATCGATCCCGGCGATCCGCTCGACAAAAATCTATACGAACTTCCGCCGGAGGAACTCGCCAACGTGCCGAGCGTTCCCGATTCCCTGAGCGGCGCGATCGCTGCGCTGGAAGCCGATCATTCCTTTTTGCTCAAGGGCGATGTCTTCAACGCCGACTTCATCGCGAACTGGCTGGAGATGAAACAAAAGGAATACGACGCTCTGCGTCTTCGCCCGCACCCATACGAGTTCACGATGTACTACGACGTGTAAATCGAGACGGTTTTTTGTGGCCAAGCGACATAGCTCAAGACGATGAGTTAGCTGGCGCAACGCTGACATTCCGGCTAAGAACGGCGAGTGGAGATAGCGGTCGAATGATGTTCGGCCGATCCCGCTTTACCCATGGTCACTTTGCGCGCCTACTTGAATCCAGCCGAAGCCGCTTTGGCGAAATCAGTGTTGGATGACCACAACATTTTTTGCACTCTCGCCGACGAGAATGCGAATCTTTATGGTGGCGGACCGTTAGCAATGCCTATCCGTCTGCTCGTGGCCGACGAGTACGCTCGCGAAGCAAACGAAATTCTCAAGCACGCGATGGAGAATTCTGCCGACTTTCGTTCAATCGAACGGCACGCAACTGATGAAGCAATCCCGGAAAAGTCCGCGCAGAACAATCCCTGGGAGATATTGGTGCTGGCACTTTTGTTGTTACTGCCTGGTCTCGGGCTCATCCTGCAAAAGCATCAACTGATCTTGATTCCATCGAGCCGCCGAATGAGCAGAAGCTCGATTACTATCTTCTCTGCTGCTACCGCGCATTTTTTCGGAGCATTGATCATCGGTCTCGTCGTGCTTCTCGTGATACTTTTCTTTTATACCCGCAGAACAATTGCACGCGAACAAGCTACGACAGGCGAGATTGGAAATTCGCTCGACCGGGACGAATAGGTTACGAGCGCGTGAGCAAACCCACTCGCATTCCGAGCGCAATCAGCATCGACACTGTCCTTTCGGTTGCAGATCGGCTGCTCCCGGAATTTCGAGCGGTTATCGAGGCGATGCCTAACCACGAGCGCGGGCCCGGCATTTTCATCAGCGAGATGTTTCTTTTTTACTGCGTGGTGCGCCCGATGAACCCGAAAAGAATTCTGGAATCCGGCCGGGATCTGGGGGGCGCTACACTGTTGCTAACGCATTCCTTCCCAAGCGCGCGAATCGTTAGCGTTGAATTCGAAGAAACTTCTCCGCGTGCCGCGATCGCGCTGAAGAGGCTGGCGCCTTATCCAAACGTGGAATGTCTGTTTGGCGATTCGCGCGAAGTCCTGCCAAAGCTTCTCGAGCCGGCCGATCCCATTCTCATCGATGGTCCAAAAGAATTCCGCGCGCTCAAGCTCGCATTAAACTTATTGCGCACGCGCAAACCGAGCGTCCTCTTTCTGCACGACTTCGGTGCCGGCACACCATGGCGACAATTTCTCGACCGCCACTGGCCCGGCGCGTTTTTCAGCGATCACCCGGAGTTCCTTCGCCGATTTGCCTCGCTCGATGACATTGGCGCTGCACCGCGGCCGACGACGTTTGCTTGTTTACCGGCAAATTTGCCCGCGTCTTATCAAATACTCCTGAGTAAAATCGTGATTGCGCGGGCGAAGTCGCGGGCACCGGAGAAGGCCCGACAAATTTTTGGAAAACTTCCTTCGTAGCAAATGTTCGATGCTTCAACGACAAGGCCAATCGACATCCCGACACGGGAGACATTCAAATTCCTTGCCTCACATCTTCGCCGTGGAGCAACTGTTCTGGAAGTCGGTTGCGGCGACGGCGAAGTCGCTTTCGAACTTTCGCGTAACGGATATCACACAATTGGATTGGATTCGGAAGCTGATCGGATTGCCAAGGCGAAAGGACGCGGAGTTCGCGCAGTTGTCGCATCGTGGCCCGAGTTCGAGAGCAACCCGGTCGATGCGATCGCTTTTACGCGATCTCTGCATCACATCAATCCGTTGGACGGAGCGGTGGAAAAGGCGCGGGAATTAATCAAGCCCGAGGGCTGCCTGCTAGTTGAAGACTTTGCCTTTGGCGAAACCGACGAGCGAACCGTGCGATGGTTCGTGAAAATTCTTCGTTCAGAGGCAGGAAAGTCGAACGTTATTCCCGCGGAAGACCAATTTGTTACGAAGCTGCTCGCAGCAAAAAATCCGATGCAGGCATGGCACGAAAATCACAACCGGGCTTTGCATTCGATCGCTGCGCTCGCTAGCACAATCTCGAAGCTGTTCGCAATTCGAGAGACCAAATCAGTGCCCTACCTTTATCGCTATCTAATTCCTGTGTTGCCCGAAACAGCGACGGCAGCGGCATTCGTCGAACACGTCTTGAGCGAGGAAACGCGCCTCGGAAAAGAGGGAAGCATCGTGCTTATGGGCAGGCGAATTGTTGCTACTCCGAAATAAGCGGGCCGACAAAGGTCTTGATCGCACTCAGGATTCGCTCATCGACATCATGCTGCGTTTCGCCGGCGGCGAGGAGTTGACGCTTCGTGACAAGAAGCGAATGATCGCCGCCTTCGACGATGTGAAGAAAATTTGGCGCCGTCATTTCCACTCGCACCTTTTCAAGAAGGTTTAATGGGCAAAGCGAATCGCGGGTGCCTTGTGCGAACAAAATTGGCGTATGCAGTTCGCGCAGAACCCTGTCGCGTAATTTTGACGGATCGCCTCCGCCGCAAAGCGGATAGCCGAGGCAGACAATTCCGTTGACCTTTTCCTCTAGCGCGACATGGCAGCCAATACGTCCGCCCATGCTTTTGCCAATGAGGAATGTTGGTTGGTCTGTTGTTTCCCTCGCATTTGCGAGCGCAGCGCGATGAGCGGTGATCAACTGCGCTAACGGGTCCGGGCGTCTACGTCCCGCTCGCATGTAGTCGTAATCAAAAGTTACAACGTGGCCAAGCGGAGCCAACAAGCTCTTCCAGCGTTGCATCCAGGGATGCGAAGAAGGCGCGCCCGCGCCGGGAGCGAATAGAAATAGCGGTGTCATTATTCAGTGCTCGCTACCAAGGAGGGGCGCTTTCTAAAGCGCCCTTGTTTTAGTCGGCGGTTTGGAAACCGCCGCTCCTTGGTGGCGCAAGCTGCAATGCGTCACACAAACGATCAAGAAACGCGGTCTGTGCAATATTCATCTTGCGACGTGCTTCAGCGACGGAAAAGAACGCAGCTTTGTCGACTTCGGGAAAGGTTTGTATTTTCCCAGAGCGCGGCGGCCATTCCAACTCAAACGTATTCGACTTCAATTCGAAATCGTCGCGCAGATCGCCTTCAAATGCCCAGGCATGCACGGTCTTTCCGCCTTTTTGTTTGATGCTGCTGAGCTCAATCCAATCTCCCGAAGGTGGAATACCTAATTCTTCTTCAAATTCCATCCGCGCTCGGGCAAGCAGGTCTTCAGCTCCGGCTGTTTCGCCCTTCGGAATGCTCCACACGCCCTCGTCCTTCTTCTGAAAATACGGTCCGCCTGGATGCACGAGCAGAACCTGCAATCCATCCTTGGTCTTACGAAACATAAGCAGGCCCGCACTTCTTTTTGATCGCATTGGAAAGAAATCTTGCAGGGGGCTGACAGCCGTTGCAACCCGATTGGCGGGGCCCATTTCGAGCCATGGAATTCTGCTTCACGGCTGGCACCGGCTCTGGTAGCGTATCCGCTCATCATGTTCGATCCCAGCGCGAGAGCGTTCACGTTTTTCCAGCGGAGAATGGCGCGGTAAGAGTTGATCACGTCCTGACTCATTGCCATGCGACTTTTCTACGGCTGCATTAGCGAACGAGACGATGTGACGATGGGCATTGAGCTCCGGAGGTTGCGAAACATCATATGAATCTAGTCCAACAAATTCTCGACACCGTTCACAAACGGAACACGCATGAGCCTGAGTTTCTTCAGGCGGTAACCGAGGTTCTCGAGTCGATCGAACCGGCGGTGCAGCGGCACAAAAAGTATCGCGACGGGAAAATTCTCGAGCGACTCGTCGAACCGGAACGTTTGATCCAGTTCCGCGTGCCGTGGATTGACGATGCCGGCCAAATTCAGGTCAACCGTGGTTACCGCGTGCAGATGAACAGCGCGATCGGACCGTACAAAGGCGGCCTGCGTTTTCATCCCACCGTTAACGCCAGTATTTTGAAGTTTCTCGCCTTCGAACAAGTTTTCAAAAATTCGCTTACCACTTTGCCGATGGGCGGCGGCAAAGGCGGCGCCGATTTCGATCCGAAAGGCAAATCGGATAACGAAGTGATGCATTTCTGCCAATCGTTCATGACGGCGCTTTTTCGGCATGTTGGACCTGATACGGATGTCCCTGCCGGCGACATAGGCGTTGGCGGTCGGGAGATTGGCTACTTGTTCGGTCAGTACAAACGTATCGCTAACGAATTCACCGGCGTGCTAACCGGCAAATCGCTCAATTGGGGCGGATCGCTTATTCGCCCACAAGCGACAGGTTATGGCGCAGTCTATTTTGCCGAAGAAATGCTCAAGACGCGCAGTGAAGGATTGGAAGGAAGAGCCTGCAGCGTTTCCGGTTCGGGCAATGCCGCGCAATATACGGTTTCGAAACTAAACCAAGTCGGCGCCAAGGTCCTGACAATGTCCGATTCGGGAGGATTCATTTACGACAAGGACGGCATCACGGATGAAAAGCTGAGCTGGGTCATGCAGCTAAAGAACGAACGGCGCGGTCGCATCAAAGAATATGCCGATCAATTCAAGACGGCGACCTATGTCGATGGCAAACAACCGTGGAGCGTCCCGTGCGAATGCGCGTTCCCTTGTGCGACGCAAAATGAGATCAGCGGTGAAGACGCGAAGGCGCTGCTCGCTAATGGCTGCTTTCTCGTTTCGGAAGCGGCTAATATGCCGACCGCACCGGAGGGGGTTGATCTATTTCTTAAGAACAAGATCCTTTACGGACCGGGTAAAGCCGCCAATGCGGGCGGCGTCGCCGTTTCCGGATTAGAGATGGCGCAGAACTCCATGCGATTGCCGTGGCCGCGCGCTGAAGTCGATCAACGCCTTCGCCAAATCATGGCTACCATCCACAAGAACGCCTGGAACACTGCCGCGGAATACGATCAACCCGGCAATCTTGTCATTGGTGCGAACATCGCAGGTTTCGTCAAGGTAGCGGACGCGATGCTCGATCAGGGCGTGGTGTAGCGTTGTCGGAAAGCAGCTAAACGCATCTCGGAATCCGAATTAGCGGCGTGGCGGTTTTTTAGTATGCGCTTATCGTTATTACGGGAAGTCATCGAACCAAAACAGGTAATTAACCTCGCCGGTTACTCTTCGCCGTCCCAGTAATCCAGGTTCTCTCCACGAATGAGTCTTCGTTCCGGAGAACGCACGAGCCATTTGTTGCTATCTGGATAATAACACGATTCGCCGATCGGATTATCCGCGATAACGTAGACGATGAGATCCTCCGAACTGTCGTTGTGAAATTGATGCGGTTCATCCGGCGCAAACATGAATGCGTCACCCGCTTCGATGACGGTGATCCCGTCTGCGTGACGAACAACACCTCGCCCCGAAATAACATGGTAAAACTCCCATTGCGCCGCGTGGGAATGATACGGGTAGGGCCTCTCACCTGCTGGAATGCGCATGATCTCGACGTCAAATGGGTGCCGATCTTTGGGATTCGCAGAAAACGGATCGCGTCCCAGTGCAATTGAAATTTCCTTTCCAGCCGCGCGAAATTTTCCTTTTGGTGACGACCATGACTCTTCTACGACATCCTTCGTGTTAACTTTACGCATAGCTCTGTTCCGTCTGTTGCTGAATGTTCGCGCGCGATTCTTTCCTTAAGCGAGTAGAAAAATCGCGACCAACGACAGTAGAAAGTAGGGAACGAGCACCGCAGCGCCAGCGTAGTCTTTTGCCATCCGCTGACCGAAAAAGAGCGCAATAAGCGATACCGCGGCGATAACGGCACCGTAAAATGCCACACTAAGGTCGTGCCGAATGATAATTAACGCGCAACCTAGAGCACTCAACGTTCCGGCCGCGAGTTCGAGAATCGTGATCATGGTCACCATCAGTCCTACCATTCCGGCCAGTGGACTCTTGGCGAAATGACTCTTCAACCATTCTACATTGCCACGGCGATCGACGACCTTGTCGATGCCCGATTGGAGAAAGAGAATGGCAAGGAAGAGCGAGACGAAGATTTGAAGAAGGAGCATTACGTCGGTCGGAGCTTTCATGTTCTACTCCGTCTTGCCGGCTTTTAATCAGCCTGTCGAGGATGATTTGCTCAAAAGATCGCACTCCCGGCTACTGATTTTATCGTGCTGAGATCTGTGCTGTTAATTGAGCCGTTCGCGACAACATCCCGACGGAAGGTGGATGCAGTCACAGGTGCGCCGGCATGCAATTTGACCTCACTGATGTCACTAGAATTAACCAGTTGATTGCCTGTCACGTCGCCCATAAGCACCCCCATTGGCACTGAAATATTTTCAGTGTTTGACCCATCGTTTACGCCAATGAGGTTTATCGTGATCTTTTGCGCGTTACTGACATTTGTCAGATTCACCGTTACTGTTCTACCACTCACCATAGGGGCTCCGGAAACGGACGCCGCGCCGTTACTCCCGGGAGTTACCGTAGCGCCCGTAACGGTCACCGGTGTCGCAAAGGTCGCTACGATCTGGTGTTCGCCGCTTGCACCACCCGAACGACATTCAACTCCTACACTGCCAGTGAGAGGCAATGGAATATCAAACATACCGGCTGCACCATGGCTCTTTCGGGCGACCACGGCAGGCGGGACGATGGTCGAAAAGACCACCTGTTCTAAATGAATGGGAGTAGAGTTGTGAGCAGTGTCGCAATTCGTTGCCGCGTAGCGGTAATCGAACACCTTGTTCCCTGACGCATCCAAGCCCAGAATCTCCGCGAACTGCGACGGCGGCGTGATGTTTGTAATAATCGCATAGTCTACGACATAATTCAGCGGACTATCTTCGTAGACGCTCGAACAAAATGAGCTGTAGAGAGATTGATTGTTTGGGTAACTCCACACCTCGGTCGCCACTCGGTTAGTCGTGTTGATCTGATATTTGCGCGGCGCGGAGTAGGTGCGATCAGCTCCGGGCGGAGTGTGATTCAAACTGCCCCTCCCGTCGTCGAAGAGCAGCAAGTTATCATCGCTGGAGATGGACAAGGCATGTTGGCCCAACGGGAAAAGGCTATTGTTTCCAAGTGTAAGCGCAAAGTTCCTCAGTGATTGAAACTGAAACCACTGTTTGGTGTCGTCGCCAAAAATCCATTTGATAGCACCGGTTGCATAATCAAGGGCAATCACAAAGTTCTCCCGACTGGATACGAGTAAGGACTCATCGGACTTCTTATAGGTAACCGAATTATTATGAAACCAGTCCCTTATGGGATTGGAATCAGAGGCGGTCTTGACAAATTGGGTCGGGTCGTCCCCGCCCGCCGTCATCGCCGCCGAAATAATGTCAGCAAGATTCCAGGTGCTAAGGATGTTGCCTAAGCCGTCGACTTCCATGTTCACAGCCTCGAACTGCGCAGTAGTGTCTACATCCACTATCATCCCGCGCTTTCCCGGATCGATGTTGTGATGAAAATTAGTAACGCCGACGTTGCTGTAATCTCTGAGAACGGAGAATGTTCCATCGAGTTCCATCCGGTAAAGATTTGAAAAATGGCCTAAGTATATCGAATTTTGGTAAAGCATTGCCGGAAAATCTGAGAATCCCGTCGTGCCGATCCAGCGAACTTGGCCGTCAGTGTCAAAGATAACAGGGGAAGCATTCCCACATGACTGTCTTACCAGGTAGTAATCATAACTCAGAGCTGTGCTATTGGTTCTTGGCTGTATTATAATGGGACTGGTATACCCGCAGGAATCGTTATAGACCGGTGTCGCGAGCGTCACTGTCGCTTGCTGCGATGAACCGTCTGTGAAGGTGTAGGTAAGGGTTACTGTGTTGTTAAAATTCGCGTAAAGACCAAATACCGGCAAGAGAATGGCGCCGGTTTGCGAATTATAGTAACCGCGGCGTTTCAGGTACTCACTCGGATAAGTTGCAGTGACAGGACGCGTAACTGAGCCCGACTTTGGCGTGATCTGAAACTTTATGCTCTTGATAGACGCCGCCGGATTGGCGGTGAGTTGGATTTGTTTTATAAACGGGCTTGGGCCTGCAGTCTGGCCCGTAACCATAACTGACTGCCCGTTTACTCTGGCGGAGAGGACGAAAACGGCCGCGAGAAAAATCGCTGATGTGGAGCATTTAATAGAATTCATAATGAGAGTAAACGGCTGTTCGCAGTCGATGACTTGGATTACGCCAGCAGCGCACAGAAAATAAATCGTTCGAAAGGCTTTCGCTGCGTTGGTTTAATGATCGGCCGCGCTCGCGTTTGGAAGTTACTTTTTCCACATAAATAGCTGGCGGATTCTTGCTTGTCGACGTTTTTATATTGGAATTTCTATATTCTTGATTGGTCTATCTCTATTTCGCCCAAAGCGCCGCACGAACAAAGTGGCGAGTCGACGGGAAAAGAATTCTTTGATATCGTTGACCAGTCGGAGGTGAAATGAAATCCATCGTAATTATTGCGTTCTTTGTTGCGCTCGGAGAGATGCGGCCAGCCGCGGCCGATGACATTGTGCGAAGTAATGCGGGGAAACAGCACGCCGCGCAGCCTTCAGCCAAAGCTAACAATGGGCACGGGCAAGCAACAGTAGCCGCTCGCAACTCGATTGTTCATGCGGGCAAGAATCGGTTCGTCCAACCAAACACAAAAATTCGGCAAAATTACCCGGCCTTGGTACAGCCGGTCGTGCGCGCGCCGCTCGCCCTGAACGTTCGAGGGACAACGCCAACCTATCAGCCAACGGAAATGCCGGACCGCCCGGGACGAGATCGCAAAGGTAACGGGACAAACATCAGGGCGAAAACAAGAGGTGGCGACAACCAAACCGTTACCGATAACCGCCGAAGCTATTTCGACGCGCTCAAACGTTGCCGACACGAAAGGCATGATCGCCATTGGTGGAATCAGCATTGCCGAACCATCGTGTTCGTTAACACGGGATATTACTACCTGGATTCGGGCTATTGGTATCCGGCATACGGCTACAGTTCCACGTACGACTACTATGACTACGATGGGCCGATCTATACCTACGCTGACTTGTTGCCTGACCAGGTGATCGCCAACGTGCAGGCCGCGTTGCGCGACGCCGGCTATTACGTTGGCCCAATCACCGGTTCGCTTAATCCGGCCACACGCGCAGCAATTTCAAACTTCCAACGCGATTACGGTCTCATCATTACAGGAGCGGTTGACGAGCCTACCGTGCAATCGCTGGGATTAAATTAGAAACCGGCCGATCAAATCTGCCCTGTTGAAAAGCTTCGTCATTCCGAGCGGAGTCGGGGAATCTCTCATTGTCGCGCGCGAATATTCGCTCGACATGACAGAACACAGCTTTTCGACAGAGCCATCGAATCTCTAATCGAGTTCGGCTTCTTTATTTGATTCTCGTCAGCTCGAGCTTTGGCCCGCTCGGGCTTGTCAGCGTCATCGTGTCGCCCGCGATTTGCATTTGATACACAGAAGTCGCAAATGACGTTTGAATCTTGATCCGCTTTTGATCGCCGAAAGTGTACCTGCCCCTATCTTTTCCGACTAGAACGGTACCGTGAGGCAAAAATTCCCACACGATCGCATTTGCATCTGCCGTTCTCCATTTGCCGACGATGTCATGCGAAGGACCACCGCAGCCATTCACCGCCCAGATCGAAGCCGCGAAGGCCACCAGACACAGCGCCATTTTTAGACGCGAGTAAATCAATGACATTCTGCTGGCGAGTGTATTGGCCCGTTCAAAGCCCTGCAAGCTCCATGAAGAGGACGTTTGTTCTCCGTTACTTGCCGATTCCGAAGAATGCCTGGAGCGCCCCCGCACCCAGCGCTTTCCAGATCTTGATGACTTCGTAGGTGATGATGGTGGTAAAGGTCACGGCCATCCAGACACAGGGCTCTTCGATGGGAAGATTCGACCAGGCGCCGATGGTAAGACCAATTATCGCCGAGGAACGAAATCCCCACCAACCGTAAGGCAGCGCGAGCGTAACTTCCCAGAGCAAGCTAATGAGCAGGAGAAGGAAAAAGGTGAAACTGAAGGCACGCCAATTAATAAAGCGTTGTGCGGTGTGGAAAAAACCTGCGGAAGGAATGAATGACGCACAGACAAGATAGATGAAATACCACGGGAATCCGTGTGGATTGCCCGAGTAAAATTTACGATAAGCGATCGCGGCGACGATCAGAAGCACGCCGAGGATGAACGACGTAAAATGGAACCGGACAATTCGTGTGATATCGCGGGTAGCCGCGCTGTAATCGGGGACATTGTAGGCAGCCATCCAATACTCGTCGCACCAGATGTAACTGAGCAACACGAGCATGAACCCGGTTAAATAGAAGACGAATTCTTCGATCGGAATCCTTCCGCCGACGGCGGGAACATCGAGTCCGAGAACCGCGTGTTGGTTTGGGAAAACAAAAAAAGTGTTGCCAAATAAAAGATCAAGCAGAAAGCCGAGAGGCGCGAGGACGGCGATGGTTCTCCAGAACGCTTTCCGCGGAAACACCAAGTCAGGTCGACACGCGAACCACGTCGCCAGAGCCATGATGGGAACGACGAACAGAAGCAGGCTCCATGTGTAACCGAGAGGCGTTGGGTTCTCCGAGGCAGATTGCAGAACAGCCGGATGAGCGACCGTGCGCAACGCGATCGTTGCCGGAATGACGAGCGCTGCGGCGATAGCAAAGACAACGTAGAATGATTTCTGACGGCGACGCATCTAGCGAGTGGAAGAAAAAAAGATTGCCGCGGCCGCTTTGAACCTGGCAAGGAAATAAATTTCCGGTGGCCGGACTCGATCGAAACCGGCGAAGCAATTGCACCAGGCTGCGGGTTCTCTCCTGAAAATTTATCGTTCGCCTAACGAGTAAAAGACAAGGCTCAAGTCCATCAAAGCCTGCGTCGTAACGCAACGCTCCGTCCGCATTTGTCGGACTCATGTCCGGCCGTTTTTCCCGGAAGCGGTATCGCAAAATCCCAACTCCGGGAGGCTTAAGACATCAGGCAAATCACTGCGCCCTCCGTAAACGATATGGGCAAAGCTGGTTGCGACTGGAATGCAATGCTGGCACGCGCATTGCAATCGTCGTTCTGCATTTACAACCCAAATCATGAAGCTAGTTCTGACATTATTTTTCGCCGGCGCAATGCTGTGTCACGCTACCGAAACCGCCGCGGGACGATGGGAAGGAAGAATTCAAATCCCGGAATGGGAATTGAACTTGATTGTCGATCTCGCACAGGACAATGCGGGAGCGTGGAGCGGATCGATCATAATTCCCGGATTGAATGTCAAGGGCGCAACCCTTTCCGACATTGTCCTTAAGGGAGGCGATATCAGTTTCACGATTAAGAGTGCTCTCGCCTCCCCAGATTCTGGTCAGGCGAAGTTGAACGGACACTTTACGGGAGACAGCACGCTGGCGGGAAAATTTGTGCAGGGCGGAAACTCGGCGCCATTCGCGCTGCAAAAAACGGGACCACCGCAAGTCGAGACGGCACCGCGAAACACAAATGTAAGCAAGGATCTCGAAGGCGAATGGAAAGGTGACTACGAGCTGTTCGGATACAAGCGACAAGTGACAATCAAGCTTGCAAACCATCCTAACTCGGGCGCCACGGCCGAGTTCGTTGTCGTCGGCAAACGAGTAAACAATCTGCCGGTCGATCTTGTCATGCAGGAGGGCACGTTCCTCACGGTGGCTTCACACGAAACCGGTCTCAGTTACGAAGGCCGGCTCCGAAAGGACGAACTTTCGGGCGACATCATTCAAGGTGGGATCGAAAGCCCGCTGGTCTTGCATCGAGCGAAGTAGGAGCAATCCGATGAAAGTCTCACATCTCATTTTTTGCCTAACGAGTTTAACGGCCGTCTGCCAGGGACAATCAATGTTCCGTGGCGACGCTGCGCATTCGGGTTCGTATGCGGGTTCCGCGCCGCACGCGTTTCACCGGATAAAATGGAGATTCCCGACGGGCAACCGCATTGTTTCCTCACCGGTCTTGAGTGACAAACTCTTGTACTTTGGTGGCGACGATGGAAATGTTTACGCGGTCGATGCCGAGAGCGGTCGACAAATCTGGAAACGCGCGACCGGCGGTCCGGTGCCGGCAACTCCAGCGGTGGCGAATGGAGTCGTTTACATCGGCAGTTACGACGGGAAATTTTATGCGTTCGATGCGCGCAATGGCGAACTAAAGTGGAAATTCAAGACCGAGGGTGAACGTCGTTTCGAGGCAAAGGGCATTCATGGATTGCTGCCAAAAAACCAAACCATCGCGGACCAGTTTGATGTGTTTCTCTCAAGTCCGGTTGTGGCGGAAAACGCCGTCTATTTCGGCAGCGGTGACGGTAATCTCTATGCACTCGATGCTGCCACAGGGGAACAGCGCTGGAAATTCAAAACCGGCGATGTCGTCCATTCATCGCCGGCATTTGCCGATGGAGTTTTGTTTTTCGGAAGTTGGGACAGCTATTTTTACGCGGTCGATGCGGCCACCGGTAAGGAGAAGTGGCGATTTCATGGCGGCGAAGATGATCTGATCCACAATCAGGTTGGTTTTCAATCTTCGGCGGCAGTGGCAAACGGGATTGTTTATGTAGGTTGCCGCGATTCGAATCTGTATGCGCTCGACGCCGCCACCGGCAAAGAGAAGTGGAGATTCAACAACGAACTGAGTTGGGTCGTCGTCTCGCCGGCAGTCGCGCAAGGTAGGGTCTTCTTTGCGACCTCCGATTCCAGTCTTTATCACGTCCTCGATGCAGCGACTGGCAAATCCCTCATTCGTCAGAAGGAGAAGGCCTACATGTTCTCATCGCCGACAGTGGTCGGTGATGTTGTTTTGCTCGGTGTGCTGAATGGAACGCTGGTCGCGCGCGATACGAAAACCGGAAACGTGCTCTGGGAATACCAGACCGAGACATCCAAAGAGAACAAAGGTTGGGTGCTGACGGCAGATCGGAAATTCAACGGGCCGTTACTCTACACCTCGGGCTGGCGCGAGGCACCAATGGTCTCGACCGATCGGCAATTTAACATCGGCTCTATTTTCTCCACGCCGCTTGTCGCGAATGGAGTTGTCTATTTCGGGAGCACAGATGGATTTCTCTACGCGCTCGAATAATTCCCGCATCGATCTCTTCGCGGTCATTCCGAGCGCAGCGAGGAACCTCGCGAATGTCATACTGCCATTTCGCAAACTCGTTAGGCCGGCACAGCTATAGTCGAGGCGAAATGTCTTGCAAGTTCTCCGAACGGTCTGATGTTTCTCATCACGTATGAACTTCCTCGCCTTGTTATCTAACTTCGGCGGTCCGGACCTGATCATTATCCTGCTCATCGTGCTCGTGCTCTTCGGCGCGAAGAAATTGCCAGAACTCGCTCGCGGCATGGGCCAGGCGGTTAAGGAATTCCAAAAAGCCAAGGACGAATTCAGCGACGAGTTGCACAACGCGGGCAAGAGCGACACAGCGGCGAAGCCGGATGTGCGCTCGGCGCAGGCGACAGTTCCGCGAATTGAGAACGTAGATCCGGGGTCTCCCAGTGCTGCAACCCATCCCGACCCGAATCAACAGGCAGCGCCGGGCGAGAAGGCCGACCAGATTTAAGCGCGCTGCATCTGCGGATTCGATTGACTTCGCGTCGCGTTGCGACACCTTCGCAACTCGTGTTTTATGGCCGAACCCGATCTCCGCACCCGCATTAAGGAAATGCTGGTCAAAAACCTGATGCTGCAAACGACGCCCGATCAAATCGGTGACGATTTGCCGCTGTTTGGGCCTAACGGACTTGGACTCGATTCCATCGACGCGCTCGAGCTCGTCGTGAGCATGGAGAAGACATTCGGAGTCGGTGTTCCCAATTCCGAAGTGGCGGGCAAAGCTCTCCGAAGTGTAAACACGATCCGCGATTACATTTTGGAAAAGCGCCCGGAAACGAAATAGCGGTTACACCCGTCCTCTCTTCCTCTCAATCCTCAAAAAAAAGCGCGACGCCGTTGCAACAGCGCCGCGCTTAAGAACAAATTCTGCCTAACTACTTTTGCGCCACGAGTGTCACGTGGCTGGCAACACATTGCCATTTTCCGTTGCGATTCACGAAGGTGTCGGTCCAGCGATAGGTGCGATCAAACTGCTTTCCGCTTTTGTCCTTGCCCACTTCACGAGCCATTCCTGTTACGACTGCGGCGTCGCTACTAATCGGATGAACAACCAGATCTGAAGTTGTTGCCTTTTCCAGCGTGTCCTTGTTCTTCTTGAATTCCTTCAAGGCGCCACGCCGATTGAACACTTTCCCCTTCTCGTCGGTGAGGACGTAATTATCGGCGAGAATATCATCCACGACTTTGGCGTCATGGCTCTGGTACGCTCCCTCCCATCTGCTCTCGATATCTTTGAGCTGAGCTTCCATGCTTCCTTTGCTGGCAGCGGCTCGGGTCTCTTTCTTCTGCGCGGACTTCGCGCGGGGTGTGGCAGATTTTTCTGCTTCGGTCGTTGCCGTTTCCGGTTTCTTTTCGTCGTCTGATTTTGTCGTCTCAGTTTTTTCCGCCGGAGTTGGCGAAGCCGTCTCGGTCGGAGTTTCTGTTTCCTGCGCGCGCGCGAACGGCATCGTCATGAGCGAAAACGCCATCATGACCGCGAATAATCGTATTAGTTTCATTTGAATTTTGTTTGATTGGGTTGGTTAGGTTCACCGCTTCAGGTGAGGCCGCAGGCTGGCGGACATCATCGTGGGCGCGATGAGTGAAGAGACACGCTATTTTTCAAGCATAACAAGTCAAGGTGAATTCCCCCTCAGGCTTCTGTAGCGGCGGTCTGTGGCCGTCGCACTCTTTTCGAATGCTAAGCCCCGGCAGAAATAATGCGACGGTCATAGACCGTCGCTACAGAGGAAGCGCTAGGATTGCGTATCCGACAGGTTGATCGCATCGATCAACTGACGGAACCGGCCGAAACTCTGGCGATGCGGTTGCAAAACCAACCGCGGCAAATCCCAAATTTCCGGTTCGTTTTTTTCCTGATCCAAGGCGCTGCCCTGGGTGATCGCACCGCTACGAATGACGTCAGCGAATTGCCGATTGAGTTCGGCGACCGCCCGGGTCGAAATGCGATGCGTGAGTCGGATGACCAATTGATCGCCGACCCAGCGCGACGAGTTGTAGTTCTTGTAGAACTGCACGATCTCGCCGACCGCGTCCTTCACGTCATGGGTCACCTTAAAAAAATGAAAATCCTCCGGCGAAACGAAGCCGAGTTTGAAAAGGTGATCGGTTAGGAACTTCATCCACGTTTCCCAGTAACTGCCATCAGGCTTGTCGATCATGACCACTGGAATCACACGCGCCTTGCCTGTTTGCATGAGAGTGAGCACTTCGAATCCCTCATCGAGCGTCCCGAAGCCGCCAGGAAAAAGCGCGAAGGCATGTGTTTCCTTTACGAAATTCAACTTGCGCGTGAAAAAATAATTGAAGTTGATCAGCTTGGGATCGCCCGAAATTGTTGCGTTGGCGCGTTGCTCGAAGGGCAGGCGAATGTTCAGACCAAAACTGTGTTCGCGGCCGGCACCGCGTTGGGCCGCTCCCATGATGCCATCGCCCCCACCGGTAATGACCATGTAATCGTGCGCCGCCATTTCGCGCGCGAACCGCTCCGCCATCTTAAACGCGGGATCGCTCTCCGGAGTGCGCGCCGAACCAAAAACAACCACTTTGCGAAAATGCACGTAAGGCGCGAAAATTTTTGCGGCGTACCGCATCTCTTTGAGCGAGCGATTCATCAGTTTGAGATCGGCCGTCCCCACTGGATCGTGACCCATCTTCAGAGCCGTGATGATCATTTCTTCGATCAATTCCGGCGAACGCTCGGCTCCCCAGGTTTTGACAAGTTCGCGCACGCGCGCATCCCACTCCGGTCCGAGTGTCGATTGTTTGCGCGAAGGCTGCGCCGCGGTCGTGCCTGCAGTGAAATCTTCCACACTAAATCTTTAGCGAGAGCTATGCCCCACGCACGGGAATAATGCGTGAGCTGATTCTTGCATTGGAGCTTCGGCTGTCTTCAACGGCAGAATTATAAGTCGTCCGCCGCTTCCAGCAGGTAGGGGCGGTTCACCGAACCGCCCGCGGGCGATTGGGTCAATCGCCCCTACCTCACAGGCAGCTACATCATCAAATCTGCAAGGATCTCGTGCATGTGCCGAATCGGAAGCGAGTAGTGTCCCGCCGCTTCAACAAAGTGCGCCTGACAATTCGGGAGCCGTTGTGCGACATGCTCGGCGAGATGATACGAAAAACTTCGATCCGTTTTTCCGTGCCACAAGCGAACCGGCGTTCGCACTTCTTCCAGCGGAAAACCCCACGGCCGCGCGTAAATTTCCGCATCCACCATCACACCTTCGGCCGACGTCCGCCACGCCTGGCGCTGGCTCTCAAAGCATGCTTCGAAAAAACGCGAATCGCGCAGGACCGCCGCGTCACATGGTTGTAACCACTTCAGAAACATCGGGCGCAGACGAATGGGAATTCGGCGCGAAGCAAAAGGCCGCGCCAGCTGAAAGGATTTCCGCAACAGTTCCGGATGCGTTCGATAAAGCGCGAGCATCCAGCGATACAGTTTCAGCAAGCCATGATGCTCGGTGAGTTCGCTGATTGGCGGCACGCCGCTGACGACTGCGATCGCATCGATTTTCTGCGGCATCGACCACGCGCTCACATACGCGTAAGGCGCACCGCCCGAAATCGCCAGCATTCGGAATCGATCGATCTCGAGCTGCGCCGCGAGTTCCTCCAGCATCGGCGGCCAGTCCATTAACGTCCGCTCCTTCTGAAACTCGGACTCGTTTACCCCCGGGCGATCCGGCGAGATAATGCGAACACCAAGATCGCGCGCTGCTTCATCGGTCAGGACTGCCATCGATCGCGAACTGGGCCAGCCGTGACAGAAAAAAACCGGCCGCCCATTGAGGTCGCCATATTCGTCCACGGCAATGCGGCTGCCGTTTTGCAGTTGAACCAACTTTGTCTGCGCGCCTGTCATTTGGAACAACTCACCATTCCCCGACGATCGCTTTCGGTCGAGTCGCCTATTGCGAAACGAGCAGAAAGCATCTTCATTTCGTATTAATTGGTATCAATTCTTATGAACGAATACTCACAACCGCGGGCCGGGAAAATTACTGTGCATGGAAATGGACTCGGCGCGCCTTCGCCGGACCAGGTGAAACAACGGGCGCGTGAGATCGCAATAATCGACGAACGCAATCCCGATGAATTTACCGAAGGCGACTGGCAGCAGGCGCACCGTGAGCTCCTTGGCGAACAGAGCACGACCGCGCCGGAGGAAGACGCGCGCACGGCCGAAGTTGTAGAAGAATGGAACGTCGTGGCCGCGGATACAGGCCATCACGCCCTGCGCGCGGCGGATGGAGAAGACAAGAACCTTGGTGAGCAGTTGGTCGATGATGGCGTCGAAGAAGCGACCCACGATCAAATGCTGGAGGCACGCTTCGAAGAACGAAGAGAGGAAGAATCTTGAAGAGTTCCCATGCCATCGCCGCTCGCGAGATACCCGAGAAATCGCAGCGAGCTTCGGATCTGATCGAGCGTTTTCAGCAGATTCGGAATTTTACGACCCGGCTTTGTCGCGGGTTGCAGCCGGAAGATTGCGTCGTGCAATCCATCCCGGACGTAAGCCCGACGAAATGGCATCTCGCGCATACAAGCTGGTTCTTCGAAACCTTTGTCCTCAAAGTTTGGGTGCCGGAATATGAACCGGCTGTCCCGGAATACGCTTACCTGTTCAACTCATATTATAATGCAGCCGGCAGCATGCACCGGCGCGATCTGCGCGGTTTGATCTCGCGGCCGACTCTCGCTGAGACTCGCCGCTATCGAGAGCATATCGACGAATGCGTGATCGAGCTGATTACAAACGCCGACGAAACTGCACTCGCGGAGATCGAGCGCGTCTTAATTCTCGGATTTCATCACGAACAGCAGCACCAGGAACTTCTCGTTACCGACATCAAACACGTCTTCGCGCAAAATCCGCTGCATCCAATTTTCGAGGCTCATAAGAGCAGCGAGAAATCGAACGATGTCCCGCCTCAAAACTTTATCCATTTCGATGAAGCGATTGTTTCCATTGGTTACGAAGGTCCCGATTTTTCCTATGATAACGAAGGGCCGCGGCATCGAGCGCTCGTGCCGGCCTTTGCGCTCGCATCGCGTCCAGTCACAAACGGCGAATATCTTGAGTTCATGGAAGCCGGCGGATACACCCGCTCGGAATTCTGGCTTTCGTTAGGCTGGACTACGGTGAACGAGCAACGATGGGATGCGCCGCTCTATTGGGAGAAACGTGATGGAAGATGGTGGAATTTTACGCTTTCGGGTTTTCGACTCGTGAATGAATCCGAACCAGTCACGCACATCAGTTATTTCGAAGCGGACGCTTTTGCCAATTGGAGTGGCGCGCGTTTGCCGACGGAATTCGAATGGGAACGCGTCGCGGCGGACTTGCCGACAAACGGCAACTTTGTCGAAAGCGAGCGCTTCCATCCGGCCCCGGCGCCGGAATCCGACGAAGGAAAATTGACGCAAATGTTCGGCGACGTTTGGGAATGGACGCGTAGCTCCTATTCCCCCTACCCCGGATACCGCGCCGCGCCGGGAGCCCTCGGCGAATACAACGGCAAATTCATGTGTAACCAGTATGTTTTGCGCGGCGGTTCTTGTGCAACTTCGCGCACACATATTCGCGCGACATATCGCAATTTCTTTCAACCGGAAAAGCGCTGGCAGTTCACAGGTATTCGCCTCGCCCAAAACCCGTGAGCCGTTCTTCCAGCGAAAGCGTGCTCGATCTCGAGCCCGCGAGTGCGGACTTCCTTGCCGAAGCGATTGACGGATTGTCGGCATCTCCGCGCACTTTGCCGTGCAAATTTTTCTACGACGAGCGCGGGTCGGAGTTGTTTCAAAAAATTTGCGAGCTGCCCGAATACTATGTCACGCGGGCGGAGCTGCAGATTTTGAAAAATCAGGGCCGCGATATCGCGAAACATCTCGGCCCGGGAATCGAATTGATCGGCCTCGGCACGGGTGCCGGCACGAAGACACGCCTTCTTCTCGATGAACTGCATGCACCGATTGCATACGTTCCGGTCGATATTTCGAAGGAGCAGTTGCAACAATCGAGCGCGCAGTTTCAGGAACTTTTTCCCGACCTCGAGGTCCTGCCCGTTTGCGCCGATTATCTCCAGCCCGTCACTTTGCCGACGCCAAAGCGAAAACCCACTCGCAAAATTATTTATTTCCCTGGTTCCACCATCGGAAATTTCGAACCCGACATCGCGCTCGATTTTTTACAACGCATCCGGCGCGTTACTGAGGAAGAGGGCGGGCTTTTGATCGGTGTCGACCTGCGAAAAGATCGCCACATTCTCGAAAGCGCCTATAACGACTGCCCAGGATGTAACGGCGCAATTCAATCTCAATCTGCTCGTGCGAGCGAATCGCGAACTTGGCGCAGACTTTGATCTCAATCACTGGAGACATCGCGCGATTTACAACGCCGAAATGGGCCGTATCGAAATGCATCTCATCGGCGAAGTGGAACAAACGGTTCACATCGCCGATCGTGAATTTCGTTTCCGCGCCGGAGAGAAGGTTATCACCGAATATTCCTACAAACACAGTCCGGAAGGTTTCTCCGCGCTCGCCGCCAAGGCGGACTTTCGTCTTGCGCACATGTGGACTGATGACGCGCACCTTTTTGGTGTTTTCTACTTCGTCGCGCTGTAGTCGAGTCGCCGGGCCCGGCCGCGATCGACGACCGAGGCTAAAATATGGGCGCGTTACTCTTCTTTGTCATGTCGAGCGCAGTCGAGCCATCTCTCACTATTTCTGCCATTAACTTTCGAAGAACGGTAAGAGATTTCTCGACTTCGCTGTGCTTCGCTCGAAATGACAAATTGGAAGAAGTAGACAATTGAGAACTTTCAGTCCGATCCATGGAAGCGCTCGTTGAATTAATTGGAATCAGCAAGAAATACGGCGACACCGTCGCGGTTGCGTCAACGGATCTGCACATCGAAAAAGGCAAGACGACAGTCCTCATTGGCCCGAGCGGTTGCGGCAAGTCGACTTTATTGCGCCTGATTATTGGATTGATCGACCCGGATGCTGGTTCCGTACGTTTCAACGGCACGGATATTGATAATGAAGCGATTCTGTCATTTCGGCGCCGGGTTGGTTACGTCATTCAGGAAGGCGGCTTGTTTCCTCATCTGACCGCGCGATCGAATGTTCTCCTCATGCCGCGGTATTTGGGAAGAGCAGAAGCCGAAATGAACGAACGATTGCAGGAATTATCCAAGCTCACACAATTTCCGAACGCCGCGCTCGATCGCTATCCAGTGGAACTCTCCGGCGGACAACGCCAGCGCGTCAGTTTAATGCGCGCGCTTGTTCTCTCTCCGGAATTGTTGCTTCTCGACGAACCGCTCGGCGCTCTTGATCCTCTCGTCCGCGCATCGTTGCAAAAAGATTTGAAGGAAATTTTCGCGCAGCTGCAACAAACCGCCATTCTCGTCACGCACGATCTGGCGGAAGCTGCTTACCTCGGCGATACCATCGTTTTGATGCACGAAGGCCGCATCGTCCAACAGGGTTCCATCGATGATCTGCGCGAGCGCCCCGCAAACGATTTCGTGCGCGAATTCATCAACGCCCAACGCAGTCTCGTCTCGCTATGAATTTTTCTGTGCCATCAAGGAGCGGCGACTTCCAAGTCGCCGTCACAAAACATGGGCGCTTTGGAAAGCGCCCCTCCTTGGTGGCAACACTCTTCGCCTCGATCATTCTGCTTTCGACGCTCGCCTCCGCACAAACAGTCATCGTCGGTTCGAAGAAATTCACCGAATCCTACGTCCTTGGCGAAATCGCAAAACGCTCGCTCGAAAACGCGGGCGTATCCGCCGAACACCGTCAGGGAATGGGCGGCACCATCATTCTATGGGAAGCATTGCGCACCGGACAAATCGGCCTCTACCCGGAATACACCGGCACCATTAGCGAAGAAATCCTGAAAGATCGCGCGATGTCTTCGCCGGATGAAATTCGCTCCGCTCTCTCGCAATTCGGCGTCGGCATGACGAAGCCTCTCGGCTTCAACAATACCTACGCATTGGTTATGCGCCGGAGCGAAGCGGAACGCCTCCGCATTCGAACCATTGGCGATTTGCGCGGTCATCCAGAATTGAAATTCGGTCTCACGCACGAATTTCTCGATCGCCAGGACGGTTGGAAGCCGCTCGCACAGCAATACGGTCTTCGTCCGCAACAAGTCGTCGGCATCGACCACGGCCTTGGCTACGCCGCGTTGGAAAACGGATCGATCGACGTGAAGGACGCGTATTCAACCGATGCGAAAATCGGCGAAAACGATCTCGTCGCGTTGCAGGATGATCAGCAATTTTTCCCACAGTACAAAGCGGTTTTTCTCTACCGACTCAATCTTGCGCCGCGGGCGATCAAAGCGTTGCAGACACTCCAAGGCACTCTGAATGAGAAACGCATGATCCGGCTGAACGCGAAAGCAGAGCGGACAAAAAATTATGCGAGCGCGGCGGATCTATATTTTCGCCCTAACGAATCGAGTAGCTCCTTAAGATCTGGCGAGTCGTTGAAACACAAACTCCTTCGCTGGACCACGCGCCATCTCGAGTTAGCTGGATTCTCCCTGCTGCTCGCGGTTCTCGTCGGCGTGCCGCTCGGGATCTGGGCCAGCCGCGGCGGCGCCGCTGGACACGCCATTCTGGCGTTCGTCGGAATCGTGCAAACGATCCCATCGCTCGCGCTACTCGCTCTCCTCGTGCCGTTGCCGTTTTTCGGAATAAGTCCGCGCACCGCCATCGCCGCGCTCTTCCTCTACGGCTTGCTCCCCATTGTGCGCAACACTGCGACAGGTCTGCAGGACATCGCACCTGGATTGCGCGAATCCGCCGTCGCTCTCGGTCTCGAACCCGGCGCACGTTTACGAAAAATCTATTTACCGATGGCATCGCGCACGATCCTCGCGGGAATCAAAACAAGCGCCGTGATCAGCATCGGAACCGCCACGCTCGCCGCATTGATCGGCGCCGGTGGTCTCGGCGAACCGATCTTGAGCGGCCTAAACCTGAACGATGACGCAACGATTCTTGAAGGCGCGATCCCCGCCGCAATTCTCGCCCTCCTGGTGCAATGGCTTTTCGATCTTCTCGATCGCATCCTTATTCCGAAAGGCCTCCGTCTGTAGATGGGCTGCCAAGGAGCGGCGACTTCCAAGTCGCCGAGGCCTCGATAAAAAGGGCGACTAGGAAGTCGCCCCTCCCTGATTGCTTCACGGAAAACGCGGTTCACATTTAGATCGATGGCGATCACTTCGATCAATCCGACTACCGGCAAAACATTAAACGAATTCCCAGCTTTCAATGAATCGCAGATCGAAAAGGCTTTGACCCGCGCGGAACAAGCCTTCGAGAAACATCGTCGCACTCCCTTTGAACGGCGCGCGCAATGGTTGATGGCGGCAGCCGCGCTCCTCGAGCAGGAAAAAGAAAAACTCGCGCACATCATCACCCTCGAGATGGGAAAACTCCTGCGCGCTGCGGAAGAGGAAGTAGTAAAATGTTCGCGCGGGTGTCGTTATTACGCCGAAAACGCCGAGCGTTTTCTCGAAGATAAACCGGCGCAAACAGACGCCGCGCGCAGCTTTGTTCGTTACCAGCCGCTTGGCCCCATCCTCGCTATCATGCCGTGGAATTTTCCGTTCTGGCAGGTCTTCCGTTTCGCTGCGCCGGCGTTGATGGCCGGGAATGTCGGCCTGCTCAAACATGCTGCCAACGTGCCGCAATGCGCGCTCGCGATTGAAGACATTTTCCGGCGGGCCGGCTTTGAGGAAGGCGTCTTTCAAACTTTGCTCATCGAATCCGACCAGACGCGTCCAGTAATCGAAGATGCGCGGGTGAAAGCGGTCACGCTCACCGGAAGCGATCGCGCCGGCAGCGAAGTCGCCAGCACAGCCGCGCGCCACATCAAAAAAGCTGTCCTCGAATTGGGCGGCAGCGATCCATTCATCGTTATGCCGAGCGCGGATTTGCAGAACGCCATCGAAACCGGCGTGAAAGCGCGGACGATTAACACCGGACAATCGTGCATCGCGGCGAAACGTTTCATCGTTGCGGAAAAAGTTTACGAAGAATATCTCGATCGCTTCGTGGAAAAAATGCGGGCACTAAAAATCGGCGACCCGCTCGAGGACGAAACGGAGATCGGACCGCTCGCGACCGAGAACATTTTGCGAGGCGTGGATGAACAGGTGCAGAAGTCAATCGCGGCGGGAGCGAAGTTGCGCACCGGCGGAAACCGCATCCAACGCGACGGATTCTTCTACGAACCAACTGTTCTTACAGATATCCCTCGCGATGCACCCGCCTATCACGAAGAAGTTTTCGGCCCGGTGGCATTATTTTTTCGCGCGAGCCGACAGCGCAGAAGCAATCGCAATCGCGAATGACAACCAATTCGGCCTTGGGCGCAAGCGCGTGGACGACAGATCGCGACGAACAGGAACTCTTCATTTCCGAGATCGAATCAGGAATGGTTTTCATCAATGGCATGGTCGTGTCCGATCCGCGCCTCCCATTTGGCGGGATCAAGCGTTCAGGCTTCGGCCGCGAACTCGGCTGCGAAGGAATTCGCGAATTCGTCAACGCGAAAACGATTGTGATCGCGTCCTGCTAAATTCATTTCGTGCTGAACTGATCTTCTTTGTTCTTAAAGAGTATATTGAAAGTTGTGAGCGATCCGTAACAGCGCGTGATGTATTGCTGCATATCGAACTTCTCCGCTTCGGTCAGTTTTTCACTCGCGTTCACCTTCTGCTCGAGGACACGCAGGTTGTTGCGAATCATGACGATTTTATGAAAGAATGTTTCCAGCGGAACATCTTTCGATTGCAACGTTGAATCAGCCGGCTCCATCACGAGACGACCACCCTCCCAGCGTTGGGCGATTCCTTCCACGATCGCTTCCGCTTTTTCCAAGCCTAACGAGTCAACGCCGCCTGCGCTATCTCGCTGATCAAGCTCGACAGCGGCATCTGCAATTCAGCTCAGCGTTGCGGTCGGATCTGCTGATTCCAATTCGCTCTGCTCGGGCGCCACCGTCGTAACGTCGCCGTCGAATGAAATATCGGCTGTGTGCTCGGTAAGTGTCTTTAACGATGCCGAGACCGTGAGCCGGATGGCGCACTTTCATTCCGATGTGAAGCCTATCGATGGAGAGTGACATAACGAGATGGAAATTGCGGATGCGCCGCGGAATGGCAAACGTGTAGTTTAAATTCCTCTCCGCCGATTCCGTTTTTTATTGTCGCGTGAGAGTGCGGCTCTCATTCTCCCTGCCGCATGTCCACGCTGCTCGTTCCGCACCCGCCTGGCTTTCGCGCGCGCCGCGGATTGAACTGGGGATTCATCGGGTTGCTCTACACATCGTTCTACATGTGTCGCTACAACCTCTCGCTTAGCCAATGGCGCCATCAGCGCCGGAGTTCGGATTTTCCAAATCGCAGATGGGCCAGATCATCACGACGGCGCTTCTCGCTTACGCTTGCGGCCAGATCATCAACGGTCTGCTTAGCCGATCGTTTCGGCGGCAAAAAAGCCATGCTCATCGGCGCCGCCGGCACAATCGCGATGAACGTCCTCTTCGGCGTCGCATCGTTTTGGGGATTGCTCGGGCTTTTTATCGACCATCCGCGGCGATCGACGGTTACATGCAGGCTTTCGGCGCGCCCGGCATGGTGAAAATAAATGCGGCCTGGTTTCATCACACGGAGCGCGGCGGATTCGCCGGCATTTTCGGATTCATGATCAATCTCGGGACGCTTCGGAATTTTCAAACTCGGCCCCGCGTTGCTCGCCGGTTTTGTTTTTCTTGGGATGTGGAACATCCCGCCGCTGCATTGGCGCTGGTTGTTTTGGATTCCGGCTGCGATTTGCACCGTCGTCGCAATCGGGATGGCAATCTTTGTGAAGGATGCTCCCGAGCAAGTCGGATTTCCGCCGGTCAATCCGGAAGAAGAACAAGGCGGCGAAGTGCGCGCGCGGGTGATGGATGTTCTTGTGACCATTGTTTCGAACCCGGTCGTCTGGATCATCGCGTGCGCTTATGCGTGCACCGGCGCGGTGCGCCAGGGAATCGATCAGTGGTTCCCGCGTTTCATGAGCGAAGTGCACCATGTCGATTTTCAATCGGCGCAATTTCAAGTCGTCGCGTTTGCAATTCCGTTCGTCGCCTCTGCTCGGCTCGCTCATTTCCGGTTATGTCTCCGACAAAGTTTTTAGCTGGCCGCCGCGCACCGGTCGCCGCTGGCTTCTATTTTCTCGAAACCGCTCATCATCCTGGCCGCGGCGCAATTCCATTCCGCAACGCGGCGGCGTTTTCTTCCTCGTCTTATTTCGTTTACCGCGAACTGCAACGCACTCGATTCTCGGCACGGCTGCGGCGATGGATATTGGCGGAGCGAAGATGGCCGGCTTCGCTTCCGGCGTGATCGATTCATTCCAATACTTCGGCGGCAGTCTCGCAGGAATTCTGCTCGGTTCGCTGCTCGATAAAAGTTGGGGCAGTTATTTTTATTTCATGGCGCCGTTTGGGCTTATCGGCGGTGTGCTCATGTTAACTATCCTCGGCCGCATCAACCTCGCGAAACCGCAAGCCGGCGAGCGCGCACTAAGCGAAACGTCAGCTGCTCAATTGCTCGTTAGGCCGACGGAAAGCCGCAGTCGATAATTTTGGCCGTTCGCCCAAACCAGCGCGACGCGACGATACTTCAAACATGGATCGTATCTGTTCCGCAAAAATTCCTTCGCCTGTTATGCGCGATCCCCAGCGCGAATCATTGAGCTTACTACCTCCGCGAATCGAACGAATTCGCTGCAGCACTTTCTCCTTCTTCTCGGGGAAGTGTTCCTCGAGCCAATGTTCGAAAAGCGGAGCGATCGCCCACGGCAAACGCACAATCGTGAAGCCGGCGAATTGAGCGCCCGCTTTAGCACACGCTTCAACGATCGCCGGCACTTCATGATCTGTGAGGCCCGGAATGATTGGCGCCACCATCACACCAACGGGAATGCCGGCGGCGCGCAACTGCGAGACAGCATCCAATCGCGCTTTTGGCGATGAAGTCCGCGGTTCGAGAACGCGCTGCAATTTTTCATCCAGCGATGTCACAGAAACGTTTACCCCGATCGCGTTGTGCTTTCGCGAGTTCGCTCAGCAAATCGATGTCGCGCGTGATCAACCGATTCTTCGTGATCATCGCGATCGGGTTTCGAAAGCGGACTAATACTTCGAGACAGGCGCGTGTCAGGTCTCAGTTTTCGCTCGACCGGCTGATACGGATCGGTCACGCCACTCATCATGATTACTCTTGGTTCCCATTTCGGCGACGACAGTTCCGCTTCGAGCAATTTCGGCGCATCCATCTTCACCATGATGCGACTTTCGAAATCAAGACCCGCGGAAAATCCGAGATACTCATGAGTCGGCCGCGCGAAACAATAAATGCAACCATGCTCGCAACCGCGATACGGATTGAGGCTCGTTTCAAAACCGACGTCGGGACTTTCGTTTCGCGCGATGATGGTTTTTGTTCCGTCGCGAAAAAACTGCGTCGTGCGTTGCGGTCGTTCCTCTAATGCCGCAACCGGATCAACGACATCGGTGTCCGTTACGTCTACGTGAAGTTTTTCGAAATCGATTCGCCGGACTCCACGAAGCGCCCCGCCCATGCATCGGCTCGAAACTCTGGGCGGCTTCCTTAATAACAGGCTTGTAACTGCCTTTCCCCATTTGCCCCGCCATCCGAGTAAGTTCATATGAACATATGGCGTTGTCGAGTCTATTCGTTGCCGTTTGCATCCCTCGTGCAATTTTGTGCACGGTGAGGTAGGGGCGGTTCACCGAACCGCCCGCGGGCGATTGAGGTCAATCGCCCCTACCTGGTGCAATTATTGGAGGGGTGGTCGAGTGGTTGATGGCTCCGGTCTTGAAAACCGGCAGGCCGAAAGGCCTCGTGGGTTCGAATCCCACCCCCTCCGCCATCCTCTCAACTTCGGATGTTCTGCGTTCGATGCTCGATGTTCGATTTCGTTTCAGCGTTCCCTCCGAAGAAAACATCGAACATCAACATGAACGCTGAACTTCTAAGAGCGCGATGCCGAGCAACTCATCTCATCTTTGCTCGGGTCACCGCTTTTGCTAAAAGCCACTTCGCCGCGAGAAACGCGCACATGATTCCAAGAATCGCGGCGAAGAGAACATCGGAAAAATAATGCGCGCCGACATACATGCGCGAAGACGCGATCAGGAATGGGATTGGCAGACACGCGAGACCGAGCCGCCAGCTAACAAAAAGAAGCGTGCCGAAAAATGCGGTCGAAGCCGCAGTGTGGCCGGATGGAAACGCATGATATTTCGAGCTGAAACGCGGTCCGTTCCAAATCGATTCGCTCCTGACCGATGGCCGGGCACGGCCACTGCCGTGATTTTAATGACTACGCGCAGAAGCTCCCGCCAACGCGCACGCGACGAGCATGGTCGGAAAAATACGCGTCCATTTTTTGTTGCCGCGCCAATAGGCAATCACAGCCAAGACGAGACCGAGCACAGCATGCGCGGGCCAATCGCCCCATCGGCTGACATTTCGCATGAAAACTTTTGCGGTGCGGTTTTGATGATGTGCGATCCAATGTTGCATCTGGGCATCGAAATAAAATGCGCAGACGAGCGCGGCGGCAGCGATGCAACGAACAAAAGCAAACGAATCCAATTCTTCTTTGTCACGGCAAAATTTCCCGTTTGTCTTTCACGCGGCGCTATCTTTGAATCGCGGACTCGAATTCTGCAACTCCGATAACTTTCCATCACGGTCATCCTGAGCGAAGCGAAGGACCTCACGGTCTCGGAAAGCGTGGACCAATATGATTTGCGAGGTCCCTCGCTTCGCTCGGGATGACATGCATGTTTCGGCGCGAAATGAAATGGCTCGCTCTCTTTTTTGCCTGTCTGCTTTTTCACATCGCAGGCACGTGGAGTCTGCCGCTCGTCGATCGCGACGAGCCGCGATTCGCCGAAGCAGCGCGCGAAATGCGACAACGGGGCGATTACGTCGTTCCGTATTTAACGATCATTATCGATTCGATAAGCCGCCGCTGACTTATTGGTTGCAAACGGTGAGTTACCGCGCATTTGGCGAGAATGATTTTGCCGCGCGTTTTCCCTCCGCGGTCGCGGCGGCGTTAGTGGCCGTTTTGCTTCTGGCGTGGGGTCGCAGAATGGCAGACGAGCGGGTCGGTTGGTGGGCGGCGATTATCTTTACGCTGTGTCTGCAAACGTTTCATGCACGCGAAGGCAGCTGTGGCAGACATGTGGCTGGTGTTGTTTGTGACGGCAGCGCACTGGGCGGGATAGGAATTGCTGTTTGGGAAAGGAAGACAAACATCCAACGTTTAACTCGAACGAGGCTGGCGCGGCATCCGGGGCGTGGTGGTGGATTTTTTATCTGGCTCTCGCTTTTGCTTTTCTCGCCAAAGGGCCAATCGGTTGGACTCCGTTGCTTACTGTCGCTGGCGAGCGAAACTTTTCCTGCGCGACACGAATTTGCGGAAACAGTTCGCGTTTGCTCGTGGGATCGTTCTCATGCTGGCAATCGTCTCGCTTTGGGGAATTCCTGCTCTCATTCGCACACATGGCGAATTCTTTCGCGTCGGCATTGGGCATCATGTCATTGATCGTTCCATCGGCACGATGGAGGGACATGGCGCAAAGTCGTTAGGCGTCTATTTCCTGACGTTGCCATTTTATTTCGTTACCTTTTCGTCAAGCTTCTTTCCGTGGTCGATCAAATTGCCGTGGCTTGACGCGAAAATCTGGCGCGAGCGAGATGCCACCGATAACTACCTGATCGCTGGCGCCGCGATCATCTTTTTGATCTTCACTTTAGTGAAAACAAAATTGCCGCACTACACGCTGCCGGCATTTCCACTGATCGCCTTGTTTCTCGCCAGGCACTGGACGCCTGAAGGAGCGGCGCTTTCCAAAGCGCCGACCGCGGCGGTTGAAAATCGCCGTTTCTAGATGATTGAAAACCGTCAATCATCATCCGCGGTCTTTTCTAGCGTCGCGTTCTTTGTCTTTCCCTTTGGCAGCGCGATTTTTCCAGTCGCCGAGTTGTTCAAAGCGTCACGCAACGATCTGCGGCCGGAAATGCAATTCGGCGCAGTCGGTTACAATGAGCCGAGCCTGGTCTGGTATTTTCGCAGTCGCATGAACGGATTTCTTCGATTCCGCACTGGACGCCGAAAGTGCGCAGCCATTCATGAGCGAACACGGAGCGCGTTTCGTCATCATGCCGACGATCGGTCGGAAAAAATTTTCCCCGCGTGCCAACAAACTGGAAAACCTTCTCGCACTCAAGGCTCAATATCGCTAAAGGAAAACGGCTCGATCTCACTTTGGTCATGAAGCGCGAGAATACGGAACGCGTTCCGTAAAACCCCTAAATTGTGAAACAGCTGAATCGATTTAACATTCCATTCTTCAGATGATCACTTATCTCGATGGCAAACTGGCTGCCGCACTTCCCACGCAGGCGACGATCGATGTCGGCGGAGTTGGCTATGAAGTCTTCATTCCGCTCTCGAGTTATGACAAGCTCCCCTCGCCCGGCCAACCGGTCCGGATCCTGACACATCTGCATGTGCGCGAAGACGCACAGATTCTTTACGGATTCATGACGGCGCCCGAACGCGATCTCTTTCGGTCTGCTTGTCAATCACGTGAGTGGGATCGGACCGAAACTTGGCCTCGCGGTTTTGAGTGGAATGAGTGTGAGCAATTTCAAAAACGCCGTGGTGAATTCTGATGTCGCGTCGCTATCGAAAATCAGTGGGCTCGGGAAAAAAACGGCGGAGCGAATCGTGCTCGAATTGAAAGACAAGGTGGGCGTGGCAGCCGCCTGGGAAGCGGCGAGCGCGGCACATGCGCCAACGCCGGAACAGGAACAGGCAAATGAAGCAGTGCTCGCGTTGATTGCGCTGGGTACAAACAGATCGAGGCGCACAAGATTATTCGTGAGCTGCAGGAGAAGGAGCGCGACATCAAGAGCGCGGAAGATTTGGTCAAGCTCGCGCTCAAGCGCATGGCTTCCGGACGATGAGCGTGGTGGCAGACACGGACAAACTGGATGCGATCCGCGGTGCGATTCCCGCCGAAGGATTTGTTCGCCGAGAAAGATTTTCTTCTTTCGCCAGAACCCTTTGCGATCGAACCGAAATTCGAAAAGGAACTCGAACAGCTCGGCCATCGTCTTTTTGTTTTTCAACGCGCCTGCAATCAACTCTATCAACAAAGCGTAAAGGGAAAACAACCGGCCTGGGTCGCGCGTTATCTCGATGCGGGAAACCGCCGGAGCTGGTGGAGTTCTCGCGACGAAAAGAATTTCGTGATGAATTGCCAAAAGTTATTCGGCCCGATTTGATTCTGACCGATGAAGGCTACACGATCGCCGAAATTGATTCGGTTCCTGGCGGAATCGGACTGACTGCGTGGTTAAATCAAACTTATACGAACATCGGCGCTGATGTAATCGGCGGCGCGGAAGGAATGCTTGATGGGTTCCGCGTCGGTTCTGCCGAATGGCGGCGACATCGTTATTTCAAAAGAAGCCGGCACCTATCGACCGGAGATGGAGTGGATTTCCGCGCGTCTCAATGCGAAACAGTCAGGAATTCGAATGGAAAGTTTTCGAAGCGGAAAACTACGCGCCGCAACACCGGACGAGATGTTTATCGATTTTTCGAATTATTCGATCTTCCCAATTTACCTCGTGTCGGCTGAATTGATGAAGGCAGCGGCAGAAAATCGCGTCCGAATCACGCCGCCGTTCAAACCTTATCTGGAAGAAAAATCCTGGTTCGCGCTTTTCTGGATGCAACCGCTTCGCGAATTCTGGCGACGCGAGCTTGGGCGAAAAATATTTCATCAAACTACAGGAAGTCATTCCGTACAGCGTGGCTGCTTGATCCAACACCATTGCCACAACATGCCGTGATTCCACGACTGGAAATTCAGGACTGGCGTGAAGCGGCGAAGCTCAGTCAGAAAGAGCGCGATCTTTTATTAAAAGTGAGCGGATTTTCGCCGCTGGCGTGGGGAAGCCGCGGAATCTGCGTTAGGCTCCGACCTCGCGCACGTGGAGTGGGAGAAAAGGATCGAGAATGCGCTGGCCACGTTCGAAACGTCGCCAACCATTTTGCAAAAATTTCACAAAGGTAAATTGTTCGAGCACCCTTACTGGGACCCCGACTCGAATGAATTGAAAGTGATGAAGGGCCGCGTTCGTCTTTGCCCGTATTACTTCGTTGAAACCGACAAAGTGAAACTGCGCGGCGCTCTCGCAACCATCGTTCCCGCCGACAAGAAATTTCTTCACGGCATGCGCGACGCCATTCTCGCCCCGACGCGTCTAGAGACGGCGGGCCATTAGCGCAGCGATACACGGATTGTCATTCCGAGCGAAGCCGAGGAATCTCTTGATGCTTTCTGTCGCTCAGTAAGAGATGTCTCTACTTCGCTCGACATGACAAGATTTTCAAATCGTGATTGCACGAGTCGTCATTTCGCGAAACGTTCCCATTCCGTCAGGGGCTATGGACTGAGGACTTACGAATCCCGCCAGGGCAGGAATGCAGCAACGGTAGTCTGATCCTCTTTGCCGTAGTTCTCTGGCGGATTTTTTTGCAACCTGTGGCGCAACTTTGCAAGTTGCGATCCATTAAAAGAGCAAGTTAAAAACTTGCTCCACAAATCTGATGAAAGTTCTCAAGACGAAAACGGTGCGCTTTGCTGAAATCGTGGAGAAATGCGGCAAGCCGGATGTCTATACGCTGTGGCAAAAACCGAAGGCAGATCATCATCTGCAATCACTGATGCAAGAACAACCGTGTGATGACAATTTTGCAGAGCGAAGGCGGCCGCGATTTTGGACTCGTCGGATTCAAGGAGAAAAAAGGCGCGCGCTATCTTGCTTTTCCGAAATCGTTGAAGCGATTCACCGATCTGCGAGTCGTTGGAATAAATTGGGAACTCGTTTCAACGTGAAGCCATCAAGGAGGGGCGGTTTCCAAGCCGCCCTTTTTGATGGAAATTGTCGGCGGCCTGGAAGCCGCCGCTCCTTGGTGGCGGCAAGATTTGGCATACAGTAAGTCGATGAGCGTTGATCTGAGTCCTGACGAGATCGCGCGTTATTCGCGGCATCTGATCATGCCGGAAGTGACGATTGAAGGGCAGCGGCGACTGAAAGCGGCGCGCGTCTTGTGCATCGGTGCGGGTGGACTCGGCTCGCCGGCTACCCTGTATCTCGCAGCCGCGGGCGCGGGAACAATTGGTCTGATTGATAACGACGTGGTCGACCTCTCGAATCTGCAGCGCCAGATTTTGCATGGAACAAAAGATGTCGGACGGCCAAAGCTGGAATCGGCGCGCGACCGTCTGCATGATGCGAATCCGCACGTTGAAGTAATTTTGCACGAAGATCGATTTCGCAGTGAGAACGCCATGACGATCGTGGCCGATTACGACATCGTGGTCGATGGTTCGGATAATTTTCCGACGCGCTATCTGTCGAACGATGTTTGCGTCTGGTCGCGCAAACCAAATATCTACGGCTCGGTTTTTCGCTTCGATGGACAGACAACCGTTTTTGCGCCGCACCTCGGCGGACCATGTTACCGCTGCCTTTTTCCCGAACCGCCACCGGCCGGGATCCGTTCCAAACTGCGCCGAAGCCGGTGTGCTTGGCGTTCTTCCCGGAATCATCGGCATATTACAGGCGCTCGAGGCGATCAAATTGATCCTCGGAGTCGGCGAGCCGCTCGTCGGCCGGCTCTTTATCTTTCGACGCGTTGAAAATGAAATTTCGTGAATTCAATCTGCGGCGCGATCCGCAATGTCCAGTTTGCGGGAAGAACCCGAGCATCACGACGCCGATTGATTACGAGCAATTTTGCGGAAACGTTCCCCGCATGCAGGAAGTGCCCAGCATCAACGTGCGAGAATTGAAGCGAAAAATGGATGCGCGCGAAAAATTCTCGTTGATCGATGTGCGCGAGCCTTTCGAGTACGAGATCGCGAAGATTGATGGCGCAAAGCTGATTCCTCTTGGTCGAAATCGCGTCGCGCACCGACGAAATGGAAAACGGAGAAATCATCGTCCATTGCCACAGCGGAGCGAGAAGTGCACAAGCGGTCGAGCTATTGCGCAAAGCCGGCCTAACGAATGTCTATAATCTCGCGGGCGGGATTGATGCGTGGTCGGAAGAAATAGATCCGAGCGTGCCGAGATATTAGTCGTAGCCGGGGGCGCTGACCGCGGTGCCTAGAAGCGTAATAACGGCTGGAGTCAGCGACCCCGGCTACAGGGCGGCAGCGAGCGCTTTTGCGAGTTCGTCGCGAGAAGGCACATCGTGCCATCGACGAATCAAACGTCCGTGACCATCGAAAACGAAAACGACAAACTGATTCGATGCGGGGTCCAACGCCAATTGCCGAACCGCGTCGCCGTCAAAATCTGCGACGGCAAAAAGATCGGCACGCGGAGAGTGCACGATCTTTCGAGCGACATAACGGGCCCTGGCCGCGTCTGCTTCCGAACGAAAGCGGTAACGGACGAAAGCCGCGATGATTCTGCGCAAGAACGGACGGATTTGATTTTGAAAATTGATCAGGGTGACACAACGATAATGCGGGTGACCGACAAATTGATCGGGCACAATGTTTCCGACGAGATGCGCTTTTGATTCCGTTTCTCGCGTCGTGACGGTGAGGAGAGTGGCGCGCCCATCGTGCAGGGAAAACTGCCGGCCCTCGACGTCGGTAAAACTCAGTGGATAAATGTGTCCCTGTTCGAGATCGGCCATGCACTCAGGCGCGAGAAATGAAAAGAGCGCTGCGAAAAACAATTGAAGGCAGCGACGATTCATGCGTAAGCACGTTGACATGATTGCATCCGGCGACAACTCAAAGCGACGTGCCCGCATCATTGCGCTCATTTTGATTTGTGTGACCAGCGTTGGCGGAAGCTGTAATCGAATGACGGAGCCGCGATCGACGCAAGTGATGAAGGAGGCGGACGCAAAAGTTGCTGCGGGCGATTTTATTCACGCGATCGGTCTCTACGAATCCATTCTCGATGGTTCGCCTGCTTCGGCGGAAGTGCATTATCGACTGGCCCTGGTCTACGACGATAAGATGAATGAGCCGCTCCATGCGCTGCATCATTTCAAACGTTACCTGACGATCGCTCCCGACGGGCGCGCACGCCAATGATGTGAAGAATTTCATGAAACGCGATGAGCTGGCACTGCTCACCAGCTTGTCGGGCGATACGGTGGTTCCGCGGTCGGAAGCGGCGCGGCTGCGGAACGAAAATCTCGCGTTGCGAAAACAGCTGGAAGATGAGCGCGTGCTGGCGCGCGGCGGTTCGATCGAAAAAACACACGATAAACACACAAAGACAACAACAGGGAAGAAGTCTGCGTCGCAAAAGCGCAGCTACGTCGTGAAATCGGGGGATACGCTGGCTTCCATCTCGCGCAGATTTTACAAGACCTCGAGCCGCTGGAAGAAAATCCGCGATGCCAATGCGGACAAGATTGATGATCCGCAAAACTTGAAAATCGGCGAAACGCTGACGATCCCGTGAGGTAGGGGCGGTTGACCGCAACCGGCCGGGCGATTCAGGTGAATCGCCCCTACCAGAATTCGCCTCGACAGAGCGAGCCGGCTACAGAGAATTAGCGAGTTGGCGAATTAAATGATTTAGTCAGTCGGCCGAAACAGTCGTTCCAAACTATGAAGTCTATCACACGGATCGCGCCCGATGTTGGCTGGTTGCCCACCAGCTTTGTGAATGTTTTTTTTGTCGGCCGACCCGGCAATCCGTGGGTGCTGGTGGATGCAGGGCTTCCCGGGTTACGCAGGACAAATCATAGAGGCAGCAAACGCGCGATTCGGCAGCAATGCACGCCCGGACGCGATTGTCTTAACACACGGACATTTCGATCATGCCGGATGCGCGCTCGATCTCGCAGAAGAATGGGACGTTCCGATTTACGCGCATCGATTGGAATTACCCTATCTGAGCGGGCGCTCGCAATATCCGCCTCCCGATCCGACGATTGGCGGAGCGATTGCATTCCTATGTCGATTCGTACCGACTCGTGCACGCGATTTCGGCTCGCGCTTGCACGAATTGCCTAACGAATTAACGGCAATGCAGGGATGGGAGTTTGTGTCGACGCCCGGACATTCGCCCGGTCATGTTTGTTTTTTCCGATCGTCCGATCGCATCCTTATTTGTGGCGATGCTCTGGCGACGGTGAACATGGATTCGTGGACCGGATTAATTTCGCGCAAGCAGGAGCTGGCCACCGCCGGAGCGCCGTTCACTTACGACTGGAAAGCGGCGCGCGCTTCATTAAAGAAGCTGGCGAGCTTGCGTCCGAATGTTGTTGCCTGCAGTCACGGTATTCCGATGCAGAATGCCGATCTCGCGACGGCGATGGAAGAATTTGCCGAGCGATTCCGCGCACCACGCCATGGGCGTTACGTACGTAAGCCCGCACGCGTGGACGAAGAAGGCATCGTATCGCTGCCACGAGCGCCATTCGATCCGGTGCCGTTTGCGACGGCGGCGGGACTGCTCGCGGTCGGAATCGCGCTGGGTTCGGGTTATCTCGACAACGGCGATCGGCGCTAGCTTTCTTCTGTAGCCGCTTCGCTGTGCGAAGCGTTCCGGCGAACGATAGCTCACGGCGCCCGCCGCCTTCGTAACTTCCGCGTGGCAAGCAGGGCGGCGGCTAGCGAGGAATAGTCACGACGGTCATAGACCGCCGCTACAGAAGAAGAAATTAACACTCGTTAGGGTAAATGCTTCGCGGGATACTGGGATGCATTCGCGCTACTCGCGGCACGAGGATTTGCGCTCAGGCGGCCAGCACCACTCCCTCGGCCCGCGCTTCCGTTATCACGCGTGTTATTCGAGGCCGGAACCGCAATTTTCCCATTTGCGTCGGGAGTGCCATCAAGCAAGGAAAGCAGTTGATCGCTATCTCTCACATTGATGACGTGCGAGTGGGATTGCTGCTGCCGGTCCTAACGTCCCCGTGATGCCTGTCTGCCGACGTGACATGCGGGCCGGCGGAAGGCCGAGCATGTGAAATGGGCGTTCTCGAAGCAGGTCGAGGAGGACTCTCCGGTCGTGGCGAGGCGCTCGGGTTGGCCGGGCGAGGATCATCATCGAAGTCCGGCGCTTCGTCCAGCGGCAGGGGATCATTCGCGCCGGAACCGGCAAAGGTGCCGGTAGTCGAGCCGTTACCACCGAAATCCGTAGTATAATGCGCGTGATTGGTGTAAACAGTCGGCTGGATTTTCGTCGGCGATGTTACCGACAGTAACGACAACGCCGTTGAAAATCGTGACCGAATCAGCCGCGAGAATTTTCGCGCTGTCGCCGCCGAGTGTGACGTCGGAATGAAATTCAGCTGACCGCTGCTGCCTGACGCATAAAGTTTCAAAGTGGTATCGGCCGAGAGTGTGCCGCCGCCAATATTGAGCACGCCGTTTGCGCCGAAGACGCCAACTTTGAGCACATCTGCGTGAACGCTGGTATTATTGAATGCGATTGTTCCGTTGCCGTCGATGAAAGCGAGGAAGGTTCCGCCGGCATCGTAGCTGCCGTCGTTAAAATTGATCGTGGCCGCGCTCGCATCGTCGCTGCCCAGAATTTCAAAAGTAGCATCGCTCGCGACGTCAGCTGTGCCGGAAACATTCATATTAATGGTGGCGTTGCCGCCGATGCTGCCGCCGCCGTCATTACGGATTTGAGCAAAGAGAACTCCAGCTGTGGAAATATTATTGGCGCTCACGTTGATCGTGGCGTTCGAGGCGATCATCCCACCACCGCCGCCAGATACATCGTTGTTTAAAATGGAGAACTCGACCTCGTTTGGAGCGCTAATGTCGCCGGAAACGGCAGCGTTGATGAGCGCACTCCCACCGATGTTACCGCCGTCAAAGTTGGAGATGCTGACCCCAAACAAACCATCGCTCGCAGTGGAGAGAATGCTGGCGACGTTCACAGTAATTGTGGCGTTCGATCCAATCGTCCCGCCGAACTGATTTTCAATTTGTGGGAAGAATGTACCTGAGGTGAGATTGCCTGCAGCCAGATTGATCAAGGCAAACCCGCCAATGGTCCCGCCACTGCCGTTGCCGCTCGTGTTGGTGTTGAAGATTTCGAAGTTCGCGTCGGCTTGAGCGTTGATGTCCCCGGAGAGATTAAAAGTAATGATCGCGTTTTGACCGATCTGGGCGCCATCATAGTTGAAGAGGGAAGCGGAAAAGGAACTGTCCGCATTCAAATTAGCCGCGTGCACAACGATTTGAGCCCTTCCCCCGATTGTTCCCATTCCGCCTCCGAACCCGCTATCGATTGAGAAAGTCGCATCGCCCTGGATGGTAAGGTTGCCGGAGAGGATAAAGTCGATAAGGGCGTTTCCACCGATTTCCGAGCTGGCATAGTTACCGATGAACGCCTGAAGGGAGCCGCCTGAGGTAAGATTGGCCGCGCTAACAAAGATGGTACTGTTTCCGCCAATCGTTCCCAACCCGCCTCCGAACCCGCTATCGATCGCGAAAGTCGCGTCCCCCTGAGTGCTAAGGTTGCCGGAGAGAGTAAAGGTAATGAGGGCGTTTCGACCGATACTCCCGCCGGTGTAGTTCGAGAGTTGCGCCAGAAAGGAATTCTCGGCGCTAATACTGGCCGCGCTCACATTCATCGTGGCATTAGAGCCGATTACACCCGTGACGTTGAATATTTCGAAGTCCGCCCCGGCCGGAGCGCTAATCTCACCAGACGCATCAAAGATAACCGCCGCGTCGCCGACGATATGGCCACCGCGGGCATTGTTGATGACACTCTCCAGAAAGCCCCCTGAAGATATGTTGGCCGCGGTCACGCTAACGGCGGCACCGCCACCAATGAATCCGGCGGGCGCGCCGTTCGTCGCCTGGTTAATAATGTCGAAAAACATGTCGCTCTGAGAATTGATATCGTTAGAAACGGTAACGCCTATTAGTGCGTCGCGGCCGATGTGACCGGCGCCGTTGTTATCAATTTCCACGTCAAGCGCATCACCGGTCGAAATACTTCCAGCGCTCACATTGACTTTGGCGTCCGTGCCGATCGTTGCACCGCCAATGAACGGGCCACCGAAAACATTAAAGCCGGTGTTCTGAATATCTATTTCGGCACCGCCTGTGGCCACCAGGTTGCCAGCAATGTTTACATTGAGCGTCGCGTTCGGGATGTTCCCGCCTCCGTTGGTACTAATATCGGTGATGAAAAAGCCCCCGACGGAAACGTTCGCAACTTGCAGGGTGAGAACAACGTTGGCGCCCATCGTTCCACCGCCGTTGCCATCGTTTCGGTTCGATGTTATGAAGCTGGCGTCGCCGGTCGTGGTGAGAGCGCCGCCGATGTTGAAAGTCATATTAGCGCCCGAACTGATCGATCCACCATTGCGGTTGTTAATTAACGCGTCCACGGAATCAACTGTGAGGTCTCCGCCCGTGGTGAAAGAGAGATTGCCACCGGCGCCGATGTGACCGCCAGCGGAGTTATCGACGAGCAGGGTTAATGCGCCGCCGCTGACATCGCCTCCGAGGTTAAAGATGATATTTCCGCCAGTGCCAATCGAGCCACCGCCGCTGTTATCGATGGTTGCATTAACGTCGTTTACTCCCGTCGTAGTGAGATTGCCATCGATGTTAAGCGTGATGTTCGCGCCATTGAGCACACTGACGTTCGGTCCGTTGTACTCGACCGTAAAAGCCAGATCGCCGACGGTGAGATTGCCGCCGATATCCACTGTAATATTGCCACCGGTTCCGGTCGAAGTTCCGCCAAGGCCAAGAGTGCGAAGGACGAAAGCCGAGTCGATGGTGGTGTTGCCGCCGCTCATGACCAAGATATTTCCGCCAGTGTCGATATTGCTGGCATCAGTCGTTAGGTGGAGATCGCCCCCGATGCGAATCGTTCCGCCTGCCAGAAGCGAAATCTCCAATCCTTCGGCTTGGTCGTTATTGCTTTGGTTTACTGTGAGCGCATGAGCGACATTAATGTTGCCATCGGCCTCGAGATGAAAAGCGGTAGTGTTAAAGGTCACGGAATTGCTGAGAGTGAAATTCACATTGCCGCCGGATATGATGGAGATGGTCTCTGCGTCGATCGAGCCGGCGATAAAATCAAAATCGCCGCCCGTGATACGCGATCAGATCTTGTGTGCTCAAATCGCTGCTGAGTTGTATTCCGCCTTCGCCGTAGAGTCTGATCTTGTTTATCGTGGTGACATCGGATGCGAGCGTGAGCATGGAACCAGCGCCACGAGCGTAAAAGGTCAGGCTACTCAGACCGGAGAATGAAATTTCAGAGCCAAGAGTGATCGATCCGTTTTGAGTCGCAAGGAGCAGACCCGCGGATTCCAGCAAAAGTAAGAACGCCGCCCGGACCGCCTGAAGTAATACCATTAACGCCGACCAAGCCGAGATCGATCGGTACCATTCAGTCGAGATTGACGGATTGCCAGTTAACCGGAGAGAAGTGAACTTGAAGCCAGCGCCGCCCATCGCCGGGCCGCCTAAATCGGCGTCGAACCCGCTCGCACGTGTCAAAAGCTGAAGTCGATCCAAAGAGAAAGGCGGATAAGAGACCATCGTGCGCGCGATCGCGATAGATCTTTCCGAAATCGGTATGGCCGCTGGTTGTGATGGAAGGATCAGTCGTAATTTCAGTATCGCCGGTGATGACGTAAGGGTCGGACGATGCGATTGTCACCGTTAGCGTCTCCAAATTTACTCCGGAGTAGGTGTGGGTGTGCTTGGTGTCGGTGTTGGAGTCGGGGGTGTGGGAGTCGGTGTGGAAGGAGTCGGTGTAACGGTCGGCGATTCCTGCGCCGTCATCCCCTGATCGACCACTTCGATTATATTTGCCGGATCGAAAAGAGAGGATCTGTTCGTGATAGGAGTGCGCAATTCAACTGATTCTCCTGTTCGATCTGGATCAAAGGCAGACTGGCAAGAGGCGTATCGTAGCCGATGATAAGGAGCGAAGTTTTCATTACCTGCCCAATGTTAAAAGTCATGACGGGCGAAAAGGTTTTGCCATCGGTTGTTACCATTTTACCCGGACCGATCTCGACCGATTGCCCGTTAGGCAAAGTCAGGTGGAATGTGCCCTCTAAACAAAGCCACTTGCTGAGTGGCTGCGGGTGACTGGCGGTGGCCGGATGAAATTCACCAATCCCTGTGGTGCCGGTAATGGCGGCGGTGACTGCGGTCGTTCTTATGGTCGCTCCGCCCGAGCCTTTCGGGACCTGAAACAGGACCGCGCCATCGCGCAGATCCATCGTGCGCGTTCCTTGCTCGAAGCTAAAAATCGTGTTCGCACCGAGGCGCGTGATGGTCAGGTCGGCGAAGGTCAACTCACTGCGCGATTGTGTTCCGGTGCGAACGGCCGTTCCGGGGCGCACCGGATCGTTGAGCGCGGCCGGACGTGGGGCAGCTTGTTGGGGCAACAATTTTACATCGCTCACTACCTGGGTCACATGCGCCTCTTTTAATTGGGCTGCGTTGGCCAGGGTAAGAATGACAAGCAGCAGGGTTAGGATCGATGCGATGTTTCCGAGTAATCTTTTCATACTAAGGGTGCGGGTTGGGTTAGGTTGGGCCTGCGCTTTTGCAGGCGATTGTCCGCCGGCGGCGGCGGGACAAGCTTGATAGCGTGTCACGCCCGAAGGCCGTGAAACACGTAAAGGGTTTCATCTCCGTCTAGAATCTTATGACCAACGAAGCGCCGCCTCCGACGTTAGCGACGTCGTAATCAAAGGCGCTATGATTCGATTGATTCCAGGCAAACGAGCTGAGGAAGCTCAGGATCAACCATTCGTTGATACGATAGTTTGCGCTCAAGGCCAGAATTTCGCTCACATCGGTGCGGTCGCCGATGTGATAATCGCGCACCGCCACCCGCGCCGACGTGTCGATCGAAAACGAGCGACTCAGATTGACCGAATAGCCCACGTAGAATGAGTAATCGTTGCGCCGCGGCGCCTCCGGATGCGACCAAAAGCTTAGCTGCGTATCGATTCCCAATGCCATCTGCTGGGCGCGCCCAATACGAAAGGGCATGCTCGCACTCAACAGATACGAGTGATTGACGAAGAACTCGTCGAAATCATCCGTGTCGGTAAGCCGATTGTAATCGTAGCGCGCACGCAAAGAGAGATTATGAAATTGCGGCAGGTAATACGCGATGCCGGCAATGGCATCGAAGCTGGAGAAATCCAGTTCGGAGAAGCGATCGTAGATGAAAAATTGCTGTGCTACTCCGATCTCGGCGTAGAGAGTCTTCGTTAGGCGCGGCTGATAAGTAAAGCTCATGCCCGGGGAGAACAACACGTCGCCCTCTTCTCCGCTGCGGGCCAGCGCGACGTTACTAGTATAATAAACAGGCGCGGAAACCGAGAAACTAAAAGGCAGATATTCCTCCTGCCGTTTCAAAATCTGTTGTTCGCCCAGATCTTTGTCGTTCGGGCTCGCGATGGCGTAACCCTGTTCCTCTCCGCTGGTCGCATTCGGGCCGTACGTCGGGTTCGGTTGGTTGCGAAATAACTCCGCTCGATTCTGGCTTTGATCGGCCGTTTGCGACCAAGCCGCCGGCGCAGCAAGAATGCAGCTGGCCAGCAAACAGACGACGCAGCTCCGTTTCACCTCACGAAAAAAATTCTGGGAGGCCATGAGTGGAAGGGACTTTGTGAGGAAAGCTTATGGAAGGAAGGCCTTCGCCCGTGATGAGGATTTTCTCGGGACATCCATGGGTTCACGTCCACCGTCGAATCGGCCAGCAGGGCTTCGTGGGTTAGAATTTCGCGGGTTATTTCGGCCGTGCGAATTTGGAATTATGATCTTCCCGTCAGGCCCCACGGCAGCTCCATCGAGCAGAGAAAGCAGTTGCCCACTATCGCTGACCACTACGCCGGTGGCTCCTGGCGGGCCATTGGCAGTTGAAGGAGCGGTGCTTCCGCTCGTGGTGGCCTCAGTGGTGGCGGCCCCGCCGGATTCATCGAACGCGGGCGCGGCACTCAACGCTTGAGGCTCATTCGCGCCGGCACCGCCAAACGTGCCATTAAGCGGACTGGTGCCACCAAAACCGGAGTAATTAGCGTTGGTAGTGTAAACGTCGGCCGGGGTTGAGCTGTCGATGGTCACGGTGACATCGGGCACGATCGTGACCGTATTTGCCGCAAGAATCTTCGCGCTATTGCCCGTCAAGTGTGACGTCAGAGATGAAATTAAGCTGACCGTTGCTGCCTGAAGCGTAAAGTTTCAACGTCGTATCAGCCGAGAGTGTGCCGCCGCCGATATTGAGCACGCCATTGGCGCCGAGCGCGCCGACTTTAAGCACATCGGCGTGAATGCTGGCGTTATTGAGTCCGATCGTTCCGTTGCCATCGGTGAAGGCGCGGAATGTTCCACCAACTTCATAATCGCCACCATTAACATTGATCGCGGCGCCTCCGGCACCGTTACTGCCAAGAACCTGCAGATTGGCATCGTTGCTAACGTTAGCACCTTCCGAAACGTTGAAATCGATTGTGGCGCCGGAACCGATGCTTGCGCCGCCTTGATTGTTAATCTTTGCATCTACGGAACCGGCCGCGAGTTCGGCGGCCGTCACCGCAATCGTTCCACCCGTACCGATCTGACCACCGGTGTTGTTAACCTCCAGATTCAGCGCTCCTACGGCCAGAGTTTGGCCTGCATTTACCGCGATATTGGCACCATATCACTGAGACTGGAACCGACGTGATCGACCAACAGTCGGAGCGTGGTATTTCCCGTAATGTTACCCCCTGCCGCGACCAAATAGTTGAACCCGGACGAAATACCACCATTGGTCCGCTCGATATCGAGATTATCAAAGTTGATGTCGTTACCGGCACTCAGCGTCACGTCGCCGGAGAGTCTCTCTTGCTGTCGCAAGATTGATAAGATTTCCCAAATTGAAATCATTATCCGCGTGTAATGACATCGTTACGGCATCGAGCGCGACGACATTCTGGAGTCCAATTTCCAAGACACCGATCGACAAGACGTTAAGGGTATCGGCAATGATCGTGGCGCCGTCGAGAGAAATGAGAGACTGCGATCCTCCGTTTGGTCTCGGCGGAGCAACGACACCGTTCCCGGCATTTGAGATCGTGATCGTTCCGCGCTCGGCTTCGACGTTACCTTTGACAGTGATGTCGCCGCCTTCGCTAATGGCGCTAATGCTCCCAGGCTCTCCGGGCGCATCGTCGTGGAACAAGGCCTCCAGACTCGCATCCTCCAAAATGGAAATCGCCTGACCACTCGTTAGGCCACTGTGCAGGATGATGTGCCCACCGCTAGCACTCCGGCGTTGGGGATCGCCGTGAGACTCGAACGATGTGGCCTGGGAAACTCGGATGAGCCCATCAACCGAAACTGTTCCACCCGAAGAATCGAGAGTGACAGTGCCACCAACGCCGCCAAACGGGAGATCTGGAGGGGTAAGTCCCGTCCTGGCGATTATGATCGAATCGGCGGTTGCAGTGATATCACCCGTCGTAAGAACAGTAAGGATCCCACCATCACCCGCCTCCGACACTGCTCCGCCAAAATCACCTACATTTGCACCGTCGAAATCTGTGAACCCAATGCCATTGCTCCCGTCATCAAAGAGGATGGTGCGTGCATTGATTGTCAATAGTCCGCCGTGCGAGAGACCATTAACGCCTCCGTAAAAAGCGCTGAGAAAGAACATCCCACCCGAGGAAACAACCGAATCAGCGGTGATGGTGTGTTGCAGGTCCGCACCGACATCAGGATCGACGTAAGGGAAAATACCGTCGTCCCCGACTGTCAGAACAGTGTGCGGTGTGGAAACCGTTGCTACCGCCACGCCGTAGGCGTTAACAGTCCCATTAGTAGTGACGCTCCTCGCGATGATATCGCGGTCAAAGTTGGGGTTTTCTTCGTCGCCAGGATCGGTACCAACTACGATATCGCCGTTAGCGTTCACATTCTCGGCGTAAACAGCTCCTCCGGTGTTGATCGTGTCGGCTTGAATATTGTTCGCGATGATAGTCGCCGGCGGCATTTACAGCTCCAGATAGCTGTAATATCTCCTCGCCACCGCCACCGTGTCTTCAAATGTGGTCCCGGCCGTGAGTTACCAACAAGTACATTTCCCTCGTCAACGATGATGTCGCCACCGGCTCTCAGCTCACCGGTTGTCACATTTCCGACGGAATGGAAGCTTCCACCGGCATCGATCAATCCGGAAGCCTGAGCCGCTCTTCGCCGGGGATGTCGGCGCCGTAGATGTCGATGTCGCCATCCGATCGCAATTTAAGATCGCCCGTCGTCACGAAATTAACGTTCGGCGCATTGATCCCGCCATCTCCAGCGGTGAACATGGCCGGGGAAGTGACTTTCAGGTTCAAGGTTACAAGATCGTCGCCGATGAGATTGATCTCGCTGCCAGAAACCGAAATCGACGCAGCCGATTCAAAGATGGAGAGATCCGAACCCATCGTGATGTTAACGGCGTTTCCGGCCGTGAGAGAAAGCGAGACGCTGTCGCTTCCGGCGTGAAATGCGCCGCTGTTGATATCGATATCACCGTTTTGCGAAGTGACAATCAGACGCCGCCGGCGGTGACCATGCCATTGGCGTTTACATAAATCGCCGCCACTGTCGAACTGAAATTTGCCGTGTCGATCGTGCCCGGTAACATTGACGCTACCCTGAGCTGACAACCGCAGATCGTTCGCCGTGGAGATGTTGGAATCGATCGTGAGGTTTGAACCGGAACCGCGCGCATAGATATACATTCGGCCAGGACCGTTGAATGTGTAGCCAGCTTGCAGATCGATGGAGCCATTCTGCGTAGCGAGAAGTAGCGTGTCGATTCCGCTGAACGTGAATGTGCCGCCTGCTCCGTTGGTCCCGATTCCATTTACGCAACCAATGCGAGATTGGTCATGCCGCCTGATGTCGTAACCGTCGGATCGCTATCCAACACCAGGTTCTGGAATTTAAAGCCCGCGATGTTGTTGAGGAATTGCGCGTCTGGCCCATCATCGAATCCGCTAGCGTTATCGAACGCAGAGGTTGATCCAAACATCCACGCCGTTCGGCTGCCATCCTCTTCAGGCGTGCGGTAGAGTTTGCCGAAACTGGTAACAGTTTTTGTAATCGTTGGATCAGTGTTAATGACGGTCTGCCCATCGATCACGAACGGATCGGGGGAAGTGATTACGGCCAGTGTTCCGAACTTGCCCGGAGTGGGTGTTGGTGTGGAAGGCGTCGGCGTGGGGGTGGAAGGCGTTGGCGTCGGCGTAGAAGGAGTAGGCGTTGGGGTCGAAGGAGTTGGTGTTGGTGTAGAAGGCGTAGGCGTCGGGGTCGAAGGAGTCGGCGTTGGCGTCGAAGGCGTGGGGCTCGAGGGCGATCCTGCCGATGGCAACAATTGCGCCGCCATTCCCTGATCCACCTCGTTGACAAGCTTTGAGTTGTCGAGGGACGCATAGGTGTTCGTATCGATGAAGCTGCCGGCAATTCTCTCTTCGAGCTGACTTTCAATTTCCGCCTGGATCGAATCCCATATTGGCTGGCGGAGGGTCGAAGAACGGCGAAGCTGCGGATCATCGCTGCTCGATATCAAAATACATTGGGCGCGGAAGAGTGGTGCCATCGGACACGACCATTTGCCCGGCCGACAGTTCGGTCGTCTGGCCGCTGCCGTTGTTCAATGTGAGGACGATGTGACCTTCAAAACAGAACCATTTGATGATCGGTTTTGGATGGCTGGCGGTGCCGGCATGATATTCACCGATTCCGGTAGTTCCGGTAATGGCTGCAGTGACTGCAGCGGTCTTGATAGTCGCGCCGCCGGTGCCTTTGGGCACCTGAAAGAACATGGCTCCCTCAACCAGGTTCATTACTCGCTTGCCCATCGCTGGACTGCGCTCCACGAGCCAGGGACACTCGGGTAGGGATATTTTCCGGTCCCTCCGCTGGCGGGGCGGGTTCTCCTTTGAAACTGAAAATCGTGTTCGCACCGAGACGCGTAATGGTTTCATCGGTAAAAGTCAGTTCACTGCGCGATCGGGTCCCGGTGCGCACCGCGGTCCCGGTGCGCACTCGATCGTTCACTTGTAGCGGGACGCGGCGCCGCTTGTTCCGGCAATAACTTCACGTCACTGACAACTTGCGTAACACGGCACTCTCTCAGGGGCGCAGCGTGCGACGCAATGGGAGCGCCGAGCAAACAAATGAGAACCGATGCGAGGTTTGCGATTAATCTTTTCATGCTCAATTTGCGGGTTTTTTGGAAGCGTGCTTTTGGACGACATTGTCTGGCGGCTGCGGCGGAACCAGGTTAACGAGTGTGCCGCGGCCAAAGATGACGAGATTCGAAGGAATATAATCGCCGCTACTCGTTAGGCGGTTTGCTTGCTGGCGGCGCGTGCAATTGAATCCTCATTACCAAGCGGCGGAAAATCGCTGATGAGCCGGCACGTCCTCACCGCCCGCGCAATATCAAAATAGGCCGCTTCCGGAAGAGACGACGCCTTGGGGCTCGTAATCAAAATTTGTCCTGGCTTCAGCACGATCGATTCGCCGAGATGATGGTTTAAAGCGACGCGAGCCTCACCCTCGAGAAGCAGCAACTTGATGTAGGCATCCCCATTCCGTTCCAGCAGTCCGCACGCGCGTTTGCTGATGATGACTAGAGAAGCAGTGGTGATCTTCGCCCTCGACCCTTTCGGTATGTCAAACAGCATGCCGCCCTCGCCAAGCTTCATCTCGCCAGGTTCACGCTCCAAATCGAGAATGGTGTTCGCGCCGAGACGCGCCACGGTTCGATTACCGAAAGTCAATTCACTTCGTGCGTCAGCACCATTGTTAATGGTCGTGCCGGCGCTCACAATGTCGCCAGCGGAAATCCGACGCTCTTTTCCGGCGCCCGATCGAACATCTTTCGCCACATAAGTCATGCGCGCGCCATTGAGTGGCGCGGCATCGGTCTGTGCAAAACCCAGCAGCACAAAAACCGACGTAAGCCAAAATAGAAACCGCCTTCCCCTGTTAATCTTCATCCGTTTTGAAATGTTGTTCGTTTCTCCCGTCCTCCTCACCGAACAAGCAGGCCGGAGGAGGTCTCGAGCCGGGGGCGATTGTGGATGGCAAGGCATTTTCCGGTCAAGCCTAAATACGCTCGAAAATCGGGGCTGGCCGGGTGTGCCATGCGAAAAAATCAGCCGCCCGGCGGAGTGCCGATCGAGGGGGCCCTGCTCAAGGGCTGGGGCGCGTTCGCACCGCTCCCGCTGAAAGTCCCGGTCGTGCTGCTGTTGCCGCCGAAGCCGGTATAATTCGCCTTTGGAATATGCGCTGGCCCGTTTGTGCTGTTGACGTAGACCGACGCCGCCGGCCCCGTCACGTTCACAATCACGCCATTGTTGATCGTGACGCTATCGCCCGCGATGTATTTCGATCCTGCGCCGCTCAAAGTTGCGTTCGCAATAAAGACAACCTGACCATTACCGATCGGCGCGTAAAGTTGGAGAATCGTATCCGCCGAAATGGTTCCGCCACCGATTTGAAGTCTCCCATTGTTTCCAAGCGCCGCCACCTTGATCGTGTCCGCGCGCAGGTCTGCATTCGTTAGGTTAATCTGGCCGCGATCGCTCGAGTGACGAATATCGATCAGACCTTTATCGGCTTCCAGTTTCCCACTCACGTTCACTTGGCTGTCACCACTCACAGCCTTGGCTTGAATCACAATCTTACCGCCCGGACCCGGCGAGGCAGCGTCGAGCAACGCCAATAACTGACCGCTATTGCTAATGTTGATTGCTACACCTGATGTCTTTCCGCTCTTTAACGTGATGTTTCCACCTGCCGAGCTGCGTCGGTTAGTTGCCTTGTCAGAAACTTGAATGCGTTTATTAACCGTCACCGCGCCACGATTGGCCGTGAGCGAAACCGATCCGCCTTTGCCTGCCACTACGTCGCTGCCGCTGGCACCGCTCGAAGCTTCGATATCCGAGCCGACCACAACATCGCCGGTCGTAGCCGTAACCGCGAAAGTGCCGCCATCGCCGCCGAGGAAAGAAGAGCCCGGCGTCGCATTACCGCCATTGAAATGAGCACCGCGAACCTGTCCGCTGCCAGGTCCGAGATTGATGGAAGGTGTCGTTAGTCTAAACACGCCTCCGTTACCACCATTACCGGTAGCGGAATTGGCACCCGCGAAGTTGAGTCCCTGAGGCCCCATCATGGACATGAAGTCGGAAAGAACAATTTCGGATCCACTGTAATCGACCATGAAAGCACCCGAGCCGTCGGAAGTGGCGAGCGCATTGCCGGAAGCGACGTTGGCAAACGCGCCAGTTAGTGGCGCAGTCGAAGTAAGGACATGAAACATCTGACTATTCTGGGGCTGCGAAGCTATTGACAAGTGAAAGGACGAGATTGCCGCCAAGACCGACTGTGCCGTTGACGTTGATAAAGCCCGTACTGACTCCCTGGCGTCAGTGCCGCCCAGTTGGAAAACGAGATTCGACGAACTGAGAAGCGAAACATTGCCCGTGACATTCAGCCCGCTACCACCAAGCGCCGGCCGCAGCATCGCGTTGTTCATGATGGCAGCGTTGATCGCTGCCACGGGCCTCGATGAGTCCGCCCTGGAAATTCAGTGCGTTGCTCGATTGCGACCGTTCCGCCGGCGAGAAGAAAATTGCCGCCGGTCTGCGTGTAATTTCCGCCGATTGTCATGAGCACCGGTACCAACATTAATCGCGCCGGAAGAATTTACGTTACCGTTGAATGCGAGAACGCCACCCCCAGTTGAACTTATCGTGCCGTTGTTAGTTAAACCGCTGGTACCCGAATCAATTGTAAGTGGCACTGCGTTGTTGGCCGTAATGGTCCCGTTGTTAACGAAATTCGTCGAACCGGTGCCAAGGTTGCCGCCTCCTTGAATCGTCTGGTTCGCTCCAATCGTAAGTGTGTCTCCTCCATTGATTGTTGTGATGTAATCGTTGCCCGAGTTGTCGAAACTGATTGTCCCGCTTCCAGCCAACGTCACATTCCCGCTTAGATACAGATAGGTCGCTCCTCCCACTCCAGCGAAGGCGATGTTGCCGTTGTTGGTCATCGTCCCGACGAGTGTATTCTGTGTCCCGTTGCTTAGAATAAGCCCGCCGTTATTCGTAACGCCACTGAAGGTCGATGAGATCGGATGAATGTGGTTCCCAACTGAAGCGAGTGTTCCTCCCATAAAATTAACACCCGAAAATTGAAGCTGGCTATTGCCTAGCTCTTGCAGCTCCCCGCTGTTGGAGAAGGTGCCTCCGCTAATTGTCAGCGGATTGGATTGATTGGCGATCAGTGTCCCGTTGTTAACGAAATTCGTCGAACCGGTGCCAAGGTTGCCGCCTCCTTGAATCGTCTGGTTCGCTCCAATCGTAAGTGTGTCTCCTCCATTGATTGTTGTGATGTAATCGTTGCCCGAGTTGTCGAAACTGATTGTCCCGCTTCCAGCCAACGTCACATTCCCGCTTAGATACAGATAGGTCGCTCCTCCCACTCCAGCGAAGGCGATGTTGCCGTTGTTGGTCATCGTCCCGACGAGTGTATTCTGTGTCCCGTTGCTTAGAATAAGCCCGCCGTTATTCGTAACGCCACTGAAGGTCGATGAGATCGGATGAATGTGGTTCCCAACTGAAGCAAGCGTTCCTCCCATGACGTTCACGCCCAAAAGCTGAAGCTCGCTGCTACCGACTTCCTGTAGCTCACCATTGTTCGTAAAGGTCCCACCGTCTACGATCAACGGCGTTGATTGATTGGCGATAAGCGTTCCGTTGTTAACGATGTTCGTCGAACCGAGACCGAGGTAACCGCCTCCTTGAATCGTCTGGTTCGCTCCAATCGTGAGTGTGTCTCCTCCATTGATTGTTGTGATGTAATCGTTGCCCGAGTTGTCGAAACTGATTGTCCCGCTTCCAGCCAACGTCACATTCCCGCTTAGATACAGATAGGTCGCTCCTCCCACTCCAGCGAAGGCGATGTTGCCGTTGTTGGTCATCGTCCCGACGAGTGTATTCTGTGTCCCGTTGCTTAGAATAAGCCCGCCGTTATTCGTAACGTTACTGAAGGTCGATGAGATCGGATGAATGTGGTTCCCAACTGAAGCAAGCGTTCCTCCCATGACGTTCACGCCCAAAAGCTGAAGCTCGCTGCTACCGACTTCCTGTAGCTCACCATTGTTCGTAAAGGTCCCACCGTCTACGATCAACGGCGTTGATTGATTGGCGATAAGCGTTCCGTTGTTAACGATGTTCGTCGAACCGAGACCGAGGTAACCGCCTCCTTGAATCGTCTGGTTCGCTCCAATCGTGAGTGTGTCTCCTCCATTGATTGTTGTGATGTAATCGTTGCCCGAGTTGTCGAAACTGATTGTCCCGCTTCCAGCCAACGTTACATTCCCGCTTAGATACAGATAGGTCGCTCCTCCCACTCCAGCGAAGGCGATGCTGCCGTTGTTGATTATCGTCCCGGCGAGGGTGGTTTGGCTCCCATTATCAAGCTGGACGGTGCCGAGACCCGAGAAAATAGCGCCATCTGTGAAGTTATAGCCGCTGCCAAGCACCAGCATCGCGCCGGACGATGCTGAGAAGACACCAGAACTCATTCCTCCTCCAGTGAGACGCAGCGTTCCGTTTTGCACTGATACGGTTCCGCTGTTGTTTAGCTCGACGTTGAAAACATCCGTGCCGCTCCCAGTGGCTTTGGATAGCGCACCGGAATTATTGAAGGTCGCGCTTCCGCTAAACACATTGCCACTGCTAAGTGTGAGATTATACGTGCCTGAGTTGTTAATATTGAGGCCGCTCACATTCATGAGGGCGCTCTGCGTACTGCGTGCCGGCTGTATTGAGCACGCTCCCATTGATGGTTCCGCCACTGAATTGGAGCCCAGCATTGAGCGTAAGCGGATTGCTCAGCGACAACGTCCCGCCGCTCATCTGTAATTGCTGGATGATAACGCCGGATGCGATGTCTTGTGTGAGCGAACCGCTACCAAAAACTACATTAAAGGTATCGCCGTTATTCCCATTGTTTGGCACGATAGTTGGGCTCCAGTGCATCGGATCGCTCCAGTTGCCGGTACCGCCTGTCCAGTTCGAAGTAGCAGCCATGCCGGAAGCCATGAAGTTCGACAGAACCAGGTTATTCCCGCTGTAAGTAATGAGAAATGAGCCGGAGCCGTCGCTCGTAGTAAGTCGACTGCCGGACGCAATGTTGGTAAAAGCGCCGATGAATGCGCTGCTCGAAGTCAGGAGCGTGAACTGATCGCCAGACTGAGCCTGGAAACCGTTAACAAACGTGAGCACAAGCTGCCCGCCTAACGAGACCTGGCCATTCACATTCACGAAACCGAACTGGCCTGCCATCGCGCCGCCGAGTTGAAAGACAAACTGCGAGGAGCTGAGCAAAGTAAGATTGCCATTGATTTGCAAAGTTCCGCCGAGCGCAGGCCGCAACGTGGCGTTGTTCATGATCGCGGCGTTAATTGTGCCGCGCGCGTCGACAAGGCCGCCATTGAAGTTAAGCGCGTTGTTCGATTGGACGCTGCCACCCGCAAGGAGGAAGCTCCCAGCTGCCTGTGTGTAGGTTCCGGTCGCAGTAAGATTGGCGCTTCCGACGTTCACTGTTCCGGAAGAATTGACTGTGGCATTGAAGCGGAGCGTTCCGTTATTGATTGCGGCAATGGTCCCAGTGTTATTGAACGTGCCGCCCGTGAGTTGCAGGACGGCGTTATCGGCGCGGAGCGTGCCGTTGTTTGTGAAATCGGCGCTGCCACCGCCCGGCTGAATGATCAAGTCGGTCGCTTGATTGGCTACAATCGTGCCGTTATTAGTGAAAGTGGTTACCCCAACCCCAAGGTTACCACTGCCTTGAATGGTCTGATTGGCTCCGATCGTAAGCCGGTCTCCGGCATTGTTCGCAAGGAGCCGGTTGTTGCTCCGGTTATTCAAGGTCACTGTCCCATTACCGTTGAGAGTGACCGGACCGGACAGGCGCAGATCCACTCCGTTGCCGTTATTGGCAAAAGTCAGGGTGCCATTATTGGTCAGTGTCCCGACCAACGTTGTCGCGGTGTTGTCATTGAGAACGAAGTCCCCATTATTAGTCACGTTCGTTAGGCTCGAACCCAGGCTGTGAATCGAGCTACCGGTGCTGGCAAGGGTTCCTCCCACTACGCTCGCGTTACTAATCAGTTGCACTTGCGAACCATTCAACGCTTCGATCACGCCGTTGTTGGTGAAGATGCCGCCGTTCGCCCCGGAAAGCTGCAAGGTCCCACCGTCGGCGCGCAGGATGCCGCCTGCGTTGTTGATAAAGTCCGCCGTGCCCCCACCCGGCTGGATAATGAGCGCGGTCGCTTGATTGGCGATGATCGTGCCGCTGTTCGTGAAGGTGGTTTGCCCATTGCCCAGATTCCCGCTGCCTTGAATGGTTTGTCCGCTGCCAATCGTGAGCCGGTTGCCCGCGGTGTTCGCGAAAATAAAATTGTTACTCCGATTGTTCAGACTGATGAGGCCGGTGCCAGCGAGTGTCACGTTCCCACTCAGGCGCAGACTAATTCCGTTGCCGTTGTTGGCAAAACTAAGCGTCCCGTTGTTCGTCAACGTTCCTACCAGCGTGTCATTAGTATTGTCCGCCAGACTCAAGCTGCCAGTGAAGATCAGGTTGCTTAGCGTGGAATTGATCACTCTTATAAGGCCGGTCCCAGCCGTGCTATAAATGCCGGTTCCCGTCACGGTGGCGCCGTTGGCGATGTCGACGAAGGAGCCGTCGAGCGCGCGCACGATGTTGTTGTTGATAAAGGTCGCCCCGCCGGCTCCGTTCAGTTGCAATGTGCCGCCAGCCGAGGCCTCCAGGATTCCGCTCCCTGTGTTGGTGAAATCGTCGCCTGCGCCTGGCTGAATGATTAACGCAGTCGCTTGGTTGGCGATGACCGTCCCGTTGTTCGTGAAAGTCGTCTGGCCGTTGCCCAGATTGCCGCTGCCTTGGATCGTCTGATTTGCCCCGATGGTGAGCCGGTCGCCAGCGGTATTTGCAAAGAGCATGTTGTTGCTCCGGTTGTTCAAGGTCACCGTTCCGTTTCCGTTGAACGTGACCGAGCCTGCCAGGCGCAGGTTAATTCCGTTGCCGTTATTGGAAAAAGTCAGCGTGCCGTTATTAGTCAGTGTTCCGATTAAGGTCGTATTTGTATTGTCATTGAGAACGAGGTCCCCATTATTAGTCACGTTCGTTAGGCTTGATCCCAGGCTGTGGATCGAGCTACCGGTGCTGGCAAGGGTTCCTCCCACTACGCTCGCGTTACTAATCAGTTGCACTTGCGAACCATTCAACGCTTCGATCACGCCGTTGTTGGTAAAGATGCCACCGTTCGCCCCGGAAAGTTGCAAGGTCCCACCGTCTGCACGCAGGATGCCGCCCGCGTTGTTAATGAAATCCGCCGTGCCACCACCGGGCTGGATAATGAGCGCTGTCGCTTGATTGGCGATGATCGTGCCGCTGTTCGTGAAGGTGGTTTGCCCATTGCCCAGATTCCCGCTGCCTTGAATGGTTTGTCCGCTGCCAATCGTGAGCCGGTTGCCTGCGGTGTTCGCGAAAATAAGATTGTTACTCCGATTGTTCAGACTGATGAGGCCCGTGCCAGCGAGTGTGACGTTTCCGCTCAGACGCAGATTGATTCCGTTGCCGTTGTTGGCAAAGCTCAGCGTCCCGTTGTTCGTCAACGTACCAATCAGCGTGTCATTAGTATTGTCCGCCAGACTCAAGCTGCCAGTGAAGATCAGGTTGCTTAGCGTGGAATTGATCACTCTTATAAGGCCGGTCCCAGCCGTGCTATAAATGCCGGTTCCCGTCACGGTGGCGCCGTTAGCGATGTCGACGAAGGAGCCGTCGAGCGCGCGCACGATGTTGTTGTTGATAAAGGTCGCCCCGCCGGCTCCGTTCAGTTGCAATGTGCCGCCAGCCGAGGCCTCCAGGATTCCGCTCCCTGTGTTGGTGAAATCGTTCCCCCCACCGGGCTGAATAATCAAAGTAGTCGCCTGGTTGGCGATGACTTTGCCATTGTTGGTAAAGGTGGTCTGTCCATTGCCGAGATTGCCACTGCCTTGGATCGTCTGATTAGCGCCAATGGTGAGCCGGTCGCCAGCTGTATTTGCGAAGAGCCGGTTGTTGCTCCGATTATTCAAGGTCACTGTCCCATTACCGTTGAGAGTCACCGGACCGGACAGGCGCAGATCCACTCCGTTGCCGTTATTGGCAAAAGTCAGCGTGCCATTATTGGTCAGTGTCCCGACCAACGTTGTCGTGGTGTTGTCATTGAGGACGAGGTCTCCACTATTCGTCACGTTCGTTAGGCTCGATCCCAGGCTGTGGATCGAGCTGCCCGTGCTGGCAAGGGTTCCTCCCACTACGCTCGCGTTACTAACCAGTTGCACTTGCGAACCATTCAATGCTTCGATCACGCCGTTATTAGTGAAGATGCCGCCGCTCGCTCCGGAAAGCTGCAAGGTTCCCCCGTCGGCGCGCAGGATGCCGCCCGCGTTGTTGATGAAATTGGCACTCCCGCCACCAGGTTGTACAATCAGGGCAGTCGCCTGATTGGCGATGATGGTTCCGCTATTGGTGAAAGTGGTGACACCAACCCCAAGATTACCACTGCCTTGAATCATCTGCCCGCTCCCGATCGTTAGCCTGTTACCCGCTACGTTGGCCAGTAGCCGGTTGTTGCTCCGGTTGTTCAGGCTGATCAGTCCGGTCCCCGCCAGGTTGACGTTCCCACTCAAACGCAGGTCCACACCATTGCCATTGTTGGCAAAGCTCAGCGTGCCGTTGTTGGTCAACGTCCCGACCAGTGTCGTAGTGGTGTTATCATCGAGCACAAAGTCCCCAGTGTTGGTCACATTCGTTAGGCTGGAGCCCCGGCTGTGAATCGAGGCACCCGAGGTAGCAAACGTGCCTCCCATTACACTCGCGTTGCTGACCAACTGCACCTGTGAACCGTTCAACGCCTCGATCACGCCGTTGTTGACGAAGATGCCACCGTTCGCTCCGGAAAGTTGCAGCGTCCCGCCGTTGGCCCGCAAGACGCCGTCCATGTTATTGGTGAAGTCAAGAGTGCCGCCGCCGGGTTGGATGATGAGCGGCGTGCTTTGAGTGGCGATGATTGTGCCGCTATTCGCAAAAGTGGTTTGACCGTTGCCCAGGTTCCCGCTTCCCTGGATCGTTTGCCCGTGCCCGATCGTCAGCCGGTCGCCCGCACTGTTCGCGAAGATGAAGTTGTTGCTCCGATTGTTCAGACTGATGAGGCCGTTACCCGCGAGCGTAACGCTTCCACTCAAATGCAGGCTAATTCCGTTGCCGTTGTTGGCGAAAGTAAGCGTGCCGTTATTGGTCAGCGTCCCGACCAACGTATCGTTCGTATTGTCATCCAGTTGGAGGATGCCATCTCCAGACAACTCGGTGCCATTGGCGATCGTGTAGCTGGTGGCCAATTCGAGCACCGTCCCGGTAGAAGCAGAAAGAATTCCGCCGATTGTTCCACCCGGCGTCAGGCGCAGGGTTCCATTTTGCACTAAGAGCGTCCCGGTATTATTCAACGAAATATTGAAGCTGACCGCTCCTGTTCCAGTGCTCTTGGCGACTGTGCCAGTATTGTTGAAAGTAGAACCACCGCCGCTGAAAGCATTCCCGCTTGCGAGAGCAAGGTCGTAGTAACCGCTGTTGTTGAACAGCGTATTGCTGACACTCATGGCTACGGCCTGTCTGCTCGGACCTGCCATGAACAAGGTTCCACTTTGAATGGCACCGCCCGTAAATTGCAGACCGGAATTCAAGGTGAGTGGATTGCTCAGCACGAGCGTGCCTCCGCTCATAAACAGCTGTTGAATTATTACGCCGTCGGTTATGTCTTGAGTGAGAGTCCCGCCTGAGATCACGGCGTCGTAAGTGTCGCCGTTGTTTCCGTTGTTCGGTACCACATTAGGAGTCCAAACCGCGGGATTACTCCAGTTGCCGTTAGAAGCGTTGTTGTAAGTCGCAGTCGCGCTTCCCGGGCTGGGAGTCGGCGTCACTGTTGGCGTTGGCGTTACGGTAGGGCTCACTGTGGCAGTAGGTGTTGGTGTCGCGCTTGGACTTACTGTCGCAGTGGGCGTCGGCGTTGCACTTGGACTTACTGTCGCCGTGGGCGTCGGCGTTGCACTTGGGCTAACTGTCGCCGTAGGCGTCGGTGTCGCGCTCGGGCTCACTGTTGCCGTAGGTGTCGGTGTCACACTCGGACTCACTGTCGCTGTAGGTGTCGGTGTCACGGTCGGACTCACCGTTGCCGTCGGTGTCGGTGTCGCACTCGGTGTCGGTGAGCCACCTTGCGCCGCTTCTTGTGCGCTCATCCCTTGGTCCACGTTGTCCACAATGTTCATTGCGTCCTGAGTAACGGTGGATGCTCCGTTCTGCACCGCCTGATTCGCAGCCTGCAGGTCGATCTGATTGTTCTCCGCCACGGCAATGAGATTCAGACTCGGCAGCGGCGTCTTGAATCCCACGAAAAAGAGCGAAGTTCGCTTGAGAGCTGCGATGTTAAACGATGCTGGCTGCGGTAGTTTAGTTCCGTCGCTGGCAATCATTTGCCCCGCTTTCAGCACGACTTTCTGCCCGCTCCCGTTGGTCAGGGAAACGTGAATCGTTCCCTCCAGGCAAAACCATTTCACGATTGGTTTTGGATGCGCCCCGGTGCCAGCGTGGAACTCCCCAATGCCAGTCGTGCCGGTAATCGCCGCCGTCACCGCTGCTGTTTTAATGATGGCGCCGCCGGAGCCTTTCGGCACCTGGAAAAGGATCGCCCCCTCGCCCAGGTTCATCACGCGCGTCCCTTTGTCGAAGCTGAAGATGGTATTCGCGCCCAGGCGGGTGATCGATTGATCGTTAAACGTTAATTCGCTCCGCGATTGCGTCCCCGTTCGCACGGCGGTCTTGTCGCGCACCGCATCGCTAACGATCGCTGGGCGCGGCGCGCTTTGTTCGGGCAAGATCTTGACGTCGTTTACTACTTGGGTGACGCGCGCTTCATTCAACTCCGCGGCGTGCAGGCCGGCGGCGAAAAACAGAAGGATACCGAGGAGAACTCGCCCTTCCCCTCCCTTTTTGCCCAGGGGGAACAAACACATAAAAATCAGAATTGGATGGTTAAAGCCGCACCGCCACCGACATTTGCAACACCGTATTCAAAGGCGTCTTGGTTCGATTGATTCCAGGCGAACGAAGTCAGAATGCTCAGGGTTATCCAGTGGTTCGGCCGATAGTTCGCGCTCAATCCCAGAATTTCACTGACATCAGTGCGACTGCCGACGTGATAATCGCGCACCGCCAGCCGCGCCGATGCGTCGATGGAAACGGTGCGGCTCACGTTCACGGAGTAGCCGACATAGAATGAATAGTCGTTCCGGCGCGGCGCATCCGGCTCGCCCCCGAGGCTAAACTCAAGATCAGTTCCAATCGCCAATTGCTGCGCGCGATCGATTCGGAAAGGCATCGACACGCTCAGAATGATGGAATGATTGAAAAAGAACTCGTCGAAATCGGTGTCGGTAAGCCGATTGTAATCGTAACGCGCGCGCAACGAGAGATTGTGAAATTGCGGCAGGTAGCAGGCCAGACCGACAAACGCATCAAAGCTGGTAAAATTCAGTTCCGAAAACCGATCGTAAACAAAAAACTGCTGTATTACCCCCGCTTCCCCGAAAAGCGTTCGGGTGATCTGGGGCTGATAGATGAACGTTACCCCGGGCGAGAACAAAACATCATCCTCTTCGCCATTTCGCGTGAGCGCGACGTTTGAGGTGTAATAAACCGACGTCGCAACCGAGAGCGTAAACGGCAGGTATTCCTCCTTCTGCCTCAAGATTTGCTGTTCGCCAAGATCTCTATCATTCGGACTCGCCACGGCATAGCCCTGAGAGTCAACCCCCATGGAAGTGGGACCGAAATTAGGAGATGGCTGACTGCGCGCGATGTCCACGCGGTTCTGGCTTTGATCGGCCGTTTGCGATCGAGCCGCGGGCGCAAATAAAATGGTGGCCGCCAAACAAAGCACGGCGAATCCCCACCCCGTTCTGAAACATTTCCGGAAGCCCATGGATAAGAGCGACTTTTCTGAGGCCAGACGATTTTTGCGTCAAGGAAAAAACACCGCTTTATCAGGGCAACCGGTTTGCCACGGCTAAACCGTGACTCCCGCCGCCACGCGCATTGGGGCCAGCGGCACTTGTTCGACCTGAATTTCCTTTATCACGCGTGTTATTCGGGGCCGGAACCGCAATTTTCCCAT